>CAWDUJ010000006.1:0-387869 GCA_963805455.1 uncultured Solirubrobacterales bacterium
ATGCGCCCGACGAGAATCGAACTCGCGACCTTCGGCTTGAAAGACCGACGCTCTTTGGTCCCCGTGAAGGGACCGTTGACCACTGAGCTACGGGCGCCTGAAGCGGGAACTGTATCGGCGCAACCCGTTTGGGGGATGGACATCCGATCGGCGCTGCGCTACGTAGTCATCTGCGATGAGAATCGCGATTGTCGGAACCGGTGTCGCCGGAATGGCGAGCGCCCACATGCTGCACCCCGAGCACCGGATCACCGTCTTTGAGGCGGCGGACCGCCTCGGCGGCCACTCGAACACGGTCGAGGTCGAGGACCGTCGCGGGATCCACGCGATCGACACCGGCTTCATCGTCTTCAACGACCGCAACTACCCCAACTTCGAAGCGCTGCTGAGCGAACTGGGCATCCCCAGCCGGGACTCGCACATGAGCTTCTCGGTCTCCGACGGCGGCCGCTTCGAGTACTCGGGGACGCCGCGCGGGCTGTTCGCCCGCCCGGCGCATCTCCTCAGCCCCTCGTTCCTGGGGATGCTGCGCGACTGGCGGCGCTTCAACCGCGAGGCGCGGGCCCTGATCGGGATGAACGGCACCGCGCCCTCGCTCGGCCACTGGCTCGAGGAACGCGGCTTCTCCCGCGACTTCATCGACCGCCTAATCGTCCCCCAGGCCTCGGCGGTCTGGTCGGCCGACCCGGAGCAGATGTGGAGCTTCCCGGCCAGCTTCATGGCCGAGTTCTTCGACAACCACGGGATGTACAGCTTCCGCGGGCGGCCCGGCTGGCGGACGGTCGAGGGCGGGTCGATCAGCTATGTCGAAGCGATCTCGGCTCCGTGGCGGGACCGGGTCCGGCTCTCGACGCAGGTGCGGCGGATCGAGCGGCGGCCGGACTGCGTGCGGATCGAGGCCGGCGGCGGCCACGAGGACTTCGACCAGGTCGTCATCGCCACCCACTCCGACCAGGCGCTGGCGCTGCTGGCGGATCCGAGCAGCGCCGAGCGGGAGATCCTCGGAGCGATCCCGTACCAACGAAACGAAGCCGTCCTCCACACGGACACGGCGCTGATGCCGCGCCGCCGCGCCGCCTGGTCGAGCTGGAACTTCCACCTCGGGGACGAGCCGTCCCGGCGCAGCACCGTCACCTACTGGATGAACAACCTCCAGCGGCTGGCGGCCGAGCACGACTACATGGTGACCCTGAACCGCGGCGCCGAGATCGACCCGCGGAAGGTCCTCCGCCGCTTCCAGTACGACCACCCCGTCTACACCACCGAGGGCGTCGCCGCCCAGAGGCGCCACGGTGAGATCAGCGGCGTGCGGCGCACCCACTACTGCGGCGCCTACTGGGGATGGGGCTTCCACGAGGACGGGGTCCTCAGCGCCCTGCGGGCATGCGAGCGCGTCCCGCCGGCGCCGGCGGACCATCGGCCGGTGGAGGCGATCGCCGCCGTGGGAGGCCCTGGCGGCATGAGCGCCTCCGCCGTCTACGAGGGCTGGATCCGCCACCGCCGCTTCGAGCCGGTCGAGCACGCCTTCCGCCACCGCCTCTTCCTGATGTACCTGGACCTCGCGGAGCTGCCGGACGTCCTCGACCCGTTTCCGTTCTGGTCGGCGCGGCGGCCGGCGCCTGCCCGCTTCCGTCGCCAGGACTTCATGGGAGATCCGGGCAGGCCGCTCGACGATTGCGTGCGCGACGCCGTCGCCGAGACGACCGGATCCCGCCCCGACGGCCCGGTCCGCCTGCTCGCGGGGCTGCGCTACCTGGGCCACTCCTTCAACCCGGTCAGCTTCTACTACTGCTTCGACCGGGCGGGCGAGCGGGTCGAGACGGTCGTCGCGGACGTGAATAACATTCCCTGGGGTGAGCGTCATCCGTACGTCCTGACCCGAGGGGAGCGCGAGGGCCCGGTGCTGAGCGGTGGTCTCGAAAAGACACTCCACGTCTCACCCCTGATGGGGATGGACCAGACCTACCTCTTCCGCGCCGCCGAGCCCGGCGAGCGGCTCAGCGTCCACATCGAGTCGCACCCCGACCGCGATCCCGATGCCACATCCTTCGACGCGACGCTCTCGCTGCGGCGGCGGCCGCTGAGCCGGGCGACGCTGACCGCGATGCTCGTCCGCTATCCGGTGATGTCGCTGCAGGTCGTGGCCGGTATCTACGCCCAATCGCTGCGGCTGAAGCTGAAGGGCGCGCGCTACTTCCCCCACCCGGAGGGGAAGAGGCCGAGGGGATTCCTCTCGCCGTGAGGGACGCGGTCGCCCGGGCGGCGGTCTCGGCGGCGATGAGCCGCGGCATCCGCTCGGGGCGGATCGAGGTCGAGGAGGACGCGCGGCGGCGGAGCTTCGGACCGGCCGATGCCGACCTCAGCGCCAGCGTCATGATCAAAGACCCGGCCGCCTGGCGCGGCCCTCTCCGCGGCAGCGTCGGGCTCGGCGAGACCTACGTCGCCGGGCTCTGGGAGACCGACGACCTCGTCTCGCTGATCCGGATCGCGGCCCGCGAGCTGCGCGAACTCGAGGGCACCCGCGGCGCGGTGACGCGCGCGAGGGGCCTCCTGCACCGCGCCCGGCGGCTTGTCCCCGAGAACACCCGTCGTCGGCGCCCGCCGCAACATCTCGGCCCACTACGACCTCGGAAACGATCTCTTCGCCGCCTTCCTCGACGAGCGGATGATGTATTCCTGCGCCTACTTCCCGAGCGAGGGCGCCAGCCTCGAGGAGGCCCAGCTCGCCAAGCTCGAACGGATCTGCGGCCAGCTCGAGCTCGGACCCTCCAACCACCTGCTGGAGATCGGCAGCGGTTGGGGCGGACTGGCGGTCCACGCCGCCCGCCACCACGGCTGCCGGGTTACGACGACGACGATCTCCCGCGAGCAGCACGAGCTGGCCCGCCGCCGCGTCGCCGAGGCCGGCCTCGAGGACCGGGTGACGGTGCTGCTGAAGGACTACCGCGACCTGCGCGGGCGCTACGACCGGCTGGTCTCGGTGGAGATGATCGAGGCCGTCGGCTGGCAGTACTTCGACGAGTTCTTCCGCCGCTGTGACGCCCTCCTGCAGCCGGGCGGCCTGATGCTGCTGCAGGCGATCACGATCGACGACGACCTCTACGAAGTCGAGAAGGGCATCCGCAGCTTCGCCAACACATATGTCTTCCCCGGCGGCTGCCTGCCGTCGAAGCGGACGATCGCCGACTGCGTCGCCCGGGTCACCAGCATGGCCCAGGTCTGGAGCGACGACATCACCGTCCACTACCCACCGACCCTGAGCGCCTGGCGCGAGCGATTCATGAGCGCCTGGGGGCGGCTCCGCCAGCGCGGCTACGACGAGAGCTTCCGGCGCCTCTGGGACTTCTACCTCTCATCCTCGGAGGCGGGGTTCCGCGAGGGGCGGATCGGCGACGTCCAGCTTCTCTTCGCCAAACCGTGAGCGAGACGCTGCTCCTGATCCACGGGCTCGGCGGCTCGGCCAGGGTCTGGGACCCGGTGATCGGGCTCCTCGAGCCGGAGCGGGAGGTGCTGGTCCTTGACATGCCGGGCTTCGGCGACGCGCCGCCGCTCCCGGACGGGATCGAGCCAACCGCCGGGAACCTCGCGGCGGCGATGCGCGAGAAGTGCCTGGCGCTCGGGTTCGACCGCCCGCACGTCGCCGGCAACTCGTTCGGGGGCTGGGTGGGATTGGAGATGGGCCGCGCCGGCTGGGCGGCCTCGGTCACCGCACTGTCCCCGGCCGGGCTCTGGCGGGCGCCGCTCGGCCCGTCGCGCACGTCGACGCGTGCCTGGGCGCAGCGGGCCCGGCCGCTGGTGAAGCTTGCCCTGCGCAACCGCCGCGCGCGAGAGCGGATGCTCTCGACCTTCGCCGCGCGTCCGGAGCGGATCCCCGCCTCGGCAGGCCGCGAGCTCGTCCTCGGTTGGATCGACGCCGGCGGCTATGACGGCGCCAACCGGGAAATGCGAACCCACGTCTTCGACCCGGACGGCTACCCGCAGCTGCCGGTGACCCTGGCCTGGGGCGAACTGGATCGCCTCGTCGGGCCGCCCCGCCCGGAGCGCCGCCCCGCGGGATCGCGCTTCCTCATCCTCCCCGGCGTCGGCCACACCCCGACCTGGGATGACCCCGAGCTGATCGCCCGGACACTGCTCGAGGGCAGCTCGGCCGCAGCCGACGGTCGGATCGCGGTGGGAGAATCGGAGCCATGAGCATGGACCTCGGCCTCGACGGAAGGGTCGCCCTGGTGATGGGGGCGAGCCGCGGGATCGGCCGCGGGATCGCAACGGTGCTGGCGCGCGAAGGCGCCAGGGTCGCGATCGCCAGCCGCTCGCAGGAGAAGCTCGAGGAGGCCGCGGCGGGGATCGACGGTGAGGTGACGCCACTCGTCGCCGACGCATCCGACCTCGATCGCCTCGCCGCGCTTCCGACCGAGGTCGCCGAGGCGCTCGGCCCGATCGAGATCCTCATCGCCAACAGCGGTGGGCCGCCGTTCGGCGGCGCCCTCGACCACGAGGTCGAGGAGTGGGAGCGGGCCTACCGCTCGCTCGTCCTGGCGCCGGTAACCCTCGCCAGGGCGGTCGTTCCCGGGATGCGGGAGCGGGGCTGGGGGCGGATCGTCAACGTCGGCTCGACCTCGACTCGCGAGCCGATCCCCGGCCTCAACCTCTCCAACTCCCACCGGATGGCGGCGATCGGGTTCCTGAAGACGCTCGCGCTCGAGGTCGCCGGCGACGGGATCACCGTCAACACGGTCCTGACCGGGCGCTTCGCGACCGAGCGGCTCGCCGGCGAGGACGGCTCGCTCGACGGCGCCGAAGAGGCGGCCCGCACCCAGGTGCCGGCGGCCCGGCTCGGGGACCCGGAGGAGTACGGCGACCTGGTCGCCTTCCTCTGCTCCGAGCGCGCGGGCTACATCACCGGCACCACGATCCCGATCGACGGCGGCGTCCTCCGCTCGTCCTTCTAGGGGGCGCCCGATGGCCCACTCCCACCACGGCCACTCCCACGGGGTCAGCGCCGACGCCGACCGGGGCAGGCTCTGGATCGCGCTGGCGCTGATCCTCGGCCTGATGGCGGGCGAGGTGGCCGCCGGGTTCATCGCCGACTCGCTCGCCCTCCTCTCCGACGCGGCCCACATGCTCACCGACGCGGCCGCGATCGGCCTCTCCCTCCTCGCCCTGCGGCTGAGCCGACGCCCGCCCGGCGGTGCGATGACGTTCGGCCTCAAACGGGTCGAGATCCTCTCGGCCCAGGTCAATGGGGTGACGCTCCTGGTCCTCGCCGCGGTGATCGGGGCCGAGGCGGTGCGGCGGCTGATCGACCCCCCCTCGGTCGAGGCCGGCCTGGTCCTCGCCGTCGCCCTCGCCGGGATCGTCGTCAACCTGATCGCCACCGCGGTGCTCGCCGGCGCCAACCGCAAGAGCCTCAACGTCGAGGGCAGCTACCAGCACATCCTCACCGACCTCTACGCCTTCGTCGGGACCGCCATCGCCGCGATCCTGATCCTCACCCTCGGGTTCGAGCGCGCCGACCCGATCGCCTCGATCCTGGTCGCGGCGCTGATGCTGCGCTCGGCGGTCGGCCTCCTGCGCGACTCCGGCCGGGTCTTTCTCGAGGCGGCCCCGAAGGGCGTCGACCCCGACCGGATCGGCCGGCGGATGTGCGAGCTGCCGGGGGTCGTCGAGGTCCACGACCTCCACGTCTGGGAGGTCACATCGGAGTTCCCGGCGCTCGCCGCGCACGTGATCGTCAAGCGCGACGCCGATTGCCACCGTGCCCGGCTCGAGCTCTCAGGCCTGCTCGAGAGCGAGTTCGGGATCCACCACACCACGCTCCAGGTCGAGCACGAACCGGAGCGCCTGCTGCAGATCGAGTAGCTAGCCCTCCGACGGAAGCTCGCGCATCGACGGGAACAGGATCACGTCGCGCAGGGTCTTCGAGTCGGTCAGGATCATCATCAGCCGGTCGACGCCGAGGCCGCAGCCGCTCGCGGTCAGCATCCCGTATTCGAGCGCCCGCACGAACTCCTCGTCGTGCTCGTGCGGCGTCTCCTCCGCCCCCGACTCCTGCCGTTCGCGCTGTTCGACGAACCGGTGCCGCTGCTCGATCGGGTCGTTGATGTCGGTGCCGCCGCCGAGGATCTCCATCCCGGCGACGATCCCGTCGAAGGCCTCTCCCAGCAGCTTCGGGTGCTCGGCGACCGGCTTCACCAACGGCCAGATGTCGAGCGGGAGGTCTTCGATCCAGGTCGGCTGGATCAGCTTCGGCTCGACCAGCTTGCCCTGCAGGGTGTCGACGAGGCCGGCCCAGTCGTCGTCGGGGGAGGCGTCGTCGCCGGCCAGCTCGGCGAGGTCGTCGCGGCTCGCCTCGGTGATGTCGACCCCGCTCTCCTCGAGCAGGGCGTCGCGCAGCTTGATCCGCCTCCAGGGCGTCGCGAAGTCGATCGTCTCGCCGTCGCGCTCGACCTTGGTCGTCCCGTGGACCCGCTCGACGACATCGGCGACCAGCTCTTCGCCGACCTTCATCACGCCGTGGTAGTCGACCCCGCTGACGAACCACTCGAGCATCGTGAACTCGGGGTTGTGCTGGGGCGACATCCCCTCGTTTCGGAAGAACTTGCCGAGCTCGTAGACGTCCTCGAATCCGCCGACGATCGCCCGCTTGAGATAGAGCTCGGTCGCGATCCGCAGGTAGAGGTGGCGGTCGAGCGCGTGGTGGTGGGTTTTGAACGGGCGCGCCGCGGCGCCGCCGGTCATGCTCTGCAGAATCGGCGTCTCGAGCTCGACGAAGCCGCGCGAGTTCATGTGGTCGCGGATCCCCGCCAGCACCTTCGCCCGGGTCAGGAACACCTCGCGCGAGCGCTCGTTCGCCATCAGGTCGAGCTCGCGCTGGCGGTAGCGGACATCGGGGTCGGAGATGCCGTGGAAGAGGTCCGGCGGGTCCCGGAGCGCCTTCGCCAACAGGACGCACTCGCGGACCTCGATCGCCAGCTGGCCCCGTTTGGTCACGTAGAGGTCGCCCTCGACGCCGACGATGTCGCCGATGTCGAGGTCCCCGATCCGGTCGAAGGCCTCCTGGCCCAGCGCGTCGACCCGGGCGTAGGCCTGGATCGTCCCAGAGAGGTCGCGGACGTCGAAGAAGGTCGTCTTGCCGTGGCCGCGCTGCCCGGTCACCCGACCGGCGATCCGGTAGGAGAACTCTTTGTGCTCCCCCTCCCCGAGCGCCTCCGGGTCGTGAGCCTCGAGGATCGTCTCGATCCGGTCGCGCTCGCCGAAGTTGCGCGGGAAGGGGTCGATACCTTCGCCGCGCAGGCGCTCGGCCTTCGCCTCGCGCTCGGACCCCGTGGATCCGTCGGTCAAGGCTTTACGCCGACTGTCACCCGCTCGCCGCCCATGTAGTCGGTCATGGTGGTTGCGTCATCGAGCATCTCGCGGAGCGCCGGCCCGTGGTGGGTGTCGTGCTCGAAGGCGACCCGCCAGCCGGACGGGATCTCGGCGAGGACGCCGCGAATCACGCCGAGCCCATCCTCGCCGCAGTCGCCGGTGACGGCGATCCGCGGCTCGCGCCGGATCTCGGGCGAGCGCTCGAAGATCGTCGAGTCGGTGACGTAGGGGAGATTGGCGAGGACCATGTCGACGTCCTCCTCGAGCAGCGCGTCGGGCAGGCCCTCCTCGACGCTGACCTCGAGGTCGAGGCCGAGGCGCTCGGCGTTCTCGCGCGCGACTTCGGCCGCCTCCGGCGAGAGGTCCGAGCCGGTCACCCGGAGGTCGGGCCGCTCGTTGAGCAGGGCCAGGGCGACGGCCCCGGAGCCGGTCCCGATCTCGTGGACGCGGGCGCCGTCGGGGAGCTCCTTCGCGGCCTCGACCAGAAGGCCGGTCTCGCGGCGCGGGATCAGGACGCGCGGGTCGACCGCGACATCGATCCCGCGGAACACCTCGTGGCCGAGGATGTAGGCGAGCGGCTCGTGCTCGGCGCGGCGATCGACGCCGGCCTCGATCGCCTGCGCGACCTCAGCTGTCACCTCGCCGGAGCCGTCCGTCGAGATCGTCTCGACGTCGATTCCCAGGGCGTTGGCGACAAGAGCCTCGGCATCGGCGCGCGGCTGATCACAGCCCGCCGCGGCGATTTTCTCGGCGGCGGCCTCGACCACAGCCTCAACGGTTGCCACGGGTGCGCTCCTCCTCAGTTCGGTTCTTCTCGAGATCTTTCAAGTTCAAAGGCGCTGGATTCAGGCGGCCGGCCGCGGCTGCGGGGTGGCCGTCGAGTTGACGCGGGAGAGGGTGCCATAACGGCGCCTCACCGCGAGGATCCAGATCACGCCGACGACCATCATGCCAAGACTCTCGAGCTGCGGGCCGGTCAGACCGAGCGCCACGATGTCGTTGCGGCGCAGAAACTCGACCAGGAGCCGCTCGGCCCCGGCGTAGACCAGGTAGATCGCGAAGAGGACGCCGGTCCGGAAGCGGTCGCGCATCTGCCACAGGAGCCAGGCGCCGAGCCCCATCGCCAGCGTCTCGTAGATCGGGGTCGGATGGACGGTCTCCGTCGTCGGCACCGTCCCGTCCGGGTAGGACATCGCCCAGGGCCCGTTCCAGGCCTTTCCGTAGTCGCCGTCGCCCGAGAGCTGGCAGCCGCAACGGCCGATCGCGTAGCCGAGCGCGAGCGCAGGCGCCGTCAGGTCGAGCAGTGCGAGCCCGAGGAAACCGCGGTACCAGGCCCAGAGAATGACGCCGAGGGTGCCGCCGATCAGCCCCCCGTACCAGACCAGCCCCGAGCCGGAGAAGAGGTTGCCGAGCAGGTCGTCCTTGACGCTGTCGTAGTTCTGGACGACGAAATAGACGCGGGAGCCGACGATCCCCCCGAGGAGCGCCGAGAACCCGATCTCGTAGGCCCAGTCGGGGGGCTTGCCGATCTCGCCGAGGCGCTTCGCGATCAGCGCCCCGGCGGCGAGGAAGGCGAGCGCGAACATCAGGCCGAAGGTCTGAAGCGTGAGCGGGCCGATGTCGATCTCGGGATACATCGGCGCGCCTAGGCGATCAGCGCCTCGAGCAGCGCCTTCTGCGCGTGAAGCCGGTTCTCGGCCTGGTCCCAGACCGCCGAGCGCTCGCCGTAGAGGACGTCGGCGGTGATCTCCTCGCCCGGGTGGGCCGGTAGGCAGTGGAGGACGATCGCGGTCTCCTTGGCAGCGCCGAGCAGGTCGTCGTCGACCCGGAACGGCGCCAGGTCGGAGCGGCGCCGGGCCGCCTCCTCCTCGTCGCCCATGCTGACCCAGACGTCGGTGTAGATCGCGTCGGCGCCGGCGGCGGCCGCGCGCGGATCGTCGGTCAGCTTCACCCCGTGCCCCTCCTCGAGCTGGTAGCCGGGCGGCGAGGCGACGACGACCTCGACGTCGCTGAGCTCGCCGGCGATCGCCAGCGAGCGGGCGACGTTGTTGCCGTCGCCGACGTATGCGAGCCGGAGGCCGGCCAGGTCGCCGAACCGCTCGCGCAGGGTCAGCAGGTCGGCGAGCGCCTGACAGGGGTGGTGGAGCGGCGTCAGCGCGTTGACGACCGGGACCTCGGCCTCGCGGGCGAGCTCGGTGACGTTCTCGTGCGAGCCGGAGCGGATCACGATCGCGTCGACGTAACGCGAGAGGACCCGGGCGGTGTCCGCGATCGACTCCCCGCGCGAGAGCTGCAGCTCGTCGCTGCGGAGGACGACCGGGGTCGCGCCGAGCTCGGCGACGCCGACCTCGAAGGAGATCCTGGTCCGGGTCGAGGGCCGTTCGAAGACCAGCGCGATGCTGCGGCCGCCGAGCTCGGTCGCACCGGCGCCGTCGCGGCGCCCGGCTTTCAGCTCCACGGCCCGATCCAGAAGCTTCCCGAGCTCGAAGGCGCCGAACTCCTCTCCGGTGAGGAAATCTCGCTTCAAGGCGCTGATACTAAGCAGGTGCAGTTCACCGCAATCGCCTGGAACCTCTTCCACGGGCGGGATTTCCCTCCCGACCCGGGCCTCCGCACCTGGCGCTCGCGGCTGCTGAGGATCCCAGAGCGCAACGCGACCCACATCCAGGTCAACCGCGACCTCGAGGCCGAGTTCGCGGCGATGCTCGCGAGCTGGGAGTGGGACGTCGCGCTGCTGCAGGAGTGCCCGCCACGCTTTGCCCATCCCCTCGCCCGCGCCACCGGCGCCGAGGGCCAGCGGGTGCTGACCTCGAGGAACTCGCTGGCGCCGCTGCGCCGCCTCGCCGCCGCGATCAACCCCGACCTGATCGCCTCCGGAGAGGGCGGCTCGAACCTGACTCTGGTGCGGGCATCGGGGGCCCTCGGCGGAATCGTCGAGCGGCGCGAGATGGCGATCCACGAAGGCCGGCCGGAGCGGCGGGCGATGGCCTTCACCCGCACCGCGGTGGGAGCCTGCGTCGCCAACCTTCACGCCACCAACGACATCCCCGACCTCGCCGCGGAGGACGTCCGGCGGGCGGCGGCGGCGGCGAACGAGTGGGCGGAGGGGGCGCCGCTGCTGTTCGGCGGCGACCTCAACCTGCGGCCCGGGCAGAGCCCGGAGATCTTCGCCGAGCTCGAGGAGCGGTTCGGCCTCGCCGGGACGACGGCGCCGGACGCCATCGACCATCTCCTCGTCCGCGGCCTCGAGACGCTGACCCCCCCGACCCGCTGGCCGGGGGAGCGGCGGGAGGTCGAGCGCGACGGGCTGGCGCTGCGCCTCTCCGACCACGCGCCGGTCGATGCCGAATTTGAACAACCGGAGCACCGTCCCGTGACATAGTCACCTCTCAGACCCGGTAGCCGCGACACAGGAGGCGTGCATGGCCGAGAAAAAATCGAAATCCGCCAAATCGACAAAAAAAGCCAAAAAAGCCTCGCCTCGCAAGAAGGCGAAACCGAAAGCCAAAGCGAAACCGAAACCGAAAGCCAAAAAAGCCGCGGCGACGAGCGGCCTCGACAAGAGCGTCGAACAGTTTCGCGAAAGCCTCGAACAGAACGTGACCCTCAGCCGCGACCGTCTGCAGGAGGTCGTCGACGACGCGGTCAAACGCGGTCGGATGCAGCGCGGCGACGCAGAAAAGATGCTCTCCGACATGGTCAAAAAGGGCCGCCGTCAGACCGACAGCCTGCTGAAGGAGCTGGAACGGCTCGTCCGCCAGGCCCGCAAAGGCGTCGGCGGCCACACCGCGCCGGTCCGCAAACAGGCGACCCAGGCCGCGCGGCGCGCCCGCAAAAAACTCGGCTAGGCCAGGTGGCGGCGACCGGTGAGATTGCGGCGGCGCGCCCGCGCCGCGGCCAGCAGCTCGAGGTCGAGATCGAGTCGCTGGCCTTCGGCGGGCGCGGCGTCGCCCGGGCCGAGGGCTTCGTCGTCTTCGTCTCCGGCGCCCTGCCCGGCGATCGCGTCCTCGCCGAGATCACGAAGGCAAAGCGGAAGTTCGCCGAGGCTCGTGCGGTCGAGCTGTTGCGACCGGCGCCGGACCGGGTCGCCGACCGCTGCGTCCACGAGGGCGAGCCGTGCCCGGGAGCGCCCTGGCAGGGACTGCCCTACGAGAGCCAGCTGACCCACAAGTCCGAGCAGGTCGGCGACGCGCTGCGGCGGATCGGCGGCCTCGAGGGCTTCGACCTCGAGGAGATCGAGCCCGCGGTCGAACAGTGGCGCTACCGCAACAAGCTCGAGTACTCCTTCGGCGAGCACGAGGACGAGGTCGTCCTCGGGTTCCACGCCCGCGGCCGCTGGGACGTCGTCGTCGGGGTCGAGGACTGCCTGCTCGCCTCCGAGCGCGGCAACGATGCCCGCAACCGGATCCGCGACTGGGCCCGGCTCGAGGCGATCCCGGCCTACGACCGCCGCTCCCGCGAGGGCATCCTCCGCAACCTCGTCGTCCGCGAGGGCTGGCGCACCGGCCAGCTCCAGACCCGCCTGGTCACCTCCGCGGCGAGCTTCCCGAAACCACCGGTCGACCTCCACACCGCGATCGAGGGGGACTCGGGCGGCACCGACGGGCCGACCGGAGCTCTCGGCGAGGAACGCCTGCGCGAGGAGCTCGCCGGGCTGCGGCTGGAGATCTCCCACGACGCCTTCTTCCAGACCAACACCGAGATGGCCGAGCGCCTCTACGCCGTCGCCGCCGAGTTCGCCGGGCTGACCGGCAGCGAGCGGGTCTTCGACCTCTACTGCGGGATCGGGACGATCGGCCTCTCGATGGCGAAGAGGGCGGGTGAGGTCTGGGGGTTGGAGCTGGTGCCCGACGCGATCGCCGACGCGACCCGGAACGCCGAGGCGAACGGGATCACCAACGCGCGGTTCGTCACCGGCAGTGCCCGCACCGGGGTCCGGCCCCTGCTCGAGCGGGCCGGAAAGCCCGACGTCCTGGTCCTCGACCCACCCCGGGCCGGGCTCTCGCAGAAAATCGTCCGCCGGGTGATCGAGTGCGAGGCGAAGCGGATCGTCTACGTCTCCTGCAACCCGACGACGCTGGCCCCGAACGCCGCTCAGCTCACCGAGGCCGGCTATAGGCTCGCCCGGGTGAGGCCGGTGGACATGTTCCCGCAGACCCCGCACATCGAGTGCGTGGCGCTGCTGGAGAGGGCATGAGCCGCGGGTTCGGGGTCGCGGCGGGCCTCGACGCCGAGGTCGCCGGCCAGCTCGCCGCGCGCTGCGCCGAGCTCGGGTACGACTCGATGTGGTCGAACGACCATCCGGGCGCGAAGGGGCTCGAGACCCTGGCCGAGTTCGCGGCGGCGGCGCCGGGCGCAGACCTCGGCGTCGCGGTGATCGCGCTCGACCGCACCCCGCCGGAGGAGATCGCCGCCGATGTCGAGCGCGTCGGGCTCGACCCCGGGCGGCTCTGGCTCGGGGTCGGCGCCGGGTTCTCGGAGAAGCCGCTGACCCGGATGCGCGAGTCGCTCCCCGAGCTCCGCGAGCGGCTCCCCGGGGTGCGGCTGGTCCTCGCCGCGATGGGGCCGAAGATGTGCGCGCTGGCGGGCTCCGCCTACGACGGCGCCTTCTTCAACTGGATGACGCCCGAGTTCGCGGCGAGCGCCAGGACCAAGGTCGAGGCCGGCGCCGGCGAGGCGGGCCGCGAGACGCCGCCGGTGTTCGGCTACGTCCGCACCGCGGTCGGCGAGGACGCCGCCGGGCGGCTGGCGAAGGAGGAGTCGTTCTACCGCGACCTCCACGACGGCTACCGGAATCACTTCGACCGGCTCGACGAGCCCGAGGGGACGGTCGGCGTCGCCGCCGCCGACGGCGAGGACGCCCGGCGCAAGCTCGCCGCCTACACCGCCCTCGACACGATCGTCGTCCGCGGCCTCGCCAGCGCCAACGTCGACTCGATGACCGCGGTGGCCGAGGCCGCTGCGGGGCCGGGATGAGACGCGCGGCGCTCGTCGCCCTGGCCCTCGCCGTGTTCCCGGCGAGCGCCTCGGCGGGCGGCGGGCCGCCGCTGCGCGACTGCAAACAGGAAGTCGTCCACGACTACCTTGCTCCGTTCAGCGGCCTCCCGAAACTGCACGCGTTCCCGGTCGGGGAACTGCCGCGGCGGTTCGGCCCTCTCGGCCTCGGGATCAGCCCGCCGCTCGAATTGCCGAACACCGGCCAGGTCCTGGGCCCCACCTTCAGGTTCCTGTCGGGGGCGCGGCGAGCCTCGCTCGACCTCGATCTGACATTCATCCTGACGCAGCTCGACGCCCGTGGCCGTGCGATCGGAAAGCCGAGGGTGAAGCGGAGGAGGCTGCGCAGCCTGACCAGCGCTCAGGAACCGACGCTCGGGGTGCGGATCGGCGGCCGGCCGGCCCTCTACAGGATCGAAATGTTGGCGCGGAACGGCTCCGGCACCGTGCTCGACCGCTACGGCCAGTACTCCCGAGTCGTCCGCCGAAGGAGCAACCCCCGGCTCCTGCTCGGGAGGACGGCGCTGCACCTGGGTCAGACGACCGACATCGGGGTCGCCGAATTCGGGACCGGCTACCTCGTCTTCAGGCCGAGCTATGCGATCGAGGCATTCGACGGCGTCAACTGGGTACCGAGCGCGCTCCAGGCGCGAACCCCGACCAACCTCTTTCCCCCGCTCGCCGAGTCGGGCGTCGTCGTCCTCTGCTCGAAGCTCTCGATCCCGGCCGGCACAGCGCCCGGCCGCTACCGGATCAGCCAGCCCGTCGAACACCGCTACGGAATCCCCCGTCCGCAGGCGACCCACCCGGTGCTCAGCGCCGAGTTCACGGTCGAGAGTGGTCCGGGTATTCCAATAGACCCCTGATCGAGGAACTCAGTACGGCGGCAGGTCCTCGTACCACTCGCCGAGGGTCTTGAACGCCTGCCAGAACCGGTGCTTGGCGCCCTCCTCGTCGAGCGAGTCGTCGATGTCGGGGGTGTAGAGGGCGTCGATGGTCGGGGTGAAGCCCTGGACCTCGCCCTCGCGCTGCTCGAGTTTTCGCGAGAGCGGAAGCTCGAGCTGGTTGATCACCCGCAGCGCCGGTTCACCCATCACGACGAGGATCTTCGGCTGCACGATCGCGAGCTCCTCGACCACCCGCCGGACGCACTCCTCGGCGGCGAGGTCGGGCTCGGCGATCGGGCACTTGACGCAGAGCGTGCCGTAGACGACGAGCGGGTCGATCCCGAGCCGCTTGAAGCTCTTCATCAGGGCGTTGCCGGCCCGGCCGTAGTAGGCGACGCCCTCTTCGATCTCCGCCACCGCGGGGGCGTGCTTGACCATGAAGACGTCGGCCTGGGGGTGCCCGGAGCCGAGCACCGGCATCAGGTTCCCCCGCGGGCAGTGCGGGCAGTCCTGCAGCTCGTGTGTCAGCTGGTTGAGCTCGCGGATCGCACGCTCGAGGTATTTCTCTCTTATCTCGTCGTCTGTTACCGGCACGCTGGCCGATCTCTTTGACGACTGCGCCGCGGCTCCTTTCGCGCGGCCCGCATGCATCAGCTCTTGCCTGTGGTCCCACCAGCCGACCGCCCCCGCCGCGGCCGGCCTCCACGCACCGGTTTGGCGTTGGCGACCTTCCTCTTCGGCGCTTTCGGGCGGCCCGTGGTCTGCAGCAGCTTCAGGGCCTGGACGTAGACGAGGTTCTTGTGCTTTCGGGTGATGTCAGCGTCGCGCATCGCCTCGAGGAACTCTGCCGGCCCGTCGAAGTCATGGATCCGCACCCGGACGCTGCCGAGGCCCTGGGCGACGTGGCTGTCGGACCCGGCGCCGGGGACGATCCGGTACTTGTGGGCGAACCGCTCGGCCTCCTCGTTGAACGAGGTCAGGGCGACTCGCGGGTTGAAGACCTCGAGGATGTCGATCTCCTCGACGATGTCAAGCAGGTACTCGTAGTCGGGCACCGAGTGGAAGCGGTCGAACGGATGGGGGACGTAGACGAGGCCGCCCTGGCTGCGGATTGCGGCGATTGTCTCCTCCATCGTCATCCCGCGCGGGATCTTCTCCTCGAGGAAGAGGCCGATCACCTCGCCCTGCTCGGCGGTCTTCACCTCCTCGGCGACGATCACCTTGAGGTCGCCCATCTGCTCGGCGATCCGCCGCGCCTCCAGCGCGCCGGAGACCTCGTTGTGGTCGGTGATCGCGATCGCCCCGAGGTCGCGGTCGCGGGCGGTCTCGAGCAGGACCTCGACCGGCGTGGCGCAGTCGGGCGAGTGGTCGGTGTGCATGTGGAGATCGACCTCGATCAGCGGCCGGGCGGTGATCCGATCGCGGACCTCGGGGTCGCCGGTGGGGTCATGTCGACGGGCGAGGAGCCGTCTGTAGATCGCCTCGAGCTCGTCGACCACAACGTCCCAGCCGCGGTCCTCGCCGCCGGGTCCAACCAGCTCGTAGGGGCCGGGGAAGTAGCGCTCGAGCAGCTCCGCGGTCACCGGCGTCGCGACGGTGCGGGCGTCGAGGCGGCCGAAGAAGATCTCGACCAGCGGCCGTGCGACCTGGGTCGAGAGGACCCGCTCCTGGGGAGCGTGGAAGGTGGCGACGTTGAGGGATTTGGAGTGGCGCAGCGCCGCCGAGGAAACACTGGGGGCGAACGGCTCGTGGACGTGGACGATGTCGAGGTCATTGGATCCCACCAAGCGCTTGACCGGGTCGCCGGAGGCGATCGAGACGACCTCGTGGCCTCGGGACTCGAGCTCCTCCGAGACCATGGCCACGTACTCGTTGACCGGAGCGCGCATCCCCCGCCTGTGCGGCGTGACCTGCGCTATCGAGAGAGCCTCGGCCGACACCAGGTGAGCAGCATATGAGCCCGCCAGCCGGCGGGCTCACTCAGCCTCCGGTCAGGATTCGACCGAGGGCGCCTTGGCGGCGCCGGGCACGGCCGAGGATCCACGCGCGTTCGCCGCGATGAACTCCTCGGTCTGCTCGCGCGCCTCGTCGTCGGGCCGCTGGGAATGCGGCGACTTCATCAGGTAGCTGGACGGCCCGTCAAGCTGGCCGGCGATGCCGTTGTTGAGCGCCAGCTTGATGATCCGGACGGCGTCGATCACGACCCCGGCCGAGTTCGGCGAGTCCCAGACCTCGAGCTTCAGCTCGAGGTTGAGCGGGACGTCGCCGAAGGATTTGCCCTCGACCCGGATGTGGGCCCACTTGCGGTCGGTCAGCCAGGGGACATAGTCGGAGGGGCCGACGTGGACGTCCTCGGCGGGCAGCTCGTGGCCCATGATCGAGGTGACTGCGTTCGTCTTCGAGATCTTCTTCGAGTCGAGCCGCTCGCGCTCGAGCATGTTGTAGAAGTCCATGTTGCCGCCGACGTTCAGCTGCGAGGTCCGCTCGACCCGCACGCCGCGGTCATGGAAGAGGCGGGCGAGCTGGCGGTGGACGATCGTCGCCCCGACCTGGGACTTGATGTCGTCGCCGATGATCGGCAGCCCGGCCTCGTTGAAGCGCTTGTCCCAGTAGTCCTCGCGGGCGATGAAGACCGGCAGGCAGTTGACGAACCCGACCCCGGCCTTGAGCGCCTGCTCGACGTACCACTTGGTCGCGTCCTCGGAGCCGACCGGCAGGTAGCAGACGAGGACGTCGGCGCGGGTCTCCTTGAGGATCCCGACGACGTCGGCGGTTTCGCCCGGAGCTTTGGTGATTTTCTCTTTCAGGTACTTGCCGAGGCCGTCGTGGGTCATCCCCCGCTCGACCTTGACCCCCAGCTCGGGGACGTCGGCGAACTTGATCGTGTTGTTCTGGCCCGACCAGATCGCCTCCGAGAGGTCCTTGCCGACCTTCTCGGAGTCGATGTCGAAGGCGGCGACGAACTCGATGTCGCGAACGTGGTAGCCGCCGAGATCGACGTGCATCAGGCCCGGAACTTCCTCGGCCGGGTCGGCGTCCTTGTAGTACTGGACGCCCTGGATGAAGGAGTTGGCGCAGTTGCCGGTGCCGACGATCGCGACCCGGACCTTCTCGTCGGTTCGGGCGATGCCGTTGCCGTTGCTTGCTCCGTTCGTCTCGCTCATGAAAATCGAAGTCCTTCCTGGTTCAGGCTGAGTGGCAAATCACACCCGGGACTGGGAGGGGTTACACGCCGGGTGGGCCCGGGGCGCCGACGCGATCGTTTTGCTCGGGGCTCTTGAGCTCGTTACGGACGTGCCAGACCCGCTGGATCGTGGTGACCGTGGTCAGCGCGGCGATCGCGTAGATCGCGGGTGCCAGCAATTCGAAATCCCCGATTCCGGCGCCCTTGGCGAAGACCAAGCCGATCGAAAGTAGCACTACCCGGACCGGCCGCGTCGCCAACCCGACCTTGCACTCGACCCCGAGCGCCTCGGCCCGGGCACGGGTGTAGGAGACCATCAGCGAGCCGAGCACGGCGACGACGCACATCGCGGCCGCGAAGTCGTCGCCGGTCGCCGCGAAGTAACCGGCGACGGCAGCCAGGACGACCCCCTCCTCGATCCGGTCGAGGGTCGAGTCGAGGAAGGCGCCAAACAGCGTCCCCTTGCCCGACATCCGCGAGTAGCGGCCGTCGAGCGTGTCCATCACCGAGCCGACGATGAAGGCGATCCCGGCGAGGAAGAAAAGGCGCTGGGTGATCAGCGCCGCGGCGAGGAGGTTGAGTATCAGGCCGACGCCGGAGATCGCGTTCGGCGTCAGGCGCGACTCGATCAGCCGCTCGCGGGCGTAGACCCGCAGCTCCTGAGTGCTGCGGGTCTGACGGCCGTTACGGCGGGCCCCGGGTGCCCTGGGGGGCGCAGAGTCCATGCGCGATTGAGGCTAGTTCATCGGACGGGGGCCGGTCAGGCCTCCGCCTCCTGCGAGCGGGCTGTCCGGAATGACCAGGCCTCGGGCCGGGCCCGGGCAAACAGGCGCTGGGCGACCACCGCGGATGTGAGCGCCACCCCCCAGCCGAGCACGGCGTCGATCCAGTAGTGGTTGCCGGTGACGATCACGACCCAGAGGATCATCAGCGGCCAGGCTGCCCAGAAGGCGCGCGACCACCAGCTCCGGCAGACCAGAGCCCCGGTGGCGCCGATCATGACCGCGAAGGCGCAGTGCATGCTCGGGATCGCGGCGTAGGGATTGATGAACGACTTCGCCAGGGCCGAGTCGTGTTTGATTCCGGAGAAGCTGTTGATGGTGTCTACGAACCCGTACTCGGGGAACATTCTGGGCGGCGCGGTCGGGTAGAGCGTGTAGCCGACGAGCGCCAGGCCCATCGCGATCACGAACATGTTGCGGACGAAGTTGTAGGACTCGTTGCGGAACAGGTAGAGCCAGAACAGGAACCCGAGCGCGATCGAGAACTGGGCGTTGAGATAGAGCTGGTCGGCGAGGTCGATCACCCAGCGCGTCGGCAGGAAGAAGGACTGCACCTGGGGCTCGAACAGGGTGCCCATCGACTGCTCGAAATGGATCACCTGCTGGCCGTTGGCCATCGCCACCGATTTCTCACCGTCGGCGACGCCCCGGACCGCGGTGTAGGCGAGGTCGACGCCGACCAGGATCAGCACCTGGCGGCCGAGGTCGCCCCAGCCTTTGGGCAGCCTCGAATCTATCGCGGAGATCGCGCGCATCCGGCAATTGTAATCCGCCGGTTGACGGGCATCGTGGAGATTCGTCTCATTCAGCGAGGAATTCGAGTACGCGGTCGATGACCGTCGGGTCGTCGATCCAGGGCCAGTGGCCCGCCCCCGCCCGGATCTCGACCTGGGCGTTGCCGATTGCCGCGGCGGTGTCCTCGGCGAATCGGGGCGCCAGATAGCGGTCCTGGTCCCCCCAGAGCACCAGCGCCGGGCACTCGATCCGGCCGAGGTCCCTGCCGGCGGCGACGAGGCGGTCGGGGTCGGCGTGGCGGTAGAGGCGCAGGATCGCCCGGCTCGTTCCCTTGTCCCAGTAGCGCCAGGTCCGGTCGATGAACTGCTCCGGCATCGGGCTCCAATCGCCGCGTGCCTGGCGCATCGCCAGCGCCATCGAGCGCTTCGTCCCGGTCGCGGTGACGAACTCGCCGAAGGGGCGCCGGCGCCAGACCTGGGCCACCCAGTGCCAGCGGAAGCCGGGGGTGAAGGGGACGACGTTCATCACCACCAGCCGCTCGACTTGGTCCGGGCGCCGCTGGGCGCCGATCAGCGCCAGGCAGCCCCAGTCGTGGACGACCAGCTTCCGCTTGCCGATCCCAAGCTCTTCGAGGGCGCGTTCGAGAAACGCGGAGAGGCCGTACATCGAGTAGTCGAAGCTCTTCGGGTCCGGGCGGGCCGAGCGCCCCCAGCCCGGCATGTCGATCGCGATCGAGGGCCCACCTCGCTCCATGAACGGCACCCAGTCCTCGCCGTGGGAGGGGTTTCCGTGGCAGTAGACGACCGGCGTCCCCTCTCCCGGCACCCGCCGGTAGAAGGCGCGGACGCCGTCGACCAGAATCTCCCCCTCCTCGATTGCCGCCACCGGGAGAGCATATGTCCGGCCAATAGGGTCAGGTCGATGAGTGCGGAGCGAGCCAAATGAGGCATATCTGGTTCTTGGCGCCGCGAGCAAAGCGCGAAATTTCCTGATGGAGTGGAAACGACCGACGAGGAGGCGGGTGCGGGCGATCCGGGAACGGCTGCGCGAGCTCTACGGGAAGCCCGTCAACCATCCCCACGGGCACCCGATCGCGGAGCTGATCCGGACCGTCCTCTCCCAGCACACCAACGACCGCAATCGCGATCGCGCCTACGCCCGGCTCCGCGAGCGCTTCCCGACCTGGGAGGAGGTCCGCGACGCGCCGGTCGAGGAGGTCGAGGAGGCGATCCGCCCGGGCGGGCTCGGCAAGCAGAAGGCGCCCCGCATCCAGCAGATCCTCGAACGCCTCGGCGACCCCCCCGACCTCGACTGGACCGAGGCCGCGCCGCGCGAGGAGTCGATGGAGTTCCTGCTCGGACTGCCCGGCGTCGGCCGCAAAACTTCGGCCTGCGTCCTGATCTTCACCTGGGGGATCCCGGAGATCCCGGTCGACGTCCACATCCACCGGGTGGGGGGCCGGCTCGGCCTGATCCCGCCCGGAACGAGCTTCGATCGCGCCCACGACGAGATGCTGGCGGTGGTCGATTCCGAGGACGCCTACGAGCTGCACATGAACCTGATCCGGCACGGCCGCGAGGTCTGCCGGCCGAAGCCTCGCTGCGAGGAGTGCGGCCTGCGCCGAATGTGCCCCTTCTATAGGGAGATGCGACGGTAGTATCTCCGCCGCTTCAGCTTCAGCCCCAAAACATGAGCAGAAAAACCTTCATCGTCTTCGGCATCGTGGTCCTCGTCCTCGCGGCGGTGATCCCCTGGCTGGTGTTCCGCGCCGACGGCGACGCTGCCCGGGGCCGCGAGAAGGTCTCCGCCAACCTCGAAAAGGGCCAGAGCCTGTTCGAGACGAACTGCGGGACCTGCCACACGCTCTACTCGGCGGGAACCGACGGCAACTTCGGCCCCGACCTCGACGAACTGCTCGCCGCGACCGGCCCGGCCACCGACAAGAAAACGATCGAATCGACCGAAGGCCGGGTCCTCAACGCGATCGAAGAAGGCGTCGACAGCAGCAGCACCCCGGGCCGGATGCCGGAGGGGATCCTCTCCGGCGAACAGGCCGAACAGGTCGCCGAATTCGTCGCCGCCACCGCCGGCCGCGGCTAGCACCCCCGGACCCGAGGGCCCGGGGGTGTTGTGCCTGATGCCTAGTCGTCGAGATTCAGCGCGCTGAACAGGCCCGCGTGATCCGAGTCCCAGAACCCGTTGACCGGGTTCAGGCCCGTCACCATCGAGCTCTTCAGCGTGACCACGTCGGGGTTGCGGGTCATCACGTGATCGACCTGGTGGTCGAAGTCGGTGATGCTGCCGCCGCCGCCGACGGCCAGCAGCGACGAGTTGAGGCAGCAGCCGAGCGGTACGTTGGTGCTGCGCTCGACCATCCCCGCCGCCAACAGGTCGTTGTAGGCGAGGGTGTCCGCCCCGGTGACCGTGTCGTCGTCCGAGTTGAGGTCACCGACCAGAACGACCGGCAGCGAGCTCGTCAGGGGCCCACCGGGAGCGACCAGTTCGTCGGCCTGGGCCTGGCGGATCAGGGGATGGAACGACTCCAGGTGCGTGTTGACGAAATGGAACGGGCCGCTGCCGCGAACACTGGCATCGGTCGAGGTCCAGCCTCGCGCGATCGGTTTCGGCTGGCCCAGGATCGGCAGTTCGATCAGGGTGTTGAAATTCGCACCCTGCTCGTTCCAGGTATGGACGCCGGCACCGTTGCGGGCGAGGATCACGTCCCGCATCGTGAGGTGGCCGATCAGCTCGGCGGTCGAGAAGCCAGGCAGCGGACCGTCGCCTGGGACTTCGTTCATGTCTGCCGGTGCTTCGAGGTCGAACTCCGGCTGGACGAAGACGACCCTGTATCGCGAACCGGGCCCCTTGTTCAGCTGATTGAGGAGCAGTTCGAGGTAGTCGTAATTCACCGGCGTCGCCGAGGCCGAGAGCGGCGTGGTTTCCCAGTTCGCGACCTCCTGCATGCCGACCAGGTCTGGCCTGGTCCGCAGGATCTCGTTCGCGAGACCCTTGGCGCGGGTTGGGAAGTCGTTGGCGACGACTTCGCGGAGGATCTGGCCGTCGGCTGCTGCGAGCTCATCCGGTGTTTCCGCTGCGACCGCCGGATCGAGGACGGCACCGAGGTAGAGGTTGCGGCTCATGACGTTGACCTCGGACCCCCTGTGGTGACCGTGGCCGTGCCCATGGTTGTGGCCGTGGTTGTGGCCATGGTTGTGGCCATGCCCATGGTCGTGGCCCTTGCCGTGGTGGCCGTTGTCGTGGCCCTTGCCGTGGTCGTCGTGCCCGTGCCCACCGGCCGTGGCGGCTGCGGGCAGCAGGATCGCCAGGGCCAGCGCTGCGGCGATCGCCAGCAGCGACATGGTCCGTCTCAATGCGTGAACGTTGCTCAAGTGTCCTCCTCGTCGGCGACCCGATCGGGTCGATTACGTTGAGGCGCTTCCCTGGGAGTCGCTTATCCCCTGACTCCCCCTGTGCCGCGAATAACAAACCCACTATAGGCCGCAACGTCGCGGTGGCCAACGAAACGGGGCCGGCCGGGCAGTTCGATCTGCCATACTCTGACTTAGATTTTCACAGTCCCCTTGTGGGACCAAGAGCCAGTCAAGACAAAACCCCTGGAGGTAGGCAGAAAAGTGGCAAAGACGATCGGGATCGACCTCGGCACGACCAACTCCTGTGTCGCCGTGATGGAGGGCGGCGAGCCAACCGTCCTCGAGAACGCCGAGGGCGGCCGCACCACCCCGTCGGTGGTCGCCTTCGCCGACTCCGGTGACCGCCTCGTCGGCACCGTCGCCAAACGCCAGGCGGTGATGAACCCCGAGAACACGATCTTCTCGATCAAGCGCTTCATGGGCCGCAAGGAGGCCGAGGTCAAGGAGGAGGAGACGATCGTCCCCTACAAGGTCGTCGCCGGCCCCAACGGCGACGTCCGCGTCGAGGTCCGCGACAAGGACTACAGCCCGCCCGAGATCAGCGCGATGATCCTTCAGAAGCTGAAAGCCGATGCCGAAGCGAAGCTCGGCGAACCGGTCGACAGCGCGGTCATCACCGTCCCGGCCTACTTCAACGACGACCAGCGCCAAGCGACCAAGGACGCCGGCAAAATCGCCGGCCTCGACGTCAAACGGATCATCAACGAGCCGACGGCCGCCTCGCTCGCCTACGGGCTCGAGAAAGAGTCCGCCGACCACACGATCCTCGTCTTCGATCTCGGCGGCGGCACCTTCGACGTCTCCGTGCTCGAAATCGGCGACGGCGTCTTCGAGGTGAAGTCGACCGCCGGCGACAACCACCTCGGCGGCGACAACTGGGACAAAGCGATCGTCGAGTGGCTGGTCGCCGAGTTCAAAAAAGACCAGGGCGTCGACCTCGCCGCTGACAAAAACTCGCTGCAGCGCCTCTACGAGGCCGCGGAGAAGGCGAAGATCGAGCTCTCCTCGGCGCAGGAGACCCAGATCAACCTTCCCTTCATCACCGCGGTCGAGGGCCAGCCGAAGCACCTCGACATGAAGCTGACCCGCTCGAAACTGAACGAGCTGACCGCCGACCTGCTGGAGCGAATCGTCGGCCCGGTGAAACGGGCTCTCGACGATGCCGACGCCAGCATCGACCACGTCGTCCTGGTCGGCGGCATGACCCGGATGCCCGCGGTGCGCGACCGGGTCAAGGAGCTGACCGGGAAGGACCCCCACCAGGGCGTCAACCCGGATGAGGTTGTCGCGGTCGGCGCCGCTATCCAGGCCGGTGTCCTCGCCGGCGACGTCAAGGACGTGCTGCTGCTCGACGTCACCCCGCTGACCCTCGGGATCGAGACCAAAGGCGGTGTGATGACGAAGCTGATCGAGCGCAACACGACGATCCCGACGAAGAAGTCGGAGACGTTCTCCACCGCCGACGACAACCAGCCCTCGGTCGAGATCCACGTCCTCCAGGGCGAGCGCGAGATGGCGACCGGCAACAAGAGCCTCGGCAAGTTCCAACTGAGCGGGATCCCGCCGGCGCCGCGCGGCCTGCCGCAGATCGAGGTCACGTTCGACATCGACGCCAACGGGATCCTCCACGTCACCGCGAAAGACCTGGGGACCGGCAAAGAGCAGAAAATCGAGATCAAATCCGGCTCCGGCCTCTCCGACGAGGAAATCCAGAGCATGGTCTCCGACGCCGAGACCCACGCCGAGGAGGACCGCAATCAGCGCGAGCTGGCGGAGGCCCGCAACCTCGCCGAGAACGCGGCCTACCAGTCCGAGAAACAGCTCGAGGAGCTCGGCGACAAAGTCGACGCAACGGCCAAGGAGGAGATCGAGGGCGCTATCAAGGACGTCCGCGACTCCCTCGCCTCAGAGAGCGCGGAGGAGATCAACTCGAAGACGGAAGCGCTGACGGCGGCCTTCCAGAAAGTCTCCGAGCAGATCTACGCCGCCGCGCAGGAGGAGGCCGCCGCCTCCGGTGACGGCGCCTCGGCCGAGGGCGACTCCGCCGATGACGACGAGGAGG
The DNA here is from genome assembly GCA_963805455.1 of uncultured Solirubrobacterales bacterium. Classification (GTDB taxonomy): domain Bacteria; phylum Actinomycetota; class Thermoleophilia; order Solirubrobacterales; family 70-9; genus VRUE01. The sequence goes on from CAWDUJ010000006.1 coordinate 24,441, forward strand.
TCGTCGACGCCGAAGTCGTCGACGACGGCGAGGACAAATGACCAGTGAGCAAGGTCGCCCAAACCCCGGCATCCCCGGACGCGAAGCGGAGGAGATGCCGGGCAATGATGCGAACCAGCCCGCGGCCGACCCCGATCGCGATCTGACTCCCTCGGGGGAGGGCGCGGGCCCTGCCAACCCCGATCAGGGCGCGGGCCAGGTCGAGCGGGACCTCGACTCCCTCCTCGCCGACACCCAGCGGGAGCGGGACGAGTACCTCGACCTGGCGAAGCGGACCAAGGCGGACTTCGAGAACTTCCGCAAGCGGATGGCGGCCGAGACCGAGGCCGCCGGCGCCCGCGGCAGGGCCGAGGTGCTCCGCGGTGTCGTCCCCGTGCTCGACGATCTCGAGCGGGCGCTGCACGCCGCCGGGCTCGACCCGGAGGGCGACTCCTCCGACGGGCTCGCCCACGGCGTGCTGCTCGTCTTCCGCAGCCTGCGCGAGGCGCTGAGCCGCAACGGGGTCGAGGCCGTCGACCCGAAGGGCGAGGTATTCGACCCCCAGGTCCACGAGGCACTCTCGACCCTGCCCGGCTCGGGCGCCGCGCCCGGAACCGTCGTCGAGGTCGTCCAGAAGGGATACCGCCTCGGCGACCAGCTGGTCCGCCCGGCCCGCGTCGTGGTCGCGGAGTGAGGAGGCCCCTTGGCTGAGGATCTCTACAAGGTCCTGGGCGTCTCGAAGAAGGCGACCGACGACGAGATAAAGAAGGCGTACCGCAAACTCGCGCGCCAGTACCACCCCGACCGCAACCCCGACGACCCGCAGGCCGAGGAGCGCTTCAAGGAGGTCCAGGGCGCCTACGACACCCTGTCCGATCCCGAGAAGCGCAAGGAGTACGACTCGGGCGGGGCCTTCGCCGGCTTCGGCCAGCGGCCGGGCCCGGGCGGTGCCGGCCCGTTCGGCGCCGGTGGCGGCGGCGCCGGGTTCGGCGGCGACCTCGGAGACATCTTCTCCAACATCTTCAGCCGCGGCGGCGGCCGGGCCGAACCGCAGCAGCCGCGGGGCCGCGACCTCGAAACCGAGACGGTGCTGAGCTTTGACCAGGCGATCAACGGCGCCCAGGTCAGCGTCACCGTCCCGAAGCAGGAACGCTGCCCGACCTGCCACGGCAACGGCGCCAAACCGGGGACCAGCCCCGTCACCTGCCCGCGATGCGAAGGACGCGGCATCGACTCCCAGAGCCAGGGCTTCTTCTCGATCAGCCAGCCCTGCCCCCAGTGCGGCGGGGCCGGCCAGATCATCGAGGACCCCTGCCCGACCTGCGGCGGCTCCGGCCTGACCCAGCAGACGAAGCGCTACAAGGTCAACATTCCGGCCGGGGTCAGGGACGGGACAAGGATCCGGCTCGCCGGTAAGGGCGAGGCCGGGCCGCGCGGCGGCCAGCCCGGCGACCTCTACGTCGTCACCCGGGTCACCCCGTCGCCGGTCTTCCAGCGACTCGACGGCGGCAACCTCGAGGTCTCGCTGCCGATCACGGTCGCCGAGGCGCTGCAGGGGGCGACGATCGAGGTCCCGACCCTGGACGGGACGAAGAAAATCAAGATCCCGCAGGGGACCAAGCAGGGGACGATCCAGCGCCTCCGCGGCGAGGGAGCGCCGAAGCGGGGTAAGAAGGGGCGCGGTGACATCCGCTACCGGCTCGAGATCGAGATGCCACAGAAGCTGACCAAGGAGCAGCGCGAGGCGGTCAAGAAACTCGACGAGGCCCTCAACGGCGACGACCCGCGGGCCGAGCTGCTGCGGAAGGCCGGGCGATGAGCGCGAGCCGAGAGGGACGGCGGGTGACGAGCCGGGTCGAAGCGTCGATCGACGCCGAGCGCGGCGTCTTCATGATCTCGGTCGCGGCCGAGCTCGCCCACATGCATCCCCAAACGCTGCGGATGTACGAGGCCCGCGGGCTGATCGAGCCGAAGCGCTCGCCGAAGAACACCCGCCTCTACTCGCAGCGCGACGTCGAGCGGCTGCGCCGGATCCAGCGGATGACCTCCGAGCAGGGCCTCAACCTCGCCGGGGTCGAGACCGTCTTCGACCTCGAGCAGAAAGTCGAACGGATGAAATCGGAGCTGGAGCGGGTAAGAAAGCGGGCAGCCGAGCTCGAGCGCGACAGGAAGGGAGCCTGATGGAGAACAACATCGAGGTCGAGGGGCTGATCCGCAAATTCAAGAACGGGCCCCTGGCCGTCGCCGGGATCGACCTCCACGTCGACCCGGGCGAGATCTACGGTTTCCTCGGCCCCAACGGCGCGGGCAAGTCGACCACCGTCCACATGCTGACCACCCTGCTGCCGCCTACCGACGGCACGGCCCGGGTCGCCGGACATGACATCGTCCGCGAAGGGCCCGCAGTGCGGGCCGCGATCGGCGCCGCGCTGCAGGAAGCGGCCCTCGATCCCCACCTGACCGGGCGCGAGCACATGCGGCTGCAGACCGCCCTGCATGGGCTGCCGCGCGAAGAGCGGGTCGCCCGCGGCAACGCGCTGCTCGAGCGGGTCGGGCTGCTCGACGCCGCCGACCGCAAGGTCGGCGGCTACTCGGGCGGGATGAAACGCCGCCTCGATCTCGCCCTGGCCCTGGTCCACGGGCCGCGGGTCCTCTTCCTTGACGAGCCGACGACCGGGCTCGACCCCCAGAGCCGGGCGGCGCTGTGGGACGAGGTGTCCCGCCTCGCCGGCCAGGAGGGGGTCACCGTCTTCCTCACCACCCAGTACCTGGAGGAGGCCGACGTCCTCGCCGACCGGGTCGGGATCATCGACGACGGCAAGATCGTCGCCGAGGGGACGCCGGACGAGCTCAAGGACGAGATCGGCCGGCCGAGCCTCGAGATCACCCCGTGCAATCCGGCCGAGGCCGAGCAGGTGCTTGGCGTGATGCAGCGATTCGGCGAGCGGGTGCCGGCAGCGCGCGACGCGCTGGCCGTCCGTCTGGAGGTGGGCACCGAGGGGCTTGCCGACGTCGTCAGGGCGCTCGACGCCGAGGGGCTCCGATTTGACGACATCGATCTCCACGCTCCGAGCCTCGACGACGTCTTCCTCGAGAAGACCGGCCGCCACCTCGAGGGCGCCGGCGACGACGGCGAGATGCCGACCGGCGAACAATCCCTCGAGGGGGCCGCAGCGTGAGCGGCGCCACCGTCGCCGCCCCGGCGGCCTCGAGCGGAGGCTCGACCCTCTCGACTCAGATCCTCACTCTTGCCCGTCGCGCGGCGCTACGCACCCTGCGCCAGCCGGCGATGATCTTCCCGAGCCTCGTATTCCCCCTCTTCCTGCTGGCCGTCAACAGCGCCGGGCTCAACGCGGCGACCCAGATCCCCGGCTTCCCGACCGACTCCTACCTGACCTTCGTCCTCGCGGTGCCCTTCATCCAGGGGGCCCTTTTCTCGACCATGAACTCCGGCCAGGCGCTCGCCGAAGACATCGAGAACGGGTTCTTCAACCGCCTCGCGCTGACGCCGATGCGGGGCTCCTCGCTGATCGCCGGCCAGCTCGGCGGCCTGGTCCTGATCGGCCTGATCCAGGCGTCCGTCTACCTCGCGGTGGGGCTCGCCGCCGGTGCCCACTTCGAGGCCGGTATCGCGGGCGTCCCGGTTCTGCTCGCGCTCTCCGTCCTGATCTCGATCGGGTTCGGCGGGATCGGGATGTACATGGCGATCCGCACCGGCTCCGGCGAGGCCGTGCAGGGGATGTTCCCGCTGTTCTTCGTCTTCCTCTTCTTCAGCTCGATCTCGATGCCCCGGAACCTGATCGAACACGAGTGGTTCCGGACGATCGCGACGATCAACCCCGTCAGCTACCTGATCGAGGGCATCCGCAGCCTCTTCATCTATGGCTGGGACGGCGAGGCCCTTGCCCTTGCCTTCGGCATCGCGATCGCCCTGATCGTGATCTCGATCTCGATCGCGTCCCTCGCCCTGCGGGACAGGATGGAGCGGACGTGAGCGCGGCGGCCGGCGAATACGTCTCGGTGGTCCTCGGGGTCGCCTGGCGCAGCCTCCACCGCGCCTTCACGACCCCGGCGCTGCTGTTCCCGGCGCTGATCTTCCCCCTCTTCTTCCTCGCCGCCTTCGCCGGCGGCCTCTCGGCGGTCAGCCAGACACCGAGCTTCGCATACCCGGAGGGCTACACGACCTTCATCTTCGGCTTCGTCCTTCTCCAGTCCTCGGCCCTGGGCGGGGTCTTCACCGGGTTTTCGGTCGCGGCCGACTTCCAGTTCGGGATGGGGCGGCGGATGCTGCTCGCGACCCAACACCGAACGGCGATCCTCGTCGGCTACGCGATCACGGCGATAGTCCGCGTCCTCCTCACCTGGACGGTGGTCACCTTCGTCGCCGTCGTGATCGCCGGCATGGAGGTCGGCGGCAGCGCAGTCGACGTCGTCGTCCTCTACCTGCTCTCGTTGACGATCAACGTCGTCGCCCTGCTCTTCTCCTGCGGGATCGCGCTGCGCCTCCGCACCCTCCAGGCCGGCCCGTTGATGCAATTCCCGGTCTTCATCCTGCTGTTCCTGACCCCCGTCTACGTTCCCCAGGCGCTGCTCGCCGGCTGGATCTCCCACGTGGCGAAGGTGAATCCGCTGACCCTCGTCCTCAACACCAACCGCGACCTCCTCGCCGGCCTCTCGGCCGAGATCCTCGCCGCCTACGCGGTCGCCTTCGGCCTCGTCGCGCTGCTCGGGGTCTGGGCGGTCAGCGGGATGCGCAGGGCGGAGACGGCGGGCTAGCCAGGGCCGATGGACGCTCGTAGAATCGGAGTCGCCGGTGCAGCCTGATCGATTCACGGTGAAATCCCAGGAAGCCGTCCAGGCTGCGGTTGCCCTTGCCGCCGACGGCCGCAACTCCGAGGTCACGCCGGCCCACCTCCTCCTCGCGCTGCTCGAGCAGGAAGAGGGGCTCGCGGTCCCGATCCTGCAGAAGGTCGGCGCCGACATCGGCGCCACCACGGCGCGGGCCCGGGAGCAGGTCTCCTCCCTCCCGACCCTGAGCGAGGTCAGCGACCCGCGGCCCTCGAGCGCCTTCAGCGCCACCCTGCGGACCGCCGAGCGCGAGATGTCGCGGCTCGGCGACAGCTACCTCAGCGTCGGCCACCTCCTCCTCGCGCTCGCCGACTCCGCCTCCGGCGTCGCCGACCTGCTGCCCGGCAGCGACGCGCTCGAGAAGGCCGTCGGCGAGGTCCAGGGGCCGGGCCCCGTCACCTCACCCAACGCCGAGGACAACGCCCAGGCGCTGGAGAAATTCGGCCGTGACCTGACCAGCGAGGCCGAGGCCGGAAAGCTCGACCCGGTGATCGGCCGCGACGAGGAGATCCGCCGCGTGATCCAGGTCCTCTCGCGGCGGACGAAGAACAACCCGGTCCTGATCGGCGACCCCGGGGTCGGGAAGACGGCGATCGTCGAGGGCCTTGCGCAGCGGATCGTCGACGGCGACGTCCCCGAGAGCCTCCGCGACCGCCGGGTCATCGCCCTCGACATCGGCTCGCTGCTGGCAGGCTCGAAATTCCGCGGCGAGTTCGAGGAGCGGCTGAAAGCGGTCCTGACCGAGGTCCAGGACGCAGAGGGCCAGGTCGTCCTCTTCCTCGACGAGCTCCACACGATCGTCGGCGCCGGCGCCGCCGAAGGCGCTGTCGACGCCGCCAACCTGCTGAAGCCGATGCTCGCCCGAGGCGAGCTGCGCGCCGTCGGGGCGACGACCCTCGACGAGTACCGCAAGCACATCGAGAAAGACGCGGCTCTCGAGCGCCGCTTCCAGCCGGTCCTCGTCGGCGAGCCCGACATCAACGACACGATCGCGATCCTGCGCGGGCTCAAGGAGCGATACGAAAACCACCACGGGGTTCGGATAACCGACTCTGCGGTCGTCGCCGCGGCGACCCTCTCCGAGCGCTACATCGCCGACCGCTTCCTCCCCGACAAGGCGATCGACCTGATCGACGAGGCCGCATCGCGGTTGAAGATCGAGATCGACTCCGTGCCGACCGAGATCGACGAGGTGGTGCGGCGCGAACAGCAGCTCGAGATCGAGCGCGCGGCGCTGAAGAAAGAGAGCGACGACGCCTCGAAGGCGCGCCTCGAGGCGCTGGAGTCCGAGCTCGCCGAGCTCGGCGAGAGCTCGGCCGAGTTGAAGGCGAGGTGGCAGAACGAGAAAGACGCGATCGAGGCGATCCAGGAGGCGAGCGCGAAGCTCGAGGACGCAAACGTCGCCCTCGAAAGGGCGAACCGCGAGGCCAACCTCGAGCGGGCGGCGGAAATCCAGTTCGGCGAGATACCGGAGTACGAGAAAGAGGTCGCCGCGGGGGAGGCGAAGCTCGCCGAGCTTCACGAGTCGGGCGGCTCGATGCTCGCCAACGAGGTGACCGAGGAGGACGTGGCCGCGGTCGTCGCCAAATGGACCGGGATCCCGGTCAGCCGCCTGATGGAGGGCGAGGTCGAGAAGCTGATCCACATGGAGGAGCGCCTGCACGACCGGGTGATCGGGCAGGAGGAGGCGATCGCCGCCGTCTCCAACGCCCTGCGCCGCTCCCGCGCCGGTCTCTCGGACCCCAACCGGCCGATTGGCTCGTTCCTGTTCCTGGGCCCGACCGGGGTAGGCAAGACCGAGCTGGCGAAGGCCCTGGCCGAGTTCATGTTCGACTCCGAGCAGGCGATCGTCCGGCTCGACATGTCCGAGTACATGGAGAAACACACCGTGGCGCGGCTGATCGGAGCGCCCCCGGGCTACGTCGGCTACGAGGAGGGCGGCCAGCTGACCGAGGCGGTCCGCCGGCGCCCCTACGCGGTTGTTCTGCTCGACGAGATCGAGAAGGCCCACCCCGATGTCTTCAACACCCTGCTGCAGATCATGGATGACGGCAGGCTCACCGACGGCCAGGGCCGGACGGTCAGCTTCACCAACTCGGTCCTGATCATGACCTCCAACGTCGGCAGCGACCGGATCGTCGCCGAGACCGTTGACGAGAAAATCCGCGAGCAGATCGAAGAGGTGCTGGCCGCGACCTTCAAGCCGGAGTTCCTCAACCGGATCGACGACACGGTCATCTTCCATCGCCTCTCGAAGGCCGACATCGGCCGCATCGTCGAGCTCCAGGTTGAGCAGCTGGTCGGCCGGGTCCGCGAGCGCGGGATCGAGGTCGAGCTCTCGGACGACGCCCGCACCCTGCTCGGCAACCTCGGCTACGACCCGACCTACGGGGCCCGGCCGCTGAAGCGGGTGATCCAGAAACAGCTCGTCGACAAACTGGCTCTGATGATCCTCGAGGGCGCCTTCGGAGAAGGGGACGTCGTCCTTATCGATGCCTCCGAGGGCGAGCTGAGCTTCGAAAAGGAGGCCGAGCGGGTCGCCGCAGCTGCCTAGCTGCTCAACTGTTGTCATTTAGGAGACGCTCAGGCCCGGCTGATATTCAGCCCCCGGGACATGGGCCTGGGAATCACAATCCAAGGCCCGGACTACAGGAAAACGGCTGAAATTCCGACTTAAGCTTCCACGGGCCCTAAAACCGATGCAGAAAAGACGCCACATCAACGCCGAACCAGGAACGGAGCGCCTGCGCTCCTCTGTGGCCGTAGCCACCGAGCCTGTGCGTGCCGCCGCCCACACGGTCGAGGAGCAGGTCGTATGGCGCGGTTCCGACTGGGCACGCGACCAGGCCGGCCGCAGCGCTGACTGGGCCCGGGACGCGGGCGAGCGGGCCCGGACCAAGTCCGAGTGGGTCAGGTGGCCATTCGAGCGGATCGCCTGGCTGTTCGAGCGCTGGGTCGTCTGGCCGATTCAGGAGCGGACGTCGATCTCGATCTCCCGCAATGCCCTCGCCGCCGGTGGCCTGGCCGCCCTCGCGATCGCCCTCATCGCCTTCAGCGTGTTCACCCTCGGCGGCGATCGCGGCAGCCCCGACACGGTCATCGCCGCGGCCCCCGCATCCTCCCCGGCACCGACTCCGGTGCCCGTGGCCGAAACTCCTGCCGAACCCGTTCTGCGCGGCGCGACGCCGTCGTTCGACCTCGCCAGCGGGGTCGGCGTCGCCGATTCCTCCGAAGGCGAAGATGGGTCGATTGCCAGCGGTACCAGCGCCGGAGCAACGACCCTGGAAGGTGAATCCGGCGCCAGCACCTCGAGCAATGACCCGGTCCCGGCCGGCCCGACCGCGATGAAGGTGGCGCGCCGCTTCGCCGAGGCATTCGTCTTCTACGAGGTCGGCGAAAAGCCGGACCGGACCGAAGCGATCTTCGGCGAAACCACGAGCCCCCGACTCTCGAAGGCTCTCGAGGAACGGCCGCCGCGCCAGCCGGCCGGGGTCGACGTCCCCCAGGCCCGCGTCCTCAACCTCGTGCCGGGACCCCGCAGCGGCTCGGCCTACACGGTCAGCGCCTCGCTGCTGCGCCTCGGAGTCACCAGCGAGCTCCGGCTCGAGATCGAACAGGTCAACGGTGACTGGGTCGTCACCGACGTGAGGGGATGATGAAGCGCCTCTACGGAATCCTGATGGTCGCGGTGATGGTGCTGGTCCCCACCGCGGCGACCGCGCTGGCCGAAGGCCCGCCCGAAGATCCGGCGAGCCAGACCGCGGCCCCCGCCCCGGCCCCGGTTGTGCCGGCCCCCGTCGCGACCCCGGCCCCGGTTGCCGAACCGGCTCCGGCGCCCGCGGTCACCCCGTCCCCGCAGCCCGCCCTCAAGCAGGGAGCCTCGCTCTCGGCCCCGCCGGTTCCGGCCGAGGAAGGCGGCGGAGTCACCGCGCGGCCGAAGCAGACGAGCCAGCCCGAGCCCGACAAGGGATCCGAAAACTCGAAGGAAGAGAGAAGGCGAAGGCGAAGAAAAGGGCGGCGGGACGGCGACCGCGCCTCCCTCGGCCTTCTCGATTCCCTCGATCCCGAGCTCGAGCTGCGCCTCGAGTGGAATCCCGGCGGTGCTGCTCCCCATCTACCAGCGCGCCTCCGACGCCTACGGCCTCGGCCCCCAGGGCGCGAGTGTGCTGGCGGCGATCAACCTCGTCGAGACCGCCTTCGGCACCAACACCAACATCTCCTCGGCGGGCGCGATCGGGTGGATGCAGTTCATGCCGGAAACCTGGCAGACCTACGGCGTCGACGCCAACGGCGACGGGACCCGCGACCCCTACGACCCCGAAGACGCGATCTTCGCCGCCGCCAGCTACCTCAAGGCGGCCGGGATGCCGACGGACACCTATGGCGCGATCTACTCCTACAACCACGCCGACTGGTACGTCGCCGAGGTCCTCTCCAACGCTGAATGCTTCGGGCGGATGGGCGGCTCCGTCGCCGGTGGATTCGAACTCGCGCCAAAGCTCGAAGTCCTCGAATGCGACGCCGCGAAGCCATGGCGCAAGCGAATCCCGCCCGCCTACCTCAACGCCTTCGAGACCGCCGCCGCGCGCTACGGCCTCGGTGAGCACGGTGTCTGGGCGCTGGCCTCGGTCGGCCTCCTCGAGTCCGACTTCGGACGCGGGATGAGCAAGGAGGAAATGGAAACCAGCGGCCCGCTCGGGCTCGACGGCACCGAGTGGACCAGCTTTGCGGTCGACGGCGACGGCGACGGCAAGATCAACCACGCGGACCCCGCCGACTCGGCGGCGACACTGGCGCGGATGATCTGGTCGCGCGGAGGCCTCCGCGCCGGGCTCTTCAGCCACAACCAGGCCGAGTGGTATGTCGAGGCGGTCCTCGCCGAGGCCGAAAAGCTCGAAGGCCACTGCAAGAAGAGCACGGTCGAATGGTCGCTCTCGCTACCCAACGTCGTGATCGCGCCGATCAACTGGAACAACCTCACCCTCTCCAACGAACTGGAGAAGGAAGACCTCGAACAGGGGCGGATCGACTCGCGGATCGTCGGACTGATCGGGGCGATCACCCAGACCCACGAAATCACGATCTCGGCCCTGCGCTCCGACCACTCGATGACGACGACCGAAGGCTACGTCTCCAACCACTACTACGGCCGGGCGATGGACATCGCCGTGGTCGATGGCGTCTCCTGCACCGACACCGCGCCGACCGCGCCCTGCGGCGAACTCGCCACCACCCTCTCCCAGCTGCCGCCTCCGGCGATGCCGACCGAGCTGATCTACTGCTATGACGTCGACGGCCCGGGCCCGGCCTTCGCCCGCAGCGACCACTGCGACCACGTCCACGTGGGATATGACGGTTGAGTGTCGGGGTGGGGCTCCCTTCCGGGAACCCGCGTCGACAGCGGCTCTTGATTCGGTAGCGCGGTGGCTCACAAGTTCCCGGAAATGAGCCCCACCCCAATAGCGGCTGAGTCCCGGAGCGGAGCCTCGACTCTGTAGCCACTAACGTAGGGACGGACCCCGCGAGAGGAGATGGCTATGCCCACCTACGTGATGCTCACCAACCTGACCGCCGACGGCATTCGCACCCTGAAGAACAACCCCGGCCGCGTCGCCGAGGTGAATCGGGAGGTCGAACAGATCGGGGCCAAGGTCGTGGCGCAGTACGCGACGCTCGGCCAGTATGACTTCATCACCGTCGTCGAGGCTCCTGACGACAAAACGATGGCGAAGGTCTCGGTTGAGCTCGGCTCGCGGGGGACGATGACGAGCCAGACGCTCGCGGCGATGCCGGCCGAGGACCTGGCCTCCTCGCTTTGAGGGAGCAGAGTTGAGGGTCCTCGTCGCCGGCGGCGGCGGCCGCGAGCACGCGATCGTCCGCGCCCTGGCCCGCTCGCCGCACGCGCCCGAGCTGCTCTGCGCGCCCGGCAACGCCGGTATCGCCGCCGACGCCGAATGCCTGCCCGACGTCGGAGCCGAGGAAGTCGGCGCGCTCGTCGATACCGCCCGCGATCTCGCCGTCGACCTGGTGATTGTCGGCCCCGAGGCGCCGCTGGTCGCGGGCGCGGTCGACGCCCTCGAGGAATACGGGATCCGGGCCTTCGGCCCGAGCGCGGCCGCCGCCGAGCTGGAGGGATCAAAGGCGTTCGCGAAGGCGCTGATGAAGGAGGCCGAGGTGCCGACCGCCGCCCACGTCCTGCTCCGGAGCCGCGAGGAGGCGGCCGAGCAGCTGGCGCAAGCCTCCTACCCGGTGGTGCTGAAGGCAGACGGGCTGGCGGCGGGCAAGGGGGTGATCCTCTGCGCGACCGAGGCCGAGGCGCTCGAGGCCGCGGATGTCTTCTTCACCGAGCAGCGCTTCGGCGAGACGGTGGTCGTTCTCGAGGAGTTCCTCGAGGGCGAGGAGCTCTCGATGCTGGCGATCTGCGACGGCGAGAACGTCGTTCCACTCGCGCCCGCCCAGGACTACAAGCGGATCCACGACGGCGACGAGGGGCCGAACACGGGCGGCATGGGCAGTTACTCGCCGGTGCCCGGCTTCGGGCCCGAAGAGGTCGAGGAGATCCTCGCCAGCGTGCACCGGCCGGTGGTCGCGGCGATGGCGGAGCGGGGCCTTCCTTTCTCCGGCGTCCTCTACGCCGGGCTGATGATCGGGCCGGAGGGGCCGAGGGTGCTCGAGTTCAACGTGCGCTTCGGCGACCCGGAGACGCAGGCCGTTCTGCCGCGGCTGCGCTCCGACCTGCTCGAGCTCTGCCTCGCGGCGCGGGAGCCGGGCGGCCTGGCCGAAATCGAGGCCGAGTTCGACGAGGACTGGGCGGTGACCCTGGTCCTCGCCTCCGCCGGGTACCCGGCGTCCTCCTCGAAGGGCGACGTGATCGAGGGACTCGATGAGGCGGCCGCGATCGCGGAGGTGACCCACGCCGGCACCGCCCGGCGCGGCGGCGATGTCGTCACCGCGGGCGGGCGGGTGTTGAATGTCACCGGCATCGGCCCGACGCCGGCCGAGGCCCGCGATCGTGCATACGATGCCGCCCGGCGGATCTCGTTCGATGGAATGCAGATCCGAACCGACATCGCCGCCCGCGCCGTAGAGCGCGTTCCCAGCACCTGAACCGAGAGGAAGTGATGAGCGAGATCTCAGAGGATCCCCAGCCGGCCGAGGCGACCGTGATGCCGGCGGTCGAGGAGGCGTTCGAGGAGATCAACGTCGACGAGCCCCTGGTCGGGATCATCATGGGCTCGAAGAACGACAAGCCGAAGATGCAGCCCGCGGGGGCGGCGCTGCACGACGCGGGCATCCGCTACGAGGTCCGGGTGATGAGCGCCCACCGCGACCCCGAACTGGTCAGCGAGTACTGCACCAATGCCCGGATGCGAGGCCTGAAGGTGATCATCGCCGGAGCCGGGATGTCGGCGGCACTGCCCGGAGTCGCCGCCGCCCACACCGATCTGCCGGTGGTCGGCGTGCCGATCCTCGGCAAGAGCCTCGGCGGGCTCGACGCGCTGCTCTCCGCCGTCCAGATGCCCCCGGGCGTGCCTGTCGCCTGCGTCGCCGTCGACGGCGCAAAAAACGCGGGGCTGTTGGCGGTCCGCATCATCAATGCGTAGACGGCGTTCACCGGGTTTGGATGGGGTTTCGCATGCCCCTCCCCAGGCCGCGTTCGCGGGAGTTCCTGGAGAGGGGCATACAAAACCCCTCCCAACGCAGCGCACCCACGTCCGACAGCGAGCTGCCGCCCGCCCTCATGCCCGCGAAGCTTGCGATATCTCGGGGCGGGTGGGTGCGATCCTCGATTCTTCGCCGCGGGCGGAAGTGGCATCTGATCTCCCATCGATCGAACTCCCGCGAATGCGGCGAGCGATGGGAGATCAGATGGCTTTTTCTCCCTCCTGCAAGGAGATCCGATGATCGCCCGCTACACCCGCCCCGAGATCGGGGAGGTCTGGTCCCAGGAGCGCAAGCTCGAGTGCTGGCTCGAGGTCGAGCTGGCGGCGACGGAGGCCTGGGCGGAGGAGGGGGTCGTCCCCGAGGAGGCGGCGCGGGCCTGCCGTGAGAACGCCTCGTTCACGGTCGAGGCCGTCAACGAGCGTGAGAAGGTCACCGACCACGACGTCGCCGCCTTCGTCGACGTCGTCGCCGCGTCGGTCGGCGGGCACGGCCGCTGGATCCACTACGGCCTCACCTCCTCCGACGTCCTCGACACCGCCCTCGCCCTGCAGCTCCAGCAGGCGGGAACGGTCCTGCTCTCCAGCGCCCGCGCCTACCGCGATGCCCTGGTCCAGCGTGCGATCGAGCAGCGCGACACCCTCTGCGTCGGCCGCACCCACGGCGTCCACGCCGAGCCGACGACGTTCGGGCTCCGGCTCGCCGGGTTCGCCTTCGAGGCCGACCGCAACCTGCAGCGGCTCGAGAACGCCTTCGAGCAGCTCGCCTACGGCAAGCTCTCGGGCGCGGTCGGGACCTACGCCTCGGTGCCCCCCGCGATCGAGGCCCGGGTGATGAAGCGGCTGGGCCTGAAGCGCGAGGACGTCGCCACCCAGGTCATCCCCCGCGACCGGCACGCCGTCCTCACCTCACGGATCGCGATCGCCGGCGGCGGCCTCGAGCGCTTCGCGACCGAGGTCCGCAACCTGCAGCGGACCGAGGTCCGCGAGGTCGAGGAGCCATTCGCAGCCGGCCAGAAGGGCTCCTCGGCGATGCCCCACAAGCGCAACCCGATCCGGACCGAGCGGATCACCGGCCTCTCCCGCGTCCTCCGCGGCTACGCCCAGGCCGGGCTCGAGAACATCGCTCTCTGGCACGAGCGCGACATCTCCCACTCCGGCGCGGAGAGGGTGATCCTGCCCGACTCGACGATCGGCCTCGACTACATCCAGGACCTGGCGGCGGGCGTCGCCGCCGGGATGACGATCAATGCCGAGCGGATGCGGGAGAACCTCGCCCACACCCACGGCGCGCTGTTCAGCCAACGGGCGCTGACCGCGCTGGTCGACTCGGGAATGACCCGCGACGATGCCTATCGGGTGGTCCAGGAGAACGCGCAGCGGGCCTGGGACACCGGGACCGAGTTCCGCGACCTGCTCGCCGAGGCGGCCCCCGACCTCGACCTCGACGCCGTCTTCGACTACGGCGCCTACCTGACCCACATACCGGAGATCTTCGAGCGGCTCGAGGCCCTTCGTTAGGGTTCGCCTCCGTGGTCCTCTACACATGCGGACAGAAGAAGTCGATGGGCCGTCTCGGCCATCCCTGCGGCAGGGCGGCCCGAGCCCTCGACGAGGCCGGCTACGAGTACGAGCTGAAGGTCGTCGGCGGCTACCGGATGATGCCCTGGACCTGGGGCAGCCGCGGTGACGAGAGGGCCGAAGTGAGGGAGCTGAGCGGCACCAACGAGGTGCCGATCCTCGTCCTCGACGACGGTGAGGTGATCTCCGGCTCGGGCGTGATCGCGCGCTGGGCCAAGGAGCACCCGGCGTCGAGAGTGGCCCCCTAGACCAGAACCGGCTCGCGCTCGCGCGCCGGGTGGCGCGCGGTGAGGAGCACCGGGGTGCCGTCGCGCGGCGAGAGGGTGATGTTGCGGCGGGTGACCCGCTGCGCCCTCGGGCTCGCCTTGTGCAGGTCGCAGCGGGTGAGCACTTCGCGGAGCACGATCCGCATCTCGAACTCGGCGAAGGCGCCGCCGATGCAGCGCCGGACGCCGCCTCCGAACGGCACCCACGAGTAGGTCTCCGGGCCCTCCTCGAGGAACCGCTCGGGCCGGAAGGCGTGCGGCTCGGGATAGGCCTCGGGGCGGGTGTGCGCGAGCCAGATCGCCGGCGTCACGTCGGTCCCCTCGGGGAGCTCGAGGTCGTCGGTCAGCAGCGGGCTCCTCAGGCGCCGGCCGGCGACGGGTACCACCGGGCGCAGCCGCAGCGCCTCGGTGATCGCCGCCTTCAGGTAGCTCTCGTCGCCGTCGGCCAGCGTTTCCCGCAGGCGCGCGTGGACCTCGGGGTGGCCGAGGATCAGGTCGAAGGCCCAGGCGAGGCCGGTCGCGGTCGTCTCGTGGCCGGCGAGCAGAAGGGTCATCAGCTGGTCGCGGAGGTCGGTGTCGGTGAGGCCCTCGCCGTCCTCGAAGCGGGCGAGGATCAACGAGGAGAGGATGTCGTCGCGCTCCTCGAGGTCGTCCCTCGAGCGGTGCTCGGCGATCTCGGCGTTGAGCAGATCGTCGACCTCGCGGAGCCGGTCCTGGAAGCGGTCCCAGACGTTCTGGCCGCCGCCGAAGCGGCGCAGCAGCAGGGCGCGCAGCTGGATCCCGTTCGACCCGGTCTCAGTCAGGAGGTTGCGGAGCAGGTCGCGCAGGCGCTCGAGCCGGGGGCCGTCGGAGACGCCGAACACAACCCGGAGGATCACCTCGAGCGTGATCGACTGCATGTGGGGATGGAGCGGGAACTCCCGCCCGAGCGGCCAGGAGTCGATCTCGGCGTCGACGATCGAGGTCACCATCGGCTCCAGCGAGCGCATTCGCTCGCCGTGGAAGGCCGGCAGCATCAGCTTCCGGTTCGCAAGGTGATCGGCGCCTTCGAGCAGAAGCAGCGAGCGGGAGCCGACGATCGGCTCGAGGAAGATGTTGCGGCCGGGCGGAAGGCCGTGATTCGGCTCGCGGTAGAGCGCCTTGATCGCCGAGGGGTGGGAGATCATCACCATCGGCCTCTCGAAGCCGAGGAAGGTGAGGCTGAACGAGTCGCCTAGGTCGCGCCGGCAGCGATCGAGGAAGCCGAATGGCCGAACCGACCAGGAGACGGTCTGCCGCAGCGAGCTGATCGCCGGTTCTGGCGGAAGGGTCATCGTAAGAGCATCGCAGAAGCCCTATAAAGTCGAGCGCAATGTCGGCGGTCGCAGACCTGAAGCTCCACTCCTCCGGGAAGGTCCGGGAGATCTACGAGTGGGAGGACGACCTGCTGATGGTCGCCTCCGACCGGATCTCGATCTACGACGTCGTGATGCCGACGCCGATCCCCGACAAGGGGAAGGTCCTGAACCGGATCTCGGAATTCTGGTTCGAGCTGACCGGAGACATCGTCCCCAACCACTTCGTCTCCGACGACGTGCCGGAGGAGGTCGCCGAAAGGGCGATGCGGGTTCGGCGGTTGGAGATGTACCCGATCGAGTGCGTCGTCCGCGGCTATCTCTCGGGGTCGGGCTGGAAGGAATACCGCCAGGGCGGCGCAGTCTGCGGGATCGAGCTGCCGGAGAACCTGCTCGAGTCCGACCGCCTGCCGGAGCCGATCTTCACCCCGGCGACGAAGGCCGAGATCGGCGACCACGACGAGAACATCGACTTCGACCGGGCGGCGGAGATCATCGGCGACCGGGCGCTGATGGAGGAGCTGCGACGGATCTCGATCGAGGTCTACTCGCGCGGCGCCGAGCATGCCTCGGAGCGGGGGATCATCCTCGCCGACACCAAGTTCGAGTTCGGGCGACATGCCGGGGCGGAGATAGTCCTCGCCGACGAGGTCCTGACCCCCGACTCCTCACGCTTCTGGCCCGCCGACCGCTACCAGCCCGGCGCCACCCAGCCCTCCTTCGACAAGCAGTTCGTCCGCGACTGGGCCGACGAGGCCGGCTGGGACCACACGCCCCCGGCTCCCGAGCTGCCGGCCGACGTCGTCGAGCAGACCCGGGCCAAGTACGTCGAGGCCTACGAGCGGGTCACCGAGCGCCAGTTCTGAGCAGCGAACGGCCGTACTGCGGGTAGGTCCCGTGGTAGCCCCGGCCCCTTGCGATCGGACGCAGGGCCCCGAAGAGGAGCGATTGGACGGCGGCCGGCGGCCGCTTGAACACGAGCACATCGCGAAACTCGGTCGCGAACATCGTCAGCTGGAGTGGGTCGGGCATCCCCTTCCCGTTCGTGTGGCCATCGCGGGCGAGGCCGAAGAGGTTCTCGATCATCAGCAGGAAGCGGGTCCCGTCGGATACGAAGACCCGCGCCACGGCCTCCTCCTCGTCGCCGGCGTTCCACCAGTCGTGCCAGCTCCCGCGCGGGATCTCGACCACCTCTCCGGGGCCGGCGGCCGACTCCTTTCCGTCGAGCTTGAACCCGATCCGGCCCGCCTCGACGGCGAATCGCTCGTCGAAATTCTCGTGGAGATGCTCGCCCGCGACCGCGCCTCCCGGCTGGACGTGGAGCTCGGCCTCGAGTGATGGGTCCTCGCCTTGCCACGGCGCCTTGAGCAGAATCCCCCGCTCGCCGGTGACCGGGTTCTCGACGGAATCGCCGTCGGAGTACGGCTCGGTGGCGGCCGCAAGGACCTCGGGGTGGCTCACGCCGCCATCGTAGGACAGAACCCGCGGGCCGGCCCGCTAGATTGGCGAGCGTGAAGGCGCGAGTCCTGATCCGGCCGAAGGAGGGCATCCTCGACCCGCAGGGGAAGGCGGTCGAGCGGGCGCTGCCGGCACTCGGGTTCGAGGGGATCGAGCACGTGCGGGTCGGCCGCATGGTCGAGCTCGAGGCGGAGGACCCCGAGCGGCTCTCGGAGCTCTGCTCGAAGCTGCTCGCCAACCCGCTGATCGAGGATTTCGAGATCGAACAGGTTGATGCCTGATCCAGCCGCCCCGGACGCGGGAGCGAGGGCCAGTCCTTATCTGCTTCTCCTGGCCCGAGCGAGAGCAGAGGAGTCGGCGTTTCATGAAGTGGGGGGTCCTTCAGTTCCCCGGCTCCTGCGACGAGCGGGACGCCGTCCATGCCTGCTCGCTCCTCGGCGAGGCGAGGCTCCTCTGGCACGAGGAGCGTGACCTCGGGGACGTCGACGCGGTGGTCGTTCCCGGTGGCTTCTCCTACGGCGACTACCTGCGGGCGGGGGCGATCGCGCGGTTCTCGCCGGCGATGGAGTCGGTCGCCGAGTTCGCCGCAGCCGGCGGGCCCGTGCTCGGGATCTGCAACGGGTTCCAGGTGCTCTGCGAGGCGGGGCTGCTGCCCGGCGCGCTGCTGCGAAACGAGGACCTCCGGTTCCTCTGCCGACAGGTCGACCTGATCGACGCCGACGGCGCGACCCTCTCGATACCGGTCAAGCACGGCGAAGGCCGCTACTACGCCCCGCCCGAGGCCTTGGACCGGATCGAGGTCGACGGCCAGGTGGCGTTCCGCTACGCGACCGGGGCAGAACCCGAACGGCTCGGCCCGCGACATCGCCGGCGTCCGCAACGAGGCCGGCAACGTGGTCGGCCTGATGCCCCACCCCGAGCACGCGGTCGACCCGCTGACCGGATCCACCGACGGCCTTCACATATTCCGCCGCCTCGCCGAGCTCGCCGCGGCCCCCGCCGCCCCCGGACGCGGGAGCGAGGGCCAGTCCATCTCTGTTTCTTCTGGCCCGAGCGAGAGCAGAGGAGGCGGCGGTTGATTCAGGGGACGGCCAAACACCGCGAGCTCGGCCTCACCGACTCCGAGTACGAGCTGATCGTCGAGAAGATCGGGCGCGAGCCCAACGACGTCGAGCTGGCGATGTTCAGCCTGCTCTGGTCCGAGCACTGCTCCTACAAGCACTCGCGCAAGCTCCTGCGCCGGCTGCCGACCGAGGGCGAGCGGGTGGTGATGGGGCCCGGCGAGAACGCCGGCGCGGTCGACGTCGGCAACGGCCAGGCGATCGCCTTCAAGGTCGAGTCCCACAACCACCCCAG
The DNA here is from genome assembly GCA_963805455.1 of uncultured Solirubrobacterales bacterium. Classification (GTDB taxonomy): domain Bacteria; phylum Actinomycetota; class Thermoleophilia; order Solirubrobacterales; family 70-9; genus VRUE01. The sequence continues at coordinate 42,924 of CAWDUJ010000006.1, forward strand.
CGCGGTCGAACCGTTCGAGGGGGCGGCGACCGGGGTCGGCGGCATCCTCCGCGACGTCTTCGCCCTCGGGGCGCGGCCGATCGCGATCCTCGACAGCCTCCGCTTCGGCGAGCTCGACTCCAAGCGCTCTCGGTTCCTGCTCGACGGCGCGGTGCGCGGGATCGGCCACTACGGCAACTCGATCGGGGTGGCGACGGTCGGCGGCGAGATCTACTTCGAGGCCCCCTACGAGCACAACTGCCTGGTCAACGCGATGTGCGTCGGAATCGCGCGCAAGGACGAGATGGTCCGGGCCGCCGCCGCCGGGGTCGGCAACGCGGTGGTCCTGATGGGCGCCTCGACCGGGCGCGACGGGATCGGCGGCGCCTCGGTGCTGGCCTCGGCCGAGCTCGGCGAGGGCGACGACGCGAAGCGGCCGACGGTCCAGATCGGCGACCCGTTCGAGGAGTCGAAGGTGCTCGAGTGCTGCCTCGAGCTCCTCGAGCGCGACCTGCTGGTCTCCCTCCAGGACCTCGGCGCCGCCGGCCTCACCTCATCGGCGGGAGAGATGGCGGCGGCGGGCGGGGTCGGGATCGACCTCGACGTCGGCCGGGTGCCGCTGCGCGAGGCCGACATGGAGCCGTTCGAAATCATGGTCTCCGAGTCACAGGAGCGGATGCTCGGCGTCGTCGAGCCGGCGAAGGTCGCCGAGGTCCTCGCGGTCTGCGAGAAGTGGCAGACCGGGGCGGCGGAGATCGGCGTCGTCACCGACACCGGCGCGATCCGGATCCTCCGCGGTGAGGACGTGGTCGGTGAGATGCCGGTCGAGGCACTGGTCGACGGCTGCCCCCTCTACGACCTCGAGCCGGCCGCGCCTGAGGGGTGGATCTACGGCAACCGGGTCACTCTCGAGGAGGGCACCTCGGCGGAGGAGACCCTGCTCGCCCTGCTCGCCTCGCCGAGCATCGCCTCCAAGCGCTGGGCCTTCGAGCAGTACGACTCGGTGGTCGGCTCGCGGACCGCGCGCCGACCGGGGTCCGCCGACGCCGCCGTCCTCGCAACGCCCGAGGCCGATTGCGGTGCGATCGCGGTCTCGATCGACGGCAATGGGCGGCGGGTCGCCTGCGACCCCCACGCCGGCACGATCGAGGCCGTGCTCGAGTGCGTCCAGAACCTGGCCTGCGTCGGGGCGGAGCCGCTCGGGGTCACCAACTGCCTCAATTTCGGCAACCCGGAGAAGCCGACGGGCGCCTGGCAGCTCGACCGCGCCGTTTCCGGCCTCGCCGAAGCCTGCGAGGCCCTCGGCCTCCCGGTCGTCGGCGGCAACGTCTCCCTCTATAACGAGGGGCCCCAGGGCCCGATCTATCCGACCCCGGTGATCGGGATGGTCGGCGAGCTGCCGGATCCCGACCCCGGCGCCGGCAGCTCCTTCGCCGCCGAGGGCGACGCGATCGGCCTCGTCGGCCCTTTCACCCCCACCTTCGCCGGCTCCGAGCTGGCCAAGCAGCGGGGTGCCCTCGAGACCGGCCTCCCGGAGCCCGACATCGCGGCGGTCGCCGCCGCCTGCGCGAGTATCCGCGACGCGGTCCGCGCCGGCCGGCTCGCCTCCGCCCACGACATCAGCGACGGCGGCCTCGCCTGCGCCCTGGCCGAGTGCGCGATCGGCGATGGGATCGGCTGCGAGGTCGACCTGCAACCGCTGCGCGACCGGGGCTGCTCGCCGAAGGAGGCCCTGTTCGGGGAGGGAAGCGGCGGCTTCTTGGTCAGCGGCGAGCGCGCCAACCTCGACGCGCTGGGCGCAATTCACCTCGGCAGGGTCGGCGGCGCCGCGATCGAGATCGCCGCCGGCGACCGCAGCATCGCCGTCGGCCTCGAGACTGCGGAGCGCGCCTGGCACTCGCTGTCGGGCCTCTTGGACATCTGACGAGCGAGGCAAGACCGCGCTCAAGTTCGCGCCGGCGCTGTCGAGGAACGTCGGTGCGGCCGAATAGGGTGGTGCGGAAACGAACAAGGAGCGGAAGATGGCTTGGCGGTATGCGGTATCCCTCACGACGCTGGTCGCAATCGCCTGCGCGATTGGAGTCCCTTCGGCCTCGGCCTCGGTCGAATTCGGCGACAACTGCTCGGCCGGCTCCGCCGTTCCCAAATTGACACTGGCCGAGCTGAGCAAATTCGGCACTCTTCCCCTCGACGCTCCGACGAGTGGCGTGATCACGAAGGTGAAATTCAACGTCTCTCTCCCGCTCCCGATTGCCATCCCGCAGACGGTGAAGGTGTTGCGTCCGCTGAGTGGCCCCGAATTCGTCGTCAGCCAGGAAGCGACCGTCAACGTGACCCAGGGTGCGAGCTCTCTCGACGTGAGAATGCCGGTCAAGCCCGGGGAAAGGCTCGCCATTCATGGGCCACTGTTCAAATTCGGACCCACCGAAACGCAGGTGACCTTCGTGTGCGAAGCCGGCCCGGGAGAACCCGAAGGGGTGATCGGAACATCCCTCGAAGACCGTCCCATAGGCGGGACGATCAAATTCGCCGAAATCACGAGCGCAGCCCGGGTGCCGGTCGCGGCGGTGATCGAGCCCGACGCCGACGGTGATGGCTACGGAGACGAGACGCAGGACGGGTGTCCGCAGAGCGCGGCGGTCCAGACCGACTGCTCGCCGGTCGGCCTCGACACCTTTGCCGTTCAGAGTCAGGGCAAGGTCGTGGTCCTGGTCGTCGCCACCGCCCCTGCCAATGTCAAGGTTGCGGGCTCGGTGAAGCTCCCGAAGGGGGCCACTGTCTCGGCGTCGACGAAGCTGAAGCCGGTGACCCACGAACTGACGCCCGGCAAACTGGGGCACTTCATCCTCAAGTTCCCCGGCCGGCTCAAATCGGCGCTGAGATCGCTGCCCAAGCGAAAGAAGCTGCCGCTGAAGATCACGGTGAACTCGACCAACGTGGCCAACGTCAGCAGCAAAGTCAAGAAGACACTCAGGCTCACCGGCGGGCCCTGAGGCGCCTGAGCAGATGCTCGGGCGGAAGATCGCGGCCTGCGTCTCCGCTGTCGCCCTCGCGGCGCTGCTCGCGCCGGCGGCTGCCTCGGCCGCCACTGAAGTCGGGAACGAATGCGGGGCGGAACACCTGACCGGGGGCTTCGTCGAAGTTCCCGAATCCGTCGCCGCGGGCGCCGGCACCCTGCCGCTGACCGTTCCGGGCGAAGGGATCCTCACCAGTTGGAAGATCAAGTCGCTCAGCGCGAGCCCGGCTCCGGCCCGGATCGGCGTCTTCCGCGCCGGGGACTCGGCTGGGAAATTTCAGCTCGTCGGCGCCTCCGGCGAAGAAACCGCCGGCTTTGGCCCCAACGCCTTCAAGATCAGGATCCCGGTCAAGGCGGGAGACCGTTTCGGGTCGATTCCCGCCGGCGGCGGGTATTTCTCCTGCGTCACCGGCAACCCCGACGATCACTCCTGGGCCTACAACGGCGTGGTCGCCGTCGGCTCCACCTACCAGTTCGCCGCCGGGGCGCAGGCCCGGGTGCCGATCGTCGGCGTCGTCGAGCCCGACATCGACGGTGACGGCTTCGGCGACGAAACACAGGACGGCTGTCCGCGGAGCAAAGGCACGATCGACCCCTGCCCCCTGGTCAAGACCTCGTTCACGACGAAGGTGAAGAAGAAGTCGATCGAGGTCTCGGTGACGGTCAGCTCGGTGGCAACGGTCCAGGTCTTCGGCCAGGTCAGCTGGCCGGTGCGGGGTGCGCCGAAACGGCCGCACAGCTCGAAGAAGCCGAAGAACCACGTTCTGATCGTCGGCATCAGCGGCGGCCGGCCGCGAGTGGTGACACCGGGCCAGCCGACCGTCTTCCGGGCGCAGATCTCCAAACCGATCCTGCGACGCCTCGGGCGGATCGGGCCGAAGGAGGCCCTGCGACCGCTGATGACCGCCCGCACCACCGACATTGCCGGGAAGATCACCGACGAGCGGCAGCGGATCAAGCTGAAGGGCCGGGGAGGAACCTAGATCTAGCGGTCCCTGCCCGTTGGTACCCTCCCGGGGTAGGCGATACGCCTGCGCGTCATGTCTTTTTTCCGAGACGAGGAAAGCGCGCCCCTTCCCATTTGAACGAGCTGCCTCTCACCGAGCGCGATGGACCGCGCGACGAGTGCGGCGTCTTCGGCGTATACGCGCCGGGACACGATGTCGCCCGCCTCGCCTACTTCGGCCTCTATGCGCTCCAGCATCGCGGTCAGGAGTCGGCAGGGATCGCGACCTGCGAGGGCGGCCACATTACGACCATGCGCGACTCCGGTCTCGTCTCCCAGGTCTTCGACGAGGAGAAGCTGCGCGCGCTCGCCGGCGACATGGCGATCGGCCACGTCCGCTACTCGACGACGGGCGGCGGCTCCTGGGAGAACGCGCAGCCGGTCTGGCGTGACGACGGCCGCGAGATCGCCCTCGCCCACAACGGCAACCTGACCAACGCGGTCGAGCTCTGGGGCGAGCTGAAGGAGAGCGGCCTCGCGTTCCGCGGCACCTCCGACTCGGAGATCATCGCCGCCCTCCTCTCCTCCAACGGCGCCCGCTACATCGAGGACGTCGTCGCCGACGTGATGCCCCGCCTCCGCGGCGCCTACTCGACGGTGGCGATGACGAAGCGCGCGATCGTCGCCTTCCGCGACCCCCATGGCGTCCGGCCGCTCTCGCTCGGCCGGCTCGGCGACCGCTTCGTCGTCGCCTCCGAGAGCTGCGCCTTCGACATCATCGGCGCCGAGCTCCTGCGCGAGGTCCGACCGGGGGAAATGGTCTCGCTGACCGAGCGCGGTCTCGAGACCCGCCAGGTTGTCAAGGCATCCCGGCCCGCCACATGCGTCTTCGAGCACATCTACTTCTCGCGTCCCGACAGCCGCCTCGAGGGCAAGGTCCTCCAGCAGGTGCGGGGGAAAATGGGGGAGATCCTCTGGCGCGAGGCGCCGGTCGAGGCCGACCTGGTGATCTCGGTCCCGGACTCGGGCAACCCCGCCGCGGCCGGGTTCGCGAGGGCCTCTGGGCTGCCCCGCGACGACGGCCTGATCAAGAACCGCTATGTCGCCCGGACCTTCATCCAGCCCGGCCAGGAGCTCCGCAAACGCGGCCTGCGGCTGAAGTTCAACCCGCTGCCGGAGATCGTCGCCGGCCGGCGGATCGTCGTCGTCGACGACTCGATCGTCCGCGGCAACACGACCCGCCAGATCGTCGGGATGCTCCGCGAGGCGGGCGCGAGCGAGGTCCACCTGCGGATCAGCGCCCCGCCGATCCGCCACCCGTGCCATTACGGAATCGACATGTCGACCAGCGAGGAGATGATCGCCCACGGGCGGACGATCGAGCAGATCGCCGACGAGCTCGGCGCCGACTCGCTCGCCTACCTCTCGATGGAGGGCGTCTACGAGGCGATCGGCGGCTCCCCCGAAGACCACTGCGACGCCTGCTTCACGGGCCGCTACCCGCTCGGCGACCCCGAGGACGCGAACGGGAAATTCGCGCTGGAGAGCGTCGCCGTGGTACCAGCAAGCTAGGCGAAACATGGCCAACCGGGTCAAGGACGCAGGGAGCGTGGCGTGCATCGCACGCAAGCGACCGACGACGCGGAAATGCGCAGTGCCATGTTCCGCCTAGTCGTCCTCGCCTCGGGATCGGGGACGAACCTGCAGGCGATCCTCGACACGCTCCACGGCCGCGAGGGGATCGAGGTCGTCGGGGTCGGGTCCGACAAGCCCGAGGCCCTTGCGCTCGAGCGCGCCCGCGCGGCAGGGGTGGCGACGGAGATCTTCGCCGGCGAGGATCATCCGGATCGGGCGTCGCGCGACGCCGCGATGGCCGATTGGATCGAGGGCCGGGGCGCCGACCTGGTCGCCCTCGCCGGCTACATGCAGCTCCTCAGCGAGCCATTCATCGCCCGCTTCCGCAACCGCATCGTCAACGTCCACCCGGCGCTGCTGCCCTCCTTCCCCGGCCTCGACGCGATCGGGCAGGCGCTCGAGGCGGGCGTCGAGGTCACCGGGGTCACCGTCCACTTCGTCGACGAGGGCGTCGACACGGGCCCGTCGATCGCCCAGCGCGAGGTCGCGATTCCGGCGGATCGCAACCGCGACGCGCTCGAGGCGGCGGTCCACGCCGTCGAGCACGAGCTCTACCCGGAGGCGATCCGCATGATCGCGGGGGGCATGGTTAGGATCGACGCGAAGGACCCTTCTGCGGTCCTCGTCGATGAGTGACTCCCAGACACAGACCACAGAGGAGGCCGCGAGCGACGGCGTGATCCGGGTGCGCCGGGCGCTGATCTCGGTCTCCGACAAGACCGGGGTCGCGGACTTCGCCAAGGAACTCGCAGCCATCGGGGTAGAGATCATCTCGACCGGCGGCACCGCCGCGGCGCTGCGCGAGGCCGGGCTCGAGGTCTCCGACGTCTCCGAGCTGACCGGCCAGGAGGAGCTCCTCGACGGCCGGGTCAAGACCCTCCACCCGCGCCTGCACGCGGCGCTGCTCGCCCGCCGGGACGACCCCGAGCACATGGCGACCCTCAAGCGCGAGCGGATCGAGCCGATCGACCTCGTCTGCGTCAACCTCTACCCCTTCGAGGAGACGATCAAGGGCCACGAGGTCGAGCCCGACCTGGCGATCGAGAACATCGACATCGGCGGCCCGACGATGATCCGCGCCGCCGCGAAGAACCACGCCGGCGTCGCCGTCGTCGTCAAGCCCGAGTCCTACGACGCCGTCTGCGCCGAGCTCGAGGAGACCGGCGGCGAGATCTCTGCCTCGACCCGGCACTGGTTGGCGAACGAGGCGTTCGCCCAGACGGCGCGCTATGACGCGGCGATCAGCCGCTGGTTCTCGCTCTCCTACGAGGACTTCCCCGAGCACCTGGCGATCGCGCTCGAGAAGGAGCTCGACCTCGCCTACGGCGAGAACCCGCACCAGCGGGCGGCGCTCTACTCCGAAGTCGGGGTCCGCAGCCACACCCTCTCGGGGATCTCGAAGCTGCACGGCCGGGCGCTGTCCTTCAACAACGTCCTCGACCTCGACTCGGCGCGGGCGCTGACCGACGACCTGAAGGATCCGGCCTGCACGATCGTCAAGCACAACAACCCCTGTGGCGCCGCCGTCGGGGCGGATGCCCTCGAGGCATACCAGCGGGCGCTTGCCTGCGACCCGCTGTCGGCGTTCGGGGGCGTCATAGCGCTGAACCGGCCGGTCGGAGTCGAGCTCGCCGAGGCCCTGCACAAGAACTTCGTCGAGGTCCTGATCGCCCCCGGGTTCGAGGACGGCGCCCTCGAGGTGCTTCAGCAGAAGGAGGCGATCCGGATCCTCTGCGATGAGGAGCGGCGGGGGCCGAACCCCGGTGAACGCGACATCAAAAGGGTTCGCGGCGGCCTCCTGATCCAGACCCACGACGGTGACCCCGAGCCGCGGGAGATGATGGAGGTCGTCACCGAGGCCGAGCCGAACGATGAGCAGTGGGACGACCTCTGCTTCGCCTGGACCGTGGTCCGCCGCGTCCGCTCGAACGCGATCGTCCTCGGTCGCGAGAGCGCGACGATCGGGATCGGCGCCGGCCAGATGAGCCGCGTCGACTCGGTCCGGCTGGCGGTCGAGAAGTGCCGCGACGCCCGCGGCGACGCCGCCGACGCCCTACTCGCCGGATCGGTGATCGCCTCGGACGCCTTTTTCCCGTTCGCCGACGGCCCCGAACTCGCTATCGAGGCCGGCGCCACCGCGGTGATCCAGCCCGGGGGCTCGAAACGTGACGCCGAGGTGATCGAGGCCTGCGACGCCGCGGGGGTCGCGATGGTCTTCACCAAGCACCGCCACTTCCGGCACTAGGACTCGGCATGCGACCAGTCACCGTCTCAATCGAGGTGCCGCAGTCTCCTGAGGAGGTCTTCGAACACCTCGACGTCCTCGCCAACCACGAGGCCTTCACCGACCACTTCCTCGTCGATTGGGAGACCTCGGGGCCGGAGCGGGGCGTCGGCGCGAGGGCCCGGATGCGGGTCAAGAAGCCGGGGCCGGAGGACTGGCTCGAGATGGAGGTGATCGAGTCGGAACTGCCGCGCCGCAACGCCGAGCGGGCGACGGGGGCGAACGGCAGGCGGCTGACGCAGGGGACCTACGTGCTCGAGCCCGTCGATGGCGGCGGCACCTCGATCAGCTTCGAGCTCGCCTGGCTGCAGGCGCCGGCGAGCGAGCGATTGATGGGGCCGATCACCCGCGCGGTCACCCGCAGCGCCAATGCCAAGTCCCTGCGACGGTTGGCGGAGCAGCTGTCGGCCGCTTCATCCGACGCCTAGCTGTAGCTACTCAGGCCGCGTTCCGCTGGGCCGAGCAAGCGTGGAGGACATGCTCGCAGACCTCCCGCGGGGTGTCGACGACCTTCAGCATCTCCTTGTCCACTGTCGAGATAAGCCCGTCGTCCTCGAGCGTGTCATCGACCCACCCCAGTAGCGGCGCCCAGAAGCCCCTGTCGACGAGGATCGTCGGGAAGTGCGCCACCCGGCCGGTCTCGATCAGGTTGAGGCTCTCGAACATCTCGTCGAGCGTCCCGAAGCCGCCGGGGAAGATGACGAAGGCGCGCGCGTAGCGGACGAACATCAGCTTGCGGGCGAAGAAGTAGTGGAAGTGGAGCGGCAGGTTGGCGAAGGGGTTCGGCTGCTGCTCGTTGGGGAGCTCGATGTTGAGGCCGACCGATCGGCCCCCGGCCTCGGTCGCCCCCCGATTCGCCGCCGCCATCAGACCCGGGCCGCCGCCGGTGATCACGGTCAGGCCGCTCTCGGCGAGCAGACCGGCGGTCTGCCGGCAGAGCTCGTACCAGCGGTGGCCCTCCGGAACCCGGGCCGAGCCGAAGATCGAGACCCCGTCCTCGATCTCCCGCAGCGCGTCGAACCCCATCTCGACCTCGGCGTGGATCCGGTCGAGCCGGCGGTCGTCTTCGGCCTCGACGTCGACTGGTGAGCGCAGCAGCTCCTGGTCGTCCCTGGGCAAATGCCCCCGGCGGGATTCGAACCCGCGCCGCGCGGCTTAAAAGGCCGCCGCTCTAACCAACTGAGCTACAGGGGCAAGGTTGCTCATGGTACCCGCGCTCTAGATCAAGAGCTCGCGCTCACGAGAGGTCCGGCAGACCCTCTTCCGGCGTCGAGGCCTCGGCGTGGGTGCGGCGTGGGATGCGGCCGGCGCGGCGGGCGGCGTGGCCGGCCTCGACGGCGCCGCGCAGGGCGGCCGCCATCGCATCCGGGTCCTCGGCACCGAAGATCGAGCTGGCGGCCATCACCGCGTCGCAGCCGAGCTCCATCGCCAGCGCGGCGTCGGAGGCGGTCCCGATGCCGGCGTCGAGAACGACCGGCACGCCGGCGCGTTCGGCGATGATCGCGATGTTGTACGGGTTGCGGATGCCGGCGCCGGAGCCGATCGGCGAGCCGAGCGGCATCACCGCGGCGCACCCCACCTCCTCCAATCGGCGGGCGAGGATCGGGTCGTCATTGGTGTAGGGGAGGACGGTGAAGCCCTCGCCGACGAGGGTCTCGGCGGCGTCGAGAAGCTCGACCGCGTCCGGGTAGAGGGTGCGGTCGTCGCCGATCACCTCGAGCTTGATCCACTCGGTCCCGAACGCCTCGCGGGCGAGCCGCGCGGTGCGGACCGCGTCGCGCGCGGTGAAGCACCCGGCGGTGTTGGGCAGCGCCTCGAGGCCGAGTCGCTCGAGGACGTCGAGGACAGACCCGCCCGCATCGGGGTCGATCCGGCGCAGAGCCACCGTGACGATCTCGGCCCCGGAGGCGAGCAGCGCCGATTCCATCTGCTCGAGCGAGCGGAACCCTCCGGTGCCGGCGATCAGGCGCGAGCCCCACTCGCGGCCGGCGAGCTCCCAGGTGTCCGCGCCTCCCTGGATCGCGGCCAGGACCTCGACCTGCTGCCCGTCACGAAGCGCCGTTTCCGCCCATCCCGACTGCGGCACGACCTCGCCGTCGAGCGCGACCGCGACCCCGCGGGCGCCGGGATCGGCGCCGCTCGCGTGGACGGCGTCGGCCAACGTCGCGCCCGAAGGGAGCTCGCAGGCCTTCCCGTTGAGCTCGATCCTCATCGCAGCGCCCCGGTCGTCTCGGCGGCAAGCAGGCCGGTGATCTCTGCGGCGGCTAGCGGCGCCATCAGGATCCCGTTGCGGAAGTGGCCGCAGGCCCAGAGCAGGCCATCGAGAGGGCTCGGGCCCACCCTCGGCAGGTTGTCGGGCGTGCCGGGCCGGAGCCCGGCGGCGGCCTCGAGCAGCTCCATCTCGGCAACGTCGGGAACCAGCCGGTACGCCTCACGGAGCAGCTCGTTTACCCCGCCGGCGGTGACCGCGGTGTCGAAGCCCTGCTCCTCGACCGTCGCGCCGACTATCAGGCGGCCGTCCTCGCGCGGGACCAGATAGACGCGCTCGGAGGCGACGATCCGCTCGCATGGCGGCGGCCCGCCTCCGCGCGGGCCGAGCTCGAGGACCTGGCCCTTGACCGGGCGGACCGGTGGTCGGCCGGCCTCGGGGAGCCACTCGGTGCGGCCCGCGTCGGCGCCGGTGGCGAGGAGGACCGAATTCGGCGGAAAGCTCCTCTCCGGCGGTGGTCCGGACTCCGACCACCCGCTCGCCTTCGAGCAGGGCGTCGTCGACCTCGCCGATCCTCAGCTCGACTCCCTCGTGCTCAATCGCCGCCAACAGAGCGACGGTCAGGGCGCGGGGGTCGACCGCGGCCTCGCCCGCCGCCAGCACGCCGCCGGCGAAGGACGGGGCCAGCCCCGGCTCGAGCTGACGGCAGCCGCGGGTGCTGAGCCACTCGGCGTCGAGTCCGAGCGTGCGCTGGAGGTCGTGGACGCGTCGCAGTTCCGCCGCCTCGTCGCGGTCGAGGGCGACGTGGAGGGCGCCGATCCGGGTGAAGCCGGTCGCCACCCCCGAGGCCGACTCGAGCTCGGCGACGAACTCGGGGTAGAGCTCGGCCGCAGCGAGGGTCATCCGCAGCAGCTCGGGCTCGCCGAAGGTCAGCTCGCCGACCGGCGCCAGCATCCCGGCGGCGACCCGGGTCGCGCCCGCCGGGGGCACGGAACGGTCGACGACGGCGACCACGGCGCCGCGCTGCGCGGCGCGCCAGGCGCAGCTGAGGCCGATCACCCCGGCTCCCACAACCACCAGATCGAAACTTGCTCTTTCGCTCAACTTGCCTCCGCCGGCATTACCCGGATCAGGTCAGACGGTCGGTGGCCACGATGCCACCCTCTCAGCCCAGGGCTCCCGTTCACCACCGATGCTACCCCTCCGGAGGCTCGCTCAAGCCATAATCGAAGGGTGAGCCTTGCTCCGCCCGAGACGATCGGCCCGCTGCGGCGGGAGAGGCTGCGCACCGCGCGGCTCTACTTCGTCTGCGAGGCGCTGCCGCGCGGGGAGGATCCCGAACGGCTATTGCAGGCGGCGCTGACCGGCGGCGCCGACATCGTCCAGCTCCGCGAGAAGGTCGACGAGGACGCGATCGCCCGCTCGTCCGGCACCTTCCGCCGGCTCTGTGACACCCACAGCGCCCTCTTCATCGTCAACGACGATCCCGACCTCGCCCGCGTCTGCGACGCCGACGGCGTCCACCTCGGCCAGGACGACATGCCGGCCGCCGAGGCACGCCGGATTCTTGGGCCGGAGGCGATCATCGGCCTCTCCACGCACTCCGAGGATCAGATCGATGCCGCCGCCGTGGAGCCGGTCGACTACATCAGCGTCGGCCCGATCTGGGAGACGCCGACCAAACAGGGCAGGCCGGGGGTCGGGCTCGGTCTCGTCGAGTACGCGAGGGCCAATGCCGCCCGCCCGTTCTTCGCGATTGGCGGTATCGACCCCGACAGAATGGCCGAGGTGGTGGCGGCCGGCGCCACCAGAATCGGGGCCGTGCGGGCGATCCGCGACGCCGAGCGGCCGCAGGATGCGGCCGAAGCGATGCGCCCGGTGCCGCCCGGTGGCTAGGCGGAAGCGAAAGGAGCGGAGCGCCGGGCCGTCGGCCCGGGAGCGGATGGAAGCCGGCTATGCCCGTGCCGAGGAGCGCAACCAAGAGGCCCGCGAGGCGCTCGAGCCGCTCGCCGAGGGCGGCCGGCCCTTGGTTGTGACGGTGGCGGCGGTGCTCGTCGGCGTGATTGCCGTCTCGATCATCGTCGGATACCTCACCGGGGCAAAGGTCGAAGGCGACAAACCGGCGCTGGGGCAGATCCTCGTGCCGGCCCTGCTGCTCGGGACGATGAGCTGGGGCATGTGGCGCGCCCGCTACTGGGCCGTGCTCGGGTTCCAGATGATCCTCGTCCTGCTGATCTTCAGCGCCGTCTTCGGCCTCGCGGCGCAGGCGGCGAGCGTCCCCCAGGTGATCGCGACCCTCGCCCTGCTGGCGATCTCCGGCACCTTCTTCTGGCTGATGGTGAAGGCGATGGCGCGGATCCAGATGCCAAGTCGGAGAACCGACTAACCAGCGCCCAAGGGCAACTCGGATCGCCAATTAGCGAGCGTCATCGTCTGATTCTTCGCGAGCGGCGCTGATGCGCCAGAGTGGCCCCGCCCCCGGACGCGAAGCGGAGGAGGCGGGGCTTTCATTTCTATAGGCTCGGGGCTGTGGCTGATTCCTACGACGTGATCGTGATCGGCGGCGGGCCCGGCGGCTACGTCGCGGCGATCCGCGCCGCCCAGCTCGGGAAGAAGACGGCCGTGGTCGAGCGTGACAAGCCCGGCGGCCGGTGCCTCAACTACGCCTGCATTCCGGCCAAGACCGTGCTGCGCACCGCCGAGCTCTACGACGACGTCCGCAACGGGGCCGATCTCGGAATCGCGGTCAAGGACATCTCGATCGACTGGGATGCGCTCGAGAAGCGCCGCGCCGCGGTCTCGGAGTCGCTCTCCAACGGGGTGAAGATGCTCTGGGACAAGGACAAGGTGACGCTGATCGAGGGCGAGGGAATCCTCGACGCCGACGCCAACGTCAAGGTCGGCGACGACGTCTACGAGGCGGGCGCGGTGATCCTCGCGACCGGCTCGGTGGCGCTTCCGATCCCGGGTGCCGAGTTCGGCGACCGCGTCGTCGACACCTGGGGGGCCTGGTCCCTCCCCGAGCAGCCGAAGAAGATCGCCGTCGTCGGCGCCGGCGCCTCGGGCTCGGAGATCGCCTCCGCCTACGTGCGCTTCGGGACCGAGGTGCTGCTGATCGAGATGCTCGACCAGATCCTTCCGGCCGAGGACAAGGACATGGCGAAGGTCGTCGAACGGGTCTTCAAGAAACAGGGCATCACGATCTCGACCGGGACGCCCGTCGAGAACGTCGAAGCTGGCAAGAGCTCGGTCAAGTTCACCTACGGCGGCGAGTCGGCCGAGGTCGACCACCTCTGCATCGCCGGCGGCCGCGTCGCCGACGTCGAGGGCCTCGGCCTGAACGAGGCCGGGGTCGAGCTCGAGGAGAACGGCAAGGTGAAGGTCGACGAGTTCGGGCAGACGTCGAATTCGAAGGTCTACGCGATCGGTGACCTGGTCCACGCCAAGGCGCTCGCCCACAAGGCCTCGGAGGAGGGCGTCGTCGCGGTCGAACATGCCGCAGGCGAGAAGACCGACCCGGTCAACCAGAACCTGGTCGCCGGCGCCACCTTCTGCCATCCCCAGGTCGCGAGCGTCGGCCTGACCGAGACGGCGGCGAAGGAGGCCGGGCACGATCTGAAGATCGGCAAGCAGAAACTGGGCGGGGTCGGCGGCGCCACCGTCTACGACGACAAACAGGGACTCGTCAAGCTGGTCGTCGACTCAAAGTACGGTGAGATCCTCGGCGCCCACATCGTCGGCAACCGGGCCTGCGACATGATCGCCGAGCTGGTCGCGGTGATCGCCCTCGAGGGCGGCTACCAGGAGCTGGCCGAGATGCCCCACCCCCACCCGACGATCTCCGAGGCGATCCTCGATGCCGCCCGCGCCGTCGACGGCTGGGCGATCCACGCTTAGGTCTTTTCGCCGTCGCCCAGCCGCGGGGATCTTCGCGTGCCCTGGACGCATTCCTTAGGGTCCACCCATTCCCGCCTCGTCCCCCCCGACCAGCTTCTACTTCGACCTTGGCAGCCCCTACGCGTACCTGTCCGCGGAGCGGGTCAGCGGCGTCTTCGCCGAGGCCGGCCTCGACCAGCCCGAGTGGATGCCGATCCTGCTCGGCGGCCTCTTCCAGCGCTTCGACCGCGACTCCTGGGCCAACGGCCCCGGCCGCGCCGAGGGGTTGGCGGACGTCGAGCGGAGGGCCTCGGAGTACGGGCTGCCGCCGCTCGTCTGGCCGGATCCGTTCCCGGGCAACACGCTGTTCGCGATGCGGGTCGCGACGTTCGCCAAGCAGACCGGCCGCACCGTCTCCTTCGCGCTCGCCGGGTTCCGCCAGGCCTTCGCCGCCGGTCGCGACCTCAGCGACCCCGAAAGCGTGTTGATCGCCGCCGCCGCCTGCGAGCTTCACCCGCGCGCGGTCGAGAAGGCGGCCGGGACCGACGGGGTCAAGGGGGCGCTGCGGGAGGCGACCGACGATGCCGCCGAGCTGGGTGTGTTCGGCGTCCCATCGCTCGTCGTCGACGGCGAGGTGTTCTGGGGCGACGACAGACTCGACGAGGCGGTCGCGGCCGCAAGCTAAGGTCAGGTCGTGGCCAAGTTGCCTGACGCTTCCACCTGTTACGAGCTGCTCCGCCAGATGGCCCTGATCCGCCGTTTTGAGGAGGAGGCGGGGCGTCAGTATCAGCGGGCCAAAGCGGGCGGCTTCCTCCATCTGGCGATCGGCGAGGAGGCGACGATCGTCGGCACGACCTCGGTGATGCGCGAGGACGACTACCTGATCGGGGCCTACCGGACCCACGGCCACGCAATCGCCCGGGGCACCGACCCGAAACGGGTGATGGCCGAGCTCTTCGGCCGCGTCGACGGGACCAGCGGCGGGCGCGGCGGCTCGATGCACGTCTTCAACGGCGAGCGCCGGTTCATGGGCGGCTACGGCATCGTCGGCGGCAGCCTTCCGATCGCCGCCGGCCTCGGGCTCGCCTCCGACTACCGCAGCGAAGACAACGTCACCGTCTGCATGTTCGGCGACGGCGCCTCGAACACCGGCAACTTCGGCGAGACGATGAACCTGGCGGCGCTCTGGAAGCTGCCGGTCTTCTTCATCGTCGAGAACAACCTCTACGGGATGGGGACCTCGGTCGAGCGCCACTCCGCCCAGACCGACCTCTCGAAGAAGGCGAAGGGCTACGGCATTTCCGGCGAGCGGATCGACGGGATGGACGTGATCGCGGTCCGCGAGGGCGTCGCCGAGGGAATCCGGATGGCCCGTGAGGAGCGCCGGCCGACACTGCTCGAGGCCTTCACCTACCGCTATCGGGGCCACTCCGCGGCCGACCCCGAGAACTATCGCGAGGCCGAGGAGGTCGACGAGTGGCGCGAGAAGGACCCGATCGAGACCTTCGCCAAGCGCTGCGTCAAGGACGGCGTCCTCGGCGAGCGCGAGGTCCAGGAGGTGCGCGACAAAGCCGATCAGCAGGTCACCGAGGCGGTCGAGTTCGCCGACGCCTCGCCGGAGCCCGCGCTCGACACCCTCTACGAGAACCTCTACGTGATCGGCGGCGAGGGCTGGTACGCGGTCGACGAGCGCAGCCCGGTCCTGCACCGGGGCGAGCGCGAGGAAGAGGCGATGCCCGAGGCGGCTCGCAGACTCGCCGAGGCGGGCGCCGCCTACGCCGGGCAGCCCGATGGCCCGCGCCCCAACCCCGCCGTGCACGGCGACGCCCAGGAGGGAACCGAGCCCGAGGTCGCGGCGGAGCTGGAGGAGGGCTGATGGCGACGCTGCGGATGCGGGAGGCGCTGCGCGACGCGATGGCCGAGGAGATGCGGCGCGACGAGTCGGTCTTCGTGATGGGCGAGGACGTCAGCGTCTTCCAGGGCGCGTTCAAGGTGACCGAAGGCCTGCTCGAGGAGTTCGGCGAACGGCGGGTCCGCGACACCCCGATCTCCGAGAACACGATCGTCGGCGCCGGCGTCGGTGCGGCGATGGCGGGGCTGCGGCCGGTGGTCGAGCTGATGACCGTCAACTTCTCGCTGCTGGCGCTCGACCAGATCGTCAACCACGCCGCCGCGATCCCCTACATGTTCAACGGCCAGGCGCGGGTGCCGCTGGTTATCCGGATGCCCGGTGGTGGCGGGCACCAGCTCGGCCCGACCCACTCGCACAGCTTCGAGGCCCTCTACCTCCAGGTCCCGGGTCTGCTCGTCGCATGCCCGTCGACCCCGGCCGACGGCAAGGCGCTGCTGAAGACCGCGATCCGCGACGACAACCCGGTGGTCTTCATCGAGCACGAGAGCCTCTACGGGCGCCGGGGCGAGGTCAGCGAGGACGGGGACGAGACCCTCGGGTTCGGCCAGGCCGCGATCCGGCGCGAGGGCGGCGACGTGACGATCGTCGGCATCCTGAAGATGGCCCACGTCGCCGAGGACGCGGCCCGGGCGCTCTCCCACGACCACGGGGTCGAGGCCGAGGTGATCGACCCCCGGACGCTGCGCCCGCTCGACCTCGACACGATCCTCGACTCGGTCCGCAAGACGAATCGGGCGGTGATCGTCGAGGAGGGCTGGCCGCACGGCGGGGTCGGTGCCAACCTCTCGACCCTGATCACCGAGCAGGCCTTCGACCATCTCGATGCGCCGGTCCAACGTGTCACCGGGGCCGACGTCCACATGCCCTACTCGAGGCGGCTCGAGCAGGCGGCGATCCCCCACACCGAGCACGTCGTCAGCGCCGCCCTGGCGACCCTCGAGGGATCGATCTAGTGGCCCCCCTCGGAACACTGCGCACGAGATGGCGAGACTCGGACGCCGTCGGGCAAGGACGCAGGGAGGCCGCGTACCGGGGGGTACGTGGTCGACCGAGGACGCTGCATGGCGGTGTGCCGGGGCCGCCATGTTCGGTGGAGAGTTTGGAGGGGGGCCACTAAGTGGCTGACGTGGTCATGCCTCGGCTCTCGGACTCGATGGAGGAGGGGACGATCCTGCAGTGGATGAAGCAGGTCGGCGATGAGGTCGCGGTCGGCGAGGAGCTGGTCGAAATCGAGACCGACAAGGCGAACATGGCGTACGAGAGCGACCTGGCGGGGACGCTCACCGAGATCCTCGTGGAGGAGGGCGGCACCGTCGCGATCGGGGACCCCATTGCGCGGGTGGGGGATTCGGATGAGGGATCCAGCCGCCCGGCCTGCGGGTCCTGTCGCCGAGAGATGGCTCCTCGTCCTCGCGGGACGACGCTCCGGGCGAGGAGCCATCATTCGACACCACCCGCAGGAGGCGGCCGCGGAAACAGCACCCGAGCCCCCAACCGCACCGGCGAGCAGCCCCAGCCCCGGCGCCGTCCTCCGGCGAAGAAGCTGGGGGCCGGCCCAAAGCGTCGCCGCTTGCCCGCAGGCTGGCGAAAGAGCGGGGAGTTGAGCTGGGGACGATCGTGGGCTCCGGGCCCGGTGGCCGAATCGTGAAGGCGGACGTGGAAGCTGCCTCTGCCTCCGCGGGTGGCGTGGGGGCGGGAGCCGAGACGACCTCCCGCATCGCGGACGCGGGAGCGAGGCCGGGTCCATCTTTGCCTTCTCCTGGCCGAGCGGGAGCAGAGCAGATGCCGGAATATTCGGGACCTGAGACCGCCAAGGGCCAGGTGGCCTACGAGGACCTCTCGAAGCTCCAGTCCACGATCGCACGCCGGATGGCGGAGTCGAAGGCCACCGCGCCGCACTTCTACCTGCAGGCCGAGGTGGACATGAGCCGCGCGGTCGAGGCCCGGGCGAGGCTGAAATCTGCGGCAAAGGAGGGTGAGGTCGTCCCCTCGTTCAACGACATGGTCGTGAAGGCCTGCGCGCTGGCGCTGCGCGAGCATCCGCGCGCCAACGGCTCCTATCGCGACGGCCGCTTCGAGCTCTATTCCCGGGTCAACGTCGGGGTCGCGGTCGCGGCCCGCGACTCACTCGTCGTGCCGACGATCTTCGACGCCGACAGCAAGGGGCTGCGGCAGATCGCCGCCGACTCGCGGGCCGCCTCCGCCCGGGTCCGCGACGGCTCGATCACCCCGCCCGAGCTCTCCGGCGCGACCTTCACCGTCTCCAACCTGGGGATGTTCGGGATCGACAGCTTCGCCGCGGTGATCAACCCTCCGCAGGCGGCGATCCTGGCGGTCGGGGCGATCTCCGAGCGAGCGGTCGCCCGCGACGGCGAGCTGACGACGGCGCATCTGATGTCGGCCAACCTCGCCTGCGACCACCGCATCCTCTACGGGGCCGAAGGGGCTGAATTCCTCGCCCGGGTGCGGGCTCTGCTCGAAGAGCCGTTGATGCTGGCGCTCTAACCGGCCTAGGATGGCGGGCGTTCCCTTCGATTTCTCGCCTCGCGCCGGAGACCGTCCAGGTAAAGGCCGACAACCGCGACCACCACCGCCAGCGCAAGGATTGGACTCAGCGTCGCCATCCCGCCGGCGATGGTGACCAGAAGGAGCACGCCCAGCAGCAGGTCGAGTGTTCGATGAGGCCGTTGGCGAGTGAGAGCCGGCCACCAAGACCCGGGTCGAGATCGTCGGCGTTCCACCCTTCCCAGATCGTCCGGACGACGATCGGACTTGAGCGAGGTCCCGTTCCTCTGTGCGCTCGCAGAGCTGATGTTGAGTGCTCAGCAGGTCTTGTGGGCGCCGGTCACCGCGTCCCAGGCGCGCGAGAGCGAGAAGTCGGCGCCGACGTGGAAGAGGCCGATGCCTTCGGCGCGGACCAGGGTCCATTCGCCGCGACGGAAGAGGCAGCCGTTGCCGCGGGCGATCGACCAGTAGGGGGTGAAGCTGACCCGGACGAGGAAGCTCCCCGGGTGGGTCACGTCGAGCGTGAACCCCTGGCGGCCGACCTGGAGGACGCGCGCCGCGGCGGCCCCCCGCGGCTCGACCAGCGGAGCGTGGTCGAGGACCGTGTAGACGCGCCAGTGGGGACTCTGCCAGCGCAGCTGCAGGTAGGGCGGTTCGCTCAGGATCAGCCGCCGCTCCGCTGCCGAGGAGTAGTCGAGCGGGGCATCCGGCAGGGCGACGAACTTGACCGCGTTGTCGTGCAGCCAGGCCCGGTACTGGCCGCTGCGGAGCTCGCCTTCGTCGTCGTAGAAGATGTCGTCCCTCGTCGTATCGATCTGGCGCAGCCAGCCGCGGGCGAGTTCGACCTCGGGCGCCAGATACGCCGACTCCCAGTGGTTGGCGGTCGGCGGCACCTCGACCCGGGCGCCGAGGCCTCCGTGGCCGTGGAGCCAGCGCGCGAGCGGTTCGAAGTACTCGGCCTTGGTCGAGGGGTCGCCGACGCTGCGGGCGATCTGGGTGACACTGGCGTTGATCTGCCAGTAGAGGCTGCCGACGAGGAAGAGCGCGACGAACCAGAAGGGAGCCCGCGGTCGGTGGGCGAGCAGGACCGCGGCCAGGACTGGGCCGCCGAACAGAGCACCGAGCCGGACCGCATTGCCGCCCATCGCGTTGGGCAGCAGCCAGACCGCGGTCGACGCCAGTGCGTAGCCGATCAGGACCTGGCGCAGCTGGCGCTCCTCGCCCCCGAGGCGGCGGATGAGGAACAGCGCCGACCCGCACCAGATCGGTACCGCGATGAACGACGAGAAGACGAACGGGAACTGGCCGGCGCCGGGGAAGACGAGGTTCGGGATCAGGACCAGGCCGAACGCGAGGCAGGCGACCTGGATCGGCGCCGTGCCCGACCTGGCGCGCCGCTTATGGCGGGGGAGATCGATCGACCCGGCGACCAGGACTCCGACGAGGAAGACGGCAGCGACCGGGCTCGAGAGCGCGCATCCCGCCGAGAGGGCGAGCGCCGGCGCGGCGCGCCCCACCTGCAGCGCGCGCAGGGTGGCGAGGCCGAAGGCGACCCCGAGGGCGAAGGTGATCTGACCGTCGGCGAGGAGCGTGACCACACCGGCCGCGAACCAGAGGGTCGCCCACCGCGAGGAGGCTCCCCAGCGATCGCGGACGAGGCGGTCGAAGACGTAGGCGGAGGCGATCACCGCCAGCACGCCGACGACCCGCGGGCCGAGGAGCGCGCCGAGCGGCGGGAAGATGACGCTGTAGGTGAGGGTGTAGTGCCCCCCGTACCAGCTGCCGTTCCAGATCCCGAGGCCGCCGTCCTGGAACAGCTCGGTCCTGAAGACCTGGGCCGCGAGGTCGCCGACCTGCGGATTCCATGCGAGCATTGCCAGGGCAAGCGCCGAGCTCAGCGCGACGGCCGGAAGCCAATCGGGCCTGAGTAACTTGGGCTGGTCCATGTTCCGGGTCTGAGGAAGGAGGGGCTGCATCTGCGGCCTGCAACGATTTCAAGTGTGAACGAGGAAATCCTGGTCGTCGAGTGCGGTCTTCTCCGTTATGAGGAGTCGGAGGTGGCCCAACGGTGGCTGCTCGAGGCGCGCCAGGGGAACGAGCTTGCCGACGTGCTGCTCCTGCTCGAGCATCCGCCGACCTACACCCGCGGCCGCCGTTCGGGCCCCGATGAGCTGCCGATGGCGCCACAATGGTACGAGGCCCAGGGGATCGAGGTCCACGAGACCGACCGCGGCGGCCGCGTCACCTACCACGGCCCCGGCCAGCTCGTCGCCTACCCGATCGTCTCGCTGAGGCCCTACGGCGACGACGTCCACGAGTACGTGCGGCGGCTGGAGCGGGTCGCGATCGCGGCGCTCGCCGAGTTCGGGGTCCGGACCCAGACGATCGGGGGACTGACCGGGATCTGGACCGAGGGCACGGCCCCCGGGAACGGGGGCAGCCGCGGCGAGGCGCGCAAGATCGGGTCGATCGGCGTCCACGTCAGCCGCGGGGTCACCACCCACGGATTCGCGGTCAACGTCAACAACGACCTGCAGCCGTTCGAGTGGATCGTCCCCTGCGGGATCGAGGGCTGCAGGGTCACCTCGCTCGCCCGCGAGGTCGGGGCCGAGCAGGATCTCGGCGCCTTCACGAAGGCGGTGGTGAGCCGGTTCTGCGAGGTCTTCGAGCGCAGCCCGGTGGCGACCGAGCCGGCGGCGCTGGGTCTCGACAGCGCTAGGCTCGGAATCTCATGAGCGCGGAGACCACAGAGGCTTCGGACCGCGTCCACGTCACCCGCTCGCGCGCCAAGCCGGGCGGGGCGGCGGCGCAGGCCGACGGCACCGTCCCGTTCCGCCGAACCCGTAAGCCGCCCTGGCTGAAGGTGCCGGCGCCGGGTGGGCCGACCTACCGCCGGCTCAAGGCCGAGATCGGGGCCGAGGGGCTGCACACCGTCTGCGAGGAGGCGAACTGCCCGAACGTCGGCGAGTGCTGGGAGCGCGGCACCGCGACCTTCATGATCCTCGGCGACGTCTGCACCCGCCGCTGCGGGTTCTGCAACGTCAAGACGGGGGTGCCGAGCTGGAACGACCCGCTCGAGCCGCTGCGGGTCGCAAACCAGGTGAAGCGGATGGGCCTGCGCCACGCGGTCATCACCTCGGTCGACCGCGACGACCTGCCCGACTATGGGGCGAGCGCCTTCGTCGGCACGATCCGCTCGATCCGAATCCAGGCGCCCGGCTGCAAGGTCGAGGTCCTGACCCCGGACTTCCGCGGCCAGGAGATGCCGCTGGCGAAGGTGATCCACGAGCGGCCCGACGTCTTCAACCACAACGTCGAGACCGTGCCGCGGCTCTACCCGAAGGCGCGGCGCGGATCGCAGTTCATGCGCTCGGCCCGGGTCCTGCGGCTGGCGAAGGAGATGGGCGGGGCGGATGTGGTGACGAAGTCGGGGCTGATGGTCGGCCTCGGTGAGTCATTCGAGGAGATGGTCGACACCTTCGGGATCCTCCGCGACCACGGCGTCCAGGTCCTCACCGTCGGCCAGTACCTGCGCCCGACCGAGAACCACCTCCCGGTCGACCGCTACTGGCACCCCGAGGAGTTCGAGGCGATGGAGATGGCCGCCTACGAGCTCGGGTTCGAGTCGGTCGCCTCGGGGCCGCTGGTCCGCAGCTCCTACCACGCGGACCAGAACCTGCCCGAGCCCGCCGTCGCCGGCTAGGCCAGCTCGATCTTGCGAGGATCGGCGGGATCGTAGAGGACGTCTAGCTGGCGTCCCTGCTCGATGCGGCCGAGGCGGCCGGCGGAGAACTTGCGCTTGGCCTGGAAGGGCAGCCCGTCCTTCGGCCGGACCTCGAGAGTCAGCTCGACCATCGGGTACCCGGCGACGGCGCCGGTGGTGCCGGCGGCCTCGAGGATCGTCGCCTTGCCGCGGACCATCCCATCGGGTGCCCTGCGCCGACGGCCGGGAGCATCGAGGTAGGCGAGCAGCAGGCCGCTCAGCAGGACCGCGATCCCACCGCCGATCAGCCCCGGGCGTGCCGCGTCGGGAGTGATGACGGCGCCGGCGACGCCCATCGCCAGCCCCAGGGCAATCATCAGGATGCCGATTACGAACACGCGTCGAATCTACCCCAGAAGCTGGCCAGAACGTTAGGGTCGGGGCACCAGACCCCCGGACGGCGTGGGGACCCCCAGAGAAGAAGGAGCGGACGAGATGGGCATGTTCAAGGACATGAGGGATCTGAACAAGGCCGGCAAGGAAATGAAGAAGGAACGCGGCGGCAGCCTGAAGATGATGAAAGACGGTCTCGCTCAGGCCAACCAGATGGTCCAAGGAGTTCAGGCTGACCAGGAGATGGCCGAGAAGCTGGCCAACGAAGGTGTCGACGGGACCGCGACGATCATCCAGATGGTCGCCACCGGCGCGACGATCAACATGCAGCCCGAGCTGCAATTCCAGATGTCGGTCGACGTCGGCGGCGACGTCTCCACCGTCACCCACACCCAGGTCGTCTCCCCCGCGATCATCGGCCAGCTTCAGCCGGGCGCCCAGGTCCCGGTCAAGGTCGACCCGAATGATCACTCCCAGCTGATGATCGGCCTCGCCGGGTAGTTCCGGCCTGCCTAAGATTCGTCAGACGGGGCCATAGCTCAGCTGGAAGAGCGCCGCCCTTGCACGGCGGAGGTCGCGGGTTCGAATCCCGGCTGGCTCCATCACGACCAGTCAGTCGTCGAAGTCGAAGTCCTTCGGCGGTTTCTGCTCGAACCAGAGCTCGGCGTCCTCGGGGCTCTCCTCGAGGAACTCGGGGGTCTCCTCGAGGACGTCCTCCTCATCCTCGGCCTTTGCGGCGGGGGGCGGCGACTCCTCCACCTTGTCGGCCGGCTCCTCCTCCTCGGCCTCAACCTCCTCCTCCTCGCCCTCAGCGACGGGCGCTTCCAGTGCCTGGTCGAGCTCGTCCGAGAGGCGCTTCTCGTCCCAGAAGTCGTCGTCCTCGTCCTCCTCGTCGAGGTCGACGACGTCCGCCTCGTCTTCGTTGGCGAGTTCCTGCTCGACGTCGTGCATCTCGGTCGGCTGCTCGGCGATCACCTCGCGCTCCTCGGTACTCGGGCCCGACTCCGCCGGCTCGGAAACGATCTCGTGTTCGGTCGCCGACGGCTCCTCGTCGGCATCGGCCTCCGCGACCTCGGGTGCGGGAGGAGGCTCCGGCGCCTCCTGGAGGTCGGCGATCAGAGCGGCGTTCTCACCGCGAAACGCGGGTCTCTCACCCGGCTCCTCCGCGGCCGGCGCCTTGGGCTCGTCGGGGGCCTGGTCAGGTGCGGCGTCCGGCTGCGCCATGAACTCGGTCGGCGCCTCGGCGGCCTGATCGGACGCATCGTCGCCCGGCCTCCCCGGAGGGCCGAAGGCCTCGTCCTCGAGCTGTTGCAGCTCCGACTGATCGGCGCCGTGCTGGCGCTTCAGTTCCAGGTGCTCGCGAATTGCCTCGTCGAGAATGCCCATTGTGACCCCGGGAAACTAAAGACTATGGGGTTATCCTTGGCGTTGCGAGGGCCCTGGGACGATCCTCCCACCCTCCCCGCGGGGCTATAGCTCAGTTGGAAGAGCGCCTGGATCGCACCCAGGAGGTCGCCGGTTCGAGTCCGGCTAGCTCCATCGACAGAATTCCGGCAACTAGGTTCTTCAAGGTGCGCCGATCCAAAGCCAGATCACTCCTCGGCATGACCGCGATCCTCGTCGCGATGGTCGCCATCCCAACGCCGGCACCGGCCGAAACGGTCACCGTCGGCGCCAACCTGCAGACCGCGGTCTACGCGAACGCCTTCGGCTGCAACGTCGAAGGCGGCTGCACCGACGCAGAGGAGGCGCCCGGCTTCACCTCGCCGATCTCCGGCACGATCGTCCGCTGGCGGGTCCGCGACAGCAGCGGCGCGCTGGCACTGCGCACGGTCGGCGCCGTCGGGAGCCCGATCGGGCCGACCATCCACCCCGAATCGTCGGCCGTTGAAACCTTCCCCGTCAGCATGCCGATCGAGGCGGGCGAAGCGATCGGCCTGGATATCGCCAAACTCTCCGGCAGCATCGGCGTCGCCGAACCGGGCGGAACGACGTTGTTGAGCTGGACGCCGGCGCTCCCTCCGGGCAAAGCCACGCCGCCGAATACCACCTACACGCAGTTCGAACTGCTGATGAACGTCGACGTCCAGCCGCCGCCGGGCATCGCAGCGCTCACCCCCGCCGCCGGGCCCGCTGCCGGGGGGACCGTGGTCACGATCCGCGGCCACGACCTCACCGAAGCCATCGCGGTCCGCTTCGGGTCGGCGCCGGCGTCGACCTTCCATGTCGAGTCCGATACGCAGATGACGGCGACGGCGCCGGCGGGCCAGCCCGGGGCCGTTGCGGTCGCGGTGAAAACGCAGGCCGGCACCACGACGGCGCCGTTCAGCTACGAAGCGCAGTCGGCGACGCCGCTGTGCAGAGTCCCGAAGCTCAAGGGGAAGAAGCTGAAAGCGGCGAAGAGGCGGCTGCGCGGCGCCGATTGCAAGATCGGCAAGGTGACCAGGAGGCGAAGCGCAACCTCCCGCACCGGCAGGATCGTCAGGCAGCGGCCCCGGGCGGGATCGATTCGACCCGCCGGGGCGGCCGTCCGCGTCAGGCTCGGATGATCCGAGCTTCAGACCCTTCTGACCAGATAGACCACCAGCAGAATGAGGATGATCACCACGAGGATGCCTACGATCGTCAAGTTGCTCCGTTCGGTCGAATTTGATTGGCCCCCTGATCCCCCCGGACGCGTCACACCAAACCTCAGACCGGCTCGTGACCTCGGCCCGAGATCGACGGCGCCGTTTGGCGAGGTCCTCCCTCCGGGTAGTCCTGTTTTGAACGGAAACCAACCCGAAGGAGTTGAAGTGGGAATACTCGACAAGATCACCGGCAGGGCCAAGCAGGCGGCCGGTGACATCACCGATGACGCCGGGCTGCGCCGCCAGGGCAAGCGCGAGGAGCAGAAGGGCGAGAAGAAGGATGAGCTCGACCACGCGCAGGAGCGAGCTGACGAGAAGGCGGACGAGGTAGCCGACCTCGAGCGCAAGACCTGACCGCACAGCGGGGCCGCCTGCGGCGCTCGGACTGCCGTGAGGAGGGCATCGGCCGCGAGCGCCATGGCCGTGGGTTCTCCTACCGTGACGCCGACGGAGAGCGGATCGACGACGAGGAGACCCTTTCACGCATCCGCGAGTTGGCGGTCCCACCCGCTTGGGCGGACGTCTGGATCACCAGCGCCAGTCCGAGCTCAAGTTCAAGACGGTCCGCGAATTCGCCGCCGCCCTGCCGCGGCGCGCGGTCGCGCCCTGCGGACCGACTCAATACCCTGCGCATCGAGATGGCCTCGATCCGCGTCGAACGAGAGATCGCAGCATCGCCCGAAGATGCCTGGGACGCGCTGCGCGACTGGGGTGCTATCCACGAGCGGCTGGTCTGGTCGATCGTCGACGGCCCCTACACCCACCACAACGGCGCCGCCCAGGTGCTCGACGGCGGGGACGGCGGGACGCTGTTCGTCTGGACTGCGGACGTCCTGCCCGACGAGACGGCCGCGGTGACCGGCGAGATGATGGAGAAAGGAATCGAGACCGTGAGGCGGACGCTGGAGTCAGCAGGATCCTAGAAGAGTTTGAAGTTGCTTCCGGTGATGAAGGTCCCACCGGCAGCATTGCCGCCCCCGTCGGTTATTGACGTCGCGGCGATGAAGGACAGGGCTCCTTTGCTTGCCTGTGGCAGGACGCCGGTGACACTGGTGACTGTCAGCGTCACGGTGGTCGCGGTCCCGTTGTTGGAAAGCAACACCGTGCCGGCGAAGGTCGTGGTCGTCAGCGGCAACAGGACGTAGGCGTCGCTGCCGGTATCGAGTGCCCCATTGGTGATCCCGGAGATCGTCAGCGTCACATTCGCAAGCAAGGGCTTGGCCTCGGTCGCGCCGCTGAAGGATGCCGGCACGGAAGCGGACGCGAGGCTCTGGTTGAACGTCAGGACCAGCCTGTCCCCGACCTCGAGCTTGCCGTTGCCGGGGCTGCCGTTGGGTTTCAGCGAATCGATCGCCGTCACCTGCGGGCCGCTCGTATCGAGCTTGGCGACGCTGGCGGAGGTGTAAGTGGCCTGGTTGCCAACCTTGTCGGAGACGAGGTACTTGTAGCGATAGCAGTTGCCGCTGGTCACGCTCGTGTCGGCGCCTCCGACCAGGGTCACGGTTGTGGCATAGGTCCCGGGAAAGGCGTCGCAGGTCTCGGTCGCAGTGGTCAATGGCGCGACGTCGCGTTTGATCACGGTCGTCGCGGTGTTGATCCCGGACCCCGAAAAATCGTTGCCGTTGGCGGTCGTGATCGGTAGCGAGGTCGAGTTGACGACCCCGTTTGCGTAGGTGATGCTGCCGCCGGTAGGCGCGACGATGTCGCTGGTGAAAACGACCACGAGGTTGGCGCTGCTCTTACCAGCCTGATCGGTGCCGATGACGGGCTTGCTGGCCGGGTTGCTCGGTTCCGGCGTCCAGGTGAACGGCGTCGACGTGTAGGGACCGCCCGTCGGGGTGCTGATCGTCTCCACTTCATGGGACCAGCCGGTCGTCGCGATCGCGGGGAAGGTGGCCGAGGCGGGACCCGAAACAGGATCGGTGACCGCGTCGACCATCCTGAACGAGCCGGCGACGTTGCCGCGGTAATAAATGTTGTTGGTGGTCAGCGCCGCGTTGACCGCGCCTTCAAGGCTCAGCGCGTTCGTCGGCCCGACCGTGTCGTCCTTGGCGATACTGGCGCTGGCGTAGGTCGTCTGGTTGCCGACGTTGTCGGAGATCGCGTAGCGGTACTGGTAACAGATGCCGTTGCTGACCGGAAAGGACACTCCCGAGACCGGGTTGCTGGCGAGCACAGCGAAGGCCCCGAAGGACCCGCAGGAGCCGGCCGAGAGCGTCGCCGTCGAACCTTCGATGATCCCGGAGGCGAGGTTGAGCCCGGAGATGGTGTCGGAGCCCTTGCTGAAAGAGACACTCACCGTGGTGCCGTTCGTGTACCCGTTCGTGTAGGAGAGGCTGCCGCCACTGGGCGCGGTGGCATCGGGGCTGACCGTAAAGCTAGACGCCGGGCTGGCCTTTCCGGCATTGTTGGTCATGGTCACGCTCCTGGCACCGCTGGGATCGGTCGGGTTGGCCGCGCTCCAGCTGTAGTTGCGAATACCGGCTCCCCCGCTGGCGCTCCAGCCGGTGGGGAAAGCGGGGAACCCGAAGACGGCGACGCCGGCGGTCGTGTCGACTGAGGCCGCGGTCAGCTGAAAGCCGCCGCTGATGGCACCGGGCCGGTAGAAGACCGCCGTCCCGGTGCCGCTCCAATAGGTGTTGTTGAGGTCAGAGAAGCTGAGGGCAGGGGCCGGCGGCGCAACCGTGTCCACCTTGATGCTGGGGCTGTCGTAGGTGATCTGGTTGCCGACCCTGTCGGAGACGACGTACTCATAGCGGTAACAGGCGCGGTCCACCGGAACCGTGTCACTCCTCGGCGTCAGCGGATCGTTGGCACCCACCTGGGTGTAGGCGCCGAAAGTCCCGCAGCTGCCGTTCGTGGAGCCGTCGGAGGTCAGCGAGGCTGAGGCGCGAAGCAGCTGCGCGCCGCTCGAGGCTAGCCCGGCGCCGCTGTCGGTGCCGGGCGCAAAGCTGACGCTCAGCGTCGTCGATATCGCGTAGCGGCCGCCGGTCCCACCGAGCCCGGTGGCATCGACCGATCCGCCGCTCGGGCCGGTGTCGTCCTTGATCAGGGTGAAGGCGGTCGGATTGGTGGCCGTCGGCCCGGCGTTGCTGGTCGCGGAGATTGGCTGGGCGCCGGGCGATGGGCTGGCGGCGTTGGCGGACCAGGAATAGGTGGCGCGGTAGGTGGAGCCGCTCACCGGGGAGGCGACCGGGCCGCCGCCGCTGAAGCCGGCGATCGCCGGGAAGGTCATATGCGCTATTCCGGAAGCGGGCGGGGCGGCCGACGACTCGACGTTGAAGCTGCCCGACTGCGCCGGGTTGTAGTAGACCGTCGATGCGGTGACCGACTGTGAGCTCGTGCCGCTGACCGGGGTCAGGGTCGCATCGGTCGGTATCGGCGAGACGGCGGGAGCACAGTGGGATGCGGCGATCGTGTCGTTGATCAAGGTGACGGCGCTGTTGTGGGCCAGTGCTCGTCCGTTCATCGCGACGGCGTCCCCCATCGAGATCGAGGTGAAGGCGAGGATGTCGCCGGCGAAGCTCGAGTTAGCGCCGAGCGTCGCCGAGCTGCCGACCTGCCAGAAGACATTGCACGCCTGGGCGCCGTTGATGAGATTGACGTGGCTGGATGCCGCCGTTTCCAGAGTCGACCCAGCCTGGAAGACGAATACGGCGTCGGGGTCGTTTTCGGCGTCGAGGGTGAGATTCCCGGCAATCCCAAAGGTCGCGGATTTGTAGACTCCTCGGGTCAAGGTGAGCCCACCGAGGGTTCCCGCAAGCGACGCCGCCGGAGCCCTTCCGGCCGCGTCGGCGTATGCGATTCCGAGGTCAGCCTGGGCCTGGACCGCGGCGCCGTCGTTGCTGTGAATGCTCCCGTCAACAGTTCCAGGCGGAAAACCGGTCATCGCGGTGCCAGGACTGACTCCGAGATTGCCGGTCAGCATCGAAACGCCGGCGCTGGTGATCGTCGAGCCGCCGAGGACAGCGAAGCTGTCGGCTTCGCCGATCTCGACCGGCGGCGGCTCGGGAGGGAGCGCCGCCGAACCGGTTTCGACCTTGATGGCCGGGCTGGTGTAGATGGCGACGTTGCCGACGTGGTCGGAGACGAGGTAGCGATAGAGGTAACAGCTGTCGTCCTCCGGGACCGTGTCGGCGTCGGGCGAAGCTGGGTTGTCGCCTCCCACCTGGATGAAGGCGGAGTAGGTCCCGCATTCCCCGTCGGCGGTCCCATCGGGGGAGCTGAGCGACGCCGAGGCCCTGAGGAGCTGGTCTGGAAGGTCGCTGGGACCGGTTCCGTCGGCCAAGCCAGACCCGGCATCCACCCCCTTTTCGAGTTTGAGGCTGAGGCTGAGGCTGGTCGAATAGTGGCCGCCGGTCCCGCCCAGGCCTTCGGCGTGAACCGAGCCTCCGGCGGGGGGAGTCGAGTCGTTGTGAAGCGGCCCGGTGGAGCCGAAGGTGCTGCCCGCTTCGTTGGTGAGGCTGATCGTTCCCGCCGGGGTGCTGGTGGTGCCGGCCACCCAGCTGATCGGGTTGGAGAGGAAGGGGCCGCCCAGCGGCGTCGTGACCGCGCTCGAGTCGAAGGAGAAGCCGATGGCGTCCGGGGGTAGTTTGGAGAATCCCGCCGAGATTGCGGGCGAGCCGCCGAGGGCAAGCGGGGTCATCAGGAATCTCAGCGATCCAGCTTCGACGCCGCGATAAAAGGCGTCTCCAGGCTGGCCGGTTTCTTCGTTCGCGGCGGCGACGTAGGCACCACCGGTGATGTCGACGAAATCGACCGTAAAGAGGGGAAGGCCGGTGTCGATCTTGACCAGCCGGGTTTCGACCGGGGACTCGTTGCCGGCATTGTCGGCGAGATAGAACTTCAAGGTCGACGTCGTCACGACCGAGACCGGGCCCGTGGCGTATTGAGCCGTCGGCGAGGTCTTGGGATCGCTGCCGTCCACGGTGTACTTGGCAAAGGCGACACCCGAGCCGTTTCCATCGTTCACCGTCCCTCCAACCTCGACCGGAGCGGTGTTGTTCCAGCCCGCGGCATTCGGCTCCGGTTCGACGACGATCTCGATCGTCGGAGGGACGGTGTCGACGAGGATGCCCGAGCTCGCATCGGCGCTGTTGCTTCGAGCGCTCAGCGAATGGGAGCCGTCGGAGACGCCGGCCGGCAGCGTCACCGAGATCGTCGCGGTGCCGTCGGCTTCCACCTGGGATGGCGAGCCCGCCAATGGCACGGTGCCGTCGAGGAAGAAGGCGATCGCCTCGCCGGGACCGAATCCGGAAACGGTTCCGCTCACCACGGCCGGCAGCGGCGCGACGGTGCCGCCGAAGAGTTCCCTGGACAGGGAGATGGACCCGGGGCCGGTATTGACCGCACCGCTCTTGAGGCTCTCGGCCCCTCTCCAGTTGGCGCCGTAGACCGGAGTCACCGAGTACTGCCATTCTCCCGCCGGCGTTTCGGGCTCTTTGCAGGTTGCGGCGGTGATCGTCCCGGCGCAGCTCGGGCCGATGGTCGCCTGCGCTCCGGTTTCCTTGTCGTAGCGCTTGACGATGTAACCGTCCGCCGGGACTCCGTTCGAGAGAGAGCTGGTTCCCCACCTGACGACGACATTCGTCGAGCCCGTCTCGCCCGCCGTCGGCGCCGCTCCCTGGTTGACGGTCGCGGCACCGGCAGCGCCGTTCCCATCGCCGCCGGCCCCGCCGCCGCTCCAGTAGCCAAGTGCCGCCTGGCAGGACAGCCCCACTATCGCCGTGATCGCAAGCAGTGCCGCCACGCGGATTGTCCGCGCGGTCATGCTCCTTCCTCCAGATGCACGGTGAAGGTGGCGCCCTGGCAGGCGTCCGCGGCGTCGGTGCTCATTGCAATCGCCGAGGGCATGTCAATGATCAGGGTTCCGTTGGTTGCGCCGACTCTCGGAGGAACCTGCCAGCCCCCGCCGCCGTTGTTCTGGGCAACGAAGCTCAGGGCCGAGACGTTGCAGCCGCCGTGGGCGGCGTCGGCGATGAAAGGCTCCCCCTCGTCTGCATCCAGTGTCAGCGAGCCGAGGTGAACGAAGTAGGGGTTGGGATTGCTGGCGACGATTGCGACACTCGCGACATCGCCAGGGGAGAGGTGGGCCGTCGGGGTGCCCGGTTCGAGGGAGAGCGACTGGGCGTCGGTGAGCACCGTGGTCGCGCTGCCGCTGCCGGGGTTGGACCAGTAGGCGATTGCTCCGGCTGCGAGGCCGGCGGCAATCGCAATCGCGATCAGCAACGTGCGGGTGCGTTTTGGCCTCAGCCGTCTCACGGGGCGACCTCCGTGGCGGAACCGGAGAACGACAGCGACAGCGAGGCCAGCTTGCAGCCGTCCTGGTTGACAGCCAGGTTCAGCATCGAGACCCTGGGCCATTCGGCCGGCACGAAGCCGAGTTCGCTGAGGCTGGCCGTGCTCGACGCGGCAAGCGTGAAGCCAGGGGCTCCCGAAAATTGCTCGACCGAGAAGTCGTTGGCACTACACGGGTGGGCTAGGTTCGATTGTGGCCCGCTGACGCTCGCCACCTGGACGCTCAAGCTCGAGATCGAGAGGTCGGTGCTTTCTCGGTTGGCGAGCGTGAGGTCGAGCGACGCTCCCGTTCCCGGCGTCAGGGACTCGGGGAGTTCGCCGCTGATGGCGAATGCGTCTGGGGGCAGAGGCGAGGGCTGCGGAGCTCGCTTCGCAGCGGCGCTCGAACCACTGCGGTGGGTGACGACCAGCCTGATCGCCGTGCCGCCGCTGCGATGGGGACGGCGGGCGTGGACCCACAGCCTGTAGGTACCTGGGGGTGTGTTGGCCGCGGTGGTCACCGTGAGGGTGGTCGTCTGGCGACGGGCCCTCCGAGATGCGAGCCCTCTTTGGGGCGTGAAGGAAACGTTGGCTCCGGAGGGAAGCGCGTTGACCACGCTCAGGTCGGTACGACCTCTGAGCCCGAGCTGATTCGCCTCGAATTCGCGGTCGCGGCGGGCGACCCGGACAGCGAATCGTGCCGAAGCGCCCGGCTCCACGGTGCGACTAGGGGGCTTGGCGCTTATCGAGAGCGGCTGGGCAGCCCGGTCGACCGAGTGCCTGGCGCTCACCACGGCGGCGACAGCGAAGGCCGCACCCAGGCTCGACGTGACCAGCAGCGCGAGCAGGCAGGTGGAGCGGCGGCAGAACCGCCGCCCCACTCGCCTTGTGCTCGCCCTGGTCATCTCGATCTCTAGGAGCTCGAGAGGGTCAGGGTCAGGGTGGCGCCCTTGCAGGCGTCCTGGCTTACTGCGGTGTTGTGGTAAACGAGCGAGCCGTCGTTCGGCAGCGCCTCATTCGTCGCTTCTGCCGGAACTTCGTGTTCCTCGATGACATCGGCCATCGAGAAGTCACCCGTTTCGCAGGCCGCGTGAGCGCCATCGGCGGCCACACTGACCAGGTGTACCGTGGTGACCTGGATGGGGGATTCGCTCGGGTTGGCGACCGAGAAGCTGACCGGCTCGTTGGTTCCCGGGGCACTGCCTGGGACCACCGTGCCTGTGAGGGTCACGGAGCCGTTGGTACCGACGTCGGCGGTTCCCGTGCCGGAGCCTCCCCCGGTCCAGTAGGCCACTGCGGCGACTGCGATCGCCAGAGCGACAAGTCCACCAAGGGCGGCCAGGACTCTCCTCCTGTTGGTGTTACTCATGGAAAGACGCTCCACTCAGAACGTCCCCACTACCGCGCGACACGCGGGTGAGATGGATGTGGTTGGACATGGAAGTCCTTCCTTTCTGACGAGCAGCCTCAAAAACGCTCCGAGGCTGCCACGACCGCCTAAACAGGCCGGCGGAGTGGCGGCAGTCCTTTTTTCGGCAGCCCGGCGAACTCCGGAGGAGTCCCGTGGCTCTGCGGACCCGCCTTGCGACGAGGGTGCCTGAGTCGAGAAGGTCTGCTCTTGTAACTACAGACTTCCTCGGTCCCGGAATGGCTCAACTTGAACTTCGGAGCTGCGCCCAGACGTTCGTTACATCGAGGCTAGCCACGCAGAGCAATTGCTTCATCGATGTGATCGAGCAGGATGTCGACTATCTGAGGATCGAAATGGCTGCCCCTGCCCTTCCTCATGACCTCAACGGTCTCCTCCACGGTGAGCGCCGGCCGATAGTGACGGTCGCTGAGCAACGCGTCGAAGACGTCGGCGACGGCGGTGATCCTGCCCTCGAGGGGGATCTCATCTCCGACAAGTCCCTGCGGATATCCGCTGCCGTCGTAGTGCTCGTGGTGGGTCAGTGCGATGGCGCCAGCGACTCGGAGCAACTCACTCTCCGAGTCGGCGAGAATCTCATTGCCGACCGTCGTGTGCCGCTTCATCTCCTCGCGCTCCCCATGCGTCAGCGGACCTGGCTTGCAAAGGATCTCACTTGAGGTGGCGATCTTCCCGACATCGTGCATCGGAGCCGCCACGCGCAGTAGGTCGATCCGCTCCGCATCGAGACCGAGGTGGCCGCCCAGGAAGGAGGCGACCCTGGCCATGCGGTCGACGTGCTTCCCCGTGGACAGATCGTGAAGCTCGATCGCCTTGGTCAGCCGTTCGACCGTCTCCTGGCGAGATAGCCGCAACTCGGCAATCGCCTGGTGCTGGGTGGCCGCCAACTCATCGCGCAGGCGCAACGCGTCCTTCTGGGCGGTCACATCGGTCGAGATTCCGCAGACCGCCGTCG
Source organism: uncultured Solirubrobacterales bacterium (assembly GCA_963805455.1). Classification (GTDB taxonomy): domain Bacteria; phylum Actinomycetota; class Thermoleophilia; order Solirubrobacterales; family 70-9; genus VRUE01. The sequence goes on from CAWDUJ010000006.1 coordinate 76,672, forward strand.
GCCGCCCATCCTCGTCGAGGAGAGGAAACTTCACGGTCTGGAAGGTCCGCTCGACTCCACCTATCCCAAGCGTTTCCTCTGCCCTGTAGGTCTTGCCCCCCTTGAGGATGCCGTGATCGATCGCGCGAGTGGATGCCACTGCCTCGGGGGCCAAGATCGCCTCGTCGGTCTTGCCGAGCAACTGGCCCCTCTCCTGCCCCGCAAGCTCGTCGGCCTGCGCGTTCGCGAAGATGTAGCGGTAGTCGTCGTTCTTGACGTAGACAGGCATCGGCGCCATGTCGATGATCGCCTGCCGGCGTTCTTCGAGGTTGAGTCTGTGAGCGCTCTCCAATTCTTCGAGTTCGCGCCGGCGCAGAGCATTCATTGCCGTGATCAGCAGCTGTCCTGGCCAGAACGGCTTGACCAGGTAGCCGTGGACACCATGGCCGCCCAGGCCGAATGCCTTACGGGCGACTTCCGGGTCGTCCTTGTCGGTGACCAGTACCACAGCGGTCTCGGGATGCTCTTCGGTGATTTCTTCGGCCAGAGCCAGTCCGGACCCGCCCAGCATCTGAATATCGCAGAGGGCGAGCTGAAAGTTGGTTGATGCAAGCTTTGCGTGGGCCTGAGCTAGGTTGCAGGCGAATTCACACCGATAATGGTCTCCCAATGCACGATCGACCAACTGCAGCATCTCGGGATTATCGTCGGCGACCAGGATGCGGGCGAGGCCAACTCTGGTCGACAGGGCATGGGGCATCAGCCTAGGCTCTATCGCGTTCACATTCACTCCACTGCCTCGAACCGCTGCTCGAGTTTAGAGCTCTTCGTACCGACTCTGGTCGTGTCTCTCACAGGATTCCTTACCAGCCGACTGACCATAGCGCTCAATAGCGCAACTCAACTCATGTTGATGGAATGTGAGTACCTCCTGGCTAGTCCATTTGGGGGGTATTGGCCCTGTTTCCCACATCTGGAGACGCTCTCTGACCGACGGCAATCGACTGCGGGTAACCCTGGAAGGGGAGATGTCGCTGGGATGCTCCATCTGACCGCCCTCGACGCGGTGCTGCCATTTATCGCTGATTAACGGGCCCTGAGGTGTAGGCCGGCGCTGTCCGGTCGATGGAACTCGAGAGATGGCAACGATCATGCCCGATCCGGGCCCGATCACCTCACCGCGGCCGGAGCCGAGTGTCGGCTCCGTGATCGCCGACGCCCCGACGATCCTGGTCAAGGATCTCGAGCGGACGCCGCGCGAGCGCCGCCGCCTCTACATCGACCTGAATCTGAAGCTGCTGTTCGTCGTCGGAATCGGCCTTGCCTGGGCCGGCTTCTCCCTCTGGCTCTCACTTGCGTGGATCGAAACCCTGGGCCAATCGATCACCATGCCGCTCGCGGTCGCCGTGATCTTCGGCATCGCGATCATCCCCGGCTACCTCAACGCAAACCTGATCGCGTCGCTGCTGCTCGACCGCCCGCCCCCCCTGCGCTTCGATCTCGCCTTCCCCGAGGCCACCGTGGTGATCGCCTGCTTCAACGAGGAGGAGACGATCGAGGAAACCCTCGACTACGTGGTCGCACAGGACTATCCCGGCAGGCTCCGAATCCTGATCGCCGACGACGGCTCCACCGATCGGACGGTTGAGCTGGGCCGAAAGCGTGCCGCGACCAACCCCGACATCGCCGTCCTCACCGCCCCCCACGGTGGCAAGGCACAGACACTGACCGCGGCGCTGAAGCGGGTGCAGACTCCGCTCATGGCGACCGTTGACGCCGACACGCTGCTGATGCCCTCGGCGCTGCAGCGCGTCGTCGCCCGGCTCCTGATCTCGCCGCCCGACACGGTCGCGGTCGCCGGCGCCGTCTTCGTCCGCAACTCCCGCAATAACTTCATCACCCGCGCCCAGGAGTGGGACTACTTCCTCGGCATCGCCTCGGTCAAGCGCCAGCAGGGACTTTTCCAGGGAACGATGGTCGCCCAGGGCGCCTTCAGCGTTTACCGTACGGCGGCCCTGCGGCAGGTGGGCGGTTGGCCGGACCGGATCGGTGAGGACATCGTCCTCACCTGGGCGATGATGCGAAAGGGGGGCAGGGTCGGTTACGAGCGCACGGCCGTCGCCTTCACCAGCGCCCCGGAAGACGTCCGGTCTTTCGCCCGCCAACGACGGCGCTGGGCGCGAGGGATGATCGAGGGGCTGCGAGAGCACGGCGGCGCCCTGCTTGCCGGAGGCCGGACCAACGTCCACGCGGTGCTCGTCAACTTCGTCTTTCCCTATGTGGACGTCGTCTTCTCGATCGCCTTCCCGATCGGGATCGTCCTGGCGATGTTCGGCAACTTCGCGATCGTCGGGCCGATGACGCTCGCCGTCCTGCCGTTGAACGTGATGCTCTCAATGATCATGTTCCACCTCAGCAAGCGGTCCTTCAACGAGGTCGGCCTCAGGGTTCGACAGAACCGGCTCGGCTACTTCGGCTACCTATTCACCTATCAGCTATTCATGTCGCCGGTCTCGGTGGCCGGCTACGCGCAGGAGCTGTTCGGCGCCGCACGTCGCTGGTAGGGCGGCGAGCTGTCTAGCCGCGCCTGACCATGTTGCGGCCCGAGTTCTTGGCGGCGTAAAGAGCGACGTCCGCCCGTAGAAGCGCCCGCCGGACATCGTCCTCCAGCACCGTAACACCGATGCTCGCGGTGATCGAGGCATCAGAGCCGGCGTCCTGTACCCGCACCCGCACCCGCTGCGCCAACTGCTCCGCCTCGTTCAGATCGGTGCGGGGCAGAAGTGCGGCAAACTCGGCGCCACCAAAGCGAGCTACGAAGTCGCCTTCACGAAGCCCCCCGGCAATTTCTCGGGCTATCAGGGCGAGCATTCGATCCCCCGCCAGATGTGAGCGGCACGCGGCGACCGAGATCTCACCCTGTAGAGCCCCGCGACACCCATGCCCTTGCCCAACGCCTGCCTGGCCACGCGGCCGGCGCCGCCGGCGTCCGCAACCGTGAGCGCGTCCTGATAGGTGCGGGAGAGACGACGGGTCTCGATGTCCACCTTTCGCCGTTACGGGCGCTCACCGCGCCCAGTTGAAGAGGTCACAGTTACTCGAGGGTACGCCGATTGACGAGATGACCCGATGAGGTGACGCGTTGCATCCTCAAGGGCGAATCCGTATGGTGGTGGGTTCGTATAGCAATCGGCGCGTTGGGGCTTGGAGCCAAGGGAGGTCTTGTGGCTAGGCCTGATCCGCCCGCTGACATTGATGACACCCGGCTTTTATCGGACCGCGAGTCCGGCTCGCAGGCGGCTGCGCGCCTGCGAACAGCGCTCGAGAGGTCACGGCACCCGATGCTGATCGCCGATGACCAGCGACGCTGGGTGACCGGAAACGCCGCCGCATGTGAGTTGCTGGGGATCCCCCGGGAGGAGATCCCCTGGCGCACCATGGATGATTTCACTGCTCCAAACGAGCGTAGGAGGCTCGAGGAGCAATGGGGGGCCTTCCTGGCCAGCGGCGGGGCCGAGGGGTGGTATCAGCTCTACGTTCCCGAGCGCGGACCGGTGCCGGTGGAGTTCAGCGCGACAGCCAATGTACTGCCGGAGCGCCACCTTTCAGTTTTCATCCCGCCCGAAGGGCCATCCCCCCCCCTGCCCACTGAGGCCAGCTGGGCACCGGTCGTGGTGGAGGGAAGCGGTCGGCTGAAACTCACCGATCGCGAACGTGAGGTCATGACCCTTGTTGCATCCGGGCTTCAGAGCGGCGAGATCGCGGAGCGCCTATTTCTCTCCCCGGAGACGGTCAAGTCTCACGTTCACAATGCGCTTGGCAAGCTCGGAGCACATACCCGCGCGCATGCCGTGGCGATTGCCCTGGTCACCGGCCAAATCACCTGGGAGGTGTAGACAGGGGCGCCGGTGACAAATTCTGGTTAGCCTCTTCGGGGGATATCTGTAACACCTCATACGTCCGGGGGATTGCGCTTCTCGGCCGGCGCGTGGATATTGGCGTGCGATGGGAAGAATGGTGTCAAAGAGCGGTATTGCTTTATTCCCGGTGATCGGGCCGTTCTCAGTGATTGGCCCGGCGGCGCGATCATCCGCATCCTCGGCACCAGCGAGCCCTTCCTGATCCCAGGTCGGCCGTCGCACGGCTGCATTCGCGTGCGGAACCAGGCGGCGCGCCAGCCGTGGCACCGAATGCCGATCGGAACAGCACTGCTAATTCGGACAGGAGTCTCCAAATGAATGTGCCAGTCACGACCCAGGACATGCACGTCTACTCAAATTTTTCGGATGGTCAGAACACGATCGAGGAGAATGTCGCCTGCGCCGAGCAGATCGGATTGACGGAGTTGGCATTTGCCGACCATGTGCGGGGGGACTCGAGGTGGATCGGTGCATATGTCGCGGCGGTGAGAGATGTTGGAGAACAGACGCCGATCATCCTGCACTGTGCGGTGGAGGCGAAGATCCTCGATGTCTACGGCACCCTCGATCTTCCCCGCGGATTGACCGGAGTCGATGCGATCTATGCGGTCTGCCATCAGGTGCCGTCGCCCGATGGGCCGATGAATCCCCGCTCCACCCGCGAGCGAATCGAAGCGGGGGAGCTCGACCCCGAAATCATTCTCAGCTGGATCATCGAGGGGACGGCCGCCGCCCTCCACCGTCACGAGAATGTCGTGTTGGCGCATCTGTTCAATGCCCTACCCACGCTCGGACTGAAAGAGGAAGACGTTTCACCGGAACTGGTCGATTCACTTGCGATCGAGGCTGCCGAATCCGGAGCCCGGATCGTGATCGACGAGAGCTGGGGATGTCCGACGGCGAGCACCCTGCGGCCTTTCCTGCGACGCGGGGTACCGCTGCTGCTGGGCACCGGGAGTCGTCATTGCGAGACCATCGGTCGCTACAAGCACTCCGCCGGCATCATGAGTGAGCTCGGTGAACCCGAGTTGGCGTGGGCCGCCTGAGTGCAAGGCGAGCGAACACGACGCCGCCTGGCCCTGGCGCTGGCCGCAATCGGGGTTTCGGCGTTCGCCGGATCGGCGACCTCGTTTGCCTCTCCGGCCCCCGCCGTTCTGACACTGAAGACGGTCAGGGTCGGCGCCGCGGGGAATTCCTCAGTCGGGATCATTCCGTTCAAGGACGCCGTCTACTCGTCATGTGCGGAAGTCGTTCCGGCCGAAGGGCAGCCACCCTGCCAGCAGGTCGGCGGCGTCGGCTACCGCTACGGCATCGGTCAGCTCGAGGTTACGGTGGCCCAGTACGTCGCGTTCTTGAATACCGCCGATCCGGCGGGCCGCAACAGGCACGGCCTCTACAGCACCAACGAGAGCTCCTCGCAGTGGCCCAAGTACGGGCAGATCGACTTCTCGGGGGGTGCCGCAAGGGGCAGTCACTACAAAGTGGCCTCGCCCGAATGGGCCGACAAGCCCTACGGCTTCGCCAACTTCCTGCGCTCCGCCCGCTTCGTCAACTCGCTCTACAACGGCCGGTTGCTCTCCAAGCACGCGAGTACGAAGGGGGGCTTCAGCAACGTCGTCTACAGGGTCCGCCTCTCACGAGAGACCGAGAACGGGATGTACGACATGAAGGTGCGGGCGATGACACGGGCACACAGGTCGGGCTTCGTCGTGCCCAGCCAGGACGAGTGGATCAAGGCTGCCTACTATGACCCGAGCGGCGGTGGCCGGTACTCATACTGGGAGTACCCGACCAACCCAGGTGCGTTCGGGGACGGAGGAGCGAGCGCCCCGCATTCGACCACGCTCGACCCGAACACCGGCGACGTCACCAACTCCTCAACACAGCCGCTCGCGACCTTCCGCGCCGAAAACCAGCCGGCTCCGAGTTGGTGCCCCGACGGCTTCAGCACCGAAAGCTGCGCGACCGTGAACCCCCTGGGGATCAAGCCGTCGAGCTACGAAGACGCATACCAGGGCAGCCTCGGCACTGTCGGACAGGCGAAGACCACCTCGCCCTGGGGAACGCTCGACCAGGGAGGCAACGCGGTCGAGTGGACCGACACGATCACCCCGGCCCCGTTCGGGGTCAACGGGAAGCGGGTCTGGCGACGGCTGCACGGCGGCATCGCCAACGCTCCCGTCTACCAACTGTGGCTCTCTGCGGTCGGGTTGCAGCCGCAGGACAACACCTTCTACACCGCCACCTACCCGTGGCTGGGGATTCGGGTCGGGGTCCTCGGCAACCTGAAAGCCGCCAGGCACTGATCTCGCGGCGCGCCACCGTTCCTCGATCTATGGGATTGAGGCGGTGGTCTCGCAGCCTGTGACGTGGTCGGAGCCCTGGCCGCCGATGCAGCTGTCGGGGCCGCCGCCCCCGTCGAGGGAGTCGTTGCCGCCGCGCCCGAGCAGGGTGTTGGGGCCGCCGTCCCCAGCCAGATGGTCGCGGCCGGGAGAGCCCTCGATCTTCTCGGTGCTGTGGTCGATGCGCCCTGGGCTGCAGCCGGCGATGTCGGGGTCGAGCACCGAGCCGCCGATCGTCGCGATGACGAAGGTCCCGCTGTTTCGCACCCGCGCGAAGGAGGCGCTGTCGTTCTGCCCGGGGCCGCCGTCGAAGAGATCGCCGTCACACGGCTGGCCGCCGACCAGAAGGTCGTCGCCGGGGCCGCCGGACATCCTCGCCGCTCCGCTGTCGCGCTGGGGATGGGCGATGTTCACCCCGAAGAGAACATCGTCACCCCCTCCGCCTTCGAGGTTGTCGGGATCGTGGTCATCGCCGCCGTAGATCGTGTCGTTTCCCATTCCCCCCTGGAGTGCGTCTTCGCCCGGCCCGCCGTCGATCGTCGCCGAGACGCTCGCGGGAACGCTGTCGGCGATCGCAAGCGTGTCGCTGCCGCCGGCGAGAGAAGCGAGGATTGATGTCGGGCCGCCCTGACAGGAGACCGAGTTCGTCGCGGGATCGCTCCAGCAGGCGTCCGAGTCGCGGTCGCCGAGGCGCACCTGGACCCCCCCGCCCTGACTCTGAACCATGTAGCCGTCGGCGGAGCGGCTGACGGTCACGTTGTCGTCGCCCTCACTGCCGGCGATCACCAGGCTCGAGGTGTCGGCGATGCTCTCGTAGATCTCGACCGCGGTCCCACCCCCGCCGTCGGCGGGACCGCAGGAGTCCTCGATGGCGAGCGGGCCCTCACAGCTGTCGTCGCCGGGACCGCCGAAGGCCTGATCCCCGGAGCCGGTGGCAACCAGACGGTCGTTACCGGGCCCGCCGTCGAGCCGGTTCGGCGCTCTACCGGAACCCCTCAGCGTGTCGTCGCCGGAGCCCCCCAGCGCGTCCTCGATCCCGGTCAGCCGCTCGTCCTCGGCGCCCCTCACGGTGCCCCTCTCGAGGTTGACCGAGATCGGCCCGCCCGCGCCTCGGTAGGAGGCGACGTCGTGGGCGCCCGGGCCGCCGTCGATGTGGTCGTTGCCGACCCCGCCGGTGACGATGTCGAAGTCGCCGGGGCCGCCGGAGACGGTGTCGTCGCCGGGCCCGCCGTCGACGTTGTCGGCGTCGCCCGATCCGCCGCTGAGGGTGTCGTTGCCGGTTTCGCCGAAGACGCGGTCTTCTCCCGATCCGCCGTCGACGTGGTCGGACCCGCGTTCGGAGTAGATCGTGTCGCTTCCCGCTCCCCCGAAAATCGTGTCGTTGCCGCGTCCGCCGCGGATGATGTCGTTGCCGCCGCCGCCGCAGATCACATCGTTGCCGCCTGCCCCATGGATCGTGTCGTCGCCGGCACCGGCGACGATTACGTCAGGCGCCTTGGTGCCGGTGATCTCCGAGGCGCTGGAGACGATCGTCGCTCTCTTGCCCCCGCACGCAGGGCCTCCGGCGCTCACTAGGGAAGCGGAAGCGATGCTCAGACATCCAGCAAGGAGGATGGCCAAGCCGAAACTTCGCATGCTGAGCGGAAAGAGCTTCACTGAAATCGACGTCCTTCATTGACTTGGAGAAGGTGAACGAGGTGGCCGGGGAGGGTGCTGCGGGGCCGCCTTCTAATGACCTTCTGTTGAAGTCCATCGACTTCGGCTCGAGGGACTTGAACTCAGCCCTCGTTTCTCGACTTCTGTCCTTCGCCCGCGAGGGAGCCCTCAGGACTTCTCGCGCTCCCTGCGCTCGTTGCGGCGATGACGAAGGAGGACCGGGGCGGCGTAGCCGATCAGGGCGCCGACGCCGACCGCGACCAGCAGGGTGATGATCAGGGGGGCGTTGACGTTGACGAAGAGGACGTCGATCCGCACCTCCTGCGAGTTCTGCAGCGCGACGATCGCGACCAGGGCGATCAGGATGCCGATCGACCAGGTGCGCCAGTTCGTCTGGTTGCCCTCCTTGTTCATCCTCGGCGGACGATAACGCCGCGAGACGCCGCTCAGCTGCTGCTGACCGGGATGCTGACCAGCGGCTTCGAGGTCGGGGTCGTGCTGCCGCCGCGCGGCTCGGTGGTCACCATCACGATGTCGACCCCGTTCATGTTGTCGATCATCGCGGCCGCGACCCCGTCCGAGTTCGGCGCGAAGAGGACGTCGGCCGATTCGACCGTCTTGCCGCGCTGGACCCAGGCCTGCAGGATCTTGTCCGGCGGCAGCCGGTGGACGTTGGAGAGCCGCAGCATCCCGGTGTCGCCTTCGCGGACCATCTCCGCGGTCACGCCCGGGGACTTTCCGGCGAAAACGGTGGTCGTGCCACCGCCCGAGTCCCCGCCGCGGACCGCGAGGCCGGCCACCACGGCGGCGAGAACGACGAAGACGGCGAGACCGGCGGCGACCCGGAGACCGCTCGGTCGGAACCAATCTCCCCAGCGCCGGCGGAGCTTCGCGGGCGCACCCTCGATAACGGCGGCGTCGAAGCGGACCTCCTCCATCACCCGGCCGCGGAGCCCGGGCGGAGGCTGGAGCCGCTCGACCGTCTCCGGCAGGACCAGCGCCGCAGGGCGCAGCCGCTCCAACTCGCGCCGGCACTCCTCGCAGCCGGCGAGGTGCCCTTCGAGGTCCGCCACCTCGGTCGGGTCGAGTGCTCCCAGCAGGTAGGCGGCGAGGTCATCGCGTCGGGGGTCGCGGCTCGTCTCGCTCATGCCAGCCCCTCCGCCACTCTTCCCCTGATTCTCTCCAGGCCGAGCCTCATCCTTCCCTTCACGGTCCCCAGCGGGACTCGCAGCATCGTCGCGATCTCGGTCTGGCTGAAGCCGCCGAAGTAGGCCAGCTCGATCACCTTGGACTGCTCGCCGGGGAGCTCGGCGAGGGCGCCGCGAAGCTCCGCGGCGGTCTCGCGCCGCAGCGCCTCGGCGTCGGTCGAGTCGGCTGAGGGCCGCTGCTCGAGGACGGAGTCGTCGAGGGCGAGCTTCTGCGCCCGCCCGGCCTTGCTGCGGAGGGCGTCGATCGCCCGGTTGCGGACGATCCCCAGCGTCCACGAGCGGACGCTGCCGCGGCCGACGTCGTAGCGGGCGCCGCTGCGCCAGATCGAGACGAAGGCCTCCTGGGTGACGTCTTCGGCGACGCCGCGGTCGCCGACGATCCGGTAGGCGAGCGAGTAGGCGATTCCGCTGTGGCGGTCATAGAACACCTCGAAGGCCTCGGCATCCTTGCCGCCGATCAGCGGCATCAGCTCCTCATCGGCCAGCCGCTCTTTACTTGATGAACGGTTCAACGGCCTTCAGGACCATAGCTTCGTCGAGCGTCGGGTCGAAGGCCATCGGGGCCGGTTCGTTTCCGTTCTGGAGCCGGATCGCGGCGGCGTGGCGGGCCTCGATCTGGACGATCGCCCCCGCCGTCGCCAGCACGTCCTTCGACTTGATCTGGGGCGCGGCCCCGTTGTAGGCGCTGACCCCGGTGTCCTCGAAGGTCTGGGCGAGTTTGAGGAACCCCGCCGTGTCGTTGTAGGGGAAGTCGAACTTCGGCTCGGCCACCGGCTTGCCGCCGAGTTGCTTGACCGCGGCCGTCAGGCCGGCGACGTGTTCGCGCTCGTCCTTGGCGACGAGGTCGATCAGGCTCTTGAGGTCACCGGAGGCGCCGGCCCTCTTCTTCGCTTCCTCATAGAAGGTCGACTCGAGGTACTCGAGGGTGAGGGCGAAGTTGAGGATGTCGACGTCTCCGCCTCCCGAGGCGGCGAGGGCGCGGCCGACGAACGGCCCGACCATCGCCGCTCCGTAGAGCGCGCCGGCCGCCAGTGCCCCCTTCAGGATCACCTCGCTGCGGGACAGGTCGGCTTCATCGTGAACGTCGACCTCGACTGCGGCGAGCTTCGGGCTGATCGTCTCCTCTGCGTGCATCTTTGCTCCTTTCGACTTCTGCTCGCCGGTCATCCGACGATGAAGGGTTCGACCGACTTGAGGACTTCGTCGGCGTCCATCGGCTTCGCGTAGGCGCCGTCGGGCGTGATCGACTTCCCCAGCAGGGTGTTGAGGGCCGCCGCGTGACGTCCCTCGACGCTGTGGATCGAGAGCGCCGCTTCGAGGGCCGCCGTGCTCTTGATGTTGGGCGCCTGGCCCAGGTAGGCCGCGGCGCCGATGTTCTCGACGGTCGAGGCCAGCTTCAGGACCGCCGGCGCGCTCCCAAGCGGGAATTCGGTCTTCGGTTCCGGGGCGGGCTTCCCCCCGATGCTCTTGACCAGGGCGGTCAGCGCGTCGACGTGTTCGCCCTCGGTCTTGCCGAACTTTTCGATCGTCGCCTGGTCGGAGCCCTTGAACAGGCCGCTCTTGATGACGTCCGCGTAGAAGGCCGTCTCCAGGTACTCGAGGGTGAGGGCGTAGTTGAGGATGCCGACGTCGCCCTTCCCGAACTGCTCGGTGCCGCGCTCGGCGCCGGACGCGCCCATCGAGGCGGTCGTGGTGGTACCGGTGCTGTCGCCTCCGCCGCAGGCGGCCAGAAAGGCGCCGAGCGCCGCCGAGCCCCCCGTGAGCGCCATGAACCTGCGGCGGGAGACGGGGTCCTGCACTATCCGCCCGAGGGCGGGGGTGGTCCTGTCTTCGGTGGTCTGGGTCATGCTCGATCTCCTGGCTCGCTTTCCCCCACTACGGGACGCGGGCCAAGATCGGATCAATGCAACCGGGGATTGATCCGCTCGGCGCTCTCCACCGTTAGGACCCACATGCCAAACATCGGACCACTAGAGATCATCATCGTCCTGATCATCGCCCTCGTCGTCTTCGGGCCCAAACGCCTCCCGGAGCTCGGCCGCTCGATGGGCAAAGGGATCCGCGAGTTCCGCGGGACGGTCAGCGGCGAGAGCGACGACCGGGCCTGAGGGCGCGGAGATGGCGATCAGTCGCCCACGGGCGATTGCCAGCGGAGATCGCCTCACGCTCGTCGAGCACCTCGACGAGCTGCGCAACCGGCTGATCGTCTGCGCCGCCGTGTTCGGGGCGTCGCTCGCGCTCTGCTTCTGGCAGAACCACCTGTTGCTCGATCTCGCGGCCGGCCCACTCCCCGCCGACCACGAACGGTTGCTGACCTTCGGCGTCACCGAGCCGTTCACGACCACCGTCCTGGTCAGCACCTACGGGGCGATCGTCCTCGCGCTGCCGGTCTTCATCCACCAGCTCTACGGCTTCATCCTGCCGGCGTTCAGCGACACCGAGCGCCGGGTCGTGCGGCCGCTGCTCCTGTTCGCGCCGCTTCTCCTCCTCGCCGGCCTCGCCTTCTCCTACTTCGTCGTGATGCCCGCCGCCCTCAAGTTCCTGCTCGGGTTCAACCAAGGCCAGTTCAACATCCAGGTCCGAGCCCGCGACTACTACGGCTTCTTCTCGACCACGATGCTCGCGGGGGCGGTCGTCTTCCAGATGCCGATGGCGATCCTCGCGGTCACCAGGCTCGGGATCGTCAGGGTCGACCAGCTGACCTCGAACCGCCGCTACGCCTATCTCGCGATCGCGATCGTCGCCGCGGCGCTGCCTGGGGTCGACCCGGTCTCGATGCTGCTCGAGCTGGCTCCGCTCCTCGGACTCTACGAGCTCAGCATCGTGCTGGCGCGGGCCTTCGGGGTCCCCGGCGGCCGATTGAGCGCCCAGCAGGCGGGCTAAGCCGCTTCTTCGCCCGGCCAGGAACCGGTCAGCCGGGCGAAGCCGCCGCGGGCGCCGCGCTCGACTATCCCCTTCGTCAGCCGGAACAGCGCTCCCTCGACCATCAGGGCGATGATCAGCTTCGGCAGCGAGGCGTCGCGCTGGTCGGGCCCGGGCGGCTCCTCGTCGTCGATCAGGGCCCAAAGCCGGTCGAACCCCTTCCGCGCCAGGACTCCTGCGACGAGGCCGGAGATGATCCCGATCGGCATGTAGATCAGCTTCATCGAGCTACCCGAGGCGGTCGAGCTCGTCGGCCAGTTCGGGGAGGAACGGGAGCGAGGGCCTGGCGGCTCTCAGCTCGACCAGGGTCTGGCGGTAGTGCTCGAGGCGCTCGGCATCGGGCTGCACCCCGCTTTCGTTCAGCTTCCTCACCTTCGCCAGCTTGTCGGCGGCGTAGATGGCCGCCACGCAGCTGTCGACGGCGACGCGTCCGCGATGCTCGGCCTTGCGCTCGCGATAGGCGCTGATCGTCTGGTCTTCGGTCATCTCCCCGACCAGCTCGGCGACCTCGGCCCCGAACTCGACCTCGATTTCCGGGAGCTCGATGTCGGTGTCCTCGACCACGTCGTGAAGCAGCGCCGCCGCGATCACGACTTCCGGGAAATCGTTCTCGTGGAGCAGCCTGGCGACCGCGACCGGATGGTCGATCGTGGTGTCACCGTGGGGCCGGGGGCCGTGGTGGGCGCTGACGGCCATCTCGTAGGCCCCCTCGAGGAGGGCGGATCCTGTGACGAAATCCGGCGGTGTCTCGAATCCACCGGGCGGGGCCATGAGGCCACCGTGATGCGATCCCATGCAGAGACTGTGACGGATCTGTCAAGGCGACGAAACGCCGACCCGCTCCAGGAACGAGGTGAGCCGCGATTCGTAGGGCTTCGGAGCAACGTTCCAGGCCTCGGTGTGGCCGGCCCGGGGGGCGCGGAGGTAGGTGACCCAACGCGGCAGGTCCGCCGCCAGTTCATCGCTGGTCGAGATCGGGACGACGTCGTCCTCCGTCCCGTGGAATAGGAGGATCGGGAGCTGCAGCATTTCGGTGTGCCGGAGGGCGTCGAGGTCGTCCCAGTCGGCGTCGATCCGGGCGTCGATCGCCCACTCGACCGGGGTGGCGGCAGCGCCCGGAAGCCCCATTTCCGAAGAGTGGAAGGAGAGGATCTTCTTCCAGTTGAGGGCGGGCGCGTCGAGGACCAGGCCCGAGACACGGGGCGCCAGCGCCGAGTGCTGCATGAACTGGGTCACCAGCGAGCCTCCCATCGAGTAGCCGATCAGGACGAGATCGCGAGCCCCGTGGGACAGCGCGTAGCGCGCCGCCGCCTCGAGATCGCGCCACTCCGTCAGCCCCATGTGGTGGAGGCCGTCGGGGCTCGGCGGCGCGCCGAGGTCCTCCCGGTAGGTGATCAGGAGCGGGGTCAGGCCCGCGCGGGTGAGCGCCGGAAGCAGGCGCAGGCCCTCCTGCGGATCGCCGTTGATTCCGTGGACGACGATCGCCCAGGTCGGGGCGGCCGCGCCGACCCGCCAGGCCGGCATCCCACCGAGTTCCCCCGGGATGGCAACTTCGGCGAACCGCATCCCCAGCGCCTGCATCGGGTCGCCGCGGTAGACGTCGGCTTCGATCGCGACCCTGGTCCCGGGGACCAGGTAGCCGCTGACGTCGCGGAGCCTTCTCGTGACCCGTTCGTCACCGATGCCGATGATCGGGCCGATCACCGCATGGCCCGCCTGCCACTCGATCCCGTATGTCCCCGGCCGTTCGCTTTCCTCGTCGGCGGAGAGGACGACGCGGTCCGGGTGGACGCCCTCGACGGTGATGTCCTGCGGCCAGTCCGAGTGATCGGGGACGAGGACGGAGGAGGAGAAGTACCAGCTGACCGCGGCGGCGATGCCGAGCGCCAGGATCAGGGCGACCGCGGTGGCGACGAGCAGTCTCCAATGCCGCCGCGGCCAGGGCGCCGCCGCTTCGGGCGCTGAGCCGTCGCCTCCTGCCACAGCGGCAGCCTACTTTTGTGGCAGGATTCGCGTTGATGGCGATCAGCGAGCGCGAGAGGGCTGCGATCGAGAAATCGAACTCCGGCGAGCGGACACCGGTCGTCTTCATCCACGGCCTTTGGCTGCTGCCAAGCAGCTGGGACAACTGGGCCCGGATGTTCGAGGAGGCCGGCTACGCCCCGGTCGCCCCCGACTGGCCGGACGACCCCGAGACCGTCGAGGAGGCCCGGGCCAACCCCGACGTCCTTGCCAAGAAGACGCTGAAGATGATCGCCGACCACACCGCCGAGGTGATTGCGGAGCTCGACCGCAAGCCCGCGGTGATGGGTCACTCGACCGGCGGGCTCCTGGCCCAGATGATCGCCGACCGCGGCATCTCGGCGGTGACCGTCGGGATCGACCCCGGCCCGTTCCGCGGCGTCCTGCCGCTGCCGTTCTCGGCGCTCAAATCGGCGGCCCCGGTCCTCGCCAATCCGTTCAACAGGGGGAAGGCGATCACCCTGACGCTCGACCAGTTCAAATACGGCTGGGCCAACGCGCTCTCCGAGGAGGAGGCGAAACAGCTCTACGAGACGCACCACGTGGCGGCGCCGGGAGTGGCTTTGATGCAGATGGCAAACGCCAACCTCAACCCCTTCACGGAGGCCAAGCTCGACCCGCGGAACCCCGAGCGAGGGCCGCTGCTGATCATCGACGGCGAGAAGGACCACACGGTGCCGTGGGCGATCGCCAACGCTTCCTACAAGAGGCAGAGCCGCAACTCCGCCGTCACCGAGATCGCGAAAATCCCAAACCGCGGCCACTCGCTGACGATCGACTCCGGCTGGCAGGAGGTCTGCTCCACGGCTCTGGAGTTCGTCAAGCGGTTCGCGCCGCCGGAACCGACTTCGGCAAGCTGACCGTCCGCGTCGCGACCCCCGATGACGGCGGCGAAATCGCCCGGCTCCTGCATGACTTCAACACCGAGTACTCCGAACCGACGCCGCCGGTCGAGGTACTCGCCGAGCGCTGCCGCGAGCTGCTCGCCGGCGGCGAGATCCGGGTCCTGGTCGTCGGTGAGCCTGCCCACGGCCTGGCGATGCTCCGCTTCCGCCAATCGATCTGGACCGAGGGCACCGATGCCTACCTCGAGGAGCTCTACGTGGAGCCCGCGCGGCGGGGACACGGTTCCGGAAGAGCGTTGATGGATGCCGCGATCGAGGCGGCGCGGGCCGGGGGCGCGGAGCACTTCGACGTCGTCACCGGCGAGGACGACACGGCGGCCCGTGGCCTCTACGAGAGCCTCGGCATGGTCAATCGCGAGCGCGGGCCCGACGGCCCGATCATGCTCTACTACGAGCTCGAGATCTGAGCCCGAGAGGAGCGAGTTGAGCACGACCCAGAGACCGGACCCGACCGAGTCGGTCCGCCACCAGCTTCGCCCCCTGTTCGACCAGGTCGTGATCAAGGAGCTCGATCAGGACCGGGTCCGGCGTTCGGGGCTCGTGGTCCCCGCCGGCACCCATGAGCCGCCGCCGGAGCAGGGGATGGTCCTCGCGGTCGGGCCTGGCCTCGATTGGTGGGCCCAGGCCGGGGTCGAGATGCCGGTCGGCCCGGGCGACCACGTCGTCTTCCCGGCAAGCGCCGGGGTCTGGGTCGAGGTCGACGAGGAGCGGTTGCTGGTCTGCCGCGTCGGGCAGCTGCTCGGCGTGCTCGAATCGACCGCGTTCCCGGACGAAGGGCGCTAGCCCTCCGAGTAGACGGGCTCGCGCGAGCGCTCGGAGGCGCTTTCGGTAGCCGCGGCGCCCTCCGGTACCGGTTCGTAGCGGAGTACGAGCACGGCGATCGCGAGCCCGACGCCTACGAGGGCGGCGCCGACGAGGTAGGCGAGGTGGAAGCCCGAGTTCAGCGCGGCGAGGTGAGAGACGCCATCGGCCGAGAGGGTGTCGGTGCGCTGGGTCGCCAGTGTCGCGAGCACGGCGAGGCCGACCGCGCCTCCGACCTGGGCGCTGGTGTTGACGAGACCGGAGGCGAGGCCGGAATCCTCCGGTGTCGCGCCCGACATCGCCAGCGTCATCAGCGACGGGAACGAGCTCCCGACCCCGACCCCGACCAGCAGCATCGCCGGCAGCAGGTCGACGATATAGCGGCCCTCGACCGGGGTGCGGGCGAAGAGCAGCAGGCCGGCGCCGATCACGACCAGGCCGGCGATCAGGACCTGGCGGGGCCCGAACCGCATGATCAGTTTTTCCGAGAAGCCGAGGGACAAGGTCCCCATCACGATCGTCGTCGGCAGGAACGCGAGCCCGACCTCGAGCGGGCTGTAGCCGAGGATCTCCTGCAGGTAGAGGGCGCCGAGGAAGAACATCGAGAACATCCCCGCGACCAGCAGGGCCTGGATCGTGTTGGCGCCGGTGACGTTGCGCGAGCGGAACAGGCGCAGGGGCATCAGCGGAGTCTCGATCCGCGATTGGCGGTAGATGAACGCCGCCTCGAGCGCGACCGAGATTGCGCCCAGGACCAGGGTCTGGGTTGCCCCCCAGCCGACGTTTGCAACCTCGAGAATCGTGTAGACGCCGAGCATCAGCCCGCCGACGAGAAGGACGGCGCCCGGGACGTCCGCTCCTTTGTCAAGGCCGATTCCCGGGGCGTCGTCGATCAACCGCACCGAGAGGAAGGCGGTGACGATCCCGATCGGGATGTTGATGAAGAAGATCCAGTGCCAGCTGATCGCGTCGGTGAGGATCCCGCCGAGGAGCAGCCCGATCGAGCCTCCGGCCGAGGCGACGAAGCCGTAGACGCCGATCGCTTTCGCCTGCTCGCGCGGTTCGGGGAACATCGTCACGATCATCCCCAGGACGACCGCGGAGGTCAGCGCCCCGGCGATGCCCTGGATGAAGCGGGCCGAGATCAGCATCCCCTGGGTCTGCGAGAGGGCGCAGAACAGCGAGGCGAGGATGAATACCACCAGGCCGGTGAGGAAGATCCGGCGTTTGCCGATCAGGTCGCCGAGCCGCCCGACCAGCAGCAGCAGGCCGCCGAACGGGATCAGGTAGGCGTTCACGACCCAGGCCAGGCTGCTCTGGCTGAACCCGAGGTCGGTCTGGATCGAGGGCAGCGCGACGTTCACGATCGTGACGTCGAGGACGATCATCAGGACGCCGGTGCAGAGCACGTACAGCGCCAGCCAGCGGCGGCGGTCTTCTGCGGCTGCGGGGATCATCGGCTCGGACACTAGCAAAGCTCCTAAAAAACAACTACCCGGTTGTAACTTTGTACTAACCGGAATAGAATGACTGTGTGGCGACCATGCGCTCATACGGCGATGCCTGCCGTTTTGCCTCCGCCCTGGACCTGATCGGGGAGCGGTGGGCGCTGCTGGTCGTCCGCGAGCTGTTGCTCGGCCCCAAGCGCTTCACCGAACTGCGGACCGGCCTGCCGGGGGCGAGCCCCAACATACTCTCCGAGCGACTCCGGGAACTCGAGCGGGGCGGCGTTATCCGGCGTCGCAAACTGGCGCCGCCCGCCAACTCCTGGGTCTACGAGCTGACCGAGTGGGGGGCGGACCTGGAGCCGGTGGTCACCACGCTCGGCGCCTGGGGCGCGCGCTCCCCCGCTCCCCCCGCCTCGACCCAGATCGGCGCCGACTCGATCGTGCTCGCACTGGGGTCGCTGTTCGACCCCGACCGGGCCGGCGACCTCGAAACCGTCTGTGAGCTTCACGCCGAGGGGCAACGGTTCACCGCCACCGTCGCAGGGGGCGAGATCGAGCTCGCCCGCGGCGGCGCCGAGGCGCCGGCGCTGATGCTCGAGGGCAGCGCGGCCGACCTGGCGGGGCTGATTACCGGCCAGCTGAGCCTCGATGCGGCGCTGGAGTCAGGCGCGGTGAGGGTCGAGGGCAGCAGGAAGGCGGTGTCGCGGTTCCTGCGACTCTTCCCGATGCCCGAGCCGTGTCCGGCCGCGGCCGATCAGGCCGGAGAGGCCGCGGTGAGCGGCGTCGCGACCACCGTATAGATGTCCCATTCCTCCGCCACGCCCTTCAGCGAGTGGCAGCCGAACGAGTCGAATTCGATCCCGGACCCCGCGACCAGGTCGCGGACCGTGCGGGAGACGAGAACGGTGCGTCCCTCGGCGAGAGCCGCGATCCGAGCCGCGACGTGGACCGCGATCCCGCCCACGTCCTCGCCGATCAGCTCGACCTCACCGGTGTGCATCCCGGCCCTGACCTCGATCCCGATCGAGGGCGTCTCGTCGACTATCGCCCGCGCGCACTCGACCGCACGGGTCGGACCGTCGAAGGTCGCCAGGAACCCGTCGCCCGTGGTCTTGATCTCACGGCCCCCGAACCTCTCGAGGTGGCGACGGACGAGGTCCTGATGGCGGCCCAGCAGGTCGCGCCAGCGACTGTCCCCAAGCTCGGTCGCGAGCCGGGTCGAGTCGACGATGTCGGTGAACAGCACGGTCGCCAGGACGCGGTCGACCTTCGGGACCGGGCGGACGCCGGTCAGGAACTCCTCGATCTCATCGATCGCCTCCTCGGCGTTGTCAGGCCGGCCCAGAGCGAGTGGTCGATGCCATCGAGCTCGACGTAGCGGCTGCCCTCAATGTGCTCGGCGAGCCATCGCCCCGCCCGCACGTTCACGGCCCGGTCGCCGCGGCGGTGCATGACCAGGGTCGGGGCCTGGATCAGGGGCAGGGCGCCACGGACGTCGAGTGTCGAGGAACATTTCGAACAGCAGTTTCACTTGTCATCGGGCTCGCCGCCTGGCGCTCGTAACGGGCGAAGAACTCGCGGACCTGGGGGTTGTCCGCCTCGCTCGGGGCGAAGATCTCGACCGTCGCTCCCTGCCCCCACATCGGCGCGATCAGCTGTTCCTGCGCTTCGGCGGCGGCGTCCCTTTCGGGCGCCCATGGGTAGTCCTCGTCCGCGGTCGAGCGGGCAACCGCGCCGACCAGCGCCATCGCCGAGACCCGCTCGGGGTAGGTCGCGGCGAACAGCATGCACATCGTCGCCCCCTCCGACATCCCGATCAGGGCAGCACGCTCGGAGCCCGCCGCGTCCATCACCGCGCGGACGTCGTCCATCCGCTCCTCGAGGGTCGCCGCTCCCGGAACCGGGTCCGAGAGCCCGACGCCCCGGCGGTCGAAGAGGATCACCCGGGCGAACGAGTTGAGGCGCTCGACGAAACGCGTCTGGGCGGGACTGTCCCAGATCAGGTCGAGGTGGGAGATGAACGGGAAGGCGACGACCACGTCCATCGGGCCCTCGCCGACCACCTGGTAGGCGATGCCGATCTCGCCGCTTCGCGCGTATTCGGTCTGCGGTGGTGGCACTGCAACCAAGCCTACGGCGTGAACCCTGCTTCCTTCAGTACGCAGTGCCTGAATTCATAGGGAACGACGATCGCGTTCGCCCGCCGGGACCCGTTCGCCGTTCGATTGATGAGCTTGCCGGCCCGGGCGTTTTCGCCATCGATCGCCGCCCTTCCCGCATCGCGGAGAAGCGCCGCCTGGTCGGAGACCCGGCCCAGCCATCTGGTCAGCTGCCGGGCGTCCGATTCGGGGCGGGGAATGGCGCGGAGCCTGGTGACAGCATGCCCGAGCACATTCGAGGCCCTGACGTACCGGCGCCCGCTGGCCCTCCGCGCGGCTTCTGGATCCACCATCGGCGTCCGGGTCCCGAATCCGATCTGCGACGTGGCCCTTGCGCTCGCGGCGCAGATCGTCTCCGCCTTCGACCGGAATTCAGCCTGCGGCCCATCCAGAGCGAGCACGCCCGAGGCAAAGACGAGGGCCCACACAACCAGGAGCGCGGCCGCCACTCCCGCGCGCCTCACCCTCCCCCCAGTTCCGAGCGCAGGGTCTCGAGCTGCTCGCGGAGCTCGGCCAGCTCGCGCTCGACCCGCTCGAGGCGATCGGTCGCCGCGGGGCCGTTGTCCTCCTCCGGCGCCGGCGTCCTTGACGGCGCGGGCGACCCGGTCGGCGCCGTCGCCTCGGCCGAGCCGAGAAGCTGCTCATAGCGATCCTCCTTCTGGCCCGGCCGGCGCTCGTGCCGGGAGACCAGGCCGCGCCCGACCAGGCCGTCGAGGGTCTCGTGGACGAGGGACAGGTCCGCGAAGGAATGCAGGCGCTCGGTTCGCTGTTTCAGCTGGCCGGGGGTCTGCGGGCCGCGCAGCATCAGAACCGCCAGCAGCGAAACCTGGGCGCCGTCGACCCCGAGAGCCTCGTCGAGGAGGTGGCGGTACTTGCGGGCACGGCTGCCGGAACCGCTGGCGAGGCGCGTCCAGCCGCGCAGCGCGAGGTGCCGCAGCGCCCCGGCGACCGTCTCCTCGTCGTAGTCGACGACCGGGTCGCGGTTCGTCGACTGATTGCAGGCGAGGCGGAGGGCGTTGATCGAGAGCGGGTAGACGTCGGGGGTCGTTCGCTGCTTCTCGATCAGGCAACCGACCACGCGAATCTCGACTGCGTCGGGCTCGATCATCGCTCTCAGTCCCGGTCGGGTCGGTCCGGGTAGAGCTCGTCGATCGTGACCAACGCCCGGTACGGGGCGTCGGCGGCCGCTTCGATCGCGGCGGCGCCGCCGGCAAGTCGGTCGACGGCAGCGAGAACCCCGGCGACCTCGAGCCCCTCCTCCCGGATCCGCCCGATCGCGTCGACGGTCGAGCCGCCGCTGGTGACCGTGTCCTCGACGACCAGGCAGCGGGTGCCGGGCCCGACCGGCCCCTCGACCCAGCGCTGGAGGCCATGCTCCTTGCGCTCCCCGCGGACGAAGAACCCGACCAGGCCCGCGCCCTCCTCGACCGCGATCGCCGCGCAGGCGAGGGGAATCGCCGCCGTTGCCGGGCCGCCGACGGCGGCGGCGCCGGCCTCGGCCGCGGCGGCCGCGATCAACTCGCCGGCGGCGTGGAAACCCGCCGGGCGAAGCAGGGCACGGCGCGCGTCGACGTAGTACTGGGCGACGGCGCCGCTCGACAGCGTCACCTCGCCGATCACCAGCGAGTGCTCGCGGAGCTCGGAGAGCAGGGTGCTCTTGGCGGCGTCGAGGTCGGGCACGCCTCGAATCCTACGGACGGAGCGTCAGCCGAGCGCCTCGTCGAAGCCCTGGCGCCAGCTCCGGTAGCGCGGCTCCCAGCCCAGCTCCCGCTTTGCGCGGGCGTTCGAGGCGCCTCGCAGCTCGACCGCGTTGAGGGCGATCGGTCCGGCGATCAGCTTCGCGAGCCAGAGCGGGACGTGCCGCGGCTTCTTCGCTCCGATCGCCTCGGCGTATGCCGGTACCCACTCGCGCTGCTGGACGGGCTCGTCGTCGACGACATTGAAGACGCCGGCCGCCTCGGTGGTGATCGCGGCGAGGGTCGCGGTGGCGACGTCGTCGACGTGGATGAAGGAGAAGAGCCCGGTTCCCGGGCCGACGACCGGGAAGCGGCGGCGGCGGACCTCATCCGCCTGGCCGCGGTCGGCGGCGAAGCTGGTCCCCGGCCCATAGAACCAGCCGCAGCGGAGGACGACCCCATCGAGCCCATCGGCGCCCAGGACCTGCTGCTCGTGCTCATTCAGTGCGGCCACCGCGCGGCCGAACGGCTCCGGTGCACCGGTGGCGAGGGCCGCGTCCTCGTCCTTGATCCAATCGCCGCTCGGCTCGTAGAGGAAGGCGACGCTCTCGGCGACCAGCCGCCGCGCACCCGCCGCCCGCGCGGCCGCGATCAGGTTCCGGGTGCCCTCGGTCCGCAGCCGGTTCGTCGCCGCCAGCGGATCGTCCTTCGCCCTCGGCTCGATCACATCTGGCAGCGCGGTCAGCGCGTGGACGACGACCTCGGGCCGGGCCTCGCCGACCGCCCGAGCGAGGGCCTCCGCGTCGAGGGCGTCGCAGACCGCCGCCTGCGCGCCGGCTGCCCGGATGGTCTCGGCCCGCGCCTCGAATCGGGTTGTCCCCGTCACCTCGTGGCCGGCGGCGAGCAGCTCGCGGACGAGCGGGCGCCCCATCGCGCCGCTCGCCCCGGCGACGAAGACCTTCAACCGTTCCCCGCCCGCTCCCCGTTGAGCCGTTCGGCGACCCGCGCCAGCCAGCATGCCCCGAGCGCGCCGGCGGCGATCAGGAGGGTGTCGGTCCAGCCCCGCGCCTCGCTCTTCGCCTCACCGGTGTCGAACAGGTGGTTGATCGCGTGGAACCCGTACCAGAGCGCCCCCAGCCAGAGCAGCGGCGCCCGCCAGGCGGGCCGCACGATCGAGATCGCGAGAGCGACCCCGGCGGCGGCGTAGAAGGCCCCGACGTCTCCGACGTAGTGGGAGTTCTCGACTCCGTAGTGGCCGATCTGGTCGAAGAAGGTGTCCGGCGCGATCAGCGCCAGGAGACCGAAGCCGACATGCCAAACGGCGAGGATGGCGAGAACTGCTTGCATCGCCCGCTCGGTCATCGCGCCAAAGCCTACGGGGCCGGCACGCAGCGCTTACAGGTCCAGTCGCCCTCCCCGCGCCGGGCCAGTTAGAAGACGAAGATGCTTTCGCCGTAGTTGATCCGGTCGAAGATCTCGGGCTGGTCGGCGATGAAGGTCCGGATGCACCCGTGGCTGGCCGGGTAGTCGGGGACCGATTCGTAGCCGTGGACGGCGTAGCCGCCGTAGAAGTAGAACGAGTAGTACATCCCCTCAGCGTTGTAGCCGGGTTCGGTCCTGATGAAGGTGAAATGCCCGGTCACGGTCGGGGTCGAGGGCTTGCCGGAGGAGACGGGGTAGACCCACTTCGCCTTGTCGCCTTCGGCGAAGACGAGGACCTGCTTGGAGAGCGGGGCCTCGAGGTGATGGCCGGCGGCGGGGTGGCGGACCTCGTATTCGCCGTGTCCGGCGAAGGCCCGCTTGACCAGGCCCTTGCCGGCACGCGAGCTGCGGGCCATGTCGTTGACTTTGCGGTAGGCGAGGACGCCGCGCGCGGTCTTGCCGCCGAAGCAGTGGCCACTGTTGGCGATGTAGCCAAGCTTCCGCATCGCCTTCTTGAAGCCGACGACGACGTCGCCGCACTGGCCCTGGTGCAGGGAGGGGAAGTTGACCCGCCAGCTCTTGCGCGCGCTGCTGTCCCCGCCGAGCCGGGCGGTGGGGGCGTGGCGGGCGCTTGCCGCGTACTTCCCGGCCCCGTCGATCCGGATCCGGGCCCGGAAGGAGCCGCTGTCGCCCTTGGCCTTCTGCACCTTGACGCTCCTGTGCTCGATCCTCCTGCCGTTGAGGAAGAAGCTGACGTCGACCCTCTGGCCGGGGGCGTAGGGACTGACGGTCCCGATCACCGGGACCGTGCTCATCACCTGAGCCTTCCCTCCATGGAGGTGACCGATCGTGATCTTCACCTTCGCGTCGGGGACGGCGTCGACGGCGCCGTTCCTGTTGGCGGCGAGCGCGGCCGGGGCGGCGACGAGCGCCGCGACGAAGGCGATCAGCGGGATCAGGCGTTTCATCGGTGCGACATTCTGCCTCACCGGCCGGCCGTGCGTGGCACTACTGGGCAAGAAGGGCGACGGTGTTGTTGAGCATGTGGATCATGATCCCGGGCCAGATCGAGCCCGTTTTCTCGTAAAGAAGGCAGAGGACGATGCCGAAGGCCATCAGCGGCGGCACCGCGCTGATGCCGGTCAGGGCGTGGAGTGCGCCGAAGATCAGGCCGCCGATCAGGGCCGCGACCGGGGTCGACAACTTCTCCCTGAGGCCGCCGTAGAGCATGCCCCTGAAGCAGACCTCCTCGCTGACCGGGGCGGCGACGACGATCAGGAGGAACTGGACCGGGATGCTCCCGAACGATTCCGCGATGTCTTCCTGCTTGGGTTCGCCGATCAGGTTCGAGTAGAGGATCGCGACGATCAGGTAAGCGACGACGGCGACGAACATCCAGACGAAGGCCGACGGCACCTCGAAGCGCCTGACGCCAAGCCGGCGCAGCGCCTCCTGGAAGGCGACGCCGCCCCGCGCCGCCATCACGACCGGCACGATCAGGAAGCCGAACGCGGTCGCCAGCTGGATCACGGCGCTGGCGGTGCTGCTGAGGTCCCCTTCGTTGCTGGGGTTGTCGATCAGCAGCGCCGGTATCCCCAGGATCAGCCCGACGAAGAGCGCGAGGATGACGCCGAAGACGGCCGCCGCGGGACCCCAGTTCGAGTAGGGGAAGGCCGGTTTTGAGGGTAGGTTTGCCTCCATGTCGCCGGCAGTCTCCCAGGTCTCGCGCTCGACAAAGACGCGCCTGCGCTTCCTGCGTCGGGTCCTGATTCTGGTCGTCGTCCTCGTCGTCGTCGCCCTGGTGCTGGCCCAGTTCACCGAACTCCACCGGCTGGCGGCGGGGATCCTCGCCTCGACCGCGGTGGCGGCCGCGATCATCGGCCTCGCCGCCCAGCAGACGCTGGGCAATCTGATCGCCGGAATCCAGATCGCGATCTCGCAGCCGATCAAAATCGGCGACCGGATCACCTTCGAGGAGATCGAGGGCCGGGTGACCGACGTGACCCTCTCCTACACCTACCTCGACCCCGGCGACGAGAGCACCTTCGTGATCCCCAACTCGATGCTGCTCGAAGGGATCGTCCGCAACCACTCGAGCGGGGACACGCAGGTCTGACCGGCGCCTGAGTCGAAGTACCCTCTTCATCGATGACGCAGCGCCAACGTCGCCGTAGCCGCCGTCGCGGCGGGGCCAGCAGCAAGATCCTCTTCGTCCTCGCGGCGGTCCTTGCCCTGGGCGTGGCTCTGACCGTCGGCGTCGCCTCCTGGGTGCTTGACGTCGCCGCCAAGGCGCCACCGCTCTCGGCCTGCAAGCCGATCGACCAGGGCGGCAACTCGGTCCTCTTCGCCGGCGACGGCAGCCGCCTCGGCTACATCGCCTCCGACGAGGCCCGGACGCCGGTCGCGATCAAGCGCGTCCCCGCCGACCTCAAGTACGCGACCGTCGCGATCGAGGACGAGCGTTTCTACGAACACGACGGGATCGACTACGAGGGCGGCCTCCGGGCCCTGGTCCAGAACGTCGAGGCCGGAAAGATCGTCCAGGGCGGCTCCACGATCACGATGCAGCTGATGCGGAACCTCTGCATCACCGACCCGAAGCGGAATTTCGAACGCAAGATCCAGGAGGCGAAGCTGGCGATCGAGTACGAGAAGAAGTTCTCGAAGGAAGACATCCTCGGCAAGTACCTGAACGGGGCCTCCTACGGGACGATCAACGGCAGCACCGCGGTCGGGGTACAGGCAGCTTCGGAGATCTACTTCTCAAAGCCGGTCTGGAAGCTGACCCTCGAACAATCGGCGCTGCTCGCCGGCCTCCCGCAGGCGCCCTCGGACTACAACCCGATCCTCAACCCCAAGGGGGCCAAAGAACGCCGCAACGAGGTCCTCGGGAAAATGGCCGACCTCGGATACATCTCGAAACAGCGGGCGCTGGAGGGGGAGCAGAAGGGGCTCGGCCTGGAGCTCTCCGACACCTACTTCGAACGCCGCCAGCCCTACTTCTTCGACTACGTCGAGGACAAGCTGATCGAAAAGTACGGCGTCAACACGGTCCGCAAGGGCGGCCTCAAGGTCTACACGACGATCGACCCGAGGCTGCAGGAAGTCGGGCTGGAAGCGATGAACTCCGCCCTGCCCTACTCCGAAGACCCGGCCTCTGCATTGGTCTCGATCGAACCCGAGACCGGCCACATCAAGGCGATGGTCTCGAGCTCGAGCTACGACGTCAGCCAGTTCAACCTCGCCGCGCAGGGGCACCGGCAGCCGGGCTCGACCTTCAAGACCTTCGTCCTGACGACTGCGATCAAGCAGGGCGTCGACCCCTACTCGACCTACTACACCTCGAAACCGCTCGACCTCAACCTGCCGGAGTGGGGCCACTGGGAAGTCCACACCGCCGACGAGGGATACCAGGGGAGGATCAACCTCCAGCAGGCCACGGTCGCCTCCGACAACACCGTCTTCGCCCAGCTCGACCTCGACGTCGGCCCCGAGAACGTCGCCGAGACCGCGAAGTCGATGGGCATCGAAACCGAACTCGACGGGATCCCGGCGGAGGGGATCGGGGGCCTCCGGATCGGCGTCTCGCCGCTCGAGATGTCGGATGCGTACGCAACGCTCGCGGCGGGCGGCATACATCGCAACCCGACCGCGATCCGCCGGGTCGTCTTCCCCGACGGCCACGTCGACCGTCCCGAGCACCCCGACCCCAAGCGCGTCGTCTCCGAAGCGGTCGCCTACGAGGTGACCCGCCTGCTCCACGACAACATCACCGGCGGCACCGGCACCGCGGCCTACACCGGCTGCGGCGGACAGGCAGGCAAGACCGGGACGACCGACCACTACACCGACGCCTGGTTCGCCGGCTACCAGCCGAACCTCTCGACCGTGGTCTGGGTCGGGTACCCGCAGTCCAACGACATCGAAATGTCCAGCGTCCACGGGATCACGGCGTTCGGCGGGACCTTCCCGGCAGAAATCTGGAACGCGCTCTACTCGAACGGCGAAATCCCCTGTGAGGAATTCTC
The DNA here is from genome assembly GCA_963805455.1 of uncultured Solirubrobacterales bacterium. GTDB lineage: Bacteria > Actinomycetota > Thermoleophilia > Solirubrobacterales > 70-9 > VRUE01. Next base: position 103,160 of record CAWDUJ010000006.1, read on the forward strand.
CGAACCCGAGACGCCGATCACCTGGGCGCCCTTCTATGGCCAGTACACGTCCTCCGCCGGCGCCGGCGCCGACTCCAGGCTCGGCGAAGGCAAAGGCGAAGGTACGGAAGGGATGAGGCCGGGCCAGAACGCGGTCGGCGGCTACAACCCCGACGCCTACGCCCCCGGTGTCGGACAGGAACCAACCCCGACCCCCGAACCCGCACCGACCCCCAGCCCGCCGAGCGGGGGCGGGGGCGGGGGCAGCGCCGGGATCGGCGGCGGAACTGAAACCGGCGGTGTAGGGGCTGGCTGATCACCCTCGGGCCCACCGGGCCCTCGGGATCGCGGGCTTGGCCTGCCTCCTTCTGGCGGCGGTCCCGCTGGTGGCGCCGGGGCCGGGACTGGTGCCGGCGGCGGTCGGCGCCGGTCCGGATTGGCTGCTCGGCATCTATGGAAATGGGTTCGGGGTAGGCCCGGGCGCCTACTACGGGCTCCTCTGGGTCGCATTCGCCGCCCATCTCTGCGTTCTGATCGCGGCGCCGGCGCTCGATCGCCGCCTGATCCGCGGCATCGCCGTCGTGCTCGTGATCGCCTTCGCGCTCGCCCCCCCGCTGCTCTCCCAGGACGTGTTCAGCTACATCGCCTACGCCCGCCTCGGCGCCGTCCACGGCCTCAACCCCTACGCGCACGCGCCGATCGAGCTCGTCTCCGACCCGAGCTATGCCCACGTCGGCTGGACCGAATCGCCGAGCTCCTACGGCCCGCTGTTCACCCTCGCGACCTATCCGCTCGCCCTGATCTCGGTGCCGGCGGCACTCTGGGTGCTGAAGGGGGTCGCGGCGGCGTCGGTTCTGGCGCTGGCGCTGCTCGTCGCCCGGATCGCGCCCGCCCGCGGGGTCGACCCCCGGCGCGGTTTCGTGCTGGTTGCGCTGAACCCTCTGGTGCTCGTCCATGTCGTCGGCGGCGCCCACAACGATGCGACGACGATGCTGGTGGCTCTGGCCGGGTGCGCAGCGGTGCTGGCACTGCGAGAGAACGCCGGCGGAGCGGCCGTCGTCGCGGCGATCGGGCTGAAGATGAGTGCCGCCATCGTCGCGCCGTTCGCGCTTCTCGGGTCGGCCCGGCGCTCCCGGTTCCTGGCCGGTGCGGCGCTGTCGACGATCGCGATCGGGGCGACCGCGCTGGCCGCGTTCGGTACCCATGCACCCGACTCGATCGAGCTGGTCGGCGAGAGCCAGGGCAGGGTCAGCAACTACAGCCTCCCCAACCTCATCTCGGAGCTGCTCGGAGTCGGGATCGGCCCGATCCGCGCCATCACCGCGGCGGCCTTCGCGGTGCTCATGATCGCCCTCGGCCGCTGGGTCCTGCGCGGGGGGGACTGGGTCCGGGCGACGGCCTGGGCAGCCCTCGGCCTGCTCCTCGCCAGCTCCTGGCTCCTCCCCTGGTACATCATCTGGGCGCTCCCCTTCGCCGCGCTCTCCCGCGACAACCTCCTGATCACGGCCGTCCTCGCCCTCACCGCCCTCCAACTCGTCGCCCGCATCCCGCTCTAGAGCGGGTTGGTCAAGGAGAGGAAGCCGACTACGCTGCGCCGGCTGAGGCGGGGAGGTCTCCCATTCGCGGCAGTTGCTCTCGGGCTAACAACAATGTCTGCGGCGCTCGCGATGAAATGCCGACCCTGTGATTTCCCTCGGATAGCGATGGAAATTACAGGCTCGGCCGGGGCAAGGCAGCAGTTTCGGCACTACGCGTATATGACCTGCCCGATGACCGGCAGGGCGGATACTCAAAGAATTTCCGGCGTGTGAATCTCCTGCTTCCCCTTCTTCGCGTCCTCGGTCTCCTCCTCGGACGGATGCAGAACCCCGGTCGCGACCGACCACCCCTCGCGTTTCCCGAGCGCCGTCACTGCGGCCACGTAGAGCAGCTCGACCAGGGTCTGGACGCCGCGGACCGCGATCGCGATCAGCGAGCCGATCGCGAAGCTGTTGCCGGGAACCGCGACCTTGACCGCCCAGGCGAAGGCCGCGTCGCGGACCCCTAGCCCTGCCGGGGCGACCAGCGTCGCCAGCGCCGCGACGTAGCCGACCGCCTGGGCCGAGCCGACGGTGAAGATTTCGTCGAGCGGAACCGAGCTGACCGAGCGGGCGACGCAGTAGACGCCGACCGAGATCACGGCCCAGATCGCGGCGAAGAAGACCAACAGGGCGAGGATCCCCGGCAGCGATATCACCGCCGGCAGCGGTTCGCGGCCGAACGCTTTCAGCGCGCGGTTCGCGAGCGGGCCGAAGACACGCGGGTGGAGGACGACAATCGCCGCCGGGACCAGCAGCAGCACTGCAAAGCGCAGCGGCGTTCCCTGAAGGTCAGGATGATTGATGAAGAAGTAGGAGGCGATCGCTATCGCCGAGGTGGCCGAGATCGCCTGTTCGTAGGCGACGCTCGCGATCGTGATCCGGCGCGGGACGCCGGCGCGCTCGGAGAGCAGCACCCTGCCGAGCACATAGAGGACGCTGCCCGGGACATAGCGGGCGAGGAGCGGCTGGCCCCAGGCGACCTGGGCCCGGCCGACCCCGATCCGGTAGCCAAGGAAGCGGAGGATCAGGTCCCAGCCGAGGGCGCTGAGCGCGTAGTAGATCGGGAGGACGATGAACGCCGGGATCAGCCAGAGGACGTGGAAATGGACGCCCTTGTCCTTGATCTCCGACCACTGGTCGACGACGGTGAGGACGAGGAAGCCGAATATGACCAGGGCGAGGCCGAGCTGGATCGCCAGCCGGACCCGTTTGCTCTTGGGCGGTTTCGTTCCGAACCGGGCGCCGGCTTCGCCGATCCGGTGCAGTAATGGCTGCCTTTGCTCCACGCCGCCCGCACCTTAGAGAGCGCCGGGGCTGCACCGCGGGCGGGCCGCCGCCAGAATTACCCAATGGGCGAGTTTGACCTGCTTGCGCGCGTGCGGGAACGGCTCCCGCCCCCCGGCCCGCGGATCCGGGTCGGGAGCGGAGATGACGCCGCGGTCACGCTCCCCGGCGGCGCCACGGCGACCTCGGTCGACGCTCTGATCGACGGCGTCCACTTCCGGCGCGAGAGGGCGAGCCTTGCCCAGATAGGGGCCAAGGCGCTCGCCACCGCGCTCTCCGACCTCGCCGCGATGGGCGCCGAGCCGGGTGAGGCCTACGTCGTCCTCGGCGTCCCGCCCGACCTCGACGAGGACGGCTGCCTCGAGCTCCTCGACGGGCTGATCGAGGTGGGCGTCGCGACGGGAACGACGCTCGCCGGCGGCGATGTCGCCCGGGCCCTGAACCTGACGCTGGCGATCACCGTCGTCGGCCACGCCCCCGAGCCGGAGGCCCTCGTCACCCGCTCGGGCGGCCGGCCGGGGGACGTCCTGGTGCTCACGGGGGAGCTCGGTGGGGCCGCGGCCGGCCTGCTCCTGCTCGAAGGGGAGAGCGAGGTCACGGGGCTCGACCCCGACCGTGAGGCGGCGCTGATCGCCCGCCAGCTCGAGCCAGAGCCGCGACTCGCAGCCGGGCGAGCCCTCGCGGCCGCCGGGGCCACGGCGATGATCGATCTCAGCGACGGCCTGGTGGGCGACGCCGGGCACCTGGCCGAGGCGAGCGGCGTCGCGGCCCGAATCGACGGCGGCGCCCTGCCTGTCGCCCCGGGAGTGGCCGAGGTCGCGGCCGCCAACGGTCGCGACCCTCTCGAGCTGGCCGCCTCGGGCGGTGAGGACTACGAGCTCCTGGCCGCCCTGCCGTCCGGCCGGGTCGAGCGGGCGGTCGAAGCCGTGGAAGGGCTGACGCCGGTCGGGGATCTGCTCGCCGGAGAAGGGGTCGAGGTCAGGCGGCCCGACGGTGCGCTACTGGATGCGGCGGGGTTCGATCAACTGACCTGAGCGGCTCGTTCCCGGTCAGCAGCTCCCGCACGCTGCGCCGACTCAGCATCGCATCGGCGACCAGAGCCGGGTTGGGCTTGTAGCGCCCCTCTTCGATCATGCTTTTCAACTGCTCGGTTGGCATGTTCCTCCTATCGGCGGAATAATCTCATGTCATTAGTTCTTGGTAGTCCTACATTTGTCCAGTTCCGTCCGCACAGTGCGCGGATTACCCTGTGACCATGAGCGCGGAGCGAGCAAGCATCCATATCTGGTTCGTTGCGCAGCGAGCGAAGCGGGAGCCGATTTAGTGCCCAATGGAACCGCCCGGATCCTGTTGGTCGACGATGAGCAGTCCGTTCAGACCCTGCTCAGCTACCCGCTGAGGAAAGACGGCTACCACGTCACCTCCGCGATCGACGGCCAGGAGGCGCTCCAGCGTTTCAGCGAGGCCCGCTTCGATCTCGTGATCCTCGACCTGATGTTGCCCAAGCTCGACGGGGTCGAGGTCTGCCGCCAGCTGCGCCGCAACAGCCAGGTGCCGATCATCATGCTGACCGCGAAAGGCAGCGAGACCGACAAGGTCGCGGGGCTCGAGGTCGGCGCCGACGACTACATCACCAAGCCGTTCTCGATGCGCGAGTTCCGCAGCCGGGTGAAGGCGGCGCTACGGCGGTCGCGGATGATCGGCGAGTTCCAAGAGGAGGGGTCGATCGAGCACGAGGAGCTGACGATCGACTTCGGCCGGCGCATGGTCCTGCTGCGCGGCGAGGAGGTCAAGGTGACCTACGTCGAGTTCGAGATCCTCAGCGCGCTGGCGCGCTCGCCGGGACGCGTCCTCAGCCGCCAGACCCTGCTCGAGTGCGTCTGGGGCGACTCGGAGTACCGCGACCCCCGCACCGTCGACGTCCACATCCGCCACCTTCGGGAAAAGCTCGAGCAGAACCCGAAGGAGCCGGAGTTCCTGTTCACGGTTCGGGGCGTCGGCTACCGCTTCAGAGAATGAGGCGGCTCAGGTTCACCCCGCTGGGCAGCAGGATCACGCTGATCTCGCTGGGGATCTCGGTCGGCACCGCGGCCGTCATCTACATATATGTGGTCCACGTCGCCGGCGTCTCCGGCGTCAAGGGCCAGATCACGACCGGGGCGCTGATCGCGCTCGTCCTCGCGCTCGGAGTCGGGATCTACTTCGCATCGCTGGCCACCCAGCGGATCAGGAACATCCAGGATGCCGCCCACAAGGTCGCCGAAGGCGACTTCGGGGCCAGGATCCCGGTCGACTCCTCCGGCCAGCTCGGGCAGCTGGCCCGCACCTTCAACGAAATGCAGCGCCGCCTGGCCGAGCTCGACAACGCCCGCAAGCAGTTCATCGCCAACGCCTCGCACGAGCTGCGGACGCCGATCTTCAGCCTCGGCGGCTTCGTCGAGCTGCTCGAGGACGACGAACCGACGCCCGAGGAGCGCGAAGAGTTCGTCCGCACGATGCGCCAGCAGATTGACCGCCTGACGAAGCTGACGGCCGATCTGCTCAACCTCTCCCAGCTCGACGCGGGCGGCATCGTGATGGCCCCGAGCAGCGTCGACCTCACCGATCTCGCCCGCAGCGTGACCCGCGAGTTCGGGCCGCGCGCCGACCTCCGGGGGTCGCGGCTCGAGCTCCGCACACCCGACCACGCGGTGATGGCGACCGCCGACCCTGAACGGGTGAGGCAGATCGTCCGTATCCTCCTCGACAACGCTCTCTCCCATCCTCCCGAGGGCGCAAGCGTGACCGTGACCGTCTACTCCGTAAATCGCAGGGCAGAGCTGACCGTCTCCGACGATGGAGCCGGGATACCGCAGCGCGTCCAGGGGCGGATTTTCGAGCGCTTCTACACCGCGCAGCCCTCGGGCGGGTCCGGCCTCGGGCTGGCGATCGCGCGCGAGCTCGCCCAGCGGATGGAGGGGCGGATCTCGATCACCTCGACCAGACGCTTCACCGCGTTCACCCTCGACCTTCCCCCCGGCCCCGCCGAGGCAGCCCCGATCGTCGTCTCCCAGCCCACCGGGGCGGGAGTGTGAGGGCGGCGGCGGCGCGGGTCGCGCTGGCGGCCACGCTGCTGGTCCTGGTGCTCGCCGGCTGCGGGGGATCGAGCGACAACGGCAACGGCTCCGCGTCCTCCGCTGAAGAAAGGACGACGACCAAGATCGCGGTCGAGACGAGCGCCCCCGGATTCGACGCCGCCTCGGTCTTCGCCAAGGCATCGCCCGGCGTGGTCACGATCCGCTCGATCACCGAAACCGGCGGCGCCGAAGGCTCCGGCTTCGTCCTCGACCGGGACGGCCGGATCGTCACCAACGCCCACGTGGTGACCGACGACACCTCGGGCGAACGCAAGGAAGCCGAAGCGGTCTACGTCGAGTTCCCGGATCGCAACGTCGTCCCGGCGAAGATCGTCGGGGTCGACCCGTTCGCCGACGTCGCCCTGCTCGAAGTCGAGCCCGACGGGTTCGAACTCCATCCGCTCGCGCTCGGCGACGATCGCGACCTCGAGGTCGGCCAGCCGGTGGCGGCGATCGGCAGCCCGTTCGGCGAGCAGCAGTCGCTCTCGGTCGGGATCGTCTCGGCGACCGACCGCTCGGTCCGCTCGCTGACGGAATTCCAGATCGAGGGCGCGATCCAGACCGACGCCTCGATCAACCCGGGCAACTCCGGCGGGCCGCTGCTCGACGAAAAAGCCCGCGTGATCGGGATCAACCAGCAGATCGAGACCAACTCCGGGGCCAACGACGGGGTCGGCTTCGCGGTTCCGATCACCGCCGTGAAACGCTCGATCGCCCAGCTCGAAGACGGCGGCACGGCCGAATACGCCTACATTGGTGTCTCGACCCAGGCGCTCTACCCGCAGCTCGCCGACCGGCTCGGCCTCGACACCGACTACGGGGGCCTGCTCGCCGAAGTCGTTCCCGACGGTCCCGCCGACGAAGCCGGGCTTCGCGGCGGCGACGGGAAGATCCGGTTCCAGGGCCTCCCCTACCGCACCGGTGGCGACGTCGTCCTCTCGATCAACGGCCACAAGATCGTCGAACCGGACGACCTCGCCAACCTCATCGCCGGCTTCGAACCGGGCGACACGGTGACGCTGGAAGTGATGCACGAGGACGGCGAAACCGCGAAGGTCCACGTCACTCTCGGTACCCGTCCGGAGGGCAATCCGGGCGGTTGAGCCGCCCCGGGCGTACGCCCGGGGAGCGCGGCGTGTAGAACTCCGCGCTCATGACTGCGGAGCGAGCAAGGGTCCATATCTGGTTCTTCGCGCAGCGAGCGAAGCAGGAGGTCAGGTAGATGCTTCAGGAAGTCACCCTCGGCCACAAGTCGCTGACCGACTACACGCACATCGCGGGCAAGGAGTTGAGCGAGCAGATCCGGGCGCTCGCAGATCCGCTCCAGGGCCACCGCGTCCTTCACGTCAGCGCGACCGCCTTCGGCGGCGGCGTCTCGGAGATCCTCTACACGATCGTGCCATTGATGAGGGACGCCGGCCTCGACGCGCACTGGCAGGTGATTTTCGGCAAAGAAGAGTTCTACAACGCGACCAAGCTCCTCCACAACTCGCTGCAGGGGGCCGACGACACGCTGAGCGACGAGCAGTGGAAGCTGTTCGACGAGGTCAACGCGCTGAACGCCGAGGGCCTCGAAGGCGAGTGGGACACGATCATCGTCCACGACCCGCAGCCGATCGGGCTGCGCCGCGGGGCCACCTCCAAGGGCCGGAACTGGATCTGGCGCTGCCACATCGACCTCTCTGAGCCGAACCCGGCCCCGATCGCCCGCCTGCAGCCGCTGATCGAGGAGTACGACGCGACCGTTTGGCACCTCCCGGCCTACGTACCCGTCGGGATGCGCGAGCACGGGGGCATCCAGATCATCCCGCCGGCGATCGACCCGCTTTCGCCGAAGAACATGGCGTTCTCGCCCGACGACGCGGCCTTCGTCTGCGACCAGTTCGGGATCGACGTCGACCGGCCGCTGATCACCCAGGTCTCGCGCTTCGACCCGTGGAAGGATCCGATCGGCGTGATCGACGCCTACCGCGCGGTCACCGAGGAGCTGCCCGAGGTCCAGCTCGCCCTCGTCGGCTCGATGGCCACCGACGACCCGGAGGGGTGGGAGTTCTTCCAGCACACCTTCGAGTACGCCGACGGCGACCCCGACATCAAGATTCTCAACAACCTCAACAACGTCGGCGCGATCGAGGTCAACGCCTTCCAGTCGCAATCCGACGTCTGCCTCCAGAAGTCGATCCGCGAGGGCTTCGGGCTGACCGTCACCGAGGCGCTCTGGAAGGGCCGCCCGACCGTCGCCGGGAACGTCGGCGGGATCCCGCTGCAGATCGAGGACGGGGTCAGCGGCTACCTGGTCGACTCGCCCGAGGCCTGCGCTCAACGCTGCATCGAGATCCTGCGCGATCCCGAGCTCGGAAAGAGCCTCGGGAAAGCCGGAAAGGAACGGGCGCGGCAGCGATTTCTCTCGCCGCGCCTGCTCCGCGACTGGCTCGGGCTGATCAACGAGCTCGACGCCTAACCCCTCCGCCACCGGGGTAGGCTGACCGGGTGACCGATCGCGATCCCCTGATCATCGTCTCCAACCGCGGTCCCGCCCAGTTCGACCGCGACGAGGCGGGCGAGCGGGTGGTTATGAGGGGCGGAGGCGGCCTGGTTACGGCGCTGTCGGGGCTCGTCTCCCACCGCGAGGCGCTCTGGATCGCCTCGGCGATGACCGACGAGGACATCGCGGTCTCCGAGGAGCGCGGCGGCCCGGTCGAGCTCTCGATCGACGGGATCGACTATCGGGTGCTGATGGTCGGCAGCGACCCCGAGGCCTACGACCGGTTCTACAACGTGATCGCCAATCCCCTGCTGTGGTTCATCCAGCACTACCTCTGGGACCTCTCGAACGCTCCGGACGTTCGCCAGGAGGAGCTCGATGCCTGGGACTTCGGCTACCAGACCGTCAACAGGGACATCGCCCGAGCGGTCCTGACCCAGATCGAGTCGAGGGAGCGGCCGCTGGTGATGCTCCACGACTACCACCTATACACCGTTCCCGGAATGATCCGCGAGGAGCGCGAGGACGCCTTCCTGCACCACTTCGTACACATCCCCTGGTCCCAGCCCGACAGCTGGCGGGTCCTGCCGGGCCGGATCCGCGAGGCGATCTTCCGCGGCATGCTGGCTAACGACATCATCGGGTTCCACACCCACTCCTACTGTCTCAACTTCCTCCGCTGCTGCGACGAACTGCTCGAAGTAGACGTCGACTACGAGCAGGCCCTGGTTCGCCACGACGGCGGCCAGACCCTGGCCCGCGCATACCCGCTCTCGATCGACGCCGAGCGCCTCGCGCGGGCGGCCGAGTCATCGGAGGTGATGGCCGCCGAGCGCGAGGTGCTGGAGCGCCGCCGCGAGCACCTGATCATCAGGGTCGACCGCGCCGACCTCTCGAAGAACGTCCTTCGCGGCTTCACCGCCTTCGACACCTTCCTCCAGCAGCACCCGGAGTTCCGCGAGAAGGTCACCTTCATCGCCCACCTCCAGCCCTCGCGGCAGGACGTGCCCGAGTACGCCGAGTACCTGGAGCGGATCGAGGCGCTCGTCGCCGTCGTCAACCATCGCCACGGGACCACCGACTGGATGCCGATCGATCTCAAGATCTACGAGAACTTCCCGGAGGCGGTCGCCCGCTACAAGCACTTCGACCTGCTGATGGTCAATTCGATCTTCGACGGGATGAATCTCGTCGCCAAGGAGGCGCCGGCGGTGAATACCCGCAACGGCGTCCTGATGCTCTCCGAGAACACCGGGTCCCACGAGGAGCTCTCCGACTGCGCCCTCTCGGTCAACCCGTTCGACATTCAGGAGCAGGCCGACGCGATCTACCGGGCGCTGACCATGGACCCCGAGGAGCGGCGGGTCCGGGCCCAGCATCTGAAGGAGATCATCTACTCCCGGAACCCGGGGGACTGGGTCGACGATCAGCTGCACGACATAGAGGAGCTTCGCGAGAGGGTTGCTTAGTGAGGGTTGCTGGTCCTCCCTCCCGCCGCTTCGCGGGAGTTCGTGAGAGAGGACGAACAACCCTCAATATCCAATCGTGGGGCGAAGCTCCTCTGTCTGGTGCTTGAAAGGGAGTGCGCCTACGGGTCCGTTGGTCATCAGCTGCGCGCGTTGGAGGCGTGGTGATGGCCGTGCTCGTCGCCGCGCAGGTTCTTCCTGATCTGCTGGCGCCGCCCGACCCGGCGCCGCTGCCGCCTGACGTCGGGTTGATCGGGGTCGAGCCGCCGCCCGCGCCACCGGCTGCGAGGGCCCCGGAGCACAGGGCCCGGGGTCGAGCGCCGAAGCTCCGACCCGCCGGGGTCAGGCATCGCAAGGCGCCGAAGCCCACCCCCCGACGCCATCCGCCCGAGCATCCGGCGCCTCCACCGCCGGCACCAGAACCCGAAGCGTCGCAGCCGCCGGCGCCCACCCCGGCGCCCGAACCCGCACCGGAAGCGCCGGTGCCCCCGGCGCCGCCCGCGCCGCCGCCCGCCGATGACGGGTCGATGGAGTTCGCCCCCCGGTAGCTATAGTGCGTCGCCGCTTTTGGCAGCAACACGCGAATACGAGCTGGTTCTGATGCTGGATGCGGGGCAGGACGCCCCGGCCCGCGACGCGCTCGCGCAACAGGCGCGCGCGCAGATCGAGGGCGGTGGAACCCTGAAGCACGAGAACAACTGGGGGCTGCGCAAGCTGGCCTACGAGATCGCGCAGCGAAACGAGGCCGACTACCGCTGGTTCCGGTTCGAGGCGGCCCCCGAACTGCTCGAGAAGATCGACCACAGCCTCAAGATCACCGACGGCGTCCTTCGGTTCCGGATCTTCAAAGTCGACCCCGACGCACCGGTGTTGGTCCCTCCGGCCACCGCTGCTCCCGGCCCCGAGTCCTCCCGCGAGCGCCCGTCCGGGCCGCCGCGGTCGGCGCCGGCGGCCGAGCCCACTCCCGAGCCAGTTGCGGAGCCCGCGGCAGAGGCGACTCCGGAACCCGCAGCCGATGCCGCCGCGGAGCCCGCCCCCGATGTGGCGGCAGAGCCCGCGCCTGAGCCCGCCGAGGCCGCCGAGCCGGCTCCCGAGGCCCCGGCCGAGCCCGCCGAGTAGGGCTCCCCCGCTCTTTGCGGCTATTCCCGCCCCTAAGGGGGGAGAGCCCGCCGCCGCCGCTCTTAGACTGAGAGTTCAGAAAACGATCAGAGGAGTGAGTGCTGTGGCAGCTTCGAACATCAACGTCGTGGTCATCACGGGAAACCTGACCAGGGACCCGGAGCTGCGGAGCACCCCGGGTGGCACATCGGTCTGCAAGCTGCGGGTGGCCGTCAACAGCCGCCGCAAGAGCGGGCAGAGCGGCGAATGGGAGGACAAGCCCAACTACTTCGACGTCACCGTCTGGGGAGCCCAGGGCGAGAACTGTGCCAACTACCTGTCGAAGGGCCGTCCGGTCGCGGTCGAAGGCCGGCTCGAGTGGCGCGAGTGGGAGGCCAAGGAGGGCGGCGGCAAACGCCAGGCGGTCGAAATCATCGCCAACTCCGTCCAGTTCCTCGGCTCGCGCGACGGCTCGGGAGGCGGCAACGGCAACGGCTTCACCCCGAGCAGCGACGTCCCGGCGGATACCTCCGACTACGAGGGAGCGCCGGCCGGAGGCGGCGGGGGCGGGTCCGACGACGACATTCCATTCTGAGCGCGGAGCGACGCGCGGCAACCCCCGCGGGTCTGTAGCATCCCGGGCCGCAAATGGCTCGCACAAGAGAGACATCACAGGCCGGCCCCCGACGTGGTGGGCGCCGCGGCATGGAGCGCGTGCGTCCGCGGAAATACACGCGGATCAACTCCGAGGCGGTCGACTACAAGGACCTCAACCTGCTGCGCCGGTTCCTCTCCGACAAGGGGAAGACCAGGGGCCGGCGGGTGACCGGGCTCTCGCGCAAGCACCAGCGCCAGCTCTCGGTCGCGGTCAAGCGGGCCAGGGAGATCGCTCTCCTGCCCTACGTCGGGGAGCGGTGATCGGTGCCGCAGGCGATCCTCCTCGAGGACGTCGACAGCCTCGGCCAGCGCGGTGAGCCGGTCGACGTCTCGCCTGGATACCTCCGCAACTTCCTGATCCCCCGCAAGCTCGCGGTGCCGGCGACCCCCGGCGCCCTCGAGGAGGCGCAGAGGCGCCAGGCCGTCGCCGAGAAGGCCGCGCAGGCCCGGGCCGAGCGCGAAGAGCGGGCAGCCTCACTGCTTTCGAAGACGGTGCTGACGATCCACCAACGCGCGGGCGAGGACGGCAAGCTCTTCGGCTCGGTCGGCCCGAAGGAGATCGTCGAGGCGATCTCCGAGGCGCGCGAACTCCGCTTCGACCGGGACCAGGTGAAGCTCGAGCAGCCGATCCGCGAGATCGGGACCCACATGGTCGAGATCGAGCTCGCCGACGGCTCCGTCGCCTCGGTCAAGACGATCGTCGCCGAGGAGTCCTAGGCCCCTGCCGCTGCGGTCGAGGACGCGACTCGACTGGGACCGCTCGGAGCGGGCGACACTCGGCCTCGCGGTGGTCGCCCTCGGCGGCGCCGCGACGGTCCTCGTCAGCCAGTTCGGGCGGATGCTCAACCGCCGCTCCCAGGCTCCGGCCGAAGAAGAGAGCCTGGTCGAAGCGGCGCCGGCTGCGGCGCTGGACACGGTCGGCGTCGCGGTGACCGGCTACATCGAGACACCGCGCAGCGAGACGATCCTCTTCAACCTCCTCGCCGGCTTCCTCGCGTCGTTCGCGCTGATCCGACTCTCCACCCTCGGGGTGCGTAGGAAGTGGCGTCCGTTCCGCGACATCCGGGTCGGGGAGCGCCACATCCATCACTTCGTGCCCGGAATCCTCCTCGCCTTCACCTCCGGGACCGTCGCGATGCTGACCGAGGACGAGGCGCTGGAAGAGGCCCTCGCGATCCCGATGGGCGCCGGCATCGGCCTCACCTTCGACGAGGCGGCGCTGCTACTCGACCTCCGCGACGTCTACTGGACCAGGCAGGGGCTTCTCAGCGTCCAGCTCTCGCTCGGCGCCACCGCGATCCTCAGCATCGCGATCCTCACCCTGCGGATCCTCCGGCGCGGCGAGCGCACCCAGGAGAGCACCGGCCAGATCCCGCCGCCGCCGCGCGCGGCGGTCCCCGCCTGAACCGCCGAGATTTCTTTTTGCCCTCCTTGCGGGGAGGTCCCTGTCAGTCCCGCCGGGCTCTGGTTTCCTTGGCGACGGGAGAGCCGGGGGAGATTTTGCCGCCGCGATCCCTCCTTAACTAGAACTCGATGCCTCAGCCGCCGACAACCAACGTCCCGCCCCAGAACATCGAGGCTGAGGAATCCGTGCTGGGGGCGATGCTCGTCTCCGAGCCGGCCCTGAACCGGGTGTTCGTCGACGTCAAGCTCAGCGCCGAGGACTTCTACCTCGACAAGCACGCTGTCATCTTCCGCTGCATCCACGACCTCCATGCGGCGTCGAAACCGGTCGACGAGCTGAGCGTCGGCGAGGGCCTGGTCCAGCGCAACGAGATCGACGCGGCGGGCGGCAAGCACTACGTCTCGGAGCTGGCGGCAAAGGTCCCTGCTGCGGGGAACGCCGGCCACTACGCGGAGATCGTCCAGCAGAACTCGCTGCTGCGACGGCTCCTCGGAGCCGGCCAGGAGATCCAGGGGTGGGTGAACCAGCGCGACGGCGAACCGCGCGAGCTCACCGAGCGGGCCGAGAAGCTGCTGTTCGAAGTCGCCCACAAAGAGCAGGCCGGCGACTTCCGGATGCTCTCCGAGATCCTCCACGACGAGGTCGACCGACTCGAGAAGCTCTCCACCGGCGAGGCAGAGATGACGGGGACGCCCTCCGGGTTCAAGGACATCGACGCCGTCACCGGCGGCTTCCAGCCCGGCAACCTGATCATCGTCGCCGCCCGCCCCGCGATGGGGAAGAGCGCTCTGGTCGCCAACATCGCCGAAAACGTGGCGGTGAAGAAGAAACAGCCGGTGGCATTCTTCTCGCTCGAGATGTCCGAGGTCGAGCTCGCCCAGCGCTTCATCGCCTGCCGGGCGCGGATTCCCGGAGACAAACTCCGCAAGGGCCAGGTCGCGCAGAAGGACTGGCCGCAGGTCGTGCGGGCGTGCAATGAACTCGAGGACGCCCCGCTCTGGTTCGACGACTCCTCGGACCTCGGCATCCTCGATCTGCGGGCGAAGGCCAGGCGGCTCCACACCCAGGAGCAGGACAAAGGGGGCCTCGGCCTGGTGATCGTCGACTACCTGCAGCTGATGCGCTCCGACGACCACCGCGCCAACCGCGTCGAGCAGGTCGGCCAGATGAGCCGCGGCCTGAAGATCCTCGCCCGCGAGCTCGAGGTGCCGGTCCTGGCGATCTCCCAGCTCTCGCGCGCTCCCGAGCAGCGCACCCCGCCGAAGCCGATGCTCTCCGACCTGAGGGAGAGCGGGAACCTCGAGCAGGACGCCGACCTCGTCGCCTTCCTCTTCCGCGAGGACTACTACCGCGACCGCGAGGACGAGCCCGACGGTCTCGCCGACGTGATCATCGCCAAGCATAGGAATGGCCCGATCGGGACGAAAAAGCTCGTCTTCATCGAGCGCTTTCCCAAATTCGCCGACTACTCGAGCCAGCAGAAGCCGATCGAGCAGCCGGCCGGGGAAGGGGCCCCGATCGACGACATCGCCGCCGTCGGCCCCGACTTCTGATGGCGATCCCCCGCACCGAGCCATTCGCCGCCTGCCCGCTCGCCGTCTGCGACGGGTCAGGCTGGATCCTCGGGCCCGAAGACGTCGCCCGGCCGTGCGAGTGCCGCGAAGAGCGACTGCGGCGTGGGCGCAGCCGCGGGGTCGCCTCGGTGATCCCGCCCCGCTACCGCGGTGTCTCCTTCGACCGGCCGCCGGTGAGCGACATGGCACGGGACCTCTCGACGCGGGCGGCGGTCGGTGAGATCCGCTCCTTCGTCGACGAGCTCGGCGGACGGCTCGGCGAGGGGCGTGGCCTCTGGCTGTTCGGCGACACCGGGACCGGCAAGACGACGCTCGCGATGCTCGTCTCCAAGAGCGCGATCGAGGCTGGCCGCTCGGTTGCGATCTACTCGCTGCCGAAGCTGCTGGCGAGGATCCGGCGCACCTTCGAGTCCGAGCCAGGCGGCGACTCCTACCTCTCCTTCTTCGAGCGGCTGACCTCGGTCGACCTCCTCCACATCGACGACCTCGGCGCGGAGAAGCGCTCCGACTGGGTCCTCGAGCAGCTCTACGCGCTGATCAACGAGCGCTACGAGGCCCAGCGCTCGGTCCTGGTGACCACCAACCTCCCCCACGAGGAGCTCGAGACCCAGATCGGCGCCCGCACCGTTTCCCGCCTGACGCAGATGTGCGACGAGGTGCCCCTGTTCGGCGATGACCGGCGCTACGGCAAAGTCGCCTGATACCAGGCACAATCCCCTTTCGCCATGACTGCGGAGCGAGCAAGGGTCCATATCTGGTTCTTCGTGCAGCGAGTGAAGCAGGAAAGGTTGTAATGCCAGGAGTAGTCATAGTCGGGGCCCAGTGGGGCGACGAGGGAAAGGGCAAGGTCACCGACCTGCTTGCCGAGGGCGCCGAGATGATCGTCCGCTTCCAGGGCGGCAACAACGCCGGCCACACGATCGTCCGCGACGGTGAGGAGTTCAAGTTCCACCTGATCCCCTCCGGGATCCTCTACTCCGAGAAGACCTGCGTGATCGGCAACGGGGTGGTGCTCGACCCCGCCGTCCTGCTCGAAGAGATCGACGGGCTGAAGCGGCGCGGGATTGACGTCGGCAACCTCAAGGTGTCCGCCAACGCACACCTGATCATGCCCTACCACGTGCTGCTGGACACCGCCGGCGAGGTCAAGCTCGGGAAGCTCTCGATCGGCACGACGAGGCGCGGGATCGGGCCCTGCTACGCCGACAAGGCACTGCGGCTCGGCATCCGCGTCCAGGACCTGCTCGACGAGAAGATCCTGCGGGCGAAGATCAGGGCCGCGCTCGCCACGAAGCAGCAGGCGCTGCGCGAACTCTCGGTCAGGCGCCGGAAACTTCGCCGCGAGGCCGGCGAAGAAACAGGGGATGCCAGCGGGTCCTTTGAGGACACGCCGGACCCCCGCATCGACCTGCACGCGATGACCGAGGAACACATCAGCTTCGGCCACCGCCTCGAGCCTCACATCGCCGACACCTCCCGCCTCTGCTGGGACTCGCTCGACAGCGGCGGCACGGTCCTCTTCGAGGGCGCCCAGGCGACCCTCCTCGACCTCGACCACGGGACCTATCCGTTCGTCACCTCCTCGAACCCGATCGCCGGCGCGGCGACGGTCGGCGCCGGGGTCGGGCCGACCGACATCGACGAGGTCTGGGGAGTCGCCAAGGCCTACACAACGCGGGTCGGGGCGGGGCCGTTCCCGACCGAGCTCACCGACGAGGACGGCCGCCACATGCTCGAACGCGGCCACGAGTACGGGACGACGACCGGGCGCGAGCGCCGCTGCGGCTGGATGGACCTGGTGGCGCTGCGATATGCCGTCCGCCTCAACCGGATGAGCGCCCTGACGATCACCAAGCTCGACGTCCTCAGCGGCCTCGACCCGCTGCGGGTGGCGGTCCGTTACCGCTCGAGCGAGGGTGCCGTCTTCGACCGCTTCCCGTACCACCAGTCGATCCTCCACTCGGCCGTTCCCGAGTACGAGGAGCTGCCCGGGTTCGAGGCCGACCTCACCGCCTGCCGCAGCGAGGCCGAGCTGCCGCCGCAGGCCCGCGCCTACCTCGATTACATCGCCGAGTTCGCCGGGGTTCCGATCCGGCTCGTCGGCGTCGGCCCCGATCGCGACCAGGTGATCTGGATCGGCGACGAGGTCGGCCTCCGCGCCGCCTGACGGGGGCTGCTCTACAGTCTTTGCGTGGCTTCCGGTAGACGCGCAGCTAAGACGAGCGAGCGCCTGCCAAGGGGTCGTCACGGGCTACCGCGGGAGGCGGTGACCGAATCCCAGCGGCAGCGCATCCTTCAGGCGATGATCGAGGTCGCGGCCGAGCGCGGATACCCCGAGACCAGGGTCGTCGACGTGATCGAAGTCGCCGGCGTCTCGCGCAAGACCTTCTACGAACTCTTCGCCAGCCGCGAGGACTGCTTTCTGGCCTCCTACGACCTCCTGCTCGGCAACCTCCTCGGCGACACCGCGCGCGGCTTCGAGTCGAAGCCCGGCGCGCCGTGGGCAGAGCGGGTCGCCGCCGGGCTCGGCGAGCTCCTCGATCACCTCGCCGAGCACCCCGACGAGGCGAGGTTCGCGATCGTAGAGGTCCTGGCCGCGGGGCCGAAGGCGCTCGCCCGCCGCGACGCCGCCCTGCGGCAGTTCACCGGCTTCCTCGACGCGGGCCGGGCCGAGACCTCGGTCGAGCTGCCCGGGATCACCTCGCTCTCGCTGGCCGGCGGCGTCAACGAGCTCCTCTACAGCGAGATCCTTCACGGCGCCGCCTCGCGGCTGCCGAGCCGGCTCCCTGACCTGATGTTCTGGATCACGCTCCCGTTCCTTGGGACCGAGGGCGCCGAAGCCGAGCGCGAGCGCGTCCGGCTGACGATGACCGAGAGCTGATTCCGGTCGTCAAGCCGCTCTTTCAGCGGACCGACGGGGTTTACGCATCAGATGCCCGCCTGTTACCTTGGCCGGTGGACGGGTAGAGGTAAAGGGCTCTACGGCCGGCCGATTGATGGTTCGGGCACTACAAAGGAGATTAAGAGGGATATGCGCAAGCGCTTGATGTTGACACTCACCCTGGGGGCCGTCGCGGCGATCGCCTTCGCCGGTATCTCGACGGCGAGGCCAGTGGTCGTGAGCCTGGGCAACCTGGTTCTGAAGTTCGACAGCTCGGTCTCACCGAAGGCCCTGCCGAAGCACGAACTCGCACCGATCACGTTCAAGTTGAGCGCGAACATCTCGACCAAAGACGGGAAACACCCGCCCGCGGCGAAGTCCTTCACGGGCAACCTCGACAAGAACGGCGCCCTCGACACCAAGGGTCTCCCGGTCTGCAAGTCGGGTCAGCTCGAGGCCCGGCCCACCTCCCAGGCGGAAGCCGCTTGCAAGAAGTCCCTGATCGGCAAGGGCACCGCCAGCGCCGAGGTCGAATTCGCCGAACAGGCACCGTTCACCGCGACCGGCCCGCTGCGCGTCTTCAACGGCGGCACCAAGGGCAACAAAACCCTGGTCCTGGTCCACGTCTACGCGAACGTGCCCGCGCCGACGGCGTTCATCACCAAGGTCTTCGTGATTAAAAAGCGCAAGGGGAAGTTCGGATACCACCTCGAATCGAAGATCCCGGTCGTGGCCGGTGGTTCGGGGTCGCTGACCAACTTCTCGATCACGAACAAGAAAATGTTCAACTACAAGGGGAAGAAGCACAGCTACTTCCTCGCCAAATGCCCGACCGGCAGCCTGTTTGGCGAAGGCGAAGTCAGCTTCAGCAACGGCGACCGCCTCAAGGGCTCCGTCGTCGTGCCCTGCACACCGAAGGGCTAGCGCTGCGGCGGCAAGAGCCGCGCAGGATTCGGATTCAGGAGAGGGCGGTCCTTTTGGGGCCGCCCTCTCTGTTAGAGCGATTGGCACGCGCTTCGCTCGCGGTGCGAAACTCAGATTGCGACGCTTGCTCGCTCCGCGCTGCCCGGCCCCGGCTCGACCTCGACGTCGGTCGAGTGCAGCTCCTCGCCGCAGGCCGAGCAATGCGGGACGACGTGGGTGATCTGGCCGCAGGAGCGGTGGCGGTACAGCGCCGGCGGCCCCGCCTCGCCAGCGGTCCAGCGGTCGCCCCAGGCGACCATCGCCATCAGGACGTCGACGAACTCCTGGCCCATCGCGGTCAGCGCGTACTCGTGCCGGAGCGGGCGGTCCGAGTAGGGCCGGCGCTCGAGCATTCCGGCCTCGACCAGATGGCGTAGCCGCTCGGCGAGGACCTTGCGCGAGACCCCGAGGTCGCGCTGGATGTCGTCGAAGCGGTTGATGCCGATGTAGACGTCGCGGATCACGAGTGGGGTCCAGGGCTCGCCGGCGATCGCCAGGCTGCGGGCGATCGAGCACTGGATCTGGGCGAAGTCGGTTCGCTGCACACCGAGAAGGGTATCTAAGTTCCCTGAAGGAACTAAAGGTGCTAGGTTCCGCGTTCCTTCAAGGAACCCACAACCAAGGACGGAGGCAGATCATGCAGCTACCACCGATTGTCGGCCGGGAGGAGTGGCAGCACTCGCAGGAGGCGCTGCTGGAGAAGGAGAAGGCGGCGACCAGGGCCCGCGACGCGCTCGCCGCGGAGCGCCGGCGCCAGCCGATCACGGAGTTCTCTCCCGACCACTCCTTCGAAGGGCCCGCGGGGGCCGACCTGTCGCTGGCCGACCTCTTCGAGGGTCGGCCGCAGCTGATCCTTTACCACTTCTGGTTCCCGCCGGACGGCGACCCCTGCGGTGGCTGCTCGATGTTCACCGACCAGATCGGCCACCTCGCCCACATCAACGCCCGCGACACGACCCTGGCGCTGGTCTCGACCGCCCCGCAGGACCAGATCGAGGCCCTGAAGCGGCGGATGGGTTGGACGATGCCCTGGTACACGCCGATCGGGGCCGAGTTCCAGGAAGCGTGCGGGACGACCGAGTACTTCGCCCTCGACGTCTTCCTCCGCGACGGCGATCGCGTCTTCCTCACCTACGCGACCAGGGGGCGTGGCGTCGAGGCGCTGGGCAGCGTCTGGACCTTCCTCGATCTGACCCCGCTCGGCCGGCAGGAGGAATGGGAGGACTCCCCGCCCGGACGCCCGCAGGGCCCCACCTACAGTTGGTGGCGCCTCCACGACTCCTATGAGGAGACGGCATCGTGATCGCACCCCTGCCCGTCGCCCACATCGTCGGCGTCCCGGTCGAGGAGCTGCTCTCGCTGGCGCCGGCGGCCGCCGGGGTCGTCCTCGCCGCCCTCCGAGAGCGCGTCCAGCGCGCCCGGAACTAGCCGCCCTGTTCGAAGGTGTGCTGGTAGGTGGTAGCCGGGCGCCCGTTGCCGAAGATCGGTTCGAACGGGGCCTGTGAGTTGCAGCCGGGGGCCGGGACGGTCGTCGTGCTGTCCTGGTTGGCGAAGGCAAATTGCCGCAGGCGGAGGAAGAAGTCGTTCGCTTTGGCGACGTTCCCTTCGGTCCGTTCGTTGAACGCTTTTTCGTTCGGGGTGTTGCCGTTGAGCGAGGCCGAGAACGAGCTGCCGCACTGCCTGGTTTCGAAGCTGAGCAGGCCGGTGGCGAGCGATTTGGAGGAGCCGGGCTGGATGTAGGCGCTGGTCCGGTTCGAGGTCCGGCGGGTCGGCAGGGTCGCCAGCGAGTCGGGCGTGAACGGCCCCATCACGCGCAGGTAGTGGATCTGTTTTTCGTTCGACCCGATGTGGAGCGCGTTGGTGGCGGCGGCGACGTTCGCCATCGAGGCCGCGAGCTCGCGTTTGTACTGGCCGAGGCTGGTGATGACCGGGTTGAGGTTGCGCAGGAACGGGTCGGCCGCGCGCAGCAGCGGCGGGAACTGGTCGCGGAACAGCTTGCGCAGCGCCGGGAACCCGGTCGAGGACTCGTTGATGACCGGCAGCAGCCCCTTGAAGAAGCCTTCCGCTTCGGGCGAGAGGTTGGCGATCGCGACCAGGGTCGGCGAGAGCTCTTCGGCCGCCGGCACCAGCTGGCGCATCAGCGGGTCGGTGTTGATCGAGAAGACGCGGAGGCGGTCGAGCGTGGTCCGGAACTCGTCGAGGAAGGTCGGGAAGGCCTTGAACAGCGCTTCGATGTCCTGTTCGCGCGCCGCAGTCGTCTGGAAGACCGCGTTCGAGCTCTGGATCAGGTCGGCGAGCTGGCCGTTGCGGCCGCGGAAGGCCTGCAGCGCGGTGGCGCCGTTGCGGAACAGCGCCCGGACCGCCAGCTGCTGCGTGTCCAGCACCCGGAACAGCTGGTCGAATTCGGTCAGGGTCGGGCCGAACTGGGCGAAGGCGGCGGAGAGGTTCTGGCCCTGGCCCTCGATCGCGATCGCCGAGTTCCTCATCCATTCCTGGAAGGCGGCGCGGGTGCGGGGATCGAAGGTGCGGAAGATCTCGTCGAGCTGGACCGACTGGGCGACGTTCGCTCTGGCAAGGGTGCCGCCGTCCTTGAGCGCGGGTTCTGAGCTGCTGCCGGGGGTGAGTTCGATGTAGGTCTCCGCTAGCAGGGTCTTGGTCCGCAGGATCGCCCGCGTGTTCTGCGGGATCGGGCCGTATTTGTCGTCGATGTCGACGGTGGCGAGCGCTTCCTGGCCGTCGGGGGCGACGTCGATCGATTGCACTTTGCCGATCGAGACGCCGGAGATCCGAACGTCGGACTGCTGGGCCAGCTGGGTCGCCTCGCTGAACGGGATCTTGATCTCGTACGGCTTCGCTTTGAACGGAGTCGGCCCGCCGAACGTGACCCACATGAAGAGCAGAATCCCGAAGCACGAGAAGGCGAAGCCCGTGATCACGAGCAGCTGAGTTGTGCTTGGCGCCTTCTTGCTCATTTGGAGTCGGGCCCGCAGTGGTAGCCGGTGGGCGATTTCGGGTCACGTGGGATCGGCGGGATTTCTTTGGCCTGCGGGATCCGGGCCGCTTCGAAGATCGTCTTCAGGTACGGGGATTTTTCGGTGATCCCTTTCGCGAGGTTGGTCCCCTCGCAGGTGATCATCGCCAGCGCCCGCTGGACCGGGCCCGTGGAGTCCTGCAGATATCCCGCGTTGAGGTTGTGGAGCGACCAGGGCGCGTAGAAGAGGAAGCTCTCCTTCCCCTTCGGCTTGAAGGCCAGCAGGTTGAGGAAGCTGTTGAGGCCGCCGACAGCATTGCCGAACCCGGTGACCGACTTCTTGAGCGGTTCCGCGCCCTGCTTGGCGTGCATAACGACCGGCCGGATTTCGCGGGTGAAGGGCCGGATCTGGTTCTCGATCGGCCCGGTCGTCTGTTCGAAGAACCGCTCGGTGGCGCCGAACGCCGGGCCGAGGGCTTCGGCCTGCGGGATCAGGCCGAGCAGCGCCGGGCGGGCGGCGAGCGAGAGGGAGTTGGAGCTGGCAAGCGCCGATTTCAGGGTCGTCAGGGCCTGCGGGAACTCGACCAGCGCCTGCTGGATCGACTCCTGCTGGTTGGCGAAGTTGCCCAGGGCCGCCTGCGAGGAGGTGACGAAGCGTTCGATCTGGCGGTCGTGTCGGCCGAGTTCGGTGGTCAGCTGGCTGAAGTGGTGGATCGCGCCGGCCAGGGCCTGGTGCCGTTCGGCGACGACTTCGTTGAGTTTGGCGATGTAATGGGCGAAGGGCTCGAGGCGGCGGAACGCGCCGGATAGCTGGTGGGCGCGGCCGCCGATCCCCTGCGACCCGCTGGCGACCAACAGCTGCAGGTACTGCTGGGTGTCCTTGTCGAGGGTCGCCAGGAATGCATCGAGGCCGACGTTCGGCTGGGTCTGCGCGAGCGGGAAGTTGAACCCGTCTTCGACGTGCCCGGGTTTTTTGCCGGGTTCGATCTCGATCGCCATGTCGTTGAGGTTCGTTTTCGGCCGCAGCAGGAGGGTCGCGTCGGGATGGATCAGCTTCAGGTACTTCGGTTCGACGTCGAGGCCGACCACCGCGTGGCCATTTTCGAGATCGACGGTGCTGATCTTTCCGACCTTGACCCCGGCGATCACGACCGCCTGGCCCTGGCCGGGGGTGACCGCCTGGGCGCTCGTGAAGTCGGCGGTGAGGTGGGCGAAGTCTTCGCCGACCAGCGGCGCCCACGACGGCAGCGAGGCTTTCTGCTGGGCGAATACCCAGAGCGTCAGCGCGATCGCGATCAGGGTGAGGGCGATGATCGCGAGCGTGTCTTTGCCGCGGCCGCGCGACTGCCGGCTCAGCGAGGCCCGGAAGTGTTTGAAGCGGCTTGTCTTTTCCTCGGGCAGGGTCATGGGTTGGTCACGCTCAGGATCGGCGCGCCGGGCTGGCCGAGCGGGCCGTTGAGGTCGGGGGCGGGATTGCTGTCGCAGCGGACTTCGGGCTTCAGCGGCGGCCGGCCGCCGAGCTGGGGCTGGAGGCCCGCAGGCGCCACCGCTGCGTGGGCGAAGATTTCTTTCTCGGTGGTGAGCGCGCCGCCCGGAT
This sequence comes from uncultured Solirubrobacterales bacterium, assembly GCA_963805455.1. Classification (GTDB taxonomy): domain Bacteria; phylum Actinomycetota; class Thermoleophilia; order Solirubrobacterales; family 70-9; genus VRUE01. The sequence continues at coordinate 126,216 of CAWDUJ010000006.1, forward strand.
TCGACCCCTTGAGCAGCAGGTTGCCGCCGCCGGGCTGGACCCGGAGGAAGTAGCCGTTGCCGTCGAAGTTCTGGCCCTGGCCGTTGAGGTTGACGAGCCAATAGAGGAACTCGCGATAGGCGGGACCGCCGGTGCTGAAGCGGTCGTTGATCGTCTGGTCGAAGGTCGGGACGAGGACGCGGGAGGTGCAGAGGCTGAGGCGGTTCAGCTGCGGCAGGGCGTTGGCCTTGCCGGCCTGGGCGGCGCCGGCGAGGCCCGGCGTTGCTTCGGCCAGGAGCCGGGCGACGCCACCGCCCTCCTGGTCGGAGAGGGAGGCGAAGGCCTGCGTGGTCCACGGCTCGCCGGCGCTGATCAGGCCCGGGAGGCGGGCCACCGCGGGCCGGATCTCAATCGCCCAGGCGCGGAGCGGGGGCAGGGCGCGGTTGAGGTTGGTGAGCGAGGTCTGGCTCGTGCTGAGCGCCGGGGCGAAGCGTTTGATGGTCTCCGAGAGGTTCGCCGACTGGGCGGCGAGCGCCCCGGTGAAGGTGTTGAAGTTGTCGATCAGGTCCTGGAGGTCGGACTCGCTGTGGACGAAAGCGCCGAAGGTGCGGCCAGTCCCGGCGACCAGCCGCGGCAGGTCCTGCGCTTCTTCCCCGAGCAGCGCGTCCGCGGTCTGGGCCCCGTAGCGGCCCGCGGGGCCGCCGTAGCGGAGCGCGCCGTTGAGGCCGGCGGCTCCGGTCTTTCCCTGGACCTCGGGCAGCTGGCTCGCGTCTTCGGCCGCGGTCGGGACATCCGACAGCGCTCCACCGAACGCTTCCAGGGCGCGGGCGAAGTCGGCGCGGACCGGCGATTGCAGCGAGGTGAAGATTTCGTCGATCTGGACCGCGGTCGAGGTCCGGCTGACCGGGATCGTCCCGCCGCTGTCCATCTCCGGCGCGCTCGGGCTGCCGGGGTCGAGTTCGATGAAGAAGTTCCCCTCGAGGAAGATCCGCGGTTTGATCACCGCGTAGGCGTCGGAGTGGATCGGGCGGCCGGCGTCGGCGACGGTAAAGCTGACCTTGGTCGCGTCGCCATCAGCTTCGGTCTTGATCACTTTGCCGACGTCGACTCCGGCGATCCTCACCGGCGAGTTTTTCGAGATGTTGGCCGAGTTCGAGAAGGCCGCGTTGAGCTCGTACCCGTAGCCGGTGAACGGGATGTGTTTGGTGAAGGCCAGGTAGGGCCCGACCGTGAAGATGAGGAGGAAGATGATCGCGATCGCGGCGTTGCTCGGCCGCCACTTGATCAGCCGGTCCTTCGATTCGGCCGCCCTGACATCGCGCTCCGGCATGCGTGCCATCAGCCGTTCCCTCCCTGCCCGGAGGTCTGGGTTCCCTGGTTGCCCGGGACGTTCCCGATCCGGGTCACGCCCTTTTCGTAGCGGACGTTGCCGGCCTCGCACTCGTGCGTCTGGCCGGGCGCGGCGGTATTCGGGTAGAGGTTGGCGTGGAGGTGGTTCTCGGTTTCAGGCCCGCTCGCCGGCGCCGATGCGGGCATCGTCTCTCCGTTCGGCCCCGACGGCCCCTCGTTGGCGAGCGCCCCGACCCAGTTGGCGGCGCCGTTGGTTTCGCTGAAGGCGTCGGCCAGGTTCCGGAACGAGATCGTCAGGTAGTTGCAGACGGTCTGGGCCGGGGTGAAGAACCGGATCGGCGGCTTCAGCAGTTCGTTGGTGTCGATCAGGAGATCGAGGCCGTTGAAGACGCCCGGGGCTTCCTGGAAGGCGAGCAGCGCGTCGGCCGTCGGCTCGAGCTGGGCGAACAGCGCCGGCGAGCGGTTGAGCGCCGGGATCCCGGCCCGCAGCGCCCGGTTGATCGTCGGCGAGGTGTCGGCCAGCGCCTTGGCACCCGGCCCGAACGCCGTGAAGAAGCGCGCCGAGTCGTGCAGGAATGGCCGCAGCACCGGCAGGTCGCGGGCGGCCGCGTCGAGGAACGGCGGGCCTTTCGAGATCGTTTCCTGGATGAAGGGCCGGGAGACGCGGGCGAAGGCGCCGAACGTCCGGTCGAGGGCGACGAAGAGGTCCGAGTTCGTCAGGGCCACCGGGGCGACGGTCGAGGCGAGCGCCTCGAGCGAGCGCCAGAACCCGTCGAAGTTGGTGCTGGGGGCGACGAACGCGCGGAGGACGGGCTGGCTGCTTTCGACCAATTTCCGCAGTGACCCGAACGCTTCGTTCAGCTGCGGGGCGCGGCCGGCGAACGCATTGCCGAAGCCGCTCAGGTTGCGCTGGATGTTGGTCCGCGTTTCTTTGTCGAACATGTCGAAGAACTGATCGATGTCGACCGGTTCCGGTTTGGCCTGGGCGAGCGGGATCGTGTCGCCCGCCGCGAGGTTTTCGGAGGAGGACCCGGGGCTGATCTGCAGGTACTTGAGGCCGAGCGGGGACTTCGGGCGGATGATCATCGTCGAGTCCGCCGGCAGCGGTTCGGCGCTCTGGTCGAGCTTGAGGTCGAGTTCGGCGGCGACCCGGCCGTCGCCGATCTGGACCGGCTTGACTTCGGAGATCGTCCCGACCCGCGAGCCGCCGATCCGGACCTCGTTGCCTTTGACCAGCGCGTTCGCGTTCGGGACCCTCGCCTTGATGTCGTAGGTCGATACGAACGGCAGCCCGTTGTTCGCGTTGTAGGCGAGGAAGACGGCGACGATCACGACCAGCACCGTCACCGCGCCGACGATCACCGGGCTTGTCGCCACTCCCTGGATTCCGCTGCGCCGGCTCATCGTCCCAGGGTCCGCATCAGTTCTTCAGGGGTCGGGACGGTCGAGATCCCGTTCCCGAGGTCTTCGCCGCCGCCGAGCCGCGGGCTGGTCGGGGCCGAGGGCGCGAGCGAGGGGGCGGGCGGCCCCACCGTGGAGGTGCTGGAGGCGGTGCCGCCGCTCTGTTCGGCTTCGATTTCTTCGATGTGGCGGAGGATCGTCGCCGGGTCGGAGACCGAGGAGATCGACGACAACGAGGATTCGACCGCGTTCGGCCCGGTGAAGTTCGCCGAGCAGCCGCTCTTCGCCGACAGGCGGTATTCGGCACAGTCGACGATCGTCACCAGAGTGCGGAGGAAGTGACCGTATTCGTCGAATTCGCTTGTCGCCCCAGCGCCGTTGTAGATCAGGTTGACCAGGGCCTTGAACCCGTTCGACCTGTTGAGGCTGACCAGGAACCGGGCGAGTTCGGACGTCGGCACGACGCCGCTCTTCGCGAGGTTGCGCGCCTTGCGGACGATCGGGTCGGCTTCGGCGAACTTCGGGCCGGCGAGTTCGCCGGTCGCGCCGAGCGACTTCAGCGAGACCGTGGCCGCGGCGCTGAACGGGGTCAGCGCCCTGGTCGATTCAGTCAGGGCCGGAGTCGCGCGGTCGAGGTCCTTGAAGACCGGGGTCGCGGCGGTGCTGAAGCCCTGCAGGCTCCTCAGCGTGGTCTCGAACTCGGTGATGAAGGCGGGCAGCTTCTTCAGCGACTGTTCCAGTTCCGCCCCGCGTTCGGCGCTGGCTTCGGCGGTCGCCCCGGAGTTGGAGAGAAAGCCGGCGACGTGTGCGCGCTGGGCGGCGAAGGGCTTGAGGATCTGCTCGGAGTCGACCGAGAGCTGGGCCAGCTGGTCGCGCTGGCCGGCGAGGATCTGGAAGACCCGGCCGGCGTCCCGCAGGGTCGGGTTGGCACGTTTGACGGTTTCCCTGATGTCTTCGCCGCGGCCGGCCAGGGTGCCGCCGATTTCGTTGAGGATGAGGCGGAATTTCTGCGCGTAGGGCAGGCGGCTGATGTTGTTGATCAGGTCCGGGTCGACGCTGGTGCTGTTCTGCTCGATCGGCAGCAGGTGCTGGCCCGCCCCGGGATCGCCGTCGGGCACTTCGGTCAGCGCCGGTGGCGGTTCGGTGCCCGGTGCCCGCGGCAGGGTGGTGCGGCAGTCGACGAACTTCTCGCCGATCAGCGACTGAGGCCTGATGATGCAGGTCGCGTCTTTGCGGAAGTCCTGGAAATCGGGGTCTTCGATCTTCAGCACCAGCACCGCTTTGCCGGGGTCTTCGACGAACTTGCCGTTCTTGAAGCTGGCCTCTTCGCCGGGCTGGGTCACGTCGACCGATTCGATCTTGCCGACGCTGGCGCCGGCGACGCGCACTTCCTCGCCCGGGACGAGGAACGAGCCGTTGTCGAAGACCGCCCGCACGAGGTACCCGCTTTCGGAGCGGCCGCCGGAGATGAGGACGATCAGGAGGACGATCACGGCGACGACCGCGACTCCGATCAGCGTTTTTTTCCGGCTCTTGGTCATGGTCCGGGGGGCACGTCGCTCGGGTTGCATTCGGAGGAGTTGACGCCGGCGCCGGCGAAGGGCGGTTCGAGGAACGGGTTGGACCCGTCGGGTGCCGGCTGGGTCGCCGCGCCCGGGCAGGGCCGCGGGGTCGGGGTCGGCGCGCCGAACGCGTCGTACTGTTCGCTCGGCGTGATCGGTTCGAGCAGACCCGTTCCCGAGTCATAGCTGAAGAGGTTGAGGTTCGAGAACGAGACCCGCGCGTAGTTGCCATTGCCGTCGTAGTTGCCGGTGACCTGGCCGACGCGGCCGAAGCCGTTGAAGAAGTCGGGGGCGTAGGCGCGGAGGAAGTTGAGGTTCGGCTGGAACGCTTTGATCCCCTCTTCAGCGTGCGGGAAGGCGCGCGACGCGCGCTGCTGGACCGCCGGAAGCGCCGCCAGCAGTTCCTGCGAGTCGTTCGCGAAGCCGGGACGAGCGACGGTGAGGCGGAGGTTGCGGAACACCGGCAGCGCCCTGGTCAGGACCGGGCGCAGGTCACGCAGGAACGGCGCCAGGTTCTTGGTCGCCGGCTTGGCGGTTTCGACCAGCGGGTCGAGGTCGTCGAGGGCGGCGCGGAGGTTGACGAAGGTGGTGTTGCTCTGGCGGAAGACCGGCGGCAGCAGCTCGAGCATCTGGTTGAAGGCCCGGGTCTGGTCGGCGATCGCGTTGAAGGAGGTGTTGGCGTTGGAGATCGCGCTGGTCAGCTGCTGGCCCCGCGTCGTGATCGCGGTCGAGAGTTTGCCGGTGTTGACGACGAACTGCGAGAACAGCCGCGAGTCGGCGTTTAGGCCGCGGGCGAAGGCGGCGGCCCGGTTGAGGCCGGGGGCGAAGTATTTGAACGCGGCATTGGCCTGGGTTCCGTTGCCGGCATACCATTCGCCGAAGCCGCGGATGAATTTTCCGAGCGCTTTGCGGACCGAGCCGGGGAAGGCGTTGATGAATTGGTCGAGGTCGACCGCCGACGTGGTCGAGTCGAGGCCGAGGGTCGCGCCGTCGGCGAGGGGCGGGTTGCTGTCGGGGCCGGGGGCGATCGTGACGTAGTGGTTGGCGACGCCGGAGAGCGAGGTCGCGCGGGCGGTCGCCGTCGTCCCCTCGTGAAGTTCCTGGTCGACGCTGACTTCGATCTCGGCCAGGTTGTCGCTGGTCAGGCTGATGCTTTCCACCGAGCCGACCGGGTGGCCCCCGACCAGGACCTGGTTGCCGGTGACCAGCTGGCTGGCGTTCTGGAAGACGAGCTTGTACTTGTGTCCGCCGCCGCCGCTGAAGACGATCACCAGCAGGGCGATGACGACGATCGAGAGCCCGACGATCGCCGCAATCCGGGCAGGGGATCTGCGCCGGCTCGTAGCCTGGCTTTTCTCCTCGCCTGGGGGATTAGCAGCCACGGGTCGTCACTCCCGGCTCCCCGCCTCCGAACCGGGGAAACCGCGTCGGATCGTAGCCGAGCACTCAGGCACGGAGATGGCTCTGGGAGTCACTTAACTGGATGTCAACGCGACGGGTTTGCAGGGCATCAGACGTTCAACCGGGGGGTGATGCGGTCGAGGAATCTCGGGTACCACCAGACGCGGTCGCCGAGCAGCAGCATCAGCGCCGGCAGGAAGACGATCCGGACCACCGTGGCGTCGAGGAGGACGGCGACCGTGAGGCCGATCCCGAGCTGGCTGACGTTGGCGATCGGCGCCCCGGCAAAGGCGATGAAGACGGCCATCATGATCACCGCCGCGCCGGTGATCACCCGGGCGGTTTTCTCGAGCCCGAATTCGATCGCGGCGGCGTTGTCGCCGTCCTCTTCGTAGCGCTCTCTCATCCGGACGAGCAGGAAGACCGCGTAGTCGATCGATAGCCCGAAGACGATCCCGAAGATCATCGTCGCCCCCACCGCATCGACGTAGGTGTGCCCCCCCAGCGGCCAGCTGTCCGGGACATTGAAGAGCAGCGTCAGGACGCCGAACGCGACCCCGACGGTCGCCAGATTGAGGCCGACCGCGATCGCCGCCAGCGGGATCGCCCGCAGGATCAGGACCAGGATCAGGAAGGTCGCGACGGTGATCGCGGCGACGATTATCGGGATCCGCTCGCGGGTCACCTTGCTGTACTCGTTGAGCTGCGCGGCGCCGCCCGCCACCCCGGTGGCGAGGCCGGTTTCGTCTTCGAGGCCCTGGGCTTCGTTTTCGAGCGTCTTGTTGAGCGCAATCGAGCCGGGGGTGTTGAAGGTGTAGCGGCTGAAGATCGTCACCGTCGCCGCCTGGCCGCCTTTGTCGAGATCGACCGCCTGCGTCGACTGGCGACGGAGCCGTTCGTTGGCTCCGTCGAGGGCCGAGAGGACGAAATAGCCGGAGTCGAATATGCCGGGCGACTGGTGCCGGAGCTGGTCGGTCTGGCCGCGGGCTTCGTTGGCGTTGACCGTGACCCGCACGGCCCCCCTGCGCAATCCGGTTTCCAGCGGATGGGATTCGGTGAAGGCATCGCCGAGCCCGACCTGGAGCGAGGTCGCCCCTTCGCCGAGTTCGGAGATCCCGGTCGCCAGCCGGGCGGCGCCCGCGCCGAGCCTGCCGAGGCCTTCTTCGAGTTTGCGACTTTCGGTCGCGAGCGTTTCGGCGCCTTCGGCGAGTTCGCCGCTGCCCTTCGAGAGCTTTTCGCCGCCTTCCTTCAGTTCCCCGAGGCCTTCGGCGAGTTCGCCGACGCGTTTGGCGTTGGTTTCGATTTCCTTGATAGCGGTGACGAACCAGAAGCTGACTTCACGCGCTTCTTCGGAGTCTTTGATCAGGCCGACCTGGAGCTTGTCGAGGCCGCCGAAGACCTGGGACGACGAGCCCGACGCCTGACGGACGGCGTCGAGGGCTGCGTTGAAGTTCGGGTCCGTCTTGCCGACCGTCATCGTCTGCAGCTGCTGGATCGCGGTCTGCAGCTGGGTGTTGGTGGCGGTCGCCGACTGCTTCAGGGCGTCGAGTTCGTCGTGTGCCGACTTCGTCAGTTTTTTCTGCAGCTTCCGCGAGCGGCGTAGCCCGTTGTTGCGAATGTTGGTGCTGAGGTCCCCCATCGTCTTGTCAATGAATTCGGCCCCTTCCTGCGCTTCTTCGGCGCCTTCAGTGAGTTCGTCGGCGCCCTTCTGGAGCTTCTTCGCCCCGGCCGCGAATTGGTCGAGCGCGCCGACAGCTTCTTCGCTGCCGGCGGTCGCCGTCGCGAGGCCGCTCGCCAGCCGCAGCGCCCCCTCCTGGGTCGTGTCCGAGCCCTCGACCAGCAGGCCCGCGCCCTGGGTCGCTTCGGAGATCCCGACCCGCAGCCGGGCGACGCCTTTCGCGGCCCGCTTCAGGTTGCGGCCGAGCTGTTCGAGATTGCCGACCGGGCCGCCTTTCTCGACCAGCAACCCGTTGCCCGCTTCTCGTAGGGGCGCCACCGATTTGGAGACCTGCTCGGGCCCGATCACGACCTGGACGCCGGGGATTTTCGCAACCTTGTCCTGCCACTGGCGCAGCGCGTCGAGTCGTTCCGGCGTGGTGATCGGCCCCTTTTCGGCTTCGGCGACGACCACAAACGGAGCGTCAAACCCGGGCGCGATCGTCCGGTTGATCAGTTCGGCGTCCTTGCGGGCCTGGTTGTGGTGGGAGAGCTGCTGGGCGCTGGGCGGGCCGGTCTTCAGCCCGATCGTCGGGGACGCGAGGGCGAGGACGACGATGCCGACGACGATGCAGACGAGCACCGGCCGTTTGAGGGCGGCGCCGACGATCACCATCAGGCCTTTGCTCTCGTCCTGGTAGCTCTGGGGCCGGCCGACGCGCCAGCGGTTGACGTTGTGGCCGAGCAGGGCGAGTACCGCGGGACCGGCGATCGTCGCGACCGAAACGCTGAGGATCACGACCAGGATCACGGTCGCGGCGAGCGAGGAGAGCAGCGCGCCGGGGACGATGAAGAGGGCGACCAGCATCGCCACGATCAGGGTGCTGCCGGCGAAGACGGTCGTCCGCCCGGCGGTGTGCCGGGTCCGGATCGCGGCCTCCTTCGGGTCGGCCCCGCCGGCCAACTCCTCGCGGAAGCGCGAGACCATCAAGAGCGCATAGTCCACGCCTAAGGCAAGGCCCATCATCGTGCAGACGGTGAGGGCGAAGGCGTCGACGCCCACCCAGCGGGTGACGATCGTGAGGACGCCGCTGGAGATGAAGACGGTGATCGCCCCGAAGGTGAGCGGGATCGCCGCCGCTATCGGCGATCGGAAGACGAGCAGCAGGACGATCAGCAGGATCGGCAGGGCGATCAGCTCGGCCCGCTCGCTGGCGGAGATCGACTCGTCCTGGAGGGCCTTCGAGAGGGTCGGGAAGCCCGACTGGGTCACTTTGACCGGCGGTTTGATCTGCCTTTCGAGGATTTCTTCGAGTTCGTCGACGCTCTCCTTGACCGCGGTCGCGATCGGGGTGTGGAAGTCGGCGATCACCAGCGCCTTGTCCGGTGACGGCCGCAGCTGGTCGACCGAGCCCCGATCCCAGGGGGAGAGGGTCGTGACCGACGGGTTGTCCGCCCGGAGCGCCCGGACCAGTTCCGGCCCCTGCTTGTCGATTTCGTCGGCCGGGCCCTGGAGGAGGATCGCGAACAGCGCCGTGTCGCCGAAGTTCTTGCGCAGCATTTCGTTGGCGTCGGAGGCCGGGGTGCCGGAGATGTCGAGCGAGGTCGGGGTGAGCTTGTCCTGGACCTGGAAGCCGAGGATCGCGAGCACGAGCACGAGCACGCCAAAGGCTGCGAGCACGCCTTTCGGGTGCCGCAGCATCACCGGCGTTCGGGCATCGCCGTTCTCGGCCGGCGCGCCTCCGCGCCGGTCCCTGCTCCTCCTCAGTCGCACGCCTGGTATTTTCGCTGTAGAGACAAGGCTGGGGCTACAGAAATGCCGAAGTTTCTGTTAAGGAAGTCGGAGCACGACGGCCTGTTTTGCCCCTGGACTGCCATCCTCAATTGACGTGAAACTGCGCCTCTCGACTTACGCGCTGGTTGCAATCGTGCTGCTACTGGTCGCCGCCATGGCTGATGGAGCCATGGTGAGAGTGGGAAGGATAGTCCTGCGTGCCGACGGGGGATTCACGCCTCAATCCCTGCCGCGCCATGCGTACGCGCCGATCTCGTTCCACGGCCACGCGAACGTCGAATCGACGGATTCCGGGCCGGTGCCCTCGCTGCGGAATTTGAGGCTCGAATTCGACAAGGACGGGCGCCTCAGCACCAAGGGCCTGCCGGTCTGCCAGCCCGCCAGCATCGCCGGGACCACCTCGGAGGCCGCGCGGAAGATCTGCGGAAAGGCGATGGTCGGCTCCGGCACGGTCTCGGCGTCGATCGCCGACCCGGGATTGAGCGGGGTCATGGTTCGCTCGCCGCTCAGCCTCTTCAACGGCCCCCGGATCGGTGGCAACGCGACCGTCCTCGCCCACGCCCGGCAGCTGCTGCCGAAACCGCAGACCTACGTCGTCGTGATCACGATCGAACGCCTCAAGAAGGGCCCGTTCTCCTATCGGGCCTCGGCGGAAATCCCTGCCTTCGGCGAAGGAACCGGGGCGCTGATCCACCTCGAAGCCGAAGTCAACCGCCGCTACAAAGCCGGAGGCGTCGAACGCAGCTACGTCTCCGCCCGCTGCAGCGACAGCATCTTCGAGACCCGCGGCCGGTTCGAATTCGCGGACCCCGAAGCGACGGTGATCGAAGGCAGCGTCTACAAGGGCTGCCGGCCGCTCCCCTAGGCGTCAGCCCCTTCCTATACTTGCCCCCCCGAGGGCCGTTAGCTCAGTTGGTAGAGCAGGAGACTCTTAATCTCAAGGTCGTAGGTTCGATCCCTACACGGCCCATCGAAGTCCTCTCGAATACTGTGGATTCCGCAGCGTAGAGCGGCTGGTACCGAATTCGTACCGAATCGCCGGCGGGTCATTGAATCGTCCGCCGATGGCCACTACACCACCGGGGTGATGTCGAACGGGAGCCCAGTGATTCACCCACGTCCCAGGTGGCGCCGGCATGCCGCGGCGGCGCTGCTATCCGGGACGATCGCGCTCGCCTGCGGCGCATCCTCGGCCTCGGCCGCCGGGCTGGCGATCGACAAAACGGTCAGCACCCACCAGACCGCGGCGGCAACGACGATCTCCTCCCCGGCGTTGACCACGGCCCAGTCGGGAGAGCTCCTGATTGCCTTCATAACATCCGACGGCCCGTCGGCCGGCGGCACCCAGACGATATCCAAAGTCAGCGGCGGTAGCCTCACCTGGCGCCTGCGCCGCCGCGCGAACACCCAGGCCGGCACGACCGAGATCTGGCAGGCGTCCGCGGCTACGACGCTCAACAAAGTCAAAGTGACCGCGACCCTCGGCAACGGGTCCTGGCTATCCGCGATGACCGTGGTCGCACTGACCGGCGCCGACCTGCTGGCCGACGGGGCGACCGCCGGCGGCGGCGCAGCGACGGGCCCTCCATCAGTGTCGCTGGCAACCACCCGCCCCGGATCCTGGGTCTGGGGGGTCGGCAACGATTGGGACAAAGCGACGGCGCGCACCGTGGGAGCGGGGCAGACCAAGGTCGACGAGTTCCTCGCCTCCGTCGGCGACACGATGTGGGTCCAGCGGCAGAGCTCGGCGACGCCGCTCGGGGGGTCCCAGGTGACGATCGACGATACGGCGCCCACGACCGACCGCTGGAACCTGGCGTCGATCGAGATCCTTCCCGCCGTCAACGACACGCAGCCACCGTCGGCCCCCGGCAATCTCGCCGCCGGTTCGGTGACGGCCTCGCAGGTCCCGCTGACATGGGAACCGAGCACCGACGACCAGGGCGTCGCCGGGTACCGCGTCTTCCGGGGCGCCACCCAGGTCGGCGAAGTCACCGAGACGAGCTACACCGACGCGACCGTGGCCGCCGGCACCAGCTACACCTATACGGTCAAGGCATTCGACGCGGCCGGCAACGTGTCCGCTCCCTCGGAACCGGTCAACGTGACGACGCCCGCTGGCGACACCACGCCGCCGACCGTCTCGCTGACAGCGCCCGCCGACGGCGCGACCGTGTCCGGAACCATCAACCTCTCAGCGACGGCCTCCGACTCGAGCGGGATCGCCGGTGTCCAGTTCCTCCTCGATGGAAAACCCGTCGGCGCGGAAGACACGACGGCGCCCTACGGCATCAGCTGGGACTCGAAAACCGTTGCCAACGGATCACACGCGATCGCCGCCCGCGCCCGCGACGGGGCCGGCAATAGCGCCACCTCGGCGGCCGCGACTGTGACGGTCTCCAACAGCGGGGGAAGCAACCCCGAACAGGTCGGGCAGTGGGGGCCTCTGATCCCACTTCCCGCCGTCGCGATCCACTCGGCGCTCCTGCCAAACGGCAACATCCTCCTCTTCCAGGGCGACTTCTCCACCGGCGGCCAGCAGTACGTGCTCGACCCGCAGACCGGCACGACGACGCACGTTCCCGATGCGGCCGCCGACCTGTTCTGCGCGGGTCAGGCGGTCCTCGCCGACGGCCGGGTGCTGATCGTCGGCGGGACCTCGACGAGCGGCGGGATCGGGATCAAGGACATCACCGCCTTCAACTGGCAGATCGGGACCTGGAGCGTGATGGCGCCGATGAAATATGCCCGCTGGTACGCGACCGGGACGACGCTCTCCGACGGCAAGGTCCTGGCCACCTCCGGCTACGACAAATCCGAAACCGACATCATCGCCGTGCCCGAGCTCTACTCGCCCGCCACCAACACCTGGCAGAGCCTCAACACGGCGAGCCACTCGATGCCGATCTACCCGTTCATCTACCAGCTCCCCGACGGCAGGATCGCCCACCTCGGCGGCTCCGAGGTGCCGACCGCGAGCGAGGTGCTGGACCTGACGACGAACCAGTGGACCTCGATCGACAGCCGGGTGATCGACGGCGGCAGCATCGCCAACTACGCTCCGGGCCGGTTCATGAAGGCTGGGTCCGCAGCCGACGACGGTTTCTCGGGGAACTCCCTCAACACCACCTACACCCTGAACATGAACCTGCCCGGAGCGACATGGCAGCCGAGCTCGAACATGGCGTTCCCACGAAGCTTCCTGAACCTCACCAACCTCCCTGACGGAACGGTCCTGGCGACCGGGGGCGGAACCGACAAATCTGGCTTCAACGACGCCAACGCGGTGCTCCCCGCCGAGGACTGGAACCCCTCGACCGGAGCCTGGGCGACCTACGCGTCGATGAGCGCGCCGCGTCTCTACCACTCCGTCGCGGTGCTCCTCCCCGACGGCCGCGTCTACGTGGCAGGAGGCGGCGGCGACCCCGGCGTCAGCGACCAGCGCAGCGCCCAGATCTTCTCCCCGCCGTACCTGTTCAAGGGGCCGCGCCCGACGATCAACTCGGCCCCCTCGACGGTGGGGTACGGCTCGAGCGCTTTCATCGGGACACCCGACGGCTCCTCGATCAGCCGGGTGTCATTGATCCGGACCGGCTCGGTGACGCACGCGTTCGACCAGAACGCGCGCGCGACCTCGCTCAACTTCACCCAGACCGCCGGCGGCCTCAACGTCAGCATGCCGTCGAACCGCAACGACGTCCCGCCCGGCTACTACATGCTGTTCATCGTCAACGGCCAGGGAGTCCCATCGGTGGCGTCCTTCGTCCGCTTCCCGGCGCCCTACGAAGACACCACCGCGCCCGGCGCGCCCACCGGCCTGAGCGCCAGCGGCGGCCTCGGGAAAGCGACGCTGAGCTGGACTGCGGCAAGCGACGAAGTCGGCGTGACCGGCTACAACGTCCACCGCTCCACCGTCGCGAGCTTCACTCCGAGTGCCGCGAACCGGGTCGGCCAGACCGACTTGACCTCGTTCATCGACAGCGGCGTCCCGGCGGGGTCCTGGTTCTACAAGGTCACCGCGGAAGACGCAGCGGGGAACGTCGGGGAACCCTCGGCCTCGGCCTCGGCGACGGTAGTTGGCGACACCGAAGCGCCGAGCGTCCCGACCGGCCTCCACGGCACCCCAGGGACCACATCTATCGAACTCGGTTGGAGCGCCTCCAAAGACAACGTCGGTGTCACCGGCTATCGCGTCAGGCGCGCCGGGATCGAAATCGGGACGGTCCCGACCACTGGATTCAACGACACCGGCCTGGCGTCGGGCACGACCTACAGCTACACGGTCAGCGCACTGGACGCCGCCGGCAACGAGAGCGAACAGTCGCAGCCGCTCAACGTGACGACCGGCTCGGCCCCCGGCCTGACCCTCGACACAGCGGTCACGACCCGTCAGAGCGCCGGCGCGACGAAAATCTCGGCACCGGCGCTGTCCACCGCCGAGGCGGGCGAGTTGCTGCTCGCATTCATCGGCTCCGACGGGCCGAACTCCACCGGCAGCCAATCCATCAGCAGCGTCACCGGCGGCGGCCTCACCTGGACCCTGCGGCGACGCGCCAACGCCCAGGCCGGCACGGCGGAGATCTGGCAGGCCGTCGCCGCGGCCAAACTCTCGAACCAGGTCATAAGCGCCACCCGCGCCAACGGGAGCTTCCAGGGCGCGATCACGGTGGCGGCGTTCATCGGAGCGGATACGACAACCAACGGCGCGGTCGGGTCCGGGTCGGCCGCGAACGGCGCCCCCTCGGCATCACTCGTCACGACGCGTGCCGGCGGCTGGGTCTGGGGTGTCGGGGAGGACTGGGACAAAGCGACCGCGCGCACCGTCGGCCCCAACCAGACGATCATCGACCAGTTCCTGAGCCCGAGCGGCGACACGTTCTGGACCCAGCGGCGAAACTCGCCGACCCCGGCGGCCGGGACGACGGTCTCAATCGACGACACGGCTCCCACGGCGGATCGCTGGGACCTGGCGCTGATCGAGGTCCTGCCGGCGCCGTAACCTGCGGCCTCTGAGCTGTGCGCACTAGCATCCGCCGCCTCCCCGAATGTCGATAGAGGCAGCGACACCTCCGTCCGAGTGCGACCTGGCGGTAGTCGGGGGAGGCATTCTCGGTCTCGCCGTCGCCCGGGAGCTGGCCGCGAGACACCCCGGAGCTCGGATCTGCGTGCTCGAGTCCGAGTCCCGGCTGGGACGACACCAGACCGGCCACTCGAGCGGCGTGATCCACGCCGGCGTCTATTACGAGCCCGGCTCGCTGAAGGCGCGCCTCTGCGTCGAGGGGGCTCGGGCTCTCTATGAGTACTGCGAGCGGAGGGAGATCCCCCACCGCCGGTCGGGAAAGCTAATCGTCGCCACCCGGGAGGGCGAGCTTGGGCGGCTCGACGAGCTGGAGCGTCGCGCCCGCGCCAACGGGGTGCCCGGCCTGAGGCGGCTCGGCGCCGATGAGATCGCCGACGTGGAGCCCGACGCCGAGGGGGTCGCCGCCCTGCACTCGCCCGCCACGGGAGTCGTCGACTTCGTCCGGGTGACGGAGGCCTTCGCCGAGGACCTGGGGCGGGCCGGCGGCACGATTCATCCCGGGACCGCGGTGGCAGGCGTCGAACCGAGCGGCGGTCGTCTCACGATCAACCACTCAGGCGGAGCGACCGTCGCCTCCGCGGCGGTGTTCTGCGCCGGCCTATGGTCGGACCGGCTGGCCGTCGCCTGCGGAGCGCCCGCGGATCCCAGAATCGTGCCCTTCCGGGGCGCCTATCTGCGGTTGAGGCCGCCGCAGGCGGAGCTCGTCCGCGCCAACCTCTACCCCGTCCCCGACCCCGAGCTGCCGTTCCTCGGGGCCCACCTGACCCGAACCCTGAGCGGTGACGTGCTGGTCGGCCCGAGCGCCCTGATGGTCGGCGCGCGGGACGCTTACAGGCTCACCACCGTCCGGGCCCGGGACCTCGGCGAGACGCTCGCCTGGCCGGGGACCTGGCGCCTCGGGGCGCGCCACTGGAGGGCCGGGATCCGCGAGCTTCGCCACGCGGCGAGCAGCCGCTCGTTCCTCGCCGAGGCCGCTCGGATGGTGCCCGCCCTCGAGGGGGCCGCGGTGGACCGGGGCCCGGCCGGGATCAGGGCCCAGGCGCTGGGGCGGGACGGAAAGCTGGTCGACGACTTCGTCATCCACCGGACCGAGCGGGCGATCCACGTCCGCAACGCCCCGTCGCCCGCCGCCACCTCCTCACTCGCCCTGGCCAGATTGATCGCGGACGAGGCCCCCGAAATCCCCTAGTCCCAATTTGGTACTCAGGCGTTGGAATTTCGACTTCGTGACGCCCGTTTTCTATTCAAGGATGAGAAACCTTGGGGCAGCACGCCTGGCGCCGGTGGTGCTTATCGCGATCGCGCTCACCGCCTGGCTTACGGGCGGGCCGGCCGCGGCGGCTGATCCCTGCGCGGTTCCGGTCACGAACAAGGTCGCCTGCGAGAACACCAAACCCGGCGACCCGCCCTCCGACTGGCAGGTGAACGGGATCGGCGACTCCACGATCCAGGGGTTCGCCACCTCGATGAGCGTCAACGTCGGCGGCACGGTCGACTTCAAGATCAAAACGCCGGCGAGCTCCTACCACATCGACATCCTCCGCCTCGGCTACTACGGCGGCAGCGGCGCGCGGCTGATCGCCTCCAACATCCAGCCCTCCGCCACGCTGCCGCAGACCCAGCCGGCCTGCACGACCAACTGCCTCGACCGGCCTGGTCGAATGCGGCAACTGGAAAACCTCGGCCTCGTGGAACGTCCCCAGCACCGCCGTGTCCGGGCTCTACATCGCCCACCTCGTGCGCAACGACACCGGCGGCGAGAGCCAGATCTTCTTCGTCGTGCGCGACGACTCGAGCCACTCCGACGCCGTGCTCAAGACCTCCGACACGACCTGGCAGGCCTACAACGCCTACGGCGGGAACAGCCTCTACACCTGCACCGTCTCCTGCCCTAGCGGCAACCCCGGGGGGTACAAGGCCGCCTACGCGGTCTCCTACAACCGCCCGTTCGACGGCACCCTCTCGACCGACAACGGGTTCTCGGACCCGTTCTACGCCGAGTACCAGCTGATCCGCTTCCTCGAGCGCAACGGCTACGACCTCAGCTACGTCTCCGGCCACGACGTCGACTCGGGCGGCGCCCTGCTCCAGAACCACAAGGTGTTCATCTCCAGCGGCCACGACGAGTACTGGTCGGGCGGCGAACGACAGAACGTGGAAGCAGCACGGAACGCCGGCGTCAGCCTGGCCTTCTTCAGCGGCAACGAGGTCTTCTGGAAGACGCGGTGGGCGAACAGCTCGGACGGGTCCAATTCCGCCTACCGGACGCTGGTGTCCTACAAGGACACTCATTTCCCGACCCCGGTCGACCCGCTGGGGCCGGGCGTCACGACCGGGACCTGGCGCGATCCGCGCTTCAGCCCGCCGGGTGACGCCGGGCGGCCCGAGAACAGCCTCAGCGGGCAGTACTTCCTGATCAACTCGGGAACGTCCGAAATCAAGGTCCCGGCGACCTTCGGCAAACTGCGTTTCTGGCGGAACACCGCGGTCTCGACCCTGACCGCGGGACAGACGCTGACCCTCGCCCCGGGGACCGGGACGCTCGGATACGAGTGGGACGTCAACCCCGACAACGGCTTCCGCCCGCCCGGGCGCATCTCGCTCTCCTCGACCACCGTCAACGGGGTCCAGGCCTTCAACGACTACGGCACCGCAGTCGAAAACCAGGTCACCCAGAGCCACAGCCTTTCCCTCTACAGGACCCCGAGCGGAGCCCTCGTCTTCGGGGCCGGCACGGTCCAGTGGTCCTGGGGACTGGACGTGACCAACGCCTGGGGCAACAGCGGGCCGAACGGCGCCGCGGCGGACCCGACGATGCAGCAGGCGACGGTCAACCTCCTCGCCGACATGGGCGCCCAGCCGGCTACGCTGCAGTCGCCGCTGATAGCGACCGGCGGCTCGACCGACACGACTCCGCCGACCGCGGCGATCAGCACGCCCAACGAAGGTGCGACCGTGACCGACGGCGCGACGACGACGATCTCCGGGACGGCCTCCGACACGGGCGGCGCGGTCGCCGCGGTCGAAGTCTCGACCGACGGAGGAACGACCTGGCACACCGCGAGCGGAACCAGCTCGTGGACCTACACGTGGATCGCCCATGGCGCCCCGTCGACCTCGATCAGGGCCCGCGCGGTAGACGACTCCGGCAATCTCGGGGCCGCGAGCGCCGCCAGGGCTGTCACCGTCTCCTGCCCGTGCACGATCTTCGGCGGGACCTCCCCGAGCACGGTCGATTCGGAAGACACGGGCTCGGTCGAGCTCGGCGTCAAATTCCGCAGCGACGTCGCCGGAACGGTCAGCGGTATCCGGTTCTACAAAGCCGCCGCCAACACCGGCACCCACGTCGGCTCGCTCTGGACGGCATCCGGAACTCTGCTGGCGCAGGCCAACTTCAGCGGCGAGAGCGCGAGCGGGTGGCAGCAGGTGAGCTTCCCAACCCCGGTGACGATCCAACCGAACACGACCTACGTGGCGGCCTACTTCGCACCGAAAGGCCATTACTCGGCGAACGAGTTCGCACTCAACCACCCGCCGGCTCTCGGCACCGACGTCCTCGACAGCCCGCCCCTGCATGCGCTGCCCGACAACGGGAACGGGAACGGGCTGTATCAGTACACGACGGAAGCCACCTTCCCGCAGAGCACCTATCAGTCTGAGAACTACTGGGTCGACGTCGTCTTCGCGCCGTCGGGCCCGGCGCTGCCTCCGGGACAGGTGACGAGCGTCACCGCCACGGCGGGCGCCCTGCAGGCGACGGTCAACTGGTCGGCGCCCTCTTCCGGCGGCAATCCGACCAGCTACCTGGTCACCCCCTACATCGGCGCCAGCGCCCAGACCCCCGCCTCCGTCTCCGCGCCACTGACCTCGAAAACGATTTCCGGGCTGATCGCCGGCACGACCTACACGTTCAAGGTCGCCGCCGTGAACACGCTCGGCCAGGGCCCGGACTCCACCGCCTCGAACCCGGTCACCCCGACAGCCCCGAGCGCGCCGGGGGCACCGACCGGGGTCAGCGCGAGCGCCGAGCGTGCTGGCGGCGACCGTCAACTGGACTCCGCCGAGCAACGACGGGGGCAAACCGATTTCGAGCTACGTCGTCACCCCCTACATCGGCGCGAGTGCCCAGGCCCCCGTGACAGTGGAAGCCACAGCCATCTCGAAAACGATCTCCGGGCTGACCGCCGGGACGACCTACACGTTCAAGGTCGCCGCCGTGAACTCGCTCGGCCAGGGCCCGGACTCCACCGCCTCGAACCCGGTCACCCCGACGGCGACTCCGCCGCTCGCCGTCGACACCACCGTCACCACCCACCAGAGCAACTCCGCGACCACGATCTCCTCGCCGGCGCTATCGACCACGAACCCAAATGACGTGCTGCTCGCGTTCATCACCTCCGACGGGCCGACCACGGTGAGCCAGAGCTTCTCGGGCGTGACCGGGGGTGGGCTCACCTGGCGTCTCCGGCGCCGCGCCAACACCCAGGCGGGGACCGCCGAGATCTGGCAGGCAAACGCGGCCTCGACCCTGACCAACGTCACCGTCACCGCGACCCGCGCCAACGGCTCCTTCGTCGGCTCGATCACCGTGGTCGCCTTCGTCGGCGCAGACCAGGCCGTCGATGGCGCCGCCGCGGGGGGCAGCGCGGCGACCGGCGCGCCCACCGCCACCCTGACCACGACCCGCGGGGGCTCCTGGGTCTGGGGTGTCGGCAACGATTGGGACCGGGCGGCCGAACGAACCGTCGGCCCGGGCCAGACCAAGGTCGACGAGTTCCTCGCCTCGGTCGGGGACACCTTGTGGGTGCAGCGCCAGACCTCGACCACCCCGCTCAGCGGCACCCCGGTGACGCTCAACGACACGGCACCGACGAACGACCGCTGGAACCTTGCGGCGATCGAGGTCCTGCCGGCGGCGAGCGCGCCGCAGACGCCCGCCCCCTCCCTCACCTCGACCCTGCCGGCCTCCCCCGCCAACCAGAACTCTCCCATGGTCCTCGGCAGCGCCGTGGCGGGCTCCCAGGTCTCGCTCTACTCCAGCGCCGACTGCACCGGCACGCCTCTGTGCCGCTGGCAGCGCCTCCGAACTGGAAGCTGGGAATCACGATCGCGGTCCCCGACAACTCCTCGACCGCGATCCGCGCCACCGCGACCGCCGCCGGCGCCACCTCGGCCTGCTCGGGCCCGATCACCTACGTCGAGGACTCGGCCGCGCCGCAGACGCAGATCGGGGCCCACCCGGCCGCGCTCAGTGCCAGCGCCTCGGGCTCGTTCGAATTCACCGGCGAAGACCCGGGAGGCTCTGGGGTCGCGTCGTTCCAGTGCCGGCTCGACTCGACCGAAGCCGCCGCCTGGGCGAGCTGCTCCTCGCCCAAGGCCTACACCGGCCTCACCGAGGGCCCCCACCGCTTCGAAGTGCGGGCGATCGACCGGGCGCTCAACACCGACGCCTCGCCGGCGACCTTCGAATGGCAGGTCGACACGACCCCGCCGACCGCCGTGATCGACTCGGGGCCCTCGGGCACCACCACCAGCCAGACCCCGACCTTCACCTTCCACTCGACCGAGGGGGGCTCGACCTTCGCCTGCTCGATCGATACCGGCACCGCGTCCTTCGGCGCCTGCTCGGGCCCGGGCGCCTCCCACACACCGCCGAGCCCACTGCCAAACGGCACCTACACCTTCCGGGTGCGGGCCACCGACGGCGCCGGCAACCAGGGAACCGCGACCCGCAGCTTCACGGTCGAAACCGTGGCGCCGCCCGCCCCCTCCCTCACCTCGAGCCTGCCGGCCTCCCCCGCCAACCAGAACTCTCCCAAGGTCCTCGGCAGCGCCGTGGCGGGCTCCCAGGTCTCGCTCTACTCCAGCGCCGACTGCACCGGCACGCCTCTGTGCCGCTGGCAGCGCCTCCGAACTGGAAGCGGGAATCACCATCGCGGTCCCCGACAACTCCTCGACCGCGATCCGCGCCACCGCGACCGCCGCCGGCGCCACCTCGGCCTGCTCGGGCCCGATCACCTACGTCGAGGACTCGGCCGCGCCGCAGACGCAGATCGGGGCCCACCCGGCCGCGCTCAGTGCCAGCGCCTCGGGCTCGTTCGAATTCACCGGCGAAGACCCGGGAGGCTCTGGGGTCGCGTCGTTCCAGTGCCGGCTCGACTCGACCGAAGCCGCCGCCTGGGCGAGCTGCTCCTCGCCCAAGGCCTACACCGGCCTCACCGAGGGCCCCCACCGCTTCGAAGTGCGGGCGATCGACCGGGCGCTCAACACCGACGCCTCGCCGGCGACCTTCGAATGGCAGGTCGACACGACCCCGCCGACCGCCGTGATCGACTCGGGGCCCTCGGGCACCACCACCAGCCAGACCCCGACCTTCACCTTCCACTCGACCGAGGGGGGCTCGACCTTCGCCTGCTCGATCGATACCGGCACCGCGTCCTTCGGCGCCTGCTCGGGCCCGGGCGCCTCCCACACACCGCCGAGCCCACTGCCAAACGGCACCTACACCTTCCGGGTGCGGGCCACCGACGGCGCCGGCAACCAGGGAACCGCGACCCGCAGCTTCACGGTCGAAACCGTGGCGCCGCCCGCCCCCTCCCTCACCTCGACCCTGCCGGCCTCCCCCGCCAACCAGAACTCTCCCATGGTCCTCGGCAGCGCCGTGGCGGGCTCCCAGGTCTCGCTCTACTCCAGCGCCGACTGCACCGGCACGCCTCTTGCCGCTGGCAGCGCCTCCGAACTGGAAGCGGGAATCACCATCGCGGTCCCCGACAACTCCTCGACCGCGATCCGCGCCACCGCGACCGCCGCCGGCGCCACCTCGGCCTGCTCGGGCCCGATCACCTACGTCGAGGACTCGGCCGCGCCGCAGACGCAGATCGGGGCCCACCCGGCCGCGCTCAGTGCCAGCGCCTCGGGCTCGTTCGAATTCACCGGCGAAGACCCGGGAGGCTCTGGGGTCGCGTCGTTCCAGTGCCGGCTCGACTCGACCGAAGCCGCCGCCTGGGCGAGCTGCTCCTCGCCCAAGGCCTACACCGGCCTCACCGAGGGCCCCCACCGCTTCGAAGTGCGGGCGATCGACCGGGCGCTCAACACCGACGCCTCGCCGGCGACCTTCGAATGGCAGGTCGACACGACCCCGCCGACCGCCGTGATCGACTCGGGGCCCTCGGGCACCACCACCAGCCAGACCCCGACCTTCACCTTCCACTCGACCGAGGGGGGCTCGACCTTCGCCTGCTCGATCGATACCGGCACCGCGTCCTTCGGCGCCTGCTCGGGCCCGGGCGCCTCCCACACACCGCCGAGCCCACTGCCAAACGGCACCTACACCTTCCGGGTGCGGGCCACCGACGGCGCCGGCAACCAGGGAACCGCGACCCGCAGCTTCACGGTCGAAACCGTGGCGGCGCCGCCGGGAGCGCCGACCGGAGTGGCCGCGATCGCGAAGTCCTCGGGCGCCCAGCTCAGCTGGACGGCCCCGGCCAGCAACGGCGGCAGCCCGATCACCGGGTACCGGATCACCCCGTACATCGGGACCACCGCGCAGGCGCCGACGACCACGTCCTCGCCGGCGACCACGGCGGGCATCGGCGGGCTGACCAACGGCACGGCCTACACCATCAAAGTCGCAGCCATCAACGCCGGAGGCGCGGGTCCCGATTCGGCGGCTTCGGCGGCGATCACGCCCTACGGGACGATCTTCGACCTCTCGACCCCGGCAGTCGTCGACTCCGGTGACCCCAGCGCGGTCGAGCTCGGCGTCAAGTTCCGCAGCGACCTCGCCGGCACGATCAGCGGCATCCGGTTCTACAAGGCCGCTGCCAACGGCGGAGCGCACATCGGGAGCCTCTGGAACGCCAGCGGTACCCGGCTCGCGCAGGCAAACTTCACCGGTGAGACAGCCTCCGGCTGGCAGCAGGTGAAATTCACCAGCCCGGTTGCGATCCAGGCCAACACGACCTACGTCGCCGCCTACCTCGCGCCCTCGGGCCACTACTCGGTCAACGGCCCGACCCTCGCCAACGGGGTCGACAACTCGCCTCTGCACGCGATCGCCAACGGCACCAGCGCCAACGGCGTCTACATCTACGGCTCGACCTCGCGCTTCCCGACAAACACGTATCAGGCCTCCAACTACTGGGTCGACGTCCTCTTCACACCGACCGCGGCGGCGCAACCTCCGGGCCAGGTGACCAGCGTCGCCGCCAGCGCCGGCCTAGGACAGGCAACGGTCTCCTGGACCGCGCCTGCGAGCGACGGCGGTAGCCCGATCACGAGCTACCGGATCACCCCGTTCATCGGCTCCGCCGCGCAGACTCCGGTCAGCGCCACCGCCCCGGCGACGGCTCCAAGGTCATCTCAGGGCTCAGCCCCGGGACGACCTACACGTTCAAGGTCGCCGCGGTCAACTCGGCCGGCACCGGGCCCGACTCGAGTGCTTCAAATCCGGTCACGCCGACCTCCTCCGCCTCCGCCCCGGGCGCGCCCACCGGGGTGAGCGCCGCCGCGCGCAGCCAGGCCGCCCAGATCAGCTGGACCGCGCCTGCGAGCGACGGCGGTAGCGCGATCACGAGCTACCGGATCACCCCGTACATCGGCTCCGCCGCGCAGCCGGCGACGACGGTTGCGGCGCCCGCCGAATCGGCGACGGTGTCCGGCCTCAACAACGGCACGACCTACACATTCACCGTGACCGCGGTCAACGGGGTCGGATCGGGCCCGGCCTCGGCTCCATCGGGCTCCGTCGTGCCGCGGGCGACGATCTTCGAACAGGCCGTCCCAGCGGTCGTCGAAGAATCTGACTCGAACGCGGTCGAGCTCGGCGTGAAGTTCAGCAGCGACGTCCCCGGCCAGGTGCGCGGGGTCCGGTTCTACAAGTCCGCGGGCAACACCGGCCCGCACCTTGTCAGCCTCTGGAGCGGCGCAGGCGCGCTCCTGGCCCAGGCGACCGCGACGGGCGAGACCGCCTTCGGCTGGCAGGAGGTGCCATTCGCGTCTCCGGTGACGATCGCGGCGAGCACGACCTACGTGGCGAGCTACTTCGCCCCGACCGGCCACTACTCCGCCACCGGCCAGGGGCTCAGCAACGCTGTCGACAGCCCACCCCTCCACGCCCTCTCCAACACCAGCAGCCCGAACGGTGTCTTCGCCTACAGCCCGACCAGCACCTTCCCGGCGAATTCCTTCAACTCGACCAACTACTGGGTCGACGTCCTCTTCACACCATGATCGCTCGCGCCCTCGCCATCTCCCTCTCCGTAGCCTTCGCCGTGGCATTTGCGCTCGGCGGCTGTGGCTCGGGCTCGGGCTCGGGCTCGGGCTCGGGCGGGGGTGTAGGAGTCCACGGGGAGTCCTCGTACATCGTCCCCTCCTCGGACCCGATCTCGAGCTCTGAGCGCTCTGGCGCGGCGATCCCCGAGTGGCCGGGGCCGAACTCGAACTCGGGCTCCCCCGCCCAACACGGTGCCGGGTTGAAGAACGACGAGGTCAGCGCGACCGGCGCCGCACCGGAAAACCCCTGCCGGCTGGTGACCCGCGGCGAGGCTGCGGCGATCCTCGGCGAGCCGGTTCAAACCGAGGTCGGGCCGCAGGGACCCACCTGCATCTACCAACCGAGCGGCTCGCAACCGCAGATGACGGTCGTGGTCGAGCGGACCGACCTCGCGGGGTTGAGGCGACGCGCCTCCCGGGCGACACCGATCGGGGTCGGGGGCGAGTCCGGATGGTGCCTTCGCTACGGCTCCCCATCGGTCGCGGTTCCACTGGCCGACGGGG
This sequence comes from uncultured Solirubrobacterales bacterium, assembly GCA_963805455.1. Lineage (GTDB taxonomy): Bacteria > Actinomycetota > Thermoleophilia > Solirubrobacterales > 70-9 > VRUE01. The sequence continues at coordinate 150,217 of CAWDUJ010000006.1, forward strand.
TCCTGCTCCACGTCACCGGGCCCTGCGGGCTCGCCGGACGCTTCGCCGCGAGCGCACTCGCTCACGTCTCGCCCGCCCGATCACCGCAGCGGGGATAATCCCCGGCGTTGGCTGAGCGAGCAACTGCCTGGATCGGCGCCGGAGCCCCCCGCGACGGCCTCGCCCGCTACGCACCGCTGTCCGGCCTGGCCGTCTTCGTTCTCTTCGCGGTCGGCAACCTGCTCTGGTCGATCGACATCCCGGCCACCGACGCCCCCGGCGGCGAGCTCGCATCCTTCTACGAAGACCGCTCGACCCGGATCATCGTCGGCGCCAGCCTCAGCATCGTCGCGATCGTCCTCTTCGTCTGGTTCAGCGCCCTCCTGCGCGACCGGCTCGAGCTTGAACTGGGAGACCTTGGAGCCGGGCTGCCGATGGCCGCGTTCGGCGGCGCCATCCTCGGCTTCACCGTCGGCCTCGGGGCCGAGACGATCAACATGGCCGGTGCGATGCGGGCGGCGAGCGACGGCGGCATCAGCCCCGACGCGGCCCAGGCCTACTTCGACATCTCCCAGATCCTCGGCTTCAACGCGGCCGGCGTCGGCCTGGCGACGCTGATCGCGGCGAGCGCGGTCGCTTCCCTGCGCGGCTCGCAGATCCTGCCGCGGGCGCTCGCGGTCCCGGCCCTGATCCTCGCCCTCACCCTGCTGGTCCCGGGAGTGGTCCGGGTCACCCTGCAGCTCGCGATCCTGCTGCTCCCGCTCTACAGCATCAGGCTCTACCGGCTCACCAACGGCCCCTAGCGGGGCGGGCGGCTACGGTGCCAGGCTGGTGCCGCCGCCGGAGAGGCCGCCGAGCGGGTTTTCGAGCTGTTCCTTGCCCGTTTTGGCCTGCTGCTTGGCAAGTTTCTTGCGTTGCTTCTGCCAGCTCTGGGCCCGTTTGCGATAGCCGGACATCTGTTTTTCAACGGTCTTCGCCTGCGACTTCGACGTCGCTTCCTTGGCCGCCTGTTCAACCGTCTTGTCCCCGGCTGCGAATTCGCCATTGAAGTACTGGAAGATCGCGAGCGTCGTCACGGTGTTGAGGTTCGGCGAGGCTTCCGCCGCCACCTTCTGCGCCTTCGCCGCCTGGTTGATGCTTTCGGTGATGACGCCGAGCGATTCGCCGTGTTCGGCGACGTTGAAGTAGGTGCTGGCGACCAGCGCCGCGGTCGTCGGGCTCGGTTCGTCGCCGGCCTGCTTCACGTATTTGAGCCAGGCTTCCTGCGCCGCTTCGTACTGTTCGATCGTTTCCGGGGTCACTTCCGGAACCCCGGTCGTCGGGTTTTCCTGGGAGAGCGCCCTGCCGGCCCCGATCCTGGTCCGGATCAGGGACAGCATCAGATCTTCGTTCTGGGGGTCTTTCGCGAGTCGTTTTTCGATTCGTTCAGCCTGTTCCTTGGAGATGTCGGCGGCGCTGGTGGTGCCGCCGCCGCCGAAGAATTCGGCGATGTTGAAGGGGCCGACCGCGACGAAAAGACTCGCTCCCATCAGCAGCGCGAGGCAGGCGTAGACGACGCGGACGACATTCTTCCGCTTGCCCCTGATGTCGAACAGCATTCGCCGTTCCTCTCCTGCCATCAGCCCCTCATCGCTCCTGCGTAGATGGTTTGACCATTTCCCCCGAAGCCGCGCGCTTCTCGAAGACCCGGGCCAGCAAGATACTCAACTCGAACAGGATCAAGAGCGGGACCATCTCCAACAGCATCGAGACCGGGTCGACTCCTGGCAGGGCGGCGGCCAGGATCGAGATCAGCAAATACGCGTAGCGGCGGTTCGAGCTCAGCTGCTCGACGCTGACGATTCCGAGCCGGGTGACGGCGATGATCGCCAGCGGCAGCTCGAAGATGATGCCGCCGGCGAGCATCGTCGTCGAAAAGAAGCTGTAGTAGTCGCGGGCCCTGACCTGGACCGCGAACTGGCTTTCGTTGACGCCGAGAAGGAAATTCACCGCGGGCGGCATCACGACGAAGTAGGCGAAGGCGACGCCGGCGAGGAAGAGGATCGGGGCGAGGACGAGGATCGGCACCAGGGTCCGTCGCTCGGCATCGCTGAATGCGGGCAGCACATAGGCGTAGATCTGGTAGATCAGGACCGGCATCGAGAGCACGATCGCCGCGTAGGCGGCGACGGTGACCGTCGTCGTGAAGGGCTCGGTGACACCGAAGGTCAGCAGCTGCTGGTGTTTGGACGGGAGTGGGTCGGAGGCGATTTCCAGCAGCACCGAGCTCTGCCAGAAGCAGAGCGCGAGGGCGACCCCGAAAACCGCGAGACAGACGATCAGCCGGCTGCGAAGCTCGTCGAGATGCTCGACGAGGGTCAGTTCATCCTCGTGGGTAACCGGCCTGACTCGGCGGGGCATCGGGGCCCCTAAGGACGTTTGTGGGCGACCGGCTCGCGCTCGCCGGCCTCGATCTCCTGCGGCGGAGCTTCGTCGTCATCATCATCGTGGTCACCGCTGAGCGAGCCGCGGAACTCGCGGATCCCCTTGCCGAGCGAGCGCCCCAGTTCGGGCAGCCGTTTCGGCCCGAAGACGATCAGGGCGATGACCAGAACGATGCCGATCTCGAGTGGGCCTACGTTGCCAAGCATCCGAACCATGGTAACGGGCGGCCAGGTTGGGAGCGATCGGGAGCCTGCGCTACCCGAAACTTGTGTTTTCTCGTGGATTTCGGGCAATAGTGCGGATGGAGTTCCCGCGCCGTGTGTTCGATAGATACCCATGGCCTACGCAAGCCGGACAGACACAAGGACAGCCACCGGGCTCCACGTCTGTCCCCAGTGCAACTCGACCATGGTCCAGCCCACCCGCTGGGAGCAGGCGGACGAGCGTGGCCACTGGCACCTCTGGCGCCGCTGCCCCGAGTGCGAGTGGCGGAGCGACGGGATCCACGGCGAAGCCGCGATCGATTCCTACGACGAGGCGCTCGACCGCGGCACCGAGATCCTCGCCGAGGATCTGCGCACGATCGTCCGCGAGAACATGGAGCAGGTCACCGAGACCTTCGCCGCCGCCCTCGCCGCGGACCTCATCACCGCGGACGACTTTTCCTAATTAATTCGGCCCATGTGCTCCGGCCAAACCGGGGCCTGAGGAATCAGATATGGACAGGGCCCGGTTTGGCCGTCCGCCATATGCCGGAACTGCTCAGGACGATGCGCCACTATGGCCCGGTCGCCCTTCAGCATGGGCGGAAGTATTCAGGAATATCGCTGGACGACGCCGTCGGCGACGAGGTCGAGGAGGCGGCGCTGCTCGGGCTCGAAGTCGGCGTTCTGGAGGCCGCGCTTGGCGTTGGTGACCATCTCCAGGGCCCGGGCCCGAACCTGCTCGAGGGCGCCCGTGGCCGCGATCCGGTTGCAGAGTGCCTCGGCCGAGGCGGCGTCGAGGGCGCGCAGGTCGGCGCCGGCGATCTCCGGGTCCGACGAGGAGGCGACGATGAAGGGGAGCGTCACCGTGCCGTCGAGCAGGTCGGTCCCGCGCGCCTTGCCGGTCCGCGACGCCGGCCCGGCGACGTCGAGGACATCGTCGAGGAGCTGGAAGGCGAGGCCGATCTCCGCCCCGAAGGAGCCGAGGGCCTCGGCGTCGCGGCCCATCCTGCAGGCGCACTCGAAGAGCGCCGCCGTCTTCAACCGGCAGCGTTCGAGGTAGCGCTGCTCCGAGATCGAGGTGTCGTAGGCGTCGTTGCGCTGGGTGAGCTCCCCCCGGGCGAGCGCGACCGAGGCGGCCGAGAGCAGCCCGATCGCCCGCGAGTCCCGGGGCTGGGCGAGGAGCGCGAACGCGCGCGAGAAGAGCAGGTCGCCGACTGCCGTCGCGCGGTCGCGCCCCGACTCGGTGTAGACGGTGGGACGGCCGCGGCGCAGTGCCGCGTCGTCGAGGACGTCGTCGTGGACCAGGGTCGCCATGTGGACCAGCTCGATCGCGGCAGCGCCCCGGACCTCCTCTTCCCCCCCGGCCTCGCCGGCGCAGAGCAGGGTCAGCATCGGCCGCAGCCGCTTGCCTCCGGCCTCAAGCGTCGCCTCGGCGTCGGCCCCGAGCGGGCCGCCGTCGACCGTCTGCTCCCGCAGCAGCGACTCGACCTCGCCCAGTCTGGCCGGGAGCCACCGGCTCGACGCATCGAGCACCGCCGTGACCGGTGGCGGAACTGCGGAGGGGCGGGTCACCCGCGGATGCCGCTGTGGATCGCGACGATGCCGCCGCCGAGCACCGTGTACCTGATCCCGACGAGGCCCGCCGCGTCCATTTTCGCCGCCAACCCCGGCGGGTCGGGGAAGCTGTGGACCGACTCGGCCAGATACGAGTAGGCCGCGGGGTCGTTGGTCAGCCGCCCGAGGACCGGCACGATCCGGTCGAACCAGATCGAGTAGAAGGTCGAGAACGGGGGGCGGCGCGGCTCGGTGAACTCGAGGACGACCAGGCGGCCGCCGGGGCGCAGGACCCGGGCCAGCTCCCGCAGGCCCCGGTCGCGGTCGGCGAAGTTGCGGACTCCGAACCCGACCGTGACGGCGTCGAACCGGGCCGAGTCGTAGGGGAGCTCGAGCGCGTCGGCCCACTCGAAGCGGACCGAGTCGATGCCTCTCCCGGTCGCCTTCTCGCGGGCGAGGTCCAGCATCGGCTCCGAGAAGTCGCAGCCGATGACGTAGCCGCCGGGCGCGACACGGCCGGCCAGCTCCAGGGTCAGGTCGCCGGTCCCGCAGCAGACATCGAGGGCGGAGCCGCCGGGCGCGAGCTCGGCCCGGTCCGCCGCCCGCTCGCGCCAGCGATGGTGTAGGCCGGCGCTCATGACCGAGTTCAGCAGGTCATAGCGGGACGCGATCCGGTCGAACATCCGGTTGACCTGACCCGAGAATTGGGCTGAGTCACGCGAGGGTTTCGTCGTCCCGGTCACTGAATCGGCCACTCCATGGCGAGCGCCCCGGGGGCCTTCCACTCAGTCGAGCGAGGAGAGGAAGTCGGCGAGCTCGTTGAGCTTCTTCGGCGGCAGGTCACGGAAGGAGGGCATGATGCCTGGCCCGATTTCGACCGAGCGAAGGATCGCCGCCCGCGGGATCCTCGACGCGATGTGGGTCAGTTCCGGCCCGGGCCCGTGGTTGCCGTTCTCACCGAGCTTGTGGCAGGCGAGGCAGCCGGATGCGGCGACGACCTCCTTGCCCGCTTCGAATTGCGGCGCGACCTTCAAATCGATCTCGGTCGGCGAGCCTGCCGTCGCCCCCAGGTAGGTCAGGTAGGCCATCGCGATGATCGTCATCAGGGCGGCGGTGGTGGCGATCGGACGGCGGGCCGGGTTGCGCTCCGGCCCGCGGTCATAGAACGGGAGCCCGATCAGGAGCACCATGCAGATGGTCGGGATTCCGATCGTCGCGATCGGGACCAGCTCGGGCGGTTTGAGCACCCTCAGGAGCTCGAAGAGGAAGAAGAAGTACCACTCGGGGCGGGGCACGTAGCTGGTCGTCGTCGGGTCGGCCTTCGGGCCCTGCTCGGCGCCGAGGATGAGCGCCATCGCGATGATGACCCCGACGACGATCAGTGCCATCACCGTGTCCTTGAGCACGGCGTAGGGGTAGAACGGCTTCCCCTTCTTCTTGAGGAGCTCGTACTCCTCGAGATATGCCTGCTTCTCGCTCGGTCTCATCGGTTCGGGGTCGCCCCGTTGGCCCCGTTGGCGCCGTTGGCGCCGGCGTCGAGCTGCTGCAGCGGCTCCGCGACCTTCGGCTTGTCGGCGTGGACCCAGGGCGGCGCGGTGGTGCCGAGCTTGACGACGAGGTAGAGATGCGCCCCGATCAGGGCGATGATCGCGCCGGGCAGGAGCAGCATGTGGATCGAGTAGAAGCGGGAGAGGGTCGTCGCCCCGAGCTCGGGGCCGGCGCGGAGGAAGTCGCTTAGGTAGGGGCCGATGATCGGGCCCGTCCCGTTGATGTTGATACCGACGACCGAGGCCCAGAAGGAGCGCTGGTCGAACGGCAGCAGATAGCCGGTGAAGGCCATCGTCATCGTCAGGATCAGCAGCACCACGCCGATCACCCAGTTGAGCTCCCGCGGGTACTTGTAGGCGCCGAAGAAGAAGGTCCGGCCCATGTGGAGGAAGATCAGGATCACCATCACGCTGGCGCCCCATTTGTGCATTCCGTGCACGAGCTGGCCGAGGGGGACGTCTTCGTTGATGTGGGCGATCGACCCGTAGGCCTGGGTCGTCGAGGGGACGTAGAACATCGCCAGGAATACCCCGGTGACGGCCTGGACGATGAACGCGAAGAGGGTCGCCGAGCCGAGCGTGTAGAACCAGTTGGTCCCCTTCGGAACTTTCCGGAACAGCATCCCGGTGAGGAACCCGGTGGCCGCGGTGCGCTGGTCGACCCAGGCGAGGACGTCGATCGACCCCTCCTTCGTGCCCTCGACGATTTTCTGTTTCTCGGAGGGCCGCTCTGGTGGAGCCGTCTTGAGGTCGGCCGGAGCCGGGCCCTTGGAGCCGTTTCCCTCACCGGGCTTGGCCGGTTTGCGCAGCGGAGCGGGGATCAGCGAGTCGAGTTTCATCGTCTACCTCTCACTATGGCGGCGGGAAGGTGGAGGGACGGGGCGGATACAGATATTCCCAGATGCCGCCGGTGAACTCGCCCGGATCGCGGGCGCGGACGGGCTTGAGTTGGGAGGTGACGCTGTAGCGGGGGCCGAGTTCGACCTGGCCGCCTTGGACGCGCGTCTGGAAGCGGTCGAGCGGGCGGACCGGGGGGCCGCCGATGACTTTTCCTTCGAAGTCGTAGACGCCGCCGTGGCAGGGGCAGATGAAGTTGCCGGCGGCCTCGACGAAGCGGACCGGGCAGCCGAGGTGGGCGCACCGGTTCGAGACCGCGATGTATTCGTTCGGGTTCTCACCCAGTTCCTTCGCGCCTTTGCGGACGTAGGCAGTCGTCTTGCCGGCGTCGCCGATTCCCTCTGTTTCGGTGAAGACGACCTGGCGGTAGGTGTCGGTGACGAAGTCTCCGGTCGGGCCGACAGTCTCCCAGCGCTCCTTGCCGCGGTGGAAGATCGGGGCGACGGCGAACCCCACCGCGGGCAGGACGATCGCCAGGCCGGCGACCGCACCGAGGCCGTGGACCCCGGCTTCGAATGCGTGGCGACGAGTCATCGACTCGCCCTCGAAGTAGCCCGCGGGGCTGGGCTTGGCCCGCTCCCGTGAGGCTGCCTCGGCCCCGGCTTGCTTGTCCGCTTCGTCAGCCACTGTGATCCAGAATAAGGACCGGGGAGTTTATTCCCTCAGGCCCCTGTCGGCTCCGTCGCTGCGCCGGCGATCGCCGCCGCCGAGGTCCGCCATAGCTCGGGGACCCGGTCCTCGCTCCCCTCGGCGTGGTGGCGGGCGCAGCCGCTGATCAGGTCGGCGAGGACCAGGATCGCCTCGGCGTCGCCCAACCCGGCGAGCCGTTCGATCCCGAGCGCATATAGATAGTCGCCCGCGAGCAAAGCCAGGTCGGGGTCGTGCCCGGCCAGGAGCCGAGGCTCCCCGTAGTGCAGAAGGTATCCCTCGCGGACGGCCTCGACCACCACCGCGTACTCGGCCGGCGCGGCCTCGGCCCGCGGCCCGGCCGCCGCGATCAGGCCGAAGCCCGGCTCCTCGGCCGGGTCGACGACGTGGGCGGAAATCGGGGTATCCCCCTGTCGAAGAACGTTGGCAAGGGCGTGAAGCGCGTCGGCGGGGCTCATCCGAGAGCCTCCTCGAGCGACTCGGCGGCGGCGGCGGCGGTGCGATCGATCGCCGCCTCATCGTGGGCGAGCGAGACGAACCATGCCTCGAACTGCGAAGGCGGCACATATATGTGCCGCTCCAACATCGCCCTGCAGAACCGGGCATGGGCCTCGAGGTCGCAGGCGGATGCGCCCGCGAAGTCGGTGACCGGCGCCGCGCTGAAGAAGAGGGTGAGCAGGCCGGGGGCCGAGGCGATCTGAAGGGGGGCGTCTCCGACCACCTCGGCGAGGCCCGCGGCGAGGCGGTCGGTCAGGGCGCCGAGCCGCCGATAGGAGTCGCCGTCGAGAGCGCGGAGCGTCGCCAGCCCGGCAGCCGTCGCCAGCGGGTTGCCGGAGAGCGTCCCCGCCTGGTAGACGTCACCGGCGGGCGCGATCCGCTCCATCGCATCCCGAGGTCCGCCGAAGGCGGCGGCGGGGAGGCCGCCGCCGAGGACCTTGCCGAAGACGGTCAGGTCAGGCTCGGCCCCAAGCAGCTCCTGGGCTCCGCCGCGGGCGACGCGGAAGCCGGTGATCACCTCGTCGAGGACGAGCAGCGCGCCGGCGTCGCGGGTCGCCTCGCGGAGAAAATCGAGAAAGCCCTCCGCCGGTGCTACGACGCCCATGTTCGCGGCGATCGGCTCGGCGAGGAGGGCCGCCACCGGGTGTGATTCCAGCGCCCTGGCCACGGCCTCGCGATCGTTCCAGGGGACGACGACCGTTCCGGCAGCCTGGGCGGCGGTGACGCCGGGGCTCGCCGGCACCCCGAGAGTCGCCAGCCCGGAGCCTGCGTCGGCGAGGAGGCCGTCGGAGTGTCCGTGGTAGGCGCCGGCGAACTTGACGATCGTCTCGCGGCCGGTGATTGCGCGGGAGAGGCGGACCGCCCCCATCGCCGCCTCTGTTCCGGAGCTGGTCATCCGCAGCATCTCGACCGAGGGGATTCGGGCCACCACCTCCTCGGCCAGCTCGACCTCAGCCTCGGTGGCGGAACCGAAGCTGGTTCCGCGGGCAGCGGCGTCGCTTACCGCGGCGACGACATCCGGGTGGGCGTGCCCGAGGATCAGCGGCCCCCAGGAGCAGACCCAGTCGACGTAGCGGCTGCCGTCGACGTCGACGATCTCGCACCCCTCCCCGCGCTCGATGAAGATCGGGTCGCGACCGATCTGCCGCATCGCCCGCACGGGACTATTCACCCCGCCGGGCATCACCCCAAGCGCCCGCCGATACAACTCGGATGACCGCTGGGTTGGGAAGGACACCGCGGCTCTAGATGAGGTTCGGGGCGGGGGTGAAACGTCTTGTACTTTTCCCGCGGCTCGACCTGGGGGCCACCCGGAACTGCCTTCGGGAAAAGTTAAGTGGAACCCCCGCCCCGGCCCTCATCCGGAGTGCGCTTCTTCCCATTCCCGGTAGTCATCGGTGAAGTAGTGGAGGCGGATCTTCTTGTACTCGGTCGAGGAGTAGAGGGTGGCGCGGCCGTCGGCGCCGATGCCGCACTCGTCGGCGATCGAGTCGAGGATCGCGTCGCACTCCTCCTTCGAGCGGCCGTGGGCCATCGTGAAGACGCTGTAGGGCCAGTCCTCGTAGGTCGGGCGCTGGTAGCAGTGGGAGATCCCCCGGAAGGAGGCCATCCGCCGCCCGGTCTCCATGATCTCCTCCTCGGGCACCTTCCAGACGCCCATCCCATTTGCCGAGAACCCGGCACGGCGGTGGTAGAGGATCGCCGCGACCCGGCGCAGGATCTTGCGGTCGACCATCCCGCGGAGATGGGAGAGCAGCTCCTCGGTCTCGATTCCGAGCTCGGCTGCGACCGGGTCGTATGGTCGCTCGATCGCTTCCATCGGCCCCTGGATCGCGCGGATCACGGCGATGTCGTGATCGTCGTAGGGCTGCGCGTCGAGCTCCCGCGGAGGCGACGCGTCGACCGCGCTGGCGAGGGCATCGGTGCCCTTCTCCATCTCCAGGTTCATGTTGATCTTGAACAGGGTCAGGGTCGGCAGCTCGCGCATCGACTCGGCGCCGGTCTCGCGCATCAGGACCTCGAGGGTGCCGGCGAGGCCGAGCGGCGAGTCGGGCGGCGTCGCGATCGTGAACCAGAGGTTGAAGTCGTGGGTCCGGAGGTAGTTGTGGGAGACGCCCGGGTGGGAGTTGACGATCGCCGCGGCGCGCTGCGGGTTCTCGGCGTCGACTTTGGCGGCGACCAGCATCGACTCGTAACCGAGGGCCCTGGTGTCGAAGATCGGAGTGATCTCGCGGATGATCCGCTCGTCGAGCAGCCGCGTCGTGCGCTCGATCACCTCGCCGACCTCGATCTCGGCCTCGGCACCGATCAGCCGGAAGGGCTCGGGGTCGAGCGGGAACCTCGACTGGAGCAGGTTCATCAGCCGCTTGTCGGTCTCGTCGAGGGGGATCGCGGCGCCGTCCTTGCGCGAGCGGGCCTTCGACTGCGGGACACCTACCGGCATACCGCGCTCACTCTCGTTCGGTCGCAGAGAATCAGATCGTGATCCTCCCTCACTCGGTTCGCTATAGCCACGCCGCCGCCTCCTTCGCGTAGTAGGTGACGACCGCGTCGGCGCCGGCCCGGCGGATCGAGGTCAGCGTCTCGAGCACCGCTGCGCGCTCGTCGATCCAGCCGTTGGCGGCGGCGGCCTTCAGCATCGAGTACTCACCGGAGACGTGGTAGGCGGCGACCGGCGCGCCGGTCTCGTCCTTGACCCGGCGGACGACGTCGAGATAGGGAGTCGCCGGCTTCACCATCACCACGTCCGCCCCCTCCTCGAGGTCGAGCTTGGCCTCGCGCACCGCCTCGTCGACGTTCGCCGGGTCAAGCTGGTAGCCGCGACGGTCGCCCGATGCCGGCGTCGAGTCCGCGGCCTCGCGGAACGGCCCGTAGAAGGCCGACGCGTACTTGGCGCTGTAGGCGACGATCGGAACGCCGGAGTGCCCCTCTTCGTCGAGCTGGTGGCGGATCGACCCAACCCGCCCGTCCATCATGTCGCTCGGCGCGACGGCGTCGGCGCCGGCGTCGGCATGGGAGATCGCGGTTTTCGCCAGCAGCTCGATCGTCAGGTCGTTGTCGACCTCGCCGTCGCGGAGGAAGCCGCAGTGCCCGTGCGAGGTGTACTCGCAGAGGCAGACATCGGTGATCACCACGAGTTCGGGGTGGGCCTCCTTCAGCGCTCGCACCGCCATCTGGACGACGCCCTCCTCGTCGTAGGCGCCGGACCCGGTCTCGTCCTTGGCGGCGGGAAGCCCGAAGAGGAGGATTGCGCCGATCCCTGCGGCGCCGATCTCGGTCGCCTCGGCGACCAGCTCCGAGATCGAGAAGCGCTCGATGCCCGGCATCGACTCAACGTTTTCCCGAACCCCCTCGCCGGCGACGACGAACGCGGGCTGGATCAGGTGCTGGGGGGAGAGATCGGTCTCGCGGACGAGGCCGCGAAGCGTCTCCGTGCGGCGCAGGCGCCGCATGCGTGTGGCCGGAAATGCCATCACGACGATTCTACGGAGGCTCGGCTCCCAGATAGGGTCCAGGCATGCGCGTGCTCTTCATCGGGGACGTCGTCGGCGGCCCGGGGAGGCGGGGCCTGAAGGCGGCGATGCCGGAGATCCGCGAGCGTCACAGCCCCGACCTGGTGATCGTCAACGGCGAGAACTCCGCCGGAGGGATCGGGATCACCGAGAAGACCGCGGACGGGCTGTTCGACGCCGGCGCCGACATCCTCACCACCGGCAACCACGTCTACCGCCACCGCGAGGCCTACGAGTTCCTCGACCGCACCGACCGGGTCATCCGCCCCGCCAACTACCCGCACGCCAACCCCGGCAAGGGGCATCTCGTGACCGAGGCGGGCGGGATGCGGGTCGGGGTCATCAACATCAGCGGCGCCGTCGGCCTGACCGTCGCCCGCTCCCCGTTCCACGAGATCGACACCATCCTCGATCGGATCGAGGCCGACTGCGTCGTCGTCGACTTCCACGCCGAGGTGACGAGCGAGAAGGTCGCGATGGGCTGGCACCTGGACGGGCGGGTTGCCGCCCTGTTCGGGACCCACACCCACGTCCCGACCGCCGACGCCCGCGTCCTCCCCGGCGGGACCGCGGTGATCACCGACGTCGGCATGACCGGTTCTCGGACCAGCGTTCTCGGCGTCAGGCCAGAGCAGGCGCTGGCGTCGCTGATCACCCAGATGCCGGTCCGGTTCGAAACCGCCGAGGAGGACGTCTGGGTGATGGGCGCCGTGGTCGAGATCAACCCGAGTGGACGGGCTGACTCGATCGAGCAGGTGCTGGTTCCCGCTCCTCCGGGCTGAGCCGATCCTCGCCGCAGGCGAGCGCCACCAGCAGCAGCGGGAAGAACCAGACGATGTAGAGGTAGAACCAATGCATCGCCGTCAGCTGCAGGGCGATGATCAGGGCGGCGCCGAGCGCCGCGACCTGGACCAGGGTCTTCCGTCGGGGCCAGAAGGCGAAGGCGATCGCCAGCGCCGCGACACCCCCCAGCAGCGCGATCCGCAGCGGCTCGAGGGCGGGGACCTGGCCCCAGATGCTGAACGGCGAGTTGCGGTCGGCCTGGTAGCCGATCGTCCGATCCCAGAAGGTCCCGAGGCCGGGGTCGATCGCCGGCCACAGGATCAACACGGCTGCCGTGACAATGAACGCTGTCATGCACAACGCCGCTCCCGCGGGTGAAGTGGGGGCCGAGGACCTCGCCGGCGGCGCCCCCGCTTCCCTCGTGACAGGACCGGCGGGCCGGTAGGTCGATGAGCATGGGAGCGATCACGAGGGGCGCGAACTTGGTCAGGCCGGCGAGGGCGGAGAGGATGCCGCGGGCCGCCGGCCGGGCGAGGACGACGAGGGTCGCGGCGAGGAGCATCGCGACCAGGGTGTCGTTGCTGTTGCTCTCGAGCGCGTAGGCCGTGTAGGGGTATGCGGCCCAGGCGAAGGCGAGGGTCGCGGCGAGGCGCCGCCCGGCAGGCCCGGGGCGGATCCGGAATCCGAGCAGCACCAGCAGCGCGATCGTCGCCAGGTCGAAGACGGTCGCGGCGACGTGCGAGGCGGGGAGGTCGTCCCAGGTCCCGTGCCAGGGCCAGATCGCCTCGAAGGGGACGTAGGCCAGATAGTTGACCGGCCCGTAGGTGTCGCCCTCGGAGATGTCGTCGGGGAAGTTGTCGTAGAGCTGTTCTCCGTGGGCGATCCGGTCAGCGCCGACGACGCTCGCGTAGCCGACATCGATCGTCCCCGCGTCGGCGGCGTTGAGGCCGACCCTGATGCCGATCAGGAACAGGGCGCCGACGACGAGCCACGCCGTCGGCCAGACAGGCCGGATCCCCTCCCCCCTTCCGCGCAGGCCGATCCAGAGCGCCCGGGCGAGGAGGTAGAGGAGCACCGGGTACTGGAGCGGGACCGAGACCCCGATCTCGGCACGGTTGAAGAACCAGTGCGAGAGGCCGAACCCGAGCAGGACGAGGAGGTCGAGGCTGGCGATCCGCCAGGGCCGCCGCCAGTCGAGCAGCCCCACCAGGAACAGGGCGCAGAGCGGGAGAAAGACATAGGGGGCGTTCAGCCTGTGGCCGAAGGCACCGGAGTATCCGCGCGCCATCTTCCAGCCGACCTGGTACCCGGTCCACGACTCCTTCACGGCGCCGCTCCCCGGTTCGACGACCGCCAGCGCGACCCGCTCGTCTTCGGCGTAGTAGCTGACCTCCCAGTTGCCGTCGACCATCGAGACGCTGGAGGTCATCCCGGGGTGCTCGCGGCGCTCGCCGGCGACCTTCGGGTCGTGGTCGGCGCGGGCGGTGGCTTCCGAGGCGGAGAGGTCGCCGGGCGCGCCGAGGGCCGACGCGGGCAGGCAGAGGAGGAACGCGACGGCGAGCGGGAGCGCCCGCCTCACACCCATTGCTCGCGCTTTGCTCGCGGCGCGAAGAACCAGAGATGCACCCTTGCTCGCTCCGCGCTCACAGTCCGAAGTGATCGAGGACGGCCGGCGCGACGTCGCGCAGGGTCCACTGGTCGCGCTCGCCGGTGTCCTCGGGGCCGCAGCCGCAGAACAGAAGCGGGCCGAGCGAGTCGTCGGCGAGCAGCGAGCCGTGACTGCCACCGCCGGCGTGGCTGGCGCCCCCCCAGTCGAGCGCCTCATAGCCGAGCTCCAGGGAGACGATCAGGTCGCCGGCATGCGGCGCGCTCAGCGCCGCGAAGACGCGGGCGAGCGGGTCCGGGTAGCGGTCGCTCCGCAGCCGCCCGTCCTCGACGACGGCGGCGAGGGCCTCGTGCTTCCCCTCGACGTCCCACCTGGCGCCGCGCAGGTCGGCGATCTCCTCGCCGGGCCGGAAGCGCATCCTGCTGCCGCCGCGCTCTACCACCGCCCAGACCTCCTCGTCGGTCGGGACCCCCGCCTCGAGCCGCGGTAGCGGGGTTCCGTCGCGCGACTCGAGCCAGCAGACGAGATCGACTCCTTCGGTCGCCGCGAGCGACTCGCTGACCTCGCCGTGGTCGGCGGTGTCGCCGTTCGCGGGCAGGAGATAGATGTGGGCCGCCCGCCCGGTCGGGCTGACCGCGAGCTGGGCCTGCTCGGGGCGGTCCTCGGAGGGCTGCAGGACCGTCCATTCCTGGGCGAGGAGGTCGGCCAGGGGCAGCCCCCTGTCGACATCGGAGTGGGAGTGGTCGGCGAGGAGGATCACCGCGTGGTCCTCGAGGAAGCGATCGATCCCGCCGGTCGCGTCGACCAGCTGGGCGAACGATTCGTCGGCCTTGGCGATCGACTCGCCGCTCGCCTCGGGCCCGTGACGATGGGAGTGGTTGTCGTTGTCGGGGAGCGAGAGGAGGAGGAAGTCGAAGCCGTCATCCTTGGCGAGCTCGGCCGCGCAGCAGCCGGCGTAGATGTCGCGGTTGCCGGGGATCGAGGTCGACTTGCACGGGACCTCGCGGCTGGCGTAAAGGTCGCCGTAGAAGAGGTCGCGCGGCCCCCATGTGTGGTGATCGAATTTGAGCCGGCCGGCGTCGACCAGCGTCCGCTTCATCAGCCCCTCGAGCGAGACCTGGTGCCGATGGCGGCCCCGGTAGATCAGAAACGGGGTGCAGGCGGTGCGGGCGCCGGCGTCGTCGAGGGTCTCGAAGAGGGTCGGGACCTCGGGGCTGAGGTGGGCGAGGTTCATGTTGTAGACGAGGTCGTAGAGCGCCCGGAAGACGCCGACCGACCGGGTCGCCTCCAGCGAGGAGCCATACTCGACGTAGCGCCGCTCGAGCCGGTGGTACCAGTTCATGCCGCTGATCCAGTGGCGGTCGGCGGCGACGCCGGTGACCATCTCCGCGCAGGCGACCGGGGTAACCGACGGGAAGCTCGAGACGCAGTCGGGGACGAGGTTGCCGCGCTCGAGGAGGGCCGCGAAGGTCGGCGCCTCGCCTTCGTCGATCGTCCGTTCCAGCATGTCGGTCCTCAACGAGTCGACGTAGGTGAGGACCAGCTTCTTATCGGTCAACGCCATTCCCGGTGAATCATGCCTGGAGAACGAACGCCGTCTCCTCTGCTCCCGCTCGCGCCAGAGGAAACAGAGATGGACTGGCGCTCGCTCCCGCGTCCGGGGGCGGCGGGGCTAGCGCAATACGCGGAGGCCCTCGTGTTTGCGTTTGGCGCGGCGCTGGCGCGCGAAGCCGAGCCAGGCGAGGCCGATGATCACGAGCAGGGTGATGACCGGCAGCAGCAGCGCCGCGACCGCGACGACGATCGCCACCAGCGCAATCAGGAACCCGATCGCGCCCGAGCCGCCGCCCTGGCGTTTGCCGGCGCCGCTGACGACGTCGCTGACGACGAGGCAGCCGAAGACGGCGCCGGCGAGGCAGAACAGGGCGCCGAACAACTTGTCGAGGTCGGCGTGGCCGGCGAGCAGATACCCGACCGCGAGGCCGATCACGGCGGCCAGCAGCGTCATCCGGCCGCGGGCCGAGCCGCGGGTTCCGGTGGTCCCGGCCAGCATCCCGATCGCAATGCCGATGCCCAGCTCGAGACCGGCTCCTTCAAGAAAACTCACGTGGAAAACCTACACTTCATGCATGAGCGCGGAGCGAGCAAAGCGCGAGGGGTTGTGATGGCCGAACCCCCGCACCGGCGGCGCGCGCACACGCTGACGCGGGATCTCGAGCGTTACGCCGGGCTGTTCGCGAGCCGGACCACCGTGATGCGGTCCTCGGCGATGCGCGACCTGATGGCGATCACGGCCAGGCCCGAGGTGATCTCGCTCGCCGGCGGCCTCCCCGACACCTCGACCTTCCCGCCGGCGACGTTCGCCGCGGACATGACCAGGATCGCCCAGACCTCGGCGGCCGAGGCGCTCCAGTACGGGCCGACCGAGGGCTTCGAGGAGACGGTCGACTGCATCGTCCAGGTGATGGGGGCCGAGGGGATGCTGCCCGACCATGACGACGTCATCGTCACCACCGGGGGCCAGCAGGCGATCGACCTCGTCTCCAAGGTCCTGCTCGACCCCGGGGACGTCGTCATCTGCGAGGCGCCGACCTACCCGGGCGCTGTCCCGGTCTTCTGCAGCTACGAGGCCGAGGTCGTCCAGATCGAGTGCGACCACGACGGGATGCGGATCGAAGAGCTCGAAGCTACCCTCGACCGGCTCGACAACGAAGGCCGACGGCCGAAGTTCGTCTACTCGGTGCCGAGCTTCCAGAACCCGGCCGGGGTGACGATGTCGCTGCCGCGGCGCCAACGCCTGGTGGAGCTCGCCCGCAGCCGCGAGATGCTCGTTGTCGAGGACAATCCCTACGGCCTGCTGCGGTTCGGCGGCAAGCCGCTGCCGCCGCTATACCAGCTCGACGGCGGCGACTACGTCATCTACATCGGGACCTTCTCGAAGATCCTCTCCCCCGGCATCCGCCTCGGCTGGGCGGTGGCACCGCCGCCGGTGATGGAGAAGATCGTCCTCGGCAAGCAGGCGGCCGACCTCTGCACCTCGACGCTGACGCAGTTCTTCGTCCGCGAGTACTTCGCCGAAGGCCGCTGGCGTCAGTACGTCGAAAGCCTGGTCGAGATCTACCGCAGCAGACGCGACACGATGCTCGCCGCGCTCGACCGGCACTTCCCCCCGGAGGCGACCTGGACCCAACCCGAGGGCGGGCTCTTCATCTGGGCGACGCTGCCGGACTTCATCGACACCGGCGACCTCCTCGCCAGGGCCCTGCGCGACGACGTCGCCTTCGTCCCCGGCCAGGCTGCCTACGCCGACGAAAGCCGCGGTCGCAACTCGATGCGGCTCAACTTCTCCGGCTCCGACGAGGCCGAGATCGAGGAGGGCGTGCGGCGGATCGGCAAGGTGATTGCGCAGCAGGTCGAGCTCTACTCAACCCTGACCCGAGAACCGGTCCAGACTGAGGCGCATATGCCCGCAGCCGAAGGCGAGGGCATGGGCGCAATTGATTCAGTCAGATCCTCATCCGTCTCCGGTCGCAATCTGTCTCCTCCGGAGTCGGATGAGGGCGATGCTGACAAGGGTGGAGACGTCCTTCCGTTCAGAAAGGACGAAACGGCGTGAGGGTCGCGGTCCTGAAGGGCGGGCGGTCGTTCGAGCGCGGCGTCTCGCTGCGGTCCGGAGCGCGGGTGCAGGAGGCGCTCGCCAGGCTCGGCCACGAGGTGGTCTCGATCGACGTCGGCGCCACGCTCGTCGAGGAGCTGACCGCGGAGAGTCCTGAGATCGCATTCGTCGCGATGCACGGCCACGGCGGCGAGGACGGGACCGTGCAGGAGCTGCTCGAGATCCTCGGCATTCCCTTCACCGGGCCCGGCGTCGCCGCCTGCATCCGCTGCAACGACAAGGCCCTTGCCAAGCACGAGATGCGCGCCGCCGGGGTGCCGACGCCCGATTGGCTCGCCTTCAACGAGACCGCGTTCCGCGAGCTCGGTGCGGCCGACGCCCTCGACGGCCTCGAGGAGCGTCTCGGGTATCCCCTGGTCGTCAAGCCGAGCCGCGGCGGTTCGTCGCTCGGGGTGAGGTTCGCTGCCGGCAGGGCGGAGATCCCGGATGCGCTGGTCTCGGCCTTCAGCTACGACGACCGGGTACTGCTCGAGCGCTTCGTCGACGGCCGCGAGCTGGCCGTCAGCGTGCTCGACGGCCGGCCCCTCCCGGTGGTCGAGGCGTTCCCGACCGGTGACCGTTTCGACTTCGAGGCCCGCTACGAGATCGGCCGCACCAGCTTCATCTGCCCCGCCGACCTGACCACGGAGGAGGAGGCCGCCGTCACGGCGGCGGCGCTCGGAGCCTACGAGGCGCTCGGCTGCACCAGCTTCTCCCGGGTCGACCTGATCCTCGAGGAGGAGGGGCCGCAGGTGCTCGAGGTCAACGCGATTCCGGGCCTCACCGACACCAGCCTCCTGCCGCAGTCGGCCGAGGCCGCCGGCCTCTCGTTCGAGGATCTCGTCGACCGCATCCTCCAACTCGCCTCGCCCGCCGCGACAGCGCGAAGCTAAGCCGCCCCCGGACGCGGAGCGAGGGCCAGTCCATATCTGTTTCCTCTGGCCGGAGCAGAGGAGGCGGCGTTTTAGGAATTCCCCTGGGCGAAGTCGTCGGGGGAGACCTCGTCGAGGAACTCCTTGAACTTGTCGACGACCTCCTCCGTGTCCTCGACCTCGTGCTCGAACTCGATCGCCGACTCCTCGATCACGTCCTCGGCGGCGAAGATCGGCGCCGAGACCCTGACCGCGAGCGCGAGCGCGTCGGACGGCCGTGAGTCGATCTCGAGCTCGGTGCCGTCGATCGAGACCGTGATCGACGCGTAGAAGGTGTTGTCCCGAAGTTCGGTGACCGAGACCCGCTCGCATTTCGCGTCGAGCTGCTCGAGCACGTCCGAGAGGAGGTCGTGGGTCATCGGCCGCGGGGTCGAGGCGCCCTGCAGCTTCATCAGGATCGCCGCCGCCTCAGGATGCCCGATCCAGATCGGCAGAAACCGGTTCCCGTCGACGGTCTTCAGCAACACGATCGGCTGCTTGCCGACCATGTCGAAGCTGACGCCGTAGATCTGCATCTGCTGCAAAACTCGCTCCCACTCTGGCTGGCCGATCATTATCGCAGTGGGCGATCCTGGATTCGAACCAGGGACCTCGTCCTTATCAGAGACGCGCTCTAACCAACTGAGCTAATCGCCCGAAGCAGTGGGCGATGATAGCGACCGTCCGCGGCTCTCCGCCGCGGCCGCCTCAGCCCTTTCGCCTGCCGAGCCGGCGCGCCAGCTCGAGCGTCTCGGCGAGGTCGCTGAGGTGGATCTCGACGACGATCTCCTCACCTCGGGGGCGCACTCTGACCTCGTGGCCGAGGCCGGCCTCGAGCTCGTCTCCGACGTCGCGGAGAGCCGCCTGGCGCTCGGCGTCGACCGGCTCTGGGCGCGGCTTACGGTTTGGCTGGCTGGCCAGCTTAACCCTGTTCTCGGTCTCGCGAACCGACCAGCCGCCCTTGGCGGCGTCGCGCGCGAGGCGGCGGCGGGCGTCGTTGCCGCGGATCCCGAGCAGGGCCCTGCCATGGCCCTCGGTCAGCTCTTCGGACTCGAGCAGCACCAGCGTGTCGTCGGGTAGCTCGAGCAGCCGGATCAGATTCGAGACCGCCGGGCGGCTGCGCCCGATGCGGCGGGCGAGCTCCTCTTTGGAGAGCCCGAGGTCCTCGACCAGCGCCGCGCAGGCGCGCGCCTCGTCGATCGGATTGAGGTCCTCGCGGACGACGTTCTCGATCAGCGCCACCTGCAGCCGCTCCGCCCGCTCGGACTCGCGGACGATCGCCGGCACCTTCTCGAGGCCGGCCTGCTGGGCCGCGCGCCAGCGGCGCTCGCCGGCAATCAGCTCGTAGCCACCGTCGGGGAGAGGGCGGACGAGCAGCGGCTGGACGACGCCGCTGGCTTCGATCGACGACGCCAGGCCGGTGAGCGACTCGGCGTCGAATCGCTTCCGGGGCTGGTTCGGGTTCGGCTTGATCAGGTCGACTCGAAGCTCGTGGAGCTCGCCGACGTCGTCCGCGGCGGCCTCCGGCAGGATCGCGGCGAGGCCGCGTCCGATCCCGGGGCTAGCCACGGGCCGAGACCTCCTCGGCGAGCGCGCGATATGCGTCCGACCCGCGGGAGACCGGGGCGTGCTCGGTCACCGGCAGCCCGTAGCTCGGGGCCTCGGCGAGCCTGACGCTGCGGGGGATGACCGTGTCGAAGACCATTTCCGGAAAGTGATCGCGCAACTCCCGCTCAACGTCCTGGGCCAAGCGCGTGCGCTCGTCATGCATAGTGATCAACAGGCCCGACACGTTCAGCGAGGGATTCAACTCACGCCGGATCATCCCCACCGTGTCAAGGAACTGGACCAGGCCCTCGAGTGCGAGGTACTCGGCCTGGACCGGGACGATCACCCTGTCCGCCGCGACCAGGGCGTTGACGCTGACCGGGCCGAGCGAGGGCGGGCAGTCGAGCATCGTGAAGGCAAACCGCTCGCGGACCGGGCCGAGCCGTTCGCGCAATCGGGTCTCCGAGCCCTCGAGTCGCGGCAGCTCGACCGAGGCGCCGGCGAGGTCGCGGCTGGCGGGGACGAGCCAGAGATTGTCGGGGCCGGCGGGGCGGGCGGCTGCGGCGACGGAGACCTCGCCGATCAGGCAGTCATAGGAGGACGGGTGGGCGTCACGGTCGCCGCCGAGAGCGGTCGTCGCATTGCACTGCGGATCGAGGTCGACCAGCAGGGTCTGGGCGCCGGCCTTGGCGATGCAGGCGGCGAGGTTGACCGCGGTGGTCGTCTTCCCGACCCCACCCTTCTGGTTGGCGACTGCGTGGACCAAGCCCATTACACAAATGCTCCGCGCTTCGCTCGCGGCGCGAGGAACCGGATATGCGCGCTTGCTCCCTCCGCGTTCATGGCCGCAGACTAGCCCTCAGCCGCGGGGGCGCTTCTTCGCCATTCCCGGACGTCGCGGAAGATCGCTCGGAGTCGGGCCCGTCTTTCGCAGCAGGTGCAGGTGGCGGTGGCGGCTGCCGGCGTAGGGACCGACGTCGAGCACCTGCTCGACGTCCATCGCCAACCTCGGTGCGGCGCGGGCGGCCTGCGCCTCCTCATCCTCGTCCCGCCGCCCCTTCCAGGCGACCAGCACTCCACCCTCGCGGAGAAGCGGCGAGGCCAGCTCGGCCAGGGTCGAGAGCCGACCGACGGCGCGCGCCGTGACGGCGTCGTAGGCCTCCCTGCCCTCCCCTACCTCCACCGCCCAATCCTCCGAGCGGGTGTTGAGAACCCTCGCGTTGTCGATCCCGGCGGCCTCGATCGCGCGCTCGATGAAGGCGCACTTGCGCCCGACCGACTCGATCAGGTCGACCTTCGCCGCGGGCAGCGCAACGGCGAGCGGCAGGCCGGGGAAACCGGCGCCGGCGCCGATATCGGCGATCCGCCCCGCGGCGCGGAGGCCGGCGAACTCGAGGCCGGTGAGGCTGTCGGCGACGTGGACCTTCCAGCCCTGGTCGGGCTCGACCACCGAGCTGACCGATGCCCGCTCCTCGGCGAGGAGCTCGAGAACCGTGTGCAGCGCGGCCCGTTCCGCTTCGCCGAGCGGCGAGGTCGGGTCGTGACTCACTCGTCTGAGACAAGCGGCGCGACGACCACGCAGCGGTGGGGCTCGTCGCCTTCGCTGTAGGTCTCGACGCCGGCGCGATCCCTGAGGAACTCGTGGACGACACGCCGCTCCTGGGCGCTCATCGGGTCCATCTCGACGATCCGGTTGGCGCTCAGCGCCTGCTCCGCGGCCCGGGCCGCGCGGGCGGTGAGGACCTCGCGGCGACGCTCGCGATAGCCGGCCGCGTCGAGCAGAACCCGCTTGCGCTCTCGGATCCCGCGAAATGCCGCCTGGTGGCAGAGCAGCTGCAGCGCGTCGATCGTCTGGCCGCGGCGCCCGATCAGGAGCCCGTAGTCGTCCTCGCCGCCGACGACCGCTTCGATCGCGTCATCGTCCTCGGTGACCTCGACATCGCCCTCGAGATCGAGCTCGTCCAGCACACCCTCGACCAGCTCGCGCACCCTCTCGGCCGGCTCCTCCGGCCACTCCCTCTGCTCACTCGAGTCGTTCACGATTCTCACCCTATCCACGATCGGCAGAAGGAGGGGCGATGAACCCACCCTCCCGCGAAATCCGCCAGAAGGTCGACAGCTGAGGCCTGGAGGGACGGGGTTTGTTTCCCCGTCAGCGGACGGATACTCAGAGCGAGCGAAGCGAGCGAGTCCGAGGACGGGGGAACAGACCCGGTCCTACCTTCGTCTCTTCTTCTTTTTGGGCGGTTTGGGAGGCGGTTTCGCCGCCGCCTGCTCCTCCGGGGTGGGCACGGCCGGCGCCGGGATCAATTTCGCCGCGACGTAGGACTGGCCGACGGTCCAGAAGTTGGTCGTGATCCAGTAGAGGCTGAGGCCGGCGGGGACGGCCGGGACGAAGAAGAGGCCGACCAGGGCGAAGGCGCCGAGCATCACGTACTGCTGCGCGCCCGCAGCGGTCGGGGAGGAGCGCATCGTGATGTAGGTCGAGAGCGCCATCGAGCCGCCGAAGAGGATCAACAGCACGATCAGCTCGGCCCCGTGGGGCTTTTCGATCACCGAGTTGATGAATGCCCAACTGGCGCCGCCCGAGGCTTCGACGTCTTCCTGGAAGCTGTCGCCACGCAGGGTCCGGAACAGGGCGAAGAAGATCGGCAGCTGGAGAAGAAGCGGCAGGCACGAGGCCAGCGGGTTGACTTTGTTCTCCTGGTAGAAGCGCATCATCTCCTGCTGCTGGCGCTGGCGATCGTTCTTGTATTTCTCCTGGATCGCTTTGATCTGGGGCTGCAGCGCCTGAAGCGCGCGCATGCCTTTGATCTGTTTATAGGTCAGCGGGATCAGGATCGCCCGGACGCAGACGGTGAGGGCGATGATCGAGGTCCCCCAGCTGAGTCCGACGTTGTCGTGGAAGAAGTTGAGGACGGATTCGGCGACGTTCTCGAGCGGTTCCAGGATGTCGGCGAACGGGATCACTGGCGCACCTCGCCGTGATGGGCGCTCGGGTCGACGGGGCCGACCCTGAGGGTGAAGTGGCGCGGCACCGGGTCGAAACCGCCGTGGCTGAACGGGTTGCAGCGGAGCAGGCGCCAGCCGGCGAGCAGCAGGCCGCGGGCGGCGCCGAAGCGCCGGATCGACTCGCCGGCGTAGGCCGAGCAGGTCGGCTCGTACTTGCAGCGGCGCGGCAGAGCCGGCGAGACCAGGCGGCGGTAGGCGTCGACGAGCGCCAGGAGAAGGCGTTTCACGTGGAACGCTCCGAGGGGATTCCCGCCTCGGCGAGGGCCTCGTCCAGGCTCGTCTGGGCTCCCTCGAGCCCCTCCCGCTCGATCAGCTCGCCGATTTCCGGACGCGCGACGAGGACGAAGTCGTGCCCGACCGGAAGCCGGTCAGAAGCTGCCCAGAACGCCTCGCGGAGGACCCGCTTGACCCGATTCCGCTCGACGGCGCCGCCGACTTTGCGGCTCGCCGAGACACCGAGCCTGATCTCGGAGTCCTCGCCGTCCTCGCCGCGGCGGGGAAAGCTGTAGAGCACGAGGTAACGAGTCGCGTGGGATGAGCCGTCGCGGTAGACGCGGTCGAACTCGCCGCTGCGCGAGAGGCGCCGTCGCTTCGGCATCTCTATGGCGTCAGGCGCTTCCGGCCTTTGCGGCGGCGCCGGCTGAGGATCGCGCGACCCCCCCGGGTGCTCATCCGCGCCCGGAAGCCGTGGGTCTTGGCCCGCTTGCGCTTCTTCGGCTGGTAGGTCCGCTTCATTGGCCGTCGCAGTATACGGACGCGGGCGCCGGGCCTGCCCGAACGATTTCTCGGCATTTGCGAGGCGGCCCGAATCGTGCCCGCGGCCCGTCGCTATGGTCGGCTGGAGGTGCACGATGACGCGGATCGACAGAGTCTCGAAGCTCTCTGGGGAGAGGTCCAGGCGCGACTGCGGGCCTCGGTCCCCGAGTCCACCTTCCGCCTCTGGCTGGAGCCGCTGCGAGTGGTCGGCGGGCGCGGCAGGACCCTCTACCTAGGCGCGCCGGAGGGGATCCGGGCCTGGGTAGAGCGCCGCTACTCCTCGCTGATCCGCGACGGCCTCGCCGAAGCCGGTGCCGAGTTCGAGGACGTCAGCTTCGGGGCAGCCGAGCATGGCGGCGAAAGCGCTGAGGAGGAAGCGGAGCTCAATCCCCATCACAGCTTCGACAGGTTCGTGATCGGCGGCGGCAACCGTCTCGCCCACGCCGCGGCGCTGGCCGTGGCCGAGGCGCCCTCGGAGGCCTACAACCCCCTGTTCCTTCACGGCCCCCCCGGGCTCGGCAAGACGCACCTCCTCGGCGCGATCGCCAACTACCTGCGGATTCACGCCCCCGAGCTCGAGGTCCGGTACACGACCGCCGAGCGGTTCACCGGCGAGTTCGTCGCGGCGCTGCGCTCGAGCGGCGCCGAGCGGTTCAAGGAAAGGCACCGCGACCTCGACGTCCTCCTCGTCGACGACGTCCAGTTCCTCGAGGGCAAGCAGGCCACCGAGGAGGAGTTCTTCCACACCTTCAACGCCCTCTACGAAGGCGGCAGCCAGCTCGTCCTCTCCGCCGACCGCCTGCCGAGCGAACTTTCGACACTCGCCGAGCGGTTGCGCGACCGCTTCGAGTGGGGCCTGACCGTCCCGGTCGGGCACCCCGACCTGGCGACCCGGCTCACGGTTCTGCGGCGCCTGGCACGCGAGGCCGGCCTCGAGACGGGGAGCCGCGACGCCCTGACCGAGCTCGCGGCGCGGATCGACACCAACGTCCGGCGACTGCACGGTGCGCTGACGCAGGTCATCGCCCACTCGTCGATCACGGCCGAGCCACTCAGCACCGAGCTCGTCGAAAAGCTCGTCCCCAGGACCAATCGGCGCGGTGATTCCGACCCGGTCGAAGCGATCCAGGCCGCGGTCGCGGCCGAGTTCGAGATCTCGGCCGAGGTGCTGGTCGGCCCCTCCCGGGCCGCGGTCCCGGTCCGAGCCCGCCACGTCGCGATCCTGCTCACCCGCGAGCGCACCGAGCTCTCGCTGCCGGAGATCGGAAAGCGCTTCGGCGGTCGCGACCACTCGACCGTGCTCAACTCGATCCGCCGCGCCGAAGCCGCGGTTGGCGAGGACGACAGCCTGCGCGACCGTGTCAACAGCCTGCGCGAGACGATCCACAATCCCTCCAGGCGGGCCGGCTGACGGCCGACGCCGCTGTAAGAATCAATGCTCCCCCACAATCCAGTCCACAACCCGCAAGCCCCATCATGGTGGGGAATCACTACTCCTCGGCCCGTTTCCACAGGCCCTAAATCAACTCGATAGGGAGTTTGTCTTTGAAGCTGACCACGGAACGAGAAGAGCTTTCCTCCAAGCTCTCGACGGTCTCCCGCGCGGTATCGACAAGAGCCGCGACGCAGGCGCTGTCGGGAATCCTCGTCGCTGCTTCGGAGGACTCGGTCGCTCTCAGCGCGACCGATGGGGAGATCGGCCTCCGCACCGAGCTCGCCGCGACCGTCGAGAGCGCCGGCACGGTCCTGCTTCCCGGCCGGCTGCTTGCGGATCTCGTCCGCTCGCTCGCCGACGACAAGGTCGAGATCGAGCTGCGCGAGTCGGAGCGCGACGTCGAGATCCGCTGCGGCGGCTCGCGCTTCCACGTGCGGACGCTTCCGGCGGAGGACTTTCCCAAGGTTCCGGTCGCTGACGGCGAGCCGCTGACGATCCCGGGCAAGGCGCTCTCCGAAACCGTCGACCTGGTCGCCCCCGCGGCCTCCCAGGACGATATGCGCCCGGTTCTGACCGGAGTCCTGGTCAGCGCCGCGGGCGAGGAGATGACGATGGTCGCCACCGACTCCTACCGGCTCGCGGTGAAGCGGACGCCGCTGGAGGGCGGGATCGGCGGCGAGCTCGAGGCGAACATCCCGGCCCGCGCCCTGCGCGAGCTGGGCCGGATCGTCGGCGCCGACGACGTCGAGGAGGTGAAGGTCAGCCTGCTTCCCAACCAGGCGGTTTTCCAGGCAGGGGCGGTCCTCCTCAACACGAGGCTGATCGACGGCCAATTCCCTAACTTTCAACAACTCCTGCCGGAGTCCTACGAGCACGACGTCAGATTGACCCGGTCCGAGTTCCTCGAAGTCGCCCGCCGTGTCAGCCAGCTCGCACAGCGCAACGCCCCGCTGCGGCTCTCGTTCACCGAGGGGGAGTTGAAGGTTTCCGCCTCGACTCCCGATGTCGGCGACGCGGAGGAGACGATGCCCGCCGCATTCGACGGGGAGCCGCTCGAGATCGGGTTCAACCCCGACTTCCTCAAGGACGGGATCGACAGCGTCGAGGGCGACGAGGTGATGCTGCGGCTGATCTCGCCGCTGCGGCCGGGCCTGTTGCAGCCGGTCGACAACGAAGACTTCCGCTACCTGGTGATGCCGATCCGCCTCAACGTCTGAGGACGGGCCCCGGTGCTGGTCACCGCCGTCGATGCCAATCCCTCGCGGAGCCTGGTCGACGCGAGGATCGAGCTCGGCTCCGGGGTGGCGAGCCTGATCGGACCCAACGGCGCCGGGAAGACGAACCTCCTCGAGGCCCTCTACTTCGCCCTGACCGGCCGCTCGTTCCGGACCTCGGACCGGCGCGACCTGATTCCGTTCGGAGGGCAGCTGGCGAGGGCCGAGGCCGTCGTCCGCGACGACGACGGGATCGAGCACCGGCTCCTGGCGTCGGTGAGCCGGGCCGAGGGAAGGCGCCACCTGCTCGACGGCAGTCCGGTCGATGCCGCGACCGCGGCGAGGCACCGTCCACCCGTCGCGGTCTTCTCCCCGGACCGACTGGCGCTGATCAAGGGGCCGCCGGCCGAGCGCCGCGCGCACGTCGACCGCTTCGTCGCCGCCCGCTGGCCGTCGAGGGCGGGGCTGAGGGTCCGGTTCGGCCAGGCCCTGGCGCAGCGCAACGCCCTGCTCTCCCGCGGTCCGTCGGGCGGCGGGGAGATCGAAGCCTGGGACGCATCTTTCGCCGAGGCTGCGGCGGCCCTCGTCGAAGCCCGGTCCGAGGCGCTGGAGGACCTCGCCCCGCGGTTCACCTCCTCGGCCGCCGAGCTCGGGTTGGAGGCCGCCGCAACGCTCGAGTACGCCCCGCGGGCGTCCGGCTCGGCCGAGGAGATCCGCGAGGGGCTCGCCGAGCGCCGCGAGGTCGACCTTCGGCTCGGCCGCAGCTCCTGGGGACCTCACCTCGACGAGGTGAAGATCGCCGCCGCCGACAGGGCCCTGCGCCGGTTCGGGTCCCAGGGTCAGCAGCGGACCGCCCTGTTGGCACTGCTCTTCGCCGAGCGGGCCGCGCTCGGCGAGGCCCGCCGGGTCACGCCGCTGCTGCTTCTGGACGACGTCATGAGCGAGCTCGACCCCGAGCGCCGCGAGCGCCTGGTCGAGCTCCTTGCCGGCCCCGGCCAGGTCGTGATCACCGCCGCGACCGAGGAGTCGGTGCCGCCGCCGCTGCGGGTCGCCGCGACCCGGATGCCGCTCGCGCAACCCGTCTCCGGCGCGGCCGAGGCGGCATGACCCACCGCAGCGCACCGCGACCCGCTGCGGAAGGGCTGCGAGCGGCCCTCGAGCGGGCGGCTCCGAGGACCCGCCTCGCCGCCGTCCAGGCGGCCTGGGGGGAGACGGTGGGCGAGCGGATCGCCGCGGTCGCTCAGCCCGTCTCCGAAGCGGACTGCACCATCACGGTCGCCTGCTCGGACCCGGTCTGGGCCGACGAGCTCGACCTGATGCAGGAGCAGCTTCTGGCACGCCTCAGAGACCGCCTGGGGGACCAGTCTCCCGAGGGTTTGCGGTTCCGTGCGGATCGCACACGACCCTAATTACATTTTATCCGTGTTTTGCAGGCTTTTTATTCCGAAACATCGGTTCTTCAGAGGGCCTGAACTGGTATCCTTATGTCAACTTGCATTTCTACCCCGACCAAGCGTGTCGATCACGCCGTCCGGTCGGGGTTTTTCTGAGCAGAGAGGATCAATTGCCTAAATCTGAGAAGGGCGCCGGGCCTGCCGAGAAAGGCCCGTCTGACTCCTACGGGGCCAAGGACATCACCGTCCTTGAGGGTCTCGAGGCGGTCCGCAAGCGTCCCGGTATGTACATCGGCTCGACCGGCCCACGCGGTCTGCACCACCTCGTCTACGAGGTGGTCGACAACTCGGTCGATGAGGCCATCGCCGGCCACTGCAGCGAAGTCGTCGTGGTCCTCCACCCGGATGACAGCTGCACCGTCCGCGACGACGGCCGCGGCATCCCGGTCGAAGAACTGAAGAAAGAGAAGAGACCCGCGGCGGAGGTCGTCCTGACGACGCTTCATGCCGGCGGCAAGTTCGGCGACGGCGGCGGCTACAAAGTTTCCGGCGGCCTCCACGGCGTCGGCGTCTCGGTCGTCAACGCCCTCTCCGAGAAACTCCATCTCGAGATCAGCCGCGACGGCCACGTCTGGAGCCAGGACTATGAGCGCGGCCATCCGCAGGAGGCTCTGACGGAGGGCGAGGCGACGAAGGCGACCGGGACCGATATCACCTTCCAGCCCGACGCGGGGATCTTCGAGGAAGTCGAGTTCGACTTCCAGACCCTCGCCGATCGCCTCCGGGAGACCGCATTCCTCACCCGTGGTCTGAAGATCGAACTCGTCGACGAGCGCGGCGCCACCAACTCGGTCACCTTCCAGTACGAGGGGGGCATCGAGGACTTCGTCCGCCACCTGAACGAGAACAAGGACACCCTGCACCCGAAGACCATCTTCTTCGACGGTGAGGCCGACGAGGGCCAGGTCGAGATCGCGATGCAGTGGAACTCCTCCTACCAGGAGTCGATCTTCAGCTTCGCCAACAACATCAACACCCACGAGGGGGGCACCCATCTGTCCGGGTTTCGGGCGGCGCTGACGCGCACGCTCAACGCCTACGCCCGCAGCAAAGGGCTGCTGAAAGAGAAAGACCCCAACCTCGCCGGCGAGGACGTCCGCGAGGGATTGACGGCGGTGATCTCGGTCAAGCTCCACGACCCCCAGTTCGAGGGGCAGACCAAGACCAAACTCGGCAACCCGCCGATCAAAGGCCTCGTCGAGGAGGTGGTGAATCGCAAACTCGCCGAGTTCCTCGAGGAGAACCCCGGGGACGCGCGGCGGATCATCACCAAGTCGATCGACGCCTCCCGTGCACGCGACGCCGCCCGCAAAGCGCGCGACCTGACCCGCCGCAAGTCGGCGCTCGAGAACTCGACCCTGCCGGGGAAGCTCGCCGACTGCACGGTCAAGGACCCGCGCGACGCCGAGCTGTTCGTGGTCGAGGGCGACTCGGCCGGCGGCTCCGCGAAGCAGGCCCGCGATCGCTCGACCCAGGCGGTCCTGCCGCTGCGCGGCAAGATCATCAACGTCGAGAAGAGCCGGATCGACAAGGTCCTCGCCAACAACGAGATCCAGGCCCTGATCACGGCGATCGGGACCGGCATCCACGACGAGTTCGACCTTGGAGAGGCGAGATACCACAAAATCGTCATGGCCACGGACGCCGACGTCGACGGCGCCCACATCCGCACCCTGGTCCTGACCTTCCTCTACCGACAGATGCCGGAGCTGATCGCTCAGGGGTACGTCTACATCGCAAAGCCGCCGCTGTACCGGGTAAAACAGGGCAATCAGGAGACCTACCTCGAGCGCGAGCCCGAACTCGAGGAGCTGCTGCTGCGCGACAAGCTCGAGAAGATCGAGATCCGCGACGCGAGTGGCGAGACGAGGAAGCTGACCAAGTCTCGCTGGCAGGCCTACACCCGACGGGCGAAAGAGTACGAAGGGTGGGGATCCTCGCTGCAGGCCGAGTTCGGCCACGAGGTGGTCAAGTTCCTCGAGGAGTCGAGCCTCCTCGACGAGGAGGTGGCGACGCTGGCCGGCGCCCGCGATGTGCTCAGCGGTCCTGACGACCCGGCAGAGCCATTCGAGACGGAGGTCGTCGAGGACGACTCGGAGGGGCTGACCGTGAGGGCAGTAGAACGCAAGACCGGCCTGGCTCGTAAGCACCGACTTCCCCGAGAGCTGTTCGATCACCGCGAGTACCGCAAGTTCGCCGAGGTTCATACGGCGCTGCTGAAGCAGGTCGGCCGCCCGCCGTTCGAGGTGACTCTCGGGCCCCGCAGCGGTGAGGCACTCTCATTCGAGGCGCTGCACACCGCCGTACTCGACCTGGCACGACACGGGACGCAGCTGACCCGCTTCAAGGGACTCGGCGAGATGAATGCCGAGCAGCTTCGGGTGACGACGATGGATCCCGCGAGCCGGACCTTGCAGAGGGTCACGCTCGAGGACGCCTCGGAAGCCGCCGCCGACCAGATCTTCTCGATGTTGATGGGCGATCAGGTCGAGCCGCGCCGGCGTTTCATCGAGGACCACGCTAAAGAGGTCAAGTTCCTCGATGTCTGACGCGTCGGGGGGTGATAGCTGATGGCTCTTGAGGCGCTGACGGGGCGGGTCGAAGACCGCGAGCTCGAGAAGGAGATGCGCTCCTCCTATCTCGATTACGCGATGAGCGTGATCGTCGGCAGGGCGCTCCCGGACGTGCGCGACGGGCTGAAGCCGGTGCACCGCCGGGTCCTCTACGCGATGCACGACATCGGCCTGCAGCCGACCCGGGCCTACCGGAAGTGCGCCTTCATCGTCGGCGAGGTGATGGGCAAGTACCACCCCCATGGCGACTCGGCGATCTACGACACGCTCGTCCGGATGGCGCAGGACTTCTCGCTGCGCTACCCGCTGATCGACGGCCAGGGCAACTTCGGATCGATCGACGACGACCCCGCCGCAGCGATGCGTTACACGGAGGCAAAACTCGGGCGCCTGGCGACCGAGCTGCTGCGCGACATCGACGCCGACACCGTCGACTTCGTCCCCAACTACGACGAAGAAGCGCAGGAACCGTCGATCCTGCCCGCTCGCTTCCCGAACCTCCTGGTCAACGGGGCGTCCGGGATCGCGGTCGGGATGGCGACGAACATCCCGCCGCACAATCTGCGCGAGGTCGCCTCCGCAGTTGCGGCCTACGTCGACGATCCGCAGATCGATCTCGCCGGTCTGATGGAGCACGTCAAGGGCCCGGACTTCCCCGGCGGCGGGATCATGAGCCTGGAGGGGATCCGCGACGCCTACGCATCGGGGCGGGGGTCGGTCAAGGTCAGGGCCCGCGCCCACGTCGAGCCGCTCAAGGGCGGCAAGGACGCGATCGTCGTCACCGAGCTCCCGTTCATGGTCAAGAAGGGCGGCGAAAACGGCCTGATCACCAAGATCGCCGACCTCGTCCGCGAGAAAAAACTCGAGGGGATCTCCGACCTACGCGACGAGTCGGACCGCTCCGGGATGCGCCTGGTGATCGAGCTGAAGCGCGGCGGCCAGCCGGCCAAGGTCGTGCTCAACAACCTCTACAAAAAAACCCAGATGCAGACCAGCTTCGGGATCAACATGGTCGCGCTGGTCGATGGCGTCCCGCGGACCCTGAGCCTGCTCGAGCTGGTCCACCACTACGTCCAGCACCAGCGCGAGGTCGTCACCCGGCGCACCCAGTACGAACTGCGCCGCGCCGAGGCGCGGGCCCACATCCTCGAGGGGCTGCTGATCGCGCTCGACAACCTCGATGCCGTGATCAAACTGATCCGCGGTTCGGCCGACCCGGACTCCGCCCGCGACGGCCTGATCGAGAAGTTCGAGCTCTCGCGAGAGCAGGCGCAGGCGATCCTCGACATGCGCCTCCAGCGCCTGACCGCGCTCGAGGCCGACAAAGTCCGCGCCGAGCACGCCGACCTGATGGAGCGGATCGGCGAGCTGAGGGCGATCCTCGGCGACGAGTCGAGAATCTTCGGCCTCGTCAAGGAAGAGCTGAGCGAGATCGTCGAGACCTTCGGCGACGAGAGGCGGACCGAAATCGCCCACTTCGAGGGCGACGTCGGGATCGAGGACATGATCGCCGACCAGCAGATGGTGATCTCGCTGACCGCCTCGGGGTACGTCAAGCGGCTGCCGCTCGCGACCTACCGCCAGCAGCACCGCGGCGGGGTCGGGGTGATGGGGATGAACCTCAAAGAGGACGACTACATCGCCCACCTCCACATCTGCTCGACCCACGACTTCCTGCTCTTCTTCACCAACCGCGGCAAGGTCTACCGGCTCAAGGTCTACGAGCTGCCGGAGGGCTCGCGGACGGCGAAAGGCAGCGCTCTGGTCAACCTGCTTCCGCTGCGCGAAGGCGAGCAGGTGATGGCGGTGATCCCGACCCGCGACTTCAAAGAGAACAAATACCTCGCCTTCGCGACCGCGAAAGGGCTGATCAAGAAGACCGAGTTCCTCGCCTACAACACCCCGATCCGAGCCGACGGCATCATCGCGATCAAGGTCCGCGACGGCGACGAGCTGGTCCAGGTCCGGCTCACCTCGGGCAAGGACGACATCCTGATGGTCTCCCACTCGGGCCACGCCTCCCGCTTCTCGGAGGAGCTGGTGCGGCCGATGGGCCGCGACACGAGCGGGATCAAGGGGATGAACGTCTCCGCCAAAGGCAACCGGGTGCTGGCGATGGACATCGCCCGCGACGACACCGAGCTCTTCGTCGTCACCGAGAACGGGTACGGGAAGCGAACCCCGGTCGCCGAATACCCGGTCAAGGGCCGCGGGACCAAAGGCGTGCTGACCGCGAAGCTGACGGAGAAAAAGGGCGGCCTCGCCGGTGCCCTGATCGTCCGCGAGCACCAGGAGCTCCTCTTCATCTCTCAGAACGGGATGGTCCAGCGGACCTCGGTCAGCGGGATCTCAGAGATGGGGCGCCCGACCCAGGGCGTCAAGGTCATGAACATCAAGGACGACGACGTCGTCAGCGCCGTCGCCCTCGTCGTCGACTCCGGCGAGTCCCCGCCCGCCGCCGACACCCCGCCCCAGGACGAGCTCCCCCCGGCTGGAGACGAGGTCCGCCGCCGGAGAAGACCCCGATCGCCGACGAGCGCACTGCGGCGTGAGGGGATGCGATCCCGCTGGGTGACCGCCGACGGGTGGCTGGCGCCGCGGACCGGGGGAGCGGGCGTCCTCCGGACGGGCGGATACTCAAAGTGCCGAGCTGATCAGCTCGGCACTTGTCCGGACGGGGGACACCCGCTCCCTGCACCGAGAGGTTCTAGGCAGCCGCGGGTAAGTACTGCTGCCACGCGGGCGGAATCCGCGGCGACGCAACCTGGATGAACACCGTCGGCCCCGGCGCCTTCGGACGCTTGCGGGGGTGCATCTGGATCTCGCGCGGGAGGCGGTTGCCCTTGCGGCGGTTGCAGGTCGCGCAGGCGGCGACGATGTTCTCCCAGACCGACTTGCCGCCGCGGCTGCGGGGAATTACGTGGTCGACGGTGAGCCCCGACTTGCGCGAGCCGCAGTACTGGCAGGTCCAGGCGTCGCGGGCGAGCACTGCACGACGGGTGATCTTGCGGCGGTGCGCCTCGCGCGGAACCCGGACGTAGCTGACGAGTCGGATCACGTCGGGGCGGTCGATCGACATGTGCTCGGAGTGGATCGCGCCCTCGCGGCGCTCGAGCAGCTCGGCCTTTTCCTTGAGCAGGAGCACGGCGGCGCGACGGAGAGTGCAGACATTGATCGGCTCATAGGTTGCATTCAGAACCAAGACGCGCGCCATATCGCTCGCGAATTCTACGCACGCCCTGCGGGGGACTTGTGAATCTTCCCGCTCAGCCGACGGGATAAGAGCCGAGGATCCGCACCGAGTCGGCCTTGGTCCGGAGCGCCGCGATCGCCTCCGACACCGCGGCCTCGCCCTCGCCGCCCTCGAGATCGCAGAAGAACATGTAGCGGCCGAGCCCCCGGCGGAGGGGTCGCGACTCGATCCGCGAGAGGTTGACCTCCCGGCTCGAGAACTCCTGCAGTGCCTCGACCAGCGCCCCGGGATGGTCCTCGCCGAGCTCGGAGAAGACCAGCGATGTCTTCCGCGCGCCGCCACCCCCGACCTCGGTCCCGGCGGGGGCGATCCAAACGAAGCGGGTGACGTTGTCGGCCTCGTCCTCGATCCCCTCGCGCAGGATCACGCAGCCGTAGAGTTCGGCCGCCGAGAGCGCCCCGATCGCCGCCCAGGGCCGCTCCGACTCGCTCACCATCCGCACCGCCGCCGCGGTGCTCGAGACGCTCCGCCGTTCGACGCCGGGCAGCGACTCGCGCAGGAAGCGCGCGCACTGGGCAAGCGGCTGGGGGTGGGAGAGAACGGCCTCGATCCGGCCGAGCTCGACCTCCTTCCGCGCGATCAGGTGGGCCCTGACGGGGAAGTCGTGCTCGCCGACGATAGTCACCGCCTCGGTCTCGAGCGCGAGGGTGTCCAGTGTGCTGCGGACCGAGCCCTCGATCGAGTTCTCGAACGGCACGAAGGCCCGCTCGGCCTCGCCGCGCTCGACGGCGACGATCGCGTCGTGGACGGTCGGCGTCCGCAGCGACTCGATCTCGACGCTCGCCGCCGCTTCGTGCAGAGCGTCTTCGGTGAAAGTCCCGGCAGGGCCGAGGTAGGCGACCTTCATCGCCACCCTCGCCACCACCGGTTCCGTGCCCGCTCGTTCGCGGGAATCAGACTGTGACGCTCGCTCGCGAGCACGTCATCCGAATTCGACGGTGTAGCTGGCTTCGTTGTTTTCGCTGACGGTCTCGCCCGGCACCGGCTCGACGTTCACTTCGAGCGTCACCGTGCCTTTCGGCGTCGGCGTCAGCGGGATGATCACGCTCGAGGTTTCGCCGGCGCCGATGCTTTCGATGCTTTCCTGCACCGTCGTCCCGCCGGCCGTCACCGAGACGGTGACCCCGTTCTCCGTCGATTCGCCCTGGTTCTGGACTTCGACTTCGACTTCGGGGGTTTCGGCCGCTTCGACGGCGGTGGTCGATTCGGGCACCAGTTCGGTGCCGTTGACGCTGGTCGAAATCAGGCCGAGGCCGTGTATCCCCGGCGTTTCGGCGCTGGTCGAGCCGCTGATCGAGCCGAGCGCGGTCGAGATCTTGGCTTCTTCGAGCCATTCGGTCCCGTCGGGGAGGAATTCGCTTTTCGGGACTTCGTGGCCTTCGATTCCGTTGTCGGCAAGCACGCCGTTGATCTCGGGCCGCGTCACCGACGAGTAGATGACGTCGCTGGCCAGAAGCACCCGCATCTGTTTGGCGATCTTTTCGGTCGCCTTGTCGGCCCCGACGTCGCCCAGCGCGGTGCTCATTTCGTCTGCGATCTGACCCATCGCGCTGCTGCGCAACGAGTAGACCAGCTCCAGGGAGGTTTGCGCACTGCCCATGTCGCCGGGGGCGTTCAAACCGTCGACTCGCGAGGTGTAGCTGTCCATCGCGCTGCGGTCGGCGTTGACCTCGGCGACGAACTCGGTCACCGAGAGGCTGCCGGGGTCCGAGAGCTTGCCGAAGAACTGTTTGCTCGTCTGTTCGGTCTCTTCGACGATCTGGGTGACGTTGCTCGAGTAGTCGGAGAGGGCGCGGTTCTGACGCGCGTTGAGGCAGCCGCGGACGCCGAGGACGATCAGGACCAAGACGATCAGGCCGGCGACGAGGGCGAGGCCGCGCCGCAGCATGATCTGCTGGCGTTCGGGGCGACGGCTCGGCCGCTGTCTGCGTTGCGGCCCGGATACACGAGAATCCTCCAAGAAACGGCTCTCCCAAGCAGGTTGACTGGGCGGAGAGTATGCACGCTGGCGGGGTCGTATCGTCAAGACCGGCAGCAAGGCCGGCGTTTTTCGGCAGGAGAGGGGCGATGTCCGGCGAAGGTCGGAGTGCTGTGGTCGGCTCCCTCGTACTAGATCGCTTCCTCATCGAGCGCCGAATCGGCAGCGGCGGCTTCGGGGTCGTCTATGAGGCATGGGACGGCCGCCTCGAGCGACCGGTCGCGGTCAAGGCGATCGACACCGGCGTCGCCGAGGAGGGGCGGGTGATGCGCGAGGCCCAGGCAGCGGCGCGCCTCAACCACTCCGGGATCGTGACCCTCTACGAGATCGGGGAAGAGGAAGGCAACGCTCTGCTCGTCACCGAGCTCGTCGACGGCGACACCCTGGCCCGGAAGACGCGCCTCGGCACGCTCAGCGACCGCGAGATCGGCGAGATCGGTGCCGACCTCTGCGAGGCGCTGGACCACGCCCACGCCCGGGGCGTCGTCCATCGAGACGTCAAGCCGCAGAACATCGTCGTCACCGAGGGCGGCGAGCCGCACGCCAAGCTGATGGACTTCGGGGTCGCCCGGGTCGCGGGTACCGCCGGCCTGACCGCGCCCGGCGACATCGTCGGCACCCTGGCCTACATGGCCCCCGAGCAGGCCGAAGGCCAGAGCGCCGGCCCCGAGGCCGACGTCTACGCGCTGGCGCTGACCCTCTATGAGTGCTGGGGCGGGATCAACCCGAACCGGCGATCCAACCCGGCCGCGACGGCGCGGGCGATCGGCGCCGGGGCCCGGGCGCTGCGACGCCTCCGACCCGATCTCCCGCGCGAGCTGACGGCGACGATCGACGCCGCGCTGCAGACGCGCCGCTCCCGGCGCCCGACGCTGGAGGAACTGGGGACCGCGATCGAGGACTCGCTCGATCAGCTCGCCGAGAATCCGCCCGGCAGATCGTCGCCGCTGCCGCTGAGGGCCGGCGTCGCCGCTGCCGCCGCGGTGCTCGGCGCCCTGCTCGCGGTCGGACACGGCATCGCTCTACCGTAGGATTTCAGCCGGTTTCTCCGCCTCGGAGGACCGCACCCGCGTCCGTGAAGGGAGCATCCCGATCAGCGTCTTGCGCAACCTCGAGAGTCGGATCGAAGGCCTCGTCGAGGGGGTATTCAGCCGCGCCTTCAGCTCCGAGGTGCAGCCGGTCGAGCTGGCGCGCCGCCTGGCGAAGGAAATGGACTCCCACAAGACCGCGGGCGTCCAGCGGGTCTACGTCCCGAACGAGTACACGGTCTTCCTCTCGAGCCGCGACCGGGAGAGGCTCGAGGGCTATGAGCGCTCGCTCGAGCAGGAGCTCTCGGGCTATCTGCTCGAGCACGCGCGGCGGCGCAACTACGACCTGCTGACCCGGCCCGAGGTCGAGTTCAAGACCGATGAGCGGCTGCGGCTCGGCGAGTTCGGGATCCAGGCCCGGCTGGTGAAGCCGCCGGCGCGCGAGGGCGCGGCGCCCACCCAGGGCGAGGAGGGCCACACCATGGTCTACTCGGCGGTGCACTCGGCGCCCGAGCCGGCACCCGGCGCCGGCCCGACCGCGACCGTCGCGACCCGCGCCGTCGTCTCGGTCGACGATCGTCGCTACGTCCTCGAGGGCCCGCGGGCGACGATCGGGCGCGCCAAGGACGCCGCCTGCGTCCTTCGCGACCCCAACATCTCGCGCCACCACGCCGAGCTCCGCCGCACCTCGACCGGCGATTGGACGATCGCCGACCTCGGCTCGACCAACGGGATCAAGGTCAACGGCCGGCGCGTCAGCTCGACCCGCCTCGGCCCCGGCGACGAGGTGACCCTGGGAACCACGACCTTCCGCTTCGATATCGAGTCGTAGGGTGAGCGCGGAGCGAGTGAGCGTGCATATCTGGTCATTCGCGAGTGAGCGACGTGCGAGCCGTTAGATGGACTACGACCCGATCTCCGTCGCCCTCAAGTTCGGCTTTCTAGCCGTCCTCTACCTGTTCCTGCTCTGGATCGCGCGCAGCTCGCTCAAGGACCTGCGCGGGACCGTCGCCCCGGCACCGGACGCGACCGGGTTCCACCCGGCGCCCGCTTTCGACGCCGCCGGCCAGGGGCCCGAGTCCTGGCTGATCGCCGAACGCGGCGGCGGCATCGAGCCGGGTGAGAGGTTCGACCTCTTCGGCGGCCTCTCGATCGGGCGCTCCGGCGAAGCCGACGTCACGATCGACGACCGCTATGCCTCCGGCGTCCACGCCAGGATCTTCACCCGAGACGGCCGCACCTATATCGAAGACATGAACTCGACCAACGGAACTCTCCTCAACGACGCCAGCCTCACCGGGGAGGCGCAGATGATGGATGGCGACGTCGTCAGGATCGGCGACACCGCCTTCAGGTTCGAGGGGGGGTGACGTAGTGCTCCGGGTCGACGACCAGGCATTCCGCACCGACACCGGCCGCCAGCGGAGCGCCAACGAGGACTCGTTCTTCGTCCGCGCCCCGATCTTCGTCGTCGCTGACGGGATGGGTGGCGCCCAGGCGGGCGAGGTCGCCTCGCGGGCCGCGGCAGACGCCTTCGATCGCGACCTCCCCGACGGGCGCCCGGAGACGTTCCTGCGGGCGACGATCGAGGCCGCGAACCGGGAGATCCACCAGCTCGCCCACGACGACCCCTCCCTGACCGGGATGGGGACGACGATCACCGCCGCGATCGTCGACGCCGCCAACGAGGAGGTTTGCATCGGCCACGTCGGCGACAGCCGCGCCTACCGGCTTCGAGGGGGGAAGATCGAACGCCTCACCCGCGACCACTCGCTGGTCGAGGAGATGCGGCGCAAGGGCCAGATCACCGACGCCCAGGCCGAGGACCACCCCCAGCGGTCGATCATCACCCGGGCCCTGGGCCCCGAGGCGGAGGTCGAGGTCGATGTCCAGACCGTCCCGGCAGCCCCGGGCGACGTCTTCCTGCTCTGTTCGGACGGGCTGACGACGATGATCGACGAGGAGCGGATCGGCCTCGTCCTCGGCGCCGCCGACTCGATGAAGGAGGCGGTCCGGGCCCTGGTCGACGAGGCCAACCGCGCCGGCGGTCGCGACAACATCACCGCCCTCGCCTTCCGGCTGGTCGACGCCTCCGCTCCTCAGCGCCAGCCCGATGGCGCGACCCTGGTCGGCCCCAGCGCCGAGGCCGCCGGCCTGACCGCGACCGAGGTCCGCCGCCGCGCCGCCGCCGAGGCGGCCCGCGAGCGCCGCGAGAACCTCGCCGGCAAGCCGAAGCGGAGGCGGCTGCGCACCGCCGCCAAGGCTCTCGCCGTCCTCGCGATCCTCGGCGTGATCGCGTACGGAGCCTGGTACGGGCTGCGACAGGTCTGGTTCCTCGGCACCGACCAGGGCGGCCGGGTCGCCCTCTATCGCGGCCTGCCCTATGAGCTCCCGTTCGGGATCAAGCTCTACGGCGAGCGCTACTCGGCGCCGCTTCAGACCGAAGGGCTTCCGCAGCGCCGCCGCGAATCGGTCACCGGCCACGATCTCCGCTCCCGCGAAGACGCCGTCTCCCTGATCGAAGACATCGAAGCCTCCCAGTGGCCGCGCGGAACGACCACTTCGTCGACCCCAAACCCGCCCGCGGCGGACGCGGGAGCGACCCGGAGCGACCGACCGTCACAGTCTGGTTCTTCGGGAGGGAGCGAAGGTGAGCAGTGATGGGTAGCGAGCGGAAATCTCCGTGATCTCCGCCCGCAACCGGGAGCTGGTCGCCCTCGTTCCCGTCGCCCTCCTGCTGACCGCCGGCTTCGCCGCGGTCTTCGCTCAGGAGAACTCGAAACTCGGCGACCTCAGCCTGATCTACGGCGCCTACTTCTTCGCGGTCTGCCTCGCCACCCACATCTACCTGCGGCTGCGCCTGCCGGACGCCGACCCGTACCTGTTCCCTCTCGTCGCCCTGCTGACCGCGTTCGGCCTGGTGATGATCTACCGGATCAACGAAGACCTGGCCCGCAACCAGGCCAACTGGTTCGTGGTCGGGCTGGTGCTGTTCGCACTGACGATCCAGTTGCTGCGCGATTACGACGTGCTCGAGCGCTATCGGTACACGATCGCCGTCGTCGGGCTGCTGCTGCTGCTCGCACCGCGTCTGCCGGGAATCGGGGCCCAGGTGAACGGCGCCTACCTCGGCGTCGACATCGGGCCACTCGCGTTCCAGCCGGCCGAGTTCTCGAAGATCTGCATCGTCATCTTTCTCGCCAGCTACCTGCGCGAGAACCGCGAGGTGATGATCGTCGGCGCCCGTCGGGTCCTCGGGGTCACCCTGCCGCCGCTCAAGCACCTCGGGCCCCTGCTCGTCGTCTGGGGCGCCTCGATGTTCATGCTCGTCTTCATCCGCGACCTCGGCAGCTCGCTGATGTTCTTCGCCGCCTTCCTCGCCCTTCTCTACGTCGCGACCGGGAGGTTCTCCTTCGTCGTCATCGGGATGGTCCTGTTCTTCCTCGGCGCCTGGTTCTTCGCCTCGCACGTGCCCCACGTCCACGACCGCGTCGACGTCTGGCTCAACCCCTACGAGGACCCCAGTGAAAAGGGGTACCAGATCCTCCAATCGATCTTCTCCCAGGCCGACGGCGGCCTCTTCGGCAAAGGGTTTGGGGAGGCGCTGATCACGATTCCCGGAACCGACAACGCGCTGCTGCCTGCCGCCCAGACCGACACGATCTACTCGCTGATCGTCAACGAGGTCGGGCTGTTCGGCGCCTGCGCGGTGATCCTCGCCTACCTGATGTTCGCGGCCCGGGGGTTCAAGATCGCGCTGCTGGCCAACGACGGGTTCTCGAAGCTGCTCGCGACCGGCCTGACGGCGGTGGTCGCGATCCAGGCGTTCGTGATCATCGGCGGCGTCACCAGGGTGATTCCGCTGACCGGCGTCACCCTGCCGTTCATCAGCTACGGCGGCAGCTCGGTCGTCGCCAACTTCGTCCTCCTCGCGCTGCTGCTCCTGATCTCCGACCGCGCCCGGCGTGAGGCAAGAGCGTGAACCGCCAGATCGTCAAACTCTTCGCCTTCATCGTCGTCCTCTTCGCGGTCCTTGTCGGGTTCACTTCCTACTGGTCGGTGTTCGATGCAAAGGCACTGAAGGAAAAGGACTCCAACGCCCGGCCGCTGCTCGAGCAGCAGCAGATCCGGCGAGGTCGGATCGTCGCCGCCGACGGCACCGTGATCGCCCGCTCCGTCGCCAAGGGTCACGGCAACGGCCTCCGTTACGTCCGCCGCTACCCGGAAGGCTCGCTGTTCGGGCACCCGATCGGGTACAGCTTCGTCCGCCAGGGCGACTCCGAGTTCGAGCAGTTTCACAACGACGAGCTGATCGGGGAAGGGTCGGAATTCAGCTCGATACTCGATGAGCTCACCGGCCACCGCCAGGAAGGAAACGATGTAGCCACCAATCTCGACCCGGAAGCGACGCGGGTCGCGATCGCCGGGTTGCAGCAGGTCGGGTTCGGCGCCGTGGTGGCGATCGAGCCCGCCAGCGGCCGGGTCCGGGTGCTGGCTTCGAACCCGCCCTACGACCCGAACCTGGTCCCCGAACACCTCGGCGAACTGAACAACGACCCGACCTCGCCGCTGTTCAACCGCGCGACCCAGGGCCAGTACCCGCCGGGCTCGACCTTCAAGGTGGTCACCGCCGCCGCCGGCCTCGACAGCGGTGCGATCACCCCGGAAACGACGATCAATGCTCCCGGCACGCTCGACGTCCAGGGCCAGCCGCTCGCCAACGACTTCAATCAGGACTGGGGCTCAATCCCACTCGACACCGCGCTGACGAACTCGGTCAACACCTGGTTCGCCCAGCTCGGCGAAAAGGTCGGCCAGGAAACGCTGTTCGAATACATGGAAGCCTTTGGCTTCGGCTCGAAGCCGCCGATCGACCTGCCCTCCGGCGAGCTCTCGACCAGCGGCGTCTTCGAAGGGGGCAGCCTGCTCGGCCGCGCCGACCCCGTCGACATCGCCCGGATCGCGATCGGCCAGGAGCGGCTCGCGGTGACGCCGCTGCAGATGGCCGAGGTCGCCTCCGCGGTGGCGAACGGCGGCCGGCTGATGAAGCCCCAGATCTGGAGCCGGGTCGTCGATCCCGACGGGCGGGTCACCAAGCGCCTCGACCCCTCCGAGTACAGCGACCCGATCGATGGGGAGACCGCCGCCGAGCTGACGACGGCGATGGAAGGCGTTGTCGACGAAGGGACCGGGACCAACGCCGCGATCTCGGGCGTCCCGGTCGCCGGCAAGACCGGGACAGCGGAAACCCCGTTCAACGAAACCTGCGGTGGGGCGGACGTCAATCAGGCTTGGTTCATAGGCTTCGCGCCCGCGGACGAACCGAAGATCGCGATCGCTGTCTCGATCGAGTGCACCAGTGCCTTCGGTGGAGATGTCGCGGCACCGATCTTCCGCGAAGTCGCGGAAACCCTGTTGAGCGAGGAAGAATAGGAGCGTTGAGTGCCCCCTGAAATAGGCGAGAACAGCGTTCTCGACTCGCGCTACCGCCTGCTGCAGAAGATCGGGTCCGGCGGGATGGCCGACGTCTGGCTCGCCGAGGACACCCACCTTCAGCGCAGGGTCGCGCTCAAGGTCCTGCACCGGCATTTCGCCCAGGACCGCGAATTCGTCGAGCGCTTCCGCCGTGAGGCCGAGGCCGCGGCCGGCCTCCAGCACCCGAACATCGTCGCCGTCTACGACCGCGGCGAGGTCGAAGGCACCTTCTACATCGCGATGCAGATGCTCGAAGGGCACTCGCTGAAGGAGCTGATCGACGCCGGGCTCAGCCCCGAACACTCGGTGCTGCTGATCCGCCAGGTGCTCGAAGCCGCGGGGTTCGCCCACCGCCACGGCATCGTCCACCGCGACCTCAAGCCCCAGAACGTGATCGTCGACGCCGAGGGCAAGGCGACCGTGACCGACTTCGGCATCGCCCGTGCCGGGGCCTCGGAAATCACCCAGACCGGCTCGGTGATGGGGACCCCGCACTACCTCTCGCCCGAGCAGGCGCAGGGAATGGACGTGACCGCGGTCTCCGACCTCTACTCGATCGGGGTGATGCTGTACGAGGCGCTGACGGGCCGGGTCCCGTTCGAGGCCGACTCGGCGGTGGCGATCGCGATGAAGCAGGTCTCGCAGGCGCCGCAGCGCCCGAGCTCGATCAACCCGCAGGTCTCGCCGGCGCTCGACGCGGTCGTGATGCGGGCCCTCGAGAAGGATCCGGGCCAGCGCTTCCAGAGCGCTGAAGCCTTCATCGCCGCCCTCGAC
The DNA here is from genome assembly GCA_963805455.1 of uncultured Solirubrobacterales bacterium. Taxonomy (GTDB): domain Bacteria; phylum Actinomycetota; class Thermoleophilia; order Solirubrobacterales; family 70-9; genus VRUE01. The sequence continues at coordinate 192,937 of CAWDUJ010000006.1, forward strand.
GCTGCGCTCCGCGACCCCGGCGCCCAGGGCAGCGCCACCGCGGCGTTCGCGCCGCTGCCGCCGGTCGTCGCCACCGCGGGCGAGGTCGACGGGGTGCGCGACCCCGAGGAGGAGGAGCGCCGACGCCGACGCCGCTGGATCATCGCCGCCGTCGTCGCGGCGATCGTGATCGGCGCCCTGCTCGGCCTCTTCCTGACACGCGACACGACCACGAACGTGCCCGACGTGACCGGGAGCTCGCGCCAGCAGGCCGAACTGCGCCTCGAAAACCAGGGATTCGAAATCGGCGACAGCCGCAAAGTGCAGAACGAAGCGGAGGCCGGGACCGTCCTCGAGCAGGAACCGCTGCCCGGAGACGCCTCGCTCGACTGCGCCTTCCTCGGTTTCTTCTGCTCGAAGCCGCAGGTGGTCCTCACCGTCAGCACCGGTCCCGGCAGCGGCACCGTGCCGAGCACCGCCGGCCTCTCGACCGAAGACGCCGAAGCCGCCCTCGAAGACGCCGGGTTCGAAACGGAGCTGAGCGAAGTCAACTCCGATGCGGTCGAATCGGGGCTGGTGATCAAGTCGGAACCGCGGGGCGGGACCACCACGACCCGGGGATCGGTCGTGACCCTGACCGTCTCGAAGGGCCCGAAGCTCTCGAAAGTCCCGGTCCTGGTCGGGACCGCCCGCAGCCTCGCCGTCCAGCAGATCCGCAGCCGCGGCCTCGTCCCCAGTGTCACCGAAGAACAGAGCTCGAAGCCGGCTGGACAGGTGATCCGCCAGGCGCCGAGCGCGGGATCCGAACTGCCGCGCGGCTCGGGGGTCGCGATCGTCGTCTCGAAGGGCAAGAAGAAGGCGAAGATCCCGAACGTGATCGGCAAGGAACGCGCCGAAGCGGTCGAAGCGGTCCGCGAAGCCGGTCTGCAGCCGTCGGTGCAGGAACAGCAGACCGATGTCCCCTCGCAGGTCGGGCGCGTCACCGACCAGTTCCCGCCCCCGGGCTCCGAACTCGATCCCGGCTCAACCGTGAACCTGGTCGTCGGCAAGCAGGCGCCCGGCGGCTCCGAAGTCGAACCCGAAGAAGCGGCCGAAGAATGAGGGTCGCGGTCCTCCTGGGCGGCCGCTCCTCCGAGCACGACGTCTCGCTCCGCTCCGGGGAGGCCGTCGCCAACGGCCTCGAGGCGGCGGGCCACGAGGCGCAGCGGGTGACGATCGCCCGCGACGGCAACTGGACCTGCGACGGCGAGGCGGTCGCCCTGGCGCCCGGCGGCGGCCTGTTGGGCGCCGACGTCGCCTTCCCGGCACTGCACGGACCATTCGGCGAGGACGGCAGCGTCCAGGGCCTGCTCGAGTGGCTCGACGTCGCCTACGTCGGCTCCGACGTCCTCTCCTCGGCGATCTGCATGGACAAGCTGACCCTGAAGCGGCTGTTCGCCGCCGCCGGCCTCCCCCAGGTCGATTTCGTCGCGGTGGGGGAGGAGGGCTGGCGCGAGCTCTGTGCCGGGCTCGGCCTGCCGCTCTGGGTGAAGCCTTCGCGGCTCGGGTCGAGCGTCGGGATCAGCCGGGTCGAGAGCCTCGACGCGCTCGACGCCGCCGTCGAGGAGGCACGCCGCCACGACCCCCGGGTGATCGTCGAGGCCCCCGCCGAGGGCCGCGAGGTCGAGTGCTCGCTGCTCGGCAACGACGATGTCGAGGTCTCGCCGCCGGGCCAGCTCGAGGTGCACGGCCAGTGGTACGACTACGAGCGCAAGTACGGCGAGGGCGGGATGGAGCTTGTGATCCCGGCCGCGATCCCCGCCGAGCAGCAGGAGCGTGTCCGCGAGCTCGCCCTCGCGGCCTTCCGCCTCGGCGGCTGTTCGGGCCTGGCCCGCTGCGACTTCTTCGTCGAGCCCGACGGGAGGGTCCTCGTCAACGAGGTCAACACGATGCCCGGCTTCACCGAGACCAGCGTCTACGCAAAGCTCTGGGAGGCCGCCGGTCTCGCCTACCCCGACCTGTGCCGGCGCCTGGTCGAGCTCGCAGTCGATCGTTACGAGAGCGCCCGCTCCTACGAGTTCTAGCGGGCGATCGTGAAGCCGGCCCGCTTGACGGAGGCGCCGGCCTTGGCGACGAGCCGGTACTTCCCCGGCTTCAGCGCCCTGCCGCTGACCCTGCCATCGAACCTGAAGCTGTTCTGGCCCGCCGCTCCCCGTTCGGTGACGGCTCCCCTGGGACGCCCGTGCCGCGCGCACCTCTTCTTGCCGCGGTTGGCGGTCGTCTGCCGGCGGCAACGACCGCCAACCCTGCGGCCCGGGAGCCTGCGTTCGACGACGAACTCGACAGTGGCCGCGGCGGTAAGTCCGTAGCTGACGATCGCCCCACGTCGGCTCTTGGCGGAGGGCCGGCTGACCAGCTGCCCGGCGTGGGGCAGCGGGCGGAAGGATTTCGGCGACACCGAGAGGGAGGTGAGCGCGCCCGCCGGCGCGCCCGCCGGGACGAACTCGAACGCACCGATGTCGGGTGCGGTGCCGAGGGTCCTGGGGTTGCCGGCAAGGTCCAGCGGCCCGATCCCCGTCGGTGACCCGGCGTCGATCGTCGGCGAGCCAGGCGCCTCGCGGTAATCGCCGACGCCGGCGTTGACGAAGAGCGGCGGGGCGAGTTGATTTGCGGGGCCGGTGACCGATGCGGCCCCGTCAGCGGAGACCGAGTCGAAGTTCGAGTTGGAGACATCGATCACCCCCGGTCCCTGGAGGGCGTCTTCCCCCCGCAGGTCGAACCGGCCCCCGCTCGCGATCGAGTTGGTGAGGACGAGGGTGTGGTGTCCCCCGGCCCCGCCCGTGTATCTGGCCTGGATCCCGACCGAGTTCTCTCCGCTCGCGATCGCGGTCACGTTACGGACGACCGATGGCGGTTCCCCCGCCGCGAGGGCCAGCGACTCGATCGCCAGCGAGTTGGTCCCTTCGCCTCGCAGGAGGCTGTCTCGGACCAGGCATTCCTGGAACTGGACCAGCCCGGCGGCGCCTTCGCCGATCCCGGTCGCGCGGACCCCTTCAACCCAGCTGGCGCTCCCGCAGCGGACCCCGATGCCCTCGGTCTCGCGGTTGACGACTTCGATGTAGCTGAGGCTGCTGTCCGGGGCGTTCATGTTGATCGCCGGCAGCCCGCCGAGCTCGGCGCCGACCCGCGGCATCGGCCCCGCGGGGTCCCCGTGTATCTGCAGGCCGCCGTAGACGACGTTGATCGGCGCCCCGGTCACCGTGTAATCGCCGGCGGTGACGATCACCTCGTCATTCGCCGAGGCGCCGTTAATCGCGTCCGCCAGATTGCAGGGTTCCGGTTTGGTGCATTCGACGCCGGCCGCGCCCGGCGCCGCATAGCGCTGGGCCGCCTGCGCTGCGGTCGGGAAGGCGAGCAGAGCGATGCACGCGACCACTCGCAGGGCGAAACTCACGAGCCGATCGTAGCGCTGCTACGCGGTGACGGTCCAGGCGAATTTCGCCGCGGTGGAATCGCGGTTGCCGGCCGCATCGATGGAGCGGACCCTGAAGTTGTGCCGCCCGAGCGCGACGGTCCGTTTGAACGGGGAGCTGCAGGGTTTGAACGACCGTCTGTCGAGCCTGCATTCGAAGGTCGACCCGGGCTCGTCGGCGCTGAACCGAAACCGGGCCTTGGTGCTCGAGGTGCTCTTCTTCGGGTGTTTCGTGATCGTGGTCTCCGGCGGGTCGACGTCGGCACAGGACCCCTGACGGGACGGGTCGGTGGCGCAGGCATCCTGGGTCTCGTCGCCGTAGCCGTCGTGGTCCGCGTCGGGCTCGATGTCGGCAGCGACGTTGAGGCGGAATCCACCTTCGAGGAGCATCGCCGGCGCCTCGCCGACCGCAGTTTCCCCGGCCACCCCAATCGTGTCTTCCCCTTTTTTCGTGAAGACCTCACAGTCCAGGACCTCTTTCGTCATCCCAAGTCCAAGCCGCTCACCGCCGGAAACGGGGATCCGGACCGCGAACTCCCCACCGCCGGAGACGGTTCGAGGATCACTGGCGAGGAGCCTCAAGCTCGATCCCTCCTCGCGCCAGAGCAGAAACGAGAGCTCGCCCGTGGCGGTGGTCCGCCAGCGGGTGAGGACGCCGCCCGGCGGGGGAACGGCATAGCCGGGGCCGGTCACGTTTGAGATCTGCACCGTGTAGGCAGGGCCGCAATCGCCCAGGCCGCCCTCGATCGGCGGCGCCTGTCCGATCGTCACCGCCGCGGAGGCGGGGACCGCCGCTGCGATCGCAAATCCGACCGCCGCGCCCAACGTCGCGGCGATACGTCGCGCAAGCATGGGCGCGAGTGTAGCGTCGCTCAGTCGAGTAGTTTGATGTCGCTGATTTCGACCTGGTAGCGGCCGGGCTGGTCACGGGCTTCGGAGGCCTTGGTGAACCAGAGCAGGAAGTAGGTCGAGGGCTGGGGCACCCTGAGGCCGATCTCCGCGGTGCTCGGGGCGTCGGAGATGTCGCCAACGGGTTCGTCCCACCCGGTCAGGTCGGAGGGGGGGCCGGCGGCGGCGGCGAAGACCTGCGCGTCCCAGCCCGGCGTCGGGGTGCGGACGATCATCGTTTTCGGCCGCGCCGGCGAGTTGACGGTGACGTAGATGCCGACCCCCGGGTCGGGGCCGGTCTTGGTCCCGGCGAAGACGTCGGAGTCGTAGTGCTCGGTTTCCCACGCGGTCCCGGTCGGGTCGCCGTCGGCCGCGAGCTTAACCTTGCTGCCGACCTCCTCGCCGTCGCCCTGAGGGTCGTAGTCGGTCGCCGAGGTGACCTCGACCGGCGCTCCTTTGCCCTTGTTGGCGCCACCACCGCCGAACAGGCCGTCGGAGATCAGCTGCGCCGCGAGCAGCGCCCCGCCGGCGACCAGCAGCAGTCCGACGATCGCCGCCCAGGACCAGCGTGCCCGGCTCGAGAGCTTGCGCTTCGGCGGCGGCACCGCCTCGAGGACGCTGGTCGCCTCGCCGGTCGTCGAGCCCGCCCGCGCCGCCTCTACCTCGAGCGCGGTCTCGAGGTCGTCGATCATCTCGCCGATCGAGTGGTAGCGCTCCTCGGCGTTCTTCGCGGTCGATCTCTCGACCACCAGCGCCGCCGCCGCCGAGACCTCGGGCCGCCGCCGCTGGACGTCCGGCAGGTCCTCGTTCACGTGTTTCATCGCGACGCCGACCTGGCTATCGGCGTGGAACGGGACCTGCCCGACCAGCATCTCGTAGAGGACGACGCCGAGCGAGTAGACGTCGGAGCGGGGGTCAACGCCACGTCCCATCGCCTGCTCGGGGGCGACGTAGTCGGTGGTGCCGAGGACGCGCCCGGTGGCGGTCATCCCGTCCTGTTCGAGCTGGCGCGAGATCCCGAAGTCGGTCAGCTTGGCGCGGCCCTCCTCGTCGATCAGGACGTTCTGCGGCTTGATGTCACGGTGGACCATCTGCCGCGCGTGGGCGACGCTGAGGCCGCGGGCGATCTCGATCGCGTAGGCCAGTGCCTCCTGGGTGTCGAGCGCCCCGACCCGTGCGATCCGCTGCTTCAGGGTCTCGCCCTTGACGTACTCGAAGACGATGTAGGGGTGGCCCTCGTCCTCGCCGGCGTCGATCACCGAGACGACATTCGGGTTGGAGAGCTTGGCCACTGCGCGGGCCTCCTGGCGGAACCGCTCGAGCTGGTCCGGCTGCTCGGACATCTCGCGGTGCATCACCTTCACCGCCACCGGCCGGTCGAGCGTCTCGTCGCGGGCCAGGTAGACGGTCGACATCCCGCCGCTGCCGAGCTTCGCCTCCAGCCGGTAACGGCCGGAGAGCACGGTTCCGATCATCCGGGCAGAGGTCGAGCGAGCATCCATGTTTCTGGGTCCATTGTCGGGCACGGGCCGTCCCGATGTGGGTTCTCTGTCCCGGCGGCGTCTCCCGCTCAGGCGCGGGAGATTTCGCCCACGGCGGCGGAGGCGCGACCGATGCGGCTCGCACCCGGGTGGTGCTTGCGCAGGAGCTCCAGCGCCGCGGCCTCGTCCTCGGCGGCGACGACGCAACAGAAGCCGCATCCCATGTTGAAGACCCGGTGCATCTCCTCGTCGCCGACGCCGGCCCGCTCGTCGATCAGCTCGAAGATCGGCGGCACCGGCAGCGGCGCGTCGATCTCGTAGCCGACCTCGGCGGCCATCCGCAGCAGGTTCTCGAGGCCGCCGGAGGTGATGTGGGCGAGCCCGCGGACGTCGACGTTCGAGCGCAGCAGCTCGACGACCGGTCGGGCGTAGATCTCGGTCGGCTCGAGGAGGACATCGCCGAGGGGCCGGCCGAGGCGGCCGGCCGGGTCCTCGTCGAGGGGAAGCCCGTCGAGCGCCGAGCGCGCAAGCGTGTAGCCGTTGGAGTGGACCCCGCTCGAGGGCAGCCCGATCACCGGGTCCCCGGCTGCGACCGTCGAGCCGTCGATGATCGCGTCGAGCGCGACCGTTCCGAAACACGCCCCGGCGACATCGAAGCCGCGGACCAGGTCGCCGAGCTGGGCGAGCTCGCCGCCGGGGATCTCGACCCCGGCCAGTTCGGCTCCGCGCGCAAGGCCGATCCCGATCTGCTCGCAGACCTCGGGGTCGGCGCGCTCGATCGCGATGTAGTCGAGCATTGCCAGCGGCTCGGCGCCGACGCAGATCACGTCGTTGACGTTCATCGCGACGCAGTCGATCCCGACGGTATCGAAGCGGCCGAGCTGCTCGGCGACGAGAAGCTTCGTCCCGACGCCGTCGGTCGAGAGCGCGATCCCGGTCCGGTCGTCGATCCGGATCACGCTCGCGTAGTGGCCGGGCAGCGGCACCTGCAGCGACGGCCGCCCGAGCTGGATCCTCCCGAGAGCACCGACGAGCGCGGCGACGGCGGAGTCAGCCGCCTCCTGGTCGACCCCCGCCTGCGCATAGACATCCTTACTCATTGTTTCTCAGCTTCGCAAGAACCGCGGCGGCGAGGCCGGCCCGGTAGACGGCATAGGGCCAGAGCGCCCGGTCGCGCTCGACGAGCCCGATCAGACGCTGCGAGGCGAGGGTCGAGGCGAACGAGGCGCCGACCCCGATGGCCATCGCGCGCCGCAGCTCGGGAGAGGCGCCGCGGCGCCGCAGCCGCACCCCCTTGAGGATGCTGGCGCCGACGATGATCGGCAGCGCGATTGTCCGCGAGAGGAGGTTGGCCTGGTCGCGCGAGAAGCGGCGCCAGCGCGCGGCGGCGAGGGTGATCCCGTTGCGCGAGACGCCCGGGACGAGCGCCGCCGCCTGGGCGACCCCGAGGACCAACCCGTCGGTCGGGGTGGCGTCCCCGCGTCCCCGCTCCTGCGGCCGCTGGTCAGCGGCAAGCATCGCCGCGGCACCGGCGAGCAATCCGAGCGCCGTCGCCCGCGGCCCCCCGAGGCGTTGCTCGATCGGGCGCTCGAGCGTGTAGCCGACGACAGCGGCGGGGAGGAAGGAGAGGCTGAGGAGCAGCGCCCGCCGCAGGTCGAAGCTCCGCAGCTCCTCGACGATCAGCTGCCGCTGGCCGATCAGGAGCGCCGCGGCGGCACCCGCATGGAGGGCGACCTCAAAGCTCTTGCGGACCTCCGGGTCGAGCCCGTCCCAATCCCAGCCGGCGAGCCAGGGGACGAGGACGATGTGGGCGGAGCTGGAGACCGGCAGCAGCTCGGCCGGCCCCTGGACGACTCCCAGCGCCAGCGCCCGGCCGGCGGGGATGCGGCCGTCAGCCCCTCGGGTCAAGCTCCGCCCGAGCCGGCGGTGTCGGGGTCGGGGTCCGGCGCGGGCTCCAGCCCGCGCCGCCGCCGCCGCCGGATCAGCAAGTACGCGATCAGAGCGATCACAGCGAGGACGACGACGTAGTCGAGGTAGTGGAGGTGTTCGCGCCACTCTTCCCAGTTCTCGCCGACCGCCTTGCCGATCAGCGCCAGCGCCAGGACCCAGGGGATGGAGCCGAGCAGCGTGTACGTCGTGAAGCGCCAGAACGGCATCTTCGCCACCCCCGCCGGCAGCGAGATGAAGGTGCGGACGATCGGCAGCATCCGTGAGAAGAAGACGGTGGCACTGCCGTAGCGCTCGAACCAGTCGTCGGCCCATTTGAGGTGTTTCGGGCTGATGTGGATCAGCTTGTTCTTCTCGAGCAGGTCGAGGCGGCCGTAATACCCGACCGCGTAGGCGATCCAGGAGCCGGCAAGGTTCCCCAGCACCCCGGCGGTGACGACCCCGAACAGGGTCAGTTCGCCGGCGGCGACGCTGGAGCCTGCGAACAGCATGATCGCCTCGCTCGGGATCGGCATGCACGCGGACTCGAGCGTCATCAGGATGAAGACCGCCGGAAGGCCGGTGCTGCTGATGAAGTCGGTCCCCGCGTTGACGATCGGGTTGAGGAAGAAGTCTGAGAAGCTGGCGAAGGGGAGCATGCGGGGACCGGGGATTGTAGGCAGGGAGCCGGGTAGCAACTAAGATCGAGTCAGCGAAGCGCGAAAGGTATTTTCCGTAATGCGTCGCCTGAACCACCCTGTCTACCGCAATCGCCTCCTCCAGCTCGCCGCTGACGGGGTGCTGGTCGCGCTCGCCTTCTACCTCGCCTTCCGCCTCCGTTTCCTCGACGACCCGCGCGGCCTGCCGCGCCGCTACGAGGTCCTCTTCGCCCAGGCGGTCGGGTTCGTGATCCTCGGCAAGCTGGCGATCTTCGCCGCCTTCGGCCTCTACCAGAAGTGGTGGCGCTACGTGAGCGGTGGCGATTTCCTGATGATCGTCCGCGCGGTCGCCGCCGCCAGCGCGATCCTGGTTGTCCTCTTCACCGTGATCCAGCCGTTCGAAGACGGGCTGCCCCGCTCGGTCGCGGTGATCGACTTCATGCTGACCCTGCTGCTGATCACCGGCGCCCGGCTCGCGGTGCGGCTGATCGTCGAGCGGCCGAGTCACGGCCATCTCGTCCCCAAACACGAGGTGCTGGTGATCGGCGCCGGTTCCGGCGGCCAGATGGTCGTCCGCGAGCTCCATCTCAACCCGAACCTCGGCTCGACCGCGATCGGATTCGTCGACGACGACCCCCGAAAGCAGGGGATGAGGATGCTGGGGCTGAAGGTCCTCGGCACGACCGACGCGATCGAGCGGATCCTCGACGAGACCGAGCCCGACGAAGTCGTGATCGCGATCCCCTCGGCGCCGGGGCTCGTGCGGGGCAAGGTTGTCGCCGCCGCCCGGGAGCGCGGGATCAGGGTGCGGACGCTGCCGACGGTTTTCGAGCTCCTCCGCGGCGGGGTACAGCTCAACCGCCAGCTTCGAGATGTCCAGGTCGAGGACGTCCTCGGCCGCGACCCGATCGTCGTCGAGCTCGACCGGGTCGGCGCCTACCTGCGCGACCGGATCGTCCTCGTCACCGGCGCCGGCGGGTCGATCGGCTCCGAGCTCTGCCGCCAGATCGCCCGCGTCCAGCCTCGGCTCCTGGTGATGCTCGACCAGGCCGAGGACAACCTGTTCCAGATCGACCGCGAGATGGTCGAGGAGCGTCACTTCACCAACGTCGAGTCGGTCCTCGCCGACTGCAAGGAGCCGCACCGGATGCTCGAGGTGATGCAGCGGTTCAAGCCGGGCGTCGTCTTCCACGCCGCCGCCTACAAGCACGTGCCGCTGATGGAGGCGAACCCGCTGGAGGCGGTCCGCAACAACGCGATCGCGACCCGGATCACGGCGGAGACCGCCGCCGCCTCGAATGTCGAGCGGTTCGTCCTGATCTCGACCGACAAGGCCGTCAACCCGCAGACGGTGATGGGGGCCTCGAAGGCGATGGCCGAGTGGATCATCGAGACGGCCGCCGACAAGCACCCAGGGACGGGGTTCGCGGCGGTCAGGTTCGGCAACGTGCTCGCCTCGTCGGGAAGCGTCGTCCCCCTCTTCCGCCGCCAGATCGAGCGCGGTGGGCCGGTGACCGTGACGCACCCGGCGATGACCCGCTACTTCATGACGATCCCGGAGGCCGTACAGCTGGTTATCCGCGCCGGCGACATCGGCGCCGGCAAGGGCGAGGTCTTCGTCCTCGACATGGGCGAACCGGTGAAGATCGTCGATCTCGCGAACAACATGATCCGGCTCGCCGGATACGAGCCCGAAACCGACATCGCGGTCGAATTCACCAAGCCGCGCCCCGGGGAGAAGCTCCACGAGGAGCTGTTCGGCTCCGGCGAGAACCCGCAGCCGACCGCCGCAAAGCGGATCCACCGGGCCGTCCGCGAAACCCCGCTCGACCCCGACTGGGTCGACTCCACCCTCAACTCGCTCGAGCACATGGTGATGGCCGGCGATGAGGTAAACCTCGCCGAACGGGTCGTCGCTCTGATCACGGCCGGCTCCGATGACACGGCGGCAGTCGGCCTCGACGGGTAGCCTCTCGCCCCCACTTGCTTGATCTGATCCAGGAAATCGGGGCCTACGCCGGCCTGGTCGCGTTCCTTGGACTCGCCATCCTCACGATGCTCGCGTTCACACAGGGACGAGACATCCGCAGGCTGCGCGAATGGGCCGGCTCGGCGCCCGAGCGCGACGCCGAGCGCAAGGAGGCGACCTCGACCGTCGCCGCCCAGCGCGCCGAAGAGCTGCGCAAACTCGAGGAGGCCCGGACCGCTGAGCGCGAGGCTACGGACCTGCGCGAGGAACGCCGCCGCCGCCGCGAGGACGGCCTCCCGGAAATGACCCGCGGCGAGCGGATCCGGGACCGGCTCTCGCTCGGGGGCCGGCTGGCCGAACCCCGCTACCTGGTCGGGCTGTTCGTCGTCGTCGTCCTGATCGCCGGCGGGGTCGCCTACGCGGTGACGCAGTCGGGTAACGGCGAGGCGGCCGGAAAGGGGGGCGGGTCGAAGCAGTCCGGTGTGCTGAAGCCGGGCGAAATCGAGGTCACGGTCCTGAACGGGACCGCGGTCCCGGGATTGGCGGCGACCTACGGCGACATGGTCGAGGGCAAGGGCTTCAAGTTGGGCGCGGTGACCAACAGCGCGACCAGCTTCACCAACAGTGTTGTCATGTTCGAGCAGGGGAGCGCACCCGAGGCACACAGGGTCGCTAAGGCGCTCGAGATCTCGCAGGTGCGCCCGATGATCCCGGAGATCGAATCGGTCTCTGCCGGGGCGCCGGTCTCGGTCGTGGTCGGCGAGGACAATGCCTCGTCGCCGGGCTAGCCTCGCGAGCGTCGTCTTCGCGCTGCTCGTCGTCGCCACCCTCGCGGCCTTCGCCTGGTCGCAGCGGCTGAAGCGCGATCCGCTGGTCCTCGACCGGGTCAGCTTCGTCGCCGTCCCCAGGCTCCATCCCGCCGCCCGGCCGAGCCACGCCTTCACCCCGAACCTCGACTGCCGCCACGACCGGATGCGGATCCGGTTCCGGATGACCCAGTCCGACGACGCCGATGTTCAGATCGTCAAGCCCGGCGGCAAATTGATCGTTACCCTCGCCCGCGACGAGTACCTGAAGCGCTACACCTTCTTCACCTTCTACTGGGACGGAAGGATCCGGGGTGGGGGGGTGGCACCTGCCGGGCCGCTACAAGCTCCGGGTGAAAATGCTGGGCCAGGACCGGATGCTGGTGCCGGGAGGGGTGATGCGCCTGCACAGCGCACCGCGCCGGCCCCTGAAGGGCTGTCATCCGCGGGCCCGGGCCGGGGGCCAGACTTGAGCGACGTCCTGGCCGGGGCGGCCCTGCTGGCCGTCTCCGCGGCGGCGGCGGCCTCGATCCTGCTTCCGGCGGGGCCCCGGCGCTCGGCGGCGATGCTGTTCGCCGTCCTCTGCTTCCCGCTTCTGATCCTCGCCGATCAGTGGAACTCACCGGAGATCTCCGACCTCCGCGAAGACCCGGCGCGGCTCGTGGCGCTGGCGATCGCCGGGATCGCGGCCTGCGGCGTCCTCGCCGCCGCCTTCCGTCGCTGGCCGGCGGCGATCCCGCTCGCGATCGTCGCCGCGCTCCCGTTCCGCATCCCCCTCCACGCCGGCGGCGACACCGCCAACCTCCTGGTGCCGCTCTACGTGGTGATCGCCGGAGGAGTCCTCGCCACCGCGCTGCGCGATCTCAGCGCCGCGCCCTCGAGACCGAGGCCCGCCGGCCAGGTGGCGGCGTTGCTGCCGAAAGTCCTCGCCGCGGTCGTCGTCCTCTACGCCCTGCAGTCGCTCTACTCGCCCGACTTCTCGAAATCGATCCAGAACGTCTGCTTCTTCTTCGTCCCGTTCTCGCTCCTCTTCGCGCTGCTCGGCGACGTCGAGTGGGACCGCAGGCTGCTGCGCGCCGTCCTCTGGGTGGTCGCCGTCGAGGCCGTCGCCTTCGTCGCCGTCGGCACCGTCGAGTACGCGACCGAAAGCCTGTTCTGGAACGACCAGGTGATCCGTTCGAACGAGTTCCACACCTACTTCCGCGTCAACTCGATCTTCTGGGACCCCAACATCTACGGTCGCTACCTGGCGCTGGCGATCGTGATCGCGATGTCGGCGCTGCTCTGGGCAAAGGAGCGGCGGGAACTGGCGAAGCTGACCACGCTCGTCGCCGTCCTCTGGTTCGGCCTGGTCCCGACCTTCTCGCAGTCGAGCTTCGCCGCCCTCCTCGCCGGCCTCGCGGTCCTCGCTGCGCTGCGCTGGAGCGTGCGCTGGACCCTCGCCGCGGTCGGGGTCGCCCTCGTCGCCGGCGCGCTCGCGGTGGTCTTCATCGGCGGCTCCTCGTCGCTCAACCCGTCGCGCCTCAACGTCGACACCGGGGGACGCGCCAACCTCGTCTCCGGCGGCGCCGACCTCTTCGCCCGGCGCCCGGTCTGGGGCTACGGCGCCGGGTCGTTCCCGGCCGCCTACCGCGAGCACATCGCAACCAGGAAGGCCCCGGTCTCCGTCTCCCACACCGAGCCGGTGACGGTCGCCGCCGAGCAGGGTCTGATCGGCCTTGCCGCCTACGCGGCCCTGATCGGGTGCGCGCTCTGGACGATGGGGGCGGGGCTGTTCGGTCGCGCCGCGGAAGCCGTGGGGCGGGTGGCGGTGCTGGCCGACCTTCGTCGCACTCCTGGTCCACACGATGGCCTACGCCGGCTTCTACGAGGACCCGATCACCTGGGTCCTGATCGCGATCGGGGCCTCGCTGGCAGGAGCCGCGGTCCGCGAGCCCACCTAGGCTCACCCCTATGTCGGGCTACCTCCGCCGCCTAGCGACGACCGGTGCCGCCTACACGGCGGCCAACATCCTCTCGAAGCTGATCGCGGTCGCGCTGCTGCCGCTCTACACGCGCTACCTGACCCCGGCCGACTACGGCGCCGCCGAGGTCCTGTTCGCCGCCGTCGTCGCCGCCAGCATCGTCGTCCGGTTCGGGGTGATCGAGGCGGTCCTCCGCTTCTACTACAAGGGTGGCGAGGATCCGCAGAAGGTGGTCGCGACCTCGTTCGCGGCGCTGTTCTGGTTCGCGACGGTCGCGGCGCTGATCGCACTGCCGTTCGCGAAGCCGATCTCCGAAGCGCTCCTCGACCGCCCGGCGACCGAGCTGGCACGGATCGCGATCGGCGGCCTCTGGGTCGCGACGCTGCATGAGTACCTGCTGACCCTGTTCCGGCTCGAGGAGCGGGCGAAGGCGTTCTTCGGGGTGACGTTGATCAACGTCCTCGCCGCGATCGCCCTCACCGTAATCCTCGTCGTCGGGCGTGACGAAGGCGCCCGGGGCCTCCTGCTCGGCAGCTACATCAGCGGCGCGGTCGTCGTCCTTGCCCTGATCTTCATCCAGCGCCGTCGCCTCTCGCTCTGGGTCGACCGCGCGCCTGCTACGGCGGGAGCTGCGCTTCGGGCTGCCGACGATGCCGGCCGAGCTCTCGCTCTACGCGCTCAACTTCGTCGACCGGATCATCATCGTCCGCACCGTCGGCCTTGGCGCGGCCGGCCTCTACTCGCTGGCGGTCAAGTTCGCCCAGGGGGTCAACGTTCTTGTCCGCGGCTTCCAACTCGCCTGGCCGCCGCTCGCCTACTCGATTGCGGACGACGACGAGGCACGCCGCGCCTACTCCGCGGTGGTCACCTGGTTCCTCGCCGCCTGCTCCTTCGTCGTGATCGCGATGTGGCTGTTCTCGCGCTGGATCGTCCGCGCCCTCGCCGCCCCGAAGTTCTTCGAGTCCTACGAAGCGATCGGCCTGCTCTCGACCGCGGTCACCCTCTACGCGCTCTACCTGGTCCTGCTGGTGATCCTCGGCAGAACCGGCCGCACCGAGTTCAACCTCCCGGCGACCGCGACGGCCCTCGTGGTCAACATCGCACTCAACCTGATCCTGGTCCCGTCGCTCGAAATCGTCGGCGCCGGGATCGCGCTGGTCGTCTCCTACCTGGTGGTGATCGCGCTGATGTACCGGTTCACCCAGCGGGTCTTCCCGGTCCCCTATGAATGGGGGAGGCTGGCGCGGGTGATCGGGATCTCGGTCGGCCTGGTCGCGATCGGGGAGCTGCTGTTGCCGACCGAGGGCGTGGCCGGTTTGCTCGGGAGGATCGTCGTCTGGCTGCTCTACCCGGCGACCCTGCTCGTCACCGGGTTCTTCACCGACGAGGAGCGGGGTTGGCTCGGCCACCTCCGCCACCCGGTCGCCCTGGTCGGCATGTTCACCGCCGCCAGCCGCGAGCGGCCGGCGGTCGAGGGCTCGATTCCCGAGGCGGCCGAGGTCGCCCGATGGGACGAAGACTCGACTAGCTGACCGAGCGATCCCGGAGCGACTCGCCGCGATCCGGAAACAGCGCCTGGCGGGCGTGGGCCCAGTAGACGCGGGCCGGCCGGCCGGGGACGATCGCGGCGACCGCGGCGCGGACCGCGTAGGACCAGGCGGTCAGCACCCGCACCGCGAGGGCGCCGAGGGGGGAGCCGTGCTTGCGCATGTAGAGATCGCGGTTGCGGTGGAATTCGACGATCCGGGGGAGTCCTGCCGCAAGGTCGGTCGAGAGCTGGTCGTGGTGGACCGCCTCGGCATCGGGCACGTAGAGCGTGTGGTGGCCGGCCTCGGCGAGGCGGCGGCAGAAGTCGCACTCGTCGTAATAGACGAAGAACTCGGGGTCCATGTAGCCGACCGACTCCGCCGCCTGCGCGGCGGACCAGCAGCGCGCTCGACTGCGCCCAGTCGACGACGCTGGTCCGATCGCCGCGGCTCTGCACGGTCAGCAGCCTGTGCAGGAAGAGGGCGCCGGCGGCGGCGGTCCCGACCCCGGGGAATTTCCAGGCGCAGGGGACGGGCCGGCCCTCGGAGTCGAGCAGCTGGGCCCCCGCGGCGCCCGCGCTCGGGTCGGCCTCCATCGCCTCGAGGAGGGCCGCCGCCGCCCCTGGCCGCAGTTCGGAGTCCTCATTCAGGAGCAGGCAGTACTCGCCCTTCGCCTCGCACATCAGGGTCGAGTCGTTGGCGCCCTTCCCGGTCCTCTGCTCAAGCTCGATCAGCCGGATTTCGCCGCCGCGGTCCCGGACCGCGTCCGCCGACCCATCCCTGGAAGCGTTGTCGAGGACGAGGATCTCGCGCTCGACCCCGGCCGGATGGGTGCGCTCGATCGCGTCGAGGCAGGCGAACAGGAATTCGCGCCCTTCGGTGTTGACGACGCAGTAGGAGAGCTTTGGCGCCACGCGGTCACGATATTCATCCTTCGAGCGCTCGCTTCACCGACTGCCCGGTTTTCCTAGAGAGCTCAAGCGCCCTGTCCTGCCCGGCGGCCGGGAGCGTGACCAGGAAGACGAACCCCGGCAGCAGAGAGGGAAGCTGCGCGGCCTCGCCTTTCAAGAGCTCCCCCCGAATCACCATCCAGTGCCCCGCCGGAGCGAACCCACGAGGAGCTCCCCCCGCTCGGAGTCCAGCGCCCCTGCCGCGCGACCCGAGGGCGTCCGTGATGCCGGACTCCCCGCCGAGCTTTCCCGGCCCACGGCGCCCGGCCTCCGTCCCTCCTACGGCATCGTCACGATAATCCCGTCTCGATGCGAGTGCAGCTGGTCGATCCCTCGGCCTTCACGCCGCCCTACGACCGCGCCCTCGCCGCGGCTCTGTCTCGACGCGGCGCCGAGGTCGAGCTGCTGACCAGCCGCTTTCTCTATGGGCCCGTTCCGGCCGCCGACGGCTACCGGGTGGAGGAGCGCTTCTATCGGCGCAGCGCCGCCCGCGGGCTCGATGCCAGGGGACGCCGGGCCCGCAAGATGGCCGAGCATGTCTCCGACATGCTCTCCTTCAGGCGCAACGCCGATACCGACGTCGTCCACTACCAGTGGCTGACCGTCCCCGGCCTCGACTCGATGCTGCTTCCCCCGACCCGGCCACGGGTGATGACCGCCCACTACATCCTGCCCCCGGAGCCGAGCCGCCGCCAGGTCGCGAGCGCCAGACGCGCCTTCGGCCGGATGGAGGCCGTCGTTGCCCACTCGGAGCACGGCGCCGAGCGGCTGCGGACCGAGGTCGGGCTCGACCGGTCGCGGATCCGGGTAATCCACCACGGCGCCTTCGACTACCTGACCGAGCTCGACGAGGAGCGGCCGCTGCCGCCCGAGCTCGGCGACCCCGATGGCCCGGTGATCCTCTTCTTCGGCCTCCTTCGCCCCTACAAGGGCCTCGACACTCTGCTCGAGGCCTACGCCGGGATCGAGGGCGCCGAGCTCTGGATCGTCGGCAACCCGCGGATGGAGCTCGGGCCGCTGCGCGCGGCAGCCGCCCGCGCCCGCGGGACGGTCCGCTTCGTCACCCGCTTCGTCGAGGACGCCGAGGTCCCGGCGATCCTCCGTCGTGCCGACCTCCTCGTCCTCCCCTATCGCGACGCCGAGCAGTCCGGCGTCCTCTACACGGGCCTCGCCTTCGGCAAGGCGATGGTGCTGAGCGAGGTGGGCGGCTTCCCCGAGGTCGCCGCCCACGGTGCCGCCCGCCTCGTCCCGCCCGAGGACCCGCGGGCGCTTGCCGCGGTCCTCGAGGAGCTGGTCGGCGACGAGCCTCAGCGCCGCGCCCTCGGCGAGGCCGCTGCGGCGGCGGCGGCCGGGCCCTACTCGTGGGACACGGCCGCCGAGAAGACGCTCGACCTCTACGAGGAGCTCCTGGAGGAATGTCGATGACCCTGGCCGCAATCCTCTTCTGGGTCAGCGTCGCGCTGATCGCCTACACCCACCTCGGCTACCCGCTGCTGCTCCGCCTCTTCGTCCGCTTCCGCAAGCCGCCGGCCTACGGGGAGATCGACCCGCCGCCGAAGGTCTCGCTGATCATCGCCGCCCACGACGAGGAGGAGGTGATCGCGGCCAAGGTCGCCAACGCGCTCGCGCTCTCCTACCCGCGCGAGCTGCTCGAGGTGATCGTCGCCTCCGACGGCTCCGATGACGAGACCGCCGGGCGCGCCCGCGAGGCCGGCGCCGACCTCGTCCTCGAGCTCCCGCGCGCCGGCAAGACCGCCGCCCAGAACGCCGCCGCCGAGCGGGCCGAGGGTGAGATCCTCGCCTTCTCGGACGCCAACAGCGTCTGGTCGCCGGACGCGCTCCGCAGCCTCGTCGAGCCATTCGCCGACGCCCGCGTCGGCTACGTCTGCGGCCAGGTCCGGTTCCTCTCGCCCGAGGGCGACAACCTCGAGGGCGCCTACTGGCGCTACGAGATGGAGGTCCGCGAGATGGAGTCGCGGCTGGCCGGGGTCACCGCCGGAAACGGCGCGATCTACGCCGTCCACCGCGATGCCTATGTCCCCCTGAGGCCGTCGGGCAGTCACGACCTCTCGTTCCCGTTCCTGCTCGCCAAGCGCGGGCTGCGCTCGCGCTACTCGCCGGGGGCGAGCGCCGAGGAGAAGATGGTGCCGACGATCGAGGGCGAGTTCGCCCGCAAACGCCGGATGATGGTCGGGCTCTGGGACATCGTGATCGGCGAAGGGATGCTCTCGCCCCGCGGCTACTCGCCGCTCTACATGCTTGAGCTCTTCTCCCACCGGCTGCTCCGCTACCTGACCCCGCTCCTTCACCTTGTCGCCCTCGCCGCCAACGTCGCCCTGCTCGGCAACGGCTGGGTCTACTCGCTGACGATGACCTTCCAGCTCTGCTTCCTTCTCGCGGCCGCCTGCGGCTGGGTCGTCCCCCAGGCGCCGTTCCGGGTCGCCCGCTACTACGTCCTCACCACCGCCTCGATCGCGGTCGGGCTCTGGGACCGCGTCCTCCACGGCTCGCCGGGGACCTGGGAGAAGGCGGAGGGGACGCGCTGACATTGCCCCGCGCCTTCGACCTCATCGTCTCCGTCCTCACCCTGGTGGTCCTCTCACCGCTTCTGCTCGTCGTCGCGGTCGCGATCAGGCTCGGCAGCCGCGGCCCGGTCCTCTACCGCCAGCGCCGCGTCGGGCTCGACGGCCGCGAGTTCGAGATGATGAAGCTGCGGACGATGGTCGAGGGCTCGGACCCGGTCGGCTACGGGACCGTGGTGACCCGGGACGACCCGCGGGTGACGGGGATCGGCCGCTTTCTGCGCCGCACCTCGCTCGATGAGATCCCGAACCTCGTCAACGTCGTCCGCGGCGAGATGGCGCTTGTCGGCCCGCGCCCGACGATCCCGGCCCAGGTCGACGACTACACGCCCCGCCAGCGCCGCCGCCACGAGGTGCGGCCGGGGATCACCGGTTGGGCACAGGTCCAGGGGCGGGCCGGGATCCCCTGGGAGGAGCGGATCGAGCTCGACATCGATTACGTCGAACGTCGCAGCGCCGGCCTCGACCTGCGGATCCTCGCCAGGACCGCCTGGCTGCTCGTCACCGGCCACGGGCTCGCCCCCGACTGAGCGCTGGCTAGGGTTGAGGCTGTGTCGGAGCGACCAGAGGTCAGCCTGCGCCCGTTCGAGCCCGGCGACGCCGCCGCAGTCCATCGCTGGTTCAACAACCCGGAGGCGACCAGGACGCTGATGGAGCAGCGCGACAGCTTCTCGCTCGAGGACGCCGAGGGATGGGTGGCGCGGGCGATGGTCGATGACGGCGAGGACCGCAAGTACGCGATCGTCGTCGAGGGGCATTCCGAGCCGGTCGGTTTCACCGCTCTGTACGGCCTCTTCCGCCAGACCGCCCCCGAGCTCGGGGCGCTGATCGGCGACGAAGTCCGCGGCCGCGGCGTCGGCCGCCGCGCCGAGGCGCTGACGATCTCGAAGGCCTTCGACGAGTTCGGCGCCCACCGCGTCTACGGCCGGATCCCCGCGCACAACGAGGCCGCGAAGCGGGTCGTAACCAGCCTCGGCTGGCGGCACGAGGGGACGATGCGGGGGCACCTGCGCCGTGACGGCGGGGCCGCGGCGGACTGCGAGGTCTGGGGGGTGCTCCCGGGCGAGTTCCGCGCGGCCGCGGCGGACCTCCTACCGTGAGCGCAGAGCGAGCAAGCATGCATCTCTGGTTCTTTGCGCAGCGAGCGAAGCGCGAGCAATTGTTGTGAAGGGGGCCGCCGAGCTGATCGCCGACCGCGGCGAGGCGGGGGCCGACGCCGAGTTCTTCCGCTCGCGCGAGTTCCTCGACGCCGAGGGAGTCACCCATACGCTTCGGATCCAGGCCGGAGGCCGTGAGCTCGCGGCCCCGATCATCGTCCGCGAGATCCCGGGCACCGAGCAGGTCGACGCGACCTCCCCCTACGGCTACCCCGGCCTCCGCGACGCGGGCGGGCGGCCGATCGATCCCGCCTCGATCGACTTCGCCCCGACCGGCCTGGTCGCGGCATTCCTCCGCCACAACCTCGGCGACCCCCCGCTTGTCGGTGCGAGCGAGCGCAACGTCGTCCAGATCGCCGACCCCGCCCAGCCGGCGAAGACCCGGGGAAGCGACCGCAACCAGATCAACCGCAACCGGCGCGCCGGATACGAGGTGCGGATCGTCGCCGGTGCCGATACCGGCCCCGAGGATCGCGCCGGATTCCTCGCCGCCTACGAGGAGACGATGCGCCGCACCAACGCCGACCAGCGTTACTACTTCGGCGCCGCCTACTTCAACCGGATCCTCGAGTCGGATCGCGCCTGGCTGGCGCTGGCCGACGCCCCCGACGGTGGGGTGGCCGCAGGCTCGATCCTCGTCGAGAGCGACGGCTTCCTCCACTACTACCTCAGCGGCAGCTCCGACTCGAGCCTCGGCGACTCGCCGATGAAGAACGTGGTCACGGCCCTGGTCGAGGTTGCCGCCGAGCGGGGCCTGCCGCTCAACCTCGGCGGGGGAATCACCCGCGGCGACCGGCTCGAGGAGTTCAAGCGCGGCTTCGCAAACCGCGAGATGCCGTGGCACACCTCGGAGATCGTCTGCGACTCGAGGGCCTACGCCCACCTGAGCGGCGGCCGCGACACGGGCCGGTACTTCCCGGCATACCGCTCGCGGTGACTAGGAGGGTTCGGCCGGTTCGGCCGGAGTCGGGCCGGTTTTGAGGCCGAATCCGTTGACCGGCTCGCCGCCGTACTTTCCCCAGGTCAACTCGCCGAAGGCGCGGATCGCGTCGTCGGTGACCGAGCCCTTGTATTCGTCGCAGCCGAGCAGGTTGGTCCAGGTCGTGGCCGCCACCTTGTAGTCCATCTTGTCGTTCGGGAAGAAGAGGGCGCCACCGTACATCGTGTCGTAGAGCCCCTTCAGTTCCAGCTGCTGTTTTTCGGTTAGGTCGGGGCTGTACTGGATCTCCATCCGGCCGTGCTCGAGCGAGTGGACCATGTCGATTTCTTCGGGCATTTCGGCGTAGGCGCCGTCGGCCTGCTGGAAGGGCGGTTCGACGTGGTTGCCGGAGGTCGGCGGGTTGGTCTTGTAGTCGGGGGTCTGGGAGCCCGGTGCGATGTGGGTGTGGCCCTCGTCCTTGAGGTGCAGCCGCAGATCGCATTCGGCCTTCTTCGCCGCGACCTTCAGGTTCGTCAACTTGGCCGGCGGCGGCGGGGTCCCGGTCCGGTTGTCGGGTTCGACTCCGTTGGTGCTGCCGCTGCCCTGTTCGATGTGGGCGTCGGTTGTCGCCCCTCCGCCTCCACCGCCGGAGCTGACGATGACAGCGACGATCCCGGCCAACACCGCGAGGCCGACGATCCCGGCCCCGACATACGCGAGCATCAGCCTCCGCTGGCCCGATTTCGCGCGCGACGACTGGCGCTGTTGGCGCACTTCGCGCAGTCGTTCCCGCTCTTCCTCCCTGCGATTAGCCATGATCGATCGGCGGCAGTTTAGATCAGTCCTGGGCCGAGCCGGCCCCGGCCGTCGCCCCGGCCCGTTCCCAGGGCCGTGCCGCGTGCAGCGCGCTGAGCACCGCCCGCGTCGCCGGCGCCTTGTTGAGCGCGTAGAAGTGGATGCCCGGCGCCCCGCTCAGAAGCAGCTCCGCGCACTGCTGCGCGGCGTAGGCGACGCCGAGCTGGAACTCGGCATCCTCGTCGCCTCCGGCCGCCTCGAAGGCCTCTTCGAGGCGGGTCGGAATCGAGGCTTCGCAGAGGTCGCAGATACGCCTCGTCTGGGCGAGGTTGGAGACCGGAATGACGCCGGCCAGGATCGGCACATCGATGCCCGCCGCCCGCGCGGCCTCGACGAACTCGAAGTAGACCCGATTGTCGAAGAAGAGCTGGGTGATCAGGAACGAGGCGCCGGCGTCGACCTTGGTCTTCAGATAGCGGAGGTCGGTCTCGAGGTCGGGCGCCTCCGGGTGGACCTCGGGGAAGCAGGCGCCTCCGATCGTGAAGTCCCAGCCGCCGGAGACGAACTCGGCGAGGTCTGCGGCGCTTCCCAGCCCGCCCTCGGGCTGGACGAAGTCGTCCTCACCGCGTGGGGGGTCGCCACGCAGCGCGAAGACGTTCTCGATCCCTGTGTCGGCTATCCGGTCGAGCGTCGCCCCGAGTCCCTCTGTTGTCTCGCCGACGCAGCTCAGGTGCGCCATCGCTTCGAGGCCGAGCTCGTCCTTCAATCGCTTCGTGATCTCGACCGTCCCATCGCGGGTCGAGCCGCCGGCGCCGTAGGTCACCGAGACGAAGTCGGGCGCGAGCTCCTGCAGCGATCGCGCGGTCTCGAACAGCTGCTCGGTCGCCTTCTCGGTCTTCGGCGGGAAGAACTCGACCGAAAAAACCGGCGTTTTGGACTCGATGATCTTGTCGATGCGCATCAGATCAGAGTAGGTGAAGCTGCCCCTAGGGCGTGGGAGCGGATGAGCCCCCGCCTATTTTTTCGCTCGGAAGTAGGCCTGGATGTCCTCGAGCCGCTTGCCCTTCGTCTCCGGAACGTATTTGCGGCAGAAGAACAGGGTCAGAACGACATTGCGCCGAGCCCGGCGCCGGGAAGCCTCCAACCCGCCGGTCATTCCGCCCGCGACCCTACATTTTTTCGGAGTTTGCGGGGTCGTCGATTGACAGGACTGGAATCGCCGGGACGGGCGCGCTAGGTTCGCACTGCGACCGGGAGAGAGAGGCCCCACAGAGCCAAGTGGGACACCATCTTGAAGGTGGCGGGAAGAGCTTCTACGCGCGAAGGCTACGCGCGGGGCAGGCTTCGAACGTCACCGCCGGTCGTTTTTTGTTGCCCGGAGCCGCCGGGGGAGGGTGTCCGAGCCGGTCCCTAGCTTTCGCCATGGCTTGGAACTGCCTGCCCTCCGAGCCGAGCGACCGGGGCGCCACCTGGGAGCAGGGTGCTGCGGCGAACCCCGCGAGTCATAGCCGCCGCAGCTAGCCCGCCCGCTCCCTACTCTTCTCACCGTGGCCGAGAGCGTTCGCTACGAGAGGATCGGCGCCGCGGCGGTGCTGACGATCGATCGCCCCGAGCGCCGCAACGCCGTCGATGGCGCGACCGCCGAGCTCCTTCGGCGCGGCTTCCACGACTTCGAGGCAGACTCCGATGCGCGCGTCCTTGTCCTGACCGGCGCCGGCGGCGATGCCTTCTGCGCCGGCGCCGACCTCAAGGCGCTCGACCTCGACGTCGACCACCCCGAGGGGCCGATGGGATCGACCCGGGTGACGCCCTCGAAGCCTGCGATCGCCGCGATCGACGGCTGGTGCCTGGCCGGCGGGGTCGAGCTGGCGCTCTGGTGCGACATCCGGATCGCAACCTCCGGTTCGACCCTCGGGCTCTTCGAGCGCCGCTGGGGCGTTCCCCTGGTAGACGGTGGCACCCAGCGGCTGCCGCTGGTCGTCGGGATGGGGAGGGCGCTGGAGCTGATCCTCACCGGCCGGCCCGTCGAGGCCGAGGAGGCGGAGCGGATCGGCCTCGTCAACGAGGTCGTCGCACCCGGCAAGCACCTCGAGCGCTCGCTCGAGCTCGCCGAGCGGATCGCCTCCTTCCCACAGGAGACGATGCTTGCCGACCGCCGCGCGGCGATCGAGGGCGCGGGGCTGCCGCTGGATCAGGGGCTCGCCCTCGAGCACCGGATCGGCCGCGAGGTTCTCGAGGCCGCCGCCCGGGGCGCGGCCCGCTTCGCGGCCGGCGAGGGCCGCGGCGGCGAGGGCGTCTAGCCGGTCTCGGTCTCCCCGGCGACCCGCCGCCGCTCGGCGTCGGCGGCCTCCGGGCCGAGGTAGGGCATGAGGACAGCGAAGACCAGGTCGGGCAGGATCCGCACCAGTTCCGGCCCGCGGCCGGCGCGGATCTCGTCGAAGATCAGCGAGGTCGCGCCGCCGATCGCAAAGCGTGCGGTGTCGGGGGGGAGGGAGTCGCCTTCGTTCGCGTATTCGCGGCCTTCCTCCAGCAGACGGGAGAAGCGGGTCAGCACGGCGCGGTAGCGCTCCCTCGCGCTCTCGCCCACCGCGGTCACCTCGACCATCGCCATCCGGGCGATGTCGGACTCGGCGGCGAGGAGCTCGACCAGCGCCCGCAGCGCCGCCGTCATCCGGTCGGGCCAGGGCTCGCCCCCGGCAGCCTCGTACGCGCTGGTGACGTGGGCGACGACGACGTCGATCACCGCGTCATAGGCCTCGAGGAAGCAGTCCTCCTTGTCGCCGAACATTTCGTGGAAGACCTCAAGGGAGACCCCGGCGACCTCGATCACGTCGGTGACGGTCGTCGCCTCGTAGCCTTTCGCCGCCGCGACGCGGACCATCGCCTCGCGCAGTCGCTCGCGCTCGGAGCGGACGGCGTAGGCCTCGGGCAGCGCGGTGCGCGGGCTCCGGGTGGAGGGAGAATCCATCCGGTTCAGCCTAGGGCAGTGCAAGGGGCACTGCAACGCCCCGGCCGCGGCCTAGTATCTCGCCCATGAGTGCGGAGCGAGCAAGTGTCCATATCTGATTCTTCGCGCAGCGAACGAAGCGCGAAATTCGTGCCATGAAGATCGGGATTATCGGCCTCGGCTACGTCGGCCTGCCCCTCGCGGTCGCCTTCGCCGAGACGGGTCACGAGGTGGTCGGACTCGACACCGACCCGCGCAAGATCGAGGCGCTCGCCGACGGCAGCAGCTACATCGAGGACATTCCCGACGAGGCGCTGGCCCCGCTCAGCGGCAACCTTCAGGCGACGGGCGAGTACGCCGAGCTCGAGCCCTGCGACGCGGTCATCGTCTGCGTCCCGACGCCGCTGACGAGCTCGCGCGAACCAGACCTCACCTACCTGCTCGAGGCCTCCAACGCTCTCGCCAAGGTGCTGCGGGCGGGCCAGCTGGTCGTGCTCGAGTCGACCACCTACCCGGGCACCACCCGGGAGCGGCTGCTGCCGATCCTCGAGGAGTCCGGGATGTCGGCCGGCGACCAGTTCCACCTCGCCTTCTCGCCGGAGAGGATCGACCCAGGCCGCACCGACCACACGATCCGGACCACCCCGAAGCTGGTCGGCGGGGTGACCGAGGCCTGCGCCGAGCGCGCGCGGCAGCTCTACTCGGAGATCTGCGACGAGGTCGTCGTCCTCTCGACCCCGGAGGCCGCCGAGCTCGCGAAGCTGCTCGAGAACATCTTCCGTTCGGTCAACATCGCCCTCGTCAACGAGCTCTCCCAGCTCTGCGACCGGCTCGGCATCGACGTCTGGGAGGTGATCGACGCCGCGGCGACCAAGCCGTTCGGGTTCATGCGCTTCGACCCCGGGCCCGGGATGGGCGGCCACTGCCTGCCGGTCGACCCCTTCTACCTCGCCTTCAAGGCCCGCGAACACGACTTCTACCCCGAGTTCATCGAGCTCGCCGGAAAGGTCAACCGCGCCCAGCCCGCCTACTGCGTCGACCTCATCGCCCGCGCCCTGAACGAGGCCGGCAGGTCGGTCCACGGCTCGCGCGTCCTGATCCTCGGGGTCTCCTACAAGGCCGGGGTCGGCGACACCCGCGAATCGCCGGCGCTGCAGATCATCAGGCTGCTCCGCGAGCTCGGCGCCGAGGTCTCCTTCCACGACCCCCACGTCGACGAGCTGGCCGAGTTCCAGCTGACCTCGGCGGAGCTCCCGGCGGCGCTCGAGAACTCGGACGCGGCCGCGATCGTCACCGCCCATCCCGAGCTGGACTACGAGGACGTGGTTGCGACCTCGCCGCTGGTGGTCGACTTCCGCGGCGTCACCCGGGGAATCCGGGCGGAGAACCTGGTCAGGCTCTGAAGGGAGTAGGTTTGGTGGCGTGATTCGGACGATTCGCCTCTGGATTCTGGCTGCTCTCGCTCTTGCTCTGGTGATTCCGGTCGGCGCTCAGGCCGCGACCGTCGTCAACGGCGACTTCGAGACCGGCAACCTCGGCGGCTGGCAGGTCTTCAACAGCACCGACAAGGGCAACTGGTTCGTTTACTCGGGCACCAAAACACCCTTTGAAAAAGAAGGAGGCCCGATCATCATCGAACCGATCGAACCGATCAGGGCGCTCGAACTCGAACCGATCGAACTCGAACCGATCGAACTCGAAAAAGCCCCCCCATTCTTTGCGCCGCCGCAAGGAACCTGGGCGGCGGTCACCGACGAGCAAAAGCCTGACACCGCGATCCTTTATCAGGACATCGCGCTGGAGCCGTACTACTCCCATCAGCTGACGATGACCCTCTACTATCGCTCGCTGGCGCCGATCGAAGTCCCCACCCCCGACAGACTTTCCGTCAGCGATGGCGTCCCGCCCCCCGGAGCGGGGAACCAGCAGGTCCGGGTCGACGTCATGAAGCCGGCGGCACCGATCGAATCGCTGAACCCCGCGGACATCCTGACGACGGTGTTCGCCAACAAAGCCGGCGACCCGAAATCGATGGCGCCGACCGCGCTCCACGCCGACCTCAGCCCGTTCGCCGGTCAGACGGTGCGGCTGCGGATCGCGAACGCGGTCAACGACAACGTCTTCAACGCCGCGGTGGACGCCGTCTCGATCGCCAGCACGCCACCGAACAACGTGGTCAAAAAAGGCAAACTGAAGCTGAACAAGTCGAATGGGACGGCGGCCCTGACGGTGACCGTGCCGGGCGCGGGGGTCCTCAAACTCGGTGACGCCGGCGGCGGCAAAGCCAGCGCCAGCAAGAAGGGGAAGCCGAAGCTGGTCAAGCCCGCAACACTGAAACCGACGGCCGCGGGCAGGGTCAAGGTCCCCCTGAAGCCAACCGGTGCCGGCAAGAGGTCCCTGAAGAAGAAGGGAAAGCTGAAGTTCAAGCTGTCTCTCGCCTTCACCCCGACCGGTGGTATCACCGCCAAACAGACCGTCAAGGGGACCCTGCGGTTGAAGCTCAAATAGCCGCGGGGGGACCGAGTTTCGGCCAGGTGAACGCACCGGATGACGATCAGCTCGCGATCGTGCGTGCCGGCGGGGAGCGGATCGACGACCTGCAGCCGCTGTGGGAAGCGCTCAGCCGCCACCACGGGAAGGTCGCACCGGAGCTGGCCGCGATCGGCGAGCGCCGCCGGCTCGAGGATTCCTGGGCCGTTCGCCGCGACCTCTACGAAAGCCTCTTCTCCGAGCCCGGCACCTTCATCCTGATCGCAGAGCTCGGGTCCTCGCCGGTGGGCTACGCGCTCGTCCACATCCGGGGGCCGGAGGAGACCTGGTCCACCGGAGACCGCGTCGCCGAGCTCGAGACGCTGACCGTGCTGCCGGAGAGCCGCGGGCGGGGCATCGGCACCGCGCTCGTCGAGGCGGTCTTCTCCGAGCTCCGCGCCCTCGGCGTAGGGCAGTGGGCGGTCGGGGCGATCGCCGCAAATACCGATGCGATCCGCTTCTACGAGCGGTTCGACGTGCTCCCGTTCATGGTCGCCTTCATCGGAAACGTTCCCGAGGGCTGATCCGGCCCCTATGCTTTCGGCTCATGCGAGCCCTGCCCGGAAGAGCCACCCGCAGCGAGCTGCCGGAGCCGGCTCCCAAGCTGACCCGGGAAACGGTTGCCCAGGAGCAGCGCCGGCGGATCCGGCGGGCCACCGGCGAACTGGTCGCCAAGCGCGGCTACTCGGGCGTCAGCGTAGAGCTCATCACCAAGCGGGCCAAGGTCAGTTTCAAAACCTTCTACAAGCTCTACTCGAACAAGGAAGAGGCCTTCGCCGACCTCTTCGACACCGCCCTCGCCGCCACCGAGGCCCAGGTCCGGGGCGCACTCGAGGCCTCCGACCTAGATTGGCCCGAGCAGGTCGCGCTGGCGATGCGGACCTTCTTCGAGGCGATCCTCGCCGAGCCCCTGATCGCCCGCGCGATTCTGGTCGAGGGGCCGACGGCGGGCCCGGCGATCCTCAGTCGCTACGACCAGGTTGCGAAGGCCTTGGTCCCAATCCTCCTCCGCGGCCGCCAGCAGGACGCCGACGCCGCGAGGCTCCCGGAGACACTCGAGGAGACCCTCGCCGGCGCCGTTCTCTGGTCGGCATACCAACGCCTCAACTTTTCCGAGACCGACCGGATCGTCGAGCTGATCCCCGAGAACATCCAGCTCGTCCTGCGTCCCTACGTCGGCGAGGCCGAGGCGTCCCGGGTGGCGGCCAGCGGCTAGGGTTTGCGGCGCCGCGAACAGGGAACGTGGCTTTCACTGAGCTGAGCTCCAAACAGGGGAGTGAGTATCAGGCCCGCCAACTCCGACCCAACGCCCGTCCGAGACCCGCTGCACTGGGCCCTGATAGACCTCTGCTCCGAGCACGGCTTCGATCGCGTCACCGTCCCGATGCTCTGCGAGCGCGCGGGCATCGATCGCGCTGATTTCGAGGCACGCTACGAGGATCTCGACGAGTGCTTCTACGAGGCCTACGCAGCCGAGTTCGGCCGCTACCGCCGTGAAGCCGAGGAGGCGAGGGCGAGGTTCACCGAGTGGAGGGAGCGGCTGCGGGCCACGGCCTACGTTCTTCTCCGCTTTCTCTCCGAGGACGAGCGCCTCACCCACTTCACCGTCGTCGAGGCTCGTCGCGCGGCCGGCACCTCGATCCTTATGGGGGAGGGGATCGGGGAAATCATCGATCTCCTCGACGAGGGCCGCGAGCAGCCAGGCGCGCCCTCGAACCTCACCCGCGCGACCGCCGAGTCGGTCGCCGGAGGCCTCTTCAACCAGCTCTACCTCGCCGTCGGGCACGAGAACCGCCCGCTCGAGTCCGAAGTCATTCCGCAGGCGATGTACACGGCCGTTCTGCCCTATCTCGGGACCCAGGCGGCGATGGAGGAGCTCGAGATCCCACCCCCGTTCGTGGCAGGCCAACGTGGGCAATGAGCCGGGCGTGCACCGGGCGCTGATCGAGCTCTGCGCCGAGCGCGGCTTTCAGAGCGTCACGGTCGATGCCATATGCGATCGCGCCGGAATCGATCGCCCCCACTTCGAATCCCGCTACTCCTCCCTCGAGGACTGTTTCGGGACGGCTCTGGAGGAATGCGCCGAGGAGTTCCTCGCCAGGATGACGGCAGCCTACGAATGGGCCGAGGGGCGCTGGCAGGATCGCCTTCGCGCCGCCGCGCACACGGCGCTGATCCACATCCGGGAGGACCCCGCCCGCGCCAACTTTACGATCGTCGAATCGATTCACGGCGGCGAACGCGCCCAGCTCGTCCTCGAGCGTGTCTTTGCCACCCTCTCCGGCTTCCTTGACGACGGTCGCAAGCTTCCCGGCGCCCCGCCCTCCCTCAGTGAGGCGACCGCCGAATCCCTTCACGGCGGCATGGTCCGCCAGATGCGGATCGGCTTTCAATCGATCGAGGCCGACCGATTCGCCGAGGGGCTGCCGCAGTTGATGTACGCCGTCGTCCTCCCCTACGTCGGCCCCGAGGCCGCCGCCGAGGAGCTCGAGGTCCCCGCGCCGACCATCGCGGGCACCCCGGCGCGGCTATAACCTTGCGCCCGTGCCGTCAGGACGGGAAGCTCAGAGCCCGACCCGCGCCGACCTCGGACCGCTCCCCAGCGGCCACCACGGGCTCTCGCCGCAGCAGGTCGCGGAGTCCCAGCGCGAGCGCCTTCTGGCGGCCGTCTCCGAACTGACGGCCGAGCGTGGATACGGGCAGACCGCGATTGCCGAGATCGCGAAGCGGGCGACCGTCGCCAACCGGGTCTTCTACGCCAACTTCAAGTCGAAGGAGGACGCCTTCATCGACGCCTTCGACGCGGTCGCCGACCACCTTTCGGGCCTGATCGCCGAAGCGGCCGAGCCGCTCGAGGACTGGTCCCAGCGGATCGTCGCCGCGCTTTCGGTGACCGTCGGGTTCTTCGACGCGGAGCCCGTCCTCGCCCGCTTCTGCCTGGTCGCGCCCTTTACCGCGACCAGCCGGATCGCGGCGCACTGCCGCGACCGGCTCTCCGTCGCCCTGCCCTACCTCGCGGCCGGCCGCGGCCAGCGTCCCGAGGGGGCCGACCTGCCGGCATCGACGGAGGACTCCCTCGTCGGCGGGGTCGTCGCCCAGCTCAGCCGCTCAGTACTCGGCGATTCCGACCTCACCGCCCAATTGCCCGATCTCGTCGAGTTCGTCCTCGCGCCCTACCTCGGGCTCGACGACGCCCGCCGCTTCGCCTCCGCGCTCTAGCGCAGAACGCCAGTCAAGCTTTTGGGAATGGCTGCTATGTTTTCGCCGCATCCCGAACTTTCACCTCTTGAGGCACGGCCCTTCCCCTGGCGCCGATGGCTCAAGGCACAGCGCAAACGGCGCACCGGCGGGGGACTGTCCTCTCTCATCGGGCCCGTTTGTGTTCGCGGAGACCGGCTGAATCAGCCTGTGCCGAGTACCCGGTGTTCGATTCCGTCGAGGACCAGCTCCAGGCCCGCCTCGAAACGGTCGACCTCGGCCCGGGTCCGCAGGTACTCAGGCAGCGTGGCGAGCTCGGGTACGGCCTCGATCGCCGGCTCGGCGATCGCGTCGTCGAGAGCCTCCGGCTTCGCGAGCGCGACGGCTCGGAGGGAATGCCCCAGCACGTAGTCGTTGATGGTCCCGGCCAGGACCCACATTTCGTGGGACTCCAGCGACAGGCTCGACATCGCGCGGGCGATCTGCTCAGCCTGCTGCTCACTGGCGGGGCCGAAGCGCGGCTGGGTGCTGAACACGTGGACCAGCCACGGATGACCAACCAGGGTCCCGTAGAGGAGCCTCGCGATCATCGTCATCGCGTCCCGCCAGCCCTCGGGAAGGGGGGGCTCGACCAGGCACTCCTTGACGACCTCGTCGGCCATCAGCGAGAGCAGCCCCTCCTTGCTGCCGATGTGGTCGTAGAGGCTCATCGGCCGCGCGTCGAGCTCGGCCGCCATCCGCCGCATCGAGACCGCGTCGAGGCCCTCGGCGTCGGCGACCCGGACCGCGGCCTCGACGATGAGGCCGGCCGTCAGGGTTGGGCGCGTGCTCTGCTTCACGCATGGAGGCTATCTATCCCGCAACGCCTGATACGGTGTATCGCCCAGACCGGGTGGGGGTTGGGAGAGCAATTGGGAGTTGCCGACCGCCCCCCACGGATTGGCAAGACGCGACCGTCTGCTCCTGCCTCCCCTGGGCTTGGCGCAGACCGCGGCGTGAGGGCCGCACGGCGGGGGGCTCGCGGGAGGCCCCCGCCGGTCGCGTTTGCCTAGAGGCCGACGACCGCGGCAAGCGGTGAGCGCTCGATCGCCTCGGCATATACCCCGTGGATCGTGCTGCGGGGGGTTGGCCCCTCGATCCCGTACCCCTCCGACATCGCTCTAGCGCAGAACGGCCTTGAAGGTCCTGCCGTGCCAGGCGTGTGCCTCTTCCGCGCGCCCGACATGGAGGTGGACGAGCTCGTGGGTCAGCGTCTCCAACACATCCCCGACGCGGATCCCGGGATAGGCGGTGACCGAGAGCCGGTACTCGCTCGGCACCGCGAACCCGAGTCGATTGGGACGCCTGCGGGCGCGCCTCACCTTCAGTTCCGGCCTGCGAGAAGCCAGCGGCCCGTCGGCGAAGACCGGCAGCCCGCACAGCCTCGTGATCTCCTCGTCGAGGCGGACGCCGGCAACCGTGAAGTAGGCGGAGTGCGTAGGCGGGAACGGAGGTAACGCGCTAGACCTCGACCAGGGTCAGGATCGTCTCGGGGCGAACGCCGTCGGATTTCATTATTTCCGGCGCCGCCTCGTTCTGGAGCGCCTCCTCGAACGCGGCCCGGCTCGGCACCTCGAAGATCACCCCGACCCGATTTGAGCCCTCGGGGTCCTTGAACGCGCGCGGCGTGATCCCCAGCGGTCCGAAGAACTCCTCCCGATTCGATGAGGCGGCCCAGTGGTCGACGTCGTCGACCTCGTGAAACACAACCAAAGTCTCCATCGTTGGCGTCCTTCTTGTTAGTGAGACGGCCAGACTACGGGCTCTGCCGTTCTCGGCGTTCGCGCTGGAGCTTCTGCTTCCAAGGGAGCACCGGGATGCCCCAGCGCGCGCAGCCAAGGCCTTCGGCGCGGGGCAGCAACTTCCAGGTGTGGGTGTAGTAGTGGTAGACGCCGCTCGGCATCGCCGCCGCGAGTTCCCAGACCACGTCGGGATAGGCGCCGTCCTTCGCCATCTCATGAAGGATCGGCCAGTGCCTGGAGGTCGCCATCGCCTTTACGGCTTCGACCCTCGCCTCGGCATCGCCGGCCCTCCGGGCCTCTCCCCACTGCCGGAACCAGAGGCAGGAAACGATGCCGGTCACCGCGGCGCCCACCTGGTAGCGGTCGGTGGTGAGCCCTTCGTCAGGGACCCGGGAGGGGTCGAAGCCGTCAGGGACGGGAATTCCCTTCAGCATTTCGCGGACGGCGGCGTCGTGGTCGGCGGCTTTGACGACCTTGGCCGGCATCGCGTCGAGCCAGGTCTGCGAGTCGACGCGATTCAGCCAGCCGAGCCGTTCTTCGAATCCGGCCTGATCCGGGACCGCGGCCTTCAGTTCGAGCACGTAGCCGCCTTCTGACCAGTACGCGGTCATCTGGCGATTGCCGGGGCCGCCCTGATTGACGTAGCCCTCGGCCCGCGTGTCCACCTGAGCCGTCGTTTCGAGGATCGGCAGCCTGATCCATTCCTGGCCGTGGGGGTGCGGCATCTCATGCGCCGTCTGAATCCAGGAGTCGAGTGAGCCCTGGCGCCAGGAGAGTTCGACTCTGCGCTGACGCACCGCTGGCTCGAACATCCCGGACTCGCGAATCCCCGTCTTGTTGTTGCCGCGGACCGTGACCGATTCGTATGGGATCGGCCTGCCGGTGACAAATTCCATCGACCCCTGTCTGCCTTCGTCGCCCCTGTATTGGGTGACGTTCTGGACCCGCCAGCCCGGGCCTTCGAGCAGCAGGAGAGGCGTCGACTCTGCAAAGCGCACGAGCTCGGCCCCGTATGCGGGCGCCGGCGAGTCCGAAGCGGCCCCGGCTGCGAGCAGGAAAACCGCGGCGGCCCCGGCGACGGCCACCGCGCCGCCGAACAGGACGAAGCCCGAACGATTTCTTCGAGATGACCTGCGCGTAGACTCCGGCTCGCCCCCGAGCAGGGACTCGGCCATTAGCTGCCGGCCGAGCTCCTCTTCTCCGGCGGCGAGATCGAGGGCTTCGAGCTTCGAGTTCGCGACCGGGTTGGCGGCGCGTATCTCGCGGTCGAGCTTTTCGCTGCTCATCGTGCCTCCTCGACTTCGATCTCGGTGTTTCGGGAAGCGCCCGACTCCTGCTCGGCGAGCCGGACGCGCAGCCGGCGACGGGCCCGGTGCAGACGGGTACGTGCGGCCAGCGCCGAGATGCCGAGTGCCTGTGCGGCCTGGGATGGAGTCAGCTCCTCCCAGCCGATCAACATCAGGAGCTCACGATCCGCCTCGCTCAACCCTGCCAGTGCCTCGAGTAACGAGTTTGTCTCCCGCGGCTGCCTGGCTGGGAGCTGCTGGCGAAGCTGGTCCCGCAGCCGCTCGGTCAGATGGTCGCGGCGTCGCGCGCTCCGACCGTGGTTGGCGAGGACGTAGCGGGCGGTGCCGTAGAGCCAGAGGCGCGCCTCCCCGTCGACCGGCACGTCGGCGAGGCGCCGCCAGGCAATCAGGAAGGTCTCGGCAACGATGTCGGCCGCGTCATCGGGATCCGCGGCGCGGCGCAACGCATAGCCGAGCAGGTCGTTTGCGTTGTCTCGATACAGGCCGAGGAAACGCCCCTCGGCGAGCTCGCGCGGCAGGTCGTCCGTTATGGCGGAATCGCGATCCATCGCTCACACATGTCCGGCTCGACATCAGCGTTACACCCGCGGAGCGCGCTACTTGACGATCTTGAACCTCACCCTGACCGGCTTCGCTTTGCCTCTTGCGTTCCTCGCCGTCAGCGTCGCCGTGTATTTACCAGGCTCGAGGGGGCGCTTGCCAATCCGGCCGCTGAACGGGATCGCGTTCGGCCCGTAACGAAGATGTGCGCGGGTCAACGCGCCGGCCTTGCGCGAGAAGGCGACCTTGACCTTGGCCGGCGCCGCGAGCGTGAATTTGAACGTCGTCCCGACCGCCGCCTTCGATGCCCGAGCGGTGGCCTTCGAGCCGACGCTGAACGCCTCGTTGGTCAGCGTCGCGTGGCTGACCTTCGGCACCACGAGCTTGCGCACGTCAATGTTGTGGATGGCCGCGCCCGACTGGTTGTTGTCGTCGTGGACGAAGAGGGCGACCTGGTAGGCGCCGGGGCCGGAGAACGTGTGCGTCGGCTTGCCTGCACTGGCGTCGGCGGTGCCGTCGCCCCACTGCCAGTCATAGGACGCGATTGTCCCGTCGGAGTCGCTGGACCCGCTGCCGTCGAAGGAGACTGCTTCCCCAGCGAAGACGGTGGCAGGGGAGAACGTGAACCGCGCCTGCGGGTACTGACCTGCGATGAAGAAATCGTCGCTCGTCTGCGCCGTGTGCCCGAGGTCGTCGGTGACGGTCAGGGTGACGGTGAGCTTTCCCTGTTTGGTCAGGAGATGGGAGACCGTCGGCGTGGTCACGTCCGGCGAGCCGTCGTCGAAGCTCCAGCGGTAGCCGACGATCGGCTCATCGCCGGTGCTGGCCCTGCCGTCGAACGTGGCCGTGGAACCCACGAACGGGGCGAAGCCGCCGTTGCCGAGTTGGATGGCCGCCGTCAGCGGGTGGGCGGCACCCGGGTAGCGGGCGATGTAGCTCGCGCGCCCGTCGCCGCCCGCGGTCGTGAAGTTGCCGCCGACGACGACCTGACCGCCGAACAGGGCCACCGCGTTGCCGGGCCCGGGCAGCGGACCGTTGCCGGCTCCGTCGGAGCCCAACGGCGACCAGCTGACGCCGTTGAACCCGACGACCTCGTCCGCCGTCGCCACGCCGTTGGCATTCTGGAACGAGCCTGTCGCGAACACGTTCGATCCGTTCGTGACCAGCCCGTTGATGAAGGTCGAGGCCGGGAAGAATCCGTCGGTCATCGCGGTGTTGGCGCCCATCGCGCTCCAGGCGCTGCCGTTCCATTTGGCAACGTGGTCGGCCTGGGCGATCCCGGCGATGTTCACGGAGTCGCTGCCGATGTATACGTTCGTCCCGTCCGACGCGATGCTGCGGGTGATTCCGTCGACCGCTCCCGCCTGCATCGCGTGCCAGGTGCCGTCGTACATCGCGACGTGGTCGGCGCTCGGGATCTGGTCGATGTTGATGAAGCCCCCCGCGGCGTAGAGGCGGCCGGCGGAGTCCGCGGTCAGTGCGTAGATCGAGCTGTTGATGTCGTCGCTCGAGTCAACCGTCGCCGAAGGGGAACCGGAGTCGAGGTCGCAGACGAGGAGCTTGTCCGCCGTCGTCAGGCCGCCGCCGTCGGCGAAAGTGCCGCCGATGTAGAGCTTGCGCCCGATGATCTGCAGCGCGAGGACGCTGGCGGTGACCGGGGAGCAGACCGGTTTCCAACTGGCTCCGTCCCAGACGGCGACGAAGTCGGCGTTGGCGTCGCCGCCGGCGTTGGTGAACTGTCCCCCGACGTACACCTTGCCGGTGGTTGTGTCGACGGCGATCGCGTCGACGCCGCCGTTGAGGACCGGCGCTCCGACAGGGTGCCAGGAGGTGCCGTCCCAGCGCGCGATCGAGGCAGCCGTCGTGTCGCCGCCCGCGCTCGTGAACACCCCGCCCGCGTAGAGCGAATCCGGCTGGGAGCCGAAGTGCGGAACGGAATCGAGCGCGTCGACGCGGCCGTTGAGCGCGCCGACCGACGCCGTGGCGCCGGTGCCGAGGTGGTCCCAGCCACCGGGCCCGGTTGCCATCGCGGGCATCGCAATGCCCAGCAGCATCACGAGGGAGGCCGTGAGGCCCAACATCAATCGCACTGGCCAGGCTGTATGCACCACGTCGCGCTTTCGTTGGTTCAGCCGGAAACTGCTTCGAGTGTCCTGCTGGCGCAATGCCACGAATCGAACGGGAACACACCGCGACGGAGCGTCCGCTCGATCGTACAGCAGGAAATCCGGAGACACCCCGTTCTCCGGCGTCTACCGCTCTGACCAGACGACTGCACCCCCTACGCCCCGAACAGGATTCGAACCTGTGGCCTACTCCTTAGGAGGGAGTCGCTCTATCCAGCTGAGCTATCGGGGCAGTTTTGGCCGAGGGCGCTCCGGAGCGGCTCCTCGCGTGTTGGTCAAGGGTAGAGATCGAGGGGAGCGCTGGACCGCTCTCTTCGGTCCGGGGTCCCGGCTTTGGTACGACCTTGACTCAAAGCCGCTCGAGAGCGGCATCTTTGCGGTACGTATTCGGCCCCGACAACCGAGTTCTCGGGATGCCTCGAGGCTGATGATTTTCGGCATCAGAAAGCCATCTGATGCCGCACAGGAAGTACACCGGCGTGAGCCGAAGTTTCCTGGGACCATTTTGTTTCTTGACAAACTGGTCCGTATCTGTTCAAATTGCGCGCGCCTTGGGAAAGCGGCCGCTCCTTTTGAGGAACCGGCGTGTTCCTATAGCGAACTAAATCATGGGGGTCCCGCGATCAGGGCCACCTGGGCCGTGGTGGCTTGGGTGGGGCGGGGACCAGGTAATGGGAGAGGGAAAACGGGACGTGAAGCGCCCCAATGGATGGGACCATCACGCCGGTCGAAGCCGGCCGAGCGGTAAGCGTCGCTCGGCGCTGGCCGCCACCTTTGTGCTGACCCTGCTCGCGGGCCTGATGGGCTCCGCGGGGACGGGCCAGGCGGCGTTGATCCACGAATTCGACTCCTACTTCGGTGGCGGGTCCCTGGCGACTCCCGAAGCGCTCGCGGTCGATCAGACGACCGGCG
Source organism: uncultured Solirubrobacterales bacterium (assembly GCA_963805455.1). GTDB lineage: Bacteria > Actinomycetota > Thermoleophilia > Solirubrobacterales > 70-9 > VRUE01. The sequence goes on from CAWDUJ010000006.1 coordinate 229,329, forward strand.
ACCTCTACGTGCTCGAACGCGGCGACGGCTGCGTATCCCGCTTCTACGGCGAACGCGGTGGCCCCGAAGCACTGGAACCGCACGACTTCAGCGCCACCGGCACCAACCAGCTCTGCGGCCTCCAGTTCCGTGAAAGCCCCTCGGCCGCCCAGGTGGCGATCGACAACTCGGGAACCTCAACCGAGGGGGAGATCTACGTCAACTCGCCGCTTCGAAACGAAGTCGGGGCGACGCTCGGCTACGACCCCGAAGGCAATCTCGATACCGAATTGCCCCCGCACGGCGAAGAATACATCTGCGGTGTCGCCACCGACTCCGCCGGAGGCGTCCACGTCGCGCAGCACTACTCCGGGATCTGGGACTACTCCCACAACGACCCGGTGACCGACGCCGACTTCCTCGGCGGCGCCTACGAAGGCCCGATCTGCGGCATAGCCCGCGCCTCGAGCGGCCTCAAGTACAACGTCTTCGAGCCGAACGGGCCGGTGATCAAAGTCCCCCCGTCGACCGTCCTGCGGGACGCAACCTACGCACTGACCCTCGATCCCTCCAGCGACGACGTCTACCTCTCCGAAGGCGGCCTCGTGACCGCGATCAGCGACGACGGGATCCTGTTCGATCAGTTCGGTTCCGGTGACGTCACCGAAGCGCGCGGGGTCGCGGTCGACGAGGTGAGCGGGACGGCCTACGTGTCGGACACTCCCAACGGCCGGATCGCGATGTTCGGGGGCGAACGCGCATATCGGGTCGAAGTCGAACCGACGGGGACGGGGCTGGGCGCGGTGAGCGCCGCCACTCCACCGGTCAAAGACTGCGGCGACAACGGACAGTGCGCCGGGTACTACCTGCCGTCGACCGTCGTCCTCAAAGCGACGCCACAGCTCCACTCGGAGGTCGACGGCTGGACCGGGTGCGACGACGTCAGCCCAGCCGGCGATGAATGCAGCGTCGAAGTCACCGCCGCCAATCGCAAGGTCTTCGCGAACTTCACCCGCCTCAAACAGACGGTCACCGCCGCGACTCTCGGCACCGGATCCGGTTCGGTCAGCGACGCCAACGGGCTCGGCGCGATCCAGGGCTGCGGCGACGCCGGAACCTGTTCCGGTCCCTATGACGAGGGCTCGGCGATCGAACTCGTCGCCACTCCGACCGGCCACTCGACGTTCACCGGCTGGTCGGGCGACTGCACGAACCAGTCGGGTCCCTGCAACGTCGTCGTCGAAGGCTCTCCCTCGGTCACCGCTCACTTCACCGCCCAGCACGCGGTGAGCGTGAAGAAGGCCGGATCGGGCGCCGGCGGGGTTGTCAGCGCGCCGGGCGGGCTTGACTGCGGAGCCGTCTGTGTCGGCTTCTTCACCGATGGCCAGACGGTGACGCTGTCAGCCGTTCCCTCCGGCCACTCGACCTTCGTCGGTTGGTCGGGCGCGGGCTGCTCGGGCACCGACGTCTGTGAAGTCGAGGCCGGTGAAGCGACGACAACCGTCACCGCGAACTTCGCCCACGACGGCGCCGACGTCGTCACCGACCCCACCGTCACCTTCATCGGCCAGCACGTCGCGACGGTCCACGGGTCTGTCGACCCCAACGGGGCGGCGGTCACCAGGTGCGTGGTCGAATACGGCACCGGCCCGGGCTACGGGGCCGAGCAGCCCTGCGCGCCGACCTCGGTCGGAAACGGCGACGCGCCGGTGGCGGTCGGGGTCGACCTCCGGGGCCTGCGGCCGGGCACGACCTATCACTTCCGCTTCACCGCGACGAATTCGGGGGGGTCGGCCTACGGGGCGGACCAGACCCTGCGCACCCTCGACGACACCTGTGACACCAATGACGCGCTCTGCCCCGTTCGGGTGATCCCCTCCGAATCGAGCACAAAGAAGTGCCGCAAGGGGCAGGTCCGCAAGAAGGGCCGCTGCGTCAAGCGCAAGCACCATCGTGGCCACGCCCGCAAGCGGCACGGCACGGGAGCGCGACGGTGAGAGCGCGAGCCATCCTCCCGATCCTCGCCGGCCTCGTGGCGACGGCCGTCCTCGGCGGGCCCGGCGCCGGCACGGCGGGCGCCGCCTTCACGACGCCGGAATACGAAACGACCTTCAACGACGGCGGCGTGATCGGTCAGGCGGTCGGCGTGGCGGTGGACGAAGCGACGCACGACGTCTACGTCGCCGACCAGGCCAATCGCCGGATCGAGAAGTTCGACTCTGAAGGGAACCTCCTCTTCATGTTCGGGGACGGTGTGAACGAAACCACCGGCGGCGACAAGTGCCCGGTGAGCCCCAGCGATTCCTGCGGCCCCGGTCAGCAGTCCTCGCCGACGTTCCCGGACTTCACCAACCCCTCTGCGATCTCCGTCGACAACTCCGGCAGTCCCTCCAAGGGCGACGTCTACGTCGCCGAAGGGACAGGAACGAAGGACCCGGGGTGGGGGTCTCCAAGTTCGACGCGGCGGCCAGCTCGTGCCGGCCTGGGGCACGGCGGGGACGCTGGCCGTCCCGCTCCTCTCAAGATGACGGTGAGCCAGTTCACCGGCGACGTCTGGATCCTCGACGGCTACGTGACGACGGGATAACGTCAGCAGGGTCGCCGCCTACGACTACGCGGGCAACCGCCGCTTCCTCCACGAAGAGTGGGTCAGAACCCCGGGCGACGGCGATTTCGCCGTCGACTCGGACGAACACTTCTGGGTCGGCAACCACAACCGGTACCCGATGAAGGTCGCCGATCGAGCCAGTTCGCCTCAACGGCAAACACCCGCTCGGGTTCGATCTCATTCTCGCCCGGCGCAGGGCTGGGCCACGAACCCCGCCAACAGCGACGTGCTCACCATCCTCAACGACGAAGCGGTCAACGTCTTCGAACGGCTCCTGCGAACCGGCGAAAGGGGTACTGCGCGCCGAAGGAAAGCTTCGGGGCGGGCCAGCTTCCGTCGCCGAAGGCGCTCGCCGTCGACGGCTCCGACTACTCGGTCTACGTCGCCGTCGAAGGCGGGATCGCGGCTTTCCGCTCGAAACCGATCCCCGACATCACACCCAAACCGGCCTCCGTGGGCCAGAACGACGCGGTACTCACCGCGCATCTCGATCCGATCGGCGCCGGGAACATAACCGGCTGCGAAGTCGAATACGGGCCGACCAATTCCTACGGCTCGACGGCAGCCTGTGACCAGTCACTGCCGCTGACCCAGGCCGGCGACGCGACCGTTCACCTCGCCGGCCTCGAAACGGAGACCCCCTACCACTACCGGTTCCGGGCGGCCAACGGCAACGGCACGACCAACGGTCCCGATCTCACCTTCACCCCTCACTGGGTGGCCGGGCTCGAAACCGGCGATGCGACGGACATCGGGCCGGGGGCGGCGACACATCCATGGAGAACTGAATCCCTGCCGGCGAATCGACCCACTACTACTTCGAATGGGGCGAGACGAAATCCTACGGCAGCAAAACGCCGGCGGCCGCCGGGTGCCGTGACCTCGGCGGGGGCTCTGACCCAGGTCGAAGCGAGCCTCGCCGGGGTGCTCACCTCGTCGACGACCTACCACTACCGCCTCGTCGCCGTGAACTCCCTCGGGACCAGCTTCGGGTCGGATCGCGAATTCACCACCAGCCTCGCCGAACCCCCACAGATCCGGAACGTGGTCGCGACGCCGACCGGCCTGAGCACGGCGGTCCTCAACGCCGAGCTGAATCCCGGGTTCGGCGACGTCGCCTACCGATTCCAGTACGGGCTGGGCGCCTCCTACGGGAACAGCACCGTGATCACCGGCCCGATCGCCGACGACGGCACCTTCCATCCGTCTCCGCCGGCATCTCGGGGCTCTCGAACCGGGCACCACCTATCACTACCGCGTCATCGCCTTCAACTTCGTCAGCCACGTCATCAGCCCGGACCTGGTCTTCACGACGCCGAATGTTCCGACGATAGGCGAATCCACGGCAACGGTGATCGATGCCCATAGCGTTCGCCTCTCGGCGGCGGCGGGCTCGCCGGGCGCGGCGGCCGTCGATCCACTTCGAGTACGGGACGAGCGCCGGCTACGGCGCGCAGATCGGCGAGCGCACCGGTCGGCCCCGACGGGCTCGGCTCGGTGATCGTGACCGGCCTCAGCCCATCGACGACATACCACTTCCGCGCCGTCGCGACCAACGAGTTCGGCCAGGCGCTCGGCGGCGATGGGTCGTTCACGACCGGCGCCGAGCCAAGCGCAAAAGGCCCGCGGCCAGGAGCTGCAAGCGGGGCTTCGTCCGGCGCAAGGGCAAGTGCGTGAAGAAGAAGCGCAAGCACAGGCACGGGCACAGGCACGGGAAGAGGCGATGATGAGGATGAGGAGAGCGACTCTCGGCGCAATGGGGCTGGTCCTGCTGATCGCGCTGCCCGCAATGATGCCGGCTGCCGCCGGCGCCGAAACTACGCACAAATTCCTGAAAAACATCCGCTGCCGGTGAACGGCGCCCGGCTGATGGGGGTCGACCCGCAGGGGAACATCATCCTGCTCGCCGAAGGGGCGGTGCGTAAGTTCAGCCCGACCGGCGAACCGGTGAACTTCTCGGCCCTGGGCAACGAACGTCATCGACGGCGCCGGCGGGGCAATGCCCGACGACAGCGCCGACTGCGACGAAACCCCGTGGAACAGCCTCGGCCCGGCGTCGGTCGCCGCCATGAACACCGTCGAAGACGGGCCCGACGGCGGGCTACATGTACGTCGCTGCGGTCAAGGAAGTCGAACCCGGGGTCAACCACGCCCAGATCGTCGCCTTCGACGCGACCGGGACCTATCGGGGCCAGATCGACACCACCCAGCCGACGCCGTTCCAGAGCCCTGAAGGCGTGCCCGACCTTCCTCTCCGTCTCGCCGAGCGGCAGCAGCATCATCGTCACCTACAACGAAACAGACCGTCGGCGACCAGTATCACGCCGACAAATACCAGGCCGTCGACGCGGATCCGTCGCACGACCCGTTCGTCGGCCAGATTCGAAAGGGCACCTACTTCGCGAACAAACTCGCCACCGGGGGCTTCGGGCTGGGCGCGGTCGCCGATGACGAAGTCGTCTACGTCGGCCGCGGGAATTTCTACAACGCCGGGTGAATACCACCCGATCTGGGAGCTCTACGACGCCGCGTCATTCACGGGACCGCCCGGAGACTCACCTCCGGTGGACCTCGATCCGAACAAATGCGAATGCGACACCTCGGGGCCGTGGACCCTCGGCGGCCGCCATGAAGACGGCTACGGCTATGTCGAATCGGCCACGATCAACCCGGCGGACCACCACGTCTTCCTTCTCGACGGCGGACGCGGAATGGTCGAAGAGTGGGCGAGTCCCACCGAAAAAGTCGGCCCCGCGTTCGGGAGCCACGGAAACGATCGGCTTCGCAAGCGGGCCGATGGCGTTCGACACCTCCGGCATCCCGAGCACGAACGGCCGGATCTACATCAGCCGGGGCGGCTCACTCTCCGTGTTCACCCCGCCCGTGCCGATCCCCAACATCGAAGACGTGCAGGCGTCGGTCGGGCACAACGACGCGACGATCTCGGCGACGATCGATCTCGACCACGGGCCGAAAGTGTTCGAATGCCGCATGGAATATGGCGAAGAGCCATACGAACCGCCCTTTCAGTACACCCAGTTCAAGCCATGTGAACCGTCGGCGCCCTACGAAGAACGAATCGACGGCGATCAGCACCATCGCTGACCGGGCTGCAGACGGAGGTCAGCTACCGGGCACGGGTCGTGGTCAGGACGAACAACGGGGTGAACCGGAGCGCAGCGGTGAAAATCCGGCCGGCCGCCGTCCTCGACGTCAAGACCGAACCGGCGACAAACGTCACCCGCACGACGGCGGTGCTGAACGGCTCGCTCGACCCCGACGGAATTGAAACGACCTACTGGTTCGAATACGGGATCGACACCAACTACCGGCAGACGCACGGCGGAAGTCTCGGCCGGATCCGGATCCGGGAGCGTCTCGGCGGACCCGACCGAAATCGCCAACCTGCAGCCGGGCCGGCGCTACCACTTCCGCCTCGTCGCCGAACAACTCGCTGGGGACGACCATGCGGCCCGGACCAGACGTTCGTCGCGGCGTCCGCCCCCAGCGATCTCGGGGGTGCGTCCATCGGATGTGGGCGAAACGGGGGCAACGCTCAATGCCCGCATCGACCCCGTGGGCTTCCCGACGACCTACCGATTCGAATACGGGCCGACGACGAGCTACGGCCAGGTGAGCCCCCCGGGCGGGGCAAGCGTCGGCGAAGGTCACGGGCCGGTGCCGGTCTCCCAGCAGCTGACGGGTCTCGAACCGGGTGTCACCTACCACTTCAGGGTCGTCGCGACCAATGAATGGGGCACCGAAGTGACAGATGACTCGACGTTCAACTTCTTCCCGCAGGACTGCCCCAACGCCTACGCGCGCCAGCTGACCCGGGCCGCCTATCTGCCCGATTGCCGCGCGTACGAGCTCGTCAGCCCCGGCAACGCCAGCGCGATCGAGCTCTATCCCGGCGACGTCACCGAAGATCTCTTCTTCTACACCTTCGGGTCAGCTCTTCATCCCCCACTACAAGACCGAAGCCCTGAACTCCGGCACGGCGAGAAATCCATCCCGATTCTCCTTCTCGGGTCTGAGCGGAGCCCTACCGGGGACGAATCCCCCGAACTCCCTGCTGGACACCTACACCTCGACCCGTACCACGAGCGGGTGGGTGACGCGGTACTGGGGACTGCGCGGCAATGAAGTGCTCGTCGCGAGCGGGTCCAAATGCGACCTCGAGATGAAGGTCTGCATCGACTACAAAACGAGGCCCGTGATCGGAGCCACGGAAGAGGATCGTCACAGGCGTATCACGTGCGCCCTACGTCTGGGATTCGGAAGGAAACAGCCTCGGCCGCTGGCCGACGAACTTCAACGTCGTCAAAGACGCCGCGAAGTACATCGGCGACGACCGGCCGTCGCCCGACTTCTCCCACTACGTCTTCTCCTCCGTGAACATCCCATTCACGGTGGAAGGTCGTACGGGGGCGCCGGGCTCGGCCTATGACAACGAGATCGACGACGCGACGGTCACAAAGGTGTCACTGCTGTCGAACGGCGATGACATACAGGAGGGCACCGGCGGCAGTGGCGAAACCGAAGAATTCGTGAAAATCCCCGCCGTCTCCACCGACGGAAGTCACATTCTGATGACCACCGAAAACAACGGTGGCGTCAACCTCTATATGCGCGTCGACGACGCCATCACCTACGAAATCGCCGCCGGGAAAAACTCGATCCAGTTGATCGGGATGACGAATGACGGTTCGAAGGTCGTCTTCGCCTCACGAGACCACGTGACCCCCGATGACACCGATTTCCCGTTCAGCACCGACATCTATGTCTGGGAAGAGCAGACCGGCGAAGTGACCAGGGTGTCCCAGGGCAACGGCGCCGGCAACTCCAACTCCTGCTCGCCACCGGAAGGGATCGGCCCGCTCTGCTCGGCGGTGCCGCTGAAAACCAAGAGGCTCGACAGCGACGATCGGATCGCGTCCCAGAGCGGCGACGTCTACTTCTACTCGCCCGAGCAGCTCGATCCCAACAGTCCCGGCGTCTTCAACGAGAAGAACCTCTACGTCTACCGGCACGGCGCCGTCAAATACGTCGCCACCCTCGACGCAAAAACGGCGATCGACCGTATCCAGATCTCTCCGGATGGAAGCCACGCCGCGTTCCTCACCGCGGCGCGCCTGACCAGCTACGACAACCAGGGCTGGCGCGAGATGTACAGTCTACAACCCCGAAACCGGAGTGATCCGGTGCGCCTCGTGCATCCCGACCGGGGAACCGCCGAGTGTGCTGCGGCCGCCGGAGGAAACCGGGCTCGCGCAGTTCCCGTTCGACCCGGAACGCGGTGAACCCAGCAAGGACGTGATGGCCAGCCAGAGCGGTCGCTTCATGTCCGATGACGGGCGGGTCGCGTTCGCAACCTCGGATTCCCTCGTCGAAGGCGACACGAACGGGCTCGTCGACGTCTACGAGTTCGTCGGAGGGCGTCCGCAGCTGATCAGCAGCGGCACGGCTCAGGCCGACCTGCTGCCGGGGAACCACTTCTACCCCGGGGAGTACACCGGCGTCGAGGCGATCAGCCACGACGGGGTGGACATCTATCTTCTCGACCTACGACACGCTGGCCCCCGACGAAGACTTCAACGGCCAATTCATGAAGTTCTACGACGCGCGCACGAACGGCGGATTCACGCCGCCGCAGGCCCATCTGCCGTGTGTCGCCGCCGACGAGTGCCACGGCGACGAAAACTCGGCGCCCGGAACCTCGCCGATCAGGACCACCGCCCCCCTCGGCTCGAGCACCGAAGCAAGACAGAAGGGCGCGAAGCACAAGAAGCAGCCACAAGAGACGGTCGAAGGCGCGCCACCGCCGACGCCGCCACGCCGGAGGGAGCCGGGCCCATGGCTGAGCGAACGGACATGAGCCGCGTGCTCGCAGCCCTGGCGGCAGCGATCGCCGCCCTGGCCCTGACCTGGTGCTTCGCCGATCAGGCGCACGCGGTCGAGGAAATCAACGAGTTCGACACCCACGTCTCGACGACCCAGGCAGGCGGCCACCCCGATGTCGACTACAAAATCACCTGGACCACCCGAAACTCGAGCAACCGGCCCTGCAACTGCGAGGACGCCCGGCGTCCTCGACATGCATTTCCCCACCGGATTCATCGGAGATCCACACAACGTTCCTGCCTGCAGGCTGACCGAATTCGCACTCCACTCATGCCCCGCGGAGTCCCAGGTGGGGGTGGTCGAGATCCAGGGCGCCGTACGGGAGGCGATGTTCAACCTCGTGCCTCACGACGATGAGGCCGGCCTGACCGGCTTCTATGTGCTCGGAGCGAACACGGCACTGTTCGTCGTCCTCCACGCGCGGACCGGATCCGACTACGGCCTCGACGCCACCACCTCGCCGATCTACCAGTTCTTCCCGATCACCACGACCGAGGTCCATCTCTGGGGCGTGCCCGCGGACCCCAGTCACGACGCAAACCGATTCCCGGTCGGCACGACCGAGGGGATCTCCTCATGCAAACCGTACCCGGAAGGGTGCTACGGCCCGGTGAAATCGAGCTTCGCCGCCGGCCCCATATCTCCAGAACCCGACCACCTGCGGCGTGCCGCTGACGGCAAGCCACTCGATCGAGTACTACTCCGGGGTGGAGGTCGAGGCCGAGGACGCCTGGCCCGCGACCACGGGCTGCGATCAGCTCACCTTCAGCCCGAGCCTCACGGCGACGCCGACGACGGAATGCCGGAGACAGCATGTCCGGGCTCGACGTGACTCTCTCAGTGCCGCAGACGCAGAGTCCGACGACACCCTCGCCGTCGGAGATACGCAGCGCTGTCGATGACGCTTCCGGCCGGGTTCTCGTTGGCGCCCAACGCCGCCAACGGCAAGGTCGCCTGCGCCGACGACGAACTCTCCTTCACCACCGAGGATGCGGCGCACTGCCCCGAGTTCGCCAAGATCGGCACCTCCACCATCGACAGCTCGGCCCTGCCCGGCCCGATCCAGGGCAGCATCTACATCGGCCAGCCTCTCCCCGACCAGACCTACCGCGTCTTCGTCACCGCAGACGGCTTCGCCACCCACGTGAAACTGAAAGGCGCGGTCGACCTCGATCCCGACACCGGTCAGGTGGTGGCCACCTTCTCCGACCTCCCGCAGTCGCCGATCCAGGAGGTCGATCTCCACTTCTTCGGCTCCGAGCGTGGAATCTTCGCGACGCCGAAACAGTGTGGGAGCTATCCGGTGGTGACGCGGTTCACCCCCTGGGACCAGGTCCTCGAAGACCAGGTCTCGACCAGCTCGATCTCGATCTCCAACGGGCCCAACGGCTCGCCCTGCCTCGGCTCCCCGCCGCCCTTCAACCCGCGGGTGAACGCGGGCAGCGCCGACAACACCGCGGGAGCGTTCTCTCCCTTCACGGTCGAGGCGAGCCGCGACGACGGCGACCAGGAACCGACCGCGCTCAAGGTCGACACGCCACCCGGCTTCCTCGCGTCGCTGCGCGGGGTCGCCTACTGCCCCGAGCCGGCGATCTCCAGCCTGCTGACCGGCACCTACGACGGGCGCCAGGAGCAGGCCGCTCCGCTCTGTCCGGCCGCCAGCCGCCTCGGGTTCATCAAGGTCGGCGCCGGCCCCGGGAGCCGCCCGATCTACGTCGGCGGCGACGTCTACATGGGCGGCCCCTACAAGGGCGCTCCCCTCAGCCTCCTGGTCGTGATCCCCGCGGTCTCCGGGCCGTATGACCTCGGCAACGTCGTCACCCGGGCAGCCGTCTTCGTCGATCCCGCGACCGCGCGGATCACGACGGTCTCCGACCCGCTGCCGCGGATCCTCGACGGGGTTCCGCTCCGGGCCCGCTACCTCCAGATCGGCCTCGATCGCCCCGGCTTCGCCCTCAACCCGACCCGCTGCAACCCGTTCTCGGTCGGGATCCAGGTGTTCGGCGACGAAGGGGCGCTGGCCGACCGCCTGAGCCACTACCAGGTCGCGAACTGCTCGGCGATGAACTACTCGCCCTCTCTCAGGCTGTCTCTGACCGGCGGCCTCGAAACGCGGGGCCACCCGGCGATACACGCGCTCTTCAAGGCGCGGCCGGGCGATGCGAACACCCGCCGTGTCCAGGTCACGCTGCCGAATGGCGAGCAGCTCGACAACGCGCACATCGGCACCGTCTGCAGGCGGGGAGAATTCGCGACCGACTCATGCCCGGCGAGGTCCCTGGTCGGGCACGCAGTGGTGACGACGCCGCTGCTCGACGCGCCCCTCGAAGGGAGCGTCTACCTGCGCGCCTCCTCTCACAAGCTTCCCGATCTGGTGATGGACCTGGAGGGCCAGATCGAAATCGAGCTGGCGGGCCGGGTCGACGCCGTCGACGGGCGCCTGCGCACGACCTTCGAATCGGTCCCCGATGCGCCGGTGACCTCGCTCAGGTTCGACCTGATCGGCGGGTCCAAAGGCCTGCTCGTCAACAGCGAAGGCCTCTGCGGCCGCTCCGCGCGGGCGAAGGTGACGGATGACCGGCCAGAACGGTGATGTCGTCAACGTCAAACCGAAGCTGAAGACCAGCTGCGGCTCCGGCGCGAGCCGCAAGCGGCATCGGTCGGCGCGGGGAAGGGGTTAGCAGGTGGAGATTCCGACGAAATCCTGTGTGAGGGCACTCTGCGGTCCTCGCCCTCGCGGCGCTCTCGCTGCTGGCCGGCGCCGCGCAGGCCGAGCGCGCGCACGGTCCCCGTCTACACCTACACCGGCCAGTACTACGACGGGGCCGGGTCCACGGCTGGAACGCTCGCATACCCGAGCGACCTCGACATGAACCAGACCGCCGAAAAGGGCTACCTCACCGACCCGGCTCGGCTCGGCGGCTCCGTTTCGCAGTTCGACGGTGAAGGAAACCCGCTGGCGTTCAGCGCGCTCGAAGGGGCGACCGCCTTCCCCCTCCATCTCGAAGCCGCCGAGCGCGTGGCGGTGGACAACTCGTCGATGTCATCGCACGGCAACATCTACGCCTTCGCCGAAAACGTGGTCAAGGGATTCAGGCCCGACGGAACCGAAATCAGAGGGGGGTTCCCGCTCGGAGGGTTCCAGAAGGTCTGCGACATCGCGGTTGACGCCGAGGGCGATCTCTGGGTGGTGAACTACTCCAGCTCGAAGATGCTCGAGTACAACGCGCTCGGTGAATCGACCGGGAAGTCGATCTCCTACAAGCCGTTCACCACCGGGGTGTACAACGGAGCCTGCAGCCTCTCGTTCGACTCCGAAGACAACTTCTACTTCGTCACCTTCGGCTACCTCAACGGGGTCGAAAACGACTACGGGAAAAAATTCGATTCGGAAGGCCATGTCCTGTCCTCGTTCGGCGGCAGCGCGGTGACGACCTCGAACATCACGACGGACATGACGACCAACCATGTGTTCACGCTGGAGTCGAAGCCGTTCGAAGGCGGATTCGCGCCGGTGGTGATCGAGTACGACGAGAACGGTGAAGCCATCACCTCCTTCGGAACTCCGGATCCGGCACATTCCTTCGAAGGCCTCGAAGGGCCGACCGGAGTGGCCGTCGCCGCCGGCGACGAACGGGTCTACGTCGCGAACCAGCGCGATTACAGCGGGACGAAGCACATCGAGATCTTCGAAAAGACCGGGCAGGCGACGGTTCCACGGTCAAGACCGAACCCCCGGCGCTGACGCCGACGAAGGTGACGCTCGACGGCACCGTCGACCTCGACGGCGCCGGCAACACGACGGAATGCTATTTCCAGTGGGGGTCCTTCGGGAACTACGGTCAGGAAGCGCCGTGCAACCCAGGAAGCCCGATCTCGGGCCCGGGGTTGCACGAGGTGACCGCCCAGCTGGAAGGGCTGACCCAGGGAGCCCCGTACCACTACCGGCTGGTCGCGAAAAACGCCAACGGGATCCTCGCCTTCGGCCACGATCGCCCGTTCAGGCCGCAGGGTGAACTCTCGATGTCGGAAACGGTCGTCTCCGAAGTGAACTCGGACGGCGCGCGCATCTCCGCCGACCTGAATCCGAACGGCGGCGAAACCACGGCTATTCCGTCGAATACGGGCAGGAAGATTGCGATCTCAGCACCTGTGCTCGTCGCCCCTCTCGAAGAAACCTTCCTCCCCGACGTGCTGGGCACCCAGGAAGCGTCCGTCCGTGCTGAGCGGGCTTGAAATCGGACACGAGCTACCACTACCGGCTCGTCGCCAAGCAACGACTTCGGCGAACTGGCGAGCGCTCGAGGGCGTCTTCCGGACCTATATCGTCGAATCGACGGTCGGACACCTGCCCGAATGCGCTGATCCGCAAAGAGACCGGCACCGTCCTGCTGCCGGACTGCCGCGCCTACGAGCTCGTCTCGGCCGCGAACGCCGGCGGCTACGACGTCCGATCGGATCTGATCCCGGGCCAGGTCGCCGCTTCGCCGCCAAGCCCCGCGTCGGCGACAGCGTCCTGTACTCCCTGAACTTCGGAAAGGTCCCCGGAGTCGGCGGAGAACCGACGAATCACGGCATCGACCCCTACGTCGCGACGAGGACCGACGAAGGTTGGTCCACAACCTATGCGGGGATCTCGGTGGGCGACCCGCCCTACCAGCCCCCCTTCGGATCGCCGCCGCTCGAGGAGTCCGAAGACCTCTCGACATTCGTCTTCGGCGGGCCTGAAATCTGCAGCCCCTGCTTCGACGGACGGCAAGACCGGGCTCCCGTTCCGCCGTAACGGCGGGGCGCTCGACCAGGGAATGGCCGGCTCGCTCGACCCGGGTCCCTCGGCTGAGCCCGATGGCTACATCGGCAGACGGCTCTCGGCGGACGGCACCCATCTGATCTTCGGCTCGACCTCCGCCTTCGAGCCGGGCGCGGCCGGCGAGCGGAGACGTGTCGATCTACGACAGGGACCTCGTCGACGGCGTCACCCACGTCGTCTCCAAGTCTCCCGGCGGCGCCAACTCTGACCTGCCTCCAGGGCGTCGGCAACTGCCACGGGCCGGGCGACGCCGACGGCATCGGCTCGCTGGACGTCTCCGCGGACGGCTCGCGGATCGTCATCGCCCAGCGGGTCGCGACGGACTCGGCCGGCAACAGGTACTGGCACCCCTACATGAACATCGGCGACTCCCCGAGCACGGTCGATCTCGCACCCGGCACAACCAACGGGGTCCTCTTCGACGGGATGAGCGCGGACGGCTCCTCCGTCCTCTACACGACCGTCGACAAGTTGACGGCGGACGACAACGACGCGAGCGCCGACATCTACCGGGCGAACGTCTCCCCGGGCGGCTTCGTCAACGTCACCCGCGTCTCGACCGGTTCGGGAGCGGGCGACACCGACTCCTGCGACCCGGTGCCCGCCGCCGGCCGCAACAACTGGAACGCCGTCGGGGCGGCGTCGACGAACAGCTGCTGCCGCCGTCGCCTTCGCCGGCCAGGCCGGCGTGGCACGAGGCTCCGGGGCGATCTACTTCCTCTCGCCGGAGAGGCTCGACGGCGGCTCGGGGGTCCAGAATCAGCCGAACCTCTACCTGTCCGAGCCCGGGGAACCGGTCCGATTCATCGGCACGCTCGAGCCCTCCAACCCGGCGATCACCCACGCCGTCCTCGACAGCGAGATGGGCGGATTCGGAGACTTCCAGGTCACGCCGAGCGGCAATTTCGCGGCCTTCTCCTCGGATATCCCCCTGACCGGACTTCTCCGACCGCCGGGCACACTGCGATCTATCGCTATGCGGCGCTGGGAAATTCGCTGATCTGCGCCTCCTGCCCGACCACCCGGGCGACGCTGAACGCCGACACCGAACTGTCCGAATACGGCCTGAACCTCGCCGACGACGGCAGGGTCTTCTTCACCACGACCGAAGCCCTGGCTCTGCGAGACACCGGGGTGTCGTCGGACGTCTACGAGTGGAAGAACGAACGGCTCTACCTGATCTCGACGGGCCGCTCGCCCACGGCAACCGGCCTTCTTTCGGTCAGCGCCGACGGCAGCAACGCCTACTTCTACACACGGGAGACACTGGTGAGCGGTGATCACAACGGGAAGACGGTGAAGATCTACACGGCGCGGGCAAACGGGGGCTTTGCGACTCCGCCAGTGATCCAGGAATGCCAGGCATCCGATGAGTGCCACGGGCCCGGGTCCGCGGCGCCGCCCGCCGCCGCCCTGCCCACCTTCCGGGGGACCGGAGGCGACGCGAAGCCGGTTACCAAGAAGCCGAAGAAGAGGAAGAAGAAGTGCACCCGCCACCAGAAGCGCCAGAAGAAGTGCGCTCGTCGCCATAACAAAGGGAGCTCACGATGAGCGTCAGGATCACGGCCGTGCTCGCGGTCTTCGCGCTGGCCCTCTCCGTGGCCGCCGAGCGCGCCGGTGCCACCGAGCCGATCAGCTCCTTCGGAGTCACGACGACGTCAACCGCGGCCGGCGCCCACCCGAACCTGACGGCGAGCTTCAGCCTGGAGGAACCAGGTGAACCGGAGGCCGCCGAAAACGTGACCGTCAACCTCCCGCAGGGGGTGTTCGGAAACCCGAACGCCATCCCAACCTGCACGGTTTCGGACTTCGCCCTCTCACAATGCTCCGCCGCCTCCCAGGCGGGCACGGTCGTCGTCCGGGCGAACTACGGCGGGAATCCGAACGCCCTCCTCGGGGCAGCGCCGGTCTACGACATCGCCGTCCAGGTCGAGGGGGAGACCGCCCGGCTCGCATTCGTCGTCCCGACCATCAACATCCCGATCTCGATCCCGATTCAGGTTCGAACCGGATCCGACTACGGGCTGCGGATGACCGTCGCAGGCATCACGCAGTCGATGCCCCTCGCCGGAGCCGCGATCTCGGTTTGGGGATTCCCGGCGGCGATTGAAAACGATGACGAACGCTTTCTCCCCGGCTCACCCGGGCAACCCCGCGGGCTGCCCGGGGCTGGCCAGCGCCCGCTGCGCGTCCAACAACGGCCAGACGCCGCACCACGCGAACGTCGTCGAGGCGCCCCTGATCGACAACCCCAGCGTCTGCACGGGCAAACCGCTGACCGTCTCGCTCGATGTCCGGACCTACCAGGACCCGTCCCACGCCTCCCATGCGGAGGACCAGTATCCGTCGACGACGGCCTGCGACCAGCAGACCTTCCAGCCGGCGCTGAACGCCGGGTTGACCTCGGAAGCGGCCGACTCGCCCTCGGGGATGGACATCAGCCTGCGGGCGGCGCAGCCACTGAGCCGCTCGCCGACCCCGTCGAGCATCCGTTCGGCGACCGTTCTGCTGCCCGAGGGCCTCTC
Organism: uncultured Solirubrobacterales bacterium; assembly: GCA_963805455.1. GTDB lineage: Bacteria > Actinomycetota > Thermoleophilia > Solirubrobacterales > 70-9 > VRUE01. The sequence goes on from CAWDUJ010000006.1 coordinate 245,155, forward strand.
GGTAAACCCGGACGCAGCCGACGGGCAGACAGCCTGCACCGACGCCGAGGCCGGGTTCGGCAGCGAGGCGGCGGCGCAATGTCCGAACAGCTCGAAAATCGGTCGCTTCGACATCCGCACGCCGGCGCTCGTCGGCCCGCTCTCAGGGTCGATCTACATCGGGGAGCCCACTCCCGCCAACCAGTACCGCCTCTTCATGGTCGCCAGTGGGTTCGGCATGAACGCGAAGATCGTCGCCTCGGTTCGGCCCGACCCGACGACCGGGAGGTTGGCCATCTCCGTCAACAACCTCCCGGAGGTTCCGTTCGAAGAGTTCAACCTCCACGTCTTCGCCTCCGACCGGGGACTGATCGCGACCCCGACCCAGTGCACGATCTACCAGGTCGATTCCAACTTCACTCCCTGGAACAGCCTGCTCGCCCCCCAGAACTCCCGGCCGATCGTCAGCATCACATCCGGTCCCGGTGGCGGGTCCTGCCCGGGCCAGGTCCGCCCCTTCTCCCCGCAGCTCGAAGCGGGTACCTCAAATCCGGTCGCGGGGGGCTTCAGCAGCTTCTCGCTGAAACTCGATCGCAGCGACGGTGACCAGTTCCTCCACGACCTCGACTTCACGATGCCCCCCGGGCTGACCGGCTCGCTGCGGGGGATCGAATACTGCTCCGAGGACGCGATCAGGCAGGCCGCGGCGCAGCTCGGCCGCACCGAGGAGATCTATCCGAGCTGCCGCCGCTCGAGCCTGATCGGCACCTCGAACGTGGCCGCCGGCCCCGGGAGCCACCCGTTCCACGTCACCGGCAGGATCTATCTCGCCGGGCCGTTCAAGGGCGCTCCACTGAGCCTGGTCGTGGTCACTCCCGCGGTCGCCGGGCCCTACGACTACGGGACCCAGGTGGTGCGGGTCGCGATTCACGTCGATCCGCTCGACGCCCACGTCAGCGCCATTTCCGACCCCCTGCCGACGATCATCGGTGGCGTCCCGCTGCGGATGCGGACGATCAAGGTCAACATCGACAGGCCGAACTTCATGATCAACCCGACGCACTGCGGCAACATGAGCATCGCCTCGCGGGGCATCGGGGACCAGGGGACCGCTGCCGATTTCAGCTCCTACTTCCACTCCGTCAACTGCGCAGACCTCGGGTTCAAGCCGACGATGACGGTTCGCCAAGTTGGCCGTCAGACCCACCGATCGCAGAACCCGCGGCTCCTGTTCGACCTGCGGACGCGGGGCGGGGACGCAAACCTGAAAACGGTCACCGTCACCCTCCCCAAGGCCTACCAGATCGACCAGCGACACCTGTTCAATATCTGCTCCCGGTCCCAGCTGGAAAAAGAACGATGCGCCGGTCGCCAGCCGATGGGCAGCGTCTGGGTGAAATCGCCGCTCCTGGATCAACCGCTGTCGGGCCCCGCCTACGCCGTCTCCGGCTATGGCGACCTGCCGCACCTGGTCTTCATCCTCGCCGGCCAGGTCACGGTGCTGCCGCAGGCCGAATCGGCTTCGGACAAGACCGGGCGCCTGCGAACGATCGTCCCCGTCATCCCCGACGTGCCGATCGGCCACTTCCGCCTTTCCCTGCTCGGGGGCAAGAAGGGCTACCTGAGCAACACCAAGGACCTCTGCCGCGGCGCCGGCACGGGCACGATCGCCCTCGACTTCCGGGCCCAGAGCGGCAAGCGATCCAAGCAGAAGATCAGGCCGCAGACGCCCTGCGGAGCCGCCAAGCACTAAACGCCCGGTCGGGCGTCAGGCGTCGAGCTGAGCGCCGACCTCGTATTTCTCGACCGCGACGCGCTGGCCCATGCCTTCGCCCGGGGGGTCCATCGAGTTGAGGGTCGCGTCACCCTGGCTGTAGTCCTCCTCGGTCTCGAAGAGCATGACCACGAGGGAGCGGCCGTTCTCCTTGTCGTTCAGCAGCAGGAACTGCTTCGCCGGCACGCCCTCCGGCGGCCCCGACTCGGCATCGCTGCGGATCCGGGCGGCGGTGTCCTCCAGGCTCTCCGCTGTCGCGCCCTCGAAACGGACAACTCGTGCGTACATCGTTTCCTCCTCGACTGGTTTCCGAATGGACCAGCCGAGCCTACCCCGCAATCCCTACGCCTGCCTCACCATTTCTCCTGAGCCTCGGTGGCCCGCTCGTAGGCCTCCTCGGCGCCGACGAACGGTGCCAGCGTCATATAGGTCGCCATCGGCGCCAGCTCGGGAAGCGTCTCCGCCCCGTGACGCTTGACCTGGTCGTGGATCAGGGCGTAGATCGCGCCGCCGATCGCCTCGGCCGCGATCGGCGCGGTGTCGGGCGCCATCTCGTAGCCGGGCCCCAGCAGGACCTCGAGGCCTTCCATCACCCGGTCGCGGGTCTGCAGCGCGCGTTTCCCGACCGTGTACATCTCGACCGCGCCGAGCCGGGTGTACTCGGGCTCTTCGATCCCAAAGGCGAACATCGCCTCGTAGGCGCCGCGGACCGACTCCTCCCAGCTTCGGGCCCGGCGGAAGGCGGGCAGGACGGTCCCGAGCATCTGGGCCGAGCCGCTGTCGAGCGCGGCGAGGAACGCCTCTTCTTTGCTCTCGAAGTGCCCATAGAAGACGCGCTGGGAGGTGCCGGCGAGTTTCACGACCTCGGCGACCTTGGTCTCCTTGTAGCCCTTTTCGGAGACGATCGCCGCCAGCGCCCGCAGCACCCGCTCCGGCGGATGGGCGACGGCCTGGCGCTCGGCGAAGGGCCGCGCCTTGCGCCCGCGTCGGCGCACCGACTCCAGCGGCCCGGGGGGCGGCGGGTAGGAGAGTCCCCAATCGGCGATCGGCTTCGCCAATCTCGGCAGCTGGTCGGCTTCGTCGCTGTAAAGGCGCTTGTGGATCACCTTCTGGAGGCCGCCGATCAGTGCCCGCACCATCTGCGGGGGGGTGCCCTTGCGGCCGGGAATCTGGTTCAGCTGTTCGATTCCGAAGCGTTCGAAGGTGTCGAGCGCCCGCTCGACCGTGGCTTCGCCCTCCGGGCCGGCCGCGTAGACCTCGATGAAGCCCATCCTCGACGCCGCCGGTTGCGAGGCGATCAGGGTCAGGAAGGCTTCGACCGCCTGGTGGACGCGGGCTTCGCCGGTCGGTGCGTCCTCGGCGCGCTCGATCGCCGCGATCGTCGGCTCGACCAGCGCCTCGACCGCGGCGAGAAGGAGCTCCTTCTTGTTGGCGAAGTGGTCGTAGAAGGCCGCCCGGGAGACGCCGGCCATTTTCGCCAGCTCGCCGATCTTGGTCGCCTCGTAGCCCTGCTCGGAGCTGATCGCGACCATCGCGCCGTAGAGCCGCTCGCGCTGGCTCCGCTCCGACTCCTCGGGGGTGTTCCCCCGCCCGGGTCGCATCTTCATCGAGCGCAGGTCCGCCGCGTTCCCCCAAGGTGTCCTGATCATTGCCGAATCACCATATCCCGGTACGTGTGCGGCTCTCAAATGCGGTTTTGAGCTCTCAGAGCCTTCCGGTATGCGGTGAGCTCTATTGGCAATTTGGCCCGTGCCGCTTGGATTTCGCAATAAGCAGGGATTTCTTGGCCGCCCCATCGAAGCCACCCGAGCTGCGCTTGAAATAGTGTCGCTGTTACGGTCTGTAAAGTTTCTGATTAAAGTGCTCTTGGAACCCTCTGAAGGCGCCTCCTAAGGCACATGGCAGTTCCAAAGAACAGGATCGTTCTTCGATCGTGCCCAAGGGGTGGGGGACTCGGAGAGCGACCGCGAACCCCACAGAAGGCGGTCCCAGTGAGTTCTAAGAGACCGTAACGGTACGCAAGCGAACCAATTCCCCGTTCCTCCGGGGAAACTGCGATACAGAGCCAAATTCGTGATCAGAATAGGCATTGCAAACAGGTTGGTACCGATAGGCCGGCACCCGGCTAATGGTTCCGTCCTTGACTTTACGGTCCATGTGTGTTCCGATTCATGGGCCCTCTCAACGGGGGTCGGCGGGGGTTTCTCCGCAGCAAAGTCGGTGAGGTGGAGTCGAAATCGATGCACGAGCGAGGGCGCGACACCCGATGTTGGTGAGTCAGGAGAACGGGGACGGCGGGCGCCGTCAGACGCCGTCAGGTGAGACCCAGGCAGCCGCGGCGCGGCGCGGCAAGGCCAGCTTCCTGCCGAGCTTCGCGGCACTCAAGGATCGCGTGTCCAAGGCCTGCGGCGGGGAGGAGGCATGGGAGGGAAAGGTGGTCGCCGGGGTTCGCGCGGTCCTGGAGTTCGCGGCCACCGACCCGCAGGCGGTCCACGCGCTGACGGTCGACGCCAGGCGCCGGGCCACGGCGGAGGTCGACCTCGAGCAGGAGGCGATCTCCTACTTTGCCGGCCTCCTCCGCGACGCGGTCAGCGTCGAGAGGCGCATCACGCTCTCGACGGAGGAGGCACTGGTCGAGTCGATAGCGACGATCATCAGAGGACATCTCCAGCTCGGGACAGCGAACGAGCTCCCAGGGATCGCACCGGACCTCGTCTACATCACGCTGATGCCGTACGTGGGGATCTCCGAGGCGCGGCGTTGGGCGGATACCTCGGCCGTATCTGGACATAGCGGTACGTAGGATTTTGCTTTGCCATGCGTGACGAGTAAGAAACAGGGCAAGATCTTGACATTACGGTCCATACCTGTTCTGATCTCGCGGATGCGAGAGACGCTTCATCAGCAAGCTCGCAGCTGGCAAGCCAGACCAGGGTCGTCCCGTCCCTACCCTGTGCGGCACGACCCGAACGTCAACGCAGACCGGCATGGCCCGGGGGAGACCGGTAACCGGCTCCTCCGGGCCGGTCTGCGCCTCAGGGGCAGGCGGATCATCTGCTCGGCGGTGGCGCTGGCAACTCTGGCCTCAACGGCCACCCCGGCGCTTGCCCAGGCTCCCGACCCGGGTACGTGGGTCGGGCTGGCGGGCGGCCGAATGGGCGACGTCGCCTGGTCGGTGAAGGTGGCTCACCCTTCCGGCGCCGGGCGGCCATGTCTGCAGGTGGGGACGACACGGCAACGGGGTCGGTTCGACTACGAACGAAGCCGGTACCAGGGCTGCGTCGAGCCCTCGAGCCATCTCGGGGCCGCCGAGTCGCCGTTGATCGTGACCGGCGCACAGGTCTCGACGGGGATGCGGGTCAGGCTCACGGCCGTGGGGATGGTCTCCTCGGCGGCGGTGCGCCGGATCCAGGTGACCTACAACGACGGCAGGCAGATGACGGTCCCCCTCCGGCAGCCGAGCCCGAACCTGGCACACGAAGCCCGCATGGCCCACTTCCGGTACACGGCGTTCGCCGTTCCTGGAACCTGGTCGGTGGAGCGCATCGTCACCCTGAGCGCATCCGGCAGGGCGCTCTGGGACAGCACCGCCGCGGGCTGAACCCTTCTCGCCCCGGTTGCAACGGCCTTGCGGTACACGCCAATCCCCTTTTTCTTTTCGGCAGCTTTTCGGCTCTACCAAGCGCCATAACGACTAACTACCGAAACCGTCTTTTGACGAACGCCTTGACAGAGTGGTAGATCTCTGTTCTCATTACCGGCGGAGAGAGAACGGCCGCCTCGGTCGCTCAGGGGACCTACCCACCCGGGTTAGGCAGGAGCGAGAGGAAGCCAGGGATGAGGAGAGAGATTCGAGTGAAAGACACGGGACAACAGTTCTCGGGTTCGACCCGGAGCCACGTTCGGCTCGCGATCCTTCTCGTCCTCGCCGCCGCGATGCTGGCAATGACATCCGCTTCGGCCGACGCGGCCTACATCCATCCGGAACCCGGCTACGAATTCGGCCCGACCGGCCTCTCGACCAGCGCCTTCTCCGGAAACGTCGCCGAGATGGACTTCAACCAGACCAGCAAGCGGCTCTTCGTCCTCAACAAGAACGAGACCAAGATCTACTCGCTGCACTTCGAAGGTCCCGGAACCTACTCCCCGTCCGGTGTGCCGTTCCCGCTCAGCGTCGCCGGCTCGGGATGTTGCACCGACATCGCGATTGACAACACAGCGGGTGCGAGCGCCGAAAACCTCTACTACTCACCCGACGGGGAACCGATCCTCGGATACAACCCCGCCGGCGCGGCGCTCCCCGCCTTCTCGCCCATCAGTGGGGAGAAGTGCGGCGTCGGCGTCGACAACGAAGGCCATCTCTGGACCGGAAACTTCAGCACCAGGGAAATGGAAGAGTTCGAACCGACCGGCGGAGCGCCGATCAACACGGTCGATGTCAGCGCCACGGGCGCTCCCTGTCGGGTCAGGTTTGACCTTTCCAACAACGACATGTACGTGCCGCAGTATTTCGGCGACGGGACCATCCGATACACAGCCGCGAGCGGATACGCGGCGGGGTCTGCTGAGGTCTTCGGCACCACCACCAACGCAACGGTCGCGATCAACGCGACGCGGCACGTCGTCTACGTGGCCGGGAGCCAGAGCGTCTCGGCCTACGACTCGGCTACCGGGTCGCTGCTCGAGACCTTCGGGGAAGAAGGCTGCTCGATCAACGGCGTCGCGGTCGACGACGCGACCGACACCGTCTTCCTCTCGAGAGGATGCACCAACAGGATCCAGGAATGGAAGGGGAGCGTCGTCCCCGACGCGGTAACGGGAGAACCGACCGGGAACTCGCAGGTGTCCGGATCGGTCGCGCTCGCCGGTGGGGGAGAAGTCATCGACTGCCAATTCGAATTCGGTGAAACCACCGCTTACGGCCAGAGCACACCGTGCAGCCCGGCAGCCCCGTACACGTCCGACCAGGCCCTCGTCACCGCGGAACTGAAAGAAGACATCGAAGGCGAGAAGACCTACCACTACCGCCTTGTCGCCTCGAATGTCAACGGGACGGCGAAGGGCGTCGATAAGACGATCACCCCGCACAACGTCAAACTCCTGACCACTGGACCGGCATCTGAAATAACGAACAACTCGGCGCATGTCTCGGCAACGTTCGAAGGCAACGGAGAATCCACCACCTATTACTTCGAATACGGTCGAACGACGGGATACGGACACAAGGTGCCGTTGCCGGCGGGGGACGCCGGGTCGCCCGTCGGCCCGACCACCATCGGAACCGAACTGGCAGGACTCAGCCCCGGCGCGCTCTACCACTACCGCGTCGTGGCCATGAACGGCTTCGGGACCTCTCGGGCGCAGGACGAGACCTTCTCGACATACGCGCTGCCCTCTATCGTCGGCTTCTCAACGTCGAATGTGACAGGGACCTCCGCGGATATCAGCGCCCTGATCAATCCGAACGGATTCGAGACGGAATACAAAGTCGAGTACGGGCCGTCCAGTTCGTACGGGAAGACCGCCCCGGTCCCGGCTGGAGTACTTTCGGCGAGCGAATCCGATCAAGAAATCTCGGTGCACCTCTCCGGACTGGAAGGTATTGTCTACCACTTCCGGATCGTGGCAAAGAGCACCTGGGGGACCACCACCTCGGCCGACCGCACGTTCACCTTCTTTCCGCCGTCCTGCCCCAACAGTGTGCTGCGTCAAAAGACGGGAAGCAGCTATCTACCCGACTGTCGCGCATATGAGCTGGTCTCACCGGAAAACGCAGGCAACATCATCTTGAAGCCGATTTCACGCCCGGCTCCCTATGCGCAAAGCCCGACTCGCTTTCTCTACGTCGGGCTCGATGGCGTGCTATCAGGCACCATGGGCACGAATGCCTTAAGTGCAGATACTTATGTGGCCCAGAGGACCGCGACGGGGTGGGTGTCTCGAATTACACCGGCATTCCCTCGAACCAAACGCCGGTCAACTGGTACGGCGCCAGTGATCGGAGCGCAGACAAGTTCATGAACTTCAAGACCAGCTGCTGCGCCGAAAGATTCCGTACATATTCGATAACACAGAAACGTTTCTCGGACGCTGGCCCGCTGATTTCGAAGATTATCCAGGCTCTGATAGCCCGAACCTCAATGGCGCCCTGGGAAACTTTCAGCCCTCGCCCGACTTCAGCCATATGGCCTTTGCCTCGCAGACGAGTTTCGACCCGGGCGGCGAAGGCGTTACGGACGCACCTGGCTCGGCCTACGACTACGCAGTCGAGTCCCAGACGACTGCGGTGATTTCGAAGGACGCCGGGGGCAACGACATTGCGCAGGACCCCGCAAACACGGACACCAATGAGGTAATCGAATTCCCCGGGTGGCCACCGAGGGGCAATGGAATGCCGAAGGAAATCAATCCAAGCGTATCCAATGACGGATCACACATTTTGATGAGCACGGAAGCCTGCGAAGGCTGCAGCAACCGGTTGCACCTGTACATGCGTGTGTCGGACGCCATCACCTACGACATCGCGGATGGGACCGCCGTCGACTACTACGGCATGACCTCCGACGGGAAGGAGGTCTTTTTCACCACGAAAAAACAGCTGACCGAAGACGATCATGACACCAGCGTGGACCTCTACATGTGGAGCGAAACCGGTCAGCTCGAAGGAGAACCTCTGACCCGCCTCTCTGTAGGCAGCGGAGGCCAGGGCGACACAGACGCGTGCTCGGCGACCTGGACGAGTCAATGCAACGTGTCGCAGGTGGAAGGGACGAGATCCACCGATTATCCACTCGCAACGGAACATGGCGATGTCTACTTCTATTCGCCTGAGATCCTCGACACGGGAGAAGAAGGGATCGACGGTGCCCGCAACCTCTTCGTATACAGGAACGGAGCTGTTAGGTACGTCACAACCCTCAGCCTCGACGGGTCAGGAGCTCTGACGAGTGTTCAGGTATCGCCGGATGGAGCCCATGCGGCCTTCGTGACCTCGGCCAAGCTCTCGGCATACGACAACGAAGGTTTCGCCGAGATGTATTCGTTCGACGCAGCGTCGGGTGACGTGCAATGTGTGTCCTGCATCCCAAGCGGGGACCCGCCGAGCGCGAACGTGGACCCGAGTGTCTCGGGCCTGTTCATGTCCAACGATGGAAGGCCGTTCTTCGTCACCGAAGACGCACTGGTTGCCAGAGACACGGACGAAGGTACTGACGTATACGAGTACGCCGAGGGGCGCCCTCAGCTGATCTCATCCGGCACCGGTCAGATCTATCGAGACCCAGGGCGGTGACATCGTGCCGATCAGGCTTATGGGTGTGAGCCCGAACGGCGTAGATGTGTATTTCGCGACCTATGAGACCCTCGTGCCGCAGGATCGGAACGGTGCATTCCTGAAGTTCTACGACGCCCGCACCGGTGGTGGCTTCGAGTTCACCAGGAACTCTCCTGGATGCGAAGCCGCCGATGAGTGCCATGAAGCAGGGAGCAATCCACCCGCACAGGCGGTCATCACAAGCAATTCGAACCTCGGCAGCGGAGGAAACTCGCAAGGCCTGCCAAAGGCAAGGCGAGGAAGAAGAAAAAGAGAGGGCGCGCACAAGAAGCGACGGAGGGCAAGACCAGGTCCAAATCGGGAGGCCGGCGTGGCTGACGCACGTTCCAAAAGTCGGACGAAAGGGGGCCTGCGCTTGCCTTGATGCCATAGCGCTGCAATGTGACGGTCTTGGCCGGTCCCGCCGGATGGGCAGGCCAGCACGCCGATCAATGAATTTTCGATCGACGCGTCCTCCACACAGGCCGGGGGTCATCCGGACATTGAGACGCACCTGTGGGTGAGCAACTCACGCACCCAGCCGATCCTCCCGGCGACTGTGAATGCCATGACGTACGCGACATCTCCGTCGATGCGCCGGCCGGCCTCACTCCCAACGTGTTCGCGACTCCGCGGTGCACGTCAGCTGACTTTGGACAAACCAATGTCCGATCGATTCACAGATCGGAATCGTGATACTCGGGATCGGCGCCGAAATACCCCCGGTGCACTTCGACTTCCCTTACCCGGTCGCCGTCTACAACCTGGTCCCGCATCCAGGACAGGCGGGTCTGATCGGCTTTCTGGTCGCCCTTCTGAACGGCGCGCCTGTGTTCACCGAAATCGAGGCCCGGACGGAGAGTGACTACGGACTCCATTTCACGGTCGAAAACATCAATCACGTATTCGGGGGAGTATCCGTCATCGAAGAGACCTTCTGGGGAGTACCGGCCGACCCAAAGAACGACCCGTTCCGTTACAAGCCCGTTGGATGCACTGTCTACGGTGCGACCGGCGGAACCCCCTGCGAAGGTGGCGCGAAGTCGAATGCCCCGCTAAAGCCCTTCATCAGTGCGCCCACGGAGTGCGGAGTGCCGCTCAAGACCGAAGCGACCGTCGACTCATATGACCTCGGTGTCGAGCGGGCGTTCGGGTCCTTCCCCGGGACCACGGGTTGCGATCAGCTGAGCTTCAACCCCAGCCTGTTCGCCCAGCCGACGACGGGGCGGACCGACACGGCGTCCGGCCTCGAGATCGACCTCAAGGTTCCTGCAGCGGAAAGCCCGATCGCTCCCTCGCCATCGGCGATCAGAGAAGCGGTCGTGACCCTTCCCAAGGGCTTCTCCCTCAATTCGAGCGCCGCCGACGGCAAGACCTCCTGCTCCGCTGAGCAGGCGCGGATCGGCATCAGGCACGAGGCGGCGCAATGCCCGGAGGCGGCGAAGATCGGGTCGTCTCGATCGAGACCTCCGCTCTGCCCGCTCCGCTGCCCGGCTATGTCTATCTCGCCGACCCCAAGCCCGGCGACCCATATCGCGCCTACCTGATCGCGGACGGATTCGGGCTCCACATCAAGCTTCCGGCCGCGTCCCTCGAAGCAGACCCTGCCACCGGGCAGCTGACGGCGCGCCTGCAGGAACTTCCTCAGTTCCCCTTCAACGAGTTCAGCCTTCACCTGTTCGGGTCTGAGCGAGGCCTTCTGGCGACACCAGATCACTGTGGTACCTACGCAGTAGAAAGCACTTTCACGCCCTGGGACGCCGATCTCTCGGAGCAGGAATCGACCCAGTTCTTCGTTCTCGATGAAGGACCGAACGGGTCACCCTGTCCCGGACAGACTCGCGGTTTCGATCCGACCTTCAGCGCCGGTGTCGCCGATCGCGGGGCCGCCGTCCACTCGCCATTCACGTTCGACACGACGCGGCCGGACGGGGACCAGAACGCGACCGGCATCGATATCGCGACTCCGCCCGGCTTCACAGCAAGCCTGAAGGGGGTCCCGTACTGCCCTGAGGCGACGATCCCCCAGCTCAGAACGCCTCCTACTCGGGACGCGCCGAGCAGAGCTCACCGTCGTGCCCTCTCGCCAGTCAGGTCGGATCGTCAACGCCGGTGCGGGCGCCGGGACCCACCAAGTCTACGTGGGCAGGGTGTTCCTCGCAGGGCCGTACAAGGGCGCCCCCCTTAGCCTGGTTACGGTCATTCCGGCGGTATCGGGGCCGTATGACCTTGGGAACATCGTCGTCCGCACCGCGGTCGAGGTGAATCAGGAAACCGCGCAGGTACGAGCTGTCACGGATCCGTTGCCGCAGCTGATCGAAGGAATTCCGCTGCGTGCCCGCCACATTCGGCTGACCCTCGACCGCCCGAATTCACCCTCAACCCAACAAACTGCGATCCCTTCTCGGTCGACTCGCGGCTCTTCGGCGATGAAGGCGCTGCGGTCGTCGGAGGAGCTTTTTCCAAGTCGCGAACTGCTCGAGCCTGAAGTACGGGCCGGATCTGAGCTTGAAGCTCAGCGGCGGGGTCGAGCGGCGAGGCCATCCGGCGATCCATGCCGCACTGACGACAAGCCCAGGTGAAGCGAACTCCCGCAGCGTCACCGTGACGCTGCCGAAGGGCGAGCTTCTCGACAACAGCCACATCGACACGATCTGCACCCGGGTCAACTTCGCCGCGGACATTGCCCGGCGGGATCCCAGATCGGGACGGCGACGGCCACCACGCCGCTCCTCGACCAGCCGCTCTCGGGTGGCGTCTACCTGCGGGCCTCCTCGCACCGGCTGCCCGACATGGTTCTGGACCTCAGGGGCCAAGTCGACATAGTCCTGAGTGCCAGAGTTGACAGCCTCAAGGGCCGACTGCGTACGACCTTCTTGTCGTCACCCGACGTCCCCGTCAGCAAAGTCACCCTCACTCTTGCCGGCGGGAAGAAGGGGCTCCTCCTGAATAGCGAAGGCCTCTGTGGCCGGGAGAAGAAGGCGACGGCAAAGATGGTTGGTCAGAACGGAATCGAGCACGATTCGAAGATCAAGCTGCACCCCAGCTGCGGCAAGCGGAAGGGCGGCAAATGAGGCAGCTGACGAAACTCACCCGAGCGATCGCAGTTGTCGGGGCCCTCGCCGGCATCCTCGTTGTTCAGCTGGGATCCGGTCAGGCTTCGGCAAAGCTCTATTCCCCATATACCTATAGCGGTGCCTATCCGTCTGGTTCAATCGACGGCACCGGCTCGGTGGGTGGCCCGGCCCCGTTTCCGAACGGTCTGGTGCAACTCGGTTTCAACCAGGCGACGAACCGGCTCCTCGTCGGGCATACGACAGAAGGCGGCCGGATCTTCCAGTTCAACGCGACCGGCACTGCCGAACCGTTCAGCTTCCTATCCCCGAACACAGCAATCGAATCGGGCGAACTGAACACTTTTGGAGATATCAACGTCGATAACTCCGGAGAGTCCGGAGGGCCAGGCGAAGGCGAACAGGGACGCATCTACGCATTTTCCGAAAGCCAGGCCGTCAAGGCCTGGAAACCGAGCGGAGAGCCGTACCAGCCCTCGGGGAGCGGCTACCCCATCAACTACGCCGCAACCTGTGGCGCCGAGGTCGCGCCGGATGGCGATCTCTGGGTTGCGAGCTGGGGAGGAATCGGTATTCAGGAGTTCGATCCCTCGACTGGGAATCCAAGTACCGACGGTCCCGCCGGTGGTCACATAGCCACTCCGGGAATTTGCAGTCTGGCCATCGACGGCAACGAAAATTTCTACGCTGTCGACGAAAACGGCCCGATCCTGAAATACAACAGTGCGGGGCAGCCTCTCGGAGTCGTCGATCCCTACAGCGGCTTGCAAGGGGAAGCGAAAGAGATCGCGGTCGACCGCAGCACGAACCACCTCTTCGCACAGTACGAAAGCGTGGTCAAGGAGTTCGACCCGAGCGGGGCCCTGGTCATGACCTTTGGTCAGGAAGAAGGCTCTTACCCCGGTCTGTCGGCAGCACAGGGCATCACCATCGACGAAGACACCCATGATGTCTATGTCTCGAATCGCCGGGGCCCCAACCCGCGCCGAGTGGATGTGTTCGCTCCGATCACGCCACTGACGATTCCTGACGTCACCACTGAAGGTACCGATGTCACCGCCAACGGCGCGACTCTGCACGGAGTTGTCGGCCCAGATGCCGCCCATGGCGGAGCTGAAGTCGTGACCTGCGAATTCAAATGGGGAGCCAGCGAAAAAGAACTCGACAATACGGCACCGTGCGACCAGACACTTCCGATCAACACGGACACCGGAGTAACCGCCACGATAGGCGGTCTGACTGCCGGCAGCACGTACTTCTTTCAGCTGAGCGCAAAGAACTCCGACAACGGGATTCTGTCGACTGGCGCAATTCACTCATTCAAGCCTGCTGGCCCGCCGGCGATTGTTGACGCATCTGCATCGGAAGTGCACAGCGACGGAGCGTTGCTCTCGGGAACGGTCGACCCCCAGGGTGGTGCAACCACCTACCAGATTGAATACGGCACCACTGAAGCCTACGGCAGCACAATTCCAAACCCGGCGGGTGAACTGGCGAACAGCCTTGGGAAGCAGAGCTTTGCCCACAAGGTCACGGGGCTCGAAGTCGGCACTCTGTACCACTTCCGCATCACTGCGACAAACCCCAACGCAACGACCCATGGCGATGACCACGTCTTCACTACCTTCCCGTTCACCCCTATCCTGAAAGACGCGTGTCCAAAATGCACATGTCCGCCAGCAGGTTAGTGCGGCATTGCTGCCGGACTGCCGCGCCTACGAGCTGGTCTCGGCGGCTGACACCGGTGGCTACGACGTCGAGTCCAACCTGGTTGACGGTCAGGAACCGTTCGGAGGGTATCGGGATGCACGAAATAGGGTCCTTTACGGAATTCACAGTGGCGCGATTCCGGGTCCCTGGAACCCCACCAATCGCGGCGTGGACCCTTACATCGCGACTCGCGGGGAACGGACGGCTGGAGCACGACATATGCGGGCATTCCCGCCGACAATCCGTTTGCCAGTGCGCCCTTCGCCTCGGATCTGGACGAAGCGAGCTCCGATCTGACCACCCTGGCCTTCGGAGGCTCGGGAATTTGCTCGCCGTGCTTCGCCGACGGCTCGACCGGGATTCCTTTGCGTGAGGAATCGGGGGCGCTGATCCAGGGAATGGCGGGGCCGGCGAATCCCAGTCCCGGTTTCGAGTCCGACGGCCTGATCCGCAAACGGTTTTCCGCGGACGGGACCCATCTGATCTTCGGCTCGACGTCGCTCTTTGCTGCAGGAGGGAACAACGCCACAGGCGACGTCTCGATCTACGACCGTGATCTCACGACGGGTCAAACACAGGTGGTGTCCAACGATCCCGCCGGAGAACCCCTCAATTGCCTTCAGGGCGCCGGCCAATGTCACTCGCCCGCGCACACGGACGGGATGGCCGAGCTCGATGTCTCCAGCGATGGCTCACGCATCGTCGTTGGTCAGTTGACCGGAACCGATGCAGCCGGCAACGAGTACTTCCACCTCTATATGCATGTCGGCAATGACCCAGTAACGATTGACCTCACCCCTGGGGTTACGACAGGGGTGCTCTACGACGGAATGACAGCCGATGGCTCAATCGTCTACTTCTCGACTCGAGACCCCCTCGCCACCTCCAACAACCAGGACACGGACTCGAGCTCCGACATTTTCAGAGCCGACAGTGTCGTCATCCGGCGCGACCCTCACCCGGGTCTCGGTAGGGGAATCCGGCACTGGCAACACCGACGCGTGCGACCCCGTGGCGAATACGCACAATGATCACTGGAACGTCGTCGCCGGCGATTCGGCCGATTGCAGCGCCGTTGCGATCGGGGGAGGCGGCGGAGTCGCGTCGGACACGGGAACGATCTACTTCCTCAGCCCGGAGCAGCTCGACGGTGCTGGGACGCAGGACGCGCCCAATCTCTACGTTGCCCAGCCGGGTTCAGGCGCCGAATTTGTCACCACTCTTGAGTCAACCCTTACTGCACCGAGTCCACCGAACGAATATCACGCCTACGATCACAGTTTCGCGGCCGTTCCAAGGCCTGACTTTTTAGCCGTCGATTCCTCGGGCGGGCCGTCCGACGGAGACATCTACGTAGCTGACAATGGATCACAGGTGGTCCGAAAGTACGACGCGGACGGAAACCTGATCTCCAGCTGGGGCGACAGCGGCGTGCTCGACGGCTCCACGACGGGGAAGGGGCCATTCGGTGAAATCTCAGGAGTGGCTGTCGGTCTGGACGGAACACTCTATGTGGGCATCTACGAAATTTACAACGGTGAAAACGAGCTCTTCGAGTTCGACGAAGGCGGCAGCTTCGATTCAGAAGATGCACTCGACGGCGCAATCCAGCCTGTGGGAATCTCTGTCGACGGCAATGGCAATGTCTTCTATCTGAGCTACGGCGAATCCATTGAGCGCTACAACGGCGTCACCTCAACGGAAATCTCGACTGGGGAATATGGGTCTGGTCTCAAGTTCGGGCTGGCTGTCGATCCCAACAGCGGTGATCTTTACGTCAATCTCGGCCGGGAGTCAGTGGGTCGTTACTCCTTCGACAGCGCGGGACGGGTACTCCAGCCGAACGCCTCGCCGTGCAACAGCGGCTGTGAACCGACGGCAAAATTCGGTGACGCCGAGGTCTCGGGAGCGGGCGGGCTGGCCGTCGATCCTTCCAACGGTGATCTCTACGTCGACGAGGGCAACAGGATGCTCCGCTTCGATTCCGCCGGACAGCTGATTCCGGGGCCAGAGACCGGGCGTCGGCAGGCTGATCGACTCGACCAGGGTCACCGTCGGCGACGATGGCCGGCTATACGCGAATAGAAAGTCTCCGGCGGGTCCAACGTCGCCGCATTCGGGCCGCTCACATGGCTCCGGAACCGCGCATCAACAACCCGGCCATCTTCGATGGCGTCAATGACGCTGGCGACCGGCACACCGCCGATTTCCAGGTCACTCCCAGCGGCGACAACGCTGCGTTCTCTGCCGCGATTCCCTCACCGGGTATGACAACGGTGGGCTACACTGAGATCTTCCGGTACGACCGGCCGGCGACGCGATCGAGTGCGCGTCCTGTAATCCCACCGGGCAAGGGCGACAGGCGATGCGCACGATGGCCGCCAATGGGCTCAGCCTGACCGACGACGGGCGGATCTTCTTCAATCGACCGAAGCGCTGGCGCCGCGGGACCTCAATCACCGTAAGGACGCCTATGAGTGGCAACAAGGCCAGACACCGAGCTGATTTCCACCGGCGAGCAGCCCGTTCGACTCGAGCCTCCTTGAGCGCGAGCGCCGACGGCAGAGATGCATTCTTCTTCACTCGGGACACCCTTGTCCCTCAGGACAGAAACGGCAAACTCGCCAAGGTCTACGACGCAAGGGAAGACGGCGGCTTCCCGTTCCTACCTGATCCCGTCCCTGTAAGGCCTCCGACGAGTGCCACGGCGCCGGCAGCGCCGCGCCGGGGCCGCTGCCGATCGGGACGATCGAAGGAACGGCGGCAACTCCAAGGAAAACAAGAAGTGCCGCAAGGGATTCAAGCGCCGCGGTGACCGCTGCGTCGAAGAAGACGAAAAGCGGAAGCAGCACCGCAAGAGGAGAGGTAGAGCTGACGATGAATCCCATCGCCCGAATCGCCGGATGTCGCAGTCCTGTTCGTTGCCCTGGGCGCGGTCTTCACGTCGCCGGCGCGCGCATCGAAGAGTAAATTGAGTCATTCTCCTCGACACTCTCGACGACTCGCTGGTCGGCGCGTCATCCGGACATCGAAACGACGTTCCGACTCTCCGAACCCGGGGTCGAGGAGGCTGCGCGCAACGTCGCCTTCGAAGCCCCTGAGGGTGTCTTCGGCAATCCGAACGTGCGATCGACCAGTGCACGTCACTTGATTTCGCGCTCACCCAATGTCCGCCGTCATCGCAGGCAGGCCTGATCACGATCCGCGCCAACTACGAAGGCGAACCCGACCGGCCTGCTCGGCACCGCCCCCTCTACGACCTCGATCCGCGGAGGGCCCAGCCTGCGCGCTTCGGGTTCATCGTGCCGACGCTGAACATCCCGATCACGATCCCGGTGACCGTGCGGACCGCCACGCGACTATGGCCTGCGGTTCACGGTCTCGAACATCACCCAGCTCACCCCGTTCTCCGAAGCCCGGATGCTGTTCTGGGGGTTCCCGTCCGAAACCGGCCATGACGAGCAGCGATTCGCGAAGGGGGCACCCGGCGAATCCCTCCGGCTGCGTGGCTGAAGAAGGGACGGCGTGCATTCCCGAATCGACTACGGCGTGCGATCACAGTCCACCCGCTGACCGACAACCCGACCATCTGCACGGGGGCGCCACTCCCTGATGCGCCTCGAAGTCGAGACATACCAGGATCCGGACCACCCCTCGTTCGCGGATTCGACCTATCCGCCGATCACCGAATGCGAAACGGGAGACCTTCCAGCCGACATTCTTCGCCTCGCCGACGACGAAAGAGGCCGACTCTGCCTCGGGCCTCGACATCAACCTCGCCAGTCCACAGGCGCTTACCGCGCCACGACCCCATCCGAGCTCCGGTCGGCGATCGTCACCCTGCCGGAAGGGATGACGATCAATCCGGACGCTGCCGATGGTCAGCGCGCCTGCAGCGACGCCGAGGCAAACTTCGGATCCGAAGGGGCCGGCGAACTGTCCCGATAACGCGAAGATCGGCACGGTGGCGATCCACTCGGTCGCGCTCGACGGCACCCTCAAGGATCGATCTACATCGGCGAACCTAAGCCGGGGAATCAGTACCGCTGTTCCTCGTCGCCGACGGGTTCGGCATGCATGCAAAGCTGGTCGGGTCATTCCGGCCGGATCCCGGTGACGGGGCAGGTCAAGGCATATTTCGAAGATCTCCCCCAAGTGCCATTCGACGAATTTGACGTCCATCTATTCGCGTCAGATCGCGGTCTGATGGCTACGCCGACCACATGCAAGATCTACACCGCCGAAGCTGAGTTCTTCCCCTGGAACTCGGTCTTGCCCGAAGTCGCACTCGAGCCAGATTTTCGGAATCGACTCCGGTCCGAATGGGTCCGAATGCCCCGGCCAGATCCGGCCATTCGCACCCAGACTCGCAGCCGGAACGTCGAATTCACGGGCGGGGACCTCATCCGACTTCGCTCTCCAGCTCGATCGCGAAGACGGCGATCAGTTCCTCGGCGACCTCGCCTTCACGATGCCGCCGGGACTGACCGGATCCCTGCGCGGGATCAGCCTATTGCCCAGAGGCGTCGATCGTGGCCGCGGCGCAGCGTCCGGGCCGCGACGAGCATGCATCGCCGAGCTGCCCCGCGTCGAGTCAGATCGGCACCACGAACGTCGCTGCCGGCCCCGGATCGCACCCCTTCCACGCGGTCGGAAGGATGTACCTGGCTGGTCCATTCAAAGGCGCTCCACTTTCGCTGGTGGCAATCACCCCGGCGCTGGCCGGTCCATATGACTACGGGACACAGGTCGTTCGGGTCGCGATCAACGTCAATCCCCTCGACGCCCACGTCACCGCGGCGTCTGACCGGGTGCCGCAGATCATCGGCGGGATCCCGCTGCGCCTGCGCTCGATCCGGGTCAGCATCGACCGCCCCGGGTTCCTGCGCAACCCGACCAACTGCTCGTCGTTCGGGGTCGACTCGCAGGGGATCGGCGACCAGGGGACGGTCGTCGGCTTCTCCTCCTACTTCCACGTCAACAACTGCGCGACGATGCCGTTCAAGCCGAGCCTGACGATTCGTCAGCTCGGCGGTCGTAAGGCCACCGCAAGGTCGAGGAACCCCCAGTTCCGGTTCGATCTTCGTACCCGCGAAGGGGACGCGAACCTGAAATCGATCTCGGTGACGCTGCCAAAAGCGTTCGCGATCGACCAGCGGCACCTTGGGAACATCTGCTCTCGGGCCCAGCTCGCCTCCGAACGCTGCGCCGGCCGCCAGGCGATCGGGATGGTCGACGACGAAACACCGCTGCTCGACACACCGCTGACCGGTCCGGCCTACGCCGTCTCCGGCTTCGGGAAACTGCCGCACGTCGTCTTTATCCTCGACGGCCAGGTCACGATCATGCCCGAGGCTGAATCGTCCTCGGTCAATGGCGGCCACCTGAAGACGGTCGTCCCGGTGGTCCCAGACGCCCCGATTGGCCACTTCCGCCTCAATCTCTTCGGAGGCAAGCAGGGCTACCTCGTCAATACGCGGAGCCTCTGCGCCGGCAGGATCGCGGCTCAGGTGGACTACGTCGCCCAAAACGGCAGGAAACTGACGCAGAATCCGCGCATCAAGACCCGCTGTGGAGGCTCAAAATCCGCAAAGAGGGCCCATCGTTAGGCGACCCAGGCCGAATAGAAACGAGCGAATTTCCTAAAGCGGGGGCCAAAAGGCCCCGCTACGTAGGGATTTTCTTGCCGAATGACGCTGCGAGCCGCTCCCGGCTCGATTTCGAATAAGTACAGATACGTACCGCAAAAGGGCCCCAGACGCGGTAGTCTGGACGGGACAGGTGCCCGTGACCGGGTCCTTGAAGTTGAACCGAGGTAATCGGATGGGTAACACCGCGGAGGTATCGGTAGCGTCGCCACCGGCACTTGGGAGGCGCGAATGAAGCGGCTCGCTCGCCACCCGGTGGTCCTCGCTCTCGTCGCCGTCGCCGCGATAGCGGCCCTCGTCACTCCCCTTGCCACCGCCGAGCGCTCTCAGGTCGGCAACCTGATCGTCTCTCTCAACGGCGGCATCCACCCGCGCAAACTGCCGCGACACGACCCGGCGCCGGTCGGGGTCCACCTTTCCGGGCGCGTCGTCACCGCCGACAAGACGCCGGTGCCTCGGGTCAACTGGATCCGGCTCGAACTGGCGTGGAGGGGAATACTCCACACAAAGGGCCTGCCTGTCTGCCCGCAATCCCGGCTCGCGGGCCGGTTGAGCGCCCAGGCGATGCGGGCCTGCGGGTCGGCGCTGGTCGGCAAAGGCGAGCTCTCGGCAGAGATCTTCGTTCCCTATCAGGACCCGTTCGGGATCACCGCCCACCTCCTCGTCTTCAACGGAAAATCGAAAACCGGCCGACCCGAGGTGCTGGTCCACGCCTTCACCGCCGACCCGCCGGTCTCGTTCGTGATCCCGTTCACGGTCCACAAGGTGAGCCGCTACAAAACGATCCTGATCACGACGATCCGAAAATCGATCGGCCCCTGGCCCCACGTCGCCGACTTCCACGTCGCGATCTCGCGGAAATTCAATTACCAGGGCCACAGGGTGAGCTACCTGAGCGCCTCCTGCCCGGTTCCCAGGGGCTTCACCGCCGGCTTCCTCTCCTTCGCCCGGGCGACCTACACCTTCGAGGGCGGGAAACAGCTGCGTACCGAATCGGTTCGTAGCTGCCGCGCCCGCTGAGCGCCGCTCAGCCCTGGTCCAGATCGTTCTCAGCCGGCGGGTACTCGAAAGCGATCTGCATGCTGCGGGCCCAGATCGGCGCCTCGCCGGTCTGGGCGAGGCGCCGGCCGGCGCGGGCCTGAATCTCGAGCACGGCAAGACGGGGCGGATGTGGAGCTCCGAGAGCTCGCGCCAGCCGTCCTCGTCGAGGACCACGGGCGTTCGCGCCAACACCCGGTCCAGACGCTGATCGAAGAGCCCCTCCTCGATGCTGCCCTTGACCTCTTTCTCGATCAGGTCCCAGGTGAAATCGCTGATCTCCCCGCGTTCCTCCAATGAGAGCTGTTCGGACTGCTGGGTGCTGAGGATCCTGGCGCCGTAGACGTCACTGACCTCCTCCACGCTCATCGGGCGGGTGTGCGTCAGCGGCATCTGATTCGTCTCCACATATCCCGCCCCCGCGGCCATCAGTCGTAGAGGCTCTCGGACGCGAGCTGCTGCGCCCGCCGGCTCCAGAGCTTGATCTGCATGAAGAGGTCGTCGCCGTAGCCCTTGAGGGCATCGAGGGCGATGATCGTGAAGCGGTCGTTGGAGATCGCTTCCTGGTCGACGGTCTCGCCGTCGAGCTCGGCGGTGGCCGCGACCGCGTTGGCGACCATCGGGCTTCCCCAGACGAGGGTTACGTCGCCGCCGCGGCCGTTCTCGCCGAGCCACCTCCCGATCACGTCGTCGTTGAGGTCGATCTTCCAGTCGGGGTTTTCCTCGGCGATCACGTCGGTGAAGTCGGCGCTCGCCTTGAAGTCGGTCGGCTCGCCCACCTCGGGGCGCGCGTATGAGACGTGGCCGAACAGCTCGAGCTCTCCCTCTGGCCCGTCGACCCGAGCCGTGCACGGAACCCAGGTCCGGCCGCCCCAGGCCCGCTCGGGAAACCAGAGGAGCTTGTCCGGGGGCTTGACCCCGTCGGGCAGTTCCTTGATCTCGGTGCACGCTTTCCGAAACGGGTCGGCGAGCCGTTCGATGAAGCGGCCGTGCGGGATCCCCTCCTGGGTGCTGTCGGCGATGAAGCTCGGGATCGGGCGTGGCGTCGGCGGCATTGGAGGACCCTATTCGCCCAATTGGCCGAGCGCCGCGCGGAGGTCTGTCGCCGCCCGCTCGGGCGGGTAGATGTTGATGTCGACGCCCGTCGCCAGCTCGAACGATGCCCTGACCGTGAGCCGGGGGACGATGTCGATGTGCCAGTGGAAGTGCTCGGCCCCGCGGGGCGCGGTGCGGACCCACATGTTCATCTCCGGAGGGGCGCCGAACATCTCGCTCAGCGCCCGCAGCGCCCTATGGAGCATCTCGGCGCCGGCGGTGTCGTCCTCGAAGCGGGCCGACTCGACCCGCGGCACGACGCGCAGCTCGAACGGCGAGCGCGAGGCCCAGGGGCAGATCAGCGCCGCCTCGTCGTCGATCGCGACCAGGCGTTCCTGCTTGCGGACCTCGGCGACGAGAACGTCGCTGAGGAGGCCGCTGCCGCCGGTCCGTTCGCGGTAGGCGCCGAACCGCTCGCGCTCGCGCGCGACCGCCAGCGGCACGAACGGAAGGCCGTAGAGCTGGGCGTGGGTGTGGGGGAGGGAGGCGCCCGCGCCGGCCCCCTCATTGACGACCAGCTGCAGGTAGTGGGACTCGCGGTGGGCGCGCATCCGCTCGCGCCAGGTCGCCACCGCGGCAGCGAACTGCTCCCCGTCGAGTTCGGCCATCGCGGTCACGTGTTTCGGCGCGTTGACGATCACCTCGTGGGCCCCGCGCGCCGGCCGCGACGCGAACAGGTCCGCTTCCCCCGCCCGCCGCGATGCCAGCAGCGGGTCGCCGCCCTCGCTGAAGGCGCCGGCTTCGGCCGAGGTGCCCGCCGCGCCGCCGGTCTCCTCGCCCTCCTCGAGCGCCGGGTAGAGGTTGGGGACGACGCGGGTCGTCCAGCCGGGAGTGTCGGGCTCGCCTCCCCCTGGCCGCACCGCGTAGACCTCGGGAGGGGTCTTCGCCTCGCTGCCCTCGCAGAACGGGCAGCCCTCGGCCCCCTTCTCCTCGCTGCGCGACGCCTGGAATCCCTCCGGCCGCTCGGCCCGGCCGGGCGCGAGGATGGCCCTCAGCCCGGTCAGCTGGTCGATGCGTATCTCGGGCGCGCTCAGAGCTTCAGGCGCGGGACGGAGGGAGCTCGTCGGGGTCGACGTCAGGCGGCAGGGGCTCCTCGTCGACCGGATCGGGCACCGGCGCCGGTGGAGGCGGAGGAGAACCCGGGGCTTTGGGTTTCGGCCCCCCTTTTCGGACTCCGCCGAAGAACGGCTCGACGAGGTCGATCGGCAGCGGGAAGACGACCGTCGTGTTCTGGTTGCTGCCGATTTCAAGCAGAGTCTGCAGGTAGCGGAGCTGGAGCGAGGCCGGGTTCGTGCTGATGATGTCGGCCGCGTCGGTGAGCTTCTGCGCCGCCTGGTACTCGCCCTCGGAGTTGATGATCTTCGCCCGCCGCTCGCGCTCGGCCTCGGCCTGGCGCGCCATCGCCCGCTGCATCTGCTCGGGGATCTCGACGTCCTTGATCTCGACCGCGGTCACCTTCACGCCCCAGGGCTCGGTCGACTCATCGATGATCTTCTGGAGCTCTTCGTTGAGCCGCTCGCGCTCGGACAGCAGCTGGTCGAGCTCGGCCTTGCCGAGCACCGAGCGCAGCGCCGTCTGCGAGATCTGCGAGGTCGCGAGGAGGAAGTTCTCGACCTCGACGATCGAGCGGTTGGCGTCGACGACCCGGAAGTAGGCGACCGCGTTGACCCGAGACGGGACGTTGTCGCGCGTGATCACCTCCTGCGGTGGGATGTTGAGGGTCACTGTCCGCAGGTCGACCTTGACCATCCGGTCGATCAGCGGGATCAGGAGGATCAGACCCGGCCCCTTGGTCGCGATCAGCCGCCCGAGGCGGAAGATGACGCCGCGTTCGTACTCACGCAGCACCTTGACCGAGAGCCCGACGACGATCGCCAGGAAGATCACGAGAACGACGATGACGCCAAGCGCAACTTCCATCAGCCGGTTCCTTCCTCGGGACGCACCAACAGTGTCAGTCCGTCGATTGCCTCGACTCTGACTCTATCCCCCGGCCGCAGTGAGCCCCCGTCCTCGGGCAGGCGGGCCGACCACAGCGCCCCCTCGATGAAGACCTGGCCCTCCGGGTCGAGGGTGGTTCGCGCCTCGGCGCTGGAGCCGATCAGCTCCGAGCCGCCGCGCGTCGGCTCCACGCGCTGCGCCTTCACTACTTTTCGGCCGACGAAGTAGAAGGTGACGATCGAGAGCAGCCCGAGGGTGATCAGGGCCGGCCCGGCGATTTCGGAGAAGGTCGAGTCCGAGTCGGAGCTCAGGGCGAGGATGCCGCCGGCCACCATCCCGCTGGCGCCGATGAAGGCGAGGAGACCGCCGGTCGGCAGCAGCAGCTCTGCCACCAGCAGGCCGATCCCGATCAGCGCGACGACGAGATAGGCGTCCATATCCTGATTATCCGCTCTTGCCGTCGCCGGCCGGGGCCAGCGCGTAGCGTTCGACATCTTCCTGGAGCTCGGCTTCGTCGTCGTAGGGGCCCTGTTTGAGGAACAGCAGCTTGCCCTCGGGCGAGTAGAAGGCGGTGTCGGGGAGCCCGCGGCTGGCGCCGATGCTGTCGGCGATTTCGTTGTCTGGGTCGGTGTAGCTCGGGTAGGGCACCGGCTGCTCGCCGAGGAACGTTTCCGCGGCGGCATCGGAGTCCTGGTTGTTGATCGCAAGGAACGCGACCTTCTTGCCGTACCTGGCGCTCACCTGCTGGAAGGACGGGAACTCGAACCGGCAGGGCCCGCACCACGATGCCCAGACGTTGACGACGGCGGGGAATCCGCGGAGGGCCTCGATCCGGGATTCGTAGGCGGCGAGGCCGCCCCCGAGCAGTTCGTCGGACTGGCTATGGAGTGCCGCGAGAGGCGCCGGGGCGCCGGCCAGCGCCTTCGCGTAGTCGGGGTGGCCGCCAGCGGAACCTCCTTCCTCGGATCCGCACCCGGCGATGCCGATAACAAAGGCGATGAGTGCCACCGCGGCGATCAGGAGCCTGTGATGCAGTGCCGCCAATTCCTTGACTACAATACGTTTCGTTCGGTTCGCCGGTATGCGAGCCGCTGAGTAATCCGGAGGAACGGGGAGACCACCTCCGGCAGCCTCAACAAGTTTTCTCGGCAGCACACACCCAAGTCGCTGCTGAGACGAATCCGGAAGCCTTTATGGCCAAGACCAGCGAAGTTGCCACGCCAGTGGCAGTTCCTTCAGCCGCCGACATCGAGCGGGCGGCCGAGTTCGCCCGCGAGCCGCTCCTGCTCGACGGCGAGGGGCCGGAGGCGCTCGCCCCGGGGACGGCCCGCCGCGAGGCACTCGACGCCGCGATCGCCGAGCTCGACCAGGGGCTCGAGAATCCCTCGATCGAGTGGCGGCGGAACTTCTCGCTGCTGCTCGGCCTCGAGCGCCTGCTGGCCGAGGAGCCGCCGAAATTGCGCGACGGCGCCGAGCTCAATCCCCACCAGGTCGACGCGCTCTCCGGGACCCTGACCGAGTTGATCGCCGAGCAGCAGGTCGCCCTCAACGGCGGCAGCCGCAACGGCGCCGCCCCGACCGTCGTCGATGAGGAGCCGCTCGAGGAGGACGAGGAGCCGCTCGAGGTTGAGGAGGAGGATGAGGAGCTCGCCGCCGATGAGGAGCCCCAGGACTGGGACGAGCCGAAGGGCGAGGAGGAGGAGCAGGTCGCCGAGGCGCCCGAGGACCCCGGCGCCGCGCGCCGCTTCTGGTTCGAGCACGCGACCGGCGCCGGCAAGACCGTCGCCGCGGTCGGGTTCATCGACGCCTCCCGCACCGGCGGCGTCCTGATCCTCACCCACCGTCGCAACCTCGTCGACCAGTTCATCGGCGAGATCTCCGACCGCGGCTACAAGGAGCGGCTGCGCCCGCCGCTGCTCGGCGGCCGCGACGACCCCGAAGGCCCGGTCACGGTCGAGACCTACCAGTGGTTCGTCCGCAACCACAAGAAGATCTCCGACGCCTACTCGATCGTCATCTGCGACGAGGCGCACACCGCGCTCGGCGAGAAAACCAGCGCCTGCATCCGCGCCTGGGACGGCCCGGTCTTCATCGGGATGACCGCCACCGGGGCGCTGATCGCCCGCCATGTCGCCGACCTCTTCCCAACCCAGACCTCGCGCTTCGACCTCGCCCAGGCGGCACGGCGCGGCGTGATCTCGCCGCTGCGCTGCATGCGGATCCCGCCCGGGCCGGGGGTGCGGACGATCGCCAAGGTGCCGCTGCGCAAGGGCGAGGTCGACCAGGACTTCGATCAGGAGGAGCTCGCCGCGCTGCTCGACCAGGAGCCGTTCAACGTCGCGATCGCCGACCTCTACAAGACCCGCTTCAAAGACGTGCCGGGCGTCCTCTACACGGCCGGCGTCCAGCACGCGAAGAACGTCGCCAAAGCCCTGCAGAAGGCGGGGATCGTCGCCCGCGCGGTCTCCGGCGAGACGCCCAAGCGCGAACTCGCCGAGATCCTCGCCGGGTTCGAGCGCGGCGAGGTCGACGTCCTCTGCAACGCGATGCTCCTCGCCGAGGGTTGGAACTCGCCGCGGGCGACGATCTGCATGCACCTCGCGCCGACCGCCTCGCGCCGCGTCTACCAGCAGCGTGTCGGCCGCGTCACCCGCCGCGCCCCCGGCAAGGAGGCCGGCCTCGTCGTCGACTTCGTCCACCCGGCGACGACCCACGACGAGACGATTGTGACCCTTCACAGCCTGCTCGACCGCGACGTATACCGCGGCGGCGCGATCGTGATCGGCCCCGTCCGCCGCGGCCGCGGCCGCCGGATTCGGGTCGAGCGACGGGTCGTCCCGGTCTCCGAGGACCCCGAGCGCCGCACCCAGGTCCTCGAACGGGAGATGTGGCGGATCGCGGTCGAGAACCTCGACTACCCCGAGCGCCACGCCTGGGCGGCGCTCGCCGGCGCCCGGGTCAACCCACAGAACTGGCGGCGGGCGCGGGCGATGCTCCAGAACGACAAGACCAAGGAGCTGCGCCGCCGCTTCCTCCTCACCTGCGTCCAGCGCAACCGCAACTCGCAGCTGCGCCTGAAGGCGCTGGCGGAGATCGCAGACCTCCGCGACCCCGACGCCTTCGACGACGCGATCGACATCGTCGGGACCTGGAGCCGCGAGGACAAGCGGGCCGGGACGAAGACACTGCTGCAGGCGCTGGTCGACAAACGGATCGGCCGCCGCGACCAGGCCCAGGCCTGGGTCTGGAGGCTCGCCTCCTACACCCGCGAGCTGCACGAAGAGTATGCGGTACAGCGCTGGCCGGAGACCAAGCGGCTGCTCGGCCTGCTCGTCAACTCATCCGGGCGCGCCCACGGCCGCAACGCCCGCCGCCTCGTCCACGCGGCCCGCAAACAGGACCGCCGCCTCGCGGTGGCGCTGCTCGCCGCCGCCGTCTCCCACACGCCCGAAGGCGAGGAGGTCCTGCGGGGCGCGCGGATGCGGATGGCCCGGAAACCGTCGGCGACCGCGCGCGAACTGCTGCGGAACTTCCCGAAAGGCGGCAAACGGCGCCGCAAACGGAAAAAGTCAAAAGGCGGCAACGCCGACGGAAATGGGAGCGAGAACGGTTCAGCGAAAAGCTCGAAGCGCTCGAGGAGCCGCAAAAAGAAGCAGGAGCCGGTCGAGGTCGAGGCGAACGGCTCAGACGGTGAGGTGGACCTCACCGGCGCCGAGGGCGACGCGGTCGCCGCCGGTCAGGACGAGTAGGTCCCCTGTCTCGCTGACGCCGTCGGCGACCCCGTAGCCCCCGTCCCAGGAGATCTCGCGCCCGCGGAGCGCGTCGCGCTCCTCCCAGGCGGCGATCACCCGTTCGGCATCTGCGTCGACCCACTCGCCGAGCCTTGCGTCGAGCGCCACCCGCGCCTCCCCGGCACCCGGGGCGGAGGCCAGCGACGTCGCCGTCTCGCGCAGCTCGGGCGGGAATTCATCGCTCGCGATCGCGAGGTTGATCCCGACCCCGACCACCGCCCAGCCGTCCTGTGGCCGCGCCTCGATCAGGACCCCCGCCAGCTTGCGCCCGTCGGCCCAGACGTCATTGGGCCACTTGATCCGGCACTCGACCGAGTCGTCGAGTTGCTCGGCCGCCTCGCAGACGGCCACGGCGGCGGCGAGCGGCAGCAGGGCGTGGCGCTTCTCGAGCGGTCGGACGATCGCCGAGTAGAGGAGGGCGCCGCCCGCCGGTGCGGTCCAGCTGCGCCCCTGCCTGCCGCGACCGGCGGTCTGCTCGGCGGCGGTGACGACGGTTCCGGCGGGGGCGCCGGCCGCCGCCATCTCGCGGGCGCGGGAGTTGGTCGAGTCGGTGACCCGGAGGTGCCGGTGGGGTTGCCCGAGCCTCACGCCACGTGATGCGGTCGACGTTGGGGTCGCATAGCGGCTCTAAGGTCGACCGCGTTCACGGGGCGGCGTCGGCAAGCAGGGCCTCGAGCAGGCCGTCGATGTCGTGGCGCTCGGCCTCTGCGTGGACCGCGAGCCCGGCCTTCCGCGCCGCCTCGCTGGTCACCGGCCCGATCGAGATCACCCGGGCGCCGTCGGGGAACCGCCCGCCGAGCGCCTCGGTCAGGTTGCGGACGGTCGACGATGAGGTGAAGGTGACGTAGTCGGCGGCCTGCGCGGCCTCGATCGCCTCCGGCGCCGGGTCCTCGCGGACGGTCTCGTAGAGGGCGACGTCGTCGACCTCGGCGCCGCGCTCGCGGAGGCCGTCCGGCAGCACGTCGCGCGCCTCGGCGGCGCGGGGAATCAGGACGCGGCGACCCTCGACCTCGGTCGAGGCGAGCGCCTCGAGCAGGGCCTCGGCGACGAATCTCTCGGGCAGCACATCGGCGTCGATGCCGTGGCGGGTCAGCGTCGCCGCCGTCCCGGGGCCGATCGCGGCCACGGTTGCGCCGGCAAGGGCGCGGGCGTCCCGCCCCGCGTTGCCCAGCGCCTCGAAGAGAAGGCGCACCGCGTTCGGGCTGGTCAGGCAGACCAGCGAGTAGGTCTCGATCTCCTCGACCGCCCGGCGGACGGCGTCGCTCTGCACCCGCGACTCGAACCTGATCGCGGGCAGCTCGACCACCTCCGCTCCGAGCAGGCGCAGCGTCCGCGCCAACCCACTGGCCTGGGCCCGGGCGCGGGTGACGACGACGCGGCGGCCGTGCAGCGGGCGCCGCTCGATCCAGCCGAGGAGCTCGCGGCGCCCGACCACCTCACCGATCACGATGATCGCCGGGGCGCCAATCCGCTCGCGCTCGACCTCGGCGGCGAGGGTGGCGAGGGTCGCGGTCACGGTGCGCTGGCCCGCCATCGTCCCCCGCTCGACCGCCGCCGCCGGCTCGTCGGGGTCGCGGCCGGCCTCGATCAGCGCCGCGGCGTTCTCGCCCAGGCGTTTGACCCCCATGTAGAGGACGAGGGTGCCGGGAAAGCGCGCAAGCGCCTCCCAGTCGAGCGCGGTCTCCTCCTTCTCGGGGTCCTCGTGGCCGGTGACGAAGGCGACCGCGGAGGCGTCGTCGCGATGGGTGACGGGGATCCCGGCGTAGGCGGTCGCCGCCACCCCGGCGGTCACCCCGGGTACCACCTCGAACTCGACCCCGGCCGCGCGAAGGGCTTCGCCCTCCTCGCCTCCGCGCCCGAACACGAACGGGTCGCCGCCCTTGAGGCGGACGACGCTGCGGCCCTCGCGCGCCGACTCGATCAGGCGCTCGGCGATCTCCTCCTGCGCCATCGACGGGCGGCCCGGCTCCTTGCCGACGTAGACGAGCTCGGCGCCGTCGAGGGCGCCGTCGAGGGCGCCCGGGGGGATCAGACGGTCGTGGAAGATCGCGTCGGCGGAGCCGATCAGCTCGAGCGCCCGCGCCGTCATCAGGCCCGGGTCGCCAGGGCCGGCGCCGACCAGGTAGACGACCCCGCTGCGGGCGCTCACGCGGGGCCCTCCGCCAGAAGGCTCTCGGCGCGCTCGAGGATGTCGCGCGCCCCGGCGGCCTCGAGCCGCTCGGCGAGCAGCGCCCCGGCCGCCGCCGGCTGCTCGACCTCGAGCTCGACCCGGTCGCGGACCCACTCGGTGCCATCCGGGAGCCCGACGAAGGCATCGATCGCGAGGCGCTCCCCCTCGAGCTCGGCGTGGACTCCGATCGGGCTGGCGCAGGTCGCGTCGAGAATCGCGACGACCGCCCGCTCCGCTGTCAGCTCGACCAGCGCCCGCTCGTCGCCGATCGCCGCCGCCGCCTCGATCGCGTCACTGTCCCCGACTCTGGCCTGCAGCACCAGCGCCCCCTGCCCTGCGGCCGGTGTCATCACCTCGGCCGGGATCGCGAACGAGGCCTCCCGGTCGCGGCCCAGGCGCCGCAGCCCGGCGGCGGCGAGGACAATCGCCTCGAGATCGCCCTCGGCCAGCCGGCCCAGCCTGGTGTCGACGTTGCCGTGCAGCTCCCCGACCTCGAGGTCCGGCCGCGCGGCGAGGAGCTGTGCCCGTCGGCGCAGGCTCGCGGTCCCGACCCGGGCACCCTCGGGCACCGCGTCCAGCGAGGAGCCGGCCCCGATCCAGACGTCGGCGGGGTCCTCGCGCTTGGGGACGGCGGCAATCGCCAGGCCCTCCGGCATCGCCGCCGGCAGGTCCTTGGCCGAGTGGACGCCGATCTCGGCCTCACCCGCCAGCAGCGCCGACTCGACCCCGCGGACGAACCGGGCCTTGTCGCCCAGGTCGCCGTCGGAGGAGACCTCGACCAGCTCAGCCCCGCCGAGCAGCCCGGACACCCACTCGGCCTGGGCGAGCGCCAGGGCACTCCCCCTGGTCGCGAGGCGAATCGCCACCCGCGCCCCTAGCCGGACTTGCGGCGTCGGAGCTCGGTGACGTTGTGCCGACCCTCGTTCTCGGGCTCGGTCTCGGCGTCGAGGCCGAAAAGCTCGCGCAGGGCGCTGACGTAGAGGTAGGCATCGTCGTTGCCGGCGGCCCGCTTCATCCGCACCGTCGGTTCGTGCAGGAGCCGCGACGCGACGGCCCTTGCCATCAGCGTCATCCGATCGCGGTCGGCCTCGCTGAGGCTCTCCCAGCGGCCCTCGTTCTCGGCCAGGATCCGCTTGACGATCTCGTCGGCGCTTTCGCGCAGGGCGGCCACCGTCGGCACCACCGCAAGCGAGGCCAGCCAGCGTTCGAAGCGGTCCTGCTCGCCGTTGAGGATCGGCTCTGCCCGCCGCGCCTCGGCCTCGCGCCCACTGGCATTGCGCTCGACGATCTGCTGGAAGTCGTCGATGTCGTGGAGGGTGACGCCGGGGACGTCGCGGCACTCGGGCTCGACGTCGCGGGGAACGGCGAGGTCGATCAGGAGCAGCGGCCGGTCCTCGCGCTCCCCCATCACCTGCCAGAGCTCGTCGCGCTCGACGATGTGGTGGGGCGAGTTGGTCGCCGAGACGACGATGTCCGCAATCCCGAGCTGCTCCGGCAGCTCCTCGAGGCGGACCGCGGCGCCACCGAAGCGCTGGGCGAACCCGATCGCGCGGTCGTGATGGCGGTTGGCGACGAACACGGTGTTGACGCCGCGGGCGACCAGCGCCCGGGCGACCAGCTCCGCGGTTTCGCCGGCGCCGATCACGAGGACCCGGCGCTCGCCGAGGTCGCCGAGCGTGCGCCGGGCGAGCTCGACCGCGACCGAGGGGATCGAGACGCCGCGCTCGCTGATCGCGGTCTCCTGGCGGACGCGGCCGCCGGCGGCGAGGGCGCCGCGGAAGAGGCGGTTGAGGACGGGCCCGGTCGCGCCCTCGACGAGCGCCAGCTCGTAGGCCCGCTTGACCTGGCCCTGGATCTCGGCCTCGCCGACGATCATCGAATCGAGGCCGGCGGTCACCCGGAAGAGGTGGCGGACGGCATCGCTCGAGCGCAGCGAGTAGAGGTGGCTGAGCAGCTCGGTGGGGCGGAGCTCGGCCTGGCGGGTGAGGACCCCGAGCGCCGTCGACTCGGCTTCGACCGGGTCGGAGACGATCAGGTAGAGCTCGGTCCGGTTGCAGGTCGAGAGCGCGGCCGCCTCGTGGATCCCCTCGGCGTTTGTCAGCTCGCTGAGGGCGCCGACCGCCCGGCCCTCGGTCAATGAGAGCCTCTCGCGCAGGTCGAGTGGGGCGGTCTTGTGAGAGACGCCGAGCGCCAGAAGCTCAGACATCAAGCGTCACCTCCTCCGGAGCCTCGCTCGTGTTTTCGCGCTGCTCCGCGAACCCGGCGAGTTCGCGGAGTTCGCGCTCGATCCGCTGCAGTTTGATCGCCATGATCGCGACGTAGACGACGAGCAGAACCATGAAGACGACGTAGGCTCCGGCGACGTACTTCCCGGCCTCATCGAGCGGCAGCGCCGGCACCTAGCTCACCTCCGGGGCGACCCGGGAGCGGGAGCCGGACGGGGGCGCGTCGAGCGCGCGCCGCAGTCGCTTGACCTGGCCGGAGGCGCTCTTCGCCGTCAGCTCGAGTTTGACCAGCGTCACCCAGAGCAGCGCGATCGCGGTCAGGCAGACCAGGAACGTCAGCATCATCGACCCCGGCAGCCCGCCATTGGTGGTCGCGAACACGCGCGGGTGGACGAGGCTTTCGGCGAGCCGGACTGAGAGGAAGTTGAGCGGGACAAAGGCCCCGGCGGTGATCGCGAAGACCGAGGCGTAGCGCGCCTGGCGGTCGCGGTCCTCGATCGCGTAGCGGAACGGGTAGTAGGTCGCGTAGAGGAGGAAGACGATCAGGAAGCTGACCAGGGTCGGCTCGTTCCAGACCCACCAGTGACCCCACGAGGCCTTGGCCCAGATCGAGCCGGTGACCAGCACCGCCACGCCGAAGATCACCGACATGTGGATCGAGACGTAGGAGTAGGCGTCCCAGCGGCTGTCGCCGCTGCGCAGATGGAGGATCGCGAAGACCCCGCCGACGATGAACCCGACGAGCGCGACCATCGCCAGCGGCACGTGCAGGTAGAAGATCTTCTGGATGAAGCCCTGGTCCGCGTCGAGCGGCGCGTAGAAGAAGACCAGCGAGAGACCCGTGGCGAGGGCCACCACGGTCGCGATCGAGAGGGGTTTCAGTCCTTTGCCGTACATCCGCTGGGCGCCCGCGGCGGCGCGTGCTCAGTCCTCCAGGAGAAAGTCGAACACCGCGTATCCGACGAGGAGGAAGATCAAATCGTATAGCCCCAGGACCGCAAGCCAGGTGCCGAATCGCTCGTAACCGGGCCCGCCCACCGCGAGCAGGTGCCGAGTGGCGCCTGTGGCGGCGATCATCAGCGGCACCACCAGCGGCAGCAGGACGAGCGGGCCGAGCAGGTCGCGGGCACGGGAGTTGACCGCCATCGAGGAGATCAGGGTGCCGGTCGCGGCGAGGCCGATGTCGGCGAGCAGGAGTACGCCCGCCAGCGGCAGGAGCGGGGTAGCGGAGTCGAGGAAGAAGATCGCGAACACCGGGACGACGATCAGCTCGAGGATGACCAGGTAGGCGATGAGCGCCGCGGCCTTGGCCGCGAACAGTGCCGTGCGGTCGATCGGCGCGAGTCTGATCGCGTCGAAGCCGCCCTCCTGGCGCTCGGCGACGAAGAGGCGGTTGATGCCGAGGATCGCGGCGAACAGCAGCGTCGCCCATAGCACCCCGGAGGCGAGGCTCCCCGATAGCTCGGTGCGGTCGAGCCCGAAGCGGAAGATGACGAAGGTCGTCACCGCGAACAACGCCATCGCCGGCAGCGACTGCAGGGTCCGGAGCTCGGTCCGCAGGTCCTTCTCGAGGATCACCCGGAAGGCGACGGTCGAGGGCGTCATCGCAATGCCCCCTCGCCGACCTCGGATCGGGCTCCCACCGCGAGCCGGAGCGTCCGGTCGGCCTCGGCCTCGAAGCGGTCCGGGTCGTGCGTGACGAGCAC
Organism: uncultured Solirubrobacterales bacterium; assembly: GCA_963805455.1. Taxonomy (GTDB): domain Bacteria; phylum Actinomycetota; class Thermoleophilia; order Solirubrobacterales; family 70-9; genus VRUE01. Next base: position 278,618 of record CAWDUJ010000006.1, read on the forward strand.
CCGGGTGCGGTCCGAGCCCGGGCCGATCAGCCCGCTCGCGAGCTCGCGGCCCTCCTCGTCGAGGTGGGAGTCGGGCTCGTCGAGCAGCAGCAGCTCGGGCTCGTGGAGCACGCAGCGACAGATCGCCAGGCGCTGGCGCATCCCGGCCGAGAGCTCGCCGATCCGCTCGTCGGCGCGGCGCTCCATCCCGATCGCCCGCAGGGTCGCCTCGATCCGGGCCTCGCCGGCCTCGCCGTCGATTCCGTGAAGCCGGGCGTGGAAGCGGAGGTTCTCGCGCCCGCTCAGGTCTCGGTAGAGGAGTGGCTCATGGCCGAGGTACCCGATCCGGCCGCGCAGCTTCCAGGCCTCGCGTGGCAGCGGGCACCCGAGGACCTCGACCTCGCCGCCGCTCGGCCGCAGAAGGGTGGCGAGGATCCGCAGCAGGGTCGTCTTGCCGGCTCCGTTCGAGCCGAGCACGAGCAGGGTCTCACCGGCGCCGAGGGTCAGGTCGACACCCTCCAGGGCGGTCCGTTCGCCGAACTCGTGGCGCAGGCCGCGCAGCTCGATTGCCGTGCTCACCCCGGGGATTGTCCCCGAGAGAGCCGCTCAGTGACGCTTCTTGCGCAGCGTCCGGCGACCGACCGCGAGCAGTGGGCCGACGCCCTCGCGCAGCGCCGCGGTCCGCTCGGCGCCTTTGCCGTAGAGCAATTTGGCCGAGGCGCGGACGGCGTCGCCCAGCGTGCGGTCGTAGGGCTGCCACCAGAAGTCGCGGGTCAGCCCCGGCTCCCAGGAGTTCATCTTCACGTTGACGCACTCGTAGAAGCCAAATTTGGAGTGCGACCGGCCGACCCCGGATTCCTTGACGCCGCCCCATGCGCACTGGCAGGCGCCGTGGCTGTAGGAGTGGTCGTTGACCCAGACCATTCCCGATTCGATCTGCCGCGCCATCCGCGCGCCCTTCTGGCGGTCCTTGGTCCAGACCGAGGCGCCGAGGCCGAACTGGGAGTCGTTGGCGAGGTCGATCGCCTCCTGATCGGAGTCGACGACGACGATCGGCAGTACCGGGCCGAAGATCTCCTCGCGCATGATCCGCATCTCGTGGGTGACGCCGGTGAGGACGGTCGGGGCGATGAACTTCCCCGGCAATCCGGCGACGTCGGTTGGCCCGCCGCAGAGCTTGGTCGCGCCGGAGGCGACCGCATCCTCGATCAGGTCGACGACGATCGCGTACTGGTCGTCGGAGGTCATCGGACCGATCTCGGTCTCCCACTGCAGCGGGTCGCCGAGGCGGAGCCGTTCGGACTCGCGGGCGACGCCCTCGACGAAGCGGTCGGCGACCTGGCGGTCGACGTAGACGCGCTCGATCCCGGAGCAGGTCTGGCCGGCGTTGGCGAAGCCGCCCCAGACGGCGCCGGAGATCGCGTTGTCAAGGTCGGCGTCGGCGCAGACGATCATCGGGTCCTTGCCGCCGAGCTCGAGAACCGAGCCCTTGAGCTTCTGGGCGCAGACCTCGCCGACCTTGCGGCCGATCTCGACCGAGCCGGTGAAGAAGATCTTGCCGGCGCTCGAGCGGGCCAGCGCGTCGCCTACGGCGCCACCGCCGTGGACGACCCGGACCAGGCCCTCTGGGAGCCCGCCCTTCTCGAAGACGCGGCGGATCGCCTCACCCAGCAGCGGCGTCAGGCTGGCCGGCTTGAGGACGACGCCGTTGCCCGCCATCAGCGCGATCGCGACCTCGCCGAACGGGATCGACCACGGGTAGTTCCAGGGCGCGATCACCCCGACGACACCGATCGGCTCGTAGGTGAAGCGGCTTTTCTTGCTCATCAGGAAGGCCTGCGACATCCGCACCTTCTCGTCGGCGAGGATCTTCGGCCCCGCCTTGGCGCACCAGTGCAGCGCGTCGACGGTCGGCAGCAGCTCCATCGTGTAGGCCTCGACCCGCGGCTTGCCCTGCTCGTTGACGAGCAGCTCAGCGATCTCGTCGATGTCGTCGAGAAGCGCAGCGGCGGCGCGGCGCAGGTAGGCGGCACGGTCGTCGAGGCTCAGCTCCGCCCAGGCGGGCTGGATCCGGGCGACGTCGTCGACGACGCCCTGGACCTGATCGGGCGTGATCGTCGCAACCGAGCCGACGAGCTCGCCGGTGGCGGGGTTGAACGACTCGAGGGTGGACGCGGCGGGGCGTGCTTCTGTAGTGGCCATACCGTCGATTCTAAGCGGCGGATCAGGGTGAGTGGGATATATCGGTTGTCGCCTGAACCCAAATTGGTGCCGCTTCGCGGCAGGAATCACTCCGCGGTGCCGTATGAAGGCTCCACCGACATATCCCCCTCACCCTCATACTCCGTTCAGTGACCGACAGCCTGTTCGATAGCGACCAAGGACGACCCCCCGGAGGTCCTGGCGAGGGTGCCTCGGCCGCCGTTCGGGCGGGTGCTCCTCTGGCGGTGCGGATGAGGCCGAGGTCGTTGGGGGAGCTGGTCGGGCAGGAGCAGGTGCTGGGGGAGGGGTCGGCGCTGCGGAGCGCGATCGAGGCAGGGCGCCCGCACAGCGCGATCCTCTACGGGCCTCCGGGAGCCGGGAAGACGACGCTGGCCAGGATCGCCGCTGCCGGCTCCGAAGGGGCGTTCGAGGAGGAGTCGGCCGTCAACGCGGGTAAACCCGAGATTCGCGCGGTGATCGAGAGGGCGCGCGAGCGCCGCCGCACGAGCGGACGCGGCACGGTCCTCTTCCTCGACGAGATCCACCGCTTCAACAAGGCCCAGCAGGACGCGCTCCTGCCGGCGGTCGAGGACGGGGTCCTGACCCTGATCGGGGCGACCACAGAGAACCCCTACTTCGAGGTCAACTCGGCGCTCCTCTCGCGCTGCCAGATCTATGAGCTCCGCCCGCTCGAGCCGGCCCAGGTCGAGGAGCTGCTGCGGCGCGCCCTCACCGACCCCGAGCGTGGCCTCACCGATCCGCCCGCGGTCGACGACGAGGCCCTGTCGATGCTCGCCCGGCGCAGCGGCGGCGATGCCCGGGTCGCGCTCTCCGCCCTCGAGCGCGCGGTAGAGCGCTCCGGCGGCGATCGCGTCGACGTCGCCGCGATCGAGGACGCGATGCAGCGCAAGGCGATCGACTTCGACCGCGACGGCGATCGCCACTTCGACTTCATCTCGGCCTGGATCAAGGCGACCCGGGGCTCCGACGTCGATGCCTCCCTCTACTACCTGGCGGTGATGCTGGAGGGCGGCGAGGACCCCCGCTACATCGCCCGCCGGATGGTCATCTTTGCCTCCGAGGACATCGGCAACGCCGACCCGCAGGCGCTCCTGGTCGCCGACGCGTCGGCCCGGGCGGTCGACCGGGTCGGGCTCCCCGAGTGCGCCCTAAACCTCGCCCAGGCGACGGTCCACCTCGCCCTCGCGCCGAAGTCGAACGCCTCGATGAAGGCGCTGTCCGCCGCACGGGCCGAGGTCCGCGAGAACGGTGCCAGGACGCCGCCAGACCACCTCCGCGACGCGCACTACCCGGGCGCCGGGAGCCTTGGAAGAGGTGAGGGATACCGCTACCCCCACAATGAGCCCGAGGGCGTCGCCGACCAGTCGCTGATGCCCGAAGGCCTCGAGGGTCAACGGTTCTACGAGCCGACCGATCGGGGCTTCGAGGCGGAGCTTGGCGGCCGGCTGGAGGCGCTGAAAAACTTGCTCAAGAAGTCCTGAGTCGGGCGCCGCAACTTCCCCATAACACCCGTGTTTTGTGAGTTGGCTTTCCAAGCTAGAGCCAGGGAGAGCCGACACCGGCCGGAGGCCTGGACTGGGGGCCTCCGGCCGGACTTAATAAGGGGGACACAGGGGAGGACTCGACGACCGCGCCACAGCGCGGTCGTCGAGCGCCTGCACTTGAAATCCTCCCGGAGGGGGCGACTCCCTACCCTGGTGAGTGTGAGCGAGCGGCTGAGACTCGGGGGGATGGCGCTTCGCAACGGGCTGCTGATCCACGGGCCGACTCACTGGGCCGCCGCGGTGCGGACAGGCGAGGGGACGATCGCGGTCGCCTCGGAGCCGAAGCCGGAACTGGCGCCGAAATTGGCGGCACGCCTCCCGGGCCTCCGCGGGCCGCTCAAACTCGCCGAGGCGCTCGCCGTCCTGCCCCTGGTCCGCCGCAGGCTGCCCGCCGCGCGGCTGCCGTTCGAGGATCCCCGCGTGATCGCGACCATCGGGGCGACGCTGATCACCACCGCGGCGCTGCGCCGCAGGCTCGCCTCACCGGGCCTGCGCGAGGCGATCGTCCAGGCGGTCGGGGTCCTCCCGGCCCTGGTCGCCCTCAGCGACCGCGATCTCGCCGCCTACCACGGGGTCGAGCACAAGGCGATCGCCGCCTACGAGCAGGGGCTCGACGACCCGGCCACGGTGCCGAAGGAGCACGACCGCTGCGGCTCGAACCTGATCGCCCCGATGATGCTTCTCTCGGTCGGCGGGACCGTCCTTCTCGAGCGCCTGGTCGATAGCCCCGGCCCGCTGGCCCGTGCCGGCGTCGGCCTCGGCGGCGCCTCGCTGGCGGTCGAGATGTTCGCCTGGAGCGACCGCAACCACGGCGCGCCTCTGGCCGAGGCCTTCCATGCGCCCGGCCGCGAGATCCAGCGCCTGATCGCGACCAAGGAGCCGACCGCCGAGCAGCTCGAGGTCGGGGTCGCCGCCCTGGCCGAGATCCTGCGCGCCGAGGGGGACTACACTTCCCCGCCCGCGGCGGACGCGGGAGAGAGTGAGCAGGATTTCCAGTGATCATGAGTGCGAACGAGCGAAAGCAGTGCACGCGGGCGGAATTGTGATGTTCGGCCGGATCGACCACATCGGTGTCGCAGTCGAGGACCTCGACGGCGCAATCGACCTCTACGAAAAGAGCTTCGAGATGGAGCTCGCCCACCGTGAGACCGTCGAGTCGCAGGGTGTTGAGGCGGTCCTGCTCGACGTCGGCGAGGGCCATGTCGAGCTGCTGGCGCCGCTCGGCCCCGACACCGCCGTCGGCAAATTCATCGAGCGCAAGGGCCCCGGCCTTCACCACGTCGCCTACGCGGTCGAGGACATCGACTCGACCCTGGCGGCGATCGGCGCTGCCGGGATCGAGCTGATCGACAGCAAGGCCCGGGTCGGGATCCGCGAAAGCCGCGTCGCCTTCCTCCATCCCCGATCGACGGGCGGCGTCCTGACCGAGATCGTCGAGCCCGCGACGCACGGGGGGGCGTGATGTCCGAGGCGCAGCGGGTCGAGATCGGTTTCGAGGGCGGCCAGGTCGTCTCGGTCCGGCTCACCGACTCCGAGCTCAAGGACCTCCGCAAGCAGCTCGAGAAGGGCGGCTGGCACGACGTGAGGACCGAGGACGGGATCCTCGCCGTCTACCTCGGCAAGATCGCCTTCCTGCGGATCGACTCCGGCGAGCACCGGGTCGGCTTCTCACTCGACAAGGGCTGATGCGCGCCCGCACGGTGCTCGGCCTGGCCGGCGCGGCCACCCTCGGCGCGGCGCTGTGGTGGCGCGTGAACCCGTCCGCCTGCCCCTACGGACAGCGCTTCTGGGTCGAAGCCCCGCACCCGATCGTCACTCGCGACCGGCTGCGCTCCGTCCTGGCGCCGGCGCCGGGAGAGCGCCTGCTCGAGATCGGCCCCGGCACCGGGTACTACACCTACGAGATGGCCGACTGGGTCGGGCCCGAGGGGCGGGTCGAGATCTTCGACCTCCAGCAGAAGTTCCTCGACCACGTGATCAAGGGCTCGCAGGGGTGGTCGAACATCGTCCCGACCCAGGGCGACGCGACCGAGCTCCCCTACGAGGACGCCTCGATCGACGCCGTCATCCTGACCGCCGTCCTCGGCGAGATCCCCGACCAGGCGGCCGCCCTGCGGGAGATCCGGCGCGTCCTGAAGCCGGACGGGCGCCTGGTCGTCGGCGAGCTCTTCGGCGACCCCCACTTCACGACCCTCGGCTCCCTCAAGAGCCGGTCGAGCGAGGCCGGCCTCGACTACCGGGAGCACTCGGGAAACCGGTTCGCCTACTTCGCCCGCCTGGCGCCCGCTCAGGCCGCGGGCTGACAGTTCGGGCACCAGTAGCTGCGCCGGTTGGCGTCGCCCTGCCCGGCTGAGACGATCGGCGTGCCGCAGCGGGGGCAGGGCCGGCCGGCTCGGCGGTAGACGGCTGGATCGGGGCGCCCGCGCTGCACTGCGTCCGACATCAACCGCTGTGCTTCGCCTAGAACTAGGCCGAGTTCCTCGGCGCTCAGCCGGTCGACCTCTCGCAGCGGGTTGATCCGGGCCGCGAAGCACGCCTCGCTCTTGAAGATGTTTCCGATCCCGGCGACCAGCCGCTGGTCGAGGAGCCCCTCGCCGAGCTGCAGCCCCCCGCCACGGGCGAGCGAGGCCGAGGCCGCGGCGATGTCGAGATCGGGGGCAAGGATGTCGGGGCCGAGCCGGCCCAGCGCCCTGTCGCGCGTGACCTCGGACCTGCCGAGCACCCGCAGCGTCGGTCCGCCGAACTGGGCCGCCTCGTTCTCGGGGCCGGTCAGGATCGCCCAGGCGGATCCCGCCGGCCGGCCAAGGTCGCCGCCAAGGTGGCGGACCCGCCATGACCCGCTCATCCCGAGGTGGCTGTGGAGGACGAGGTCGCCGAAGCCGAGGAGCAGATGCTTGCCGCGGGACTCGACCCCGTCGAGGGTGCGGCCGTCGAGTTGCTCGACGCCGCCTACGCGGCCGCGCGGGTTCGGCGCCCGGACGCCCAGGGCCTCACCCGCCAGGGCCGCCTCGAGTCGCCGGGCCGCCCTGAGGACGGTGTCGCCCTCGGCCACAGATCAGAGTGTGGCCGAGGGCGCGAAGTCCGGCTTGCTACTTCTTGCCCTTCTTCTTCTTCTTGCCGCACGGGGTCTTGATCTGCTGCTTGTTCTTCTTCAGCTTCTTCCCGTTTTGGGACTTGATGTTCAGCTGCCCGAACTGCTTCTTCCCACAGAGGTTCGTGGTGTTGATCAGGAGCCCCTTCTTACCGCCGTTCATTTCCAGCGTGAACTGCTTGACCGGCGTGTCGGGAACCGTTCGGAACACGGTCTTGAGCTTGCCGTGCTTCGACAAGATCGCGCCGCGGAGGCGGACGTTCACCTGCCCCCTGAGATTGACCAGCAGGTCAGGGAGCTTGTTGTTGGACGAGGTCAGGTAGACCGGGCCCTGGAGCCTCCCTTCGAGCAGTGGCGACGTCGCCTTTGCGTGACCGTAGACGGACCCCTTCGGGCAACTGTCGGACGACAGCTGCACCCTGGTGCAGATCGTCTTGATGTTGCTCTGGTCGAGGATCGTCGTCTTCGGCAGCGTGAACGCCGTCCGTGCCACATTGGCATCCCCGTACCGTCCCTGCAGGACCGCCCTCAGCTTCGGGTGCGCCCTGCGCTTGGCCTGGTTCTTGCCGCCGAGGATCTTGGTGTAGAACTTCGGCTTGAACTTCAGCTGGTTGCAGTCGGTGGCGGTGAACGGTGTGCTCTTGATCGCCGTGAACCAAGCCGATTCATCGTCAGGGTTGCCGCCGCCGCCGGAAATCCCGGCGTTGACACCGAACGGTGAACAGTTGGTCGGGTTGATCGTGTAGGCGCTGCGATTGAGATTGACGTCGATCGACCGGATGTCGAGCTTGACGCCTCCGAGGATGAACGGGATTGGGTCGGAGACCGCGTTGACGACGGTCGTTTCCGGATCGACGTTGAGCGCGGTGCGGACGACCACATTGCCGAGGTCGTACGGACCGGCAACCGCCGGCGTGATGAACACGAGGCTCACCGGCGCGCCGTTGTAGGGGCCCGCGAAGTAGGCCTTGCCATCGGCAGAGAACGGGTCGGCTCCGGAGCCGGCCTTGATCGTCACCTCGCCGACCTGGCTGCCATCCGGGCAGCTCGCTGCGGCCTGCTCTTCTTTGCCGGACTTGGTCGCCGCCGCGGAGATGTTCGCCTCCGGGCAGTAATCGACGCCGGCCAGCTTGGCCGCCATCCCCGGCGGGAGCGTTACGTCGAGCTTGCGGAACTCCTGCTGCCCGTCAGGCCGCAGGAGATGCAGTTCGAACCGGCTGTAGGCGCCCGCCGTCGGAATTACCGTCCCGGCGGTGTAGCCCGGGTCGAACGAGCGCTCGGCGAGGGTTTTCGGGCAGGCCCCGCCGTCGGGAGCGTTGGTCAGTTCGAACTGGGACTGCGCGGCCGCATTACTGACTTCCGGCGTCCCCCAAGGTGTGAAGTCCGCGTTTGTCTGATGCGGGCCACAGGTGTACGGGGAGGTCAGCGCGCCATGCGGCCCGCCGTCGATTTTGACGATGAAATGTTCGAACGGCTGCTGCGGGTTTTGGGCGACTACCGCAGTCAGCTGACCGGTGCTCTGATCCGGCATCACGTTTCCGACCAAGCGGACGTTGACACCGTACTGTGCACTGCTGAACGCGTGGATGAAGATCCGGAACATTTCTCCGGAGCCCGGATTCTGGTTCAGCGGCTCGCCGACGTAGACATCTCCACCCAGGTCTTCGTAGAGGGCCTGGGATTTGACGACGACGCTGCCGATTTTCGACCCGGCGGGGCACTGGATCGGATTGTCGGTTCCCTTCCCGAACTGGGCGTCGCTGCAGGTCTCGAGACCGTTCGCGACCGACGGGTTGAGGCTGGTGCCTTCGGGCAGAACGACTTTCGCATCCAGCAGACGCGAGTTTTCAAGCCCTTCGGCTTCCGGTTCGAACGGCATACTCACGTCGACCGTCGCCGGGTCGGGCGAGTCCGTGGCTCCCGTCGATGTCACGTCGACTTTCGGTTCGAAATCGACCGCGTTGCAGCCGATCGTGCCGACCGCCGTGGTGAAGTCCTGCGTGTCGGTTTTCGGCGGTTCGTCGTGCGAGTCGACTTTCAGGGTCGTCGTCTGCCCTTCGTCGCCCGTGCAGCCCGCCGGCATGGTCAGGTAGGTGCCGTCACCGGCGCGGCCGTTGAAGACCAGTCGCGAGCCGACCACCGGGACGCCACCTTCCAGCGGCGACTCGATGTCGGTAACTCTGAAGATCACGGCCTGATTGGTCGGGTCGAGATCGCCGACGATGAACGTGGTCCCAGATTCGGTCGGGAAAGCGACCATCGAAGGCACGCCTTCGAAATTTGGCCCTTCGGGTTTGACGTTGAAGACCGGGACGTTGACGCGAGCCTGGGCGCATTTCGACGGAGTTCCCACCGAGGGCGCCGCTGGGACGCATTCACCCGACGTCGGCGGTTTCAGGCCAACCGTGAAGTAGTTGGTTCCAACGACCGCTTTGCCCCCGGTTTCGATTGCACAGGCGGTGAATTCGCCTTTTTCAGCCTGTTCCGTCGTGCAGGCAGGTGCCGCAAGCGGGTTTACGTTGAGGCCGTCGGGAAGATCGACCTCGTTGTCTTTGATGAATCCGTCAGGGAAGCCTTCGAAGAAGAGTTCGGGTCCGGCTACGATTTTGTTGTTGAGTTCGAAGTCGGTTATTCCCCAGTTCGGGTGTCCCGATGCCTGCCGGTACCACTTTTCTTCCGTCGCGGCCGTGCACTGTTCAGGGTCTTGGGGCAGCGGCGGCAGGCCGATGACCGCTTTCGCGAGGCCAGGTTCTGTGGGCGTGTCGGCGTTTTCCTTGCACGTCAGAGCTTCCCACCGATTGATGCCGAATGCGGCATTCGCGGATGAAGCGCCGATCGCCATAACTGCGAAAGCGCACACAAGGACAAGCAGCCCAGCAGGGCGAGCCTTACCTCTCATTATTTGACCTCTCTCCTCACAAGACGGGGGTTAAACAACTTCCATACCCGCCTCCCGCTAATCGAAACGGTACCGCACGCTGTCAAGTACGACCGCGGCATTTGGGCGAGTCGGACCCTGAAACACCGTCCCCGGCTCGTTGTTTCGGCTCAGGAAGCGGCCAAAGCGGTCCAGAGCCGGTCCTCGGCCTCGCCGACGCGCCTGGCGGCGGAGTCGATATCAACCCAGTGGGAGGCGACCGCCTCCTCCGGCTCGCTGGCGATCTGGAAGGCCCCGGCGAGCTCCGTCCAGCGGGCCGCGGCGTCGGCGGCCAGAGGCGCCTCGACCCTCCCGGCCTCCTCGAGGAAGCGCGAATACATGAGGCGGAAGCAGCCGCCCCCCGTGCCCCGTCGCTCGATCACCTGATAGCCGAAGCGGGCGCACCATTTCCAGTCCTCGGCGGCCTCCGGCCAGGAGCCGGCCTCGGCGGCGAGGCGGTGGACGGCGTCGAGCCCGGAGAATTCGCGGAACTCGGGCTCGGTCATCGCCTTCGCCGCCCGCTCGATCGCGCTCGGGATCGCCTCGCGGAGCCGGTCGGGGTCGATCCGCTCGGCGGTCGTGAACATGTGGCCGGCGAGCGGGTAGGCGGGATGGTCGCCGTGGCGGGCGCGGTCGAGGTTGTCGAGCGCGGTCGTCTGCAGCTCCTCGAACCCGGTGTCGGAGAGATGCGCGACCTCGTCGTCGTAGCCGGCGAGGACCACCGCGTGGCCGGGGAAGCGGGCCGAGTCCCCGTAGTGATCGAGGTGGTAGATGTCGGTCAGGAGCAGGGCCGGGCTGCCGGCGTCGACCGCGGCCCGCGCCGCCTCCCACGCCTCGTCGCCGCCCCTCTCGAAGGTCCGCAGCTCGAGGGCCGAGCCGGTCAGCTCGCTGAAGTTCTCCTCGAGGCGGGCGGTCCGGCCGTTGAACCAGCGGGTCGGCGAGGCCTCCTCGAGAGTGACGTAGTAGAAGCACGGCCCGGCGCCGAGCCCGAACGCCATCTCCTCGCTGATCTCGACCCCGTCGAAGGCGAGCAGGTTCCGAAGCGCGGTCGAGCCGCAGTGATGGCCCGGAGTGTGGGTGTAGCCGGGGACGTGGGGCATCGAGACCATTATCGACGCCTATATTGGGCGCCGGTGTCCAGCCTCGACCAGAGCCTTCTCCTCGCGATGCGCACCCGCGGCCACTCGGCCGCGGTCGAGCGGGTCGCGATCCTGCTCGGCCGCGCCGGCAACAACAGCGCGATCTGGGTCACGCTCGGTGTCGTCCTGGCCCTCGTCGACTCCTCGAACCGCGAGTCCTGGCTGATCTGCGCCGTGCTCGGCCCGATCGCGATCGCCCTCAACTACGTGATCAAGGCGGTGGTCCGCCGCCCGCGCCCCGTGCTGGAGGGCCTGCCGCCGCTCGGCGGCGCCCCGAGCTCGCTCAGCTTCCCCTCCGCCCACGCGACCTCCTCGTTCGCCGTAGCGACGGCGATGACCCGGGTCGAGCCGATCGCCGCCCTCGCCTTCATCCTCGCCGCCGCCCTTGCTCTCGGCCGCCCCTACCTCGGCATGCACTACCCCTCCGACGTCCTCGTCGGCGCCCTCCTCGGCGTCGCCCTCGGCCTCGTGGTGCCCTTATCGCTATGAGGACGACCAGGAGACTGAGAGGGGCGACCGGGGGAGTGGCCGCAGGGAAAGCCGCCCCCGGACGCGGGAGTGAGGGCCAGTCGCTTTCTGTTTCTTCTGGCCCGAACGGGAGCAGAGGAGGCGGCGTTTTATGAAGGTCGGGATCGTCGGGCTTCCGAACGCCGGCAAGTCGACCCTGTTCAACGCACTGACCAGGGGCGGGGCGCAGACCGGCGACTACCCGTTCACGACGATCGAGCCGAACGTGGCGATCGCCCAGGTCCCCGACGAGCGGTTGGCGAAGGTGGGGGAGACGGTGCGGAGCTCGGAGCTGGTGCCGGCGACGATCTCCTTCCATGACATAGCCGGCCTCGTCAAGGGCGCCTCCGAGGGTGAGGGGCTCGGCAACAAGTTCCTCGCCTCGATCCGCGAGACCGACGCGATCTGCCACGTCGTCCGTTGCCACGCCGACTCCGGCGTGCCGCACCCCGACGGGCGCATCGACCCGATCGCCGACATCGAGACGATCGAGACCGAGCTGACGCTGGCCGACTACGAGCAGGCCGAGCGCCGCCTGGAACGGGTCGAAAAGGGAGCGAAGTCGGGCGACTCGGAGGCGATCGCCGAACGGGATTGGCTGGTGAAGGTCGTCGCCGAGCTCGGCGCCGGCCGGCCGGCCCGCACGGTCCCGGTCCCGGATGCCGCCCCCGCGGCGGCGATGAACCTGCAGGCCCTGACCACGAAGCCGATGCTCTACGTCGCCAACGTCGACGAGGGCGATGCCGACCCACCTGAGGACGTCGCCCGCCACGCCGCCGAGCTCGGCGCCGGCGTCGTCGCCGTCAGCGCCCGGATCGAGGGCGAGCTGGCCGAGCTCGACGCGGCCGAGGCCGAGGAAATGCGCGAGTCCTACGGGGTCGAGGGCTCGGGTCTGGCCCGCCTCGTCCGGGCCGCCTACGACCTGCTCGACCTGCTCACTTTCTTCACCGCCGGCGAGGACAAGGAAGCGGTAGCGCGGACGCTGGCCCGCGGCTTGACCGCTTGGGAGGCGGCGGGGACGATCCACACCGAGATCCAGGACGCGTTCATCAAAGCCGAGGTGATCGGGTGGGAGCAATTGGTCGAGTGCGGCGGCTACGCGCCCGCCCGCGACCGCGGCCTGCTGCGGATCGAGGGCCGCGACTACGTCGTCGCCGACGGCGACGTGATCACGATCAAGGTCTAGAGGTAGCGTTTCCCCATGGACCAGGGGGCACGGTTTCCGAAGGTCGCGCCGAAGGGCGGCCACTACGAGAGCTTCTACATCAAGGCCTGCCGGCCCGGGGGCGGCCAGGGGCTCTGGATCCGCCACACCGTCCACAAGCGTCCCGGCGCCGAGCCGAACGCCTCGATCTGGTTCGTCCTCTTCGATCGCGACGCCGACGGGCCGCGGGCGACGAAGGTGACCGTCCCTGCGTCGGAGCTCTCGACGCCCTCTGGCTCCTGGATAAGGGTCGCCGATGCCGAGATCGGCCCCGGGCGGGCGAGCGGATCGATCGCGACCGACGCCCTGAAGGCATCCTGGGATCTGACCTTCAGCGGCGATGCCGAGCCATGCAGGTACCTGCCGGCCGACTGGCTCTATGAGGCGCCGGTCCCGAAGACGAAGTTCGTCGCCCCGTTCCCCGACGCCCGCTTCAGCGGCCGGCTCGAGATCGACGGCTCCGATCCGATCGACCTCGAGGGGTGGCCGGGGATGATCGGCCACAACTGGGGCACCGAGCACGCCGAGCGCTGGGTCTGGCTCGAGGGAACCGGGTTCGAGGGCTCGGAGGGCACCTACTTCGACGCCGGCGCGGCGCGGATCAAGCTCGGCTCCTGGACCAGCCCCTGGGTCCCGTCGGGGATGCTCGCCCTCGAGGGGGAGACCCACCGCCTCGGTGGCTTCGGCAAGATCCGCTCGGCCTCGGTGAAGGAGTCGGCCGGCGAGTGCGCCTTCGTCCTCCCCGGCAAGGACATTGTCGTCCGCGGGCGCGTCTCCGCCCCGCGTCAGGACTTCGTCGGCTGGGTCTACGCCGACCCCGACGGCCCCGAGCACAACACGATCAACTGCTCGGTCGCCGACCTCGAGCTGACCGTCGAACGTCCGGCCGAGCCGGCCCGCGAGCTGACCCTCGCGGCGGGCGCCGCCTACGAGCTCGGCATGCGCGAGACCGATCACGGGATCCCGATCCAGCCCTACCCGGACGGCTGACCTGGTCGAGCGCGCCGGTGCCCGCCGCCACTGGCTGGTCTGGGTAACGATCGTCCCGATCGTTGCCTGGGCGGTCATGCGCGGCTTCGGCCTCGAGCGCGGCTTTCCGCTCGACGCCCTGATCGCCTACACGCCCTACGTCGCGGTCGCCGCGCTCCTCGCGGCGGGCGTCGCGCTCGCGCTCCGCAACTGGGCGGCCGCCGTGGTCGGGGCCCTCGCCCTCGTCTGGCTCGCAGCCGGGATCGCGCCAAGGGCGATCGGCAGCGACGAACAGGCACGGCCGGGCGACATCCGGCTCGACGTCCTCGCCGCCAACATCCACCGCGGCAGCGCCGACCCCGACGCCCTGGTCGAGCTCGTCGACAGCCACCGGGTCGACCTCCTCACGATCGAGGAGCTCACCCCCGAATTCGCCGTAGCGCTGCGGCGCGCCGGCCTGCGCGAGCGGCTTCCGAACGCGATCCAGACGACGCGCCGCGGTTCGGCCGGCGGCGGAATCTACTCGCGCTTTCCGCTGCTACCTGAGCCGACGCCGCCCGCGGTCGACTTCCGGATGCCGCGGGCCCGGGTCGTGCTCCCGGGCCACCACGCGGTCAGGGTTGTCGCGGTCCATCCCTACCCACCGAATCCGGGCAGCACCGGCAGCTGGAGCGCCGGCCTCCACACCCTGCCGAGCCCCGTCATGGGCGGGCCCCCGTGGGTCCTGCCGGGCGACTTCAACGCGACCCTCGACCACGCCGAACTGCGCCGTGTCCTCGACCTCGGCTACCGCGACGCCGGAGACGTCACCGGCAACGGGCTGATCCCGACCTGGCCGGAGTTCGGCCACCACCTGCCGCCGATCACGATCGACCACATCCTCGCCCAGCAGGGCATTCGGATCGTCTCCTACTCGGTCGAGGACATCCCGGGGAGCGATCACCGCGCGGTCTACGCGCGGCTGGCGATCCCGCCGCGGCTAGCCTCCGACGCCGCCGGCTGAGTCGCCGTGGCCTTTTTCGGGCTCCGGCGCGGCCCTGCCGTCGACGACCTTGCGGAAGGTCATCCAACGGTCATAGGCGCCGAGCGCGCTCTGGAGCTGGTCGCCGCGGATCGTCGTCGTCCCCCCGGTTCCGATCAGGCGCGCCCAGACGATTCGGGGTGAGGCCCCACGCTTGGTGACGACGACCTGCTTGAGCCGGCCGTCGAGGTAGGCGCCGAGCTTGGCGCTGATCTCTGCGCCCGAGAACCGCAGGGTCCAGGTGTGGAGAGGGCAGGCGCCGTCGTAGGGGTCGGGGACACCGACCAGGTAGGGGATCGGCGATCCGAAGAAGACGTTCTGGACGCTCTCGGTGTGGCCGCCGGAGCAGGCCGAGAAGAACGTCTGGGCAATCTGGCCCTGGTAGATGACGACCTGGCCGCGGGTCGCGGCGGCGGCGGCATTGCTGCGAGCGGTCTCGCTGCCGATCCCCTCATAGACCTGACTGCGGGTGTCGTCGTAGAGGTCGAACCCGTTACCGTCGATGCTGCTCGAGAGGGCGAAGGAGCGCGCCGCGACCGCCTGCGCCTCGAGCGCCGCCAGCGGCCACGAGGGCGGCGACTCGTTGGCAATGACGCCCTTGACGTACTGGTCGATGGCGACCGCGTTGACCGCGTTGAGGGATCCAGCGTCGCCCTTCGTCGGCACCACCTCGAGCGCCCCACGGTAGGCCCTGCCGTCGATCGTGATCGTCCCGCTGCCGGCGGTGCGGAGCTTCGGGCCGCAGTTGGCGAGCTGCCGGCCGCCGGCGGTCCGCAGCCGGACACTGCCGCCGACCCGGTGGGCGCTGTAGGCGCCGCCGGGATCGAGGGCGCGCCCGCAGGCGCTGGTGGCGCCGCTGAAGCCGACGTCGCCACCGCTGATCCCGACCAGGA
Source organism: uncultured Solirubrobacterales bacterium (assembly GCA_963805455.1). Lineage (GTDB taxonomy): Bacteria > Actinomycetota > Thermoleophilia > Solirubrobacterales > 70-9 > VRUE01. The sequence continues at coordinate 294,105 of CAWDUJ010000006.1, forward strand.
CCCGGACCACCCGCGGCCCGCCGATCGTCCCGATCGTGGTCCCCGAGTAGTAGTGGGCGAGGATCGCGCGGTACCCGAACCCGTGGGTTGCGTAGCCGTAGGCGCCGTACTGGCTCATCCCCACCCCATGGCCGAAGCCGTGGCCGTTGACGACCCAGGTGACGCCGGCGCGGGCGCTCGTGGGCGCGAACAGGAGCCCGAGGCTGAGGAGGAGTGCGACGCGGAGGCGCATAGCCGATCAACCAATTCGCCTTGGGCGAGTCGCGGCCTGCACTAGTCTGAAACAGACGAACCAGAGGAGGTCCCGGAATGGCTACACAGACGGTCCAGGTGGTCGATCACAAGCTCCTCGCCGCCGGCGAGTGGATGGCGACGGGCGAGTGGGATGAGGTTCTGAGCCCGTACGACGGGACCGTCGTCGGCAGGGTCGCCCAAGGCGACGCGGCGCTCGTCGACCGCGCCGTCCGCGCGGCGCAGGAGGCCTTCGAGGCCGGCGACTTCCCCCAGCACGAGCGGGCCGCGATGCTCGACAGGGCCGCCGAGATCGCCGCCGATCGGACCGAGGACCTGGCACTGACGATCGCGGCCGAGGCCGGCAAGCCACTGAAAACGGCGACCGTCGAGGCAGGCCGCTGCGCCGAGACCCTTGCCTTCTCCGCGGTCGAGGCGCGCAAGCTGACCGGTGGCACGGTGCCGATGGAGGCCTCCTCGGCGGGCGCGGGCAAGCTCGGCGTGATGCTGCGGGTCCCCTACGGGGTCGTCGGCGCGATCAGCCCCTTCAACTTCCCCCTCAACCTCGTCGCCCACAAGCTCGGGCCGGCGATCGCGGCCGGCAACGCGGTCGTTCTCAAGCCCGCCGGGCAGACCCCGATCTCCTCGATCAAGCTGGCCGAGATCCTGCTCGAGGCCGGGCTGCCCCAGAGCTGGTTGAGCGTGATCCCGGGCCCCGGCTCCGACGTCGGCAACGCGATCGTCGAGCACGAGCTGACCCGGGCCATCACCTTCACCGGATCGGCGCCTGTCGGCTGGGGGATCCGCAGCAAGGTCCCGCACAAGAAGGTCAACCTCGAGCTCGGCTCGAACGCGCCGCTGATCGTCCACAACGACGGCGACTGGGAGACCGCGGCCGACAAAACCAGGCTCCACGCCTACTCGCACGCCGGTCAGAGCTGCATCTCGATTCAGCGCATCCTCGTCCACGAGGACGTCGCCGACGCCTACACCGAGCGCCTCGTCGCCAACCTCGGTGATCTCCGGGTGGGCGACCCGCTCGACCCCGAGACCGACGTCGGGCCTCTGATCTCACCGGGCGATCGCGACCGGGTCAAGAGCTGGGTCGACGAGGCGGTCGCCGCCGGGGCCGAGCTCCTCGCCGGCGGCGAGCTGGTCGACGAGGGCCGCTGCCTGGAGCCGACGCTGCTCGGCTCGCCGCCCCGCGACACCAAGGTCTGGTGCGAGGAGATCTTCGGCCCCGTCGCGACGATCGACCGCTACTCGGACTTCGCCGAGGCGCTGCGGATGGCGAACGACTCGAAGTTCGGCCTCCAGGCCGGGGTCTTCACCCGCGACATCGGCCGCGGCCTCGAGGCGGCCGACACCCTCGAATTCGGCGGCGTCCTGATCAACGAGGTCCCGACCTTCCGCGCCGACCAGATGCCCTACGGCGGCGTCAAGGACTCAGGCAACACCCGCGAGGGCCCCGCCTACTCGGTGATCGAGATGACCGAGGAGCGCTTCGTCACCTTTCAGGGTTAGTCGCTACTCGTGCGGACGGGCGAGGCGGCGGTGATCGAGGGCCTCCTCGAGGACCGCGGGCTCGATGCCCTGCTCGAGCGCGACCTCGCGCAGTGAGCGGCCCGACTCGGCGGCGGCCTTGACGACGTCGGCGGCGCGGTCGTAGCCGATGTGAGGATTGAGGGCGGTGGCCGTGGCGAGGGTCGCCTCGGCGTGGCGCTCGGTCATCTCCTCGTTGGCCTCGATGCCGGAGACGCATTTCTCGTTCAGCAGCCGTGAGGCCGAGGCCAGCAGCTTGATCGAGTCGAGCAGGTTCCGGGCGATCAGCGGCACCCGGACGTTGAGCTCGAACTGGCCCTGGCTGCCGGCGACGGTGATCGCGGCGTCGTTGCCGATCACCTGGGCGGCGACCTGGATCACGACCTCGGGGATCACCGGGTTGACCTTGCCGGGCATGATCGATGAGCCCTTCTGCAACTCGGGCAGGCGCAGCTCGGCGAGGCCGGCTCGGGGGCCGGAGCCCATCAGCGCCAGGTCGTTGGCGATCTTGTTGAGCGAGACGGCGTAGACCTTGAGCATCCCCGAGAGCTCGACCAGGGAGTCGCGGTTGCCCTGGGCCTCGAACGGGTCGAGCGGGCCGGAGATCGACAGCCCGGTCTCCGACGCGAGCATCTCGCGGACCTTGGCGGCGAATTCGGGGTGGGTGTTGAGCCCGGTCCCGGTCGCTGTCCCGCCGAGCGGGATCTGGCCGACCCGCCGCAGCGTCGACTCGATCCGCTGCGATCCGAGCCGGACCTGTGCGGCATAGCCGCCGAACTCCTGGCCGAGGGTCACGGGGACTGCGTCCATCAGGTGGGTACGACCGGCCTTGACGACGTCGGCGAACTGGGCGGCCTTGGCCTCCAGCGCCGTGCCGAGCCCGTCGATCGCCGGCAGCAGGTCGTGGGTGACCTCGCCGAGCGCCGCGAGGTGGACCGCCGACGGAAAGACGTCGTTCGAGGACTGGCCCATGTTGACGTGGTCGTTGGGGTGGGCCTCGTCGCCTGCCAGCTCGGCCATCACCTCGTTGGCATTCATGTTCGAGGAGGTCCCCGACCCGGTCTGGAAGACGTCGACGGGGAACTGATCGTCGTGCTCGCCGGCGGCGATAGCTTCACCGGCAGCGGCGATCCGCTCGGCCAGCTCCGAGTCGAGCCCGCCGAGCTCTGCGTTGACCCGCGCCGCCGCGGCCTTCAGCCGCCCCAGCTCGCGGACGACGGGCACCGGGACCCGCTCGCCCGAGACCGGAAAGTTCTCAACCGCCTTGATCGTCTCGCCACCCCAGAGCTGCTCAGTCAAAAGTCGTCGCCTCCATCGATTTTCTTCCTTTTCGGCAGCGTATTCAAGTCCGGCCGCGCTCGGCCGGGGCATCCCGCCTCAGCCGGTGCTCTGCCCGGCTTCGAAGCCCTCTTCGTAGGCGCGTTCGAAGGCGCGCGGCAGCGGCCGGTTGCCGGGGCTGTACTTGGCGGCGGCTTCGAGGCGCCGGATCAGCTCGGCGTGGATCCCGGCGGTGTCCTCAGCCCCGCGTTCGGCGGCCCCGAGGAGGTAGCCGACCCGCAGCGCAGCCGGGCCGTTCGGGTTCTCGCGCGCTTCGGAGTTGAGCGCGGTCGCCGCCCTCACCATCGCCGCGCCGACGGTCGCCAGCTCGCCGCCGCCCTGGTTCGCGGTCAGACAGTCGCTGATCCGGGTCCCGCCCTTCAGTCGGGCGGAATCGGGGGCCTGTTCGAGAGCTTGCAGATAGGCCTTCGAGCCTTCGAGGCAGGCGACTGGGGTCGTCTCGTCGGTCGAGCCGCAGGCCGCCAGGGCGAGAGCGAGCCCGATCAGGCCGAGGGCGAGTGGGGGCACGGGACGGCGCATCGACCCCGCATCCTACGAATGCCCCACTCGGCCGGACGTGCCGGTGGTTAGGTACCCATAGTGGCCCCCAACAACCGGCACGTCCCTCAGTCGCCGCGTGGTGAGAGGCCGCCGGAGTGGACGGTCGAGATCCCGCCCGGGGGGGTGTGGCGCTGCGGCAGCGGCCGTTGCGCGACTCCCTGGAAGCTGACCGGGAAGATTTCCACCCATTCGGCGAGCTCGGAGGGCGCCGCCGGCGCGTGCATCCAGGACAGGTGGAGGTGATTGCCGCAGCCATGGCCGGCGTCGCCGCCGTAGCCGACCCAGCGGAACGGAGGCCGCGGGTGGTTCTGGCGGGGCTCGGCCCAGTGGGCGAGCCGAGTGATTCCGCGCCAGGTCGAGTCGCAGTGGCCGTCGCCGTTGAGCGGGACGATGTCGACCGCGAGGCCGTTGAGGTGGTCCGAGTGCTCGACGTGGCAGCCGGAGCAGCCGACGTGCTCGCCGTCGGCCAGGTGACCGGAGAACCCGTCTGTGATGTAGATCGGGTACCGCTGCGCGATCCAGCGCAGGTCGGGGGCGATCCGGCGATCGACCATGTCCCCTTCTTCGTGGGGCACCGAATCCGGGATCGGGACGAACTGGCCAGCGGCGTAGGTCAGGCGGGTTTCAGGCGGCGGCGCCGCGCTGGCATCGAAGGGCACGAGAGCTGCCACGACCACGGCCCCGAGCAGGGCGAGGACGAGCAGCCTCCCTGGGCTGGTGGTCATAGACCGATCCATCCTCCTGCATATCGCGCGATTCCAGGGTTCGGCTTAAGAGCTGCAAGCTCCCTGTAGGTTTTCACCCGATGCCCACCGTCCTCGGCGCCAGCTTCGACCTCTTCCGCGCCCACGGGATGACGACGATCTTCGGCAACCCGGGATCGACCGAGCTGCCGATGCTGGCCGACTTCCCGAGCGACTTCCGCTACGTCCTCGGCCTCCAGGAGGCGGTCGTGGTCGGGATGGCCGACGGCTACGCCCAGGCCTCCGGCCGGACCACCGTCGCCAACCTCCACACCGCGCCCGGCGTCGGCAATGCGATGGGGGCGATCTTCAACGCCCAGGCGAACCACTCCCCGGTGCTGGTCACGGCCGGACAGCAGGTCCGCGCCCAGATGACGCTGCAGGCGAACCTCACCAACCGCGATGCGACCCGGATGCCGCACCCGCTCGTGAAGTGGGCCTACGAGCCGGCCCGCGCCGAGGACGTGCCGCTGGCCCTCGCCCACGGGTTGCACCTCGCCGGACTTCCCCCCAGGGGCCCCGTATTCGTTTCGATCCCGATGGACGACTGGGGGGTCGAGGTCGACGACGCCGACGCGCGGGAGGTGATCGCCCGCCGGGTGACCGGCCGCGCCGTCGCCGACCCAGAGGCGATCCGGGCGCTGGCCGAGCGCCTCGATTCCGCCTCCAACCCGGTCCTCGTAGCCGGCCCCGACATCGACGCCTCGGGCGCCTGGGATACGGCGATCGCCCTCGCCGAGCGCCAGCGCCTTCCGGTCTGGGCCAGCCCGGCGACCGGCGGGGCCCGCCTCGGCTTCCCCGAGGGCCACCCGAACTACCGCGGCGTCCTGCCGCCGGCGATCGGGCCGGTCGGCCAGACCCTCGAGGGCCACGACCTGATCCTCGTCGCCGGCAGCTCGGTCTTTCCGTACTACCCGCACATCCCGGGGCCGCTGCTGCCGGAGGGGGCGCAGCTGGTCGCGATCACCAGCGACCCCGACGAGGCCGCGCGGGCGCCGATGGGCGACGCGATTGTCGCTGACGTCGGCCTCAGCCTCGCGGCGCTGCTCGAAGCCGTGCCCGAGTCCTCGCGCCCGGCGCCGGAGCCGAACGAGGGCCCGCAGGAGATCCCGGCCACCGACCCGCTCAACTCCTCGACCGTCCACTCGGCCCTGGCCGAGGTATTCCCCGAGGACGGGATCATCGTCCTCGAGTCCCCCGCCAGCACCCTCGCGCTCCGCAACCAGCTCCGGCTCTCGCGGCCCGGCAGCTACTACTTCAGCTCCGGCGGCGGCCTCGGGTTCGGTCTCGCCGCCTCGGTCGGGGTCCAGCTCGCCCAGCCCGACCGCCCGGTTGTCTGCGTCCTCGGCGAGGGCTCGGCCCAGTACGCGATCACGGCCTTCTGGAGCGCGGTCGCCTACAACACCCCGGTCACGTTCCTCGTCCTCAACAACGCCGAGTACGCGATCCTCAAGTGGTTCTCCGACATCGAGGGCGTGACCGGCGCCCCCGGCCTCGACCTGCCGGACCTGAACGTCGCCGCGGTCGCCGCCGGCTACGGGGTCAGAACCCGCCGCGCCAGCGGTCGCGATGAGGTCCGGGACGCGCTGGCCGCCGCGATCGGCTCTTCGCAACCGGAGCTGATCGAAGTCCCGGTCGAGCCCGGGATGTCCCTGTTCTAACCCGGATCATGGGGCTCTTGGAGCGAGACCTCGCGCCGCCCGCCTCGGAGCCGGCCCCCGACCGCGCCCCCGACGAGCTGGCGGCGGGCACCCCGCAGCCGCTGCGCGGCGACCTCGGCGCCCTCCTCGGCGCCGACCGGGTCCTGTCCCGCGCCAGCGACATCGTCCGCTATGCCTCCGATGCCAGCCCCTACCGGCTGCTGCCGCAGGCGGTGGTGATGGCACACGATGCCGGCGACGTCTCCAAGGTGCTCGAGTACGGACGCAGCTCCGGCACCCCGGTCGTCTTCCGCGCCGGCGGCACCAGCCTCAACGGCCAGGGGCAGAGCGACGGAATCCTCGTCGACGTCCGCCGTCACTTCGGCGGCGTCTCGGTCGAGGATCGGGGGGCGCTGGCCCGGGTCGGGCCGGGGACGATCCTCGGCCACGCCAACCGCGTCCTCGCGCCCCACGGGCGCAAGCTCGGCCCCGACCCCGCCAGCACCGACATCGCCACCGTCGGCGGGGTGATCGCCAACAACTCGGGCGGGATGCGGTGCGGCGTCACCCGCGACTCCTACTCGACGGTGCGCTCGCTGACCTTCGTCCTGCCCTCGGGGACGACGGTCGACACCGCCGCCGCCGGCGCCGCCGAGAGCTTCGCCGCCGCCGAGCCCGAGCTGGCCGCGGGCATTGAGGCGATCCGCGACGAGATCCGGGCCGACGATGAGCTGAGCGACCGGATCCGGCGCAAGTTCGCGATCAAGAACACGACCGGGTACCGGCTCTGCGCCTTCCTCGACGCCGACGAGCCGCTCGAAATCTTCCGCCGCCTTCTCGTCGGCTCCGAGGGGACCCTGGCCTTCATCGCCGAGGCAGTCTTCGAGACCGTTCCGGTGCCGGCGCGGACGACCACCGCCTGGGTCCACTTCCCGGGCGTCGACGAGGCGATCGCGCCGGTCCGTGACCTGGTCGAGAGCGGCGCGACGGCGGTCGAGCTGATGGTCGCGCCGGCCCTGATCACCGCCGCCTGGAACATGGTCGGCGCCCCCGAGGAGTGGAAAGAGCTGCCCCCCGAGTCGGCGGTGCTGCTGGTCGAGTACGGGGCCGCGACCGATGCCGAGCTCGACCCCCAGGTCGCCCGGGCGAAGGAGATCCTCTCCTCCCAGACGACGATCCGCCCGATCGACTTCACCCGCGACCCGGAGGAGATCGAGCTCGCCTGGCGGGTGCGCGAGGGCCTTCACGGCCTGATCGGGCGGGTGCGGCCTCCCGGGACGTCGCTGATCGTCGAGGACGTCTGCGTCCCCCCGGAGCGGATCGCCGAGGGCGCCGGCGACCTCCAGGCGCTGCTCGGCGAGCACGGATTTCTCCCCGGCGTGGCCGGCCACGCATCGGCCGGAAACCTTCACTTCATGCTGACCCCGGACTTCGCCAAACAGGAGGACCTCGATCGCTACGAGGCGTTCATGTCGAAACTGGTCGAGCTGATCGTCGGCAAGTACGACGGCTCGCTCAAGGCCGAGCACGGGACCGGGATCAACATGGCGCCCTACGTCGAGCGCGAGTGGGGCGAGAGGGCGACCGAGCTGATGTGGCGGGTCAAGCAGCTCGCCGACCCCGACGGCGTCCTCGCCCCGGGCGTCGTTCTCAACCGCGACCCCGGCGCCCACCTCCGCAACCTGAAGACGACGCCCCAGATCGAGGATTCGGCGACGACCTGTGTCGAGTGCGGCTTCTGCGAGCCGGTCTGCCCCAGCCGCAACCTGACGACGACGCCGCGCCAGAGAATCGTGCTGCGGCGCGAGATGGCGCGCCAGCCGGCCGGCTCGCCACTGCAGCGGGTCCTGCTCGAGGAGTACGAGTACGACTCGCTCGACACCTGCGCCGCCGACGGCTCCTGCCAACTCGCCTGCCCGGTCGGGATCGACACAGGGGAGCTGGTCAAGGAGATCCGCGGCGATCGCCGCACCGAGGCCGCCGAATCAGCGGCGCTGCGGACGGCGAAACGCTGGTCCGCGGTCGAGGGGGCGAGCCGGGCCGGCCTCCGCGTCGGCGGCCCGCTGGTGCGCCGCACCAAGCGCGGCGAGGGCCTGCCGGGCCCGGCCTCGAAGGCGCTGCCGGTGACGACCCGCGAGGGTGCCGCCGCCGTCTACCTCCCGTCCTGCACAAATCGGATCTTCGGCCGCGGCCGGGCCGGGGCCAGCCTGCCCGAGGCGATCGTCGCCGTCTCCGAGCGGGCGGGGCAGCCGGTCTGGATCCCCGACGGAGCCGCCGGCACCTGCTGCGGTCTTCCCTGGAGCTCGAAGGGCTACGGGCAGGCCCACCGCCAGAAGGCGAACGAGATGGTCGAGCGCCTCTGGGAGTGGAGCGGGGAGGGCGAGCTGCCGGTCGTGATCGACGCCGCCTCCTGCACCCAGGCGATCGCGACCCCCGGCGAGGGGGTCCTCGGTGAGGAGAACGCTGAGCGCCTCGCGGGCATCGAGATCCTCGACTCGGTCGCCTGGGCCCACGACCGTCTCCTGCCCCGCCTGGAGGTCACCCGCAAGGTCGGCTCGGCCACCGTCCACCCGACCTGCGCAACCCGCCACATGGGGCTGGCGCCCCGGCTCCGCGCGCTGGCCGGCGCCCTCGCCGAGGACGTCTACGTCGCCCCGTCGGCTACCTGCTGCGGGTTCGCCGGCGACCGCGGCCTCTCCCACCCGGAGCTGACCGCGGCGGCGACCGCAGACCAGGCCGCCGAGCTCTCCGGCCGCTGCTTCGACGCCCACCTCAGCAGCAACCGCACCTGCGAGATCGGCCTCAGCCGCGCCACCGGAGCCGAGTACGAGTCGTTCGCCTACCTGCTCGAGGAACTGACCCGCTAGCGCTGGGCTTTGGAGACGGCGGCGGCGCCCCGCTCGTCAGCCGCCGACTCGATCTCGCGGGTGACCGAGGTCGGGTCCTGGTGGCTCTCGAGGCGCCGGTCGAGGAGCGGGTTGAGGAGCCCGCGGAAGGCCGAGACGTAGCGCCACCAGCGCGGGGCGAATATCCGCGGCGAGCGCTCTTCGATCCCCCGTACGACCGCCGCCGCCGCCTCGCCGGGCGCGATCCGCCTGTTCATAAACGGCGGCAGCTTGTTCTGGAGCCGGTCGAAGTGCTCCTGCTCGGAGGCGTCCTGGACCATCTTCGTGTCGACCCAGCCGAAGTAGGCGACGCTGGCGCTGGCGCCCAGCGGCGTCAGCTCGGCCCGCAGCGAACGGCCGAGAGACTCGACCCCGGACTTGGCGGCGGCGTAGGGGCTGTTGAGCAGCCCGTTGACGAAGGCGTAGACGGAGGAGACGACGACGACGTGGCCGTGCCGCTCGACGATCTCCGGAAGGGCCGCCCGGACCGTGCGCCAGACGCCCAGCATGTCGACGGCGAAGACCCGTTCCCATTCCTCGCCCGCCATCCCCCTCGCGGTCGCCAGCTTTACCGGGGCGATCCCGGCGTTGGCGACGACGACGTCGAGGCCGCCGAAGCGCTCGACCGTCTCCGCCACCGCGCTCATCATCGCCCCGTCGTCGGTGACGTCGGCGCCGATCCCGATCGTCCGCTCGCCGATCCGCTCGGCCGACTCGCGCGCCTGCTCGGGGTCGAGGTCGAGGACCGCGACCGAGGCGCCACGCATCTGCAGCTGCCGCGCGGTCTCGTAGCCGATGCCGCGGGCCGCTCCGGTGACGAGCGCCACCTTTCCGTTCAGGTCGAAGACCGCCATCAGCGGCAGCGTATTGGTCGGAGGGCGCAATTAGGGTGGAGTCGTGTCGGTCGAGTCCGCCTACATCGAGTTCGCGGAGGCGCGTGGCCTCGAGCAGATCGGCCAACTCGACGCCGGCCCGCTGACGCCGCTCCTGGTCGAGTCGAAGTCCTGCCGCCTTCAGCCGGCGGTCCGCGGCCGCTTCTCGGGAGCGGCCACAGGAGTCGCCGGCCAGCTCTCCTATACCCGCAACAAGACCTTCCGATTCAACGTCGCCCTGACCCAGGTGCCGGCGTCGACGGCGTTCGCGCCGCGCGTCTTCTGCATTCGGCAGGGGCGCCGGACCCGCGACGACGAGTTCTATGGGTTCGAGGCGCGCGACTCAAAACTGTGGACGGAGAGCGCCGCCCTCAGCGAGCGCTACCTGGTCAGCACCAGCCCGTTCCAGGACCAGAACTGGCTGCGGCAGCTGTTCGCGCCGGGGTTCATCGACTGGCTCACCACCGAGCCGCCGGGCGATTTCTCCTTCGAGCTCGCCTACGGCGCCCTGCTCGGCAGCATCGAGGAGGACGAGCCGACGCCGGCTTCGCTGGCGGCGCTCTGGGATGCCACCGCGCACGTTGCCGAGCGGATCGGGAAGGAGTGCGAGGAGTAGCGCGATGACGATGCAGATGAACCGCACAGGGGTCTTCCTGCTCGCCTTCTTCGGGCTCTTCGGGCTGGCGATGATCGTCGCCCCGATCTCCGGCGAAGCGGGGTGGATCCTGAAATCGATCGGCGTCATCTGGCTGCTGGTGACGATCGGGCTCTACGTCTTCTCGCGCCGCCAGAAGAAAAAGGCCGCCCATCAGGACTGGGTCTTCCAGAACGGGCTCAAGCCTCGGCGACTGTGCTTGACGCGTCGAGCCGCGGGACCGTCAACGAGATGCCGGTGATGAAGCTCACCCTCGACCTCGACCTGCCGGGCGTCGGCCACCGCCAGGTCAGGCGGCGCGAGCTGATGTCTGTCTTCGCCGCAAACCGGGTCGCTCCCGGCCTGGTCCTGCCGGTCCGCGTCAACCCCGAGGACCACGAGGACTTCATCCTCGTCTGGTAGCCGGGCAGCCGTCCTCTGCCTCGGCGCTAGATTCCCCTTCCATGCCCGGATTCCGAGCGGTAGACCCAAAGCAGTCCTTCCCCGAGCTCGAGGAGCGGATCCTCGCGCGCTGGGCCGAGCGCGACGTCTTCCACCGATCGCTGGAGAACCGCGCCGAGGCCCCGGTCTGGAGCTTCTACGAGGGGCCGCCGACCGCCAACGGCCGCCCCGGCTCCCACCACGTGCTCGCCCGCGTCTTCAAGGACATCTACCCCCGCTACCGCTCGATGCGCGGCTACAGGGTCCCACGCAAGGCGGGGTGGGACTGCCACGGCCTCCCGGTCGAGCTCGAGGTCGAAAAGGAGCTCGGGATCACCTCCAAGCAGGAGGTCGAGGACTACGGCATCGCCGAGTTCAACGCGCGCTGCCGGGCCTCTGTCTTCGAGTACGTCGAGGAGTGGAACCGGCTGACCGAGCGGATCGGGTTCTGGATCGACCTCGAGGACCCCTACGTCACCCTCGACGATGACTACATCGAGTCGGTCTGGTGGTCGCTGCGCAAACTCTGGGACTCCGAGCTCCTCTACGAGGGCCACAAGGTCGTCCCCTACTGCCCGCGCTGCGGCACCGCCCTCTCCTCGCACGAGGTCGCGCTCGGCTACGAGGACATCTCGGATCCCTCGATCTTCGTGAAATTTCCGCTCCAACCCCCCGCCGCCCCCGGACGCGGGAGCGGGGGCCGATCCATATCTGATTCCTTGGCCCCCGCGGGAGCAGAGGAGGTGGCGGAATATTTGCTTGTTTGGACCACCACCCCGTGGACCCTGCCCGGCAACGAGGCCGTCGCGGTGGCGCCGGAGGTCACCTACGTTCGGGCGAAGCTCGACGACGAGACGCTGATCGTCGCCGCGCCCCTCCTTGAGCGCGTGCTCGGCGGGGAGGCCGAGATCCTCGACACATTCCCGGGGTCGGACCTGGTCGGCCGCCGCTACAGGGGCCCTGTTTTCAACCTCACCGATCGCGAGGAGGGCGGGTTTCCGATCGTCGCCGGCGATTTCGTGACCACCGAGGACGGGACCGGCCTCGTCCACATCGCCCCGGCCTTCGGCGAGGACGACTACGCGGTCGCCGCCGAGAACGGGATCTTCGACCCGACCAAGCACACGACGCTCTACAACCCGGTCGCCCCCGACGGCAAGTTCGACAACCGGGTCGTCGGGTTCGAGGGACGTTTCGTCAAGGACCCGGAGGTGACCAGGGGCTTGATCGACGACCTCGCCGAGCGCGGCCTGCTGTTCCGCGAGCAGGTCTACGAGCACGCCTACCCGCATTGCTGGCGGTGCGGCACCCCGCTCCTCTACTACGCGAAGTCGAGCTGGTACGTCGCGACCGCGGGCAAACGCGACGATCTGCTCGCCAACAACGAGCAGATCGGGTGGCATCCCGAGCACATCAAGCATGGCCGGTTCGGCAAATGGCTCGAGAACAACGTCGACTGGGCGCTCTCCCGCGACCGCTACTGGGGGACGCCGCTGCCAATCTGGGAGTGCGGCGGCGAGGACTGCCATGAGCGCGCCTGCATCGGCTCGGTCGCCGAACTCCGCGAGCGCGCGGGCGGCGACGTCCCCGACGACCTCCACCGCCCCTACATCGACGACGTCGTCATGCCCTGCGGGAAATGCGGCGGCGAGATGCGTCGGGTCGATTCGGTGATCGACACCTGGTACGACAGCGGCGCGATGCCGTTCGCGCAGTTCCACTACCCGTTCGAGAACGAGGAGCAGTTCGAGGAGCGCTTCCCGGCCGACTTCATCTGCGAGGCGATCGACCAGACCCGCGGCTGGTTTTACACCCTGCTGGCCGAGTCGACCCTCCTGTTCGACTCATCGAGCTATCGCAACTGCGTCTGCCTCGGGCTGATCCTCGACCCCGAGGGGCAGAAGATGTCGAAGAGCCGCGGCAACGTGGTCGAGCCCTGGGACGTGATCTCCACCCACGGCGCCGACGCCTTCCGCTGGTACTACCTGACCTCGCAGCAGCCCTGGTCGGGGTACCGGTTCTCGGTCGAGACGGTGGGCGAGTCGGTCCGCCAGTTCCTCCTCACCCTCTGGAACACCTACTCGTTCTGGGTCCTCTATGCGAACGCCGAGGGCCTCGGCCCCTCGGACTTCGCCGAGGAGCCGGATGCGGCGGGGACCGACCTCGACAGGTGGGTCATCTCGAGGCTCCAGAGCGTCGTCGCGAGGGTCACCGAGCTGATGGACGACTTCGACTGCACGGCGGCCGGCCGGGAGATCGCGGCGTTCGTCGAGCAGCTCTCGAACTGGTACGTGCGGCTCTCGCGCCGGCGGTTTTGGGATGGGGACCGGGCCGCCTTCGCGACCCTGCGTCACTGCCTGCTCGAGACCTCGGCGATGCTGGCGCCGTTCACACCGTTCCTCGCAGAAGAGATCCACCTCAACCTCGCCGGCGGCGAGGGAGAGGCGTTCGACGCGCTGCCCGACTCGGTCCACCTCCGCGACTACCCGGAGGCCAATCCCGCCATCGCCGACCCCGACCTCGAGTCGGCGATGGACGCGGTCCGCCTCACCGTCGAGCTCGGCCGCGCCGCCCGCGCCCAGGCGAAGGCCAAGGTGCGCCAGCCGCTGCGCCGCGCGGTGATCGTCGCCAACGACGCCGAGCGCGCGGCGATCTCGGCTCGCGCCGACCTCGTCACCGCCGAGCTCAATGTCAAGGAGCTCGACTTCGTCTCCGAGGAGGCGGAGCTGGTCAGCTATTCCGTCAAGCCCAACTACCGTGCCCTCGGCCCCCGGTTCGGGAAGCGGATGCCGCAGGTCGCCGCGGCGATCGGCTCGCTCGACGCCGAGCACGTCGCCGCGGTGATGGCGGATGGGGGGGAGATTGGGATCAACATCGACGGCGACGAGCACACGATCAGCCCCGACGAGGTGACGCTCGCGCTGCAGCCCCTCGAGGGCTACGAGGTCGAGGCCGAGGCCGGGCACGCGGTCGCGCTCCAGCTCGAGCTCGACGACGAGTTGCTCCGCGAGGGCCTCGCCCGCGAGATCGTCCACGCGGTGCAGAACGCGCGCAAGGAGGCGGGGCTCGACATCACCGACCGGATCGAGCTGACCCTGGGGGGCGACACCGACCTGGTCGAGGCCGCCCGCGAGCACCAGGCCTACCTCGCCGGCGAGGTGCTCGCCACCTCGGTCGCCTACGACGGCGCCGACGGTGCGGCAGCGTCGATCGACGGCCGCGATCTGCGGATCATGGTCAGGGCGGTCGACAGGTGATGGACCGGGGCAATCCCGGAGAGGCTCCGCTGGCGCGACTCGACCGCGACCGCGACTCGGTCCGCGCCCAGATCCTGGCCACCGAGCACTGGAGCCTGCTATCCGCTCGGAGCATGGGCTACAACGAGATCTTCAGCCGGGCGGGGATGCTTCTGACGATCGTCTCGGCGACGGTGGTCGCCCTCGCCCTGATCGGCCAGGCCACCGACTTCGGGTCCGACTTTCGCGTCTTCTCGATCCTGCTGTTGCCGCTGGTGCTGCTGGTGGGGCTGACGACCTTCGTTCGCGTTGCGGACGTCAGCATCGAAGACGTCGCGATCGTCGCCGGAATGAATCGCCTCCGCCATGCGTATGTCGAGATCGCGCCCGAGCTCGAGCCCTACTTCGTCACCGGCACCACCGATGACGAGGAGGGAGTGTTGAAAACCCTCGGACACAGCCTGCCTATCGAGGTCGGCGGCGTCAGGGTGATCGCCGCGCTGCCGGTCCTGGTCGGGCTGATCGACGCCGTCGTCGCCGGCGTTCTCGCCGCTCTCGTGATCCAGGCGATTGGGGGCGGCGACGTGATCATCCTCGTCCTCGGCTTCCTAACCTCGATCGGCGTCTCGCTCCTGCTCGCCCGCTCATTCTTCGCGCGGATCGAGAAGATCCGCGACGTCAACCGGCCGCTGTTCCCGACCGGGACCTAGCCGTCAGCAGGCTCGCCGATGATGAAGTCCGATTTCGCGGAATCGGAGAACTTCACCCAGCAGTGCTCCGGCGGGACCCCGGCGACCTCGATCAGGGCCGATTCGATCCGTTTCGCGATCTCGGCCTTCTGCTCATCGGTGCGTCCCTCATACCAATGGACCTGTACGAAGGGCATTGCCCGGTCCCTACGCGAGCGCCGGCTCGAGCTCGGCCTCGAGGCGCCGCTTCGGCATCGCCCCGACGACTTTCTTCGCGATCGCCCCGTCCTTGAACAGGAGCATCGTCGGGATCGAGAGGACTTCGTACTCGGCGGCGGTCTGCTGGTTCTCGTCGACGTTGAGGCTGAGGATCTTCAGGTCCTCACGCTCGGCATCGATCTCTTCGAGGACCGGGTGGACGACGCGGCACGGGCCGCACCAGGGGGCCCAGAAATCGACGAGAACGGGGCCCTCGGCCTCGAGCACGTCGGTTTTGAAGGTGGCATCTGTCACGTCGGTCAGCTTGCCTGTCACAGAGATCGATCTCCTGGGTTCGCGGATTTGTCAGCCCTCAATACTTCAAAAAGTATAGCGACGCCCCTGCGGGCCAACCAGAGGCTCTCCTATTTTGACGAGTATGACCAACGCTGAGATCGCCGCGGCCCTAGAAGAGCTGGGGGTGCTGTACGAGCTCGACGGCGCCGTCAAATACAGGGTGCTCGCCTACAGCACGGCGGCGAAGGCGATCCGCGAAAGCCCGGTCTCGGTCACCGAGCTGGCCGCTGCCGGGAGGGCGACGGAGATCCCCGGCGTCGGCGAGACCCTGGCGGGGAAAATCAACACCCTGATCGAGACCGGCGAGATCCCGGCCGCCGAGAAGCTGAAGGCGAAGTTCCCGCCGTCGCTGATCGAGGTCACGCGGGTCCCGGGTCTCGGCGCCAAAACCGCGCGCCGCCTCTTCGACGAACTTGGGATCACGACCCTCGACGAGCTGAAGGAGGCGGCCGAGGAGCAGCGGATCCGCGACCTGAAAGGGCTCGGGGCGAAGGTCGAGGAAAACGTGCTGGCGGCGATGGAGCGCCTGGGCGAGCCCGGCGAGGGGACGGGGCGGGTCCTGCTCTCCGCGGTCCGGCCGGTCGCCGAGGAGCTGGCGGCGGCGCTTCGAGACCATCCCGGCGCCCACCGGGTCGAGGTCGCGGGCTCGGCCCGGCGCTGGGCCGAGACCTGCAAGGACATCGACCTGATCGCGACGGCGGAGGAGCCGGCGGCGCTGGCCGAGCACCTCGCGTCGCACTCGCTGATCGCGTCCTCCGGCACCGCCGGGCCGAACGGGGTCAGGGCCCAGACCCACAACGGGATCTCGGTCGACCTGCGGATCGTCGCCCCGGAGGCGTTCGGCAACCTGCTCCAGCACTTCACCGGTTCCGCGGCCCACAACGTGGCGCTGCGCGAAGAGGCCGTCGGAAGGGGCCTCTCGGTCTCAGAGCACGGGATCACCGACACCGGGAGCGGCAAGGTCGACCTCTGCGAGACCGAGGAGGGCGTCTACGAGCGCCTTGGCTACCCCTACATCGTGCCGGAGCTGCGTGAGGGAAGGGGGGAGCTGAAGGCCGCCCGTGAAGGAAAGCTGCCGGACCTGGTCGCCGTCGAGGACATCCGCGGCGACCTTCACTGCCACACGACCCTCTCCGACGGGCGCAACACCCTGGAGGAGATGGCCGCCGCCGGCCGCGAGCGCGGCTACGCCTACATGGCGATCACCGATCACTCGGCGAGCCACGGCTTCGGCGACCACGTCACCGCCGAGCGGCTGCGGCAGCGGATCGAGGAAATCCGTGCCTGGAACGAGGGCAAACGGGGGTTCCGCCTGCTCTCCGGCTCGGAGATCAACATCGGGCTCGACGGCTCGCTCGACTACCCCGACGACCTCGTCGCCGAGCTCGACTGGGTTGTCGCCAGCGTCCACACGTCGTTCTCGATTTCCGAAAAGGAGATGACCGCCCGGGTGATCGCGGCGATCGAGAACCCGAACGTCAACTGCATCGGCCACCTGACCGGACGCCTGATCGGGCGCCGGGAGCCCTACGGGATCGATGTCGAGGCGGTCGCCGAGGCGGCGGCGGGGACGGGGACGATGCTGGAGATCAACGGCAACCCGAACCGCCGCGACCTCTCCGAGCACCACGCCCGCCTCGCGGTCGATGCGGGGGCGACGATCGTCCTCAACACCGACGCCCACGGCGTCGACACGCTCGACAACGTCGCCTACGCGGCCGCGACGGCGCGCCGGGCATGGTTGACGCCGAAGGACATCGCCAACACCCGGGGCTGGCGCGAGTTCAAGCGATTCTTGAGCTAGGGCCCTCGAGGCGGTCGCTCCGCAGCCCGGGGGTCCGGACCAGCTCGATCGGGCGTAGGGCGGAGTTGGGGACGACGTAGAACTTGACCCCGTCGCGCTGCTCGACTCCGAGCACCGCCGCCTCGTGGGTCCGCAGCGAGAGCGCCGCGAGGAGCGCGAAGCCTGCGCCGACCGCGGCGACTCCGGGATAGAGGACGCCGAGGATCCCGGCGGCGAGCGCCGTCACCCCGATCGGCCAGAGCCGGACCAGGGCAATCCGCGCCGGCGTCTCGTCGGGCAGCGCGGTCGCCGTTTTGGCCCGGGCGAGGGCGTCGCGCACGCCGTCGGCGGCCCGTTCGGGGCGGCCGAGCCGGAGCCCGACCAGGAGCGCCGCCAGCCAGAGGACGGCGGAGACGAGGATCGTCCGGGTGTCGGTCTCGCGCCCGGCGCTGATCGCCGTGATCGCGCCGAGCACGGTCGCCTCGGCCCCGGCGAGGAAGACGGTGGTCCGCAGTAGGTCCGTGTACGGCATTTCCTCAACCGGCCAGCGACTCGAGCGCCGCCAGCCAGCCGCTCGGACCGTCGACCGTCCAGTCCGATTCCTGGGCGAGCTCCGGCGGCGCCTCCGCCGATGCGATCCCGACGCAGAGCACGTCCCTGAGCTCGCCGCTTTCGCGCAGCTCGCGCAATCGGCGGAAGGCGTCGAGGTCGGTGCGGTCGTCGCCGGCGTAGACGGCGGCCCTGATCCCGTCGGTCGCCAGCAGCGCCGCCACCGCGGCGTCCTTACCGCCGCCCCCCGCCGGGCGAAGCTCGAGCACCTTGCGGCCCCAGCGCGGCTCGAGGCCGGCCCGCCCGCCCTCGGCGGCGAGCTGGTGCGCCCGCGCCTCGGCGCCGCGCTCGTCATCCGCGCCGCGCCAGTGGAGCGCCTGGATCGGGCCCTTGTCCTCGATCCGCAGGCCGGCGCCGCCGACCGTCTCGGAGCGGGCGGCGATGAACTCCGCCGCCGCCCGCTCGCGGTCACGGACCGAGGGATCGAGCTGCGGCCCGTCCTCGCCCGGCAGGAGCAGTTCGAGACCGTGGTTTCCCGCGTAGGCGATCTCCTCGACGCCGACCAGCCGCTTCGCCTCCTCGGCCTGGCGCCCGGACACGCAGCCGACGAGGCCGAAGCGGCCGCTGAGGGCGATCAGCGCCGCGCGTGCGGCCTCCGGGACCGCCGCCTGGTCGGGCCGGTCGACGATCGGCGCCAGCGTCCCGTCGACGTCGGTGAGGATCGCGGCGCGGGCAGGCTCCGCCCGCAGCGGAGCCAGTCGATCGGTCCCCGCCCCGCCCGCCCCGCTGCCGGTTTCTGGCGACACGGCGCTTAGTATCGCGCGATGCCTTCCGAGCGCACCCTGAAACTGGCCGCGGTCGGCACATTGGCGGGCCTCTTCAGCGGGCTTTTCGGGGTCGGCGGGGGGACGGTGATCGTCCCGCTGCTGATCTTCTGGTTGGGATACGGCGAGCGGCTGGCGACCGGGACCAGCCTCGGCGCGATCGTCCTGATCGGGCTCCTCGGCGCCATCGCGCAGGGGGGGATCTACGGCAACGTCCACATCTCGACCGGGCTGGCGCTGACCGCTCCCGCGATCCTCGGGATCATCCTCGGCACCGCGATCCAGCAGCGGATACCGCAGCGCGCGGTCTCGTTCCTGTTCGCGGCGCTCCTGGTGGCGATAGCGATCGAGTTGATAATTCCGTGACCCGGGTGGACCGAACATGAACGAGGTCCTGGCGGTTCTGATCGCGATTCTCGGCGGGCTCGCCGGCGGCCTCGTCGGGGTCGGCGGCGGGGTCCTCTTCGTCCCGGCGCTGACGATCTTCCTCGGCCTCTCGCAGGTAGAGGGCGAGTCGACCTCGCTGATGATGATCGTGATCGTCGCCTTCGTCGGCGCCTACCGGCAGCGCGGCTACGGCAACCTCAACGTCTCCGACGCGCTCTGGATCGGCGCCCTCTCGCCGATCGGGGTGCTGATCGGCGTCGTGGTCGCCAACGCGGTCCCGGAGCGGGCGCTCGAACTCGCCTTCGCGGCGCTGGCCCTGTTCGTCGCCTACACGCTCGTGCGCCGCGCACTGGCGACGGGCGAGGAACCCCCCCCCGATGGCGCTGCAGAGCCCCATCGGTAGTCTCAAACTGTGGATTCTCTGACCTGGGAGACCGATGTCCCGGCACTGCGCTCCCCGATCCTCGTCTGCAGCTTCCGCGGCTGGAACGACGCCGCCGGCGCCGCCTCGACCGCGCTCGCCGCGCTCGCATCCGGGTTCGAGGCCGAGCTGATTGCCCGTGTCGATCCCGAGGACTACTTCGACTTCCAGGAGACGCGGCCGACGATCACCCTGACCGAGGGACAGGCCCGCCACATCGAGTGGCCCCAGAACAACCTGATCGCGGCCCCCGTCCCAGGCGCCGAGCGCGACCTGGTCCTCCTCGACGGGACCGAGCCGAACCTTCGCTGGCGGACGTTCTCGGAAACGATCGCCTCCGCCGCCGACACACTCGGGGTGGAGATGGTGGTGACGATGGGGGCGCTGATCGCCGAGGTCTCGCACACTCTCCCGGTCCCGATCACCGGGCTCGCATCCGACCCCGACCTGGTCGAAGACCTCGAGCTGCAGCGCTCCAGCTACGAAGGCCCGACCGGGATCGTCGGCGTCCTCCACGACTGCTGCAACCAGGTCGGGATCACCTCGGCCTCGCTCTGGGCCGCGGTGCCCCACTATGTGGCCGCCGTCCCCAACCCGAAGGCCGGGCTGGCGCTGCTGCGCCGGCTCGAGGGCCTGACCGGGATCGCGGTCGAGGCCCGCGAGCTCGAGGAGGAAGCGGAGAGCTACGAGGAGCAGATCGGCCGCGCCGTCGCCGCCAACCCGGAGATCGCCGAGCTCGTCGAGCGGATCGAGGCCGAGCAGGTCGAGCAGCTGAGCGACGGCGAGGACCTGCCCTCGGCCGACTCGATCGCCCGCGAGTTCCAGCGCTTCCTGCGCCAGCAGGGCAGCTGACCCGCCGCGCTCAGCTCTCGGCGGCGGGGCAGATCAGCCGGTAGTCGCACCAGCTGCAGACCGCCGGTGAGGGCCGCGGCTCGAAGTCCTGGTCGAGGATTCCGGCGCCGACCTCGAGCACGGTTCGCTCGACCCGCTCGGCGTCGTCGGGCTTGGTCGGGGCGGCGACCTTCTCGGCGTCGAGGACGTAGTAGTAGCTGCCGTGCGAGGCCTCGATGTCCCAGGCCTGGCGGGCGGCGAGGCGGTAGAGGGCAAGCTGGAGATCGCTCTCGAGATCGGACTCGCTCTTGCGCTCGCCGGTCTTGTAGTCGATCAGCTCGTGCTCGCCGTCGGGGAGGCGGTCGACGCGGTCGACCCGGCCGCGGACGTGGTGGTCGCCGATCTTGATGTCGAACTTGCGCTCGAGCCAGACCGGTTCGCCCTCGGCGCCGCCCTCGCGCTCGCAGTAGAGGCGGAGCGCCTCGCGGGCGCGCTCGCGGTACTGGAGCTCGTCGTCGCTGGTGCCGAAGCCGCTGCGCCGCCAGCCGGCCTCGAACAGGGCCATCAACCGCTCGAGGTCGTCCTCGCCCCCGTCGCTCTCCTCCTTGTGGAAGCGCTCGAGGACGTTGTGGATGAGGATCCCGAAGCGCTGGTTGATGGTCGGCTCCTGCGGGATCCCGAAGACCCGCGCGAACTTGTACTTCAGCGGGCATGTGAGATAGAGGCCGAGGTCGGAGGCCGAGAGGCTGAGGCCGCCGTCGCCGCGACGGGGGAGGAAGGCCTCGAGCGAGGGCTCGTGGCGGGCGCCGATCAGCTTGCGCCGGCCCTCGCGGCGGCTCTCGGAGTCGAGCAGGTAGGAGTCGAGCGCCGAGGCGTCGAGCTCGGCCTGCTGCTCGGGGGTCGCCACCTGGCGAAGCAGGCCGTTGACGGCGTCGACCGCCTCCTCTGTCGGCTGGGCGTCGCCGGGCCGCTGGGCGAGCGCCGCCAGCTTCAGCAGCTCGAGGAAGCGGGCGATCGCGCGGTTGACGTCGACGGCGGTGTCGAGGCGGGGCTCGGAGAGCTGGCGCCCTGCTTTCCATGACTCCTCGAGGACCTCCTCGCGCAGGGACCGGTAGGTCGCATGGAGGCCCTCGGCCGGGCCGAACAGCTCCTCGGCGTGGCGCTCCTCCTTCGCCCCCGCCGCGGCCAGGGCACCGGTGTAGAACGGCGAGGGCCGGACCTCGCCGCCGTCGTCGCGCTCGATCCGCGAGAGGACGAGGCCCGAGCGCGCCGGCCGGCCGATCCGGTCCGCGGCGTCGTCCTGCTCGAGCCCGAGCACAAAGACGTGGTCGAACCCCATTCCCTTGGCGGCGTCGCGCGCGAGACCCTGGACGGAGTCCGGCGCCGGCGGCTCGGTGACTCCCGCCGGCTCGACCCCGGTTTCGGCGACGGCGCTGAGGTGGCGGACGAAGTCGCGGGTCGAGCCGTGGGGCTCGCGCCGGGCCCAGGCGGTCGCCAGCTCGGCGAGCCGGGAGAGCCCGAGCAGCCGCTCGGCGACCTCCGGCTGGGCGGCGAACAGGCGCTGGCGCCGGATCCCGACCCGCTCGATCAGGCGGCGGACGAAGACGTCGGCGCGGCGCTCCTCCATCGCCGCCGATGCTTCGCCGTATAGCTTGAGGAAGTCCTGGATCCGCTCGCGGGCCTCGGGCGGGATCCGCGGGCTCTCGAGCGCCGCCTCGCAGGCTGAGACCATGTCGAGCTTGCGCCGCCGAGCGATTGTCGTCAGCCGCGCGAGGTCGGCGGGAGGGAGCTCGATCGGCGGCCGGGTCAGGGCCCGCGCCGCCGCCGGGGAGTCGGCCGGGTCGGCGAGCACCCGCAGCCAGGCGATCGCGTCGCGGACCTCGGGCCGCTGGAAGAGCGCCGCCGGCCCGGAGAGGTGGAACGGGATCCCGCGCTCCTCCATCGCCGCCGCGACCGGCCCGCCCCGCATCACCGGGTCGTCGATCAGGACGCAGACATCGTCGGGCCGGGTCCCGCGTGAGAGCAGGGTCTCGACCTCGCGGGCGACAGCCTGGGCCTGGGCGCGCTCGTTGGCGCAGCGCCAGAACCGCAGCTGGGGGTCGCGGAACAGGTGCTCGAGCTGGATCGCGTCGCCGTCGGGATGGACCTCGCGGTACCAGCCCCCGAGCTCGGCACCGGCCGGCTCGAGCGCGTAGACGTGGCGCGGGTTCTGCTTCGCGAGCGAGGCGAGCAGCGCCCGCTGCGCAGTGGTCGTGTCCTCCAGCTCGTCGACCATCACCTCGACGAAGCGCCCGGCGAGGGAATCGCGGACGTCCTCTCGCTCCTCATGGAGCCGGTTCAGGGTGAGGAAGACGTCGCCGCGGTCGAGGTTGCCGGTCGCGCCGAGGATGCGGTCGTGGGCGGCAACAAGGTCCGCGAGCTCGGCGTCGGGGGGATCGGCGCCGGCCTTGAGCGCGTCGACTCGCTCCAGCAGCCGCGCCAGCAGGCCCGCCGGGTTGCCGCGGATCTCGTGGCTTCGCAGAGGCAGGTCGTCGAGGCGGTCGAGGAGCATCGCCAACCGCTCGGCGGGGCCGAGGACCTCGAAGAACGGGTCGAGGCCGGCGGCGTCGGAGTACTCGCGCAGGATGCGTTCCCCGATCGAGTCCCAGGTCCCCACCCAGAGCTCTCCGTGGGGATCGTCGAGGAGCGATTCGACCCGGTTCCGCAGCCGCTCGGCGCCGGCGCGGGTCGAGGCGACCATCAGGACCCGGTCGGGATCGACCCCTCGATCTTCGGCGAGCGATGCGAGCCGCCGCGCCAGCGCCTCGCTCTTTCCGGTCCCGGGCTCGCCGAGCACCAGCAACGGAGCCTCAGCATGCTCTATCGCCCCGGCCTCCGCGGATCCATCATCCGCCCGGGTGCTCTGCTCTCGCTCGCTCGCACTCATGATCACCGGCTTCCTTGCTCGCTCGCTACCGCGTCCGCCCCGGGCGGGTAGGCCTTCTCCCCAAAGCTAGCGACATACCATGGTCGTGATGGACGTTCTATCCGCAGATTGGCGGGGAATCTGCCGCCGGATCGTGGTCGAGCAGCAGCGGATCTTCGACTCGACGCCGGGGATCGAGGAGCGGACCGTCTACGAGGGGATCGGCGAGGGGGGCGACCGGGCGCTCGCGATCGACCGCCGCTGCGAGGACGTGGTCTTCGCCGAGCTCGAGACGCTGGCCGCCGAGGGTGCCTCGTTCGTCGCCGTCTCCGAGGAGCGCGGTGAGGTCAGCTTCGGCGAGGGCGGGGAGGGCGGCGAGGCGCGGGTCGTGATCGACCCGATCGACGGCTCGCTCAACGCCCGCCGCACGCTCCCCTCCCACAGCCTCAGCATCGCGGTCGCCTCCGGGCACTCGATGGCCGACGTCGAGTTCGGCTATGTCTACGACTTCGGTGCCGGCGAGGAGTTCGCCGCGCGGCGCGGCGCCGGCGTCACCCTCGACGAGCGGGCGATCAGGGTCGGAGATGACCGCGAGAAGCTCGAGCTGCTCGGGGTCGAGTCGGCCGAGCCGCGCTGGGCGATGCCCGCGCTCGAGGTCCTCGACGGGCAGGTCTACCGGCTTCGCGTCGTCGGCTCGATCGCGATCTCCGCCTGTTACGTCGCCGCCGGCCGCTTCGACGCGATGCTGAGCCTCCGCCCCTGCCGCTCGGTCGACATCGCCGCCGCCCAGCTGATCGCCCGCGAGGCGGGTGGGCGGGTCACCTTCGGCCGGCTCGGCCCCGAGGGCGCCGACCTCGCTCTCGACGCCCGTTACCCGGTCGGCGCCGCCGCCGGGCGGCTCGGGATGGCGGTCGTCCAGGGCGGCCTTGAGACCTTCGCCTGATGCTGCGAGGATCGCTCGGAGTGCGAAGCAGGAGACGGTCGATTTGAAGACGGCGATCCTCGTCTACGAGGAGATGACGGTCCTCGACGCGATCGGGCCCTACGACGTCTTCCGCTCGGTGCCCGGCTGGGAGGTGGCGTTCGTCGGCAAGGAGCGGGGCGAGGTGCGAGACGAACCCGGCACGCTCGGGATCAACGCCGACCATGCGCTCGATGAGGTGACAGACCCCGACATCGTCCTCGTCCCCGGCGGAGCCGGGAGCCGGCCGCTGATGAAGGACGAGGGGGTCCTCTCCTGGCTGCGGGCGGTCGATGAACGGACCAAGTGGACGACCTCCGTCTGCACCGGCTCTCTCATCCTCGGCGCCGCCGGGTTGCTCGAGGGCAGGCGGGCGACCGGCCACTGGCTCTTCCTCGAGCCGCTGCGCAGCCTCGGCGCCGACCCGGTCGGCGGCCGCTACGTCGAGGACGGCAAGGTGATCACGGCGGCGGGGGTATCGGCGGGAATCGACATGGCGCTCCACCTCGTCTCCCGTGAGCTCGGGCCCGAGGTCGCGCAATCGGTGCAGCTCGGCATCGAGTACGACCCCCAGCCCCCGTTCGACGCCGGCTCGCCGCAGAAGGCGCCGGCGGCGATCGTCGAGGCGGTGACCGCTATCGCGGGCCCGACCGACGACTGGGTCGAAACTCCGCTGTAACCTCCCGCGCGAGCCAGTTTACAAACGTGTGTTCGCTAAGAACGTATGTTCGCTACACTCGCGAACTTCCCTAGCCCAGCCACTCCCAACTCCCCGAAAGGCCCCAACTTCATGCCTACTCAGAGCAAAACCAGCAAGGCCAAAACGACCAAAACCGCCAGGACGAACTCCTCAGCCAACGGCTCCGTCAAGGCCTCCTCCTCGCCCGCCGATCGCGCCAAGAGCGTCGCCGAAGCCGCGGTCGACCTCCCCGTTGGGGTCGTCCTCGAGGTCTCAGACCGCGTCGCCGAGCTGGTCGAACCGTTCACCGACCGCACCGACGCCGAGCGCCAGATCAAGTCCTACCGGACGAGCGTGCGCCGGACCGTCAAGCGCACCGAGCGCCGCGGCCACACCGCCCGCCGCAAAGCGACGACCGAAGCGCGGAAAACCCGCAACCGTGTCGAGCGCGAGGCCCGCAAGCGCCGCCGCACCGTCGAGACCACTCTCAAGCGCAACCGGACCGAGGCCGAGAAACGCGTCCGCAAAGCGATCGACGAGCAGACCACCCGCGCGCAGGACCTCGTCGACCAGGTCGGCGAGCAGCTCTCCTCCCTGCGCTGAGCAGCGCCCCTCAGATTCCGAGCACGGCGACTGGCCCCGAGCTTCCCGGCTCGTAAGGCCAGTCGCTTTGCGTTGCGGCGTGGGCCCGGAACTGGAACCGGACTCCGCGGCTGTCGTCGTCGCTGAACCGGTAGGCGTAACGGAAGCGTCCCCGGGCGTCGGTCCTGACGGTCCGAAACTCGGTCCACGGCATTCCCGGAACCCGGAACTGAAGCGAGAGCGGCCTCCCCTCGGCCGGGATCTCCCCGTCGTCGGCGATCAGGCGGCCGCTGAAGACGACGGGCCGGCCGCCGACCTTCGCGGTCGACGATGAGGCCCGCAGCCTGACCTCGCTGCGCACGCCCATCCGCAGCGGCGTCGCCGCCGACCGGGTCAGCGTCCGCGAGCCTCCGAATGTCGCGGAGATCTCACGGCTCGGCCCCTCTTCGAGGCGGACCGAGAACCAGCCGGCGGAGTCGGTGGCGACGGTGGTGAACCGTTCGCTGCCCGCGAGCTCGTTCCCAAGCTGCTCGGTGATCCGCACCGGCGCTCCCGCGATCGGCGCCCCCGCCTCGGTGGCGAGTCGGCCGCTGATCAGGGTTCCGCGCCCGTAGGGAACGACCCGGGCCTGAGGGCGTTGCTCGAGGGCGGAGACCGTTTCTCGGCGGCAGCGGCGGCCGCCGTTGCTGCGGGTGCAGTTCTGCCAGATCAGTCGCTCCCCGCCGAAGCCGATGCTGAGTGCGGTCTGCGCCTTCAATGGGTTTGAGAGGGCCATCACTGAGCGGTCGAGCCGCATCTGGGTCGTCGCCGTGTTGCCGGCGTCGTCGTAGCCGGTGGCTCGGAACTCATAGCGGCCGGGTGGGAATGCCTCCGAGTCCCAGCGGGCCCGCAGCCCACCGTCGACCACCTGGGTGGGGATCGGCGCAAAGCGGTCTCCGGACCCGAGGCCCCGGACGGCGATCAGGCCGCGGTCCGCGCTCGGGCCCGACAGCGCGTCGGCCACCTCGGCTCGGATCAGCTCCGGGTCGGCCGGGTCCTGTGAGCCGAGGAAGGCGACCTCGGGTGGATCCCTGTCGATCCGTACCGCGGAGGTCGCCGGGAGCAGGTTGCGGACCCCGTTGCGGGTGGCACCGTCGTTGACGTTGCCGGCGGCGTCGCGCGCGTAGTGGGCGACGCGATGCACCCCGTCTCCGATCACGGTCGAGCTCACCGTGGGTCCGGCCTCGACGGTCGGCAGCCCACCGTCGATCTGGATCGCGGTGAAGGCACCGTCGCCCTCCATCCCGGATGCCCCGTCCGTCGCCGTCACGGTGACGGGAACCGCGCGGTTCGTCCACGCGCTCGAGACGCCGCTGAGGTGGGTCGCCGGGTCCGTTCTGTCGACGCGGAGGATCGTGTCGCCGACGATGGCAGACCGGATCCCCGAGCCCGACACCGCGACCACATGGACGTGATTCTCACCCTCGGGGAGTTCGGCGATCGGCAGCGAGTCGCCTTCGACCCCGCTCCGCAGGTCGGTCTCGGTGTCGGTGCAGCGGCTCGGGCTCGCGCATGGCTGGCCGTCGGGCGAGCGGTCGATCGATACGGCATAGCCGCGGATGCCGGACGCAGGAAGGGGACCCTGCGGGTGTTCGATTCCGAGCAGGTGGGGGAAGTCGGAGCGGCCGAGCCAGCGTTCCGGCTCGACCGCGCTCGCCGGCGCCGGACTGGCATCGTCGTAGCGAAGCGAGGCGGTCGCCGAGTCCCCCGCGCCGACCCAGTCCTCGAACCAGACACGCACGGCGTAGGCGCCGGGGGGCCCCGGGATCGTCAGATTGTCGATCTGACGCCCAGCCCAGCCCAGCCGGGCTTCCTTGATCACGGTTCCGGATGGCTTGCGGACCGCATAGACGACGTCGGTGATCGGCAGGCTGAACCCGGTGTCCGGGTTCGTCCACCTGAGCGTGAAGTGGTTTTCCGGGTGCCAGGTTTCCTCGCCGCCGGTGACTTCGAGGCCGATAGGGGCCGGGAGCCGGGCCGAGGCCACCCCGGCCGAGCCGACGAGGGCCAGCGCGACGAGCACGAGGAGAAGCGCGGCGCGCCTCATGGCCCGAACTCTCCGGCCGCGCTGCCGCTGCTGGGAGCGGATGATTCGGCCCCGCTCGGCGACGATGCCGGTGGAGGCGGTGGCGTGTATTCAACCGCGCCGGCCGAGGTTTCGGGAGCAGGCGCGGATGGGGAAGGCTCGGGTTCAGGATCCGGCTCGCTCCGTTCCGGCGCAGGCCTCGGAACGGCCACCGGTTCGGGTTCGGTCGGCGCCGGCTCCGGTTCGACGGATTCGGGAGCAGTGTCCTCGAACGCGGTCTTCGAGACGTGCTCGACGGTCGGCGCCTTCGTCTCGTGGGCATCGATCAGCGGCGCCGGGGTAACGCCGACGGCCACACAGGCGGCCGCGCCCCCGGCGGCACCGGCGCAGATCGTCAGCAGTTTCGCCAGCGCCGCCATCCCGGCGCCACGGGTCCCTCCCGCCGCGGCGACCTGCGCGATCGCCGAGTCGCCACCACCCCCGCCACCGAACGGGAGGCGGGACTGGATCGCGGCGGGCAGGTCGGCCAACCGGTCGAAGAGGCTGCGGTCCGGCAGCACGGGCGCCAGAGCCGCCGCCGCCCCCGCGGTCGCCCGGTAGGCGCGCATCGTCGCCCGGCAGCCGGCGCAGGCGCGGAGGTGCTCGCGGACGGCGGTGGCGTCCTTGGCGCTCGACTCGCCGTCGCAGAATGCAGAGAGGAGTGGGCGCAGTTCCGAGCAGCGGCTGCCGTCCTCGCTGCGGGCGACGACGCTGCGAAACCGCTCCCGCCCCTCGGCCAGGCAGCGATTGACTTTGGTCTGGCTGAAACCGGTGATCTCGCCGATCTCAGCGTAGGAGTAGCCCTCCGCGAGCAGCGTCAATGCCCGCAGCTCCGCCGGCTTCAGGGTCTGCAGCGCCTCGCGGCTGCGGGCGATCAGCTCGCCGCGCTCGGTCAGCCCATCGGGGCCGTCGCCGGTCGCCGGGATCATCGCCACCCAGTCCTCGCGGGACGGGTCCTCGGCCGACTGCGGCACGCCGCCCAGCAGTCGCTCCCGCTTGCGCCGGACCGCGAGCGCCTCGTGCTTGATCACTGTGTGGGTCCACCGGACCAGCTCGTTCATACGGTCATTGGGCGCCTTGGTCAGCAGGATCTCGAGCGATCGCTGGTAGGCGTCCTCGGCATCCTCCGCGTTCAGCGAGTAGCGGCGGGCGGTTCGGCGGAGGGAGGGGCCGTACTTCGCGATCAGCTCGACGGCGGCGCGCTTGCGCGCCGCCTCATCGACGCCAACCGCGTCCGGCGTCCGGATCCCAATCGAGTTCTGCTGCATGGAGACACACACCTCTCGCTGCACCGGGACGGCTTCATTTTCAGACGACCCAGGGTGCAAACTCGGAAAAGCCGGGTTTCTCCCCCGAATGGCACGAATTCGCCAAGAAAAAGTCGGAAACTGCAGCAAATGATTGGCGACCCCGGACGGCTCGCGGCCCTGTAGCATCGGCCGCGATGAGCGCGGAGCGAGCAAGCATCGATATCTGGTCCCCTGCGCAGCGAGCGAAGCGCGAGGAATCCCGATGAGCACCTGCGTCGTCACCGGCGGAGCCGGATTCCTCGGCTCCCACCTCTGCGAATACCTGCTCGGGCAGGGGCATCGCGTGATCTGCATCGACAACCTCGAGACCGGGTCGCTGCAGAACATCCACCAGATCCGCGATCCTGAATTCGAGTTCCGCAACATCGACATCACCGAGCGCGTCGACATCGCCGA
Source organism: uncultured Solirubrobacterales bacterium (assembly GCA_963805455.1). Lineage (GTDB taxonomy): Bacteria > Actinomycetota > Thermoleophilia > Solirubrobacterales > 70-9 > VRUE01. The sequence continues at coordinate 323,183 of CAWDUJ010000006.1, forward strand.
GGACGTCGACTTCGTCTACCACCTCGCCTCACCGGCGAGCCCAATCGATTACCTGCGGCTGCCGCTGCACACGCTGAAGGTCGGCTCGCAGGGGACCCACCACATGCTCGGCGTCGCCAAGTTCAAGCGGGCCCGGTTCCTGATCGCCTCGACCAGCGAGGTCTACGGCGACCCCCAGGTCCACCCCCAGACCGAGGACTACTGGGGCCACGTCAACCCGATCGGCCCACGCGGCGTCTACGACGAGGCGAAGCGCTACGCCGAGGCGCTGACGATGGCCTACCACCGCCAGCAGGGCGTCGACACCTCGATCGTCCGGATCTTCAACACCTACGGCCCGCGGATGCGGGCGATGGACGGCCGCGCGGTGCCGACCTTCCTCCGCCAGGCGCTCCAGGACCAGCCGCTGACCGTGTTCGGCGAGGGCCAGCAGACCCGCAGCTTCTGTTACGTCGACGACCTGATCCGGGGCATCGTCGCCCTGGCCGAGTCCGAAGCCCACCAGCCGGTCAACATCGGCAACCCCGACGAGTTCACGCTCCTGGAGCTGGCGAAAACGGTGATCAAGGTGACCGACTCCCGCTCGGAGATCGTCTTCGAGACGCTCCCCACCGACGACCCGCAGCAGCGGCGCCCCGACATCACCAAGGCCCGCGACCTGCTCGGCTGGGAACCGGAGATCGCCCTCGAGGACGGCCTCCGCCGGACGATCGAGAAGTCCGGCCTCGAGCGTCTCGTCGGCGCCACCGACTGACCGGCGAGTCCGGCCTGCGGCTCGAGCCGCAATATCCTTTCGGTATGGCAGGCAAGAGCGACAGCGCCGCGACCGACGAGGTCCACCAAACGATCGCCCCTGTGGTCGGCCCCGACGACGAGCGCGTCTTCACCGACTCCGGGATCGAGATCGAGCGCCTCTACACCGAGGACGACGTCGCGCCCGACCTCGAAGAGCGCCTCGGGGCGCCCGGCGAGTCGCCATTCACCCGCGGCATCCACGAGGGCATGTACCGCGACCGGCTCTGGACGATGCGCCAGTACGCCGGCTTCGCGACTCCCGAAGACACCAACGAGCGCTACCGCTACCTGATCTCACAGGGCTCGACCGGGCTCTCGATGGCCTTCGACCTGCCGACCCAGCTCGGCCGCGACTCCGATGACCCGCTCTGCCATGGCGAGGTGGGCCGGACCGGGGTCCCGATCGACACGATCGAGGACATGCGGATCTGCTTCGACCAGATTCCGCTCGACCAGGTCTCGACCTCGATGACGATCAACGCCCCGGCGGCGGTCCTGCTGCTCCTCTACGAGCTGGTCGGCGAGGAACAGGGCGTCCCGTCGGAGAAGCTCCGCGGCACCGTCCAGAACGACGTCCTCAAGGAGTACATGGCGCGCGGCAACTACATCTACCCGCCGGTGCCGACGATGCGGCTGACGACCGACATCTTCGAGTACTGCCACGAGCACGTGCCGAAATGGAACACGATCTCGATCTCCGGGTACCACATCCGCGAGAAGGGCTGCTCGGCAGTGCAGGAGGTCGCGTTCACCCTCTCCAACGCGATCGCCTACGTCGAGGCGGCGCTGGACCGCGGCCTCAAGATCGACGAGTTTGCCCCCCGCCTCGCCTTCTTCTTCAACGGCCACAACAACGTCTTCCAGGAGATCGCCAAGTTCCGGGCGGTGCGGCGGATGTGGGCCGAGATCGTCGCCGAGCGGTTCGGGGCGCAGGACCCGAACTCGATGAAGATACGGTTCCACACCCAGACCGGGGGCGTGACCCTCCAGGCCCAGCAGCCCGAGGTCAACATCATCCGGGTCGCTCTGCAGGGCTTCGCCGCCGTCTGCGGCGGCACCCAGAGCCTCCACACCAACGGGTTCGATGAGGCGCTGGCGCTGCCGACCGAGCGCTCGGCCCGGATCGCGCTGCGGACCCAGCAGGTCCTCGCCCACGAGTCTGGCGCCGCCGACACCGTCGACCCCTTCGCCGGCTCCTACTTCGTCGAGTCGCTGACCGACGAGATCGAACTCCGCTCGAAGGAGCTGATGGCCAAGGTCGAAGAGCTCGGCGGCTCGGTCGAGGCGCTGGAGTTCATGCAGCGCGAGATCGAGGAGTCGGCGCTCTCCTATCACCAGCGGTACAAGACCGGCCAGGACATCGTCGTCGGCGTCAACAAATACGTCACCGACCAGATCGACGACGTCGACATCCTCCGCGTCGACCCCGAGTCAGAGGATCGCCAGCTCGCCCGCCTGAAGGCGTTCAAGGAGGGCCGCGACCAGGCCGGCGTAGATCAGAGGCTCGAGACGCTCCGCGACGTCGCCCGCGGCGACGGCAACCTGCTGCACCCGATCCGCGCCGCCCTCGGCGCCGAAGCCTCGATAGGCGAGGTCTGCGGCGCGCTGCGCGACGTCTTCGGCGAGTATCGCGGCGGCGCCTTCTTCTAGCCCTCCCGACGTGCCGGGGTTTAGGGGCCACTATGGGTACCTAACTCCCGGCACGTCTTATCCACAGGCAGGAACTGCCGACCGCCGGTTGAACCGGGTCCCATGCTTGAAGCCTCGAGGACGTTGGTCAAGTCAGAACCGGAGCTCGCCGAGCTCGTCGATGCCGTCGAAGGCGTCGAGGTGACGATGGCCGAGAAGGGCTTTGGGACGCGGGTGCAGGTCCGCGCGGATGAGGCCTCCGGGCTCGTCGTCGCGGATCTCGAGCAGATTCTCGACCAACTGGCCGAACCGCAAAAGCAACCCTTCGACAGCGCCTGAGTGTTGTCGGAAGACAAGACGAGATCGGGGCCTGAGGGCCCTAAAAGGAGAGTTTCGACGTGAAGAACCTGAAGAGGCACCTGAACGTCGCCAACGTGCTCTCCGCGATGGCGCTGTTCGTGGCGCTCAGCGGGGTCACCTACGCGGCGACGGCGACCAAGAACTCGGTCAAGACCAAGAGCATCGCCAAGGGCGCCGTGACGACGCCCAAACTGAAGAACCTCGCGGTCACCTCCGGCAAGCTCGGCAACGGCGCCGTGATCTCCTCGAAGATCGGCGCCTCGGCTGTCGGCGGCACCCAGATCGCCGATGGCTCGGTCCGCTCGGTCGAGCTCGGCGGCGGCGTCGTCACCAACGCGAAAATCCAGAACGGGGCTGTGAGCGACGCCAAGCTCGCCAACAACTCCGTCACCTCGAGCAAGATCAACACCGAGGCCGTGACGACCGGCAAGCTCGGCAACGAATCGGTGACCGGGGCCAAGCTCTCGGCCTCGATCCTCGGCCAGCTGGTCAAGAACGTCAGCTACGTGACCGCCAAATCGATCGTCAGCAGCACCGCCGACCCCAAGAGCGCGACCGCCACCTGCCCGACCTCTAAGCAGGCGATCGGCGGCGGAGCGCGGATTCTCACCACCGCTCCGGAAGTCACGACCAAAGTCGCGATGGTCCAGAGTGCGCCTAGCTTCGACGGGTCTGGCAAAGCCACCGGCTGGTTCGCCCAGGCGGTTCCGATCGGCGGCGCCGACCCGGTTCCCTGGGAAATCGAGGTTCACGCGGTCTGCGCCGAACTCTAGGCGGCAGCAGACGCAGTTCGGGAGGTTCGAGGGGCCCGCTTCGGCGGGCCCCTCGCGTTGTCCGGATAGCCCCAATGCGGCGCCCGAAATAGACTCCTCGCTCCGATGCGCGGACAGCACCCGGAAACCCACGACGAGAAGCTCGCCCATCTGAGCGAGCTGCGCCAGGAAGCGGTCAACTCGGCCTCCGAGGAGGCGGTGGAGAAGCAGCACGCGAAGGGCAAGATGACCGCCCGGGAGCGGGTCGAGAAGCTCCTCGACCCCGGCTCCTTCGAGGAGCTCGACACCTTCGTCCGGCACCGGACCTTCGACTTCGACATGCAGAAGAAACGGCCCTGGGGCGACGCGGTCGTCACCGGCTACGGGACGATCGAAGGGCGGACGGTGTTCGTCTTCTCCCAGGACTTCACGGTCTTCGGCGGCAGCCTCGGCGAGGTGATGGCGGAGAAGATGTGCAAGGTGATGGACCTCGCCGCCGAGGTCGGGGCGCCGGTGATCGGGATCAACGACTCCGGCGGCGCCAGGATCCAGGAGGGGGTTGTCTCGCTCGGCGCCTACGGCGACGTCTTCGTCCGCAACGTCAAATGCTCGGGGGTCATTCCCCAGATCAGCCTGGTGATGGGCCCGTGCGCCGGCGGCGCCGTCTACTCGCCGGCGATGACCGACTTCATCTTCATGGTCAAAGAGACCTCGCACATGTTCATCACCGGCCCCGAAGTGATCAAAACGGTCACCGGCGAGGAGGTCGAGTTCGAGGAGCTGGGCGGGGCGATGAGCCACAACACGAAGTCGGGCGTCGCCCACTTCGCGGCCGAGGACGAGGAGGGCTGCCTCGAGGACGTCCGCTACCTGATGAGCTTCCTGCCCGCCAACAACCTCGAGGCGCCGCCCCGGTTCGCGCCCGCCGACGACCCCGACCGCGAAGACGAGGAGCTCGACACCCTCGTCCCTCATGACCCCTCGAAGCCCTACGACATGCGCGACGTGATCGCCAGGATCGTCGACGACGAGGAGTTCCTCGAGGTACACGAGCACTACGCGAAGAACATCGTCTGCGGGTTCTCCCGCCTCGACGGGTTCCCGGTCGGCGTGGTCGGCAACCAGCCCGCACACCTCGCCGGCGTCCTCGACATCGAGGCCTCCGAGAAGGCGGCGCGCTTCGTCCGCACCTGCGACGCCTTCAACGTGCCGCTGCTGACCTTCACCGATGTGCCGGGGTTCCTGCCGGGCACCGACCAGGAGTGGAACGGGATCATCCGCCACGGGGCGAAGCTGCTCTACGCCTTCACCGAGGCGACCGTGCCGAAGCTGACCGTCGTCACCCGCAAGGCCTACGGGGGCGCCTACGACGTCATGAACTCGAAGCACATGCTCGCCGACTACAACGTCGCCTGGCCGACCGCCGAGGTCGCGGTGATGGGGCCCGAGGGCGCGGTCAACATCATCTACCGCAAGGACATCTCCTCCTCGCCGACCCCCGAGCAGCGCCGCCAGACCCTGATCGACGACTACAAAGCCCACTTCGCGAACCCCTACTCGGCGGCCGAACGCGGCTACATCGACGACGTGATCGAGCCGCGCCAGACCCGGCCGAAGCTGATTCGGGCGCTGCGGATGCTCCAGTCCAAGCGGGTCGAGCAGCCGAAGCGCAAGCACGGCAACATCCCGCTGTAAGCCGGAGGGGGTCGGTCACCTCTCCCTCGCGCTATCCGGCTTCGCCGGTAGCGCCGCGCTCGGGTAGAGGCAACCGACCTCCTTCAGCAAACGGCGGGGGTTGCCGGGGCGGCGGCGTTCTCAGGCGGCAATTAGCGAGCATCACGATCTGATTCTCTGCGAGCGGCGCTGATTTGGCGGAATATCAGGGCACCGCGGTCGCCTCGGCTTTGGCGTCCATCGTCCCACCCTTGCCGCCGCGGCCGGCCACGGCGCCGCCTTCCTCGGAGGTCAGGCGGTGGGCGATGTAGACGGGGAGGATCGAGATCAGGAGGACGATCACCGCGACCGCGTTGACGACCGGTCGTTCCTGGGCGCGGAAGAGGTTCGTAAAGATCCAGTACGGGAGCGTTTCTTCGCCGGCGCCGATCGTGAACGTGGTGACGATGATCTCGTCGAAGGAGAGGCCGAAGGCCAGCAGGCCGCCGGCGCCGAGGGCCGAGCGCATGTTGGGAAGGGTGACGTGACGGAACGTCTGCCAGGGGTCGGCGCCGAGGTCGGCCGACGCCTCCTCGAATGACGCCGACATCCGCCGCAGCCGGGCGATCACGTTGTTGTAGACGACGACGATGCAGAAGGTCGCGTGGGCGACGATCACCGTGAACAGCGAGAGTTTGATCCCGAAGACCTGGGTGAAGGTGTTGTTGAGCGCGACACCGGTGACGATTCCGGGCAGGGCGATCGGGAGGATCACCAGGAAGGAGATCGTCTCGCGGCCGAAGAAGCGGTGGCGGGAGACCGCGAGCGAGGCCAGGGTTCCGAGCACAAGCGCGATCGTCGTCGCCGCCAGCCCGGCTTTGATCGAGGTCCAGAACGCCTCCGGGGCGGAGCTTTCGAAGGCCTTCGGGAACCATTCGAGCGTCAGCCCCGGCGGCGGCCATTCGAGGATTTTGCTGGCGTTGAACGCGTAGATCGCGAGGATGATCAACGGGATGTAGATGAACGCCAGCCCGATCGCCACCGCGAGGCGGAGCAGGAGTGTGGATCGTCGCGAGAGTCTCATCGGGTTAGATGTGCTCGAACGCGCCCAGCTTCCGCGCGACCATCAGGTAGCCGATCATCACCACGATCGGGACCAGTGCCAGTGCCGAGGCGAGCGGCAGGTTGTTGGAGATGTTGTTGAAGACGACGTTGCCGATGAATTGGTTGTTGGAGACGAGCCGTGGCGTGATGTAGTCACCCAGAGTCAGAGCGAAGGTGAAGATCGAGCCGGCGACGACGGCCGGGAAGGTGAGCGGCAGGATCACCCGCCTGAACGTCGTCAGCGGCTTCGCGCCGAGGTCCTCGGAGGCGCTTATCAGCGTGTTCGGGATCCGCTCGAGGCCGGCGAAGATCGGCAGCACCATGTAGGGCAGCCAGAGGTAGCTCATCACCAGCCAGACCGCGGTGTTGCCGTAGCCGGGCCCGGAGAGGCCCAGGGGCTCCAGGGCCCAGTTGATGAAGCCGCCCGCGGAGAGCATCGTCCGCCAGGACAGCACCTTGACCAGGTAGCCGGCCCAGAGCGGGATCAGGACCGCGATCACCAGGCCCGCCTTGGCCCGGCGGCTCGCTACCTTTGCCATGTAGAAGGCGATCGGGAAGGCGAGGATCGCGTCGGTGATTGTCACCAGCGCCGCGATCAGGATCGTGCGGCCGACGACCGTGCGGTAGACCGGTTCGTTCCAGAGGATTTCGAAGTTTTCGAGGCTGAGGTTCTTTTCGAGCTCGCCGCTGACCGGGTTGACCCCCCAGAAAGCCGCGACCAGGAGCAGCGCGAGCGAGCCCAGGTAGCCGATGACCAGCCAGCCGACGGGGCCGGCCAGCAGGGTCCCGACCTGCAGGCGGGGGCGGCTGTGGAAGAGGCCGGCGAGCCTGCGGCCCACCGACCTCTTCTGCACGGCCGCCTCAGTCGCTGCCATGCGTCACTGCTTCTGGATCAGCCTTTGATCGAGGTCCAGGCCTGGACCCAGTCGTTGTAGTCCTTGCAATCTTCTTCGCCGTTGCCGCAATCCGCGAGCGGCGTCCTCCAGTAGTAGACACGCTTCCAGAACCCGGCGTCTTCCGCGTGGTATTCGGCGCAGAAGTTCGGGTTCTTGGTCTCTTCGCAGGCCTTTTCCTGGGCCGGAGCCTCGCCGAAGAATTCCGCCACTTCGGCGTTCACTTTCGGTTCGATGATCCAGTTCATCCACATGTACATGCAGTTGGGATGCTTGGCCTGGGAGCTGATCATCCAGGTGTCCGACCAGCCCGTCGCTCCCTCTTCCGGCAGGAAGCCCTGGCTCGCCGGGCTCGCGGCGACCGGCTTGCCTTCGCCTTTGAGGACGAAGTACTGGTACTGCCAGGTCGTGCCGACCTGGTTGTCGCCGTTGGCGAAGGCCGAGATCTGCTTTTCGGCTTCCGACCAGTATTCGCCGACGTTCGACCGCTGTTCCTTCATCAGGGAGACCGCGGCTTCGAACTGCTCTTCGTTGAGCTCGTACGGGTCTTCGATCCCGAGATCCGGCTCGTGCATTTTCAGGTAGAGCGCGGCTTCGGCGATCGACATCGGATCGTCGTACTGGCTGATCTTGCCCTTGTACTTCGCCGCTTCTTTGGGATCGAGGGTGACGCTCCACGATTTCGGCGCCGGCTTGACGTCGCCGCTGTTCCACATCAGGAGGTTGGCGCCGCGGCCGTGCGGAATCCCGTAGGGCTGGCCGTCGAACGTGTTGTAGGCCTGGTCTTTGATGTCGGCGAACACCGTCTTGTAGTTGGGGACGAGGTCGGTGTTGACCGGGGCCACGTCGCCGCCTTCGAACAACCGGGCGGTCGCGTTGCCGGACGCCGAGACGCCGTCGTATTCGCCGGTGCGCATCAGGTTCACCATTTCGTCGGAGGTGCCGGCGACCTTGGCGTTGACCTTGCAGCCGGTCTTCTGTTCGAACGGCTTCGACCATTCTTCTTCGACGTAGCCGGGCCAGGCGATCAGGTCGACTTCGCCCTCGCCCTTGCCGAGCTTCTGCAGCGCTTCTTCGCCGCTCGAGCCGGTTGTGTCGCTCGAGCTTCCGCAGCCGGCGATCAGCAGCATGAATGCCACCAGGCCGGCGATGATCGCCCATGCAGTCCGGTGCGGGTTTGCGTGCCTAGTCCTCACTTAGCTCCTCCTCCTTGGTTGCTTTCCCCCGAACGGCGACCGCGTGCTCCGGGCGCCATCCCACCTCGACCTCCTTGCCCCGTTCTGCTGTCGAGTCCTGCGACGCGCCCTCCACGTTCTGGCGCACAAGTTGAAGCTCCCCGCCGGCGTCGAGCGCGACGGTGTAGCGAGTGATCATCCCGGCATAGCCGACCTCCGCGATCCGCCCGCGCTCGGTCTGCAGCCCGTCCCGCGGGGCACCGTCTTCGAGCAGCTGGATCTTCTCCGGCCGGATCGTGAACCTCTTGCCGTCGCGCTCGAGGACGTTGGACACTCCGACGAAGCCGGCGACGAATTCGGTCGCCGGCTGCTCGTAGAGCTCGAATGGTGGGCTCACCTGCTCGATCCTGCCCTCGTTGAAGACCGCGATCCGGTCGCTCATCGTCAGCGCCTCGTCCTGGTCGTGGGTGACGTATACGAAGGTGATCCCGACGTCGCCCTGTATCGACTTCAGCTCGACCTGCATCTGCTCGCGCAGCTTCAGGTCGAGGGCGCCCAGCGGCTCGTCGAGCAGCAGGACCTGGGGGCGGTTGACGATCGCCCTCGCGAGCGCGACCCGCTGGCGCTGCCCGCCGGACAGCTCGCCCGGCTTGCGCTCGGCGTATTCGGGTAGCCGCACCATCTCCAGCGCCTCTTCGCGGCGCTGTGCGCGGTCGGCTTTGGAGACGCCGCCGACCCGCAGCCCGTACTCGACGTTCTCGCCGACGGTCATGTGCGGGAACAGGGCGTAGTCCTGAAAGACGGTGTTGACCGCGCGGTCGTAGGGCGGGATGCCGCTGACGTCGCGTCCGGCCAGTTCGATCGTGCCGCTGGTCGGGTCCTCGAAGCCGGCGATCATCCGTAGCGTCGTCGTCTTTCCCGACCCTGAGGGACCGAGCATCGTGAAGAACTCGCCACGCTGGATTTCGAGGTCGATGCCCTCGACCGCCCGCACCTCGCCGTAGCGCTTGCGAAGGTCGGCCAGGCGGATGTCAGGCGGAGCAGCTACACGCAGAAGTTATCCGAGCAGTTCTGGAAAGCAAGGACAAATTCACCCCGGCCGTTTAGCCGGGGTGGAGTATGTCCATGCCTCGAGGTCCTAGAAGCCGGCCGGATGCCGGACGACGTAGCCGACGTTGTTACGGAGTTCTTCGTGCCAACTTGGCCCAGTCTTGCCATCGGTGTTGCCGGATGTGTCCCATCGATACCCGGCGATCACCGCGTAGGCGTGACCCGGGTTGGAGTAGATGGTGATCCAGCGTCCGTCGCCGCGCATGCCCCAGTTCATGAAGGTCGTCGAGGGCACCGGGCTTTCGAGGAATCCACCGCCTCGTAGTGCGTAGCTGACCGAACCGGAGCAGTCATAGCCCTTGTCCTGGAAGCTGGCGTGGCCGCCACCGTAGATGTAGGGCTTGTTGCGAATCCGGTTCGCGTATTCGATCGTCTGCTTGACCCGCAGTGGAGCGGCCTTCGGCGGGATCAGCATCCCGTTGTCGAGCAGACGCGCCTTCGGCGTTGGGGTGCAGATGTCGATTTCAGCCGGTGTGATCCCGCCGCCGTGACAGGCTGCGGAGGCACCGCTGGGGGCCAGGGCGAGTGCGACAAACGCCGCGATACTTACAAACCCCGACCAGATCCTTCGATTGTTCGTAGGCACTACCGATCTCCTTTGTCGGCCTACGGGGTTAGCTGTCGGGCTGGCGCGAAAGGAGCCTGCGCCCCCGCCCTGCTGGGCGAGTTAGCCCCGAAAACGTGGTTCCCCCGCTCCCGTGGTGCTTCGAAAAGCGCACGGGACTCGGCGTCTCGGTTATTCGGAACGCTGGGCAGTGTAGACGATCGCCCCGGCGTTTGCTCATGAAATCTAAACATGTTGTAGCCATTCGCACTTGCTCCCCCCAATCCTGTTCATTCCTGTCGGCTCGCCCCGCTGGTAGCTTGCGCCTTGGGATGGAACTTTCCGGTCGCACCGCTCTCCTCACCGGCGCCACCGGCGGCCTCGGGCGGGCGATCGCGGACGCACTAGCCGCCCAGGGCGCCACCCTCCTGCTCAGCGCCCGCAGGCCGGAGGCGCTGGAGGAGCAGGCGCAGACGCTGCCGGGCGACGGCCACCGGATCCTCCCGGCCGACCTCGCCGAATCGGGGGCCGCCGAAGAGCTCGCCGCGGCGGCGGGAGACGTCGACATCCTCGTCGCCAACGCCGGGCTTCCCGGCTCCGGTCGCCTGCCCGACTTCAGCGCCGATGAGGTCTCCCGGGCGTTACGGGTCAACCTCGAGGCGCCGATGCTGATGGCCCGGGCGCTCTACCCGGCGATGGTCGCCCGCAACGACGGCCACCTGGTCTTCATCGCCTCGCTGGCCGGGAAGGCGGCAAGCCCACTCTCCTCGATCTACAACGCGACCAAGTTCGGCCTCCGCGGTTTTGCCCTCGGCCTGCGGATGGAGCTGGCGCCGAAGGGAGTCGGGGTCTCGCTGGTCAGCCCCGGCTTCATCCGCGACGCCGGAATGTTCGCCGACGCAGGCGCGCCGCCGCCGGCCGGGCTGGGGACGGGAAGGCCCGACCAGGTCGGCGACGCCGTCGTCAAGGCGATCGAGGACAACAGGACCGAGCTCACGGTCGCCCCCCTGCGCCAGCGCGCCCTGTCGCATTGGGCGCTCGCCAATCCGGCCGTCTCGGTCCTATCCCAGAAGGGTGCGACCGGCCAGAAGGCCGCGAAAGCCGTCGCCGACGCCCACCCAGTGGATAAGCGCTGATCAGCGGATCAAGGTGTTCACGGCTCCCGGCTGGAGCCGTTTGCGGCGCCCAGTCCCGTTTGCCACCTTGCACGCTTCCTTGGCCCCGAGAAATGGCGCCAGTGTGATGTAGGTGGCCAGCGGCGTCAGTGCAGGCAGAGCCTCCGGCCCACGGTCTCGTATCGCTCGGTAGGCAAGGGTGGAGATTCCACCCGCGATCAACTCCGGAGCTATCCGCGGAGTTTCGGGGACCCGCTCGAGGCCCTGCTCGATCATTGCCCGGAATGGACGCATCGCTTCAACCCGTCGTTCCACGGCGGCGGGACCCGCCGCATATATCTCGGACATCACGAGCCGGGCGAGCGCCGGCCGCGAGGCGAAGAAGTTGAAGACCGCGCTGTAGGCGGCTCGCAAACCGTGCGGCCAGTCGGCGGCTCGTTCGAATGGAGGCACGGCTGCGGCCACCGTCTGCGCCCCCGCGCTGTCGATCGCGGCCACGAGGATGTCCTCCTTGCCGGCAAAGTTGTCGTAGAAAGTCGTCGCTGACATCCCCGCCCGTGCAACGACCTCGTCTACGGTCGTTCGCGTATAGCCCTTCTCGGCAACCACCACCGCGAACGCTCGGATCGCACGCTCGGCATGATCGTGCGCCTCGAGGGTTTCCGCCCCGGGCGCCGGCGTCCTCCCGACCAGACGCAGCGGTTCGGGGGGAGGCCGGAAGGCGCTGATGAAGTCCCACATTTCGTCGAGCAGACGCGGCAACTCTCGCTCCCGCCCCTGCCGGAGCCTGGCGCTGGCGATTTCGCGCGACGCCCCGGTATGGGCGGTGATCATCTCGGGCGGCATGCCGGCCCGCTCCGGCGAGCGCTCCGCGGTCTGGCGGGTCAGCCATTCGAATCCCTCCGTCGCCGCCTCGATCGGCGCTATCGCCTCCGGCCCGGCCGCGTATGCCTCGATCAACATCACCCTTGCGGTGGGCGGCTGCGCGACGACCATTTCGATGAACGCGTCGAAGCCACGCCGCGCCTGGACATCCCAGTCTTCGTCGGCACCGCCGGCCGGGCCCGCGGCCAGAGCTTCGTTTGAAACCGTGTATTCGATCGCGAGCTCGATGACCGCCTTCAGCGTCTCGAGGAATAGCTCGTCTTTGCCGGCAAAGAGGTCGTAGAAACTGCGACTAGACACTCCGGACAATGAGCAGAGCTCGGCCAGGGTCGTCGCCTGATACCCCTTTTCGGCGACAACCGCGATCGTTGCTCCGTAGAGACGCTGGCGCTGGTTCCGCTCGACTTCGGCGCGGGCCTTCCCGGGCCCCGGCCTGAGCCTGCGGGCCCGCAGCGAGTCGGATTCCCCCCACGGAGTGACGACCATCCCGACCGACCCTAGCCAGTCAGGCCTAAACGCGTGTTTCTGCAGCTAACGATACGCCTCGGTTTCTTATCTCCCCGCCATGATTCTCTCGGTCCTACCTACTTCCAGCGAGAAAAGCGGCCCCTAGAGGCTACTTTGACCTCGGCCTTTTGGCAACCCCCTCAATTTGGGTAGGCGGCCAGGTTTATCTTTCATTCCGCGTCGCGCCGCCTACCGACGTAGGCATTCGCCACCTCGCAGGACGCCTCGGGGCCGAGGTAGGGCGCGAGGGCAAGGTAGGTGCAGAGCGGTGCCAGCGCCGGGAGAGCCTGGGGCCCGTCCTCGCTGATCCGTCGTCGCGACAGCGAGAAGAAGACGCCGTTCATCAACTCCTCTGTGATTTCAGGCGCGTCCGTTGCCTGCTCCCTACCTTCGGCGAGTAGAGCCTCCAGCGGCAGTAGATAGCCGACCCTCCGTTTCAGGGCAGTCGGCCCGGCCACATAGGCGTCGACGAGAACCAGACGAGCGAGTGCGGGGCGGGAGGCGAGGAAGTTGAACACCCCGCCGATCGCCGCTCGGACCGCCGCCGGCCAGTCGGGGGCTCGCCGCATCGCGGGGCGCATCGCGGCCCCGATATGGGCGCCAGCGCTGTCGATCGCCGCGAGCATCGCGTCCTCCTTGCCGCCGAACTGGTCGTAGAAGGTCGTGGCCGACATCTGGGCGCGGGAGAGGATGTCGGCGACGGTCGTCGCGGCGTAGCCGCGCTCGGCGGCCTCGACGGCGAATGCCCGGATCGCCCTCTCTGCGTTGTCATGCGCGTCGAGGTTTTCCGCGGCCGTCACCGGAACCCGTTCGGCCAGCCGCAATGGCTCGGGGGGAGGCACATAGGAGCTGATCAGATCCCATAGCTGATCCATGAGGTCGGGGAGGGCGTCCTGCTCTCCGGACAGGAGGCGCATACGGACGATCTCTTCGAGTCCGCCGATGTAGGCGGCAAGTATCTCGTCGGGCATTGCCGCCCGCTCCGGAACCTGCTCGATGATCATCCTGGCGAGGGCTTCGAACCCCGCGATGGCCGCCTCCAGCGGCGCGACGACCTCCGGCCCCGCTGCGAAGGCCTCGATCAGGCAGGCCCTGGCGGCCGCAGGCTGGGACACCACCATCTCGGCAAAGGCGTGCGAACCGGCTCGCGACTGCTCCTCCCATCCACCGAGCTGGGAGTCGCTGCCGATCTGGGTCGCGAGCCCGACTGCCAGCATGATCACGTTCTGGAGTGTCTCGGCGAAGCAGGCCCGCTTGTTCTCGAAGAGCCCGTAGAAGGTCCGGCTGGAGACGCCCGAGAGCTCCGCCAGGTCCGCCAATGTGGTGGCCTCGTAGCCCTTCTCCGCGACCAGCGCGATCATCGCGCCGTAGATGCGCTCGCGCTGGTTCTGCTCGACCTCCGCCCGCGTCTTCCCCGGCCCGGGCCGAAGCCTGCGGTCGCGCAGCGAATCCGAGTCCCCCCAGGGCGTCATGACCATTGCGGCGAGCCAGACTAATCACAACGATAGGGCCTGGTTTCTAGCCCAAATTCAGATACGCAATGGTTTCTTTTTCCATTTATGAAGTGCCGTCAATCCAAGTTCCAAAGCCAAATCCGTACGAACATCAAAGTACGTTCCTGTCTTTAGACTTGACGAGAGTAGGAGGGGTGGTGTAACTTGGCGCCGCCTGCCAGGGAGGTGGGCTGGAGATACGGCGCCGGGGGCGCCGGGGAATTGACCACAGGGGCCGGAACGCGGCACCAGGGGAACTACAGGAGAAAGCACGTGAGAACGGGAAGCCAATTGGCGGCGCGGCCAGGCCGCAAATTCGCGCGCCTTCTCGTCGCCACAGCCGTCTTGCTCTTCGGGGGGTTGGGCTGGTCCGGCTCGGCATCCGCAGCCTTCCTCCATTCGGGCGCGGTGGGCGCCGAATTTGGAAAGGACGGCACCCCAGCCACCTCATTCGGGATTTCCGACTTCCGCTTCACGATCGATCAGGCGAAGCAGAGGCTCTACATGATCGACAGAACGCAGGAAGTCGGGGGCGAACCGGCACACATCTACGGGTTCGAAATCGACAATTCATACAAACCAATTCCGAACTTTCCGATCCCGGTGCCCCTTGGCCTAGACGGAAACGCCTCCCGCGCCATCTCCGTCGACAATACGAACCTCCCGTCTGCGGGCAACATCTACTACGTCGAAGTCAAAGAACGGGGCAAGGGAGGGGACATCCTCTACGGGTTCAATTCCAACGGCGAACCCCTGGGCGGCGAATACCCTCAGGAAATACCGGAACCCGTCAGTGCCTGCGGAGATGCGGTGGATGGGGAAGGCCACATCTGGATCGCCGACCGCGTGACCAGCAAGCTAATGGAGTACAACCCCAACGGTTTGCCGACGGGCAGGACGATCGATGTCGCGGGAATCGGGGAACCGTGCACATTCGTCTTCAACACCAAGAATGGGGACGCCTACGTCGCCGGGCGTAGTCCGACAAACGGAAACGAAGGCCGCCTCTGGCGTTACAGCGCTGCCGATGACTACCACTCAATTCTGGAAATCCTGCCCGGCACGGTGGCCCGTGAGCCGGCACTCGCCTTCGATTCCGAACACGGCATTCTCTACATCGAAAAGAGCGCCTACAACGCCGACGGAGAACTCGTCGAGCATTTCACCGCGTCGCCGGAAAAGAGCCGTGAATACGGTATCGCGATAGATGAATCAACCGGCACCGCCTATGACATTGCGGGCGACTACAACTACGAACTCGAATTCTTCGCACTTCACATCAGGGCATTTCCGCCGTCGGGCATCGTCCCCGACCTTGAAACCCAGGGGGTCACCGGCACGACGGTGCACGGAAGTGTCGATCCGGCCGGCGGCGGAAACGTCACCAGCTGCAAGTTCGAATACGGAACCTCGAAAAGCTACGGAAACACGATTCCATGTGAACCTCCAACCGAATACTCCGATGTCACACAGGTAAGCGCTTTACTCCCGAGCCTGACCCTGACTCCAGAGGTTCGTTATCACTACAGGGTATCGGCCGGAAACGTGACGGGCACGAATATCGGTGCGGATCGCTCGTTCGTCCCCCACTACGTCCAGGATCTGAAGGCGGACCCAGCCAGCAATCTCACGAAGGTCTCCGCGAGTCTCAATGGGAGCTACGTTGGAAACGGGCAGGACACCCACTATTTCTTCGAATGGGGTACGACCACCGCCTACGGCAACCAAACCGCCTCTGCTCCCGGCGAAGACAACGGGAGCGGGTCAGGTCCTCAAACTGCAAGCAGTCCCATCGTCGGGCTGGAACCGGGAGCCACCTATCACTACCGGCTCGTGGCCGAGAACGATGATGGAATCAGCATCTCTGAAGATGAGACCTTTTTAGCGCTAGCGCCCGTAACGAGCCTTGATGCCTATTTGACGGAACTGCATGGAAATAGCGTGAAGTTGAATGGATCGTGGGAAGGAGACGGCACAGAAACCCACTACTACTTTGAATGGGGCTCCAGTACGGCATATGCGCACGTGGTGCCGACAGCTCCGGGTGGATCCAACTCCGCGACCGGGCCGCAGCATGTGGAAGAGTCAATCTCAGGCCTGCAACCGAAGTCCTACTATCACTACCGACTCGTGGCCTCGAATCCGTCCGGAACCACATCCACCTCGGATGCAGTGTTCAGGACGCCACAGTTGGCCGCTGTGGCCTATCAGCCGGTCCTGAAAATGACCGGAACGTCGGCGGAACTGACCGGCACCGTCAACCCGCAGGAAACCGGCCCAACCACCTATCACTTCGAATATGGATTGGATACGAGCTACGGGCTGAGAACAATTGAGAGCGCACCCGTGGGCTCGGACAAAAGCGACTACCCGGCCGGGGCGGAAATCGCCGGGCTCCACCCTGGAACCACCTACCACTTCCGGATCGTGGGAACGAGTCCCACCGGCGAAGCCATCGGGCCAGATCGCACCTTCACGACGATTCCTGACCCTCCGGAGGTAACTGGTACGTCGACGAGCAAACTTGTTGTGGGAGGCGTCACCCTGAGTGCGGAAGTGCGAACTGGACATGGGCCGACGGTCGCCTACTTTCAATATGGGTCGACTTCCGACTACTCCGTGAGCACCATTCCGGGAGGCCCGCTTCCGGCCGACGATGAAAGCCATCTGGTGAGCACGAGCATCTCCGGCCTTCAGCCGGGTACGACCTACCACTTTCGTGCGGTGGCGGTGAACCTCCATTCAGCCGCCTATGGGCTCGATGAGGTCTTCACGACTCCTGGATTCCCCGCCGTGACGATCGGCTCCGCCTCCGACATCACGCAAACCTCTGCTGCGGTAAGTGGGGTCATCGACCCAGATCTGAGCCCGACGACGTACCACTTCGAGTACGGGACCGGCGCAGCCTACGGAGACCGCACATCAGAGGGACCGACGATCGGGGCTGCCGTCGCCAATCAGACCGTTTCCGCGGCTCTTGAACACCTCCAACCTGGCACCACCTATCACTATCGAGTGGTTGCGACAAACGCGGTGGGGGAAGCGACGAGCACGGCTGGGACCTTCACGACGATTGCGAGCGAGACTGCGCCGAGCATTCCGGCGGAACACATCCGGAAATGCCCCAAGGGAAAGGTGCGCAAACGCGGTAAATGTGTGTCGAACCGGCACAGGCACCGCCACGTGAGGCACCATAAAAAGCATCGTGGAAAGGGGAGCCGGTCATGACCCGCCGCCGCCGGTTGCTGCTCTCGCTGGTGTTTTCAGGGCTCGCGATCCTCGCCGGACCCGTCGTGTCTGCTCATGCTGGCTACGTTCACAAGGCGGCGAGCTTGACCTTCCCGGTAACGGGGACTCCAAGGGGGATCGCCCTTGACGAACAGTCCGAAAGCGTCTATGTGGTCACCGCGGAAGGGTCGCTAGAGAAGTTCGACTCGGCGGGCGCCCCATCCAATTTCTCCACTCTGGGCTCCAACAGCCTGAGCCTCGCATGCGAATACGAATGCCGCGGTCTCGCGGTAGACAATTCGGGGGGGCCGAATCAAGGCGTGATCTATATCGGGCGCAACCAGGAAGAAGGAATCCTGGTGATCCTTCCTTCTGGAGCATCCGCCGGGCCGATCGAAAATCATTCTGGTTCTCCATATGGCTCGCGATGCGGTGTGTCGGTCGACAAGGCTGGAAGGGTCTATGGCGTGAAGTCTTACGAAAAGATCGTTGACCGATACGTCCCGGCCGAATGGGCGACCCATCTTCATCAGGAACCACAGATCACGGGCACACTGGTTCCCGACTTCTTCAACCCCTGCAAGGGCACCGTCGATTCTAAAGGGACTCTCTATCTGATTCAGGGGACGGGTGAAGAAGCCTTCAACGCCCTGCACAAGGTCCCGGGCCTGTTTGGGGAACCGAACTCACTGACGAGCATCAACGATGAAATAGCTACGACGATCCTGGAGCCTCACTCCACCTGGGCCTCCGCCGATCTGCAGACGGACGACATATACACGGATCGTAGAGCCGCAATCGCCCGATTCAGCACCTCCGGGGAACTACTCGAGACGTTTGGCGAAGGTGAAGTCTCCGAATCGTTCGGGGTCGCGGTGGACGGCACCACGAAGACGGTCTACGTCACCTCCGAGGCGGCCGAAGATGTCATCGTGTTCCCCGAGGTCCTCACGCCCGACGTTTCCGAAGTAAAAGCCGCGACGGTGCCTGGCGGAGTGACATTCTCAGCCCATGTATCGCCCGCGGGCGGCGGCAACGTGACCGCCTGCGCGTTCGAATTCAGGCCGGTAGGCGAAACGACGTTCACCCCGGCGCCGTGTGATCAGGGACTTCCATTCGAATCCGCTACGGACGTCAGTGCCGACGCCTCCGGACTCAGCGAAGGTACGGTCTATGAATATCGATTGACTGCGGAAAACACGAATGCCGCCGAACACAGCGGAATTCGCCGGTTCAAGATCGCGTCGCCGGCGATCGAAGGTACGTATTCGACGGAACTCAGCGAAACCGGGGGAGTTCTCAACGCACGCATCGACACCAATCACGCGGCCAGTGAATATTTCTTCGAATATGGCACGACCCGTGAGTACGGCCAGACCAGTCCAATACCGGTGGGACAGATTGAAGGAGGGCGTGAGAGCAGCGTTGCCGTGAGCACGAGGCTTACGAACCTGGAACCGCATGTCATTTACCACTTCAGAGTGGTCGTCCAGAGCGCGCTGGGGACAGTTGCAAGTGAAGACCAGACGTTCAACTTCTTTCCAGAACAGTGTCCCAATGCCGTGGTTCGGCAGCAGACAGGAAGCGGCTTTCTACCCGACTGTCGGTCCTATGAGCTCGTCACGCCTAGCCAGCAGGGCAACATCATCCTGAATCCCTTCCTCTCTGCGCCCCCAGCGGGTTACTCGACAAACCCGGCCCGATTCGCCTTTGCCGGCTATGCCGGTGGCATCACCGGGACGGAACCGGTGATCGGACTGGGGCCTGATGTCTACGTCGCCACCCGCACCAACACCGGGTGGGTCACGGCACTGCCAGGCATCAGGGGATACGAAACCAACTGGGCCGGCGTGATGGGGACAACCGCGAACACCAGCCTGGGTACTTTCATGGACTTCTCAGGGCTCAGTCGGTTCAAAAACAATGAAATCTTCGAAACGGAAAACATTCCATACATCTGGAACTCCGATGGTGACTTCCTGGGCCATTGGCCGGTTACCGCCAGCGCGATTCCACGCTCCAGCTTCACGAACGGCTACGTACAGCCCTCACCAGATTTCAGCCACATGGCGCTCTCGTCGAGCAATGTGCAGTTCGCGCCCAATGGACTTTTGCGGGCACCGGGCTCTGTTTACGACTATGACACAAAGAACGCCACGACTGAAATCGTTTCATTGATGCCGAACGGCCACGATATTGCTCAGGAGCCGGAGATAATGGAATGGCCGGGAGAAGAACGCGTGAGGAAGGCATTCGAACAGGAAGAGGTGATCTCGTTTCCCGGGATTGCGAACCCCAACGGGGCCGGAGGCCCCACGGATACAAAACGGCCGGCACTGGTGAATCCAGGGGTGTCGACGGATGGTTCGCACATTCTGATGTCCGTGTCGAGTGAACCATACGATCCCCGCGGGTTCACAGAATATGACGAACTGCCGCCTGTCCATCTCTACATGACCGTTGATGACGCCCTTCACTACGACGTCTCGGAAGGCGACAGGGCCCAATTCATCGGTATGACGGCAGATGGCTCCAAGGTGTTCTTCCTATCTGCCGAACAATTGTCTCCCGAAGACCATGACACGAGCACGGATCTCTACATGTGGAGTGAGGCGACCAGATCCCTCAAACTCCTATCGCTCGGCAGCGAAGGTAGTGGCAACTCGGATGGCTGCAACAGCACGTGGGTGTCTCCGGCTGCGTATGCGCCCTGGACGACGCAATGTGATGTCCAGCCGATTGCGATCTCTGGGAAATGGTCGGATACCTCCATGGCCACCCAGGCGGAACCCGATATCTACTTCCTCTCGCCCGAGCAGCTCGACGGCTCCAAGGGGGAAGCCGGCGGGGAGAACATCTACCACTACAAAGGCGGCGGTGTGCACTACGTCGCCTCCGGCGAAGTTACGCGAATGGACGTATCCCCGAACGGCGAGCATATGGCGTACGTGAGTCCTGACCAGCTGACCTCTTACGACAACAAGGGCTACGAAGAGATGTACACGTACGAGCCGGCGACCGAAAAGCTGAGGTGCGTCTCATGTAATCCCACCGGGGCACCTCCCGTCGGAAATGTGGAAGCGTCCGGGAACGGGCAGCTGTTCATGTCGAACGACGGTCGGACCTTCTTCTACACAGCAGACGGCCTTGTCGCCAAGGACACCAACAAAATTCCGGACGTCTACGAGTACACCGAAGGGCGGCCGCAACTCCTCACCACGGGCACGGGCTCTCATGACGTCACCCTCAGCTATCAAGGGAACGTCAGGGACCATGCTGCGTTCATGGGCGTCAGCGCGGACGGCGTGAACGTCTACATAGACACGTACGAAACTCTTGTGCCGCAGGACGAAAACGGCGAATTTCTCAAGTTCTACGACGTGAGGTCTGGTGGAGGCTTCCCGATTGCCTCCCCGAAACAGCCCTGCGTGGCGGCGGATGAGTGCCACGGGACGGCCAGCTCATCGGTTGCGCCAACCGGGATCGCGAGCGAAGGTGAACTCGGTTCGGGTGGCAACACTCATCCCGCAAGCAAGACCCCCGCGCGCCGACAGCGACGACGGTCTCGAAAGAGGGCGGGGCGGCACCGTCACGGGAAGCGTCATCACCTCAGGGCACGGGGCACGCGGCTCGAAAGGAGTTCGGCCCGTGGCTAAAAAGATCGTAAGGTGGGCGAGGTCGAGCAGGTTGTGGAGGCCGGCGGTCCTGGCTCTGCCGATAGCGGCTCTGTGGGCCATTGGCGCCAGCGCCGCCTTTGCGGAGGTTCCGATTAACTACTTCAGCGTCCAGCCATCGTCGACGCAGGCGGGCGGTCATCCCAACATCCATACGGTGATCGTGGACGAACCGGAACAGCTGCGGGAACAGCTGCACTTCGAAGAATCGACATGCGGCTGCCGGGATCCGAAGGCGATCGAAATCCACCTCCCCCCCGGTGTCATCGGCGTACCTGGCGACGTGCCGAAGTGCAGCGACGCTGAATTCGGAAGCATCCTCTGTTCACCGGATTCCCAGGTCGGAATTCTGAGAGCGGGTCTGGGTGGCGAGCCACTGGAGGAAGAACCCATTCTCCTGGGAAGAATCCCCGTTTACAACCTCATCCCACACCCCAGCGAAGCCGCTCTTCTCGGGGCGAGCCTACCGGGCATCGACGCACCGATCTATTTCGTGTTCACGCCACGCACCGGTTCGGATTATGGGCTCGATGAGCGGACGCTCAACATCGCGCATCCACTTTTCGCCCTGCACTTCTCCGACCTTGAAATCTGGGGTGTGCCGGCGGATCCCAGCCACCAGGAAGAACGAGCTCCAATCGGCTGCAACCCGTCCGAGTTCAACCTTGGCCAACCGGGTGAAAGGTGTCATCCCGGCGTGCCCTCGAACGCCCCGCGGGCGCCGTTCACCATCAATCCGACGACCTGCGGCTCCACCGATCTGACCGCAACGGTCGGAGTGTTGGGCTATGACCGGGCCTGGACTCAGGCGATGACCCCATACCCCGCGACGACCGGGTGCGATCAGCTCAGCTTCAACCCGAGCCTATTCGCGCAGCCGACCACTACCGAGACCGATACGGCGTCAGGAATCGACATCGACATAAAGGTTCCACAGGATCTCAGTGCGGACTCTCCATCTGCATCACAAATACGGGACTCAACCGTGGCCCTGCCAAAGGGGTTCTCGATCAATGCGAATGCGGGGGACGGGAAGGAATCGTGCTCGGACACTCAGGCCCGATTCGGAACCGAAGAAAAGGCGCAGTGTCCGGAAAACGCGAAGATCGGGACTGTCCAGGTGTCGACGCCGACGCTCCCCGGCCCCCTGCCTGGCTACGTCTATCTGGGGGAACCGAAGACGGGAGAAAGGTACCGTCTCATCGTTGCGGCCGATGGCTTCAATGTCCACGTCAAGCTTCCCGGCACGGTCAGCCCAGACCCGCAGACCGGCCAGTTGACGGTCACGTTCAAAGACCTGCCGCAGTTCCCGTTCTCGGACTTCAACATGCACCTGTTCGGCGCTGAGCGCGGGAGCCTCGCTACGCCCACGGAATGCGGGACATTCCCGGTCAACAGCACCTTTACTCCGTGGGATTCGCTCCTACCGAAGCAGACTTCGGTGCAGTACTTCACCGTGAGCGAGGGACCGGACGGCAAGGCATGCCCTGGCTCGATACGCCCGTTCGGTCCCTCTCTTGAAGCGGGGGTTGTGGACAAGACCGCAGGCAAGCACGCTCCGTTCGTGCTGAAAGTCACCCGGGAAGACGGCGATCAGAATTTCAATCAGCTGAAGATCAAGACCCCCCCCGGCTTTACGGCGTCGCTCAAGGGAATCCCATACTGTCCCGAGTTGGCGATCGCTCATCTGAGTGATACGAGCTACTCCGGCATCGCCGAGCGATCCACTCCAACCTGCCCGGTGACGAGTCAGGTGGGCACAGTCGTCGCGAGCGCCGGCGCCGGGACTCGACCGGTCAACGTGGACGGGAAGGTGTACCTGGCAGGCCCATATAAGGGCGCTCCGATCAGCCTCGAGGCGGTAATACCCGCGGTCTCGGGCCCTTACGACCTCGGTAACGTCGCCGTGCGCACGGCCGTGTACGTCGATCCAGCGACGGCACAGGTCAGTGCCGTTTCAGATCCCTTCCCGCAGATCATCGGGGGCATTCCGCTGCGGGTCCGACTGGTGCAGCTGAAGCTCGACCGCAACGATTTCGCACTCAACCCGACGAATTGTGACCCGTTTTCGGTTGATGCCGCCCTTCTTGGAGATCAGGGCGCTCAGGCCGATCTCTCGCGGCATTTCCAGGTGGCGGACTGCAGCAACCTGGCCTATGGCCCGAAGCTCAAGCTGAGCCTTTCGGGTGGCGTGAGGCGGCGGGGGCATCCGGCCATCCACGCCGTCCTCACCACGAGTCCGGGTGAAGCGAACAGCGACAAGGTTGCGGTCACGATGCCCAAGGGCGAGCTGCTGGACCAGGGCCATATCGGCCATGTCTGCACCCGCGGGCAGTTCGCGGAAGATGACTGCCCCGCGAGCTCGGTACTAGGATCGGCTGAAGCCACATCGCCCTTGTTGGACCAGCCGCTGAAGGGCACGGTCTACCTACGCGCGAACCCGGCTCACCGTCTGCCTGATATCGCTGTTGCGCTCAAAGGCCAGTTCGATATCGAACTCGACGGTCGGGTCGACAGCCTGCCGCAACGCCTACGGACGACGTTCGAAGGTATCCCCGATGCCCCTGTGAGTCGCTTCGTGCTCAACCTGAAGGGCGGAAAGCAGGGCCTGCTCCAGAACGGCCACTCCCTCTGCGGCAGGCATAGGGAAATGGCGATGTCACGAATGACGGGACAGAACGGAAGCGTCACCTCGAGACAGGTGGCGCTCAACCCACAGTGTGGGAAGAGCGGGCACAAGCGCCACCCGCGCAGCAGGAGAGCGGGCTAGAGGATGTCGAGAGGAGCTTCCAAAATGTTGCGCACGACCATGGTGTCGTTTGTCTGCGCTGGCACGGTGCTGCTCGCCTTCGCGGCTCCGCCGGTGATGGCGCGCCACGCTGCGACCCATGCGTTCTCGTCGAGCTTCAAGTCGCCGCTTGGAATACCGGCAGGTGAACGGGGCCTGGATGGGATTGCGGTAGACGAAGAAACGGGGTATGTCTATCTCGAGAACGTCGCATCGGGCATCCCGCTGGAAAAATATTCCGCAACGGGCACCCCGGTGGCGTTCACCGCACCCGAAGCCAATTCCTCAAATACCCTCCTGACGCCTGGTGGCGGTGGCTTCCGGGCCGGAACGGTCGAGGTCGACAACTCCGGCAATCCCGCGACCAAAGGCCGGATCTACACAATCGCCGAATCCGGCATAAACGCGTTCGAACCGAGCGGAGAAAGAGTTGGCGGAAACTTTCCACTCGAACTGGATGGGAGGGACCTCGCAATCGAACCGGGGACGGGCAATCTCTGGATTCTATTCTTCGGCGGTCGTGTCACCGAGTACAGCCCGGAAGGCGTCCTGCTCGGCAAATTTTTCGAAGGACCCGGCGAATCGGCACGCATAGCAATGGACGAGCACGGCAACTTTTACCTCGCTGGATACTTCACCGTCTACAGATACAACCTGCCGTCAGAACATCTCGAAACGTTCGGGAACGGAACAGACGTGGCGGTGGACCCAACAACCGACGACATCTACACCTACTGGGGTGGCACCAAGGCCATGCAGTATGGAGTTGGCGGTGCTCTTCTCTTTGAATTCGGCGTGCCGCCTGAAAGTACGAACGGCATTCCAACCATTGGTGTGAATGGCGCCACCGGCGTGGTGTACCGAGGAATCGGCGGCACCATCGAACTATACGCGCCTGGTCCCTCCGTCACGCTGCCGGACGCAACGACCGATCCGCCCACAAATTTTGCGGCGACCAGTGCAACCGTGCATGGAACCATCAATCCCGATGGAGAACCGACGGAACAATGTTATTTCGAATGGGGATCGACAACTGCATATAGCCACAAAACCTCCTGCGAAGAGGGATCGGTGCTCTCCGGGTCCACCCCGGAGAGCGTGAGCTTGTCCCTGAGCGGTCTTCAGAAGGGCACGACGTATCACTATCGGGTTGTGGCGGTGAATCCGAACGGAACCATCTCTGGCCTGGACAGAAGCTTCAGCCCGTCGTCCCCGCCGACCTTCTCTGACGAACATGTCGGCGACGTGCACTCAGATAGCGTCGTGCTGCACGGCGCCATAGACCCGGAAGGAGCGGCGACGAGCTACCAGTTCGAATACGGATTGGAAGACTGCGCGTCGTCCACCTGCAACGCCCTGCCCGTCAGTCATCTGCCGTTGGGCTTGGCACCTCTGCAGAACAGCATCAAAGTCACCGGCTTGGAAGCCGGAACGACCTACCACTACAGGGTGGTGGCGGAAAATCAGAGCGGGTCCGCCGTAGGCGGGGATCATACGTTCACAACGTTTCCGATCACTGCGATTCTCGAAGACCCATGTCCCAATGCTCATGTCCGACAGCAGACGAGCGGGGCGCTGCTGATGAATTGCCGGGCGTATGAGTTGGTGTCTGCTGGGAATGCGGGTGGATATGACGTCGAGTCGACGCTTGTGCCGGGCCAGGAGCCGTTCGTTGGCTATCCGGAAGTGGGGCCTGAGTCCAGGGTCCTCTACGCGGTGCACGATGGTGCTATCCCGGGGTCCGGCAATCCAGCCAATCACGGCCGGGATACATACATCGCCTCGCGCGGACCGGACGGTTGGTCCACGAAGTACGTTGGAATTCCCTCCGACAACCCGTATTCAAATGGATCATTTGCGTCCATCCTGCTGGAGGCTGACTCAAAGCTGACTACCTTTGCCTTCGGAGGGGAAGGAATCTGCAGCCCGTGCTTCGGTGACGGATCCACGAATATCCCACTGCGGCTCCCCGACGGCAGTTTGGTCGAGGGGATGGCCGGATCGCAAAGCCCGGGGGTAACGAACCCGGCCGGCCATGTCGGAAGGTACCTCTCGGCCGACGGAGAGCATCTCGTGTTCGGGACAACGGCGAAGCTGGAGGCGACCGGAAACGAAAACGGGGATGTGACGATCTACGAGCGCGGCCTCGCAGAAGGTACGACTGAAGTCGTCTCCACCCTGCCGGAAGGGGAAACGATGAGCGGGTCGGGAATCGGAGAGCTCGATGTCTCGAGTAGCGGCTCCAGGGTGATCGTGGGGCGAAAGATCTCGACGGATTCCGCCGGAAACGAATACTGGCACCTGTACCTCCACATGGCGGGGTCGTCGCACTCGGTCGACCTTACGCCGGGAGCCGGCTCTGGCGCCCTGTATGCGGGCATGACCGATGACGGCTCGCGAATCTTTTTCTCGACGAGGGACAAACTGCTCTCCGCCGACACAGATACCAGCGCCGATATCTACGAGGCCGAAGTCGACAACGGCGGGACGATGCATCTCGAATTGGTGTCCGTCGGCGAATCGGGGCCGAGCAACAGCGACGAATGCAATCCCCCAGGCGAATGGAACACGGTGGCCGGCGGACCGGACTGCAGCGCGGTTGCATTCGCGGGCGGTGCGGGCGTGGCTTCGGAGGCCGGCACCTTCTACTTCCTCTCGCCCGAGGCGCTCGATCTGTCCAACCCCGAAAACCTTTCTGTCGACGACCAGGCCAATCTGTATGTGGTCAAGCCCGGAGAGCCGCCCCACTTCGTCGCAACCCTTGATTCCAGCACCGGCAAGCCGCCGCCTAAGCCGCCCCAGCACCATCTATCTACGGCCAACTTCGTTGCGGGGCTCAGTGCACCGGAGGCAATGACGATCGATCAGTCGACCCACGATCTCTACGTAAACGCCATTGGAGGTGGCGGCAAGGTCTTTCGCTACGAAACCGGCGGGTCCACAGGCGCGCCGAAGAACTTCACGGCCGGCCCCGCTCCCGGAACCAACACGATCACCGGCCTGAGCTTCGAAGGGGGCGGCACGGAAACACAAGTTGCCGTGGACAGCTCCGGGGGAGAACTCGCGGGCGATATCTACGTGGCGAACTACGGGTATCCGGTCAAGATTTTCGCTCCGGACGGCTCCAGTCTTGGCTCCATCTCGGTGCCTTCAGCTTGTGGCGTCGCGGTTGGGGGGGATGGATCCGTATACGTCGGCTCCTATGAAGGGGCGGTGTACAAATTCACGCCACAGTCGCCCTCCATCCCGCTTGAAGCCGGCGACTACGAAGAAACCGGGATCTACACGACCGGCGTGGCGACGTGCAATGTCGCGGTCGATGACGCGGGCCATGTCTACGCCTCGAGCTGGAGCAACGGCCCCGTCGAGCAATATGACGTCGCGGAATTCACCGCGGGTATGCCTGCCGTCGAAGGGGTGGTGATCGACACTGACAGCACCGCGGTGGCGGGAGACCCGATCTCGCACAACGTCTACGTCGACGAGGGGAACAGAATCTCTGAGTTCGAACCCGATGGCTCGCTGGTGGAGACCTTCGGGGAAGGAAAAATGAGCAACTCGCGCGGCGTCGCGGTGGATGGTGCGTCCGGCAACGTGTTCGCGGCGAATGGCTCCAACGTGGTGGAGTTTGAAGTTCTCGTCCCGCCGTACAACCCGATCGACAATCCGGCGATTGTGCATGCCGTGACGCAAGCAGCCACACATACGTATGGCGATTTCCAGGTGAGCAAAGACGGCCGCTACGCGGCGTTCGCGTCGGGGCAGCCGCTAACCGGCTACGACAACGGCGGTTATATGGAGGTCTTCCGCTACGACGCCCAGGAACGATCCGTCCTCTGCGCCTCGTGCAATCCCACCAAGGCGCGAGCGGTCGGGGCTTCGACGCTGCCTGAGGGCGGTCTCGGACTTGCCGAAAACGGGTCCGTCTTCTTCAACTCGGCGGATGCGATCGCGCCGCGAGACCTGGATGGACGGATCGATGCCTACGAGTACGAGAAGGGCAGCATCCAGTTGATTTCCACCGGTGGGAGCCCCTTCGATTCCAAGCTCTTGGGAGTAGATGCCAACGGCTCGAACGCATACTTCTTCACTCGTGACACCCTGGTGCCCCAAGATGAAAATGGCGATCTCGTCAAGATCTACGACGCGAGAACGGCTGGAGGTTTTGCGTACACGCCGCCTCCGATTCCCTGCAAAGCCTCGGACGAGTGTCACGGGCCCGGCTCAGTAACCCCTCCTGCGGCGAAGATCCCGACCCTTCGGGGTTCCAGCGGAAACGAAACTGGATCGGGAAGGCATGGGGCCTGCGGACGTCATCGTGTCATCAGGCGCGGGCGTTGCGTGAAGGCGCGGCGCCACCCTCATCACAAGCGCCATAGCCGGAGAAGCCGAAAGCGACACGGTTGAGGAGCGAGCAGATGATGATGAGAGCCATTCGATTCCGATACCTCAGCCGTGGAGCGCTGCGCGCCGCGCTCGGATGCATGTTCGTGGCGGCCGTCTGGGTAGCCCTATCCGCGGCGCCGGCCTCTGCCAGCGTGGAAATAGAAAGCTTCACAAGCGGGGGGAACGACTCCCAGGCGGGCGGTCACCCGGACCTCACGACATCGTTCAGACTCAAGGATCCCGGCTCCCCGGAGGCAGCACGCAACGTCATTTTCGATGCGCCGCGTGGCGTTTTCGGCAACCCGGAAGCGATCGGTCGATGCTCCTCGCTGGAATTCGCCCTGCAGGAATGCTTCCCCGGCTCCCAGGCCGGCCTGATCACCCTTCACGCGAACTACAAAGGCGATCCCAACTACCTGCTGGGCACGGTACCTGTCTTCAACATGGCCGTCCCGCGAAGTCAGGTGGCGATGTTCGCCTTCATCGTCCCGGAGCTGAACATCCCGATCACTATTCCGATCACCGTACGCACCGCCGACGACTACGGACTGCGCTTCACCGTCTCCAACATCACCCAGGCGACCCCCCTCGCTGCAGCAGATCTCATTTTCTGGGGCTTCCCCTTCGAATTCGAACACGATGCCGAACGATTCGCAAAGGGCTCCCCCGGTAACCCCGCAGGATGCCCGGGCTTGGCCGATGTGACTTGCATATCCGAACCGACGCCTTCCTCACAGGAAGTACATCCGCTGATCGACAATCCGACGACCTGCACCGGAGAACCGCTGGTCACCACCTTGAAGGTTCAGTCCTACCAGGACCTCGGCCACCTCTCCGAAGCACACAGCACCTACCCGGCAATCACAGGTTGCGAAAATGAGGTTTTCAAACCCGTTCTGTTTTCAAGGCCGACAACCACGGAGTCGGACTCGGCCACCGGTGTCGACATCGAGTTGAAAGACCCGCTGTTCCTCGGTTTCGCCGCTTCACCGTCGCAAATTCGATCCGCCGCTGTGCAGTTCCCCCCGGGCCTGACCATCAACCCGGATGCGGCCGATGGTCAGATCGCATGCACCGATGCTCAGGCTAACTTCGGCAGCGAAGGCCCCGACCAATGCCCGGACAACGCCAAGATAGGAACGATCGCGATCAAATCTATCGCTCTGGCGGAACCGCTGGAAGGATCCCTCTACTTCGGTGAACCGAAGCCGGGGGACCAATACCGCATCTTCATGATGGCCAACGGTTACGGGATCCATGCCAAGCTCGTTGGCTCGGCGAAACCAGACCCGACCACCGGTCAGGTCACGGTCTACTTCCAGGATCTGCCCCAGGTTCCCTTCAACGAGTTCGACGTGCACCTCTTCGCCTCAGACCGCGGCCTGATGGCAACTCCCACCTTCTGCTCGTTCTACAACACGACTGCCCTTTTCACCCCGTGGAATGCGTCAGTGCCACCGGTCACGTCCGTCGAGGGCTTCGGATTGGATTCCGGGCCGAACGGCGCACGGTGTCCCGAACAGATTCGGCCGTTCAACCCCCGGCTCGAAGCCGGGACGTCCGACGCTGCTGCGGGGGCTTACAGCTCGTTCATTCTCAAGCTGGACCGAGATGACGGCGACCAGTTCCTCGGCGACCTGAACTTCAAGATGCCGCCCGGATTCACCGGAAACCTGCGCGGTATCTCCTACTGCTCGGAGGCCGAGATCGCTCACGCGGCCGGCAGCCTCGGCAGAAGCGAGCTGGCCAACCCCAGTTGCCCAGGCTCGAGCCTGATCGGCACGACCATCGTGGCCGCGGGCCCGGGAGGGCATCCATTCCACGCCCTCGGGAAGGTCTATCTTGCCGGGCCGTTCAAGGGAGCGTCGCTCAGCCTTGCCGCGGTCACTCCCGCGCTTGCCGGGCCCTATGACTACGGGACGGTGGTTGTGCGCGTAGCGCTACATGTCAACCCCCAGACCGCTCAGGTGGACGCCGTTTCCGACACGGTTCCTTCGATCATCGGAGGTGTTCCAATCCGAATGCGCTCGATCCAGGTCAATACAAACCGGACCGACAGCGCAGGGCATCCGAACTTCACAATCAATCCCACGAACTGCTCGCAATTCGCCGTGGAATCGCAGGGAGTCGGTGCCGAAGGAACCACGGCGGATTTTAGCTCCCCGTTCCACGTCGACAACTGCAAGGGCCTGGGCTTCAAGCCGAAGATGACCGTGCGTCAGCTCGGCAAGCGCAGACAGACGCGGCGCAGCCAGGACCCGGCTTTGCGCTTCGACCTCTGGACCCGCCCAGGCGACGCCAACATCAAATCTCTTTCGGTGACGCTGCCCAAAGCGTTTGCCATCGACCAGCGTCACCTCGGCAACATCTGCTCACGGGCCGAGCTGGCCGCCAAACTTTGTGAAGGCCGCCAGGCGATCGGGACCGCATGGGTCAAATCGCCCCAGCTCGATCAACCGCTCGAGGGTGCTGCCTACGCCGTCTCGGGTTTCGGCACCCTGCCGCACGTCGTCTTCATCCTGCGCGGCCAGGTGATGCTCCTGCCAGGAGGCGAATCGACCACGGTCAACGGACGCCTGAAGACCGTCGTGCCCGTCATTCCCGACGCGCAGATCGGCCACTTCCGACTCGATTTGTTCGGCGGCAAGCAGGGATATCTCGTCAACACAAGGTCGCTCTGCGCTTCCGCTTCGACTGTTTCCGTGGCGTTCACCGGCCAGAACGGTGCACACCTCACCAAGCGGGTCAGGACCAAGACGGCTTGCGGGGGTCGAAAGACGAAGCACGCCCATTTGCGCCGCTAGGCGCGATGGTCCTCGGCCGGTCCAACTCGGGCCTGCCTGCGCCGCCGTTTGATTGATCTCTACCGGTCGCTGACGGAGCTATTGAAGTAGGCATAATTTTCCTTCTGGAAAGGAGGGCGCTCCCCATAATTGCCTGTCTCGGTGCCGTTTTAGGCGGAGAGCGGAAACGTGTGAATATCTCAATTCGAAGCTCAAATACTTGACGTGGATAGGTCACATCGTTTATCTTTTTAGGCCAGTCAGGGCATCGCCTGCCGTACCGCTGAGGGCGGGGGCGAGCCGCTCAGCGAAGTCAACAGGGGATCCAATGACAGCGGTCCGCGACAGGACGCCGAACGCTTGCGCTTCACCCGGGCCCGAGGCCCGGAAGGCTGCCGCCCGCGCCCTTTCCCTGGGCAAGGCGGCGAGTGGGCCACCGGGCTCTCCCTCCCGGCAGGCGCAAAGGCAGTACCCGCGGTTGGACGAGCCTCGAGGACTCCCTTTCCTCAAGGTCGGCAACTGCGTGGGCAGAGTGACCCGGACGCCGATTGGGGTCTTATCCCGGATCCCCGGCGTCCGGGGACTCTGTGATTCGGACAATGAGGACCGTCCGTTCAGCGCCCATGACTCCTTCTCTGCGGCGGCTCTACTCCGCGATTGGTAGAAAGTTGTATCGGGAGAGCCTTTGGCCGGCCAGCGGCCGCGTGGCGCTCCACGCGGCACTCTCCTTCTCGCAAAGGGCCTGCACCGCGCTCACCCGCTCACTAAGGACGAATCGTGGTTAGCTTCTCGCTCACCTCCAAACCGCGGACTCGGCGCCGGGCCGCTGCCGGAAATGTCCGCCTCGTAGGATGGGGACATGAGAAGCGCGGACTCCTTCGGCGCTAAATCGACACTTGATGTCGGAGGCCGCTCGTACGAGATCTTCAGGCTCGACGCGCTACAGAGCAAGTTCGACGTCGCCCGCCTCCCGTACTCGCTGAAGGTGCTGCTGGAGAACGTCCTCAGGCTCGAGGACGGAGTCTCGGCGACCGCCGACACGGTCGAGGCGATCGCGAGCTGGGACGCCGCAGCCGAGCCGAGCGTCGAGATCCCGTACCAGCCGGCGCGGGTCCTGATGCAGGACTTCACCGGGGTCCCGGCGGTCGTCGACCTCGCCGCGATGCGCGACGCGATGGCCGAGATCGGCGGCGACCCGGAGAAGATCAATCCCCTCGTCGACGTCGACCTCGTAATCGACCACTCGGTGCAGGTCGATGCCTTCGGCAACGAGCGCGCCTTCGCCCTCAATGCGGAGCGCGAGTTCGAGCGCAACCGCGAGCGCTACTCGTTCCTGAAGTGGGGGAGGGAGGCGTTCGACAACTTCACGGTGGTCCCGCCGGCGACCGGCATCTGCCACCAGGTCAACCTCGAGCACATCGCCCAGGTCGTCTACAGCGGCGGCCGCGGCGATACCCCGCAGGCCTACCCCGACACGCTGGTCGGGACCGATTCGCACACGACGATGGTCAACGGCCTCGGCGTCCTCGGCTGGGGCGTTGGCGGGATCGAGGCCGAGGCGGCGATGCTCGGGCAGCCGGTGTCGATGCTGCTGCCGCAGGTCGTCGGCTTCCGCCTCGACGGCGAGCTCCCCGGGGGCGGAACCGCCACCGACCTGGTCCTGACCGTGACAGAGATGCTTCGAGACCACGGCGTCGTCGCGAAGTTCGTCGAGTTCTATGGGCCCGGGCTGGCGACCCTCGGCCTCGCCGACCGGGCGACGATCGGGAACATGTCGCCCGAGTTCGGCTCGACCTGCGCGATCTTCCCGGTCGACGCCGAGACGCTCCGCTACCTCGAGCTGACCGGCCGGCCGACCGAGACGATCGAGCTCGTCGACGCCTACACCCGCGAGCAGGGGATGTTCGCCGACGCCGATTACGAAGACCCCGTCTTCTCGGCGACGCTCGAGCTCGACCTCGGCGACGTCGAGCCCAGCATCGCCGGCCCGAAACGGCCGCAGGACCGGGTTCCTCTCGCGCAGGCGAAGGAGGCGTTCCTGGAGGCGATGGAGGAGTTCGACCCCGAGGCCGCCGAGCAGCTGAGCGACCTCGATGAGGCCGGGCAGGAGTCGTTCCCGGCGTCGGACCCGCCGGCCGAGGACCACGACATCGAGGCCGACCGCCCCCGTCCCGCCGTGACCGGTGGGACCACGACGACACTCTGGCGCTGCAGCGAGGACGCGGTCCAGGTCACCCTCGAGGACGGGACGGTGGTCGAACTCGACCACGGCCGGGTCGTGATCGCCGCGATCACGAGCTGCACCAACACCTCCAACCCGTCGGTGATGGTCGGCGCCGGCCTCCTCGCCCGCAACGCGATCGAGCGCGGCCTGGAGCGGCGGCCGTGGGTGAAGACCTCGCTCGCCCCTGGCTCGACGGTCGTCACCGACTATCTCCAGAACGCCGGCCTCACCGAGTACCTCGACCAGCTCCAGTTCAACCTCGTCGGGTACGGGTGCACGACCTGCATCGGCAACTCCGGGCCGCTGCCGCCCGAGATCTCGGCCGCGGTCGAGGAGAAGGACCTGGTCGTCTGCTCGGTCCTCTCCGGCAACCGGAACTTCGAGGGCCGGATCAACCAGGACGTCAAGGCCAACTACCTGGCGAGCCCGCCGCTGGTGGTCGCCTATGCGCTCGCTGGACGGATGGACATCGATCTCGCGAGCGAGCCGCTCGGCCAGGGCTCCGACGGTGAGCCGGTCTACCTCCACGACATCTGGCCGAGCGCCGAGGAGATCAAGGAGGTGGTCGGCAAATCGATCGCGTCGGAGATGTTCACCCGTAACTACGGGGAGGTGCTCTCGGGAGACGAGAACTGGAACGCGGTCGAGGTGCCCGAGGGTGACCGTTACACCTGGCCCGACTCGACCTACGTCCGCCGCCCCTCCTTCTTCGAAGGGATGCCGGCCGAGGCGCCGGGGGTCGAGCCGATCGAGGAGGCGCGGGTCCTCGCTGTGCTCGGTGACTCGATCACCACCGATCACATCTCACCCGCAGGGGCGATCAAAAAAGACAGCCCCGCCGGTCGCTGGCTGATCGAGGCAGGTGTCGAGCCGCGTGACTTCAACTCCTACGGCTCGCGGCGCGGCAACCACGAGGTGATGATCCGCGGCACCTTCGCCAACATCCGACTCCGCAACCTCCTGGTCGAGCGCGCCGGGGGTTACACCCGTCGCTTCCCCGACGGCGAGGCCGAAGTGGCCATCTTTGATGCGGCGATGGAATACGCCGCCGAGGGCGTGCCGCTCGTCGTCCTCGCCGGCAAGGAGTACGGGTCCGGCTCCTCCCGCGACTGGGCGGCGAAGGGGACCAGTCTGCTCGGGGTGAGGGCGGTGATCGCCGAGAGCTTCGAGCGGATCCACCGCTCGAATCTGATCGGGATGGGTGTGCTGCCACTCCAGTTCCCCGATGGCGAGAGCGCCGAGAGCCTCGGCCTCACCGGTGAGGAGCTGATCGACATCGGCGACCTCGAGGACGGCGCCGCGGGCACCGTCAGGGTCGGTGCCCGGCGTGAGGGCGCCGGGCTGATCGAGTTCGAGGCGAAGGTCCGACTCGATACGCCGAACGAGATCACCTACTTCCGCAACGGCGGCATCCTGCAGACGGTTCTGAGGAACCTCAGGGGTTGATCGGCAGGGGGCCCCAAGGGCCCCCTGCAAGATAGGTACAGCAAGGGCCGCGGGAGGCAGGGGGGTCCGCGCGACCCTCACTGCACCTGTGCGTCGGTAGCCAGGGAGGGATGCCGACGCGGCCGTTCCCCCGGACGGGACTGCCCGGAAGAACAGTCACCTGTTAGCTATAGCGCCTCAGGCGTCGCTGGTCAAGGCAGCGTGCGTGTCTACGGTGAATTCGCGGCGCTCTGTGGAGACTCGGCGACACCCCAGCCGCGGCGCTCGATCAGCTCGATTCCGATCACGCTTCCAACCGGGCCGACGGGTGTGAGGGTGGCCGCGAGGAGCGTGTACGGAGCCTCGCGCCTCACCGCCGCGATCCAGATCACCACACAGAGTGCGATGAACCCGAGGCCGTGCGCCCACCCGAACACCATCGTCTCGGTTTCGAACCCAGGCGCGATCCAGAACACGATCAGGGCCGAGAAGATCGCCAGCTCGACCCAGCTGAACCGCTTCACCCAGCGGAAGAGGGGGCCTGGCACCGGCTTGCGCATCAGCTTCCGCGGGTCAGGGCGGTGAGCACGATCCGTTCCTGCTCGCGCGCGTGGGCCGCGGCATATCCCTCGCCGGTGCTGGCGCGGGTCGGGCGCCCGACGTAGCCGAGCTCGACGCCCTCGGGCAGCAGCTCGGGAAGACGTCTCGACATCACCTTCGAGGCGCCCATGTTGCGCGGCTCCTCCTGGGTCCAGACGACTTCCTTCAGGTTCGGGTAGGAGTCGATCAGGCCTTCGAGTTGCTGCTTGGCAAAGGGGTAGAGCAGCTCGACCCGGGCGATTGCGACGTCCTCGGCCGCATCGCGGCGCTCGCTGGCGTCGAGGTCGTGGTAGATCTTGCCCGAGCAGAGGATCAGCCTCTCGACCTTGTCGCGGCGATCCGCCGCCTTCGGGTCGTCGAGGATCAGCTCGAAGTGGCCGTTGGTCAGTTGCTCCGGAGTCGCGGCGGCGCGATCGAGGCGCAGCAGGCCCTTCGGTGAGAAGACGATCAGCGGGCGCGGCTTGCGGATCAGCGCCTGGCGACGGAGGAGGTGGAAGTACTGGGCCGCGGTGCTCGGGTTGGCGATCCGGATGTTGCCCTCGGCGGCGAGCGCGAGGAAGCGCTCGATCCGGGCGCTCGAATGCTCGGGGCCGGAGCCCTCGTAGCCGTGCGGCAGGAGCAGCGTCAGGCGGCTTGTCTGGCCCCACTTGGCCTCGCCGGAGACGATGAAGCTGTCGATGATCACCTGGCCGGCGTTGGCGAAGTCCCCGTACTGCGCCTCCCAGATCACCAGCGCGTTCGGATTTGTCGCCGAGTACCCGTACTCGAATCCGAGACAGGCGATCTCCGAGAGCGGGCTGTTGTAGAGCTCGAACGGCGCCTTGGCCTCGTCGAGGTTCTGCATCGGGCAGTACTTCAGCCCGGTGTTCTCGTCGTGGAGGACGAGGTGACGGTTCGAGAAGGTGCCGCGCTCGGTGTCCTGGCCGGTGAGACGGATGTGCACCCCCTCGGTCAGGAGCGTCGAGAACGCGAGGGCCTCTGCGTGGCCGAATTCGATCCCGCCCTCCTCGAGCGCCGGGATCCGCTTCGAGAGCGGTTTTCGCAGCTTGCGGTGGATCGTGAAGCTCTCCGGCACCTGGATCAACGCCTCGTTCAGCGGGCGTAGGCGCTCGATCGGCACCGCGGTCTCGACCGGCGGGCTGGCGCTGCGGTCGAGTTCCCCGGTCGCGCTGGTCGTCACGGTGGGGTCTTCGTACTCGCCGAGCTCCATCTTCCGCCGCAGGTCTTTCAGCGCCGCCGACATCTGCTCGCGCCGTTCGGTCCCCTCGCGATCGGCATCGTCCTTGGCGATCACGCCCTCGTCGATCAGCTTCGCCGCGTAGATCTCCGACACCGGCGCGTGGGCCTTGATCTTGGCCGTGGTCGTCGGCTGGGTGTAGGCCGGCTCGTCGGTCTCGTTGTGGCCGTAGCGGCGATAACCGATGACGTCGATGACGATGTCC
This sequence comes from uncultured Solirubrobacterales bacterium, assembly GCA_963805455.1. Taxonomy (GTDB): domain Bacteria; phylum Actinomycetota; class Thermoleophilia; order Solirubrobacterales; family 70-9; genus VRUE01. Next base: position 359,748 of record CAWDUJ010000006.1, read on the forward strand.
CGGCCCCAGCGCTCGCGGTAGGCCATCGCGAGCCGGATCGCCGCCGAGCAGGCCTCGACGTCGTCGGCGTTGACGTGGACGATCGGGACGTTGAATCCCTTCGCCATGTCGGCCGCGTAGGGGGTCGACCGGCCCTCCTCAGGGTCGGTCGTGAACCCCACCTGGTTGTTCTGGATGATGTGGATCGTGCCGCCGGTGGTGTACCCGCGGAGCCCCTGCAGGTTGAGGGTCTCGGCGACGACGCCCTGGCCCGGGAAGGCGGCGTCGCCATGGAGCAGGACCGGGACGGCGCGGCGAGGGTCGTGGGCGATCTTCGCCCCCTCGAAGTCGGACTGGATGAAGCGCGCGGCGCCGACCACGACCGGGTTCACGAACTCGAGGTGGCTCGGGTTCGGGTAGAGGCGGACGGCGATCTTCTCGCCGGCATGGGTCTCGTAGACGCCCTCGTGGCCGTAGTGGTACTTGACGTCGCCGGTTCCGTGGTGGGGGATCGAGGCGACCGCCTTCACGGCCTCGATCTGCTTCGAGCCCTCGAACTCGGCCAGGATCGACTCGACCGAGCGCCCGAGGTTGTGGGCGAGGACCGCGAGCCGGCCGCGATGGGCCATACCGAACACGACCTCCTCGGCGCCGCCGCGGCCGGAGAGGGTGATCAGCTCGTCGAGCATCGGCACGAGCACGTCGAGGCCCTCGATCGCGAAGATCTTCTGCCCGAGGTAGGCCTTCTCGCAGAAGCGCTCGAACTCGAAGACGTCGATCAGGCGCTGCAGCAGGCGCCGTTTCTCATCGTCGGCAAGCGGCTCGCGGTGGGCGCCGGTCTCGACCATCTCCCGCAGCCAGGTCCGCTGCTGGTGGGAGGAGAGGTGCTCGAACTGGTAGGCGATCGTGCCGCAGTAGGCCTCGCGCATCCGCGGCAGCGCCTCGAGCAGGGTCTCGCCGGGGACGCCGATCCGCAGGATCGAGGCCGGGATCCGCGCCATCAGCTCGGGTGTCAGGTTGAGGTTCTCTGGCTGGATCGCCGGGTCGCCCTTCGGCTCGCTGCCGAGCGGGTCGAGCCGGGCGGCGAGGTGGCCGTGGGTCCGGTAGCCCTTCAGTAGCGAGGTCGCGGCCTGGACGGCCTGCAGAAGCTCCTCGTCGGGCTGGGTCGGGGTGGTCGGCGGCGGCGGCGCGCCGAGCGGCGGCGCCGAGGCAGCGGCCGGGTGGGCGGCGGTGATCGCGCCCGACTCGACCCCGAGGTCGGCCGCGACCGACTCGTAGAAGCCGTCCTCGCCCTGCAGGAGCTGCTCGATCCGGCGCAGGAAGGAGCCCGACTCGGCCCCCTGGATCACCCTGTGGTCGTAGGTCGAGGTCATCGTCATCACCTTCGAGACTCCGAGCTGCTTGATCCGGTCGGGGCCGGCATGGGCCCACTCGGGCGGGTAGGCGATCGAGCCGGTGGCGATGATCGCGCTCTGCCCGCTGAGCAGGCGCGGCACCGAGGAGATCGTCCCGATCCCGCCCGGATTGGTCAGCGAGATGTTCGTCCCCTGGAAGTCGTCGGCGGTCAGCTTGCTCTCGCGCGTCTTCTTGATCAGTTCCTCGTAGTAGGTGTGGAAGGCGGCGAAGTCGAGGCCGTCGGAGCCCTTGATCGTCGGGACCATCAGGCTGCGGGACCCGTCCTTGCGCTCGATGTCGACCGCGATCCCGAGGTTGACCGGGCCGCCCTCGATCGCGAACGGTTTGCCGTCGCGCCGCTCGAACACCCGCGTCATCACCGGCCACTCCCGGGCCGCCTGGACGATCGCCCAGGCGATCAGGTGGGTGAAGGAGACCTTCATCCCGCGCTCGTTGAGGATCGCGTTGAGGGCCTTCCGCTTGGCGTCCAGGGTGTCGACCGAGATCGTCCGGAACGAGGTCGCGGTCGGGACCTCGCGGCTCTCGTCCATCGCCTGGGCGAGCATCCCGGCCGGCCCCCGCAGCGCCTTCGCCTCACCGGCCGGCGCGGGTGCTGCCGCCACCCCGCTGCCGTTCGAAGCTCCCAGGACGTCCTCCTTGGTCACCTTCGCCCCAGGCCCGCTTCCCGAAACCGAGCCGAGGTCGACGCCATTCTCGGCGGCGACCCTTCTGGCGATGGGAGTCGCCCGCACGTCGGCGCCGTTGGTGGCTGTGGCAGCTGCGGCCGTCGCTCCTGCGTCAGCTCCACCGTCGGTCTGCGGGTGGCTTGGGGGTGGGGGGCTCGAGGACGCCTCTGGGGCGTCCGAGGGCCCTCCCTCCCCCGAGACAGGACCCGCAGCCCCGGCGCTGGAGCCGTCGGAGGAGTCCTCGCCCGGCTCCATCTCCGCCAACGGCGCGCCGACGGGCACCTCCTCGTCGACCTGGGCGATCAATTTCGTGATCACGCCGGCCGCCGGCGCCGGAACCTCGGCGTCGACCTTGTCGGTCGAGACCTCGACCACGGTGTCGCCCTCGTTGACGAAATCGCCCTCGGCGACGTGCCACTCGAGGACGATGCCCTCGGTGACCGACTCACCCATTTCGGGCATCTGGATCTGCACAGTGGCCGTTTGCGCCATGCTTGCTTTGAGTGTATGAATCGGGACGGGGTCTATTTTCGGCAAGCGTGATGTGGCTCATTTCTGGCTCTCCGGGCATGATCGTAGGTGAGGTCACGCGAATGTTTGTTCGTGTGGGAGTGTGAGTGTGACCGGCCCGCAGGTGAGGTGAACGAGCGCGAGTGCGGCCTGAGCGGAGTGGAACCCGTAGGCGCGTCGGACGATCAGTTTCACCTTGTTGTTCTGCGCCTCGGCTCTGGCGTTGCTGAGCTTCAGTCGACGGGCGGCAAGGATCCCCTCACGGTGTTTGCGGATCGTTTTGCCCAGGCGGATGAAGGGCCGCAGTCGGCAGCGTGAGAGGTGGGCGAGGAGCCTGTCGAGCAGCTCGTTGACGGCCTCGATGGTGAGGCCGGGCGCGAAGATCGCGCGGACCATCTCCTTCATCGCCCACGCGCGTGCAAGTTTCCCGCCGCCCGCTTGGATCGCGGCGAGGGTGGTGGCTTGACGGTCGTTGAGCTCGTCGGGGTTCTTCAAGAGCGCCCAGCGGTCGTGCTTGAACTGCTTGGCGGCGTCGGCCTGGCCGGCGTGGCGCAGGTCGTTCCAGTGTTCGCGGCGGACCTCGTCCAGCGCTTTGGTGGCGAGTTGCACGACGTGGTAGTTGTCGATCACGATCGTGGCCCGCGGCGCGTGATCGCGGACGCTCTTGGCGTACCCGCCGGTCATGTCCATCGAGACCGCTCTCAGCCGGGAGGCGCGCGCGAAGATCGCGGGGTCGATCTCGGCGCCGTCGGTGATCCACGCGCCGGGAATGCCCTCGCCAGCGGGCACGATCGGGCAGGGGCCGAACGGGATCATGATCGCCGGTGCTGGCTCCCACGACGGTTGCCCGGCGTGCTCGGAAGGCCCCTGATGTGGCGGTGGGTCCAGCTCGGCGAAGAACTGATCGGCGGCGGCCTGTCCCTTGCCCTCGGTGCCCCACACCACGCATCCGCGAGTGTGGTCGCCGACGAGCGTGAGGTAGCGATGACCTTTTCGCCACGCGACCTCATCGATCGAGATCTCAAACAGATCGCCGAGCCGGTCCAGTTCGCCGAGGTGCTCGTCGGCGACGCGCTTGATGACCCGCCCGACCGTCTGCCAGTCGATCCGGGTCAGCCGGCAGGCCGCCGTCTTGTCGGTCTTCGTCGCCAGCCAAGCGACCAGGTTGTCGAAGTCGCGGGTGAACCGGGCGCCGTCGCGCGCGAACGGGACGCCTTCCACGCGCACCCCGTGCTCGGGACAGACCAGCCGCCGCAGCCGGGCGTGAACCTCCAAGCGCCAGACCCCGAGATCCAAATGTCTCCAGACGGAGTCGTGATGCTGTTTGTTCTCGCGATGGCGCGTTGAGTACGAGCACTTCGGGCACCGAAGGCGGCGACGACGCAACACGACCGTGACCACCACCCGATCGGGGTCGAACACAACCTTGCGGACCCAAACTCCAGGCAGATCGAGCAGGCGAGAGAATGCAGCGCTGACGCGCACGGGCGACGACCTCCAAGTTCGGACCATCAGACAGCCCGAACCTACGGTCTGAACCTGTGCGCGTCCCCCAAGCCCCGCCCACACCCCGCAAGCAGCGAAGAAAGCCTGCTCAAGCCGCGAAACCCGAGCCCGTCACAGCCTCCGAGTCACCTACGATCACCCCCGGAGCCTCTCATTTCTGTTCTCCTCGTCTGCGTGACGGGAGCCGAGCTACGAGACTTGGAGTCTGCGCTGGTCACAATTCCATCCAAGCAGGGTGACTGACCAGTGCATATGGACGAAGTCACCCATCTCCTCACGACATAGAACGCGCAAAGACGCGAGCGCGATGGCACGTGGCGACGTCGCCTAAAACGATGCTGCGGGGGCGGTGGGCGGCTCGGCCCGCGAGAGTACTCGCAGGCCCAAGCCGCGATCCGCCCGCAGTCGAGTCGCCGATGCCGCGCCCTAGGACGGTCGGTCAGTGATCTGCGCATGCGCAGTGTGGGTCCCGTCGTCTCGGACGTAGGAGATGGCGACGCCCTCGCCGGGGTCATGCTGGCGAAGCGCGGCGAACAGCTCCTCGGCACTGGCGACCTTCTGGCCGCCAACCGCCGTCAGGACGTCGCCCGGGCGGATGCCAGCCTTCGCAGCCGGACCGTCTGGCGCGAGGGCGTACACCAGCACGCCGCCAACGGTCACGTGCAGCTCGCGCGCGATCTCCGAGGTGAGCTGCGCGGGTTGCAGACTGAGGTAGGCATGTCGCACGCGGCCGTGCTCGAGCGGCTCGTCGGCGACCCGCGTGGCGGTCGCTGCCGGGATCGCGAAGCCGACCGAGACCGCGCCCTGCTGCGGCGGGACGTACGCGACGCTGATCCGTCCTAGCCGAAGTTCCCCTGAACGGGTAGGAGGATGACCCGTGGTCATTGGTTTTGTGCCCGTTCGAGGTTGGATGGTGGTGACTACGGGTCGAGCGGGGCGTGTTCGGCGAGGTCGAGCGCGCGGGCTTGGAGGGCGGTGGGTTGGGCGAGCTTGTGGAAGGTGCGGTGCTACCGGGGAGGCGAATGGTGTTGCGGGTAAGCGTCGCGACTCGGCGAGCAGGCTCTTGTAGCCGTGGCAGGTCTCGCCGGTGCTCGTGCGCTTGGTCCGGGCCTTGCGCTGCGCGGCGGGTGAGCGGGTGGCTTTGGCGACGGGGTCGGGCTGGATTGGCGGGGTTTCGTCTTTGAAGAAGGCGCCCAGGCGTGGCGTAGGTGCCAGGTGAGGTATAGCGAGCATGCAGAGCAACACATGCGCGCGGACGCGGTCGTCGAGGTGGTGGTGGATCGGGCGGATCTCGAGCTCGGGGCCTTTGAAGGTGCGGAACGCGCGCTCGACTTGTTCGAGGTTCTTGTAGGAGCGCACACCTCGCCGGTAAGAGCCGGTGTCAGGGACGTTGGTGCGCAGCACGTAGATCCCGTCCAGCGCAGCCTCGGCGTCGATCTGCTCGGTCTTGCGCTCGTAGGTGAAGGTGGTGTCTGTGATCTGCACGTGGAAGTGCTTCTTGACCTTGTAGCGGCGCAGCGCTGGACCAACCGCCAGGCCGATCTGATCAGCCCCGGTCAGCGTGCCGCGCTCGACACGCTGAGCGATCTCAGCCAGACCGCGCTCGGTCGCCTCCACAGCTCGGCTCGTTTGCGGGCGCGCTCTGAGGCACGAGCGGTTCGCCGCTCACGTCAGTCGCTCCCACGGATAGTCCTCGGCGGTGATCTCGCCGAGATCGGTCTGATCGACCAGCGACAGCTGCATCTCGCCCTGGCGGGCATGCTTCTGGATCTGCGTCGCTTTGAGCGCCGTGATCCAGCCGACATCCTCCGCGTCAAGCAGCTGGATATTGGCCTTGGTCACCATCCCGCGGTCAGAGACAACCACCACCCGCGAGAGCCCGAACCGCGCCTTCAGCTTGGTGATCTGGGAGGGCAGCGTCTTATCGTCATGCAGCTCGCCACCGAACACCTCAACCGCGATCGGACGGCCGGCTTGTCGCACAGAACCGTAGATGATCTGCCTGCTGCTGCGCTTGCCGTCGCGCGAATACCCCAAGGCCGCCAGCTCACAGCAGCGCCCCTCGAAATACGACGACGACACGTCATAGAGCACCAGCTCCCCATCCTTCAGGTGCCGACGCTCGAGACGATCCTCGACCGCTCCTGGCGATCCCGCAGCAAGTCCATCGCCGCGTACAGATCGTCCTCATCAGCATCCATTACCCCGAGCTCGTCAGCCAACGTCGACTGCCCGAACGCGCGCACAGTCCCGAGCTTCGACGCCGGCGCGATCACCGCTGGCAGACCATCGCCACCACCAGTCCCGCTCCTGGACGGTGAGCGTAAGCAACCTGGCCACTCAAGCCGCTGGCCATCGCCTGCGCCGCACTCACGTGCCAGCCGGCAGCGACCGCTCGATCGAAAACGCGTCCGACAACAGGCCGACCGGCTCGCCGCGCAACCCCCGCACCAGCTCGACCAGCTCCTCAGACAGATGCGAGATGTTCCCAACCGTCTCGTTCTTGACCTTCCGCCTCACGGTAGGAGCGGCGCAACAGATGCGTGACGTACTCCCGCTCCTTCCCGGCCGCCTATCGGTGACAACGTGAAGCGCACCCGTCGGACGAGGCCTTCTTGACATGACCGAACATACCCGCCCAACCGGACAGAACAACAACGAATTGATGACTACATCAGACAGCACAAGAAAGGCCGAAACCCCCGCAACCACAGGGATTCCGGCCTCTCAAACCACAGTTATTGCTAGCACCTGCCCACTGGCGTCGACCACGGCGCCGCCCGAGTTCCCCGGGGAGATCGCGGCATCGGTCTGGATCAGGTCAACGAGCGCTCGCGTCTCGGAGGCCGAGCCGGGAATCGAGCGGTGGAGCCCCGAAACGATGCCGGCGGTGACGGTCTTCTCGAATCCGAGCGGACTGCCGAGGACGACGGCCAGTTCCCCTACCTGGGGGAGCGCCCTGTCAAACTCAGCCGCAGGCAATCCCTTCCGGTCGACGTGGATCACGGCTAGGTCGGTGTCGGGATCGGTGGCGGTCACATGGCCAGGAGACCCGGCTCCCATCGGCCAGAGCAACCTCGATCCGGCTGGCGTCCGCAACGACGTGATGGTTGGTCAGGATGATTCCGTCCGAGCGATAGATGACGCCGCTGCCGACGCCCTGACCCGTCCCTGTCCGCCCATCGCTCTGCTCGGCGAACAGCAGTCACGATTGATGGCTGGACCCGCTGAACGATCTGCGGGATCCGGCTCGACGAGTCGGCCGGCTGCGTGGCGGCCGGTGAAGCGGTCGCTGATGCGGTCGCTGGCGGCTGCTTGGACGCCGAGCCGCAGGCGCCAAGCGCGGCGGCGAGCGCAATCCCAACCGTCGCCGCGCGAGCTTTACGTGGCCATGACCACCCTCGACGATGATCCGAAGCGGTCGGTGCCGATGCGTCGCGCTCGGCTGGTTCGCGATATGGATCAGTGTGCATGGTCGGGTTCCTCCTGGCTCGGACGCGGCTTCTCAGTTGCCAATCGTGGCCGCCCGCGTTCCGCCTGCCCATGGAGGAATGTGCCCATCCCGTGACCCGGCTGCGATTGCAGCCGCGAGAGGCGGAGGCCGAGCGACGCGGCTACCGGGCGATGAACAAGCGGGTCCTGGGCGACAGGTCGACTCGGCGCGTGAAGTCTCAGCCGCTCAGCGACCTCGACGCCGCACGCTCCTGGACAGCCGAGCGAAAAGACTGCACGGGGAGGATCGGGGTGATCGGCTTCCGTCAGGGCCGCGGCTACGCCCTGATGCTCGCACCCAGGCATGGATTCTCGGCGGCAAGCGTCAACGACAGCGGCAGGGATCGGTCGCCGAAGGGCGCGGGAAACCTCCGATCGTTTGGGGCCCGCGCTGGAGGCGGCGGGAATCGACCGCGACCTCAAGCTCTATCCGGAGGCCGGCCACGGACACAGCCGGGGAGCTGGCGCTGAAGCCGCTCGTAGAACGGCGGCAATCCCTCCGGGACGATCTCAGGCCCGAGCGCCGGCGGAGCGTCGATCTGGTCGGGAAACTCCTCCGTTCCCGCGAGCCGAAGCAGATGCGAGCCGTCGATATCGACGACGTACAGCGCGACGGGCACGCCGGCGACTCGACGGGCTTCGGCCACGAGCTGATCGGGGACCAGATGCGGGGGCACCTCGTCGAGAACGCGCGTGACCTCAACTGCCACTGGTCGCTCCCGGCCCAGTTGCCCCGGCATCAGGAATGGCATCGTCGCGACCTTCCCAAACTGACGGGCTGGCTCGCCTGGTGAGGACTGGGCATCGGATTCCCGTTCAAGCAGGGCACTGCTGAGCGCTTGCCGCGTGGGAAAGTGGCGATAGAGAGTTGAGCGGCCGACTCCTGCCGCCGCGGCGATCTCGGCCATGCTGACCCGCCGCTCACTCGCGAGAGTCGCGGCCGCTTCGAGAATTCGCTCGCGACGGGCCAGGGCATCCGCGCGCAGAAACACCGGAGCCTCGGATGCGCGACTGCTCGGCTGTTCCGGCTGGACTGACGGCGCCATCGCAGACGGGACGGTAGCGGTCGGCGACGACGCACGGTAGCGGTGGACCATCAGGCGGCTTGTCCCAGTTCTGTCCAACTTGGATGGTTGAAGCGGGGACCAATGGGTACAACAGGGACATCAAACGTCCCAGATAATTGGGACTCGAAGACTGAGAGAAGGGTGGATGAATGCCGAAGACGACCGAGGCTTACGACTTCCGCGGACGCACACTTGTCGATGGCGACGGAGAGAAGATCGGAAAGATCGACGAGCTCTATTACGACGCGCAGGGCGGCCAGCCCGAGTGGGCGCTGGTCAATACCGGGCTTTTCGGGACGAAGAAGACCTTCGTGCCGATCCGCAGTGCGAGCCCGGCAGGAGAGGAGCTGAAGGTACCTGTCAGCAAGGAGCAGGTGAAGGATGCTCCTCGGATCGACGCCGACCAGGAGCTTTCTGAGTCCGAGGAGCGCCAGCTGTTTGACCATTACGGCGTCCCGTACACGACCGAGGGCTCCACGACCGCCGCTGGCTCTCCCACCTCACCCGAGCGCGGTGCCGGCGACGGTACGAGCGGCCCGAATGGCGACGAGGCGATGACGCGCTCGGAGGAGGAGCTTCGTGTCGGCACGGCTGAGCGCGAGCGTGGTCGCGTGCGCCTGCGCAAGCACGTCGTGACCGAGAACGTCCAGCAGACCGTGCCGGTCCGGCGCGAAGAGGTTCGCATAGAACGCGAGCCGATCACCGGCGAGAACGTCGACGATGCGATGTCCGGGCCGGAGATCTCCGAGGACGAGCATGAGGTGGTCCTCCACGAGGAGGAGCCGGTCGTCGAGAAGCGCACGGTCGCCAAGGAGCGCGTGCGGCTCGGCACCGAGACCCACGAGGACGAGCGCGAGGTCTCTGAAGAGATCCGCAAGGAGCAGATCGACGTTGACGACACCCAGCGCCGCTGACCGATCGTCTGAGCCCATCGACTTCATCGCTCCCCGATAACCAACAAAGGAAGAACCGTATGCCCGAGGACATAAATCAGCCGTCTCCGCGCCCTGGAGTAGATGGAGGCAGTGACGGCGGCACGCAGACGAACGCCGCCGAGATCGCCAGCCAGGCGCAGAACAAAGCCCTGCAGACGGCGGAGCAGGCGCAGGAGAAGCTCCGTGAGCAGTTGAGCCAGCGTTCCTCACAAGCCGCCGCGAAGATCACCGAGCAGGCCGCGGACGTGCGCTCGGTCAGCGCGGCCCTACGCGACCAGGGAAAGCACGGACCGGCCAGGGCGGCCGATCGCATCGCCGGATACGCCGAGAACGTCGGCGGCTATCTGCGCGATAAGGACTCAGACCAGCTGCTGGCAGACATGGAGGACTTTGGGCGTCGTCAGCCATGGGCGATCGCGGCGGGGGGATTGACATTGGGCTTCATCGCCTCGAGGTTCCTGAAAGCGTCGAGCAGCCGGCGCTATCAGACGCGCACCGCGGGTGCTCGGCCCGAGCAGATGAACCGGCCACCCTCGCCGTCCCAGGCAACGGGGTCGGAGCTGAGACGCCGCCAGCAGCCCGGCAAGAACAGGCGCGGTTCCGGCGGTTTAGCGAATGGCCACGCACGATTCAGATAACGGCCTGCGCGAGCAGCCGATGGGCGAGTTGTTCAAGCAGCTCTCCACCGATGTCTCGGCGCTGGTGCGCCAAGAGCTGCAGCTGGCGCAGGCCGAGATGACCCAGAAGGGAAAGCGGGCCGGGATTGGCGCGGGCATGTTCGGCGGCGCGGGGATCCTCGCCCTGATCGCGCTGATGAGCTTCACCGCGTGCGTGGTGGCGGCACTGGCCACGGGCATGGACGTGTGGTTGGCAGCGCTGATCGTGGCCGCCGTGTACGGCGCGTTGGCCGGGGCACTGGCGCTGCTCGCAAAGAACAAGGTCGCGGAGGCAGCTCCTCCGGTGCCCGAACAAACAGTCGAAAGCGTTAAGGAGGATGTCCAATGGGCCAAGACCCGGATGCCATCAGGCAGGAAATAGAGCAGACACGCGAGCGGATGGGCGACACAGTCGACGCGCTCGGCTACAAGGCGGACGTCCCGGCCCGAGCAAAGGAGTCGATCAGCGACAAGGTCGACACGGTGAAATCAAAGGTCACGGGAATCGGATCCGGAGTCTCAGCGGCAACACCGCAGCCCCATGATGTGAAGCAGGGCGCCCGGCAGGCGGTGGGCGTCGTGCAGGAGAATCCCATTGGCCTCGCGATCGGCGCGACAGCAGTGGGCTTTCTTGCCGGCATGCTCATCCCGAGCAGCAGAATCGAGAATGAGCGCATGGGGCCGGTCGCCGACCAGGTCAAGGAGCAGGCCAGACAGACCGGGCAGGAGGCACTCGAGCACGGCAAGCAAATCGCTCAAGAGACCGCGACCGTCGCCGCGCAGACGGCGCAGGAGAGCGGACAGGCACACGCCCAGGTGATGTCCGACAGCGCCAAGCAGTCGGCCGAGCAGGTGCAGCAAACCGTCAAGAGCTCGGGGTGAGCCGTGGCCACCAGGGAAGTCAATTCAGACATCACCTTCGGCGCCGTGCGGGCTGATCCCGCACGTGCGCCGGAGTCAGCGCTCTCCAACGGCTCCGTCGAGGCTGAGCGTCAACGCGAGGAGTTCGGCGGCCTCAACTGGGGAGCGGCCTTCTTCGGTTGGCTAGTGGCGGTCGGCATCGCGGCGATCTTAACCGCGTTCATCAGCGCAGCCGGCGCAGCAATCGGCCTCACCCATCTAAGCTCCTCAGAGGCGAAGAAGAACGCGGCCACGATCGGCATCGGAGGGGCAATCGCGCTGCTGATCGTGTTACTGCTTGCCTACTACGCAGGTGGATATGTGGCCGGACGGATGTCGCGCTTCGACGGCGGCCGGCAGGGTTTCGGAGCGTGGCTGATCGGAGTGATCATCACGGTCCTCTTCGGCGCGGCCGGCGCGATCCTCGGCTCGAAATACAATGTCCTGAGCGCCCTGAACCTGCCGCGCATCCCAGTCCAAGAAGGAACGCTCGCCACGGGCGCCGCGATCACCCTGGCGGCGATCGTGCTCGGGACCTTGCTTGCGGCGATTCTTGGGGGACGGATCGGACGCCGCTACCACCGCAAAGTCGACCGCGTCGCCGTGACTTAGCCGCTCGCGCTCTGCCGGGGAGCGGAGCCGGTTCTGGCAATCAGCGGCGCGTGGCGAGACCCGCGCGTGCCGTCGCGGTTGATCCGGTAGTCCCAGTATAGAGGGTGATCGCCGGGGTGTTCCGCGCAAGCGGAACGCGAGATCCGTTTCCCAACGATATGACGATGGAGGCAGTTGATGAGCAAGTCAGACCAGAAGGTCGTGCAGTACCTGGGCGAAGCGCACGCCAGCGAGATCGGCCTGGTGAGCGTTCTGCGGCTCCCAGATCGCGATGACCCCGCGCGGCTCCTACCGCGACGGGCTCGAGAAGCACCTGGATGAGACCCGCGCGCACGCCCAGCGGATCCAGGAGCGGGTGGGCGAGCTGGAGCAGGGCCGCAACCCGGTGCAGGCGCTTCTCGGCTTCACCGAGTCGCTCGTAAGTCAGGGGCTTGCTCTGAGCAAGACGCCGTTTGACCTGCTGCGTGGATCGGGTGGTGAGGAGAAGGTGCTCAAGAACGCCAAGGACGCGTGCGCGACCGAGGCGCTCGAGATCGCGACCTACACGGCCTTGGAGCGCCTTGCGCGCGATGTCGGAGACGAGCACACGGCCAAGCTCGCCGCGTCGATCCGCGGCGAGGAGGAGCGCATGCTCGAGCGCATCATGCGCGAGATCCCCAAGCTCACCGACGCGGTCGTCGGAGCGGACATCGAGGGTGAGCCCTCCTACGACATCACCACGACCGGTGCGGCAGACGCCGCGCGCGGCGTTGCCGGTGAGGTCACGAATATCGCGAGCAAGACACAGACGCGCACCAAGCAAACCGCCCGGCAGGCGCGCAAAGTCCCCGGCGTCGCACAGGCCGAAGGACAGATCAAAGGCGCAGTCGCCTCCGAGGAAGATCTCGCGATCCCGCGCTATGACTCGCTCACAGCCCAGGAGATCATCAACAAGCTCCCAGAGCTCTCGCAGATCGACCTTGCCAAGGTCGACTCCTACGAGCGCAAGAACGACAACCGCGCCACAGTCCTGAGCCGCATCACCGCACTACGGCGCGCGGAGCCCTGGCCCGGGTATGACGAGCTCACCGTCGCCGAGATCGAAGCGGTCCTCGGGGAAGGCGACGAGCAGCGCGCGAAAGACGTCGTTGCGTACGAGCGCTCCCACAAGAACCGCACCGGCGTACTCAAAAACGCACAGCGCGAGACCGCCAACGCCTGAGTCGAGTCCGACGTGCGTGGACGGAGCCACACAAGCTCCGTCCACGCACCGCCGCGGATGCTCCCCGCATGACGACGCTTGGCGCAGCCTCGAGATGATGCGGATGCTGGCCCCGGTCTCGATCCAGCAGATACTCGAAGTCGTCGCGGAGTTCGATCATTTCGGCGGGGCAAGCCTCGGCCTAGTTGCATGGGAGCTATGCGTCGATGAGGAGCTGGTTGCGGCCGCTTGGCAGCAGGCAATCAGTCACGGGTTGATGAGCCCCGCCGGTCGCGACTGGCAGGAGCAGTTGTGGCGGCTCAGTGCCGCAGGCTGGGCGGCCACTCGAAGGGAGCGCGCCAGCTCCTCAGCCGGGCGGCTCCACGAGCAAGGAACCTGTCGGCTCGGAGCTGGACCCATCGCCCGAAAATCAAGATGCCCCACGCAGTCGACAAGACCACTCCCATTGTCGGGCGGAGACTCGGGCTCGCGTCGGCGGCAGCTTTGGTTGGGAGCCCAAGAGCAAGAGACGCAGTGCGGCCTGACCGGATGCGAACACGACTGCACGTCGTCCCTCCAGCGCTTCGGGACACATAGGAGGCAGCCGCCTCAGTGAACTCGCCGCGGGCTCTCAATGATCCAGCTCGGCGCTGTCGGTTGACCGAGCTGCGACGCAATCGGCGCCAGACCCCCTCCTCCGCCCGGGGGAGCCGCAGTCGCGATGCAGACGGCCGTCCGCTTGCTCGCCCCCGATGAGCGGGGCGCAAGCAAGCGGATTGGCAAGTCAAAGTAGAAGTCGCAGTCGGGCTCGAGCAGATTGTCGCAACGAGGAGGAGGAGCACGTCGATCGTCGAGCTGCTGTAAATCCGTAGCCGTCAAGGCGACGGCGTAGGTTCCCTCAAGTCATTGGCAAGACGATTGAAGGAGGCCTACGCCGTGAGACGCACCGTACCGCCGTCGGCGGAGATTGAAGCGAGGATCGATGGGATGCTGGCTGGTGGGCTGGCTGCTGAGGATCCGCAGGGCGCGTTGTCGGAGCTCGCGTCGCTGGGGGCGAAGCTGATCATCCAGCGGGCCGTGGAGGACGAGTTCGACGCGTGGTTGGGTCGCGCGCGTTATGAGCGCAGGCCGGAGGCGCCGCCGGGGAAGCGCAACGGGTTCCGGCCGCGGAGGGTGCAGAGCGCTGAGGGCGAGGTCGATGTCGAGATCCCGCAGGTGCGGGAGGCTGCTGAGCCGTTCGTGTCGAGACTGTTCCCGCGCGGGAAGCGCTTTTTGCGGACCGAGCCGTTGAAGGCGATGGTGATCGGCGCGTTCGTGCGCGGGCTGTCGATGCGCGACGCGGAGTCGTTGTGCGAGGAGGCCGGGCTGGGCAAGGTCTCCAAGTCGACCGCGTCGCGGATCTGCAAGGAACTGCGCGACCGGTTCACCGCGTTCATGGCACGCGATCTCTCCGCCATCAAGCTCGTCGCGCTGTTCCTGGACGCGATCTACCTCCCGGTCCGCCCCTCCGGCGCCAAGGAGGGCGTGCTGTGCGCCTGGGGCATCAGCGAGACAGGAGAGCGGGTCCTGCTGTCGGTGATGCTCGGGATGCGCGAGTCCGAGGACGACTGGACCGCGCTTGGACGCGACCTCACCGGCCGCGGGCTGCCGTGCCCGCAGCTGATCGTCGCCGACGGCGCCCCCGGCCTCAACAACGCGATCGAGCAGTGCTGGCCCGCTGCGGATCGTCAACGCTGCACGGTCCATCGCCTCCGCAATCTCTTGGCCAAGCTGCCCGAACGGGAGCGCGAGCGGGTCCGCGCCGCCTACTGGCAGGCGCTGGATGAGGCCGACTCGATCCAGGACGGCGAGCGGCGGATGCGCACCCTGATCGGCGAGCTCACCGACCACGGCTACGCGGCCGCGGCCGCCTGCCTCGCCGACGATCTCGACGCGCTCCTGGTCCACCTGAAGTATCCGCTCAGGCACCGGCGCAAGTGGCGGAGCACGAACCTGCTCGAGCGCTCGCTCGGGGAGGTCCGCCGGCGGACCAAGGTGATCGGCAGATTCCCCGGTGAGCACTCCTGCCTGTCGCTTTGCTGGGCGGTGCTGGACCTAATCATCACCCAGTCAACCCGAGTCCTGTTCACCGCCCTCGAACAGCAAGCACTGCGGCGTCTGAGTGACAGTCACTCCCTCCCCAGCCCGAAGGAGGTCGTTGCCGCCTAAGATATAATGTAACTATTGACACGAACCTGCGCCGTCAGGAATTTACAGCGGCACAGGGACGCCACCGTTCTCGACACTCCTGCATTCACGTGCGGCCTCAACGGTTCAATGCACCACTGCGGACGGGTGAAGATTGTCATAGCGAGTGGACCTCCCACGCCGGTTGAGGGGTTGGCCACGGCGTGTCGGGTAGCGCCGGTTGAGATTTGACCCCGCTTGGAGCGAGACCGACGAGCGCCCGTCGTCGCGAAGGCCGAGCCCCGAGGGGCGAGGTCTGAGCGGCGATGGGCGCTTTAACCGCTTTCGTCGGGGCGCGGACGGTGGATCGGCACGTTGTAAGCCCTTCTGCGGCCCGCGGCGAGGGCGGCGAGGGTGACGGGTCCTGGAGATCTCGGCGCTTGCCGGCCTGGACGGGGGTTGATCGCGTGACCGGCGGCCGGCGTGCGCTCCGGTCAGGGTCGTGCCGGTGCGATGACCTCGGCGAGCCGCTCGGCGGGTGTCATCCAGCCGAGCGTTTGTCGCGGTCTGCCGTTGAGTTCCGCCGCAACAGCGTCGAGCTCTTCTTGGGAGAAGCGGTTGAGGTCGGTGCGCTTGGGCAAGTACTGGCGCAGCAGCCCGTTGGTGTTCTCGTTCGATCCGCGCTGCCAAGGACTGCGGGGATCGCAGAAGTAGATCTGCATGCCGCTGTCGATCGTGAACTGCGCGTGCTCGCGCATCTCCTTGCCCTGGTCCCAGGTAAGCGAGCGACGCAGCTGCTCGGGCAGCGACCCGATGCTGCGTATCAGCGCGTCGCGGACCGCTTCGGCGCCGTGACCGTCGGGGAGCGCGACGAGCTGGCAGTAGCGGGTCTGGCGCTCAACCAGCGTCGCGATCCCGGTCGGGAGCTTGCCGAGCAGCAGATCGCCTTCCCAGTGACCCGGGACCGCACGGTCGGCAACCTCGGCCGGGCGCTCGGAGATCATCACCTTGTTCGGGATCTGGCCTTGCCCCTGATGCTTGGAGCGCTGCTGCGGCGGGCGGCGTAGATGTCTACCGCTGCGTAACTGCTTGCACAGCTCGCGCCGCAGCGCCCCACGCGACTGGACGAACAGCGACAGATAAATCGTCTCGTGCGAGACCCGCATGGCAGGATCATCCTCGTAGGTCCCACGCAGCCACTGCGAGATCTGCTGCGGCGACCACTTGCGCTCAAGTTTCTCCTCGACGACCCCGCGCAAACGCGAGTCGAGCGCGAGCTTCGACAGCTTCGGGCGACGCGCACGCTTCCACGTCGCCCTCTCAGCACGCTGCGCGCGGTAGCGCCTACGACCGCCGTTGCGGTTGACCTCCCTCGCGACCGTCGTGTGCGGACGACCAATCGCCCGCCCGATCGCCCTGAAGCTCTCACCACACGCCAAGCCGCGCGAAACCTCCTCGCGCTCCCCCAACGACAGACACCGCTCAGCGCGCCTGCGCGGCACCGGTCGCACGCCCCCAGACGCAGCAACACACGCAGTCACGTTGTCCCTCGCCATCCCTACCTCGCGCGCGATCGCGTGCAAAGAGTACCCCTCGACCCACAACTCCCACACCCGCTCTCGCCGCCACTCCGGCCACCGTCCCATCACCACCACCTTTCGCTCGGCCGGCACCCAACCAGGCCCACCGGACGATCAGGCGGTGCACCAACCCCTTGAGACCACCTCCGAGAGGGGGAGTGGGTCTGTCCCAGGAACTGTGTGAGCACGAGCGAAAGAGATCGCCATGCCCACTACTACGAGAAGCAGGACGCAGAAGAGCAGGACCACGGCCGAGCTGGAGCGCGACTGGGAGCTTGAGGCTCTCGGGTTGGGGATCGCGCCGGGGTTGCCCGGCGACGGTCGCAGCGAGTTCGTGGAACGAGCTGGGATCGGCGCTGGGCAACCCCGGCGCGGCGCGCCCGCCGCGGACCCCCCGGGTGTGGCGCCCGATCTCGTCGAGGAGGCTGTCGACCGCGCGGCCGGCCGCCGGGGGGTGCGGCAAGCTCTTGGTGTGCCGTCCGACAGGCGGGTCAGCAACGAGGTGATCGACGGGCTGCTCGCGGGCGCCTCGACGGAGGAGGAGATCGCGGGGCCCGGCGGGCTGCTCGCGCAGCTGACTAAGCGCCTGGTCGAGCGGGCGATGGAGGTCGAGCTGACCGACCACGTCGGCTACGAGCCGCACCAGGAGCCGCCCGGCGGCGCCGGCAATACCAGGAATGGCACGACGCCGAAGACGTTGATCACCGAGCACGGCAAGGTCCAGATCGACGCTGCCCGTGATCGGGACGGGAGCTTTGAGCCGAAGATCGTCCGCAAGCGCCAGCGCCGCTTCCAGGGGTTCGACGACAAGATCCTCGCGCTCTATTCGCGCGGACTGTCGACGCGCGATATCGAGGCGCACCTCGAGGAGATCTACGGCGTGAAGGTCGGCCGCGAGTTGATCTCGCGGGTCACCGACGCGGTCATGGACGACGTGCGCGAGTGGGCCAAGCGGCCGCTGGAGGACATCTACCCGATCGTGTTCTTGGACTGCATGGTGCTGAAGATCCGCGAGGGCGGCACGGTCCAGCGCCGCGCGCTGTACCTCGCGCTCGGGGTCACGCTCGACGGCGACCGCGACGTGCTCGGCATGTGGTTCCAAGAGACCGAAGGCGCGAAGTTCTGGATGCAGGTCCTCACCGAGCTCAAGCAGCGCGGCGTCCAGGACATCCTGATCTGCTGCGTCGACGGGCTGACCGGGTTCCCTGAGGCGATCGAGGCGATCTTCCCGAAGACGACTGTGCAGACGTGCATCGTGCACCTGATCCGCAACAGCCTCAAGTACGTCCCCCGGCGCGAGCGCGAGCAGGTCGCCCGTGACCTGAAACCGATCTACACCGCCAAGGACGCGGACCAGGCCCAAGCCGAGCTCGAGACCTTCGACGAGAAGTGGGGCGCCCGTTTCCCCGTCATTACCCAGGCGTGGCTGAACGCGTGGGAGCACGTGACGCCGTTCCTCGCGTTCCCCGACGAGGTCCGCCGTGTCATCTACACCACGAACGCCATCGAAGCCCTCAATCGCCAGCTGCGCAAGGCGATCAAGACCAAGGGGAGCTTCCCGAACGAGGACGCTGCTCGCAAGCTTGTCTACCTCGCGCTGCAGAACGCGGTCCCGCAATGGACGCGAACCCGGAACTGGACGACGGCGCTGCTTGCGTTCAAAATCCACTTCGGTGACCGCGTCCCTGACACTGCAAACTGACTGCCACTGATTGACACCCACGGAGTCACTGTTACCATTAACCAAGAACCCGCCCACACAGTTAACGGGACGCCCTCGATCTCGGCGCCTAGCGTCAGGCGGCACGTCCGAGAATTGCCCTTCTCGGACACTCTCGTTTCAGTCGGTGGGTGTGGCGATGTCTTCGATGGTGATGTCGATGTGGGTGAGTTGGGCGCCGGTCAGGGCGGGGACGTGGCGGTCGATGATCGCGCGTACAGCCTGGACGAGCGCTTCGATCGCTGGTCCGTAGGCGACGACGAGGCGGATTGTGACGCTGAGGCGCCGGGGGTCGGGGGGTTGGTGGGCAATCGGGCGGGCGGAGGCGAAGATGACGCCGGGCACGGTGAGCGCGACGCGCTGGATTACGCGCCCCACGAGGGCGTGGCTGATGCGGGTTTCTCCGCGGGGGTGGCCGAGGAGGATGGAGTCGGTGGCGTGTCGGGCGAGGATGCGGACGCGCGCCATGATCTGTGCGGTGAGGGTTGGAGGGATGGGCACGGGCTGGGTAGCGAGCGTGTGGACGTCTTCCCAGGCGTCGCGCAAGCGACGCAGCGTCGCCTGGCAGTAGGGACAGTGGGCCTGGTGGGCGGGGTCGGCTGTGGGTTCGTTGTCGGCGACTTGGGCAACGAGCTGTTCGATCTCAGCGCCGCATGGCAGTCGCCGGGGGTTCGCGTTCATCGCCATCCTGTGGTGTGTTGGATTACGGCGAGCCGCGCGCGGTGGATGCGGCCTTTGATGGCGGGCACGGTGGTGTTGAGCGCGTCGGCCACCTGGTCGTAGGAGAGGCCTTCGAACTCTCGCAGTATCAGGGCCGCGCGCTGGTCGCCCGGCAGGAGTGCGATGGCGCGGGTGACTGCCTGCAGGCGCGCGCGTTGCTCGGCGGTGTGGACTGGGTCCAGGCGCGGGTCCGGTTGGGTGTCGTTGAGTGCCTCGCTTGGCCGGCGGGCGGCGATCAGGTCCAGGCAGCGGCGGGTCACGATCCGGTAGAGCCAGGTGGTGAGGACGCTGTCGTGGCGGAAGCGGGGCAGGGCCCGCCAGGCGCGCACGAAGGTCTCTTGGGTGGCGTCTTGGGCGTCGGCTTCTGAGCCGAGCATGCGCAACGCGACGCGGTACACGGCGGGCTGGTGGCGGCGTACCAGGGCCTCGAACGCGTCCAGATCCCCGTCCTGGGCTGCCTGAACCAGGATCCGGTCATCGACCTGCAGAATCACGCCGCGCTCGGGGGTCGCGCGCCGCCGCGACTGGCGTCGGCGTGAAGGAGGGAGCAGCGACACGCACGAGCGGGGTTGACGTGGGCGGCTGTTTGCACGGGAGACCAATCCCGTGCACCGGCTGTTGGGATACCCGCACGGGCACCGGCGACGCCTCCCGCGCTCGCTCCCCCGGGCGCCCCGAGCTGCTGTGTCGCCTAGCGGGAGACGCCTTGTGAGCGCTGGATGCGCGCCTGGACGTCGCCCAAGTCGATCTCGCCCTGCAGCACCGCGCCGATCGCGTAGAAGACGGCGGCGCCGACGAGGCAGAGGACGGCATAGCCAAAGCTGCTAAAGCCGATCCAGGCGGCGACGAACAGGAAGCCAAGCAGGCCTAGGTAGTGCTTGAGGCTGATCACTGAAGTTCCCTCCTATGCCGGCGGTCATAGCCGGCCAGCGTGACGTTGACAGGTAAGGCGGGCAGCTCGTGCTGCTCGAGGGCGTCGACGACGCGCCGTTGGGCGTCCTGCAGCGTGTCGGCGAGACCGCGAGCGCGGCGGACGGTGAGATCGACCGACAGATCATCAATGGCATAGCGACCGCGGGCGTCGATAACCGCCGGATCGCTGGCGGCGGCGACTTCGGCGACACGCTCGATCGCGCGCGGCTCGACGGTCACTTCGCCGCGCTCGCCGGAGGTGAGATCGAGGGTGCGGCGGGCCAAATACGGGCGCGGCAGCTGCTTCAGCGCGAGATAACCGAACACGAGAAAGGCGAGCACGCCCGCCCCAGCGACGATCCCGCGGGTGACGGACCCGTCGACCTTCCCCGGGGACAGTCCGGTCAGCCAGTCAAACACCGTCCGATAGCCACTGATGCTATTGACCGTCGACGGGGAGACCTTCAGCGCGAGCAGCAACGTCATCAGGCCGTACCAAATCAGCGCCAGCGCGAACAACAGCGTGACCAGGCGCCCCAAGATGATCAGTGGCGAGGTTCGCTCGCGCACCCGCTGGCGAGGCATCTACTGCACCCTCGCGCCGCGGCGCGCAACGTCGACGCGGGCCTTGAGCTTGAACGGACCGGTGAGACCGCGAAGCTGCTCGCGCACGGCACCCTGCACCTCTCCAGGATCGGCTCGTCGGGTGCGGGAGGCCCGCACGGCCAAGCGGCCGCCCGACCGGCGCCGCGACCGGACGCGGACGCGGGCTTCGGTGACGTCGCGCACCTGCTCGACCAGCGCGGCCGCCGCTTGGGCCAGCGGCCGCCGCCGCGCGGCGAGCGTCCCATGCTCGCCGCTGGCCAGGGTCACGAGCCGCTCCCGACGGGGCACGAGAATCCCCACCAGCAGCAGCAACCCGAGCAGCATCGCCGCCAACCCGCACACCGCAGCGATACCGGCCACCGCCCCGGACGCCTCCAACTGACCGAGCCAGCCGCCAACGGTGTCACGCAACGAGCTGAGGTCAAGCACGTGGGCCAAACCGCCCAGACTCGGGCCGCTGGTGCCGGTGCTGATGCAGAAGACAGCCAGCGCGAGCCCCGCGACAGCAAGGATCACCAGGAGCACGAAGCTGATCACGCGAACCAGTGCCCGCGCCAGCAAGATCATCGATGCGCCTCCCCGCCCGGGCCAGGGCGCGGCGCGGGCGCCTCTGCCTGGCCAGGTGGTGAGCCACCGGCGCTCGCCGGTGGCGCAACACCTGCTGCGGGGCCTTGGGTAACGGGCGTGGAGAGCGCCGCGGCCGCCGCAAGCTCACTGGCCAGCAGTTCGGCTTCCCTCACCTCCGCGAGCGTGAGCACGCGAGCGAATTCGACGCTGACGGTGCTCAACTGGTCGGCGAGCCCGTTGCGTTGCGCGCTGGCCTGCACGCGGCGGCGGACCTCCTCGCCCAGCGGCACGAGCGGCGTCACGCAGGCAACGAGACACAAGTCGACCGCGTAGCGCCCGCCGCCTTCGGCGATGACCGACACGCCGCGCAGCACCCCCCCGGGCGGGTCAGCGGTCACACGCATGCCGTGCAGCCCCGCCTCCGCCGCGACGACGTTCGGCGCGGCCAGCGCGGCCTCAAGCGCGAGACGTGCCAGGCGCACGCGATCAGAATCGACGCTCGGCGGCGGGGGATGCATCACGGGTGGCGAGGGCATCGCTGTGGCGCTACTACTCCACGCGGGCGGGCCGTTGGGGCTCCTCGTCGCCCGGGAAATACAGATCATTGACAGCGACATTGACCTCCGTGACTGACAGCCCGGTGATGCCCTCGATCCGCCTGATCACGTTCTCGCGGATCGCCTGGGAGACCTTGGGAATCGACTCCCCATACTCCACGACCACAGTCACATCCACCGCCGCCTCCCGCTCACCCACCTCGACCGACAAACCCTGGGTACGCTCATCACCAATCCCCACGCGCTGGGTGACCGACCCCACCGCGCGCGAAACGCTGCCGCCGAGTTCGTACACGCCACGGACCTCCCGCGCGGCGATGCTCGCCACCTTAGTCACCACAACGTCCGCGATCGTCGTATTGCCGCGCTCGGACCTAAGCGGCGTGCCGGGGCCCGAGCCCTCGGGACGCTTGCCCTCCTCGCGCGTCGCGACCGCCGCGCTCTGGCTGCCGCTCGTGCTCTGCTCCGCCATCGGTACCTCCGTTCAAGTATGCGTCTAAAGAGTTAGACCGCCGCTGCCTGGAAAAGTTCTGTCGAATCCGACGCACGCCCCCCGCACATGTCCGAGAATGCCCTTTCTGGGACGTGCGGCTGCTGCCAAACGCCCACTACGCGGGGGTTCTTGCCGTCCGCTCGGGCGGATTCTCGGGACGTTTCCTTCGCTGTAAGCGAGATCGCACCGCCGTCGCCCCGAACGTGGCAGCCGTCGCGCGGACGTCCGCCGTCCGAGCTTGTCCACTGTGGAAGGGAAGTTTCAGAGGCCTCTTGGAATGCACGGGGCGGTTACCGGTCGAAGTGCCCGGCGAGTTCCGTGCGCTGGCGCTCGCTCAGGCCCCCGAACGTCGTGCTGGGCGAGACCCGGCAGCCGTGCAGGATCTTGGTGGCCTTCACGCGGCCATGCCTGGGGAGGGCCAGCAGCATGTCGAAGACCTTCGCGGTCTCCAGAAACGGTGGCGGGTCGAGCAGCAGCGCACCGATCGACACTCTGCCGGCCTTGAGGTCGCGCTTGAGCTGGGCGCGAAGCGTACGCACCTCGTTCGCCCTCCGTAGCGCGTCCATGCGCTGATCCATATCCGAGTCGAGACTACACGCGCGATGCGGGGGCTCTTCTCAGGACCGCGCCGCTCAGGGTCTCGCGCGGCACGTCGGAAAGCGCCGGACAACCGGCATAGGAGAAAGGAATGAGAGAGTCCTACGTTGAAGACCTAGCCAGTTACGACGGCCCCGCCCATGCGTTGGCGACCCGTGAGGGCGCAGCGAAGCGTTGGGTACGGGGTGCACGCAGGCCAGCTATTGAGCCTCGAAATCGCGTTCAGCCGGGGTGCCGACGTCATCGACGTGAGCGGAAGGCAACACCGTGGGCGGCGTTTTGGCGAGCCGTCAGCGGACCCCGCGGGGTCGTAGAACCTGCGCATGCGTGCGATCTCTCCTTGCCGAGAGCCGGGAGGTCTCACGATCACCCGCCCATGGTGATGGGCCGGGCGGGTCGCACGGGGAAGGCCAAGGCCGCAATCCCGTGATGCACGATCGTGAGAAGTCGGATGGTCGCGTACTACCTGTGAAGCTGCCGAACAACGTCCAAGGCGGGGCGGCGGAGGCGGTGGAGGGAAGGCGGCCAGCCAAGGGGAACACGACCAGCGAAACGCGCCCCGGACGCAGAGCCGGACAGGGCGCGCCCAGTGAGCTTGGTCGCGTGCGCCGAATGGCACGAACGGACAAGGACGCGCGGTTCACTGCGCTCCTGCACCATGTTGATGTCGATCGCCTGCGGGCGGCGTATTGGGCGCTTGAGCCCAAGGCCGCGCCAGGGGTGGACGGGGTCACGTGGGCGGATTACGGGCAGGATCTCGAGGAGAACCTTCGGGACCTCCACGCCCGGGTTCACAGGGGTGCATACCGGGCAAGTCCGTCGCGGAGGGTGTACATACCGAAACCGGACGGGCGGCTGCGGCCGCTCGGAGTTGCCTCGCTTGAGGACAAGGTCCTTCAGCGGGCGCTGGTCGAGGTGTTGAATGCCGTCTTCGAGCAGGACTTCCTGGGCTTCTCCTACGGGTTTCGGCCCGGGCGCAGCCCGCATCACGCGTTGGACGCGCTTGCTGCTGGGATCGTCGGGAAGAAGGTGAACTGGGTGCTCGACCTGGATTTCCGGGACTACTTCTCCACCCTTGACCATCGTTGGCTGGAGCGGTTTTTGGAGCACCGGATCGCGGATAGGAGGGTCCTGCGGCTGATCCAGAAATGGATGGCTGCGGGGGTCATCGAGGAGGGGTCGTGGACGGCGTTTGACGAGGGCGTTCCGCAAGGGGCCTCGGTTTCACCGTTGCTCTCGAACGTCTACGCGCACTACGTCTTCGACCTTTGGGCCCACCAGTGGAGAACTCGACACGCGCGCGGTGACGTGGTTATCGTGCGTTTCGCCGATGATGCCGTGGTGGGATTCCAGTACCGGGATGACGCCGAGCGGTTCTGGGCGGACCTGCGGGAACGACTCGCGCGGTTCTCCCTGGAGCTCAACGCCGAGAAGACGCGTCTGATCGAGTTCGGGCGGTTCGCCGCTCAGGATCGAAAAGCGCGCGGGCTCGGCAAGCCTGAGACGTTCCGTTTCCTCGGCTTCACGCACGCGTGCGGGAAGTCAAAAGCGGGACGGTTCAAGCTCAAACGAGCGACCGACTCCAAGCGGATGCGGGCCAAGCTGCGAGCGCTGAAAAGCGAGATCGAGCGACGTCGGCATCAGCCCATCCCGGAGCAGGGCGCATGGCTCGCCAACGTCCTGCACGGGCACTACCGGTATTACGCGGTGCCCGAGAACATCGAGGCGCTTCGCGCCTTCCGCTACCAGACGCGTCGGCACTGGTGCAAGGCGCTTCGGCGCCGCAGCCAGCGCACCACGATCACCTGGGAGCGGATGACCCGCCTCGCTGACCGATGGCTACCTCAGCCCCGAATCCTGCATCCCTGGCCCGAGCGGCGGTTCGACGCCAGAACCCAAGGCAGGAGCCCGGTGCGTTAAACGCGCACGCCGGGATCTGCGCGGGGGGCGGGCCGAGCCCAAAAGCAAAGGCCCGTCCCTACCGCGACCGGGTTTCACCCGGCTCGGACGGAACCGTCCAGAAGCTGAGGAGAACCCGGACCCCCACCGAGGCTTGCGGAGCGGTCGCACCAGTCGCCAGGTCGTCGCGCACGGACAACGGCTTGAAGTGCAGGAACCACGGACATGCCCTGAGCCGAGCTCGAACATCGACTGCCGCTCGCCGCCAGCGAGTTCTCGCGCGACACGTCGAACAGCTCCGGAGCCGCAGCTGCTCGTGGCGGGGAGACGCGACGGCCGCGCCGGGGAGGTAGGGAAGGGCCGGCGCGGCCGTCAAGCGAACGAAGATCCTCCGTGACCTCGAATCAGGCTAAGAACCCAACCGGACGGAACCCGCGGAACTCAGGACTCACGGCGGTGCGGACGCAGCGAGGATTTCAACGCAACCCGACCGCGTCCGCAAGCCGAAGGATCAGAGGGGACGCGACGAAGGTCGACAGCTGTGCCGCATTTCAATCAAAGGGGCACTCGCCGAAGGTGACTCCGAAGACTTGGCGATGCACCTCCGCCGGCCCGTCGGGGAGCTACCACATCGAACTCGAGGTCGGAACTCGGGTCGACCCTTCTAGAAACAACACTCGCCCTCGCGATATCGCTAGCCTGACGCCGACAATGGGCTACAGATTTGGGGTCATGATGCCAGGTACCCGTTGGATCAAGGTTGAGGCGACAATCGTTGAATGCTTTCGGGCGTGGGGGAGTCGCCCACGGCCCGACATCCAATGTTCGAGATTGTCGCCAACGTCAAGAGTCCCTCTGGGGAGGTAGAGCGCGTCAGCTCCCAGCAGAAGCTGAATACCCTCAGTCATCTTTGGCGCCCGCCCGACCCCGGGGACGTGGTGTCCGCGCGCTGGGATCCCGCGGATCGCACGCTACGTCTCGACTTAGGCGGCGATGGGCGGTACGACGAGAAGGTGATCAAGGCGCTTGGGAGGACCCGGCACGCGTCGCCGGGCCTCCTGGAATCGGCGGTGGCCCGAGCTAAGACCAAACACACAGTCACCGGTCGCTTCCACATCTGGTTAGGACCGGCAGCCGAGCGAGTGCTCCTCATCGATCAAGCCGGAAGGTTGCGGGCTGCCGGATCCCCTACGGTGCGAGTGGGTGTGTTCCCTAGTCGGGGTCGTCGTCGCTGCCGTCGAAGGTCACCTGGGTGAGGCCGGTGCCGTCGGCGTTGGCCGTGTGGATGTTCGGTCCGGCGGCGGGTGAGTCGGCGGCGAAGATGATCTCTTGTCGTCCGGCGACCACCTAGGTCCGTGACATCCGAAGCCGTTGGGATCCGAGTTGCTGGCGCCGCAGTCGAGCCGTTGGATGTGGACCTCGTGCAGCCCGGTGCCGTCGGCGTGGACCACCCAGATCGAGCCGTGAACGTCGCGTGTGACGTGGAAGGAGACGATGATCTCGTTGCCCTCTGGTGACGAGTCCGCTTGGACCCCCATGTTCAGGTCGACGCTCGCGGGCAAGGCGTGATTTCGACCCGGCGACCGGCGCGGGTGGCACCCACTGGTAGGTCGAGGAACCCCCGTCCGCAGCTATGACGATCTACTCACCGCCGGTGCCGCAACTATCCCGCGCGCATTCTGTTGGAGGTGGTAACTGCACAGAGCCGAAGGGAGCCAGAATGCGCAGAATCCGCCTCGCCGCGACAATCGCGTTGATCGCTAGCGGCTTGCTCTCGCTTGCCATCACATCCGCCGGCAGCCCATCGTCGGCCTCGGCGACACCCCACGCAGCCAGCCCAGCCAGCCCGCCAAGCGCCGCGACCGGCTCCCCGTCGAGCGTGACGGAATCGAGCGCCACCGTCACCGGGACGGTCAACCCGAACGGCCATGCGACCAGTTACTACTTCCGCTACGGCACCACGACCGCGTACGGCTTCCAGACCAATCCCGCGAACGCCGGCTCCGGTAAGGCCACGGTCGCCGTCCACGCGACCTTCTTTGGACTGACCGCGAACACCACCTACCACTACCAGCTGGTGGCCCAAAACCCTGCCGGCACCACCACAGGCGCGGATCAGACGCTGACCACCACGTCGACCCCGAGCCAGACCGTCGTGCTCGGCCACGAGGGGTTCGTCTCCCCGGGCTGGATCGTCGGCGCCGAGGTCGGCTGCTTCCACGGCACGAGCCCGTGCAACGGACACCTCACCATGTCGAGCGACGGGACCGTGATCGCGCAGCGCGACTACTCGATCGACCCCGACAGCGGCGGCTTCCAGAACATGGGGCTCAACTCGATCGGCAAGACCCGCCTCAACTCGAACGGCGTGTTCCACCTCCTCCCGGTGACCGTGACGGCCACCCAGACCGACGGCCAGACCGCGTCATGGGTGATCCACCTAGCGCGCTGGGTGTGGCACTGACCCAGCGCGCTGAAGCTCGGGCCCGCCGGCGACTCGCCCTCAGGGCGCTCGGGCGCCCGTCGTCTGCGTCGACCGTTCCCGGCGGGCCCTCGACGCCGGCGGTGCACAGCCCTCCCATTCGCCGATAGAAGCACCGACATCCCGCTGCCGCTTTGGGGCTTACGGAAGAGTTCTTTGCGGGAGCCCGATCGCCACGCCGAGACTTCTTCAATGGAACGACGGCAGAGGTGCGTCCCGCATCGTGTTCGGCTCCTGCTTGGTCTTGCGAAGCGGAAGTGCGGCGACGGCGCGCTGGAGCGGCGGCGCCGATCGGGCGGCGACCAACGTCAGCCAATCGACCAGGTTCGGGCTAATTGTCGGTTGGTTCCACATTCCTAACGGCGACCCAACCACGGACATTCCGGTGCAGCCGACCTGGAAGACGACCGGCGAATCGCCCCGGCCAGGACCTTGCGCGACACGTCGGAAAGCGCCGGACAACCGGCATAGGAGAAAGGAATGAGAGAGTCCTACGTTGAAGACCTAGCCGAGTTACGACGGCCCCGCCCATGCGTTGGCGACCCGTGAGGGCGCAGCGAAGCGTTGGGTACGGGGTGCACGCAGGCCAGCTATTGAGCCTCGAAATCGCGTTCAGCCGGGGTGCCAACGTCATCGACGTGAGCGGAAGGCAACACCGTGGGCGGCGTTTTGGCGAGCCGTCAGCGGACCCGCGGGGTCGTAGAACCTGCGCATGCGTGCGATCTCTCCTTGCCGAGAGCCGGGAGGTGTCACGATCACCCGCCCATGGTGATGGGCCGGGCGGGTCGCACGGGGAAGGCCAAGGCCGCAATCCCGTGATGCACGATCGTGAGAAGTCGGAGAAAGCGCCGGGCTAAACCGGCATGGTTGAAGGAGATGCAAGTTCTCTACATCGAAGTGTTAGC
>CAWDUJ010000007.1:0-37895 GCA_963805455.1 uncultured Solirubrobacterales bacterium
TACCGGCCTAGGCTTGTCCCGATGCTGAGGCACGTAGTCATCTGGTCGATGGCCGAGGGCCATGAGGGAGAGCTCGGCGAGGTGCTGGTCGAACTGCGCGAGCTCCCCGGGCAGATCGAGGAGATCGAGGGGCTCAGCGCCGGGTCGCTCCTCAACGAGTCCGAGCTCGAAGGCGTCCTCTGCGTCGACGTCGCCGATGCCGAGTCGCTCGAGCGCTACCGCTCGCACCCCGCTCACCAGCCTGTCCTGGACCGGCTGAGAGCGACGGCGGCGCAGCTGGTCGTCGCTGATTACGAATACTGATTCGTCCGATTTCAGACCTGCCTTGACGGGGTCGGCGCCAATAGCGTACGGTGGCACCGGTGGGCAGCTACGACAGTCGCGATTCCGTTCGATCTTCCGAACGCACTGACGCTGGAAGCCTTGCCGTGCTGGTCATCGGCACCCTCGACACCAAGGGCGTCGAGATCGAGTTCCTCGCCGAGGCGATAGCCGCCCAGGGCGCCGAACCGCTCCTCCTCGACTCCTCGACCGGGACCGGCGAGGCGACCTCGAGGTTCCCCGTCATCCCCCGCGAGGAGGTGGCGCGCTCGGCGGAGTCGACGATCGAGGCGATCGCCGACCTCCCCCGCGGCGAGGCGGTCGAACGGATGCGGACCGGGGTCCAGAAGCTGACCGCGGCGCTGTTCGCCGCCGGCGAAGTCGACGCCGCGATCTGCATCGGCGGGGCCGGGACCCATCTCTCGGGCCCGGCCTTCCAGTCGCTCCCGATCGGGTTCCCGAAGCTGGTCGTCTCGCCGCTCGCCTCCGGCCGCCGCCAGCTCGAGCCCTACGTCGGGCTCCGCGACGTCGCCGTCATGCACTCGGTCGCCGACATCGCCGGGATCAACGACATCACCGAAAAGGTCTTCAACACCGCCGCCGGCTACATCGTCGGGGCGGCCGCCGCCCACAGCGACGAACGCAGCCGGGGCGGGGTCGACGACGGCGCCCCGACCGTCGCGGTCTCGATGAACGGCAACACGACGATCGCGATGGACCTCGGCCGCGCCCGGCTGCAGAAGGCCGGCTACGCCGTCGTCACCTTCCACGCCAACGGGGTCGGCGGGCGCGCGCTCGAGGCCTTCGTCGAGGAAGATCGCGCCGCCGCGGTCCTCGACTACACGACGACCGAGCTCGGGGCCGGCCTCGTCGGCGGCCTGATGGACGCCGGGCCGACACGGATGGAGACCGCCGGCCGCAAGGGGATCCCGCAGGTCCTCGTCCCCGGCTGCGTCGACTTCATCACCTGCGGCACGCTGGCCGAAACCGAACAGGAATTCCCCGGGCGGGTGATGTTCGGCCACAACCCGGAGCTGACCCTGGTCCGGCTGCGCGAGGACGAGATGTCGGAGCTGGGCGCGATCTTCGCCGCCAAAGCGAACCTCTCGACCGGCCCGACCTCGGTCCTGGTGCCGAAAGAAGGGTTCTCGGTCTCCGATGTCAGGGGCGGGCCGTTCTGGGACCCCGAGGCGGACGGGGCCTTCATCAGCGCCCTGCTCGACAACCTCGATTCCCGGATCGGGGCACAGGTGATCGACGCCCACATCAACGACGAGGGGTTCGCCGACGCCGCCGTCGACGAGCTGCTGGCCCTGGTCGGCGGCGCCAGCGAGCGAAAGGCCCGGGTCTCGGCATGAGCGTGCCCTGGGGGATCCTCTCGACCGCGGCGATCCTCGAGGAGATGCTGCCCGCCTTCGAGCAGTCCGAGGTGGCGGACCTGCGCGCGATCGCCAGCCGCGACCTCTCCCGCGCCGAAGCCCACGCTGCCGAGCACGGGATCCCGGTCTCGCACGGCTCCTACGAGGACCTCCTCGCCGACGACTCGATCGAGTGCGTCTACATCGCCCTCCCGAACTCCCTCCACGGCGAGTGGACGCGGGCGGCGATCGAGGCCGGCAAGCACGTCCTCTGCGAGAAGCCGCTGACCCCGACCGCCGAGGAGGCGAGATCGCTGTTCGAGCTCGCCGAGGAGCGCGGCGTCGTCCTGATGGAGGCCTTCATGTACCGCCACCATCCGAAGACGAGGAAGCTGCGCGAGCTGTGCGAGGACGGCGAGATCGGGGTACCGCGGGTGGTGCGGATGAAATTCCACTTCAAGACCGCCGAACCGGCCACCGACATCCGCTACGACCCCGAGCTCGCCGGCGGCGCGCTCCGCGACGTCGGCTGTTACTGCGTCAGCATGGCCAGCTACCTCGCCGGCGCCGCGCCCGACACCCTGACGGCGACCGCGAGGATGTCGGAGTCGGGGATCGACGAGCAGTTCTCGGCCACCCTCGGGTTCGGCAACGAGCTGCTGGCGGTGTTCGACTGCGGCATGTACAGCCCGATCGACGTCGGCGTCGAGGTCCTCGGAACCGACGGGCGGGCGACGGTCGCGATGCCCTGGTACGCGCACCTCGACCCACTCAGCATCGCGGTCGAGCGAGACGGCGAGACGACCGAGGTCCCGACCCCGGGCCCGAACGCCTACCGGCTCGAGATCGACAACGTCTGCGCCGCGGCCCGCGGCGAGGCCGAGCCCGAGATCTCCCCCGAAGAGACCCTGAGAAACCTGACAACGATCGAGCGACTCCTGGAGGTCGCCGAGCTCGACCGGTCCCATGCGGCCTGAGGAACCAATGCCAACAACCGAGCAACAGCCAGACGAGGAGACAAAAGCGGTGCCCGAGTCCAACTCGGAGTCCCCGGTGAGCGGCAACTCCGGTCAGACCGGGACCCCCGTGGTCGAGCTGACCGGCGTCTCGAAGACCTACCCGGGGGGGACCGTCGCCGCGGTCAAAGAGATGGACCTGAAGATCCAGGAGGGGGAATTCTTCTCGATCCTCGGCTCCAGCGGCAGCGGCAAGACGACGACCCTGCGCCTGATCGCCGGGTTCGAGCAGCCGACGGCCGGCAGCGTCTTCCTCGACGGCGTCGACACCACCGGTGTGCCGCCATTCCGCCGCGACGTCAACACCGTCTTCCAGAACTACGCCCTCTTCCCCCACATGAAGGTCGAAGCCAACGTCGCCTACCCGCTGAAGATGGCGGGGGTCCCGAAGCGCGAGATCAAGCCGCGGGTGCAGGAGGCACTCGAGCGGGTCTCGATGACCGGTTACGAGAAGCGGCTGCCGCACCAGCTCTCCGGCGGGCAGCGGCAGCGGGTCGCTCTGGCCCGGGCCCTGATCGGCCGCCCGCGCCTGCTGCTCCTCGACGAGCCGCTCGGCGCCCTCGACCTGAAGCTGCGCGAGAACATGCTCCTCGTCCTCAGGAACCTCCAGCGCGAAGTCGGGATCACCTTCATCTACGTCACCCACGACCAGAGCGAGGCGCTGGCGATGAGCGATCGCCTGGCGGTGATGAGCGAGGGCCGGATCGAACAACTGGCGACACCGACCGAGGTCTACGAGCGCCCGGCGACATCGTTCGTCGCCGGCTTCATCGGCAAGACCAACCTGCTCGAGTGCCGCCGCGAGTCCGACATGCGGGCGGTCGCCGGCGGCGTCTCCCTCGCCCTCGCCGAGGTGGCCGACGATGAGACGTTCACCCTCAGCGTCCGGCCCGAGGCGATCGTCGTCGGCGAGGAGAGCCGCGGACTCGGCAACCACTTCGAGGCGAAGGTCGGCGACGTCCTCTTCCTCGGCCACGAGCGCGAGGTCCTGGTCGACATCGGCGACCAGAGGCTGATGGTGAGGAGCAACACGCGCACCTATTCGCCGGGGGAGACGATCGAGCTCGGCTGGGATCCGGCCGACGCGGTGATCGTGAAAGCGACGGGGACATGGCAACCGCTGCCGCAAGGCGTCTAGAGCCGATCACAGAACTGCCGCGGCGCCTCCCGGAGCGCGCCCGCAGGCTGCTGATCCTGGTCCCGGCGATCATCTGGATCGCCGTTCTCGTTCTGCTGCCGAACGCGTTCCTGATCTCGTACAGCCTCTGGAAAAACGAACTCGGCTTCGTCGCCCACGAATGGAATTTCCACAACTACGGCGACCTGTTCGCCTCCGACGTCTTCAAAACCCTCCTCAAGCGGACCCTGATCATCGCCCTCGTCTCGACCACGGTCGCGACCCTGATCGCCTACCCGCTCGCCTACGTGGTGGTGACCAAATTCGGCCGCTACAAGGTCCTCGCGGCGCTGCTGATCATCATCCCGCTCTGGGTCAGCTACCTGATGCGGGTCTTCGCCTGGAAAATCATCCTCGGCGAAAAGGGTGTGCTGAACGGCCTCCTTGAATCGACCGGGATCACCGACCACCCGTCGCAGGCGTTCCTCTACTCGACGACGACGGTGATCCTCACCCTCACCTACGTCGCGATCCCGTATGTGTTCCTCGCCGCCTACACCTCGCTCGACCGGATCCCGAAGCACTACTACGAGGCCTCCGGGGACTGCGGGGCGTCGGCATGGCGGACCTTCCGGCATGTGATCTGGC
The DNA here is from genome assembly GCA_963805455.1 of uncultured Solirubrobacterales bacterium. GTDB lineage: Bacteria > Actinomycetota > Thermoleophilia > Solirubrobacterales > 70-9 > VRUE01. Next base: position 4,461 of record CAWDUJ010000007.1, read on the forward strand.
CGTTGAGCAGGCCCGGCGTCGCGGTCGGTTTCGCGATCGGGTTCGTCCTCACCTTCGGCGACTACGTCACCCCGGCGATGGTCGGCGGCCTCAACGGGACGATGCTCGGCTCGATCGTCCTGCAGGAGTTCGGGACCGCCAACAACTGGCCGCAGGGCGCGGCGATCGGGGTCACGATCATCGTCGCCGGCCTGCTGGTGCTGGCGCTGGTCTCGCTGTTCACCCGTCTCGAAGCGGAGATCGAGTGACCCCGCGGCTGCGGGAAAGCCGGCCGGTGAAAATCGCCAGCACGGCGCTGGTCAGCTTCTGCGTGGTCGCGGTCTACGTCTTCCTCTACGCGCCGATGATCATCACGGCGCTGTTCTCGGTCAACGACAGCCGGATCCAGACCCTGCCCTATGAGGGCTTCACGACCAAGTGGTACACGGCGCTTTTCGAAGACGAAAAGATGGTCAACGCCATCCTCTACAGCCTCAAGGTGGCGTTCGTCGCGGTCCTGATCTCGGCCTTCGCGGCGCTCGCGCTGTCGCTGATCCTGCACCGGATGAAGCTGCGGGGAGGCGCCGTGATCCAGGCGCTGCTCGCCAGCCCGCTGGTCGCTCCCGGCCTCGTCCTCGGGATCTCGCTGCTGGTGATCTTCCACGAGGCGAAGATCGAACCGGGCTTCTGGACGATCATCGCCGGCCACGTCTCCTTCATCACGCCGCTGATCATGTTCATCCTCCTCCAGCGGCTGAAGACCTCCGACCCCTCGCTCGAGCAGGCCTCGATGGACTGCGGCGCCGGCTCGATCCGGACCTTCTGGCACGTGACCCTGCCCGGCGTGCGGGTGGCGCTCCTCGCCGGCTGCCTGCTCGGGTTCACGCTCTCGATGGACGAGATCGCGGTCACGTTCTTCCTCGCCGGGACCGAACCGACGCTCCCCGTCTACGTCTGGGGGCTGCTGCGCTTCGGCTTCACCCCCGAGGTCAACGCCGCCTTCACCGTGATCGCCGGCGGCTCGCTGACGTTGATCGGCGTCGCCGGCCTCCTCCTCTTCTTCTCCGGGCGGCGCAACCGCCTTCCCGAGGAACGCCGCCGGGGCCTGTTCTCGCGCGGCGGCCAGACCGACCGCGAGCTCGCTCCCGGTGTCCCATCCGACTCTGCGATCCAAGGAGCCTGAACATGCAATTCGCCGTCTTTCTCCCCAACTTTGGCCCCTTCGGTGATACCGACGCCCTCGTCGAGCTGGCCCGCGACGCCGAGGCCAAGGGCTGGAATGGGTTCTTCATCTGGGACCACATCCAGCTCGACGGCGCCGACACCGGCCCGATCGTCGACCCCTGGGTCGCCCTGACCGCGGTCGCCGGGGCGACCACGAACCTGCGGATCGGGACGATGATCACCCCGGTGGCGCGGCGCCGGCCCTGGAAGCTCGCCCGCGAGACGGTCACCCTCGACCGCGTCTCCCACGGCCGCCTCACCCTCGGCGTCGGCCTCGGCTACCCGCCCGAGGATGAGTTCGGGACCTTCGGCGAGGAGACCGACGACCGCGTCCGGGCCGACAAGCTCGACGAGGGGCTCGAGATCCTCGACGGCCTCTGGAGCGGCGAGAAGGTCGACCACCAGGGGGAGCACTTCCAGGTCTCCGGCGCCCAGTTCCAGCCCCGGCCCGTCCAGGAGCCGCGGATCCCGGTCTGGTGCGGCGGCTGGTGGCCGAACAAACGACCGTTCCGGCGCGCCGCGCGCTGGGACGGCGTCGCCCCCGAGCTCGCCCCGGCGGGAGGGCAGCCGACCCCCGATCAGGTCCGCGAAATCGCGGCCTACGTCAAGGAGCACGGAGCGAGTGACCCGTTCGACATCGCGATCAACGGCTACTCGGAGCCGGGCTCCGGCCTCGAGGTGGGCTCGATCGCCGAGTACGAGGCGGCCGGCCTCACCTGGTGGCTGGAGCGGATCGACACCGACCGACTTTTCTCATTCGACCAAACCCAACAGCGAGTCCACGCCGGCCCTCCCCAACGGCCGTGAGGACTAGAGCAGTCCACAAACGAGAAAGGAACACCATGAAGAAGCAGCACCGGCGCAGTCGAGCACTGAGGTGGGTGGGCATTGTCAGCCTGGTCGCCCTGCTCGGCGTGGCACTCGCTGCCTGCGGTAGTGGCGGTAGCGACACCACGGGCGGTACCGAAGGAGAAGCGAGCTCCGGCAGCGGAGAAACGATCAACCTCCTCACCTGGGAGACGTACGACGAACCCGAATGGTTGAAGGAATTCGAAGAAGAATCCGGGATCAAGGTGAACTCGACGAACGTCGGCTCGCCGGCGGAAATGTTCTCGAAGGTGAAAGCCAATCCCGGCCAGTACGACATCGTCCTCAACACAGCCGGATGGTTCCCGCAGTACGTCGACGGGGATCTGCTCGTCCCGATCGAAGAAGACAAAGTCACCGAAATGAAGAACATCAAGCTCGGGTTCGACTGGCGAGGCTCGACGACGGTCGACAACGAACTGTATGGAGTCCTCTACAACTGGGGCACCCAGCCCCTGGGATGGATTCCGAGTCAGGTCAAGGGCCTGAACCTGAAGAAGTATGAGAACGCCAAAGGCGAACTCTACGACTGGAACGTCCTCTGGGATCCGGCTCTGAAGGGCAAAGTCTCGCTCTTCGACGACCCGACATCGGCCGAGCCGATGGTCCCGCTGGCGCTCGGGTTCAAGGACCCCTACAACCTCGACGAAGAAGAATTCGAAGCGTTCGAAAAGAAGCTGATGGAACTGCGCCCGCAGATCAAGCGCCTGACCAGCGGTTTCGACGATCAGACGGCGCAGTTGGCCGCCGGTGAAGCCTCGGTGGCGATGCTCAACAACATCGCGACCGCGACCGCTCTGAAGGAAGAAGGCAAGACCCTGCTGACGCAAAACGTCACCAAGAACGGGATGCCTGCCTGGAGCGACAACCTGGCGATCACCAAAGAGGGCGGAGCGAACAAGCTCGACGCCGTCTACAAGTTCATCAACTACTCGCTGACGCCGGGCTGGCAGGCGCGCTTCATCGCCAACAGCGGCAACTCGGGGACGTTGAACTACGAACAGGCGACCACGCCCGAAGCGAAGGAACAGGGCCTGACGCCCGAAAAACTCGAAGGAACGTTGATTCCGGCGACCAAAGCCGGCGACGAATTCTTCGAAGTGCTGAAGTTCTACCAACCGGTCGAGGATCTGCCTCGTCGACTGGAAGTGTGGAACGAATTCAAACTCGGGCTCGGGAGCTAGCCCGCCGCACAGGGAACCCGAGGGGGCGCGGCGGCCAAATAGTGCCGCCGCGCCCCGCGGGCCTCACCTTCGTGACAAACGCACGCACAGAGACCGCCCGCCAGTACAACCCGTTCATGGCGGGCACCACCGAGGACCCGTACGAGGAGTACCGCTGGCTGCGCGACGAGCAGCCGCTCTACCACAGCGAGGACTACGGGTTCTACGCGGTCTCCCGCTACGACGACGTCAGGACCGTCTCGCGGGACTGGGAGACCTACACCAGCGCCCAGGGTGTCGACGTCGACAACACCGCCCTTCTCGGCGGCCCCAACGTCCTCGAGTGCGACCCCCCGGAGCAGACCTGGTGGCGCCGGCTCCTGCAGCGCCGGTTCGCCGCCAAGGCGATCCGGGAAGAACTCACTCCGGTGATCGAAGCGGAGGTGAAGCGCCTGCTCGACGCCGCGCTCGAGGGGGATCCCGAGGAGATCGACCTCGGGACCCAGTTCGCCTGGCAGCTGCCGATCGTCGTCACCGGCCACATGGTCGGCGTCCCCAAGGCCGACCAGCAGAGGATCTCCGACGACCTCCAGGTCTTCCAGGAACGCGAACCGGGGCAGACGGTCCCGCCGAAAGCCTCCGAGGACGCCGCAGCCGACATCCACGAGTACCTGACCGGGTTGATCGAGGAGAAGCGGCGCAACCCGACCGACGACCTGCTGAGCCTGATGGTGACGGCGGAACGCGACGGGGAGCCGCTGCCCGAGGACCAGATCATCGGTAACACCTACCTCCTGCTCGACGCCGGCACCCACACCACCTCCTCGCTGATCTCACACGGCCTCACCCAGCTCGACTGGCACCGCGACCAGCGTCAGTGGCTGGCGGCGAACCCCGATCGGATGCCCGACGCGCTGGAGGAGATCATCCGCTACGACTCGCCGCTGCGGGTGATCCGACGGGTCAGCGTCAGGGAGTCGACCTTCCACGGAGAGGCGGTGCCCGAGGGCGCCTCGATCTTCATGCTCTACTGCGCCGCCAACCGCGACGAGCGGCGTTGGGAGGACGCCGACACCTTCGACATCAGGCGCGAGCCGAAGCGGACGATGGCCTTCGGCGACGGCATCCACCACTGCATCGGGGCGCCGATCGCCCGCTTCGAGGCCGCGATCGCCCTCGCCGCGGTCCTCGAGCGCCTCCCCGACTACGAGCTGAACGGGCCGCTGGTGCGGATCAGGAGCCACATGATGAACGGCTACACCTCGATCCCGGTCAGCACCGGCCTCTAGCCGTGGAGCTGCTCACCTTTCAGTCGATGTGGGCGATGGAGCGCCTCCCCTGGCGCGAGCGGGAATGGACCTTCGAGGAGAAGGTCGAGCGGATCGCCGGCGCCGGCTACGACGGCGCCGCGGTCGAGTTCGACAACCACGAGCAGGCGAAGGAGATCACCGGCCTGCTGCGCGAACGGGGCCTCAAATGGAGCGTCGAGTGCTATCCGAAGACCGTCGAGGAACTGCTGACCCCGATCGAATACGCCGCCGAGTTCGGGATCGAGAACGCCACCCACATCAACCTCCAGCCGAACGTGAAGCCGATGACGGTGCTGGAGGCGATCCCGCTGATCCTCGGCTGGATGCAGATCGCCGAGGACACCGGCCTCGAGGTCCTGTTCGAGACCCATCGCGACCGGATGACCACCGACCTCCTCTACACACTGCAATTGATCGATGCGGTGCCGCCGATGAGGCTCACCGCCGACCTCTCGCACTACCTGCTCGGGCGCGAGTTCCGCTGGCCGGTCTCAGACGCCGACACCGAGCTGATCCACCGGATCGTCGAGCGCGCCGACGCCTTCCACGGCCGGGTCGCCTCCCGCGAGCAGGTCCAGATCCAGATCTCCTTCCCCCACCACCGGCAGTGGCTCGACCTCTTCACCGAGTGGTGGGGCGAGGGCTTCCGCCGCTGGCGGGCGCGGGCCGGCGACGGCGACCAACTCGTCTTCACGACCGAGCTCGGGCCCCCCGAGTGGTACGCGATCTCCGGCCCCGACGGCGACGAGATGTCGGATCGGTGGCAGGAAGCGCTGCAGCTTCGCGACGCGGTCCAGGAACTCTGGGCGCAGATCGCGACCGAGGACGGCCGTTGATGGCCGACTTCGGCGACCTCGGCCATCCCGGTGAGGGCGACCTCGCCGGGACGCCGGGGATCGGGATCATCGGCGCCGGCTGGATCGTCCGCGAATGCCACCTGCCCGCCTACCTCTCCGCCGGGGCCGAGGTGGCAGGCGTCACCTCGCGGACGCCGGCGCGCTCGGAAGGGCTCGCCGAGGCCAGCGGGATCGTCGCCTACGACGACTGGGAGGCGCTGGTCGACGAGCCCGCGGTCGAGGTGATCGACCTCGCCTATCCGCCCGACGTCCAGCCGGGGCTGATCCGGGCGATCGTCGAGCGCGAAGCCGGGATCCGGGGAATCCTCGCCCAGAAGCCGCTGGGGGCGACGCTGGAAGGGGCCCGCGAAGCGGTCGAGGCCTGCGAGGAGCACGGTGTCGTCCTCGGGGTCAACCAGAACATGCGCTACGACCACTCGATCCGGGCGCTGAAGTCACTGCTCGAGGAGGGCCGGCTCGGCGACCCGGTGATGGCGCAGATCACGATGCACACCAGGGTCGGCTGGATGCCCTACGCCGACGAATACCCGCGCAAGGGGATGCTGATCATGAGCATCCATCACCTCGACGCCTTCCGCTTCCTCTTCGGCGACCCCGAGAGCGTCACCACCACGGTCCGCGCCAACCCCGAGGCGGAGGACGACGTCGACGAGATGGCGGTCTACACGCTGGCCTACGCCGACGGCCTGCTCGCGGTTGCGATCGACAACACCTACGCCACGCTCGACCAGGGAATCGAGTGGCGGGTCGACGGCAGCGGGGGGATGGCCCGGGGGACCGTCGGCTGGATGGACCACCCGTGGGGAAGCCCCAGCACCCTGCGGTACATCGACGCCGAGCAGCCCGACTCCGCGATCGAACCGCGCTGGACCGAACGCTGGTTCCCGGACGCGTTCTCGGCGACGATGGCAGAGGTCCTGCGGGCGGTCGATACCGGCGGCACGCCGAGCATCAACGGCCGCGACAACCTGCGGACGATGGCGCTGCTCGAGGCGGCCTACCGCTCCGCCGAGCAGGGGCGCACGGTCGCGCTCTCCGAGGTCGAGATCTGATGCGGGCCGAATTCGACTACGTCGTGATCGGCGGCGGCTCGGCCGGATGCACGGTTGCCGGCCGGCTCAGCGAGGACCCGGCGCTCGAGGTCGCGCTGATCGAGGCCGGCCCGAACGACACCAACCTCGGCGATCCAGGTCCCGGCCCGGTTCTGGGAGCAGCAGAAGTCGACCCTCGACTGGGACTTCGAGAGCGAGCCCGAACCGGGCCTGGGCGGTCGTCGCACCTACCTGCCGCGCGGCCGCGTCCTCGGCGGGACCGGATCGATGAACACGATGCTCTACGTCCGCGGCGCCGCCGCGGACTACGACTCCTGGGCGGAGCGGCACTCCGAGGGTTGGTCATTCGAGGAGGTTCTGCCGCTGTTCAAGGCCTCTGAGGACAACAGCCGCGGCGAGTCCCATTTCCACGGCACCGGCGGCCCCCTCACGGTCGAAGACCCGCCGGTCCCGGAGATCCTCTCCCACTGGGTCGCGGGAGCCGAAGAGGCGGGCCACCGCGCCAACGAAGACTTCAACGGCACCGACCAGGACGGGGTCGGGATCTACCAGGCGACCCAGCGCGACGGCCTCCGCTGCAGCGCCTCGACCGCCTTCATCGCGCCGAATCGGGACCGTCCCAACCTGACCGTTCTGACCGGCACCCAGGCGCTGCGGCTGCTCTGGTCGGGAACGCGCGCGGTCGGGGTCGAGGTCGACGTCGACGGCGAGCAACGGGTCATCCACTTCGGCCGCGAGGCGATCATCTCGGCCGGCGCCTACCTCTCGCCGCAGCTGCTGATGCTCTCGGGCGTCGGCCCCGGCGGCCATCTGTTCGAGATGGGCATCGAGGTCGTCTTCGAGAACGCCGAGGTCGGCGAGAACCTCCAGGACCACCCCGGCTGCTTTCTCGACTACCCGGCGCGGCTGCCGAAGGACGCGGGAGATGGCTGGATCGAGGCCGGCGGCTTCGCCCGGACCGGCCCGGATCCGCTGCCCGACATCCAGTTCCACGCAGCCGCCGGCAGCTTCGCCGACGGCGGAGTCTCGACCGGGCGGGCGCCGACGCTCTCCTTCGGCCCCTACGTGACCCGGCCGAAGAGCCGCGGCCGGGTCCGGCTGCGCTCCCCGCTGCCGCAGGCCAAGCCGCGCATCATCCACAACTTCCTCACCAACCCCGATGACGTCGAGGTCCTCCGCCGGGGGGTGAGGATGGCGATGGAGATCGCCGCCAGCCCCAGTCTGCGCGAGGTGCTCGGCGATCCGACCGAGGCGATCGCCGCCGGGCTCCTGCCGGCCTCCGACACCCGCGCCGCGATCGATGCCCACATGCGAGCGACCGCTTTCTCCTTCTACCACCCGGCCGGGACCTGCGCGATGGGAAAGGTCGTCGACGGTGACCTCAGGGTGATGGGGGTCGACGGGGTGCGCGTGTGTGACACCTCAATCATGCCGAATCTCACTGTTGGAAACACAAACGCCCCGGCGATCATGTTCGGAGAGAAGCTGGCGCAGTTGTTGGGGGCAGGAAAAACGAAAGGAGTTGTTTTCTCATGAGGTATACAAAGTTGGTGTGTGCGTTTTCCATTTCGGCGCTGGCTGCGATTCTGCTGGTGGCATGCGGCTCGAGCTCGAACGACACCACCGGCGAAGGCGGTGGTGGGGGAAGCGAGCGGTGGATCGCTCAGCATCCTCAGCTGGGACGGCTACGACGAACCCGAATGGCTGAAACAGTTCGAACAGGAATCCGGGATCTCGGTCAACTCGACCAGCGTCGGCTCACCGGCAGAAATGTTCTCGAAGGTGAAAGCGAACCCAAATCAGTACGACATCGTGCTCGCGACCGCCGGCTGGTTCCCGCAGTACGTCGAAGCCGACCTACTGGAACCGATTGACGAAAGCGAAGTCCCGGCGATGAAGGACATCAAGCTCGGGTTCCCGTGGGAAGAAGCGACCAGCGTCGAAGGCACTCTCTACGGGATTCTCTACAACTGGGGCAACCAGGCGCTCGCCTGGCTGCCGGAAGAAATCAAGGGTGTCGACCTTTCGAAGTACGAGGACAGCAAGGGCGAACTCAACGACTGGAACGTGTTCTGGGACCCGGCACTGAAGGGCAAGGTCTCGATCTTCGATGACCCGACCTCGGTCGAGCCGATGGTCGGACTTGCACTGGGGTTCAAGAACCCGTACCAGCTCAACGAACAGCAGTTCGAAGAATTCGAAAAGAAGCTCCTCGAACTCCGGCCGCAGGTCAAACGCCTGACCACCGGCTACGACGACCAGCTTGCGCAGCTTCAGAGCGGCGAAGCCAGTGTCGCCTACCTCAACATCATCAGCATCGCGGCTGCCCTCAAGCAGGAAGGCACGACGCTTGACGTAAACAACCTCGTCAAGCAGGGCGTCCCCGCCTGGAGCGACAACCTCGCGATCACGAAAGAAGGAGGCGGTGGCAACCTCGACGCCGTCTACAAGTTCATCAACGCCTCGCTCGATCAGAAGTGGCAGGCCCGCTTCATCGCCACGACGGCGAACTCGGGCACGTTGAACTACGAACAGGCGACGAGCAAGGAAGCGAAGTCGGCGGGTCTGACGCCGGCGAAACTCGAAGAAACGCTGATCCCGGAAACCCGGCTGGGCGAAGCGTTCTTCTCGAAGCAGTTGTTCTTCCAGCCGGTCGAGGACCTGCAGAAGCGCCTCAACCTCTGGAACGAATTCAAATTGGGAATCGAAGGTTGAGCGCGGCCGGCGGGCGGGCGGAGGTTCGTCCGCCCGCCGGCGTTTCCAGATTCCCCACCGATAGGCTAAGGAGACTTGAGAATGGACCTGAATTGGGAGGGGCCGGACGATGAGCCCGAGTGAGAAAGAGGCTGCAAGCAACGGAGATCCCCACCCCCTTTCGATCGGCGAGCGGGTCGCCGCGCTGCGCAAGGAGCACCGGTACAGCATCCGCAAACTCGCCGGCGAAGCGGGCGTCTCCGCGTCCCTGATCAGCGACGTCGAGAGGGGGAAGGTGGAGCCCTCGATCTCGACCCTGAAGCGCCTCTCCGACGCCCTCGGCACGACCCTGACCTACTTCTTCTCGGAGCCGGCCGAGCAGCGCAGCCGCGTCGTCCGGGCCGAGGAGCGGGTCGTCCTCCGCGGCTCCGACAACTCGACCGAGGCCAGCTCCGGAAACCGGACCGGGATCCGGTTCGAGCTCGCCTCGCCCGAGCAGGCGGAGGGGATCGAGGCGATCTTCGGCCGCTACGAGGTCGGCGCCTCGCTCGGCGACGAGCCGGTCACCCACGAGGGCGAGGAGTGGGGGATGGTCCTCAGCGGGCGGCTCAAGGTCTGGGTCGGCGACGAGATCCACTTCCTCGATCCCGGCGACGCGATCTGGTACCCGAGCACGACCCCGCACCGGATGGAGAACGTCGCCGACGGGCCGACCGAGTACATCTGGATCGACACCCCGAAGAGCTTCTGAGGCACACCTAACATCGAACGGTGGAGCCGTACGGGGCGTCCCTCACGCACCCGCTTCGCCCGATTTATCGAATGACTTGACGCGAATCGCCCGTTGACTGTACGGTAGGGGCGATGGGGACTGGAAAGGCACTTCGGATGCGGCGAATCATCGATCCCGCCTCCCAGTCGACCCTGATGTTCGCCTTCTCGCACGGCACCAGCTCCCCCGAGGTGCTCGAGGGGCTCGAGAACCCCGAGTCCCGGTTCCTCGCCGCCCGCGACGGCGGCGCCGACTGCATCTTCATCGCCCCGGGGCTGATCCACTCGCTGGCGCCGCTGATCCGCGAGTCGCGCGATCTCGGGATCGTCGCCAAGATCACCTCGACCGCCTCGCGCGGCGGCGAGCGCCACCAGGAGCGGCTGATCGCCTCGGTCGAGCACTGCGCCGAGCTCGGCGTCGACGGCGTCGTCGCGATGATCCCGTTCGCGCCCGAGAACGAGCCCGACGTGATCGAGCTGACGGCGCAGATCGGCGAAGCCTGCGAGCGGCTCGGGATGCCCTACATCGCCGAGGCCGAGTTCCCCAACGCCTACTACGACTCCGGCGACGACTACGCGACCGAATGGGGCCTGCCCTACCTGAAGCGGAGCGCCCGCCTCTGCGCCGAGCTCGGCGCCGACATCGTCAAGAGCAACTGGCCCGGCTCGGCCGAGGAGTTCGCCGAGATCGTCGAGTGCGTCTCGGTCCCGGTCGTCGTCGCCGGCGGCTCGCGCGAAGGCGACCTCGACCTGCTGCAGAAGGTCGCCGCCGCCCGCGGCGCCGGCGCCGTCGGCTGCTCGGTCGGCCGCAACATCTTCCAGCACGACGAACCGGCGGCGATGGTCGCCGCGCTCTCGGCCGTCGTCCGCGGCAACTCGTCCCCCGAGGAGGCGCTCGCCGCCAACTTCCCGGCGAAGGTCGGCGCATGAAGGCGGTCGTCCTCAACGCCGAATGGGCGCCGCGCGAGGGGGTCAAGGTCGACCCCGAGCACGAGAAACGCCAGTGGGCGGTCAACGCCAACCTCGTCTACCGCAACCCGGAGGCGACGCTCGAGACCCGCGATGACCCCTCCGATCCCGGGCCGCGCGAGATGATCCTCAAGGTCGGCGCCTGCGGCATCTGCGGCTCGGACGTCCACATGTTCGAAACCGACGACGACGGCTACATGTTCCTCCCGTACCACCTCGCGACCCCGGTCGTGACCGGGCACGAGTTCGCCGGCGAGGTCGTCGCGATCGGCAGCGAGGTCAGGGAGTTCGAGGTCGGCGACCTCGTCTCGGCCGAGGAGATCCAGTGGTGCGGCGAGTGCGACGCCTGCCGCGGCGGCTACTGGAACCAGTGCCGCTACATCGAGGACCTCGGGTTCACGATCGACGGCGGCTTCGCCGAGTACGCGAAGGTCAACGTCAAGTACTGCTGGTCGCTGAACTCGGTGCTGGAGCGCTACGGCGACAAGAACACCGCGCTCGAGGTCGGCTCGATGACCGAGCCGGTCAGCGTCGCCTACGAGGGGATGTTCACCCGCGCCGGCGGGTTCCTGCCCGGCGGAGCGGTGGCAGTCTTCGGCGGCGGCCCGATCGGCCTCGCCGCGACCGCGCTTGCGAAGGCCGCCGGCGCCTCGAAGGTCTTCGCCTTCGAGCCGCTGAAGGAGCGCCGCGAGCTCTGCGAAAAGCTCGGCGCGACCCACGGCGTCGACCCGACCGAGGTCGACGTCACCGAGTACATCGCCGAGGAGACGAAGGGCGACGGGGTCTCGATGGCGGTCGAGTGCACCGGCAACTTCCCGGCGGTGATGAAGAGCATCGAGGGAGCGATGGGGATCGGGTGCAAGGTCGCGGTGGTCGGGATGGACGGCCGCCCGGCGCAGCTCAACTTCATCGACCACCAGCTGAAGGCGGCCTCGACCTACGGCACCGTCGGCCACTCGGGGTCCTGGGACTTCCCGAACGTGATCAAGCTGATGGCCTCGGGCCAGATCGACATGCACCACGCGATCACCAGGCGCTTCCCGCTCGAGGAGCTCGTATCTGCAATCGACGAGACGAAAACCAGGGTCGACGGCAAGATCCTCGTCAAGTCGGAGCCCTGATCTTTCTCCCAGTGCTCCTGCCCCAAACTGGCCGGCCGTCGCGCGAAGCGCCTCCAGCGGCGGTCGGCCAGATCTTACGCGCGACGCCTTCTGAAAACCACGAGCAGGGAGCTGCCAGCGGCTATGTCCAGCGATAACGGATCAAGCGACAACGGGAAGTTCCACTCACGTCAGCTGCTCGACCTCTCACCGCCCGAGATCCGGGCCCACCTCGAGTCCGACGACTCGATCCTGATCCCGCTCGGCGCCTGCGAGATGCACGGCGACCACATGCCGCTCGGGACCGACATCTACAACGCGATGGAAGTCTCGCGGCGGGCGGCCGAGAAGGCCGGGACGCTGGTCGCGCCGCCGATCTGGAGCGGCTACTCGCCCCACCACCTGCGCGAGCCCGAACGCGGGATGGGGACGATCACGATGCGCTCGACGACGCTGCTGGCGATCCTCCACGACACCGCCCGCTGCCTGATCCACCACGGCTTCAACCGGCTGATCTTCGTCAACGGCCACACCTCGAACACCAAGGTCACCGACCCCGTCTTCCGCAACCTCCGCTACGAGACCGGGGCGCTGCTGGCGATGTTCAAACCGTACGGCGAGCGCTACCTCGGCCTGATCGAGGACGTGATGGAGAACCCGCCCGAGGAGACCCCGGGCTGGCACGCGAGCGAGCAGGAGACCTCGATCATGCTCGCCTACGAGGCCGCCAACGTCCACATGGACCGCGCGGTCGACACCCGCGCCCACGCGCCCGACTGGATGCCGGACGCCTTCGCCAAGGAAGACGGCGCCGCCGACGCCGAATTCAAAGGCCACGAGTACTTCTACTTCCCGATGGAGCACAACGAGTTCGCTCCGGAGGGTGTGATCGGGAACCCGAAGCGGGCGACCGCCGAGAAGGGCGAGGAGATCTTCGAGCGCTTCTCCACCTACCTGGCGGAGGCCGTCGACGAGATTCGAAAGATCCCGGTTGAGATCAAGCAGCGTGAGTACGTGCTCAAGGCCTAACGAGGGAGCTGAAGATGGCAAGCAGGTTCGATGGAAGCGGCGTACTCGTCACCGGTGGCGCGGCGGGGATGGGCCGCGCGATCGCGAAGGCGTTCGCCGACGAGGGCGCCAACGTCGTCATCGCCGACATCAACGAGGAGCGCGTCGGCGGCACCGCCGAGGAGCTCTCCGGCGGCGGCGCCAAGGTCTCGGGCCTCGGGGTCGACGTCACCGATCCCGAGCCAGGTCGAGGAGATGGTCGAGAAGGCCAACGACGAGCTCGGCGGGATCGACATCCTCGTCAACAACGCCGGCGTGATCACGATGGACAAGGTCGTCGACATCACCCCCGAGGACTGGGACTTCGTCATGGACGTCAACGGCAAAGGCGTCTTCCTCTGCATGCGGGCCGTCGTCCCGGGAATGCTCGAGCGGGGCGGGGGCAACATCGTCAGCGTCGCCTCCCAGGCCGGCAAGCGCGGCTACCCGCTGTTCGCCCACTACTGCGCCTCGAAGGCGGCGGTGATCCTGCTCAGCAAGGGGCTGGCGCTGGAAGTCGCGCCGACGATCCGGGTCAACTGCGTCTGCCCGGGCATCGTCAACACCGAGATGATGGATCGCGAGTACGTCTGGGAGGAAGAAATGACCGGCGAGAAACAGGACTCGATCCGGGAGCGCTGGATGTCGGGGATCCCGATGGGCCGCTTCCAGGAGCCCGAGCACGTCGCCGGCGTCGTCCAGTTCCTCGCCTCCGACGCAGCCAGTGAGATGACGGGACAGGCCATCAACATCACCGGAGGCATGGTGATGGAGTAGTGGCCGGCGTCTCGTCCACCGACCGCTACATATGGCCCCTCGTCTCGAAGGAGCGGATCTCCTCGGAGGGGCCCGTGGTGCTGTCGGAGGGCGAGGGGACGAGGGTCACCGATACGGCCGGTAAGTCCTACCTCGAGCTCAGCAGCGGCATCACCCGGGCCTCCTCGCTCGGCTACGGCAACGCCGAGATCGCCGACGCCGTCCACGCCCAGCTGCGAAAGCTCCACTACGCCGGCACCGCCGAATACCAGGCCGACGTCGTCTTCGAGCTCGCCGAGAAGCTGGCCGAGCTGACCCCCGGCGACCTCGGGCCCTGTTACTTCACCGAAAGCGGGACGGCGTCGAACGAGGCGGCGTTCAAGCTGGCGCGCTTCTACCAGCAGGCGACCGGCAAGCCCCGCGCCTACAAGGTGATCTCGCGCTGGAACGCCTACCACGGCGCGATCGGGACCCCGATGGCGGTCAGCGACTGGCTCGGGGTGCGGCTGCCCGGGGAGCCGAACACCCCCGGCGTCTCCTTCGTCCCGGGCCCGACCTGTTACCGCTCGCCGTCGGGGGTGGGGGAGCCGCCGCTGACCACCCACTACCTCGACGCGCTCGAGCAGCAGATCATCCACGAGGGCCCGGAGCTGGTCTCGGCGGTGATCGCCGAGCCGGTGATGCAGGCCAACGGCGTCCAGGTCCCGCCCGCCGACTACTTCCCGGGCGTGCGCGAGATCTGCGACCGCCACGGGGTGATCTTCATCGCCGACGAGGTGATCACCGGGTTCGGCCGCACCGGCAAATGGTTCGCGATCGAACACTGGGGCGTGCAGCCGGACATGATCACGATGGCCAAGGCCCTGACCGCCGGCTACATGCCGGCCGGGGCGGCGATCGTCAACAGGAGATCTGGGACGCGCTCGCGGTCTTCCCCGACGTCCACACCTTCGGCGGCCACGCGGCGGCGGCCGTCGCCGCCCTGACCGCGATCGGGATCTACGAGCGCGAGGGCCTGATCGAGCGGGCACGCGAGGTCGGCGAGCAGATGCTGGCGCTGATGCGGCCGCTCGAAGAGCACGATGTCGTCGGCGAGGTCCGCGGCCTCGGGATGTGGGCGGCGGTCGACTTCACCAGCGACCCCGAGACCCGCGCCCCGCTGGACGTCGACGAGGTCCACCGGATCGTCGTCCGCGCCCGCGAGCTCGGCCTGATCGTCACCCAGAACGGCGGCGCGATCGAGATCGCTCCGCGGCTCGACGTCGCGGTCGAGGAGATCGAAGGGGGCGTCAACCTGCTGGCGACGGCGATCAGGGAAGGGGGCTCGGGATGAGCGTCGGGACGAAGAGCCAGGAGTTCATCTACGACCCGTTCGCGCCGGAGATCTTCGAGGACCCCTACCCGAAGTACAAGGTGCTGCGCGACGAGCACCCCCTCTACTACAACGCCGAGCGCGACTTCTGGACGCTCTCGCGCTTCGAGGACTGCCAGGAGGGGGCCCGCAACTGGGAGGGCCTCTCGAGCGGCAGCGGGGTCGAGCTCGACGCCACCCAGACCTTCTACCCGGAAACCTTCGGCCCCGGCAACATCGTCATCACCGACCCGCCCGACCACCGCCGGATCCGGCGCGCGGTCCAGCAGCACTTCACCCCGCAGGCGGTGCAGGGCCTCGAGCCGATGATCAGGGCGATCGTCAACCGCCTCCTCGACCGCTTCGAGGAGGGCGCCGAGGCCGACCTGGCGGCCGACTTCGCCTGGCGGATCCCGGTCGCCACCGTCAGCCAGATGCTCGGCTTCCCCGAGCAGGAGCAGGACCCGCTCGCCGACCTCCTCTTCGACTTCGAGACCCGCGAGCCCGACGAGGATGACCGCAGCGACTACTTCGAGGTCCCGGCCGCGGCGCGGGAGGCGGGGGAGAGGCTCGCCGCCTTCATCAACGAGGAGATCGCGGCCCGCCGCGCCGCCCCGGGCGACGATCTGCTCTCGGCCCTGGTCCGGGCCGAAGACGAGGGCGTCCTCGAGCCCGAAGAGGCCCGCGGGATGACCTTCATCCTCGTCATGGCGGGCGTCGACACCACCGCCTGCCTCGTCTCCAACGGGCTGCACCGGCTCTGCGATCGGCCCGACGATCGCCACCGGATCGCCGAGGACCGCGAGTTCGCGACCCGCGCGACCGAGGAGCTCGTGCGCTGGGAGGCGCCGGTCCAGGGCGAGGCCCGGATCGCCCTCGAGGACGTCGACATCGCCGGCGGGACGATTCCCACCGGCTCCCGGGTCTGGCTCTGCTTCGGCGCCGCCAACCACGACGAGCGCCGCTTCGAGAACCCCGATCAGCTCGACTTCGAACGGGAGCCGAAGCGCCACCTCGGCTTCGGCGAGGGGATCCACCACTGCATCGGCGCCCCCCTCGCCCGCCTCGAGGGCCGGATCGCGTTCGAAGAGCTCTTCCGCCGATTTCGACTCCTATCGAGATCGGCCCCGACGCCAAACGTCACCACCAACACACGACCCGAGGCTGGACCCGGCTGCCTGCAGAGCTGGAGAAGGGCTGACCCCGACGGCGGGGTCCCTCACGAACCAGAGAGGAACACCATGCGACGAAACATCAAGTGGATCAGCATTCCGATCGCGGTGCTCGCAGCGGGCATCCTGTTCTCGGCGTGCGGCGGCGGCAGCGACTCGACCTCCGGAGGCTCGGAAACGAGCGGCGAAGCGGTGTCGGGAGCGGGTCAGACTCTGACCATGCTTACCTGGGAAACGTACCATGAACAGGAATGGCTGGATGAAGTCGAAGAAAAGCTGGATATACACATAAATGCGGTCAACACCGGGTCGATCACCGAGGCGCTGGCGAAGGTGAGAGCCAATCCATCGCAGTTCGACATCGTTCTGACCACCGCGGGCACTCTCGACAAATATGTGGAAAGTGATCTCCTCGAACCCATTGATGTCAGTCGTGTACCGAATCTGAAGAACAACCAGCTCGAACTGCCGTGGGAAGAAGGGGTCACGGTCGACGGAGATCTCTACGGGTTGATGTACACCTGGGGAACGATTCCCCTGGCTTATTTGCCCGAAGCGACCGAAGGGTTGAACCTGAAGAAGTATGAGAACGCCAAGGGAGAAATCACGAACTGGAACGTCCTCTGGGATCCGGCGCTGAAGGGGAGGGTGACGATCCTCGAAGACGCCCTCTCGGTGATGCCGACCGTGAGCCTGGCGCTGGGCTTCGAAAATCCATGGGACATGGACGAAAAGGAAACCGAAGAATTCGAAACGAAGCTGTTCGAACTTCGGCCTCAGGTCAGGGTGCTCGCGAATGGCGACAACGCTCAGGAGGCCGCGTTCGCCAGCGGCGAAGCATGGGCGGGCCTCGTCGGCGGCCCCTATGCCGCAGGACACCTCAAGAAGGAGGGCACGAACCTCGTGGTCAACAACGAAGCCGAACCCGGCACCGCGGTCTGGGTCGACAACTACTCGATCACGAAAGAGGGCGGCGCCAGCAGCCCGGAGAAGCTGGCGGCTGCCTACGAATTCATCAACTACACCCTGACGGTCCCGTGGCAGGCGCGCATGGTCGCCGAAACGGGCCAGTCCGGAATGATCGACCTCAAGCAGGCCACCTCCAAGGAAGCGAAAGCCCAGGACCTCACCCAGGCGGAGATCGACGAAACCCTGATCCCCGACACGGAAAACGGCCCCGCCTTCTACGAAAAGCTGCACCTGTTGCAGGAATACAAGGACCTGGAAGCCATGCTGGAAATCTGGAACGAATTCACCTCAGGCGTGGGCGGCGCCTGATACGGGTCAGGACTTCGGAACGACCGTCAGCTGCTTGCGCGCGGTGCCTTTGTTTCCGGCACCGTCGCGCACAGCGGCGGTCGCGAGGGCCTTGCGGGCGGCAGCGTTGTCCTTCAGCAGGTCGAGCGCTTTCCCGCTCACCTTCAGCTTCACCTTCGCCGTCGCTCCGGCGCCGATCTTGAACTTGGCCGAGGCCAGCTTCACGACCTTGCTCTTCGAGGAGTGGGCGGTGGTGAGGTCGAACCGCTTCTTGGTCTTGAGGACGAGATTGCCCGAGCACGGGGGCGACTGCTCGGTGGCCGGGCAGCGCAGCTGGAGGCGCCCAATGCCCTTCTTGTCGAGCTTCAGCTTCTTCCCGCCGAGCACTTCGACCTTCACGACCGTGTCGGGGGTCGGGGTCGCCGGGGCGGGGGCCGCGGGAGGCTGCTCGATCCGGAACTCCGCCAGCGCCCCCAGGTCGCCGGTCCCGGTGCCCTCGTAGCCGAGGACGTAGAGGCCGGTGCCGTCGGCCGTCGCGTCCGCTGAGCTCGGCCACATGAAGCCGGATCCCGATACGCACCCGGGCGCGCTGCCGAAGGTCACACACGCCAGGTCGGCGAGTTGGCCCGTCGCCTTGTCGACGCGGAAGGCGCGGAGGAAGCCCTCGCCCGAGCCTCCGCCCGCCACATAGAGGGTGGAGCCGTCGGGAGACGTCGCAATCCCGGTGCCGCCGCCGAACGCGGGCTCCACCGGGCAGGAAGCGGCCGAGGACGCGGATCTCATGCATTCGACCACGGAGAGGGTCCCGCTCGCCGGGTTGCGGTCGAGGACGGTGAACGAGTTGGCGCCGCCGGCGTAGAGGAACTCGCCGTCGGGCGAGATCACAAGTTGATCGGCGATCGGCAGTCGCACCTCTTTCGAGCAGAACGGGCCGCTGGCGCTCCGCAGCATGCACTCCGCTTCGCTGACCAGTTTTCCGGTGGCGGGATCGCGGTTGTAGCCGACCAGGCCGCCGAAGCTGCCGAAGTAGACGTTGCGGCCGTCGGGGGAGACGACGACGGACGAGGGCCCGCGGAGGACCGGTTCGTCTTTCGACTGATCGCTGCAGGCTCCGCTCGCCGCTTTGATCGCGGCGATGCATTCGAGCTGTTTGAAGTTGCCCGGCGACCCGCCCACCGTCAGCACGGCGATCGAGCCGTCCGGTGTCGACCCTCCGTCCGGGCCGTCCGGCCCCCCGTATTCCGCCGCGACGTAGACCCCGGGACCGGAAGGAGGAAGGGCGATCTCATCGGCTCCCCCGATGCCTTCGGCGTTCGCGCAGTAGAGGCTGCCGCCCTCTTCCGCGCATCCGATGGCCGTGAGCGCACCGCTCGAGGGGTCGCGGGAGAAGGATTCGATCATCCCGTCGCCGGACGTCGATCCGCCAGCGCCCACCAGCAGGGTGCCGCTCGACGCCACGAAGACGTCGGACAGATCACCGCCGCCGAAATTGACAAAGTCGGCCCCCGTAAGCGCATTCGTGCTGGGATCGCGCCGGAAGCGCCCGATCGTGCCCGACTGGTTCGCCATGTAAACGTCGGCGCCGTCCGGGGCCACATCGATGTTCAACGGCGTATTGAACGTTTTGAACGGAGAACAGCCGCCGATCGCGAGGTTCGCGAGGCAGGCATTCGGGGCTGAGAGCTGGATCGGGGTGCCGGGCTCAGCGGCATCGGCGTCGCCACCACCCATGCCAGCGAGCATGGCTACGGCTAGTCCGCCGGATCCGAGTGCTCCCTTAATAGACGTCATGGCCTCCCTGATCATGAGCGCGAGTATCCCTTCTTGGGGGATTGTCGGCAAGCCATCTCGACGAAGTCCTGAGTTGCGGGGACTCGCTTGGGGTGGGAGTAGCCGGGCCTCTAGGGAATGGTGACGGCTAGCAGTCCGTCGGTCAAAGAGGCGTCTTGATCCCACAACGTCCGCCACACCTTCGGCAGCACCGTGATCCGCCACGCCGACTCCCGCGAGGTCATGGAGTGGATGGGCCACGCCGACCTGACGACGACGCATCGCTATCTCGCCTTCGTCGATCGCGAGGACGCCGCAAAGCGGGTCTCCGAAGCTTTCCGCCTCGAGGAACCGTTGACCTCGGTGCCTCAGCCCTAACGCCGGCGCCCGAAAGTATTCGCCGCAATCCATTCCTCGAGCCCCGGGCGGGTGACCCGCAGCCCGCGCTCACCGATCCGGACGTGGGGGAGACCCTGGATCGGACGAGCTCGTAGAGCGTGCTGCGCGGCACGTGTAGCAGCCGCGCCGCCTCGTTCGCGTCGAGCAGCGGCTGGTCTAGTAGGTCCGCTGTGGCCATCTGCCGACAAGACGAGCGAATGGACCTGATCGACCCTCTAAGGGCGGCGGCTGGCCCACCTCAGTCTGCAAGTAGGTGGGGCGGCCGCCGCTTTGGGCTACGGACGGGCTGCGGTGGGAAGGAAAGAGGGTGGCGGGTGACTTCACGCTGCATTTCCGGCGGGGGAGTTCAGGAAGTCTCGGAGGATGGCCAGGAGATTCAGGGACAGGCGGGAGCGCTATTGGCCGAGAAGGGAAGGTCGTGAAGGTGGCATCGGAAGATTGGTGATAGAGGGTCTACAAGGAATGAACGATGGGCTGGATTCCTCTGCATCTGCGAGGACCTCCATGCGGTTGAAGCCAGCCAGTCTGCTGGGATTCGGCCACAGTGCTGCAGACGTTCCTGTGATCTTCAGCAGCGGTGGGTCTGTTCGGGCAGGCTCCTGTCCGCCTCGACGCTCTCCACGTTGCATAGTCTTTCCAAATCCGGCCCAGTTCGCGATGCCTTTCGAATCATGTCCGGATCCGCAAAGTGGGGGTTTGTGGTCAAGCGGGCGACAGTTGCACTGCGTTCCCGACCCCCAGAGACCCGGCGGACATCGGGCTTGGACGACAGCTAGCTGATTGTGGTAGACATCGCCAGCCCCTATTCCCTCAGAACGGGAGGTCAACGCCTTGTCGGATAGTCGAGCAATTGCCCCTCTTTGAGATCGCAGCCGATGATTCACTTGTTCCATTCCGGCAGCTCGCCGGGGGCGCGGAGCTGTATGAGAGTGAGATAGAGCAACTCCTTTGGGACAATCTCGATGATTTCACCGGTGAGCCGCTCTTTCGAGTCGCCAGACAGCCAACCCTAGAAGCTGGGCATCGCCCTGACGTTGTTGCGCTTGATCCAACTGGTCACGTGATCGTGGTCGAGATCAAGCGGGATGTAGATCGGTTGCAGCTTGCACAGTGCCTTGAGTACGCAGGGTGGGCGCGCACGACGAATCTTGACGAGCTCGCCGGTATGTATTATCTCGGGGCCAATCGCTTTTTCACTGACTGGCAAGATTTCACCGACTCGGCTACGCCAGTCGTGGTTAGCTCTCCTCCACGTTTGCTCCTCGCCGCTCGTGACTTTCATGGGCGAACCGGCGCAGCGTTTGACTTCTTAGCGGAGAATGGACTGCCAATCGGTTTAGTGGCTGTGCGGATGTATGTTGATCAGCAAGGCCGCCGCTTCGTTGACGTGGAACTAGAAGAGGACGAACTTGGGGACGATGACGCTCTTCCGACACAACGTCCCAGAAACTCGCACACACTACTCAGCGGTCGCCGAGTGCGAGTCACGGATCTGATGGACGCGGACTTGCTCGCTCCGGGTCAGGAGCTTGTATGGGACAGGCCTCGACTCGGTCAGACCTATCGGGCACAGGTTACGGATAACGGAGCAATCGAACTTGAGGATGGGCGAGTTTACTCATCTGTGTCGAAGGCTGCGTGCGAAGCTGCGGATATTGCCGCCTACGACGGCTGGTATGCGTGGGGTGCGGATGGGGTGAGCTTGCATGATCTACGTAAACAGCTCATAGACGCGTCGGTCAGCCACGACGCGTAGATGACGTGTTCTCACATTCC
Source organism: uncultured Solirubrobacterales bacterium (assembly GCA_963805455.1). Taxonomy (GTDB): domain Bacteria; phylum Actinomycetota; class Thermoleophilia; order Solirubrobacterales; family 70-9; genus VRUE01. The sequence continues at coordinate 25,975 of CAWDUJ010000007.1, forward strand.
ATGCTGAATGCCTAGATGTGTTCAAGTAGCTTCAGATCACTGGAAGCCTTGTGCCGAAGCATGGGTCAAAGGGTTGGCAAAGGGATTCCAGGAGTCAAGTCATCAATGGAAAGTTGGATCGCTGCTTGCTCCCATTTACCGCCCGCCGGGTCCTGAGGAAGCCGCGCGATGAAGTCCCCCGCATGACACCATCCGCAGATGGTCCCGCGTCTTGCCTCCAGGTCTTCGACCTGGCAGACGACGAGAGCCCAGTCCGGGTAGGTTTCCCCGGTGCTTGCCTCGTTCCGGGAGATGTGAACGACGAAGGTTGTGTTGACTCGGGTCGTTGACTTGACCTCTAGTAGTCGAGGTCGCCCGCTGGTCCGCGGTGCCTTTACGTCATAGCCAAGGGCGTCTGACTCAAGGCTCACCCGGCGCACATTCCGGGCCAGATCGGCACGCCCAAGCTCAATGAGTTCTTGGCGCGCGGCCGCGACCACCAGTTCCTCGCCTATCTCGCCGATCAGGCGCCGTGTTCGGTCGTCGAAGCGCTGGGCGCGAGCAAGGAGTAATTCCTCGCGTCGTTGTGGGTCCGGCACAAGACCCGTGAGCGTTGTTGCCGGGTCCATTCCATCCTGAGCGGTTGACAGGCATAAGGCCTCAAGGGCGATCGAGGAGACCGCATCTTCGATCGATCCGTCAAGCATGCTCTCCATGGCGGCCGACAGGTAGAGCCGGCCGTCTCGCTCAACGATGAGACCAGTGTCCTTCAACAGGAGCTCGCCAAGGGCGAGACTATCTGCCGAGAAGATTCCGCCAGTTGCCTTATGCCAATAGGACTCTCGCGCTTCGCTGAGCCGCGAGCCACCGGCGTCGATCAGGCTCGCAGCGTGCAGGGCTGCCTGGGCGACATGGGTGGTGGGCAGGCCGGTGGGGTCCGCCCACTGGGGATGCTCCGGATTACTAGGCGAGGTGGTCGAATAGGACATCGGAGTCCTCCGGGTCGATCCACTCGCCAAACGCCTCCTCGTCCGGTAGCGCCATCGTCGTCAAAGTTGTATCGGAGAGGAGTTCGCCTAGACGCGTCGCCTTGACTTCGACCCGGTCGGTGACCGCTTCATCGATTGTGTCGCGGCAGACGAGGAAGGTTATGCGGGTCTCGATGCCTCGCTGTAGGCCGAGCCGGTGAATACGGTCAACAGACTGCAAATACTGGCCGGCATTGAATGTGCGATCGACGTAGATCGCGTCGTGGCAGGCCTCATGGAGGCTGACACCCTCCGACATCGCCGCCGGATTGGCGATTAGGACTGAGCATGAATCGTCATGGCGAAAGCGGTCTAGCTCGATGTCGCGGGTGATGATTTCAGAGGCCGGATCAGCCGTGGTCGGAACCGCTCCGTGGATCTTCCCCGGCTGAAAGGGGGCGAGCAGCTCAGCTAATGCATTGAAGTTGTTGACGAAGTTCGTCCATACCAGAGTCTTGCGGTTGGTGGCGGCGTTCTCGCTTACTTTCGTGGCGACCTTCTCGAACTTGATAGGCACCTCGAGCTCGCTGTATTGGCGGATGCGTTCGGCGAGGGTTGAGCCCTCGGGGGCGGCGCTCGGTGGCCAGACAGGGGTCTGCGCTGAGCCGCCAATCGCCGGCGCCAGCAGCGAAGGGTTGACGGCGGCCTCAAGGAGGTACATGACGATTTCGCCGAGCCGGGCAAGCTCCGCTCGTTCGCCGGCACCAGCCCCAAGTGCTCGTCGCATTCGAGTCTTCAGGTTGTAATAGATCTCAGCCTGGATGGGCTTCATCTCGCATTCCTCGACTCGGATCACAGGGTCGTCCAGGTCAAGCTCATCCTTTTTGGTGCGTACGAAGAACGGATCTAGGCGCTTGGAAAGCTCTGACATCGCGTGGGGAGCCGGGTCCTTGGCTCTTGCGGAATTCGGAATGATTGAGTTCCCGTTGCTCGGCCACAAAAACCCGACGAGTGCATCTAAGTCGGTCGGATGCTGAGGGGCCGGAGTCCCCGTGAGGATGTCGCGCCGCACCGCGAAATGCGCCAATTCCAGGCAGGCTGCGCCCCATTGGCCGTCGTGCCCCCGCTTCATCCGGTGCGCCTCGTCTAGAAGTAGGTGGCAGCGGCCCTCGCTCATCCACTCGGCGAGTAGATCGAATCGGGACCGGAGCCGCTGATAGTTGACGAGGAGAACCTCAACCGCCGGGGGCAGGGAGTCGGTGAGCTGCCTAACGGTGGGAGGGGGCTCAAAGCACTCAACTGCCTCCTCGTTCCACGCCTCGAATGCGGAGAGAGGCGCGACCACCAGTAGCCGGTCAACCCGCTTCCGCACCCGTTCAAACTCATAACAGGCGTAGGCAACAGTCGTCTTGCCGGCGCCCGGAACCGAGAAGTTTGCTCCGTGGGAAAGGCCAAGTATTGAACGCAGGTCTCGGCGTTGAAACGGTAGAAGCTCCCGCATGAACCTGCCCTGCTTGAGACACTCGTTGAGCATCGATTCCGAAATCGGTTTCGAATGTCCACTTAAGACCTCCTGCACTTCCCGGAACTCGTCTTTGCCTCGACTTAGTATCTCTTCCAGCTCACCCGTCACGACGACCTCGCAGCGGTACTTGGACAGTGTTCGCGACAGCCAACGCCGACTCGTCAGGAGTCGCTCAAGTGGGACGCTGATCTGCGAGTCAGAAAGGCGGGTTGTGCGCCCCGGCGCGATGTTTCGTCCAAGTGCCCGCCATAGCTCCTCGGGCACATCTCCGTTGCGGCTGATTCGCACTTGGGGTGGCGCGCCTTCAAGGGAGAGTTCGAGCACTGCCTACCTCGACTAGGCGAGGATCTCCAGATCGGTCAACGTTTTCTCGAGCTCGCGCTGGCGGCGGCGCAGCTTCTTGAAGGCGGCCTCAAGCGACTTCTTCCGCTTCTGGTTGAACTCGGGATCCTTGGCAACGGTCCGCACCGATTCCGTCGCGCCAACCACCTCCTTGGTAGCCGCTTTCACTGCGGCCACAGGTGCCTCAAGCTTGTTCTCGTCCCTCGTATCTCGTCTCTTCTCTTTGATTCCCGTGAGGATCGCGGTCTTGACAGCTTCTTTGATTGCGGATCTCTCGAAGTTGAAATTGGTTCCATCGATCTTGACTCTCTTGCCCTTTCCGGTGACCTGATCGACCAGCCGTCTCAGGTTGACTTCATTGGCTTCGCCGTCTTCATCGCTGTCAGGGAGGTCTAGAACGCCGGACTCCTCAGAATTGGTGTCGGCCCTGTCACCCCCCTTCGCGAAATTCTCAGCGAAGCTGCCAATCTCCTCGTCCTCCTCAAGCTGCGGATACATGTAGACGTCCATGAAAGAGGGATCAATTTTTCGCAAGCTGTGGACCGGAGTGACCCCAACTGCTGTCGAGAGCAAAAAGCTTTCCATCAGTCGGTCAGCATCCTCAGGCGCCGTCTGCAGCAGCGCGTCTCGCTCTCGGATGAGCTCGCGAAGCTGCTCGTATCCAAGCTCGTCGAAGAGGGTGAGCGGCGGGGTGTGCGTCGGTATCTGTTGTAGTTCACGAATTAGATCGAGGAGCCGAAGCCGGGTTTGGACCTCCTTTTCCCCTTTTTTCTCGTTCTCGGGGTAGATCCGTAGCTCTTGAGCGATCTGCCTGTCGCTTACACCTCGGGATGAAAGTTCGTCGATAAAGAGAAGCTCGTTGGTCAGCGTGTAGTCAACCTTGAACTCCTTGCGCATCTGAAGTCGTAACTCGAGCAACGCCAGTTCTTCCGGCTTGACGGTCTCTGGAAGTACGGCGGCGCGAATGATGCGCTTCGCGGGGTCTTCGAACTCCCTAATTGCGGCCGCCCGGGTGTTGGCGTTGACAAGCACACCTTTGTGAGTGATTACTCCGGGGTTGTCCTGTCCTTCGGTCAACAATGATTTCTTCAAATCCGCAAAATCAGTGTCCTTTCGCGCTTCGCGCACAAGGCGCTGTACGACTCGTTGTGCTTGCTCCGAGTACGGGTCGGTCCTGAGTCCATCCCATTCAGGATGGTCTTGCAGCTGCGCCTTGATTCGATGAGAATGAGGATTCAGGACAACCTCGTCAACGCCGATGGTGATCACTGGGCATACCAACGCCTCTCCACTTCCGATTGCGGGAAGCCGTTCACCCTCAGGGCGTTTGTTGGGCGGGACCTTGTTCGCCTCGGCAAGCAATTCGGCGATACGCTGGATGCGCTGGCTTTCTGTGGTCTGCGGCAACGTCTTTCCTCCTCGTCGTTCCGGGTGCGACCATTTGGCTAGGCCCGAGCAGTCGGGAGCATAGTCCTGCAATGTCCGGGCTGCCTGAGGACGGTTATTGAGTGTCGCAACCGTCCAGCCTGGCTGGATTTTGTCCGACGGGTCAAGGTTCGGCCTGTTTGCGATGCGTCACCTGCGGTGGCTAGGCTCACGCGGGATGACTCTTGAACCGACAACCGGCTTGCGCAAGCTTGTGGGGGCGGCAGTTGCGCTTGGGGCCGAATCGATCCCCACCGTCTCTCAGGCTGAGAAGAATCTCGCGAGAGCCGTAGATCCGATCACGCCAAGTCGATCGACGCTACTTGTGTATCGGGAGGCTATTAAGGCTGGGCAGGACCCGCTTGGGACGGAGTATTGCCAGCTGTTTCCCTCCGAAGCACGTCGATCGAGCGGCGCAACCTTCACCCCCGGAAAAATCGTCGAATCGATGGTGGGCTGGGCCAGTCAAGGCCCCCCTTTTGATCGGATTATCGATCCTGGCTCGGGATCGGCTCGGTTTGCGATTGCGGCTGGCACTGCAATCCCGAAGGCGGGCATCGTCGCCATCGAGCTTGATCCGCTCGTGGCGCTCCTGAGTAGAGCGAATCTTGCGATCCGAGGGATGCGACGGCGCGCGAAGGTGGAGGTTGCCGACTATCGGAGATTCTCCGCTCCTCAGATTACTGGCAGAACGCTCTACATCGGAAACCCACCGTACGTCAGACACCACAACATCGAGCCTCAATGGAAGCGATGGCTGACGAGCACTGCAGGGAGTCTCGGGTTATCGGCTAGCCAGCTTTCCGGCCTGCATCTCTATTTCGTTTTGGCAACAGCAGCAAACGCCAGTGCTGGCGACCGGGGCGTCTTCATCACCTCCGCTGAGTGGCTTGACGTCAATTACGGCTCCCTGATGAGAGATCTACTCCTGGACGGGCTCGGCGGCGAAGCAATTCACGTAATCGCACCAGAGGTGGAACCATTCGATGACGCACAAACAACTGGGGCGATTACGAGCTTTGAGATCGGTTCGAGGCCCCGGTCCCTTCGGCTCAAGAGTGTCAAGAGCGTCGCGGACCTTGGGAAGCTCAAAGGGGGCCAACGTGTACGTCGCGAGCGACTGGCTGAGACTCGCCGCTGGACCCCACTGCTCCGAACGGCACGAAAGATTCCTGCTGGACACATCGAGATAGGAGATATTTGCCGTGTTCATCGCGGCGCCGTCACCGGCGCCAATCGCATTTGGGTGGTTGATCCGGCCGAAACGGACCTGCCCCGCAGCGTTCTTTTCCAGTCGGTCACTCGGGCACGAGAGCTCTTTACAGCGGGAGACACGCTGTCCACTCGTGAGAACCTGCGAGCTGTTGTGAGCCTTCCTGCTGACCTTGACCTGCTGGACCCCGAGCATCGCGGTCCAGTCGAGCGCTTCTTGAAAAGCGCAAAGAGGCTGGGAGTTCATCGAGGTTACGTTGCCAGCCATCGGTCTTCATGGTGGTCGGTCGATCTGCGTGCCCCCGCACCCATTCTGGCCACGTATATGGCGCGCCGTTCGCCGGCGATTGTGCGCAATCTTGCTGACGCTCGGCATATCAATATCGCCCACGGTTTCTATCCCCGTGAAGTACTTAGCCGTCCAGTGTTGGATCGTCTTGCTGCCGCGGTTCGCTCGTCGATCCATGTCGGCCAAGGACGGACCTACGCCGGCGGACTAACAAAGTTCGAGCCAAGGGAGTTTGAGCGGATTCTGATCCCCAATGTGCTCGAGCCCGTCGAATGAGCGCAACCGAGCCCCCGCACTGGTCGGACGAACAGCTTGAGGTCGATCGACAGATCTCGATCATGAGTTTTCGAGAGGAGCGTCTCCGCGAGCCCCTGGAGCAATATTTGGAGACGTTCGACACCTATCGAGGTGTGGTCGAGGATCTGTTGGAGGCAACGGTTGACTTGACGAAACTGTCTCCTCTGCAGCTGGACATCGTTACTGACCCTGCCTTGCTGGAGGCCCTCCGGTATCTCGCAGGCCCACCCATTTCAAAGGATGACCTCGAGATTTTGGCTGATGGCAGTCTCTCTCCGAACCGACTTAAGGCCGACCCTGATATGGCACTCAGAGTCGTGGAAACGATTCTAGTTGCACTGGACCGAAGACGATTTCCCTGGGTGGCGGAGGGCAGAGAGCCGGAGGAGGCTGAACGGCAAGCCGCTGCTCTTGCGTCTGCTGCGCTACTGGCTACTCAGCGGCTATCTACCTCTCGAAGAAGCGAAAGCAAGGTTGTGCAAGAGCAGGCCGTGGCTGACGCGCTTTCCGGAAATGACTTCCTGGAAGTTCCGACTCGGACGATCAAGACGCTCGACGACGCGCCGGAGCGGGGCGCGTTTTGCCGCGAGTCTCTTTTCGGAACTCGCAAGGCCGATTTTGTCATCGGCCTTTGGGACGGCCGCAAGATGCCAGTGGAGTGCAAGGTCAGCAACTCTTCGACGAACTCAGTGAAGCGGCTAAACAATGATGCCGCCGTGAAGGCGACTCGATGGCTTGAGGAGTTCGGTACGGTCCAGACGATCCCGGCGGCTGTGATTGGGGGTGTCTTTAAGGCTCACAATCTCAAAGCGGCTCAGGGATCTGGCTTGACCTTGTTCTGGGCTCATAATCTCGGCGCAATGCTGGATTGGATCGAGTCAACGCGCTAGCGGTCTTAAAAGGTGGCAGAAGACTTTGTCCCGCAATTTGCCCTCGACTCCACCGAACTCCGGGGATCTCCTCAGAATCCTCCAGCCGGGCGCGTGCTGCGAAGTCCTCCATCTCAACTACTCGGCCTTCTCTCCATCGTCGGGGATCCATGTCTCCGTCGCCTCATGAAGGTGAGCGTCGAGGTCTGTCAGATCCCGGGGGCTACCGCTCTCGATCGCAAGCAAATTCGCGATGTCGCGACCCTCCATTGCCATAAATGTCAGCGCTGGATTGGCTATTTCTGGCCGACGTTCGGGCCCTACGACGATCTTCGTCGCCCCGTCCTCCCCGGAAATCGCAATCCAGTCGAACACAGCCCGCGCGTTGGCATGAACCGGACCCGAAAGGAACTCCCAGAAATCCTGACCCGCGAGCTTGGCACCCTTCCCGAGACCATGGCCCTGCAGCCACCGACGGGCGTAATCACCCGATCCATCGGCCCGCAGCTTTTGCGCACGATTGTGAAGTTCGTCGATCAGGCGTTGGTAGCCGACCGCCTGGTCCTCGTATCCCGAGCGCAGCGCCTGCATCGCAGCGCGAAGCGCTCGAAGCGCGATGATCGCCATGAACCAGAGTGCCTGCGTCCGAAGCGCCTTCGCATCCCGCTCCTCTTCGGCGTCGATCGAGATCTCCTGGATGATCTCGGCCAGGAGACGACTGACGTCATCGGCGAGCGCTAGCACCGGCAGGTCTGCGTCCGCCGTCTCCCGTAGCCTTCGCTCCCGTTCTGGAATCAACCACTCGTCATTGGTCATCCTGACATCTTGACGATTGGACCACGGGTGTCCCTTCGGTCCCGCCCGAACCTGGAGACCTCCCAGGAAGTGGGGGCGAGAATACGCCCCGCGCTAGTCCGACCCTGACTCGGGATATCGATCGTCTACATCCAGTACACCTGGTCCGTAAAGGTTGCAACATAGGTCTTGGAGCTTGGGCGTCCAGGTCAAGTGGAAAGCAAGAAATCAACTCCCCGCCAAAACTTGTCCCGAAATTTGTCCCCGACTCCACCGAACTCCGCGAATCTCCTCAGAATCACCTGGCTCTAACACGCCAAATTTGGCTTGCTAGAGCCATTTGCGGCCACTCATAATCCGGCGGTCGTTGAATTTCAAAATGAAAGTCAGCGAGAAAAAGTCTCTAGTGGTGTAGGTCAGGAACCGCGATAACGAGCTTGCCCCGAACGTGGCCACCTTCGCTGAGTTCGTGCGCACTGGCGGGCCTCCGTCGAGAGGGAAGCGCCTCGGCGATCTCGACGCGGACCTCGCCCGACGGCAACTAGCTCGCCGATTCGGGTGAGCTCCTCGGTTCCGGCGTCCATGATCAGGAGCTCGGCGCGGATTCCTCGCTCGCGGGCGGCCTCCTCCGGGGGTGCGGAGGCGATGGTGACGATGGTGCCGCCGTCTCGTAGGGCCGGGAGGAGTGAGGCGGTCACCTCGCCACCGACCGTGTCGAGGGCGACGTCGGCGTCGCTGACGGCCTCGCCGACGTCCTGCTGGGTGTAGTCGACGTACTCGTCCGCTCCAAGTCCCAAAACGAAGTCGCGATTGGCGCCCGAGCCGGTGCCGATCACCCGCGCGCCCGCCACCTTGGCGAACTGCACACCGAAGTGGCCGACGCCGCCGGCTGCTCCGGCGACCACGGCCGTCTGACCCTTCTCCAGCTTGGCTGTGGCGAACAGTGCCTCCCAGGCGGTGAGGCCGGCGACAGGGATCGCCGCCGCTTCCTCGTGGCTGACGCCCTCAGGTTTCTTCGCGATCTGGCCCGCCGCAGCGGTCGCGTACTCCGCATAGCCGCCGCTCGCGGAGCGGCCGAACACCTCGTCGCCCTCCGCGAAGTCCCTCGGCGCGCGAGACCTCCACGACTCCCGAGATGTCTTTGCCGAGCACCATCGGGAGCGAATCGCTCGCCCGGCCCTGACGGTACTTCCAATCCACCGGGTTCACCGAGGCCGCGTGAACCTTGACCAGGACCTCGCCCTCGCCGGGCTCCGGGCGGTCGATCTCCTCCAGATGCATGACCTCGGGACCGCCGGTCTCGTGGATCACGATCGCCTTCATCGCCCTGACCTCCTCAGACTCGGGTTTGGCTCTGGCCTGCCATCCGCTCGTGCACGAACCGCACCACCGTCGCGCCCTCTCCGACCGCCGTCGCACACCGCTTGATCGACCCCGCGCGGACGTCGCCGGCGCAGTAGACGCCGGGGGTGCTCGTCTCGAGCAGGCCCTCGGCTCCCGCGTCGGCGCCGGTCAGGACAAAGCCCTTCTCGTCGCGCGCGATGCAGTCCCCGAGCCACTCGGTGCAGGGCGAGGCGCCGAGGAAGAGGAAGAGGAAGCCGAGCGGCAGTTTGCACCCGTCGGTCAGCGTCACCGCCTCGAGCTGCCCGTCCTCGCCGTGGAGCTCTTCGACTTCGCTCTTGTCGCGCACCGCCACCCCGTAGCGGTCGAGGTCCCCGATCAGGTAGTTCGACATCGTCTCGCTGAGGTCGGCCCGGCGGTGCAGGAGGGTCACCAGGGCGCCGCCGCGGGCGAGCCAGATCGCCGCCTGGGCGGCCGAGTTGCCGCCGCCGATCACTCCCACCCGGCGGCCGCCGCAGAGCTGGGCCTCGGGCGGGCCGGCGGCGTAGAAGACGCTCAGCCCCTCGTACTCGGCCAGGCCCTCGACCGGCAGTTTCCGGTATTCGGCGCCGGTCGAGAGGACGACCGCGCGGGCGGCGATCTCGTGGCCCTCCTCGAGCTTGACGATGTGGCGGTCGCCGTCGGGCGAGAGCGACTGGGCCCGGTAGGGGGTCGCGGTGCGGGCGCCGAACTTGCGCGCCTGGGCGATCGCGCGGCTGGTCAGCTCGCCGCCGCTGATCCCGGCCGGGAAGCCGAGGTAGTTCTCGATCCGCCGCGAGGTCCCGGCCTGGCCGCCGAGGACGGTGCCCTCGACGAGCAGCGTCTCGAGGCCCTCGGAGGCGCCGTAGACGGCGGCCCCGAGGCCGCCCGGCCCGCCGCCGAGGATCAGCAGGTCGACCTCTTCGCTCGGCTTCAGCTCCAGCCCGATCCCCAGCGCCCGCGAGAGCTGGCCGTGGCTCGGCCGCCGCAGCTCGCCGCCGCCGGCGAGGCGGACGAGCGGGGTCTCGGCCTCGTCGAGCCCGGCGATCAGCGCCGCCGCCTGCTCGCCTTTGTCCGGCGTCACCCAGGTGAAGGGCAGGCGCATGCGCCGCGCGAATTCGACCAGGTCGCGGGTCTCGTGCGAGTCGGCCGGGCCGAGGATCTCGAACCCGATCCCTTCCCGTTTCTGGAGGAATTCGCGGCGCTCGACGAAGGCGGGGAGGAGCAGTTCGGAGAGCGAGCTGTCGTCGAACAGCAGCTTCCGCAGGTCTTCGCGGTCGACGGCGATGTAGCGCAGGGGCTCCATCACCTCGGCGGTCAGGAACACGGTCTGGCCGGAGAGCAGGTTCATCTCGCCGAGGAAGCCGGACGGGCCGTGGCGGACGATCTCGTCGCCGGCGGGGTCGCGGACCGAGACCTCGCCCTCGAGGATCGCGACGAAGGGGTAGAGTCCGGTCGCCGACGTCGAAGAGCTTCTCGCCGACCTCCGCCGTCCGCTCCTCGCCGTGCAGGCGGAGCGTCCCCATCTGGGAGCTCGAGAGGATCCGACTGGGCAGGGTCTCCACTCGGGCCAGCTTAAAGACCGATAATGCTCGGCAGGTCACCACGGTGCGAGGAAAGCTGAGAACAGGCTGGCTGGTCCCGCTCGCCGCGGCGCTGCTGCTCGCCGCGCTGGCGCCCGCCGCCGCCGAGGCCGAGTCCCACACCTATCTCAACACCGACGACCTCTATCCCTCCGAAGAAGGTGGGCTCTTCGGGCCGGCGATCAAGTACCCGTCGAGCATCGCCGTCTCCGGGCTCTCGGGCACGGTCACGAGGGTCTCGGTGACCCTGATCGACCTCAGCTCGGCCAGCCCGGACGACATCGACATGGTGCTCACCGGGCCCAACGGGCAGAAGGTGATGCTGATGTCCGATGCCTGCGGGGAAAACCCGAACACCCTCGCCAACGAGGACTGGACCTTCGAAGACGCGGCGCAGACCTTCGTCCCCGACGGCGGGCCGTGCGCGGCCGGCCAGGCGGTGAGCTTCAAGCCGTCGAACTATCTGGGGTCCGAACCGGAGCCCGACGACCTCAGCCCGGGCGGCGGCCCGGCGCCCCCCTACGTCAACGCCCTCTCGTTCTTCAACGGCTCCTCGCCGAACGGCGCCTGGAATCTCTTCATGACCGACGACAACGCGGCCGGCTACCTCGGCTTCGATATCAGCGCCTGGGCGCTGACGCTGGAGGTCGAACCACCGCCGACGCCGCGGCGGCAGCCACCCGCGGCCTCACCGACGGTGACGCCAAGGGGCAACCGGGAAGCGAGCCGCCGCCCTCGCGAAATGCAAGAAGAAGAAGTCGAAGCGGGCCCGCCGCCGATGCCGGCGGCGGGCCAAAGCGCTGCCCGCCTGACGCCGGTCAGCTCAGCATCGGGGAGGGCGGGATCTTCGTCTCGCCCTTGACCTCGGCGAGGATCATCCCGATCTCATCGACGAAGCACCACGACCAGTCTTCGCCGGGCTCGAGCGAGCGGATCAGCGGGTGGCCCTCGGCGAGGGCGTGTTTGCTGGCGTGGCGGTTGGGAGAGTCGTCGCAGCAGCCGACCTGGCCGCACTCGAGGCAGATCCGCAGGTGCAGCCACTTGTCGCCGGCTTCAAGGCATTCCTTGCAGCCCTCGACCGACTCCGGAAGCTGGGTGACCTCGATCGAGTCGAGGTGGGTGCACTCGGCCATCGACGTAAGCCTAGAAGGTCGGCGATGGCGGCGATGGCTATGGTCGCCGGATCCACCAGATCCGTCTCCTCGAGCCTGCCGCGAACGTCCTCGCCTTCTACGAGGGGAGGGTCGAGGGGCACCGCTTTGCCGAGGGGCCGAACTG
>CAWDUJ010000008.1:0-15744 GCA_963805455.1 uncultured Solirubrobacterales bacterium
GCGACCGCTCGGCCCCCAGCCGAGTGCGCTACCAGACTGCGCCACTCCCCGTGGCTGGCCCCATTCTGACGCATCGCGGGTCGGCTGCGCTCCTGGCCGTTTGACCTGACCATACGAACGTCCGTTCGTATCCCTATCTTCGCTCGGATGAGGACTTGTGGCCGCTGCGGCATCGAGAAACCGGTCGAGAAATTTGCTTGGAGGCGCAGGTCAAAGGGCCAGCGGGACAACTACTGCCGCCATTGTCGTGCCGCCTACAAGCAGGAGCACTACGCCGCGAACAAACAGCGATACATCGACTCGGCGGCACGCCGTCGCCGGAAAATCGTCGTCGAACGCATTGCCTATCTGATCAGCTACTTCCGCGACCATCCATGTGCAGACTGCGGTGAAACCGATCCGCTCGTCCTCGAGTTCGACCATCTTCGGGACAAGGATTTCAGGATCGGCAACGGCCTTCGGGACCGGAACTGGCGGAGCGTCCTCGACGAGATGGCAAAGTGCGACGTCGTTTGTGCAAACTGTCACCGACGCCGCACCGCTCAGCGAGGCGGCTTCATCCGTGCGGTGGTAGCTCAACGGTAGAGCCTCGCCCTTCCAAGGCGATGATGCGGGTTCGATTCCCGTCCGCCGCTCTCCCTCGCCGGGTCGGCTTTAGAAGGGGGAGCGCGATGCCGATGCGGGTAGAGGTGGGTCGGATGAGGCTGCGAACAGGTCTTTTGCTCGCGTGGCTGGTGCTCGTGCTCGGCCTAGTGGCCGGTTGCGGCTCAGATCAGGAGACCGGCGGGAGCCCGAAGGCTGCGGGCAGCGGCGGGCAGCAGCTGGTCGACTGGCCGACCTTCGGCCGGGTGCCGGAACGGACCCAGTACCTGCCGACCGACAGGCGCGAGCTCGACCCGCCCCTGCGCGAAGACTGGTCGATCGACACCCATGGCCTGATCGAGTTTCCGCCGGCCGTCGCCGACGGCGTCGCCTACGTCGTCAACAAGTTCGGCAACCTGCACGCGGTCTCCCTCGATGACCACAAGACCCTCTGGAAACGGGAACGCGATCCGAAGAACAAAGGCAAGCCGACCGACGTCACCGCCCCCGCCTACTACAAAGGCCTGCTCTACATCGCCTTCATCGACGGCGAACTGGTCGCCCTCAATGCGAAGACCGGAGCGATCGAATGGAAGCGCAATCTCAACGCCCATCTCGAATCCTCGCCGATGACCACCGACGGGACCCTCTTCATCGGCACCGACACGCACGAGCTCCTGGCGCTGAGCGCCGCCGACGGCAAGACGCGGTGGCGATTCGAAGTGCCGGGGGCGATCAAAGCCAGCCCGAGCCACAACGACGGGCGCGTCTTCGTCGCCGACTACGAGGGCTCGATGTACGCGCTGGACGCCGAGACCGGCAAGCCGATCTGGCGCACGAATACGACGAAGGTCAAGCCCTTCGGCAGGGGCGGTTTCTACTCCTCACCGGCGATCGACTTCGGCCGCGTCTACGCCGCCCGTGACGACGGCACGGTCTATGCCTTCGACGAAAGGACCGGCAAGGTCGAGTGGTACTTCCCGACCCACAACTTCGTCTACGGCTCCCCCGCCGTCGCCAAGGTTCCCGGCACCCCCGCGACCGTCTACATCGGCTCCTATGACGAGCATCTCTACGCCCTCGACGCGCTCAGTGGCAAGCAATTTTGGAAATACGACGTAGGCGGCCCGATTCCAGGAACCTCGACGGTGATCGGGAACACCGTCTACACGACCAGCTTCAAGACCCGCGAAGCGGTCGGCATCGACGTCCACACGCACAAGAAGACCTTCAGCCTCGACCAGGCCGGCTACACGCCGATCGTCTCCGACGGCCAGCACCTGTATCTGATCGGCTACTTCGATCTGATCGGGCTGGAACCGAAGCGGCCGAACTAGTCACCAGGTGTCGATGAAGCGTCCCCTTGGCTCAGCCGGCGGCGCGTGGGCGGCGGCGGCGGCCAGCGTCGCGGCGATCAGCGGGCGGGTCTCGGCCGGGTCGATGACGTCGTCGAGCTCAAAAAGGGTCGCGGCGTTGAGGGCTCGTGCGTTCTGCTCCGCCGCCGCGGTCAGGTCGCGGACCCGCTTCTCGCGCTCCGCCTCGTCGGCAATTGCCTCGAGGTCCTTGCGCATTGCCAGCCGGACCGCCCCTTCGAGGCCCATCGGGCCGAGGTGGGCCGAGGGCCAGGCCACGGTAAGCAGCGGCTCGTGGAGGCTGCCGCCGACCATCGCCTGGGCGCCGAGCCCGTAGCCGCGGCGGAGCACGACCGCGATCAGCGGCACCCGGATCGCCGCGCCGGCGACGAGGAGCCGCGAGGCGTGGCGCACGAGCCCGGTCGCCTCGGCGTCCTGGCCGACCATGAACCCGGGCGTGTCGACGATGGAGATCACGGGCAGGCCGAAGGCGTCGCAGAGCTGGATCAGGCGCGCCGCCTTGTCGGACGCGTCGCTGGTGACGGCGCCGGCCATGTGGCGGGTGTCGTTGGCGATGACTCCGACCGGGCGGCCCTCGATCCGGGCCAGCGCGGTGACCATCTCGGGGGCGAAGCGAGGCCGCAGGAACGTCACCGAGCCCTCGTCGGCGAGCGTCTCGATGATCGGGGCGACGGAGTATGCGCGCCGCTCGCGCTCGGGGACGAGCTCGCGCAGAACCGATTGGTCCGGCTCGGTTCCCGCCGGCGTCGTGCCCTGAAAGTAGCCGAGCAGCCTCTTCGCGACCGCGGTCGCCTCGGCCTCGTCGGCGACCTCGACGTCGACGACGCCGTTGGGCCCCTGGACCGAGAGCGGGCCGACGTCGTCGGCGGCGATGGTCCCCAGCCCCCCGCCCTCGATCATCGCCGGGCCGCCCATTCCGAGCGAGGTGTTCTCGGTGGCGACGATCAGGTCGGCGCAGCCGGCGATCACCGCGTTGCCGGCGAAGCAGCGCCCGGCGACGACGGCGATCCGCGGCACCAGGCCCGAGAGCTTCGCCCAGAGTGCGAACGCCCGCGTGTCGAGGGCCGAGACGACCGGATAGTCGGTGTCCCCCGGCCGCCCTCCCCCACCCTCGGCGAAGAACACCGTCGGCAGCCGCATCCGCTCGATCAGCTCGAACAGCCGGTCCTTCTTGCGGTGCCCGAGGGCGCCCTGGGTTCCGGCCAGCACCGTGTAGTCGTAGGTGAGGACCGCACCGGCGGCGGCATCTCCGAAGAGCTCGCCGTTGATCCGCGCGGTGCCGCCGATCAGGCCGTCGGCGGGGGTCTTTTCGATCAGATCCTGAACCTCGCGGCGGCCACGCTGGGCGGCGATCGCGAAGCGCCCATACTCGACGAAGGAGCCCGGGTCGACGAGGTCCTCGATGTTCTCCCGCGCCGTCCGGCCCCCGGCCCTGTGGCGGCGCTCGACCGCCTCCGGCCGCGCCTCGTCCTCGCTCAGCAGGCGGCGCGCCCGCAGGGCCGCGAGGTCGTCTCGCTCTCCGTCCTCGCTCGTCCGCTCCACGCCACCAGGGAACCTAGCCGCTCCTTGGTGGAAGCAAGGCTAGCGGCGGCGATTCAGTGAGCGGGGGAGCCGGGATTCGAACCCGGATTCACGGTTTTGGAGACCGTGCGCATAGCCGTTAACTCACTCCCCCTGGCCTGCCGGGGGGCCAAACCCTAGTCATCTGTTCCGAAACAGGCGACCGTAGACCCGGCTGACGCTCTCGCGGCCTCTGATCGAATCGTGTTCGTCGAGATATGTGAGGTCGATGCCGCTTCCGCACTCGACGGTGTCGCGTTCTCCGTCGCGGCGTAGGAGCCGCCACGGCCGATGCGAGGATACGGCCGGCATGGCCGTGATCGCCACCGAGGAACTGACGAAGTCATACGGGCCCCACCGGGGCATCGAGGACATCTCACTCGAGGTCGAGGCCGGCGAGGTGTTCGGCTTCCTCGGCCCCAACGGCGCCGGTAAGACGACCGCGATCCGGACGCTGCTCGATTTCCTCCACCCGACGGCCGGCAGCGCCCGCATCTTCGACCTCGACACCCACCGCGACAGCGTTCCGATCCGCCGGCGGATCGGAAACCTCCCCGGCGACTTCGGATACGGCAAGGGAGCCACCGGCCGCGAGGCCCTGGATCTCCTCGCCCGGCTTCGCGGTGTCTCGGAGCTCGGCCGGGCAGAGGAGCTTGCACAACGCTTCCGGGCCGACCTCGACCGGCCCCTGGGCCAGCTCTCGCGCGGCAACCGGCAGAAGGTTGGGCTGATCCTCGCCTTCTTTCATCAACCCGATCTGCTGGTCCTCGACGAGCCGACCGGAGGGCTCGACCCGCTGATGCGGGAGGAGTTCCTCGCCCTGGTCGGCGAGGAACGGGATCGGGGTCGCGCCGTCTTCATCTCCTCGCACGAGCTGAGTGAGGTCGAGCGCGTCTGCGATCGGGTCGGAATCATCCGCGAGGGCAGGCTGATCGCGGTCGAGCGGGTCGCCGACCTGATCGGCAAGACCCGGCGCAAGGTGACGGTCGAGTTCGCGGCGCCGGTGAACCTCGACGAGCTCGAACGCCTGCCGGGCGTCTCCGAAGTCAGCGACGGCGGCGGCCGGGTGACATTCCTGGTCGCCGGCGACCTCAACCCGACACTCCACGCGCTCGCCGAGCACGTCGTCACCGATGTGGAGATCGCTCACCCCTCCCTGGAGGAGGTCTTCCTCGCCTACTACCGCGACGAGGGACAGCAATGACGGCGCTGGCGGCCGCCCAGCTTCGCGACCGCCGTCGCTCAGTGCTCGCCTGGGGATTGCCGATCGGGCTGATGTCTGCCTTCGTCGTCGCGATCTTCCCCTCGGTGTCCGATGCCCTCTCGAAGGTGATCGGCAGCTACCCGTCGGGATTGAAGGAGGCGTTCGGGATCAGCGAGCTCTCCGACGTCGAGCAGTACCTCGACGCCGAGATGCTGAGCCTGATCGTGCCGCTCGCAGCCGGCTATCTCGCCGTGCGTTCAGTCGCCAGCGGCCTCTCGGGCGCCGCCGAAAGCGGCAGGCTCGACGTCATCCTCTCGGCGCCGGTATCGCGCGCCCGTCTCGTCGCGGCCGGCTTCGCGGCAACCGCCGTCGAGTTGGCGGCGGTGCTCGCGGTCAGCCTCGCGCTGACGATGGTCTCGAGCCTTATCGCCGGCGCCGGGCTCTCATTCGGGGCCGCCCTCGCGGGCTTCGCCAACGTCTGGCCGCTGGCGCTGCTCTTTGCCGGGCTCGGTGTGGTGGTGACCGGCTTCTCCCTGCGGACCAACATCGTCACCGGGTCGGTGGCCGGAGTGCTGGTCGCGATGTACGTGCTCGATCTCGTCGGCCGGCTCGACCCCGGCCTCGACGCAATCCGCTACGGCTCGGTCTTCCGTTACTACGGGCAGGCGATCGAGAACGGGATCGAACCACTGGCGTTCCTCGGCATCACCGCTTCAGCGGTAGGGCTGGCGGCGATCGGCGCATGGCTGTTCGAAGGGCGGGACCTCTCCAACTAGGCGGCCCGGCGCGAGATGAGACACTCAGGGGGAGGTGACCATGAAGGCCTACCAGCTGACGGAGTGGCAGCAACCGCCTGAGCTTCGGGACGTCGAGGTGCCCGAGCCCGGCCCGGGAGAGGTGCTGATCAGGGTCGCCGGCGCCGGCGCCTGTCATTCGGATCTTCACCTGATGGAGTGGCCGGAGGGTCAGATGGATTTCGACCTTCCCTTCACCCTCGGACACGAGAACGCCGGTTGGGTCGAGGCGCTCGGCGCCGGAGTCGACGGCTTCGAGCAGGGCGAGCCGGTTGCGGTCTATGGGCCCTGGGGCTGCGGGCGCTGCCGGTCCTGCCGCACCTCGGCGGAGAACTACTGCGAGCGGCAGGCGGAGATCGGCGCCTTCGGCGGCGGGCTCGGCCTCGACGGCGGCATGGCCGAGTTCCTGCTGGTCCCACACAGCCGCCTGTTACTGCCTCTCGGCGACCTCGATCCCCGCGACGCGGCGCCCCTCTCCGACGCCGCTCTCACGCCCTACCACGCCGTCAAGCGCTCCCTCGGGTTGCTGGTTCCGGGCTCGACGGCGGTGGTCATCGGAGTAGGCGGGCTCGGCCACATGGCCGTGCAGATACTCGACGCTCTCAGCCCGGCGCGTGTGATCGCTATCGACACCTCCACCGACAAGCTGGCCCTTGCACGCGAGGTCGGGGCCGATGAGGCGGTCCCCGCCGGCGAGGATGCGGCAAAGGCGATCGTGGAGCTGACAAGCGGCCGCGGCGCCGAGCTGGTGCTCGACATGGTCGGCGCCGATGACACACTCGCCCTCGCCGCTGAGATCGTGCGCTTCGAGAGCCACCTCACCGTCGTCGGCCTGGCGGGCGGCACCTTCCAGTTCGGCTTTGGAGCGCTGCCGTTCGAGTGCCAGATCACCCTGCCCTATTGGGGCAGCGGCGTCGAGCTGATGGAGGTCCTCGACCTCGCCCGCGCGGGCAGGATTCGCGCCCACACCAAACGCTTCCCCCTCGATCGGGTCGGCGATGCCTACGCGGCGATGCGCGACGGCAGGCTCACCGGGCGCGCTGTGATCTGCCCCAACGACTGAGCGCCGCCGGCCCGGCGCCGGTGGCGTCGATTCGACCGGCGAGACTATTGCGCCCGTGTCATCCCACCGAGCTCACCGCACCCCCGGACGCCACACTCTTTGGAGGCTCGCCAAGCGCCGCCCGCTGCTGCTCCGTGGGGGAGCGGCGGCGGCACTGCTCGCCGTGGTCGGGCCGGGCCTCCTCGCCGGCCTCTCCGACGACGACCCAGCCGGCATCACCACCTACTCGATCCTAGGCGCGAAGTACGGCTACGAGCTGCTCTGGGTCCTGGCGCTCTCGACCGCGGCGCTGATCGTCTTCCACGAGCTCGGCGTCCGACTCGGCATTGTGACCGGCAAAGGGCTGCTGACGCTGGTCCGCGAGCGCCACGGCCAGGGGGCCGCCGCGGTCGTCCTGGCCGCTCTCGTGATCGCCAATACCGGCACCCTCTGTGCCGAGTTCGCCGGCGTCGCCGCCGGCATGGACCTGCTTGGCGGCATGAGTCGCTACCTCAGCGTGCCGCTCGCGGCGATCGGTGTCTCGGCCCTCGTCCTGCGCGAGAATTTCCGCCACGTCGAGCACTTCCTGCTCGCGCTGAGCTCGGTCTTCGTCGCCTACATCGTCTCCGGGCTCCTTGCGCATCCCGACTGGGGCGCCGCCGCGAAGGGGCTGGTCGTGCCCAGCCTGCCGCTGACCCGGGAGGCGCTGCTCGTCGCCGTTGCCACGGTCGGCACCACCCTCGCCCCCTGGGGCCTTGCCTTCATCCAGTCCTACGCAGTCGACAAGCAACTGCGTGTCAAGGACCTCCGGTACGAGCGCGTCGATGTGATCGTCGGGGCCCTGCTGACTGGCGTGATCGGGCTGTTCGTGGTCGTGGCCTGCGCCGCGACCCTGCATCCCGCCGGGATCGAGGTCGAAGAGGCGCGAGACGCCGCGCAGGCGCTCGAACCGCTCGCCGGGAGCCTCGCCGCGACGCTTTTCGGGCTGGGCTTTCTCGGCGCGGCGCTGCTCGCCGCTGCGATCGTCCCCCTCTCGACCGCCTACTCCATAACCGAGACGCTCGGCCGCCGCCGTGACCTCAACGACACCTTCGCCGAGGCGCGGGCGTTCTATCTCAGCTTCGGAGCCGTCGTGCTCGTCGCCGCCGCGATCGTGCTGATACCCGGCGCGCCGCTGGTCCAGATCCTCTTCCTGACCCAGGCGCTGAACGCGGTCCTCCTCCTGGTCATCCTTCCCTTCATCCGCTCACTGGCCAAGGACCATCAGCTGATGGGGGATCACGCTCTCGGGCGAGCCGATCGCTGGCTGACTGGCATCACCTTCTGCCTGATCGCGGCCTCGGTCGTGGCGCTGGGCATTCTCGTCGTGGCCTGACCGAAAGGTCAGACCCCGAGGGCGAAGCTCAGCGCGAGCATTACCGCCGCGCCGACGATCACCCCGGTGCTCGGCTGCAAGCGCGCCGAGCCCGAGTAGGCCTTCGGCAGCATCTCGACCGCGATCAGGGCCAGCATCGCCCCTGCCGCGAAGGCGAAGGAGAAGGGCAGCAGGGCTTCGATCTGCTCGACGAGTAGAAAGGCGATAAGGGCGCCGACCGGCTGCGGAGCGCTGGTCGCGACCGCCGCCCAGAACTGGCGTGTCCGGCTGAATCCCTCCGCCGCCATCGGGATCGCGACGCTTGTTCCCTCGGGAACGTTCTGGATCGCGATCGCGAGGATCACGAAAAGGCTCAGGCCGGCGCGATCGGAGGCGAAGGCGGTGCCGATCGCGAGGCCCTCGGGAAGGCTGTGGACGAAGAGCACACCGAAGACGAGGGCCGAGGTGCGGGCGCCCGGGCCGGTGTGTCCCATGAAGCGGGTGTCGGCGTCGAGCCTGCGCCGCGCCACCCCGAGCAGACCGGCACCGGCGAGGAAGCCGAGCACCACCGACGCCGAGGACCCTTCCTCGGCCGCCGGGACCAGCAGGCCGGCGATCGAGGCGACGCCCATCACGCCCACGGCCAGTCCAAGCAAAAACGGGGTCAGCTGCGCGGCACGCCCGCCGAGGAAGAACACAGGTATGGCGCCGAGCCCCGTCGCCAGAGCCGTTCCACTGGCGGCGAGCAGAAGGACCACGACGTCGGGCATCGACGAAACCTAGCCGCGGGACCCGAGGGAGAGCTAGCGGCATCGGCCGGTACCAACCTCGGCGCGCCGCTCAGACACCGCCGGTGAAGTCGAGGATCGCGTTCGTAACCGTGGCCGGGTCGTCGCTCATCGGGACGTGACCGAGCCCCTGGAACTTGATCCAGTCCGCGTCCGGCAGCAGGCGCCTCATCCTCGCGTAGTGGCCGGGCCCGTGGAAGAGCCGGTCCTCGGTGGCGAGCGCAATCCTCACCGGGCAGTCGACCTCGGACAGCTCGATGCCGGCCGCAACCTCGAGGATCCCGGGCACGAAGCGGGCCTGGATCTGGCAGTTCGCCGCGGCTTCCATCGTCGCCAGCGCCAATGCCGGGCCCAACCGGCGCGGGCGGGAAACCGCGTCACGGAAGGCAAGCGCCCGCAGCCGGGGCCGGCGCGCGATCGTCTCCAGCCACGGCCGGGCCAGGCCCAGAGTCACCTCGTTGCGCCGGAAGAGGCGGGCCAGGGCCGGCAGCTCGGTGCTTCCAGCCTCCCAGCCGCCGGCGGGGCAGAGGGCGACGACCGAGAGCGCCCTTCCCCTTATCGCCAGCTCGAGGCTCAGCCAGCCGCCCATCGAGTTGCCGACCAGGTGGGCGCGCTCGATGCCCTCCGCGTCGAGCTGGCGCTCGAGGACGTCCACCATCTCCAGGAAGTCGGTCCCCTCTTCGGCCGGGAGCGTGGGACCGCCGTGGTGCCACGCCGCCGTCGGGGCAAAGATCGAGTGGCGCGCCTCCAGCGCTGGCAGAACCGGCGTCCAGGCGCGCCAGCAGTTGCTGAAGCCGTGCAGCAGGACCATCGGCTCACCGCTGCCGCCGCGGTAAGCCGGCCTGAGCGAAGGGGCTATTTCGCCTTTTTCCTCTTTTTCGGCGCCGCGATCCTGAACGAGGTGACCTGGGTGGTCACGTTTCCGGCCACGTCGGTGGCGGTGAGGGTCAGTCGATAGCTGCCGGGCTTCAGTTTCCTCGGGATCGCGACCTGGTGGGCGCCGACCGTGCCGGTGCCGCTGAAGGCGCCGCCGACCGGGGTGAACCGGCTACATGCCTTCTTGCCTTTGTTGCCCCGCCTCTGCTTGACGCATTTCTTTCCGACCTTTCGACCCTTCGACTTCTTCTCGACCCTGAGGCTGACTGTCGCGGCCTCGGCGAGCCTGTAGGAGACCTTCCCGTGGACGACCTTGAGCCCGTTGACCCCGGGTGGCGTGGTGTCGCAGGGGCCCTGGGTCGTCGCCTGGGTCGGGCACTGGTCCTGGGTCTCGTCGCCGAACCCGTCGTTGTCGGCGTCGGGCTCGATCGTCGCCTGGACCTGGAGTTCGTTCTGGACTTCGGTGGAGCCTCGCTGACCGGCTCCTTCGACCAGCGGCGGCGCGAACATGTAGCTGCGCTTATCGCCGTTCGAGTTGTAGATGATGCCGATCGATTTGGTGATGTCGACGGCCAGCTGCTGACCAGCTGTTACCGGGACCCGGCCGTTCACCTCGGTGATCGGCGATTCCGGTGATTCGGTCGGCTGGATCGTGACCGTCGGCCCGGTCCCGGCCGACGTGGCAAGGGCGTTTTCGAGGTCCATCGGGTTCGGAAGGGTGAGGTTCGCGACCCGGAAGGTGATCTGCCCCGGTGCTTCGACGGCGAACGCGTTGGTCCTGAACTTGGTGATGACCCCGCTGACCGGCGCCCCCCCCGAGTAGGGGTCGCCTTCCGGGGGGGCCGAGTGGATCCGGGCGACGATCGTGCACGTGCCGACCGCGTCGCAGCTGTTTTCCGTCGGTTCGTTTTTCAGCTGGCTGCCGAAGGTCGTCGCCGCCTGACCCGCGGCGGGAAGCAGCAGCAGTGCCGCGGCCACGGCGCTCAGCGCCAATGCCGTCAAACGCCTACTCGACTTGGACATTCGGACTCCTCTCGAGAATCGGATTTGCTCAGCCCGCGACGATCTTGAACGTGGGCCCGTTGCGGGACGCCCTGTTGCCGGCAGCGTCACGGGCACCGACTACGACCCTATAGCCGCCGAGCGACAGTCTCCGGGTTTTGGTCAGCAGACCCTGGAAGCGGACCCTGTTCTTGCCGGCCTTGGCGTCGGCATTGATGCTGCCGGCGTTGACATAACGGGTGCATTTCGGGTGACTCTTGTTGCCGCCCGTCCGTTTGACGCAATTCCTGCCAGACCTTCGCCCGGATCCCCGTCGCTGGAAGGTGAGGGTCGCGCGCGCTGCCTCGCTGAGGCGGAAGGAGATCGTGGTCCCGACCGGCGCCTTCGAGATCTTCGCCAGGCCGTTGCCGAGGCGCCATTTCTTGGCCGAGACGCTGATTCCCGAGATCGACGGCGGCGTCCTGTCGCCCGACGCCGATTTCTGGCCGACCTGGATCGTGACGCTCGTCGGCACGGCTTCGGAGGTCCCGTCGGTCCCGGTATAGGTGAACGCGTCGGACCCCTGGAAGTCTTTGTTTGGCGTGTAGATGACCTTGCCGTCATCCGAGAGGCCGCCAATCGTCCCGTGCGACGGTCCCGTCACGATTTCGAGCGCGTCCGATTCGAGCGGCGTCGGGGTCGGCGGTTCTTTCCCGAAGCCGAAGTCCGGGTCGGTGCAGGAGAGTTTGATTGTCGTGAACTGGTTGACCCCGATCTGGGCAAGCTTCGGATCGCACTTCGGCGAGAAGTTCGTGGCCCAATCTGAGTTGCCGTCGAAGTGTTCCGGGGCTTTCCAGGTGCCGGGGACGCTCTGGATGTTTCCGCTGGTATCGCGCAGGGTGAGGTCGCCGGCCCCGAAGACACCCTGCGTGTAGAGGATCTCCGACCCGTCCGGCGACCAGACGCAGTTGATGCTCCCGCCCGTGGTGGTGGAGAAGGGCGTCACGAGGCCACCGTTGACGCTGACGAGTTGGATCGTCGCCGTGTTGTTCATCGGCCCGCGCAGGAAGCAGAGGGTTTTTCCATCCGGCGAGAGGGAGGGCTGCCAGTCGTCGCTTTCCCCACTCGTGATTTGGACTTCAAGGGAATCGGCTGAGACGGGGTTGATCTTGTAGAGGTCTCGTTGTTTTCCCGATTCGCCGCGGTTGTAGTAGAGGGTGTTTCCGTCGGGGCTCCAGACTGGCCGTTCCTCAACCGTCCCCGCATTGTCGGTAACCCGGACCGGTGCGGTTTCCGGTTCAACGCCCATGACCCAGAGGTCGCCTTCCGCCCCGTAGGCGATCTTCGTGCCGTCGGGCGACCAGGAGGGGCGATCCAGCCCTGTGGTCGGGGGAACCATTTCGGTCTGGCTGCCCGTCCGCAGGTCCAATATCCAGAGGGCGTAGCTGGTGCCGGAACCGCCCGCGTAGGCGATCCGGGTGTGATCGGGCGACCAGTTCGGCTGACGGTGCCGGACTGTTTCTCCTTCGGGCTTCGTCGTGACCTGAACGGGCGTGCCCCCGGGAAAATCGGTCACGTAGATTCTTGCCCCGGCGTCCCCGGCATTCATTTCAGAGAGCCCCACGGCCGGCACGCGGCCGCTGGTGAACGCGATCTTCCCCGGGGGCCCAGGGATGAACGTCGCCGTGCTGACGGCGGGAGTTGCGGAGAGCGCGAGCGCTGAGATGGCGCCTGTGAGGGCGAGGCGGCGCAGCATCGTCGCCCGACGCTACATCAGATTCGGGTAGGGGCTTCCAGTTTTGGACTTGAGAACGGGATGCCAGTACCCAAAATCCGAACTGCTTGCCTCAACCCGCTGCTCGGTCGAAGGCGGCGGCGAGCGCGTCCGCTGTCTCCTCGCCGCCCACGGGTGCCTCGATGGCGAGCTCCAGCTCGGTCCCCTGCTCCACCAGATTGATCTTGAGGAACGAGCAGCACTCCCGCTCGGCGCTGACGATCTCTTCCAGCCGGACCCTGGTTTGGGCGTCGACTGTGAAGCGCAGAATGTGCCGGCCGGCGACCTGCTCGCGGGAAAGGAGGCCGGCGCTCCCCACCTCGGCGGCTTCCGCCAGGCGCGCATCCAGCGCGTTTCGGTCGAGTGAGCAGGCATTCGGCGGTTCGGTCATGGATCGGTACTCGGGGTCGGGTGCGCCGCTACTGTTGAACCTCAACCCAGGTTCAGGTCAAGGGGGTCTCGGTGGCGGAAGCGGAGCTGAGCATCGGAGAGGTGGCGGAACGGGCAGGCATTAACGTCTCCGCGATCCGCTTCTACGAGCGCGAGGGGCTCCTCCCGGCGGCCGAGCGCGTGCGTGGGCAGCGGCGCTTCACCGAGGAGGCGGTCGGGCGGCTTGGAATCATCGGCGTCGCCAAGCAGGCCGGGTTCTCACTGGAGGAGATCCGGACGCTGCTGAGCGCCACCGATCACGGCTCGCCCGCCCACGAGCAGCTGCGGGCGCTCTCAGCTCAGAAGCTGCCGGAGGTCGAAGCGCTGATCCAGCAGGCGGAGACGATGCGCGGCTGGCTGATCGCCGCGGGGGCTTGCGAGTGCGAATCGCTCGAGGGCTGCCCCCTGTTCAGGGCTGCTTGAAGGCTTCGAGCGTGAGGCTGGTCGAGCACCCGCTCTGGGTGTGTCCTTCCGCCCCGGTTGCCGAGAGGCTGGCGCCGGCCACTTCGACGATCAGTTGGCCGGTCGTGGCCCCGAGGTGACCGTGAATCGTCTGGGGCAGGAACAGGTGGATCGTGTGTGAGCAGCGGCGGCCCGGAAGATCTAAGAACCCAGATTGGACCCGAAGACGATGCGGCGCTCGCATTCAGCGCAAACGGATTCGATTACGCCACCTTCATCGTGGTGCGCCTGACGAGTGGCGATCGCGGGATGAAGGTCAGATCGTCTGGATCAGCATCGGCTGATCGCGGTGCGAGTAGTGCGGGCGGAGGGACTTGAACCCCCACGAGCCGAAGCTCACCAGGACCTAAACCGCGAGCGTGCCGCCGCTCCTGCGCCTTCCTGCGCCTCCGAATGCGGATTCTCGCGGTTTCCGGCGTCCCCGCCAGATGCAGGAAGACGCTGGGCGACGCTGGCGACTGGCGCACGACTGGCGCACCGGGGGGCTTGCAGCTTGCGCGCCCGAACGGGCTTACCCCTCTCAGGCCCGCAGGCCGATGCCCCTCTGCTGGGTCCCCTTTACGGCGCTGTCACCGACCAGGTTCCGGCGACGACGCCAGCTTCTATTCCCGTCCCTTGCCCGTAGGCGTTTGTACCAAAGCGGCTCGCGCCGGGTTCGCCGGTTTCCGGGTCCTCAAACAACGTATAGATTTCGGCGCTCTGCGTGTAGCCGATATAGGCGCAGAAGTAGCCCGGGTCTGCCTGCCCGACGCCAGGGCAGTGTTCGTGGCTTGCTTCCCCTTCCTGCAAAGTGACGACGTGATTTTTGTCGAGCGGTGCCGGTAGCGGCTGGGCGAAAGACGCGACTACGCTGAAGGTGTCTTCTTTACCTCCGCCTGCAGCGAAGGCACCGGACTCCGTGGCTCCGGAGCCAAGCGGTGTGGCCGCCGTCAGATTCTGGCCGGGAGGGCCCTGCGGTCCCTGCGGAAGCTGACCGGCCTTGAAGTCGGCGGCTCGCAGCGAGCCGTTCTTGACTTTGGCGCTGTTGATCGAGTTCTTCTTGATCTTCGCGGCGCTGACGGCGTTCTTCTTGATCTGCCTCGGTCCGACGCTGTTCTTCGGCAGCCTAAAGGCGGCGTAGGAAGCCCCTCCGAGAGCAATGAAGACGGCGATGGTCGCCATGACGTTGGCGTAGCTCAGCTTTGGGCGCATCAAAGGGCCTCCATTTTGGTTCGCGCTTTTGGCCTTGCCCCCCAACGGCCCGAGGCCCCACCAAGCACGGTAGACCTCCGAGGGGGATTGGTCAATCCCAGAGGGGGAGGCGCGTTAGCCAGGCTGAAGCAAGCGGAGGGGGCCGCTCTGGACCCCCTCCCAGGTTCGGTGTGTCAATGCTCAGGATTCGGCGCGGAAGGTGGGCGGGGCCGCCAAATATGCGACTTCCAGGGGCGACAGGCCCCTGCCGCCGGTTCGGGGCGCGAAGCGCTTAAACGTTGCGTCTCAGAAAGTCAATCTGGTCCCCGACGACGGTGTCAAACAGCGGGTCAACGTACGGGTCGAAGTGGCCGCAGTCGTAGCTCAGTACCTCACCCTTGGGAATGCGTTTGACTGCCCTCAATGCGACCTCATAGGGCGTGACAACGTCGTCTTTCGCAAGCTGAACGAGCGCTGGCGTGGTGATCTTCTTCGCGGTCCGGCCGGGAGAGTAGAACGGAACCCTGAGAGCGATTCGGGCAGCGACGTTGTTCTCGGGCAGCAGTTCCTCGTACCGATCCTCGGCGAGCCGCTTCAACATTGATAGAGCGTCGGGCGTGTTCATCATCGCCAAAGTCCCCGGCTCTGCAGCGGCGGGGAGGCGGAGAGGTTGCCGTCCGAACGCGGCACCCGCTTGGTCGCGGAGTCCTGCAAGGGCCACCTGAGCGGTAAGCGCCGGGGGGCGAGCAAACGCCGATGCGGGTCCGCTGATGTGGGGAACCTGAGCGACGATGGCCGCAAGCCCATGATCCTTGGCGGCGATGCTCAGTACGTGTCCGGCCCCGAAGGACGTGCCCCACGCGACGACGCGGGACGAATCGACGCCGTCAAGCGCGCGGGCATAAGTGAGGGCCGCGCGCCAGTCGTCCTGCTGGCCGCCTATGTCGAGCACTCGACGCGGCTCGCCGGGACTGTCGCCCCAACCCCTGTAGTCGAAGACTAGGACCGCGTACCCTGCCTCAGCGAACCGCTCGGCGTAGGCGGCGAGGCGCAGGGCGCGGATCGCGGCGAAGCCGTGCGCCATGACGATGATCGGCGGCCGGTCTACGCCTTCCGGCCGGTAGAGCCACGCCGCGCAGGGCGTCCCGTGGGAGTCAAAGGCCGTGTCCTCGCGGGTGTGGCTGCGCATCGGTCCAGTGATTTGGGCAATAGCGAGAATCCTATCCTCGCGAGATTTTCCCATCGAGGGGGCCGGGCGGGCGCATGCCTCGCGCGCAACATGTGTCGCGAATGTGTCGCGGGCTTCCCGGCCGCCGTCGCCGTGGGGGCGCGTGTTTGGCTGTGTGACTGCTATG
>CAWDUJ010000009.1:0-297177 GCA_963805455.1 uncultured Solirubrobacterales bacterium
TCTCCTTCCCTTGTCCCCTGGCCACCCGCCGTCGGCCCCGACCCGCTGTGCGAGTCCCCTGGCTCCGGGCCGGGCGGCCCATTTCTTTTTCTACTTTTCTCTCCCGCCCTCCGGGTGGCTCTTGCGAGCTCTGCCCCTCAGGCGGCCGTAATGAGAACACAAACGGACCGGGATGTCAAGGCCGTCTTTTCGGTAGGCACACTGCCGCCGGATCATCTGGCTTGGCAGAGCGGTTTCCATTACAGCGATCGGTGCATAGTCGGCCGGGAAAAGAGTCTCTGACGTACCAGAAGAAGAACAGTGTCGTTTCTTAAAGGCGGAGCCCGAGGTCATCGGGGCGGCGGTCCACCCCGGTCCGGCTCAGCTGGCTTCAGGAGCGGCGATCCGGCACCTGGATTCGGTGGCTTTGGAACGCCGGTGTGTCGCTTTTGACGCAAAAGCCGTTGCGGGTACCATTTCAATAAGAACCTTAGCGGACCAATAACTCAGAGGTACCCCCGGGGGGTCTTAGGAACCAGGCAGTATCTAGACCCCTGAATAGAGTCGGTGTCGTACCGCAAAAATTGGCTCTGCGAGCTAACTTGAGTGACGTATGCGTACCCGGCTATGGTGGTGCCAGGATGGTGCAAACGCCCTGGGGGGACTCACTCGCCCTCCGCTCCAAGAAGATGCGCCCGGGCCGGGGAAACGTGCCCGAGGATTCGCGACGCAGTCAGCGCGAGCGATTGTTCGGCGCAATGGTCTCCATTAGCTCGGAAAAGGGCTACGAGGCGACGCGGATTGCGGACCTCGTGAAGATGGCCGGCGTCTCCCGCGCCGCTTTTTACGAGCACTTTGAGGACAAGAGGGAGTGCCTATTGGCGGCGGTCGACGCCCTGGTCGAGCCGACCATCGCGCTGATGGAGCGCGCCGAGGACGCGCCGACCGGTGAGGCCCGGGTGCGGCAGGCCGTCGAAGCCTTCCTCGGCCTGGTCGCGAGACAGCCGGCCGCGTCGCGGATGATTTTCATCGAGGTCTACGCGGCGGGGCCAGAGGGGGAAGCGGCGGTGGAAAGAGTGCTGGACACCTTCGAGCGATTCGGAGTCAGCCAGTTGAACCAGATCCGGGGCCGCGAAGCGATGCCGCCGCAGATGGTGCGGGCGATGCTCGGCGGATTCCAGAAGGTGATCGAGAAGCGCCTCTACAGCGAGGAAGCCGACCAGCTGCCGAGGATCGCGGAGGACATCGCCAACTGGGGGCTGTCCTACCCGCCGCCGCCCGGCCCGCTCGACGCGCCGCGCCGGCGGGGCAGAAAACCTCGCACGTTCGCCGAGCGCCAGGCTGTCGCCCACCCGCCCGAGCGGGTCCTGCGGGCGCTGGCGGCGACGGTCGCCGAGAAGGGCTACAAGGAGACGACCGTCGCCGAGGTGGTCGACCGGGCCGGGACCTCTCACAGAGTCTTCTACGGGCACTTCGCGAACAAAGAAGAAGCGCTCCTCGCCGCCCTCGACAGCGGCTCGGCGCAGATGCTGGCCGCGGTCCTCCCCGCCTTCCGCCGCGCCCGGAGCTGGCAGGAGTCGGTGCGGGCGGCCTACGAGGCGATGTTCGCGTTCGGGATCGAAGAGCCCGAGTACACCCAGCTCGGCGCGGTCGAGATGTACACGGTCGGCAAGCGGGCGCTGCAGACGCGCGACACGGTGATGGAAGGCCTCGAGGCGCTGCTGGTCCCAGGCTATGAGCTCTCTCCCGACACGCCGCCGATCGCTGCCGAGGCAATCGGGGGCGCGATCTACGCGCTGATCCATGACCAAGTCAAGAGAAAAGGCCCCGAAAGCATGCCCGAACTGGCACCGATGGCCACCTACATGACGCTGGCGCCGTTCGTCGGCGCCGACGAGGCCTACGAACGGGCGATCGAGGAGAGCGACAAATGGTGAGCGCGACCGGCTTCGCTCAGCGGGTCACTTCGCCTGGGTGAGGGAGGCCGAGACCTGGACGGTTGAGCCGGGGGTACATCCCCCCTCGCTGACGACGAACAGACCGATGCTCTGCGGCACACCTGGCTGGGTCATTCCAACTGGGAATCTTGTCGAGCCCACCGGGAAACCACCGCTGAACCCCGGTATTGGGAGCGCGCCGGCGGAAACGACCTCGAGCAGCTCGCCGGCCAATATCGGGTTTCCGTTTACGATCGGAAGAGGAATGACAACGCAGGGGCCCATCCCGCTCGCGGCCACTGTCCCCCGCGACTCCAGGTTCAGGGTCAGCAACTGGCCGGCGACGGGCGTCGCGGTCAGTGGCGGGTTGAATGCAATCGGGCCTTCCTGGCCGGCTGGGAACGGGCCCGCGGTGGCGCTCGCCACCACATCCGTCCCGGCCGCCAGTTTCGCGAAGTTGATAGCCCCGTCAGCGACGTTGGCGTTCTTGACCGCGCTTTTCGCCAGTTTCGGCGACGTCACCGAGTTCTTGGCCAGGTTCTTCTTCTTGACGGCGTTCTTGGCCAGGTTCTTGTTCTTGACCGCGCCCTTTCCGAGCTGCCTGCTGGTGATTTTGTTCGCGGCGTAGACGGCGCTGCCGCTGAGGGCCAGGAACAGGGCCAGGGTGGCGACGACGTTGGTGTAGCTGATGCCTGAGCGAAATCCCCTCATGAGGGCCACTTCATTTCGCCTGGGTGACGATGACTGCTACCTGGTCGACCCTCGAACCCGCGGTGCAGGCTTCTTCGTCGCCGAACACCTGAATTGTGACGCTCTGGGCCACTCCCGGCTGAGTGAGGCCGAGCGGGAAGCTGGCGGCCGCCACCGGAATGCCGTTGGGGAACGGCGGTTCGGGCGGGTTGTCCGGCGATGTAAGGCCCAACAGCTCAAAGGCCAAACTGGCATTCCCATTGACGACCGGCAGGATGAATGCCCTGCATGCATCTTCAGCGTTTTGGGCCAAGGTGCCGCGAGCCTCGATGCTGAGGGTCAGCGGCTGGCCTGCCACCGGCGTCAGGCTGACAGGGGGATTGAGGGGAACGTTGACCGGGCCCTCCTGGTTTACCGGGACCGGTCCACCCGTGGCGCTCGCCACCACATCCGTCCCGGCCGCCAGTTTCGCGAAGTTGATCGCGCCGTCGGCGACGTTGGCGTTCTTGACCGCGTTCTTGGCCAGTTTCGGCGACGTCACCGAGTTCTTGGCCAGGTTCTTCTTCTTGACGGCGTTCTTGGCCAGGTTCTTGTTCTTGACCGCGCCCTTTCCGATCTGCTTGGTCGTGATCTTGTTCGCGGCGTAGACGGCGCTGCCGCTGAGGGCCAGGAACAGGGCCAGCGTGGCGACGACGTTCCCGTAATTGAGACTGGCGCGGACTCTCTTCACGGAATGGCCTCCTGAATCCGAAAGTGGACGAGGACCGAGCCTATCGCCGTGAAACTCCCTATGTGTACTGAGTCACTTCGCCTGGGTGATGACCACCGAGACCTGAAACGTCGAGTCAGGCGTGCAGGATCCCCCGAGGCTTAAGACGGATGCGCTGACGCTCTGTGGCACCCCGGGCTGGGTCAGCCCGATCGGAACCTGGACCCCACTGCTTGGGACGCCGCTGGTCCCAAACGGTCCGGGCAGGGCCCCCGGCGAGACCAGCAGGAGCAACTCTGAAATGGCCATTGGGCTTCCGTTCACGACCGGGAACGGAACGACCTCACACGGCGTCATCCCGCTGCTTGTGAGTGCGCCCCGCGACTCGAAGTGCATCATCAGCGGTTGCCCGGCCACCGGTGTCACCGTCAACGGCGGATTGAGCGGCACAGGCCCATTCTGGTTCGCCGGTATCGAGCTCGTTGACGCACTCGCGACGACGTCCGTGCCGTTCGCCAGTTTTGCGAAGTTGATCGCGCCGTCGGCGACATTCGCGTTCTTGACGGCGTTCTTGGCCAGTTTCGGCGAGGTCACCGCGTTCTTGGCGAGGTTCTTGTTCTTGACGGCGTTCTTGGCGAGGTTCTTGTTCTTGACGGCGTTCTTGGCCAGGTTCTTGTTCTTGACCGCGCCCTTGCCGAGCTGCTTGCTGGTGATTTTGTTCGCGGCGTAGACGGCGCTGCCGCTGAGGGCAAGGAACAGGGCCAGGGTGGCGACGACGTTGGTATAGGTGAGGACCGAGCGGAGTCTCCTCATCGGATCGACCTACTTCGCCTGGGTGACGACGACCGCGACCTGGTCGACCCTCGAGCCTGGTGCACAGTCTTCGCCGCCGCCGAGCAGCTGCAGGCCGATGTTCTGCGCCACTCCCGGCTGGGTGAGGCCGAGCGGAAAGCTGGCGCCCGAGACGGGGATCCCGTTCGGGAACGGCGGTTCGGGCGGGTTGTCCGGAGACTCCAGCAGCGCCAGCTCGCCGACCAGGAGGGGATTCCCGTTGAC
The DNA here is from genome assembly GCA_963805455.1 of uncultured Solirubrobacterales bacterium. Classification (GTDB taxonomy): domain Bacteria; phylum Actinomycetota; class Thermoleophilia; order Solirubrobacterales; family 70-9; genus VRUE01. Next base: position 4,372 of record CAWDUJ010000009.1, read on the forward strand.
GGTAGGAATCGGGGCCACCTCGCAGGGACTGGTCCCGAGGGGGATCAGCGTGGCCCGGGCCTCGAGGCTGACGGTCAGCGGCTGGCCGGCGACCGGCGTCACGGCCAACGGCGGGTTCAGTGGGATCGTCGCGAGATCCTGGGTGGCCGAGATCGGCCCGCCGGTGGCGGTGGCGATCACGTCCGTCCCGGCGGCGATTTTCGTGAAGTTGATCGCGCCGTCGGCGACATTCGCGTTCTTGACGGCGTTCTTGGCCAGTTTCGGCGAGGTCACCGCGTTCTTGGCGAGGTTCTTGTTCTTGACGGCGTTCTTGGCCAGGTTCTTGTTCTTGACGGCGTTCTTGGCCAGGTTCTTGTTCTTGACCGCGCCCTTGCCGAGCTGCTTGCTGGTGATTTTGTTCGCGGCGTAGACGGCGCTGCCGCTGAGGGCCAGGAACAGGGCCAGGGTGGCGACGACGTTTCCGTAGTTCAGCCTCCTGCGAACACTCTTCATCAGCTTGCTCTCTCCTTGGTGAAAGACCCCAGGAATCAGGCCATTTGCACGCGGATTCGCCCCCGGGGGCAAATTCCCTCCCGACGCGATGTTTCTGCCGCTGCGGCCCCCGCTAGCTTTGAGCGATGGACCCGGCAGCAACCCTCTTTGACGCCGATGCGGCGGCCTTCACGGGAACGATCGAGGTGCTTGGCGTCATCTTCAGCGCCGAGGACGACGGCTATGCGGTGCTCGAGGTTCAGGATGCAGAGTCCGGTGAGGGCTTCGCGCTGGTCGGCCCCGTCGCCCACCTGAACGCCGGCGAGCGGGCCGAGGTCAGCGGCGACTGGCAGACCCATACGCGCTACGGGCGGCAGCTCAAGGCCCGCGGCGCCCTCCCGCTCGACCCGGCCGATCGCGAGGGCCGCGTCGCCTACCTGACGACGCTTCGCAATATCGGGCCGACCCGGGCCGAGCGGCTGGTCGACGAGCACGGGGAGGGGGTTCTGGGGGCGATCGCCGCCGACCCTGCCGGCGTCTTCGGCGCGCTTCGTGGTGTCAGCGCCAAGCAGGCCTCGGCGGCGGCCGACTCCTGGCACGCATCGCGGGCGATCCGCGACCTCCACGTCGAACTCGCACCCCACGGGCTCGCCCATCTGGCGGCACCGATCCACCGCCGCTTCGGCGATCGGGCGATGGCCATCCTCCACGAGGACCCCTACCGCCTGACCGAGGTCGACGGGGTCGGCTTCGCGCGCGCCGACAGGATCGCCCTCGCCGGCGACGTCCCGCCCGAGTCCGATCGCCGTGCCCAGGCGGCCGCGGTGTACGCGATCTCCGAGGGGGAGACCCAGGGTCACTCGCACCTCCCGGTCGCGGAGCTGGTCGAGCGGACCGCGAAGCTGATCGAGCTGGCGCCCGACCCCGACGTCCTGGTCGCGGCCAGGGGGATGGTGCTCGATGAGGGCCGTGCCTATCGCGAGCGCACCCACGCCAGCGAGGTCGCGGTGGCCACGACAATGCGTGCTCGCGCCTCCGCCCCGCCTACGATCGACCACGAGCCCCCCGAGGCGCCGCCGCCTGAGCAGGCCGGACTGACACCAGAGCAGTGGTCGGCGGTGCGCGCCGCCTTCACCTCCCGGATCACGGTCCTGACCGGAGGGCCCGGGGTGGGAAAGACGGTCTGCACGGCGGCGGTCGTCGCCGAGGCGAAGAGCGCCAACGCCTCGGTCGCGCTCTGCGCCCCGACCGGCCGGGCGGCCCGCCGCCTCGAGGACGCGACCGGGCACGAGGCGTCGACGATCCACCGGCTGCTGGAGTGGCAACCGGGCCGGGAGCCGGCCTACGGGCCGGCGCGACCGCTGCCGGCCGACCTCGTCGTCGTCGACGAGTCCTCGATGCTGAACCTGCGGATGATGGAGGTGCTGCTGGCCGGGCTGGCGGAGTCGACGCACGTCGTATTCGTCGGCGACGCCGACCAGCTGCCGCCGATCGGGGCGGGAAGGCCGTTCGATGACCTGATCGAGGCCGGGATCGCCCCGGTGGTGCGGCTGAGCCAGATCTTCCGCCAGGCGGCGCGCTCGATGATCACCACCGCGGCCCACGAGATCAATCAGGGCGAGACGCCCCACCTCGAGCCGCGCGAGGGGCAGGAGCACGACTTCTTCTTCATCGACCGGCCCGACCCCGGGCGCGCGCTCGCCACCGTCATCGAGGTCGTCGCCGAGCGCGCCCCGGGCCGCTACGGGGTCGACCCGATCCGCGACGTCCAGGTGCTGGCGCCGATGTACCGGGGGGCGGTCGGGATCGACGCCCTCAATGAGCACCTTCAGGCTCAGCTCAACCCCGACGGCCGCCGCGCCCTCAACGACCGCTTCCGGGTCGGTGACCGTTTGATCCAGACCCGCAACTCGCACGACCTCGGGCTGATGAACGGCTCGATCGTCTTCCTCCGCAGGGACGACCCCGAGGAGGAGGAGATAGTCGTCGACACCGATGACGGACCGCTGAGGATTCCCTATGGGGAGACCGGGACGCTGCGGCTGGCCTACGCGATCTCGGTCCACAAGGCGCAGGGCTGCGAGGTCCCGATCGTCGTCGCCGTATGTCACCGCTCGCACGCCCGGATGTTGACCAGGCCGCTGGTCTACACCGCGATCACACGCGCGCGCCGGACCTGCGTCATGGTCGGCGACCCGGGCGCACTGGCGATGGCGGTCCGCCGCGACGAGGGCGGCGGCCGCCACTCCGGGCTGGCCCAGCGCCTGCGCGGCTAGGGCGACGCACCCCGCGATACTGCCCCCGATGGAGACGCCGAGACCGTCGCCGGCCGCGATCGCCGCCACCGTCGGCGGAATCATCCTGATGGCGGCGCTGGTGGTGGCGATCGATCCCCTCCGCGAAGCGGCGGCCGCGGCGGTCCGCGGGGACTCCGCCGAGGTCCGCAGCAACATCGACAGCCTCGGAGCCGGCGGCCCGCTCCTGATCCTGGCGCTGGCGCTGCTGCACTCCTTCGTCTTCTATCCGGCCGAGATCGTCGACGCGGCAGCCGGGTTCCTCTACGGCTTCTTCCCGGCGCTGGCTCTGGCGATGACCGGCTGGCTCCTCTCCGGGCTGATCTGCTTTGCGATCGGCCGCTCCCTCGCTCGCCCGCTGCTCGATCGCTGGTTCGGAGAGAAGCGCTTCGAGCGAATCGAGGCGACGATCGAGCGGGGCGGGGCGACCCTGCTGCTGTCATTGCGGCTGATCCCGATCGTCCCCTTCAGCCTCGTCTCATATGCCGCCGGCGCCGCCCGGGTGCCGACCTGGCGATTCATCTGGACGACCGCGGTCGGTTACCTGCCGATCACCGCGCTGGCGGTCTACTTCGGCACCAAGCTCGAGGGCCTGAGCCTCACCGACCCGATCGTCCTCGGCTCGGCCGCCGCCCTGCTGGTCCTGCTGCTCGCCGGCCACCGGATCGCCCGGCGCCAGAGCGCAGCGGCCTCTCGACCCGGAAGCTGAATGCGGCCGGCGAGCGATCGACATTGCCGAGAGGGTCGCTGGCCTTGACCTGCAGCTTGTGCTTTCCGTGCTTGAACCTGCGGACGAGCTTCGCAGAGCAGGCGCGGTAGGTGGCACCGTCGATCCGGCAGAGGAAGGTCGAGCCCGGCTCGTCGGCGGAGAAGCGGAAGGTCGTCCTCACCTTTGCCTTCCTGGTCCGGATCACCTTCTTCGGATGCCTGCGGATGGCCACCCCCGGCGGGGTGGTGTCGATCGTGAAGTCTTCGGGTTCGCTCGATCCCGAGCGGCCCGCGAGGTCGGTCCCGCTGACGGTGATGGTGTGTTCGCCGTCTTCCAGCGGCGTCGGCGGCACGAACGGCGAGGAGCACGGGGTCGACACCGCTTCGTCGACCGAGCAGAAGAAGGTCACCGGCCGGCTGGCGACGAAGGCGACGCGCGGGCTGGGATTGGGGCTGAGTTCGGCCGGGGATTCGGTGATTTCGACTTCGGGCGGGAGCGCGACACGGCCCACCGCGTCACGGGCGTCGACGAGACCGGCGCCGACGACGTCGGGCCCGAGTTTGCCGATCGGCCTGGCGCTGGCCGCGAGCGCGGTGCGGATCTGGGCGACGGTCATCCCCGGGTTCGCGTCCCGCATCAGTGCCGCGACCGCGGCGGCGTGGGGCGCCGCCGCCGAGGTGCCGCAGAACCGGTTGATTCCCGGAGTCGAGGTCGGGACGAAGAATGTGGTCAGGCCGCAGTCGGTCGCGACCAGATCGGGCTTGGTGATCTCGAGCGGTTGGGCCAGCGGCGCCGCGGCAAGAGCGGTATTCGCCGTCCCGAAGTAGTGGGTGACGGGGCCGTGCGAGGTGTAGGGCTCGACCACGGTGCTGTTGTTGAACGGCGCCGCGCCGACGCTGATCGTGGCCGGGGTCCCGGCGTGGCCGTAGATCGTCGGGCCCACCGTGTCGGCGCCGGCCGATTTGGGGTACTCCGTCTCCGAGATCCCGCCGCCGTTCTCCAGGAACGCGACCTTGACCCGCGGTTTCGCCGCCGGGTTGGCGCCCGGATTGCAGGTCCCGAAGCAGCGGTTGACGACCAGCCGGACTTCGACATCTTCTTCGGAGGTGTTTTCCCAGCCGAAGAACTCGACCGGCTGCTCGGTGCTTTCGAAGCCGCCGGCGATGTTGTTGCCGGCGCTGCCGACGAAGGTTTTTTCGCTGCCTTCGCCCTCGGTCAGCACTTTGTCTTCGTCGTCGAGCAGGAAGGCGTCGAGGTCGGATTCGACGCCGAAGCGCGGTTCGGCCCACTGCAGGTCGACGTTGAGCACTTCCCCCGGTTCGACCGTGATCCCGAACGTCGGGTCTTCGCCGCCTTCTTCGGGATCGAAGTCGAGGCATTCTTCGAACGGGCCCAGGGTTTCGAGTTCGGGCGGGCAGGCGGTGTCGCGGTAGGAAGGCGTTTCCCAGGAGGCGATGTCGTTGCCTTCGGCGTCGCTGAGGTTGTCGTTGCCGGCGGCAGAGAAGTAGGCGGCCCCGGCGCCGGAAACTTCTTCGATCGCGGCGCCGATCGGGCCATCCTGGAAGAACGGCTCTTCGAAGTAGGCGATGTCGTCGACCAGGATTTCGGCTTCGGCGCCACCCGCCGCCGCGGGTGCGGCCAACCGTTTGATGTTTTCGGCGAACGCGAATTCGTTCGGGTAGGCGGTGGCAAACGCGATGTCGGCTCCGGGGGCCAGGTCGTGGACGATCTGGGCCATCCCCCGGCCCTCATCGATCGTCGGTTCTTCGATGTCGGAGAAGTCCTGCAGCACTTCGACGGGGTCGGTGCGGTCACAGGGATTGCCGGGCCCGGGAAGGTCGCCGCTGGCGACGTCGTCGGCGGCGTCGGTCGGCCATTCGGGGCTGGTGTCGAACGAGTCGGAGAGCACGCCGACGGTGACCCCTGTCCCTTCGACGTTGAAGGAGTTGCGGGCGGAGGAGGCGGCGAGCTGGGTGTCCCCCTCCGAGGTGACCAGTCCGTGGCAGGTGCTGGCGGCGGTGATCGGGGCGAGCGCCTCGGTCACCCCTTCGACGCCGGCGAGAGCGCCGATCTGGGGCAGGATCGCGGGCCGCGCGAACGCCGCGACCACCCCGTAGGCCCTGCTGACGTGGACCACCGCGGCGCCGGCGGCGGTGAGCTCATCGGCACCGCCGCCGGCGTTGAACCCGGGGCCGAAGCGGACATTGACGAGGACCTGGCCTCCGTTGCGGACGAGGCTGCCGGGACCCCTCCGCGGCAGGCTGAGTCGCGCGGCCTGCACCCGTTGGGGCGCAGTGCGGATCGCAGGCTTGACCAGCTCGGAGAGCCGAGAGGAGAGCTCCGGGTTGCTCGGTGGGCCGAGATCGGCGGCTGCGATCGCGGGCGTCAGCGCCGAGGCCACAAGCGCAACGGCGAGCGAAGCTCCCGCCATGTACCCGTGGCGCGCTTTCCCTGGCGACGTCACAAGGTCAAAGGTATCGGTTGTCACCATCTCTCCCTGAACCCTGAATGAATCCATGAGGTGCGCAGGCGGCCAAACGCCTGCCCGACCATGCTACGGTCCGCCCACCAGTTCGGGTCCATACCCGAAGAAAAGCTGTGCCTAGCGCTCGCGTCGTTGCTTCACCAGCATCCTCCGCGTTCGCAGCACACGAAGTGGAGGCAATGCATGCCAACCGGAACAGTCAAGTGGTTCAGCGACGACAAGGGCTACGGGTTCATCACTCCTGATGACGGCTCGAAGGACGTCTTCGTCCACCACAGCGCCATCCTCGGCGAGGGCTTCAAGTCCCTGACCGAGGGCGCGAAGGTGAGCTACGAGTCCGAGGAAGGGCCCAAGGGCCCCGCCGCGGCGAGCGTCCAGCAGACCTCGTAGACGCGCCAAGTATTTCGCGCTGACGAGGCCCGCCACCGGCGGGCCTCTTCTTTTCTCCTAGATGAAGACCAGAGACGACCTCAGAAACATCGCGATCATCGCCCACGTCGACCACGGCAAGACGACCCTGGTCGACGCGATGCTGTGGCAGACCGGCGCCTTCCGCAAGGGCCAGGACGTCGCCGAGCGGGTGATGGACTCGATGGACCTCGAGCGCGAGAAGGGGATCACGATCCTCGCCAAGAACACGGCGATCGACCACGGCGGGGTGAAGATGAACATCATCGACACCCCTGGCCACGCCGATTTCGGCGGCGAGGTCGAGCGCGGGCTGACGATGGTCGACGGGGTGCTGCTCCTGGTCGACGCTTCCGAGGGGCCGCTGCCTCAGACGCGCTTCGTGCTGCGCAAGGCGCTCGAGGCGAAGCTACCGGTGATCCTGGTCGTCAACAAGGTCGACCGGCCCGACGCCCGGATCGCCGAGGTCGTCGACGAGGTCTACGAGCTGTTCATCGAGCTCGACGCCGACTCCGAGCAGATCGACTTCCCGATCGTCTACACCAACGCCAGAGCGGGCTGGGCCTCACTCGAAGAGGGAGTCGAGGGGAGAGACCTCTCCCCCCTGCTCGACCTGATGCTCGAGCGGATCCCGGCCCCCGAATACGACCCCGACCACCCCTTCCAGGCCCACGTCACCAACCTCGACGCAGACAACTACGTCGGCCGGCTCGCCCTCTGCCGGGTCCGGCACGGCACGGTCCGCACCGGGCCGATCGCCTGGTGCCGCGCCGACGGAAGCATCGAGCGGGCCGCGATCACCGAGCTCTACATCACCGAGGCGCTGAGCCGGGTGTCCGCTGAGGAGGCCGGGCCGGGAGAGATCATCGCTGTCGCCGGGCTCCCCGAGGTGACCATCGGCGAGACCCTCGCCGATCCCGAGGACCCGCGCCCACTGCCGGTCATCACCGTCGATGAGCCCTCGCTCTCGATTGTCGTCGGGATCAACACCTCGCCGCTCGCCGGGACTGAGGGGCAGAAACTCACCGCGCGCCAGATCCAGTCGCGGTTGGACGCCGAGCTGGTCGGCAACGTCTCTATCCGCGTCAACGACACCGAGCGGCCGGACACCTGGGAGGTCCAGGGCCGAGGCGAGCTGCAGTTGGTCATTCTGCTGGAGATGATGCGGCGCGAAGGCTTTGAGCTGACGGCGGGCCAGCCGCGGGTGATAACCCGCGAGATCGACGGCAAGATCCACGAGCCGGTCGAACTGCTCGCGATCGACGTGCCCGAGGAGCACGTGGGCGCGGTCACCCAGCTGCTCGCCGGCCGCAAGGGGCGCCTCGACCACATGTCCAACCACGCGACCGGCTGGGTCCGGATGGACTACCTGATCCCCGCTCGCGGCCTGATCGGCCTTCGCACCGAGTTCCTGACCGAGACCCGGGGCACCGGGATCCTCCACCACGTCTTCGACCGCTGGGAGCCGTGGGCCGGCGACCTCCGCACCCGGCCGACCGGTTCGCTCGTCGCCGACCGCCGCGGCTCGAGCGCGAGTTACTCGCTGCACAGCCTGCAGGACCGAGGCACCCTGTTCGTCGGCCCCGGCGAGGAGGTCTACGAGGGAATGATCGTCGGCGAGAACGCCCGTTCCGACGACCTCGACGTCAACGCGGTCAAGGAGAAGCAGCAGACCAACGTGCGCGCCGCCAGCGCCGACGTGCTGGTCCGCCTCTCACCTCCGAAACAGCTCTCGCTGGAATCGGCGCTCGAGTTCCTGCGCGATGACGAGTGCCTCGAAATCACCCCGGACACGGTCCGCCTGCGCAAGGTCGAACTGGACAAAGTCAAACGCCAGAAGACCGCCCGCCAGGGTGCCGTCGCCCCGCGCTAGAGGGCATCTCACGCCGCCCTCACTCGACGCCTCGCAAGCAGGTTCCCGAGTTGGCGTACCACCTCTCCGGGTTCCCGTTCGAGACGCCGGCTGGTCACCCGTTCGACCTCGACCCCGGCCGCCCTCAGGTCGGCGTCCCGCCTGCGATCGCGCTCGAACGCCGCCCGTGAGCCATGGGTCTCGAAAGTGTCGATTTCAACTGCGACGTTCTCCTCCATCCAGTAGAGGTCGAGCTCGTGCCCAACCACGTTGAAGCCGGTCGAGGGAACGGGCAGCCCCGCCTCCCCCACCAGCTTCAGGAACCGTCGCTCCGTCTCAGAGCGGGTGAAGGCCGGCTCCCGGTAGAGGGCAAGCGCATGCCTAAGCCGCCCATGACCGGGGTGCCCCACCGTTCGCCTGAGCAGCGACTCGACGTGCCGGAGATCGAACAGGTCCAGTTCTTCCGTGCGCTCGAGGCACCGCTCCAGTTGGTGGGCGCGGACGGAGACCGCAAGGTCAAGGAGTGTCCGCGGCACCGCGGTAGCCGGAATCCCCTCAACCACGGCTCGATCCTCAGGCCGGAGGCCTCGGGCGTAATGGACGACCAATGGAGGTTTTCGGCGACGGGGAATGGGGGTGGTGACCTCGTAAGGCGCCGGAGATGGGCGCCAGATGCCCCACAGCCACCCGGAGGAGCGGTGGCTTAGGAGAGCGTCGGGCCCTGCTGCGAGCACGGCGGCGAGGCAACGGCCTTGCCGCGTGAGGTTCGTGTGCCCGACCGCGTAGACCCCCCGATGGAGTCGTGTCAGTCGGCCGTCCTCGACCGCACGCCCAACAGCACGATGCGAGTAGCCCAGAGGATCGATCAGTTGTCGAATCGATACCACGCCGTGCTGCCGAGTCGCCAAATCGACCAGATCCCGCCCGCGCTCCTGCCGTGATCGCCATATCGCACCCACTCCGCCTCAAATGGCGATCACACCTTTTGTCTCCCCCCAGAGTGATCGCCATTTCGCACCTCGACCGCCTGGAATGGCGATCACGCTCTGAGGGTCAGGGTGGCGCGGGGCGCTAGGCGTCCTCGGCCTCGAGGCGGCCGGAGTCGATCGCGGCCAGGAGGGCGGCGTGGTCGCGCTCGTTCTGGTCGGCGTAGGCGGCCGAGAACTCGGCGATCGCCGAGTCGAAGGTCGCTCCTGAGCCCAGATAGGCGCCAATTGCAACCGGATCACCGGACCGCGCGTGGGCCCGCGCCAGGCTCCAGCCGCATACGCGCGCGTAGATTTCCATCGCTGGAGGAGCCATCGTTTCGATCTCGCTCGAGCCCTTCTGGTCCCACAACTGGCGCACGTAGAAGTCGCGGCGGCGCCCGTCGGGGCCGACGTTCGAGCACCAGCCGAGGAAGATGTCGCTGGCGGCCTGCATCAGCCACTGTCCCTCGACCACCCGCCGGCCGTGGTTGCGAAAGCGGCTGGCGCCGGCGTAGGGCTCGAGCACCGACGACTGTGCTTCCTTCGCCTGGAGGAACAGTGGGTCGCCTCCGTCGCGACCGGTGAGAAGAATGATCCACGCCCGGGTCCCGACGCTGCCGACACCGACGACCTTGTGGGCCATGTGGCGGTACTCGTAGCCCTTGAGCAGGTGCGCGCGGTCCCCCTTCAGGCTGTCCGTGTATTCGTTCAGGACCTCGCGGATCACCGTTTCGAAGTCGTAGTCGGCGGCGCCGGCGATCTCCTCGACGGGCACGATCAGCGGCGGTTTGCTGATGATCCGCAGCTCGCCATCGACTTTGTGGGTGAGGCGGGCCTGGGCCCGCAGGCTGTCCTTGGCGCGCGCCTTTGCCGCCGCCTTCTCGACCTTCTTGACTTGCTTCGGACGCTCGGCCTGAAGCGCCTGCAGCGCCTGCTCGGCGTCCAGTCGCACGTACCAGATCTCGAGATTGCGCAGTTTTGCGAACTCGCGGATTGCCTCGCGGTAGGTGCGCGCCACCGTTTTCACCACCGCGGTCCGGTCCTTGCGCTTGAAGCCGTTGTCGCGGGCGGCGATCTCGAAGCTCGCTGCAAGCCGCTTGACGTCCCACTCCCACGGCCCCGGCAGCGTCTCATCGAAGTCGTTGAGGTCGAAGACCAACCGCCTATCGGGAGCGGCGAAAACGCCGAAGTTGGATAGGTGGGCATCGCCGCACATCTGGACCGGCAGGCCCGAGGTCGGGGTCCCAGCGAGGTCGGCGGCCATCACCGCCGCGGCGCCACGGTAGAAGGTGAACGGCGACACCGCCATCCGGCCGTAGCGGATCGGGAGCAACTGCTCGACCCTGGCGTCCGCCTGCTCTTCGAGCAGCTCGACCGGGTCCGCCCGGTCGCCCGCCGCCTCCCACTCACCGTGGGAGGCACGCGATACCCGCGCCCGAGCCTCTTTCCCGGCGGCGGCTCTATCGGAGACGCTCACACCGGGACCGTACCGCCCCCGCTCTAAACGGTGGCGGCGGCCTGCTCTGCCTGGCTTTCCTCCGACTGCTTCGCGGCCAGCGTCTCGGCCTCGGGCGTCGGCTCGTCAGCCTGGCGCGGCAGCAGCACTTCTTTCGCGATCACGAGCCGCTGGATCTGGCTCGTGCCCTCGTAGAGCTGCATGATCTTCGCGTCGCGCATCAGTTTCTCGACCGGGTACTCCTTGATGAACCCGTAGCCGCCGTAGACCTGGACCGCGTCGACGCAGATCTCCATCGCCGAGTCGGCGGCGAAGCGCTTCGCCATCGAGGAGACCTTGCTGTTGCGGAGGCCCTGGTCGAGCTGGACCGCGGACTCCCAGACGAGCAGCCGCGCCGCCTCGACCTTGGTCGCCATGTCGGCGATCATGAACTGGATCGCCTGGTGCATCGCGATCGGGACGCCGAACTGGACCCGTTCTTTGGAGTAGTCGGTGGCGAACTCGGTCGCGGCCCGGCCAATGCCGACGGCCATCGCCGAGACGCCGGGGCGGGTGCGGTCGAGGGTCATCATCGCCAGCTTGAATCCCTTGTTTTCCTCGCCGAGCAGGTTCTCGGCGGGGATCTCGACTTCGTCGAAGGAGATGGTCGCGGTGTTCGAGGCGCGCTGGCCCATCTTGTCCTCCTTCTTGTCGACGGTGACCCCGGGGAGGTCGGCCTCGACGACGAAGGCGCTGATCCCGCGGTGTCCGCCCTCGGGATCGGTCTTGGCGTAGACCGTGAAGTAGTCGGCGTAGGTGCCGTTGGTGATGAAGCACTTGGAGCCGGAGATGACGTACTTGTCGCCATTCTTGACCGCGCGGGTCTTCATCCCGGAGACGTCGGAGCCGGCGTCGGGCTCGGTGAGGCAGAACGAGGCGAGTTTCGGCGACTCGCAGAGCGCGCCGAGGTACTTCTTCTTCGTCTCCTCCGACCCGCCGAGGGTGATCGGCGCCGAGGCGAGGCCGTTGGCCATCAGCGAGGTGCCGATCCCGGAGCAGCCCCAGCCCATCTCCTCCTCGATGATGCAGCCGGAGAGGTAGTCGAGGCCGGGACCGCCGTAGGCCTCGGGGATGTGGGTGTTCATCAACCCCACCTCCCAGGCCTTCTCGATGATCTCCTGAGGCCAGGTGCCCTCTTTGTCGTACTCCCACGCGACCTTGCGCATCTCTTTGTCCGCGAAGTTGTGCGCCAGCTCGCGGAGGTCCTTCTGCTCGTCGGTCAGGGTGAAGTCAACCACTGCTCGAAGCTCCTTCTTTCGGGTGGGAGTAGTGCCGATTGACTGGTCAGTCAACCAAGGCGAAGAGTAGCGAATACCCTTGGCCCATGGCTGCGATCGCGATCTCGAGCGGCACGGTCATCGCCCTGATCACGATCGCCGTGGTGCCGATCGCGGCGATCAGCTTCGCCCGCGCGGGGCGGGCCTGGAGCGGAATCGGCGGCGGCAGGTTCTCGATTGAACAGGCCCCACCGCCCCGCCGGCCGGCTGCCACTGACGGCGAGGTCGACCGCGCCCTGCAGGAGACCGAGGCGCGCCAGATGCTGGAGGCGAAGGCCTACCGCCGGCAGCGCCGCGGGGACCCCGAGGAGGTCGACGTTGACGCCGAGCTCGCCCGCCTGCTCGACCTCGATGCGGAGGCGACGGGCGGCGGCCACGACGAGGCGCTGCGGGCCGAGGTCCGAGCCATCGTCATCGCCCGCAACGAACGTCGCGCCCGCCGCGGTGAGGAGCCCCTGGACGTCGAGGCCGAGACCGATCGCCAGCTCGCCGATCTCATAGGATTGGAAAGGTCATGACAGCGGCACGGGAGAATCTCTACGAGGTCGATGACCTGCTCGTCCAGCCGGGGACCTACTTCAACCCTCAGACCGAGGTGATCGTCGTCGTCGACGACTCCGCCTCGCTCGATCAGGAGGTCTTCAACATGGAGGACTACGAGGGGGCGGACTGGGTCAGGGTCTCCGACGAGGTCCCGATCGACGAGGACCGCCGCGACGAGGCGCTGGAGCATTTCCAGACCCACTATCACCCCGGATCCGCAAAGTCGGTCTCGGCGACCGCGCTCGAGCAGAGCGACGACGACGAGGAAGACGAGGACGAGCCCGGGCAGGAGCCGGGCCGCGAGGACTAGCGTCGTGCTCGAGGCGGGCCAGCAGGCTCCCGACTTCACCCTGCCCGACCAGAACGGCGACGATGTGGCCCTCTCCGATCTGCGCGGGCAGACGGTGGTCCTCTATTTCTACCCCCGTGCCGACACGCCGGGCTGCACGACCCAAGCCTGCGGGATCCGCGACCGCCACAACGACTACGCCGACACCGACGCCCGGGTGATCGGCATCTCCCCCGACGAGGTCGACGCGGTCAAGAAGTTCGCCGACAAATACGAACTCGACTTCACCCTCCTCGCCGACGCCGACCACGCGGTCGCCGATGCCTACGGGACATGGGGCGAGAAGTCGATGTACGGCAGGAAGTACATGGGCGTGGCGCGGGCGACCTTCCTGATCGACGCCGAGGGCACGATCGCGAAGGTCTTCCCGAAGGTCTCTCCGAAGACCCACGACGAGGTCGTGCTGGAGGCCCTCGCCGAGCTCCAGGCCGCCTGAGCCCCGCTCAGGCGGTGGCGATGACGACGAGGATGTAGCTCGCGTAGAGCCCGAACCAGGCGAGGACCACCGCCAGGGAGAAGCGTCCGCGGCGATGCAGGGCCTCGTAGGCGAGGAATCCGCCGACCAGTCCAAGAGCGATTGAGAGCATCGCGTTCCCGGTCAGGTCCCACTTGGTGAAGATCAGGCCGATCCCGAACGGGATCGTCGACTGGAAGACCATCGCGCCAGTGATGTTGCCGAGGGCCAGCGAGTCCTTGCCTTCCCTGACCCAGAAAAAGCTGTTGACCTTCTCCGGCAGCTCAGTCGCGAGCGGGGCCAGGACCAATGCCAGGACGACGGCGTCGACACCGAGGCTGTCGGCGATGTGGAGCAGCTCCTCGACGAAGAGGTGGGCGCCGCCGACCATCGCCCCGAGCCCGACGATGAGCTGAATCACGCAGAGAGCGAGGCCGGGATCGGAGCGGTGCTCCTCGCGGCGCTCGAAGATCAGCGGGTTGAGCGAACCGTGCGACTGGATCTCGCCGCCGCCGTGCAGGGTGCGCCGGATGTAGAAGACGTAGGCGAGGAAGACGAGGATCCCGAACGGGATCCGGACCGGGTCGGGCGCGCCCCAGGAGAGCGCTAGCGAGAGTGTGAAGAAGCCCAGGAAGAAGATCAGGTCGCGCTCGAGGGTCGGGGCGTGCGCGTCTAGCTTCAGCCCCTGGGTCCGTTTCTCACGATAGAGGTAGGCGAAGAGGCCGACCAGGCCCATCGCCAGGGTCGCCAGCAGGAAGGGCGCGCCGACGATCGCGCCGATCGCGACGTCTTCGCCGCCCTTGGCGCTGCCGACCAGGGCGACGATCGCGATCAGGGTCTCCGGCATCGCGGTCCCGACCGCCGCCAGGACGCTGCCGACCGCGCCTTCGCCCAACTTCAGGCGGTGACCGATCCACTCCACCGCGTTGGTGAAGAGGAGCGCGCCGGCGAGGATGACCGCAAAGCTGAGCGCCAGGAGGACGACGCTCATGGGCCGGCTACAGCTCTTCGGAGCACTTCTGGAGGTCGGCCGCCGACTGCGCTCCCCTCACGCATTCGGCATACGACAGCGCCCGTTCGGCGCCGCCTTCCCCGCCCCCGTTGCTGCCGCTGGTCCCGCCACCGAGCCCCGGCAGGCCCTTCTTTTCGAACTGCTTCAGGATCGACCCCAGGCCTTCGCCGCGCTGCAGCGCCCCGGCGAGTTCGAGCGGATTGATGTCGAGCTTGAGGAAGAGCGCGCTGAGCGGCTTGGCTCCGGTCGGCGCGACGATTTCCTGTTCCTCGTTGACGCCGTTCAGCGTCAGGTCGAGGTCGATTTCGCTCTTTTCGCCGCCGGAGTTCTTCGGTTCGACGACGAGGTCCGCGACGATCCGGCGGACGATGTGGTCGTCGCCGACGTAGAACTCGACGTGCGCGGTCTTCAGCGAGTCGCTGAGTTCTTCTCCGGACTTCTTCAGGTCGCCGACCGATGGAACCTTGCCGGCGGCGCTGAGCTGGCCCTTGCAGGCCGGGTTTTCAGTGAGTTCGGTGAGCAGGTCGCTGGCGCCCTTCGGGTCGAGCTCACCGCTCAGCTTGGTCGTTTCGGTCCCTCCGACGTCGGCGCTGCCTTCGTTCTTGAGGCCTTCCCCGAGCTTGGTGAAGTCCAGCGCGCCGACCGCTTCGCGGCATCCCTTGATGCCGTTCGATTCGGCGCCGCTTTCCTTCTGGCTGCGATCGAGGAGAGATTCGACGAAGCTGAAGCTGGTCGGGTCGACTTCGTACTCGACCCCTTCGTAGCGGACGAATGCGCTGCTGGGGAGCAGGACCAGGCCGCCGTCGAAGTCGACGTCATCGCCCTTGTAGTTCCCCTTCGCTGTGACTTCGACGTCCATCTGGGGGAGCTGGCTGCCTTCCTGTTCTTCGAACGGGCCGGAGACGGAGACGTCGAGGTCGCTGGCTTCCTTGCCGGTCGACTTGACATGGAGCGAGAGGTCGAGGTCGGCGCTTTCGATCCCTTCCAGCGTCGCATTTTCGAGCACGGCCTCGGGGCTTTCATCGCTGCTGCCGCCGCCTCCGCACGCCACGAGGCCGACGCCGAGGGCGGCGATGGCGGTGAGTGCGAGGGCGATTCGAAGTCTGCTGCTCAAAAGGGTCCTCCTGGAGGTCGGGATCGAGTCGGAATCGTACGGCAACCCGATCCAACAACCCGGCGCGCTAGCGCGGGTTGTGGACCTCGGGAGGCGTGCTCTCGGTGAGGTTGATCACGATCGGGAAGAGCAGCGCGCCGAGGACGATCAGGGCGATCCCGGCCCCGACCAGCCAGCGGGTGGTCGACATGTAGCCGAGGATCCCGAGCGCGAACCCGGCCAGGACCATGAGTATGTAGGGGGTGCCGCTGTGCGGCAGCAGGGAGGCGAGGGGCAGGGCGAGCTCGAGCATGGCGGTGACTATCATCGCTTGACTCCGATGGCCGACGTGCCGACACCCGCTTCCGTCGCCGAGATGAAGGAGGCCCTCGCGGCCGCCGACTACCTCGCCGATGAGCCCGCGGCGCTGGTCTCCTACCTCGCCCAGCAGCTCGGCAAGCCGGTCCTGGTCGAGGGCCCTGCCGGAGTCGGCAAGACCGAGCTGGCCAAGGCGCTCTCGCGGGCGAGCGGCCGCGAGCTGATCCGGCTCCAGTGCTACGAGGGCCTCGATGAGGCGAAGGCGCTCTACGAGTGGAACTACCGCAAACAATTGCTCGCCATCCAAGCCCGATCCGCCTCTGAAGACAGCGAGGGCGGCCAGGGGTTTCTCGACGATATTTTTGCCGAGGACTTCCTGCTCGCGCGGCCGCTGATGCAGGCAATCGCCAGCCCCGACCCGGTCGTCCTCCTGATCGACGAGATCGACAAGACCGACCAGGAGTTCGAGGCAATGCTGCTCGAGCTTCTCTCCGACTTCCAGATCACGATCCCCGAGCTCGGCCAGATCTCGGCGACGACGATGCCGATCGTGATCCTCACCTCGAACAACTCGCGCGAGCTGACCGAGGCCCTGAAGCGCCGCTGCCTCTACCTCTGGCTCGACTATCCCGAGCTCGAGCGCGAGATGGAGATCGTCCGCCTCCACGCCCCGGATCTTCCCGAGACCCTCGCCCGCCGCCTCGTCGAGGTGGTGCGGATGGTGCGCGGGCTCGACCTCAAGAAGCCGCCCTCGATCGCCGAGTCGATCGACTGGGCGCGGACGCTGCTGCTGATGGGCGCCGACGACATCGACCAGGAGACGTTCAAGCAGTCGATGTCGATCATCGTCAAGCACCGCACCGACATCGACCTCGTCTCCGAGCGGGTCGGCATGAAACTGCCGGAGCGGACCGGCTAGCCCCGGTCGGCGACCGTGTACTCGAAGAACTCCTCGATCGCCGCCGGGTCCGGGCCGCCGTCGTAGACGACATGGCCTTCGCGGATGCCGACGCACCGGCTCGCGGCGGCAATCACATCGGGGCGGTGGGTGGAGACCATCACCGCGGCGCCGCCGGCGCGGGACTCGGCGAGCAGTTCGAAGAAGACGTCGCGGCTCGGGGGGTCGAGGCCGTCGAGCGGCTCGTCCGCGAGCAGGACCGAGAAGGGGCGCACCAGCGCCAGCGCGATCGAGGCCTTCTGCCGCATGCCTCGGCTGAACTGGGAGGGCAGCGCGTCCTCCCACTCGGCGAGGCCGAGGCGTGAGAGCAACGACTCGATCTGCGCTTCGGCGCCCTCGGTCTGATGCAGGGCAGCGACGTATTCGAGGTGCTCGCCGAGGCTGACGTCCTCGTAGAAGACCGGGGTATCGGGGATGTAGGAGAGGTCGCGGCGAGCTGCGATCGAGCCGGCGGCGGCGCCACCGATCTCGACCTTTCCGGTCGTCGGCTCGAGCAAGCCGGCGGCGAGCATCAGGAAGGTGGTCTTGCCGGCGCCGTTGGGCCCGACCAGGGCAACCAGCTCTCCGGCGCTGAGCTCGAGCTCCAGAGAGGAGAGCGCGAGGAACCCGTCGTAGCTTCGACCGAGGCCTCGAGCCCGAAGTGGAAGCGCAGCGCTCATCGGGCGACCCCGGTCGTGGGCACCGCGGCCCGAGCCGCCATCCGCTTGCCGAGCGCAAAGACCGCGATCGCCGCGACGACGAGCGCGACGGGCTCCAGCGCGATCGCGCCGGGGACGGCCCCGCCTCCGTGCAGCCAGGTCGCGCGAGCAGCGAGCAGGGGCCCGCCGACTGCCAGGACGGCGACCAGAGGCGGGCCGGCGGCGATCGCGTAGACGGAGCCTGGCGGCAGACTCAGGTAGGCGAACGGGTCGTGGGTCGCGCTGAAGGCGGCGCAGGTGGCGAGAACGAGAGCGGTCGGCAGCGCGAGGACGGCGCCGAGCTCGAGCGCGATCGCGCTGCCCGAGAGCGCAGCGGCGACCGCCGCGGCGAGCACCAGGCCGGCGGTCAGCGCCGCCGTCGGCGCCGCCAGGTGACGGCGGAACAGCTCCTCCGGGTCGAGCGGCAGCAGCTCGAACCGGGTCGGGTGGTCGCTCTCCTGGGCGAGCGGCTCGATCAGGTCGAGCGCGGCGACGAACAGCAGCAACCCGGGGACGACAAAGAGGACGACGCTTGCCGACCAGGCCGCGACCGCGACGGCGCCGGCGGAGCCGGTCAGGACCAACACCCGGACGATCCGCACCGGCGGCCAACGCAACAGTCCCTGCCAGTCGCGACGCCAGACCGGGTGGGTGCCAGAGCGCAGTCGCAGCCACGGCCTGCTTCGAGGCTGCTCGGAGGCGAGTTGGCGGCGAAGCAGGACGACCGTCCGCAGGTCGCTGACCGAGGCCGAGAAGCGCAGCTCGGCCGCCAGCGAGGCGCGGCGTCGCGCCGCCTCGAGCAGAATGCCGCCGACCCCGAGCAGGCCGAGGCCGATCAGGAAAACGGCGAACGCGACGCCGGCAGCCGCCAGCACGACCGGGGTCCCGTGCTGCAGGGGCAACGTCGCCAGCTCACCGAGCATCGTCGCCGGTGAGGTGGTCGAGTCGAGCGCCAGGTCGGCGGCCGACCAGGCGACCAGGGCCGCTCCGCTGAGGGCGGCTACCGAGGGATTCAACCGCCGTCCAGAGCCGAGCAGGGCACCGCCGAGCACGCAGACGGGCACGAGGGCCCCGAACAGGGTCAGGCAGCCGATCCACTCCAGCCCCGAGCCCGGGAAGCGCCGGAACACGAAGTTGCCGACGATCGCGCCGATCGCGGCGCCGGCGATCGCTGCGATCCGCAGCTGGCTGAATGCCGCCGGCCGCAGGGCCGCGCCGCGGTTGAGCGGCGCCAGCAGCGTGTACTGGACCTCGGCCGGCTCGATCGCCAGCGGTCCGCCATGGGCGCCGCTGCGCAACCCGGCGAGGATCGCGAGGCCGACCACGATCCCGATGATCGGCGGCGCATGGACGCGGGTCTCCTCGAGCGCCGAGGCGCTGACGGGGGCCTCGCTGACGATCCCGGCGAGAAAGGCGAGGGCGATCCCGCCGAAGATCACGACCAGGTAGACGCGGTAGAGAATCTCCATCACGTCGAGGTCCTCTACGTAGCGGCGGCGCCGGGTGCGGCGGAATTCGGAGAGCGCCGCGTCTGCCCCTGTCGTCATCCACCTATTATCGGCCGGGTGAGCGGTGCAACGCCCTACGGGCCTCGGGCCCAGACCGGGCCCCCGGGCCTGGCGCCGAAGCTGCTCGGCTTCTGCGAGGAGCTGCGATCGGAGGGGGTCGCGGTCGGGACCTCGGAGATCCTGGACGCGTTCGCGGCGCTCGAACAGGTGCCCTGGACCTCGCAGGACGACTTCCGCGAGGCGCTGGCGGCGACGATCGCGAAGTCGCAGGAGGATCGTCGCCTGTTCGAGCTGCTGTTCGAGCGCTGGTTCTTCCGGATGGCCGAGGCCGAGGCGGTCGAACGCGAGATCGGCGAGGGGGAGCACCGGCACGAGGGTGCCGAGCGCCTCGACTTCGAGGAGCTCCGCGACCAGATCCGCGAAGCGATCCTCGAGGGCGAGGAAGGCGAGATGCGGGACCTGGCACGGCTCGCGATCGCCGCCTTCGGGCGCCAGGGCGAGGGCTCGGGCGTCGTCGGCGTCGACGTCCAGCGCATCCGTCGCACCCTCGGCCTCTCGACCGGCCCGCAGCCCGCCGACGAGGACGGCGGCGAGGAGCTCCCGCCGATCGAACGCGACCAGCTCAACCGCTTCGAGCGCCACCTCCGCCGCGAGCTCGAACGCGACCTGATCGAGCGCACCTCGACCCTTCCTCCCTCGCGGCCGCTGGCGGAGCTCGACCGGGCCCTACCGACCAGCCCGACCCAGGACCTGGCAGCGGTCCACCGGGCGGTCTCGCAGATGAAGCGGCGGCTCGCCACCCTCGGCCACGAGCAACGCGGGCGGCGCAAGGGCCGCTCCGTCGACGTCCGCCGGACCATGCGGGCCTCGCTCGAGACCGGCGGCGTCCCCCTGCGCCTCCGCTACCGGCCGAAACGGCCGCGCCGGCCCGAGATCTACGTCCTCTGCGACGTCTCGACCTCGGTCACCTCGGCGAGCGTCTTCTTCCTATCGGTCCTCCATGCCCTCCACGACTCGTTCCGGAAACTGCGCAGCTTTGTCTTCATCGAGCGGATCTCGGAGGTGACCGAGATCTTCGAGCACGAGAAGGACTTCCGGGTCGTCGCCCAGCGGATCTCCAGCGAGGGGGGCGTCGCCGACGTCTCCGGCTACACCGACTACGGCCGGGTCTGGCTCGAGTTCCTCGGCGAGATATCCGACGAGCTCGACCCGCGCTCGACCGTGATCGTCCTCGGCGACGCCCGCACCAACGGCCGCGAGCCCCATGCCGAGGTCTTTGCCCAGGTCTCGGAGCGGGCCGGGCGCCTGTTCTGGCTCAACCCCGAGCCGAAGCTCTACTGGAATTACGGCGACTCGGTGATGGCCGCCTACGAGCGCCACTGCGACGGGGCCTTCGAGTGCTGGACCACACGGCACCTGGAGAACTTCGTCAACGTCGTCGCCGGCGGGACGCCGCGCGAGTAGCCCAGGCTAGCGGGCGGCCCAAGCGTCGGGCTGATTCGAGAGCTGCTCGACCACGTCCGGCATCTGGCCGGAGACGAGGTCGGCGAGGGTGACGTGCTCGAGGACTGCCCGGAGGTTGGCGCGGACCGCGATCCAGACCTCCTTCAGGTGCTCGGCGTTGCCGCGGTATTCGATCGACTCCGGCGGGTCGGACTGGACGTGGGCGATCGGGCCCTCGACCGCGCGGACGAGGTCGGCGATCGTGATGTCCTCGGCCGGGCGCGCCAGCCAGTAGCCGCCCTTGGCGCCGCGGCGGGCGCGGACCAGGCCGGCGTGCTTGAGCTCGAGCAGGATGTGCTCGAGGAACTGCAGCGGGATGTCCTGCGCCTCGGCGAGCCGCTCCCCCTTGACGGGGCCGTTCTCACCGGCGGCGGCAAGCTCCGCCGCCGCACGCACCGCGTAGTCGGCCTTGGCGGACACCCTCATGAAATCGATTCCTCACGCTTCGCTCGCGGCGCAGGGCACCAGATATGGATACTTGCTCGCTCGGCGCTCATACGACTGAGTAAATCAGGCGCGGGCGTGAATCCGGTTATCCGGACGTCTCGGGGGTGAGCTTGCCCGCCTTGCGTTCGCGTTCGCGGCGGCGGTGCAGCCAGCGAGGAGCGGCGAGGACCCCGCCGAGCCCGACCGCCGCGACGGCGGCCGCAATCGGCCAGACGGCTGGGTCGCCTTTCTTCAAGGTGAAGTAGCCGGAGGCGATCAGGACGACGCCGAGCGCGGTGCGGAGGAACCCCTGCGGGGCCCTGTCGGAGAGAGCGGCGCCGAGCACCACTCCCGGCAGCGAGCCGACGAGGATGTTGCCGGCCAGGCCGAAATCGATATTGCCGCCGATCCAGTGTGCGACCGCCGCGGCTGAGAGCAGGATCGCCGCGTGGACGACGTCGGTGCCGACGACTTTCTTTGGCGAGAGCCGGTAGACGGCGATCAGCAGGATCGCGATCACGGTGCCGGACCCGGCCGACGTGATCCCGATGATGAAACCGGTGGTTGCGCCGATCACGACCGCGGCGACTTTGTGGCGGCGCTCGACGTCGAAGCGGTCGCGCTCTTCGACCAGGTCGCGCAGGATCAGCGCCCGCGCCAGGGTGATGATCCCGACCATCAGCAGGGTGCCGCCGAGCACCGCGTAGACCAACGAGTCGAGCCGGTCTTCGCTGACGTGCTTCTCCAGCACCGAGACCAGCGCCACGCCCGCGACCGCCGCCGGCACGCTGCCGTAGGCCAGCCAGCGAACGAGCTCCATGTTCACCGTCTTCAGCTTCAGGTGGCGCCAGCCGCCGACGGTCTTGGTGATCGCCGAGTAGAAGATGTCGGTGCCGATCGCCGTCGTCGGCTGGGTATTGAAGATCAGGATCAGGAGCGGCGTCATCAGGGATCCACCGCCCATGCCCGTCATGCCGACGAGCACGCCGATGCCGAAGCCAAAAAGGATGATTGCCGGGTCCACGATGTGCCCGCGCGGTTGTGCTTATCGACTTTCCTGACTACTTTGGTCAGGAGCGCGGAGTGCGGCAGGATACCAACAAGGTGCTGACGGAAGCGATGGATCTATCCGCGGGGGTCGTAATTCGCGGCCTTCGCCACGCCTACGGCGATTTGAGCACGATCGACGGCCTCGAGATCGAGGCGCCCCCACACGGGGTGCTCGGGATCGTCGGCCCGTCGGGGTGTGGAAAGTCGACCCTGCTCGAGCTGATCGCCGGGCTCCAGACGCCCAGCGCCGGAGAGGTCACGGTCGGCGGCGCGACCGAGGCCGACGACCGCCTGGCGACCTGCGCCTTCATGCCCCAGCGGGACATGCTCCTCCCCTGGCTCTCGGCACTCGACAACGCCGCCCTGGCGTTGCGCAACCGCGGCGCCCGCAGATCCGAGGCCAGGGGCGAGGCGGCCCGTCTCTTCGAGCGCTTTGGGCTCGCCGGATTCGAGCGGGCCGCGCCGGCCGAGCTCTCGGGCGGGATGCGACAGCGGGTCGCCTTCCTCCGCACCCTGGTCACCGGCAAGCCGGTCCTCGCGCTCGACGAGCCGTTCGCATCGCTCGACGCGATCACCCGGGCCGAGATGCAGGCCTGGCTGGCGGGCGCGCTGGCGACCGACCCGCGCACCGTCGTCCTCGTCACCCACGACGTCGAGGAGGCCCTCTACCTGTCCGACCGGGTGATCGTCCTCTCGACCCGTCCGGCGCGGGTGATCGCCGAGCTGAACGCCCCGACCGCGCGCGAGCCCGGTCGCGATGCTGCCGTCACCGACCCGAGCTTCATCGCGGCTCGGGAGCGGGCGATGGCAGCGCTCCACGAGGGCTCACGATGAAGCGGTGGCTGCTGCCGGCGTTGCTGCTGATCGGCGTTGCCGCCACCTGGCAGATCGCGGCCGACACCGGGGCGATCGCCAACCTGCTCAACCTCGAGGACTTCCTCGTCCCCTCCCCCTCGGAAATCGCCTCCTCGCTCTGGGAGAACCGCTCGCTGCTCGCCGAAAACGCCTGGGTGACCCTGCGCGAGGTCCTGCTCGGGTTCGCCTGCGGCCTCGTGGCCGGGATCGCGTTCGCGATCGCCCTCCATCTCTCCGAGACCCTGCGGCGGGCGGCGTACCCGCTGGTGATCGCGTCGCAGACGATTCCGATCGTCGTCATCGCCCCGATCCTCGTCGTCTGGTTTGGCTTCGGGATCGGTCCGAAGCTCGCGATCGTCGCCCTGATCTGCTTTTTCCCGATCACTGTCAACACCCTCGACGGTCTGCGCTCGGTCGACCCCGAGGCGACGAAGATGATGCGGACCCTCGATGCCTCGAGGAGCCAGATCCTCTGGCGGCTGGAGGCGCCGACCGCCCTGCCCTACGCCTTCAGCGGCGCCAAGATCGCCGTCGCCGTCGCCGTCATCGGCGCCGTCTTCGGCGAGTGGGCCGGCTCCAACTCCGGGCTCGGGCACCTGATGCTCCAGGACAACGCCCAACTCGAGACCGCGCGGCTGTTCGCTGCGGTCGCCGTGCTGTCGCTGATCGCGGTCGCGCTGTTCGGCCTGCTCGCGCTCGCTGAGCGCCGCATCGTCACTTGGCGATAGAAAGTAAGGGTGAGGCGCTTCCGATCCACGGCCGTAATGACGGTCATCGCAGTCGCAGCCATCTCGCTGGGGCTCGCCTCCTGCGGGGAGAAGAGCGATAGCGGGAGCGCCGAGGCCGACCCGTTCACGCTGACGCTCGACTTCTACCCGAACGCCGACCACGCCGGGATCTACATGGCGCAGAAGCTCGGCTACTTCGAAGAAGCCGGCCTCGACCTGACGATCCAGACGCCCTCCGATCCGGCGGCGCCGATCAAGCAGGTCGCCGCCGGGCGTACCGATCTCGCGATCTCCTACGAGCCGGAGGTGATCCTCGCCGAGGAGAAGGGCCTCGACGTCCTCGCGGTCGGCGCCTTGGTCGACACCCCGCTGACCTCGATGATCTGGCTCAAGGACTCGAAGATCGGTGGCGTCCCGGACCTGCGCGGGAAGACGATCGCGACCGCCGGGATCCCCTACCAGGACGCCTATCTGAAGACGATCCTCGCCCGCGCAGGGCTCTCGACGAACGACGTGACGACGGTCAACGTCGGCTACGGGCTGCTGCCGGCGATCGTCGGCGGCCGCGCCCAGGCGATGCTCGGAGGCTTCAGCAACGTCGAGGGAGTCGACCTGAGGCTGCGCGGGAAAAACCCGGTCGTCACCCCGGTCGACCAGCTCGGCGTTCCGACCTATGACGAGCTGGTCTTCGTCGCCCAGGGCCAGAGGCTCGAAGAAGACCCGCAGGCAGTCCGCCTGTTCCTGGCGGCTCTGGCGCGCGGCACCGCCGCGGCGGCCGCCGACCCCCAGGCGGCGACCGAAGCGCTGACCGAAGCGAACCCCGACCTCGACCCGAAGCTGACCGCGGCCGAGGTGCAGGCGACCCTGCCGTTGCTGAAACCGCCGCCGCGCAAACAGGCGGGCGAGGAAACGAAGCCCGCGTTCGGCGAAATGAACCCGGAGGAGTGGGAAGCGTTCATCGGCTGGATGCGCGACCACGGCCTGATCAGCGGCCATCCCACCCCCGCCGAGGTGCTCAGCAACGAGTACCTACCGGGCAGGATTCCCCAGTAGCTCGAGCTCGTCCTCGCGGATCAGCCGGGTGATGTCGTCGGCCGGGAGCGGTCGGGAGAAGAGGTGGCCCTGGCCGTAGTCGCAGCCGAGGCGGCGCAGCTCGGAGAGCTGGACCTCGCTCTCGACCCCGACCGCGATCGCGTCGAGAGAGAGGGCCCGGGCCATCCCGATGATCGCCTCGACGATCGCGGTCCGCTCCTGCTCGACCCCAAGCCCCTCGATGAAGGAGCGGTCGATCTTGAGCGCGTCGAAGGGGAAGCGGCTGAGGTAGGCCAGCGAGGAGTAGCCGGTGCCGAAGTCGTCGAGGATGAGGCGGACGCCGAGCTCGCTCAGCGCCTCCAGCGTCGTCGTCGCCATCGCCGACTCCTCGACCAGGATGCTCTCGGTGATCTCGAGCTGGAGATGGGCGGGGTCGAGGGCGGTCCGCGCCAGCACCTCGGCGATGTTGTCGGCCAGATCGCGGTTTGCGATCTGGCGGGCGGAGATGTTGACCGAGACGTCGAGCGGCCGTCGGTCGGGTCGCTGATCGTGCCACTCGACGGCCTGGCGGCAGGCGGTCTCCTCGACCCAGCGGCCGATAGGGCCGATCAGCCCGCAATCCTCGGCGATCGAGATGAACTCCTCGGTCTCCAGCGAGCCCCGCCGGGGATGCTCCCACCGCAGCAGGGCCTCGAG
Organism: uncultured Solirubrobacterales bacterium; assembly: GCA_963805455.1. Taxonomy (GTDB): domain Bacteria; phylum Actinomycetota; class Thermoleophilia; order Solirubrobacterales; family 70-9; genus VRUE01. The sequence continues at coordinate 29,533 of CAWDUJ010000009.1, forward strand.
CGAGACGATCTCGCCGTTGGTGAGGTCGACCAGCGGCTGGTAGTGGAGCCGCAGCTCGTCGTTGGAGAGGGCATCCCGGAGGTCGCGCTCGACCTCCAGCCGCCGCGCCGCGCGGGCCCGCATCTCGGCATCGAAGAGCTCGCTGCGGCCGCGGCCCCTCTCCTTGGCCCGGTACATCGCCGCGTCGGCGTCACGGATCAACGCCTCGGCTCCGATCGGCTCGCTCCGCGAGGGGCGGCCGACGGCGATCCCGACGCTGGCGCTGACGAAATGCTCGACGCCCCCCATCGAGTAGGGCTCGGCGAATGCCGCCGTGACCCGGTTGGCGATCGCAATCGCCTCGTCCTCGTCGGCGAGACGGTCGATCAGGATCCCGAACTCGTCGCCGCCGAAGCGGGCGACGATGTCCCCGGGGCGCAGGTGCGACCGCAGGCGAGGGGCGATCGCGCGCAGCAGTTCGTCACCGCCGTGGTGGCCGATGCTGTCGTTGACGAGCTTGAAGCTGTCGAGGTCGAGGAACAGAACCCCGACCGGGGTGCCGGCGACGGCGGCGCGCTGGAGGGCGACCTCGAGCGACTGGACGAAGCTGGTCCGGTTGGGAAGGCCCGTGAGTGAGTCATGGAGGACCCGGTGCCGGAGGGCGCGGTCGGTCGCGTGGCGCTCGACCGCATCGGCGAGGACATTGGCCGAGGCCTGAACGAAGTGGACGTCCTGCGGCGTGAATTGATTCGGTTCCCGCGAGTGGATATCGAGGACGCCGAACGGTTGCTCGCGGCCGTCGATCGGGACCGCGAGGCTGCTGCGCACGCCCATCACCCTGAGCGCCGGCGGCATCGAGAAGCGCCCCTCGGCCTCCCAGTCGTCGACGATCACGTGCAGTCCCGACTCGAGCGCTGCTCCTGCGTGTGAGTTGCGGGCCGCCGAGGCCCGGCGGCTCCCGTCGGTTCCCTGAATTTCGGCTCCGGCCAGCATCTGCAGGCGGCGGCCGTCGCGGCCGACCTCCCAGATGCAGGCGCAATCGACCCCGTCGATCGCAACCATCAGCGAGACCGCCTCGTCCATCAGCGCATCGGACTCGCCGTGCTGGAGGGCATGGCTCGAGAGGCGGGCGACGGTCGCCTGCTGGGCGACCGCCCGGCGCAGCTCCTCCTCGACGCTCTTCCGCTCGGTGATGTCGTAGAGGACGCCGTGCCAGATCTGGACGCCATCGGGGTCCGGTTCCAGCACCGCCTCGTCGAGGATCCAGACGACGTCGCCCTCGCGGGTGTGCATCCGATAGTCGATCGGGCGGCCGTTGCGAAGGTTGCCCGCCTCCTGTTCTTGCTCCTGGGCGAGGGCGCGCTCGCGGTCCTCGGGGTGCAGCTGGCGAGCCCAGAGGGTTGGGTCGGCAACCCATTCCTCCGGCGTGTAGCCAAGGATCTCCTCGATCTGGGGGCTGACGTAACGCCAGCGTCCGTTCTCCCCAACCTCGCAGGCGTAGACGATCGCCGGCAGGCGCTCGACGAGGCGGCGATAGTCCTCCCCGGCCTCGGAGATCTGGTCGAGAAACTCGCTCACCCGGTCGTCGGGCCAATGCTTTGCGGCGGGCTCACCGTCCATTTATCTGACTATCGGCATTTTCGGGCCGCCGGCTTGATGCCTGTGGCCCTGAATTTGACGCCTGGAAGGGCATTTTCAAACACCGGTCAGCCATGACCCGGCAAGGCCGCGGAATGGCGCGTACGGCACGAAGAACTCCTCGACCTCCTCGATGGTCGCCCGGCGCCCAAGATGGGCGAGCTTTCCCACCAGCTTGAGGAACATCAGGTCGCCGGCAGGAAGCGAGTCGGGTTCGCCACGGCCGAAGAGGCCCAGGCACTGAACCGTCCAGGGCCCGATCTCAGGAACCCGCAGCAGCCGCGCGTCACCGACCGGCTCACCGGGATCACAGCGGCCGGCGGCGATGTCCCTGGCGACCGCCCGCAGCGCGATCGAGCGGCCGGCGGACAGCCCCATCGCCTCCAGTTCGGCCGGCGCCCGGCCGGCGATCATCGCCGGCCCCGGGACGTCACGAATGGCCCCGGAGTCGCGGGTCATCCGCGGGCCCCAGCGACCGACGATCCGACGCTGGATCGTGGCCGCGCGGCGGCTCTCGATCAGCTGCTTGACGATCGCCCAGGCGAGAGCCTCCCAGGGCCAGGGGCGGCGGTGGGGGCGGCGGTGCGGACGGCGGCGCAGGAGCGGGCCGAGCAGGGGGTCGCGGCGGAAGCCGCGGAAGAACTCGCCGAGGTCCTCGTCGACCCCGAGCGCGAAACGCATCCGCTCGATCGCCACTCGCAGCTCCTCGTCCGTGGCCGGCGGCGCCGAGGTCACATCCCGGACGCCCGGTTCGGCCCGGAACTTGACCTTCCGAGCCTCCACCTGCCAGGCCCGGACCAGCACCGGGCTGCCGCCGACATCGAGGAGCCGGGTGGCGACCCCGCCCTCGATCCGCATCACGCGGTCCTCGCCGCCGAAGCGCGGCATCAGGAATGGCGAAGGGGGCGTGGCCTCGACCTCGAGAGCCGAGGACCTCGCGCTCATTCAAATATCGCGCTTCGCTCGCTGCGCGCTCATCATCGACCCAAGAGGTGAACGTCGACCAGGAACGAGCGGCTGGCGACGACGTTTGTCGGCCGCTGCTCCTTGCGGCGGCGCAGACGGCGCGGGCTCGAGCCGCGCGACGCCGCGGCACCGACCGCCCTGACGGCGGCGACCGTCGCCGCCCCGGCAAGCACTCCACCGGCGGCGGCGAGCGCGGCTGTGCGAACCTCGCTCCGGAGGACGGGCGAGCCGGGGGGCCGGTAGGCCTCGAGGGCGCGGACCGGCTGCTCGGGCGCGGCCTCGACGTCCTCCTCGGCGAGGACCTCGCCCTGCACTTCGATTTCGCTCAAGATCGTTCCTCGCGCATCACCCGGCCGACTGTAGCGATGCGCGCGGGGGAGTTAGGAGGGGCCGGTCGGGAAGCCCGCAAGTTGCGAGTTTCCTCAGAGCGCCTTCTCGTACATCCGATAGCGCTTGACGATCTTGCCTCCCATGCCTTCCATCGCCCTGTTCATCGGCTCGTTCGTCTCCAGGATCCAGCCGGTCTCCCCGCCCGGGACGCCGTCCGGGCTGGCGGCCTCGAGGTGTTTGAGGTAGAGGCCGGCGGCGACGCCGGTATGGCGATATGCGGGCTTGACGCCGAGCGCGAAGACGCGGACCCGGTCGACCTTCGGCTTCTGGCGCAGGAAGGTGAGCCAGCCCAGCGGCAGCAGCCTCCCCCCCATCCGGGCCAGGACCTGGTTGATGTCGGGGAGGGTGAGGGCGACACCCACGGTTTCCCCCTCGCGCTCGGCGACGAACGCCCACCTCTCGTCGATCACCTGTTTCAGCAGTTTGGCGTGGAACTCGATCTCGGCTTCGGTCGGCGGCACGAAGCCCCAGTTGTCGGCCCAGGCCTCGTTGTAGACCTCGGCGAAGCTCCTCATCTCCTCGGCGAGGTTGCCCTTGTCGATGTTGCGGATCGTCACCCCTTCCTCGCGCAGGGCGTTTTCCGCGGCGGCGTGGATCGAGGCGTCGAACTGATCGCCTTCCTTCAGCTCGCCGAGCGCCAGATACCACATCAGAAGGTCGATCGCCTTGCTGTAGCCGGCGCCTTCGAGCAGGTCGCGGTAGAACCGCGGGTGCCAGTTCTGGAGAATCATCGGCCGGACGTCGTAACCCTCGATCAGGAGCCCGACCTCATCGTTTGTTGTGAAGTCCATCGGCCCGAGCAGGCGCTTGCGGCCGTGGCCCCGCAGCCACTCCTCGGCGGCGGAGAGGAGTGCATCGGCGACCTCGCGGTCGTCGACCGACTCGAAGAATCCGAACATCCCGTCTTCGCCGCCCTGGAACTCGTCCCAGCGGCGGTCGAACTGGGCGGTGATCCTGCCGACCGGCACCCCGTCGCGCTCGGCAAGGAAGTACGCGGCCTCGGCGTGCTCGAAGAACGGGTTCTTCTTCCGGTTCAGGAACTGCATCCGGTCAAGGACCAGCGGCGGCACCCACTGAGGATGGTCACGGTGGAGATCGAAGGGGACCTTGACGAAGCGCTTCAGGTCGCGCCGTGATCGCACCGGTCGTATCGAGACGCCCGCCATCTGCATCAAGCCCCGTGCGCAACCTACACTTTCCAGCCATGAGCGAGGCAACCAGGGCCGCGTCCGACGTATTCGAGAAGGCTCGCAGCCACGAAAGGCTCGAGCAGCTCGAAGCGGCCAAGGAGCACGACCTGCTCCCCTACTTCCGGCTGCTGACTTCGGCGGCGGGGCCGGTGGTCGAGATGGAGGGGCGCGAGACGATCATGCTCGGCTCCAACAACTACCTGGGCCTGACCGGCGACGAGCGGGTCAAGCAGGGGGCCCGCGACGCCCTCGAGGCGTTCGGCACCGGCGTCACCGGATCGCGCCTGTTGAACGGGACCACTCCACTGCACCTCGAGCTCGAGCGCGAGCTGGCGGAGTGGATGGGCGAGGAGGACGCGATCGTCTACACGACCGGCTACCAGGCCAACGTCGGGTGCATCGGCGCGATCCTCGAGCCGGGAGACACCGTGATCTGCGACTCCGGCGACCACGCCTCGATCCTCGACGGCTGCCGGCTCTCGGGGGCGAAGCTCCGGCCGTTCCGCCACAACCGGATGGACAAGCTGGAGAAGATGCTCGGCCGCGCCGCCGAGGACGGCGGCGGCGTCCTCGTCGTCGTCGACGGGGTCTTCTCGATGGAGGGCGACGTCTGTGACCTGCCGCGGACGGTCGAGCTCTGCCAGGCCCATGGGGCACGGCTGCTGGTCGACGAGGCCCACGGCGCCGGCGTCCTCGGCCGGCGCGGGGCCGGCGCCTGCGAGCTCTTCGGACTCGAGGACGAGGTCGACCTCCGGATGGGCACCTTCTCGAAGAGCCTCGCCTCCTGCGGGGGCTTCATCGCCGGCCCCGCGGACGTGGTCGAGTACCTGAGGATCTCGTCTCGCTCCTTCGTCTTCAGCGCCTCAGCCGTCCCGGCCGCGGTCGGCGCGGCGCTGGCGGCGCTGCGGGTGATCCGCAGCGATGGCCCGGCCCTGTTCGAGAAGCTGCTCTCCAATGCCGAGTACCTGCGCGAGGGGCTCCGGGGCCTCGGGCTGCGGGTCGTCGAGCCTGGCTCGCTCGCCGACGGCTCCGTGGTGACCACCCCGGTGGTCCCGGTCGTGGTCGGCGACGACTGGCAGGCGGTCCTGCTCTGGAAGGCCCTGTTCGAGAAGGGCGTCTACACCAACGTCGCGATCCATCCCGCGGTCCCGCCCGGCGGCGCGCTGCTGCGGACGAGCCTGATGGCGACCCACGAGATCGAGCACCTAGACGCCGCGCTCGAGACGATTGCCGGGGTTGTCGCGGAGTTTCCCGATCTCCCGCGGACCTGAAATCAAGTTTGTAGTTACCCCCGTCGGGGTAGTTTCGAGCTTGTACAGATTCGGACAATTCGGCTGCGCCCGGGAAATTGTTGCTCTTAGCGGACGACTCGGCACCAGTTCGTCCGGCGTGGGTTGACGCTCGGGTTCGGGCGGAATAGCTTGCCTCTCTCGCCGCCACTTCCCGGGGCAGGGAGGTGGCGGGGGACACACTCGACGCGGCTGGTGCGGCTGATCTGGGCGCGGGAGATACCCCCAGTTTTCAGTCACACCCAGGGAAGGAGCCCTTGTGAATTCTGCTGCGATTGCCCCTGCTTCAACGACCGCCACGGCCCCTCAGCACATGCAGGCGCTTGCTCGCGCCAACCGGGTCAGACTCGCGAGAGCCGAGCTGAAGCGGTCGATTGCCCGCGGGGAGGTCGACGTCGCCGGGGTTATCGAGGAGTCCCCCTGGGAGACGGAGAGCATGACCCTGGCCGAGCTTCTGACCAGCCAGCGGCGCTGGGGCCGGACCCGGGCGAGGAAGTTCCTTCAGGGCCTGGCGCTGAACGAGAACAAGAGGCTGGGGACGCTGACCTCCCGCCAGCGCTCGCTTCTGGCCGGCGCCCTGCTGGCGAAATCGAGCCCGCACGACTCGATCTTCGCCTGAGCCTCCGCTAACCGCGGAGGCCGCCGACCTTGTAGGAGAGGCCGCCCGAGGCCCGACGGAAGGCGGCCCGCAGCGCCAGAAAGGCGGCGATGAAGGCGACGACCCCCGCCGCCAGTGAGACCGCCAGGACGAGGCCGCCGAGGTAGAGAAGGCCGCCGGTGACGATCACGAACACCGTTCCCGCGAGCAGCGTCGAGTGGGAGCGGTATCCGGCGAAGTGCTCGCGTGCCGAGACCTCGAGGCCGCCGAGCGCGCCGAGGACGATGCCGAGGCCAAGCGCGGTCGGGCTGCCGCCGATCAGCCCGATCACGAGCAGGATGATCCCGGCGAGGATCGTCAGCTCGGCGAGGGGGAATTTGCCCCACGGCGCCGGCGGGCGCTCATCCTTCGGCTTGGATTTCTCGCTCACATCAAGGACTTTCGCGCTCGCTCAGTCGCAAAGAACCAGGCTGTCATGCTCCTTCGCTCGCGCTCAACGGCCGCAAGCCGTCCGGATAACGGGCATCCGGAAGAGACCTTGACCCGCCACCAGCCCATCAGCATCCCGAGCGGTCCGAGTCGCGGGAGCGAGTGCCAGTGCCCACAGCCGGGCTCGCCGATGTCGTTGCGGGATATCCGCAGCCAACGGTGCTTCTCCGGCGCCGCCAGCATCTCCTCCAGCAGCTCACGATTCGAGGTCTCGAGATCGGCCCGGGCCGAGAGCCGGCGACGGCCTTCGGCAACCTGGTCAGCGAGGGCGTCGCGAACCAACTCGAGCTCTCCGAGGCCCAGGGCCCGGGGCTCGCTGGAGACGGCGGGCACGCCGACGTCGACTCGAAAGCGGGGGAAGGCCTCGGCGACGATCGCGGCCAGCTGCCGCTCCAAGCGTCCGATCTGGCGCCTCAACTCCGCGCGAGCCAGAAGCTCGCTTCCGCCTGAAAGAGGCTCAGCCCGGCTATCTCGATAAAGCAGATCCGGCATAACCCGAAACGAGTGTAAAACACCGCAGGAACCGTGATGCGGTGACTTCGTTAAGGGCCTGAGGGGTCCTTCAGGCCGACTCGAGCGTCGCCGCGGTCATCCAGAGGGCCTCGTCGACGGCGATCTGGGGGACGCCGCTGACCCCGATCGCGGCGATCGCGATCCGGCGCGTCACCTGGGTCACCGCGCTGCTCTCTGAGGTGGCGCCGAAGAGCAGGCCGACGGGCGCCCCTTCGTCGGCGATCACGAGGGTGCCGAGCGGCAGCTCCCCCGGGCGCCCGAGCAGCGCCTCCGCCGGAGCCGAGTCGCGGATGCAGAGCTTGCCGTGGACCTGGTCGGCGTCGAAGAGCCGCAGCGCGACGCCGGTCTCGATCGTCGCGATCGTGACCGCATCGGTCGGCAGGCCGCGGGCTTTGAAGGCGCCCTCGCGGAGCCGCTCCAGCGCCAGCTCCTCGACAGGGGTCCGGGTCCGGTCGGGGTCGAGCCCGATCTGGCGGAAGAAGGCGCGGTAGGCCCACGGGATCGGCCGTTCCCGCATCCGGATCGCGTGGGAGCCGTAGAAGCGGTCGGAGATGTCGCGAAGGCGGCGGCGGACGCCGTCGGGGCTGCGACCGGGCCTGCCGTCGACCGCGATCGAGGAGATCGAAAGGCCGGGGAACTCGGCGGCCACATGTGGGGCGATCCAGCCCGGCTCGGGGGCCGGCTCCCAGCCGAGGTCCGATTGGGCGGGATCGACGCCCATCTCAGCCCCGTTCCGCGGCGGCGGTCGCCTCTAGCAGCGAGTCGAGTCGAGCCCCGAGCTGCCGCGCCGTGAGGATGCCGGTGCTGGCGCTCCGCAGGGTCCCGCCGGGATAGACGTAGGCGAAGGTCGGGCAGCCGCCGACCCGGTAGAGGCTGGCGACCGCGCCGTCGCGGTCATAGCCGACCGGCATCTGCCAGTGGTGTTCGTGAATCAGGTCGCGGACCTTGTCCCGATCGTCGCGGACGTTCAACGAGAGGAAACCCACCCGTCCACCGTAGCGCCTGAAGGTCGCCTCGACCGAGTCCTGCTCGGTGACGCAATCGCCGCCACCCTTGGTGAACCAGAACGAGATCAGGGAGGGGCGCCTGAAGAGGTCGCAAACCCGGATCGCTTCTGGTTCGGAGAGCCGGCAGGCCGGCGTGCGTTGGGCATCCTCGGGGCAGGGGACCTCCGAGGTCGAGCAGTCGTCCTGGGCGATGTTCGCGTCGCCTTCGAGCTGGCCGGCGGCGTCGGGGACGGCGAACTCCGGGAGCGGCCAGCGCTCGGGCCGCTGTTCGAGCCCGAGGATTCCCTCCCCCCCGTCGCCGATTTTGCTGATGACCGCGACCACGATGACGGCCAGGAAAATCAGGCCGACGAGGATCGTGTACCTAGAGGTCAATCCATCGAGAGCGGACCGGTGACGTCCGCCTTGAGGAACTGCGCGACGAAGGCGTTTTCGGAGTCGAAGAGTTCTTCTTTGGGCCCCGACTCGACGATCTTTCCGTTCCACAGCACCGCCAGGAAGTCGGCGATCCGGCGCGCGGTGTTGAGGTCGTGGCTGATCGTCAGGTAGCAGCCGCCGTTCTCGGCGTGGACCTCGCGGATCAGCTCGCAGAGGAGCGCGGTCCGGACCGGGTCGAGGCCGGAGTCGGGCTCGTCGAACATGACGATCGCCGGTTCGAGCACGAGGGCACGGGCGAAGCCGGCGCGCTTCCGCATCCCGCCCGAGAGCTCGTTCGGCATCTTGTAGGTCGCCTCCGCGAGGCCGACCTCCTTGAGCCGGCGGCTGACGATCTCGCCGATCTCCTCCTCGCCTTTGTCGGTGTGCTGGCGCAGCGGGAAGGCGGTGTTGTCATAGATGTTCATCGAACCGAACAGGGCGCCGTCCTGGAACAGCAGGCCGAACTTTTTGCGCACGTCGAAGAGCTCGTCGTCGCTCATGTTCGGGATCGATTCGCCGTGGACGAGAACGTCGCCCGAGTCGGGGTAGAGCAGCCCGACGATGTGCTTGATCAGCACGCTCTTGCCGGTTCCTGAGGGACCGAGGACCATCGATACCTGGTCTTCGGGAAGGCCGAGGTTGAGCCCGTTGAGGATCCGGGCGCGGCCGAACTGCTTGACGAGGTCGATGATCTCGATCGCGTCCTCGCCGCCGTGGTCGCGCTTGCGGCCGGTGTGGAAGCGGTAGGGATCGGTCTCATCCGGGGCGACGCCGGGGATCACGAAGTCCCGGCCCATGACCGCCCCGTCCTCGCTCACGTAGGGCCCGGTGTTCTCCGGGGCCGCGGCGGGCTCGTTCTGTGTCTCCTGGTTCTCTGTCTCCATGACCGGCGTCAGCCTCCTATCGGCGCCCTCGGGTTTGCACCCCAGAACACCAGGGTCCCCAACATCCCGATGATGTGGACTAAGACGATGTTTAGCACCATCGACTTGGCGGTCGCCGTACCCACACCCACGGGCCCTCCGGACGCGGTGTAGCCGTAGTAACAGCCGACCATCACGATCGCGGTCGCCATCACCATTCCCTTGATCAAGCTGTAGAAGAGGTCGAGCGGGTTCTGGAACATCCAGAAGATCAGCAGGTACCCGCCCGAGGAGACGTCGCCGATCTGTTCGACGACGGCCAGGTAGCTGGCGAAGTACATGACGCCGATCCCGACCAGGTACATGAACGGGAAGGTGATCCAGGCGGCGAGCAGGCGGGTCGCGCAGAGGAAGGTGACGGGCTGCACGCCCATCACCTCGAGCGCGTCGATCTCGTCCGAGATCCGCATCGCTCCGAGCTCGGCGACGATCCCGGTCCCGACCTTGGCCGAGAGCATGTAACCGAAGGCGTAGGGAAGCACCTCGCGCAGGTCGCACCAGGCGGAGAACAGGCCGGCGTAGGCGGGCGCGCCCTGGGCGCGGAAGAGGTAGGCGCCCTCGATCCCGCAGGTGAGGCCGAGGACGAAGATCAGGCCCCAGATGATCAGCGCCGAGCCGAGGATCAGGATGCCCGCCTGGCGCAGGCTCTCGCCGAAGAACTTGAGGACGCGGCCGGAATAGACGAGGCCGGCGACGCGCGAGCCGAAGCGGGCGATCTCGCCGAACGAGTCGAGCCAGCCGCGGGGGACATCGAGCCAGGCGTTCACTTTCCACTCCAAATTTCGCGCTTTGCTCGCGGCGCGAAGAGCCAGATATGCACGCTTGCTCGCTCCGCGCTCATCGGATCGTCTGCAGCTCGGGGTTGGTCGCGAGCAGGGTCTGGGTGAAGACGTAGTTGAACGCAAAGACGCCCATGAACGAGATCACCACCGCCTGGTTGACGGCGCGGCCGACGCCGGCGGCGCCACCGGACGCGGTCATCCCCTTGTAACAGCAGACGACCGAGATGATCGCCCCGAACAGGGTGCACTTGAGCACCGACCCCCAGAGGTCAGTGATCGAGGCATTGGAGAAAAGAGTGGCGAAGAACCCTCCGAGCGGCTGGTTGTAGAGGATCTCGGCGAGGATGCCGCCGCTGATCCCGAAGATCAGGGCGTAGATGTCGAGCAGCCCGGTGATCAGCATCAGCGCCAGGAACCGAGGGACGACCAGGTTCTTGATCGGGTCGACCCCGAGCACCTGGAGGGCGTCGAGCTCCTCCCGGATCTTGCGGGCGCCGAGGTCGGCGGTGATCGCCGTTCCGGCGACGCCGGCGACGACGACCGCGGTGACCGCAGGGGCGATCTCGCGGATCGCGGCTAGGACGAAGAAGCCGCCGAGTCGGTCCAGGGCGCCGAAGAGGTTGAGCACGTTCGCCGCCTGCAGCCCTGGGGCGCCGAAACAGATCGCCACGGTCGAGACCAGCAGCGGGAACCAGCAGAGCTGGAGCGCGAAGAGGAACTGGCCGATGAACTCCTCGCCATACGGGTAGGGCGGGCGGATCGCGGAAATGATCGTGCGCCCCGTGAGGAGCATCATTTCGCCCACCTGTTCGAAGAACGACTTGGCGGGCAAGAACCTCCTGCCTATCGATGCGGCTGCTTCCATCAGCTCTCCTCCGGCGGGTGAGCCACTTCCACGTGGCTCCGCTCAGTGGCCTGAGTTTATGGGATGGGATCGGCGCAACTGTTGAGATAGGGCTAACCCAACCGCGGGCAACGGTGAGGTCGCTGAGGCCGCAAAAACACATGGTATGTTCCGGCCGCTTTGGAGCTCTCGGGGGGGAACCGCCTCAGAATCCGCCGGCGTTCCCGCATCGGCGCCGCCGTCAGCCTGGCCGCCGTGGTCGGGGCCGCGACCCTCGCCGGTTGCGGCGGCTCCTCCTCGGATTCGGGCGAACCCAGCGGAACCCGCGAAGTCAGGGTGGTGAACGCGGAGTTCCCGGCGAAGCAGAGCCTCGGGCAGACCACACTCCTGCAGCTCGGGGTCCGCAACGAAAGCGATGACACGATTCCCGGCCTCACCTTCACGATCTCGGTCGCCGGCAAGGCGGGCGAAGACTCGACTCTCCCGTTCGGGATTCGCGATGCGCAGCCCGGGCTGGCCCAACCCGACCGGCCGGTCTGGGTTCTCTCCGAGGGCTATCCGAAACTCGTCGACTCATCGACGACTGCCGGCGCCGAAGGGGCGGCGCTGAAGACCTACACCTTCGGCCCGCTGAAGGCCGGTGAAGACACCGAAGCGGTCTGGAAGCTCTCGGCGACCCGCAAGGGCGCCTACCGCCTCCTCTTCTCGGTCGGCGCGACCGGGGACGTCAAGCTCGAGACCCCGGACGGGGCGAAGCCCGGCGGCTCGGTGGCCGCGACCATCAGCCCCGAAGTGCCGGACGTCACCGTCAACGACAAGGGCGAAGTCGTCGAAATCGAAGAACCGAAGGACGCCACCAAGTAGCGTTTTCCCGATGGAAGGCGGCGCCCGCGCCTGCTTGATCGCCATCGCCATCACCCTGGTCGCGCTGCAGTCGAGCAGTGCTGGTAGCGACGTTGGCGGCTCGGCCCAGGTCGCGAAGGCCGGGCCCGGCATCGGGCTGAAGCAGATCGGGACCTTCGAAGACCCCGTCTACATCGGCTCGGCTCCCGGCTATCCGGAACTCCTCTTCGTCGTCGAGCAGGCGGGCAAGGTGGAGATCCTGCGCAAGGGCAGGAAGCTCCCCCACCCCTTCCTCGACATCTCGAACCGGGTCGACTTCGGCGGTGAGCGGGGGCTGCTCTCGATCGCCTTCCCACCCGACTACCGCCAGAGCCGGCGCTTCTACGTCTATTACACGGACAAGCGGGGGACGATCAGAATCGACGAGTTCAAGCGCCGGTCGCCGACCAGTGCGGCAGCCGGCTCGCGGCGCTCGGTGATCGAGATCCCCCACCCGGGCTTCGCCAACCACAACGGCGGCCAGCTCCAGTTCCTCGGCAACCTCCTCTACTTCGGCACCGGCGACGGCGGGTCGGGAGGTGATCCGCCGAACAACGCGCAGAACAGGAACGTCCTGCTCGGGAAGCTCCTCCGGATAGACCCCAGGGCCTCGGGCGGGAGGCCGTACTCGATCCCCGCCGGCAACCCGTTCGCGGGCTCGACCGCGGGGCGGGGCGAGATCTACAGCTACGGGCTGCGGAACCCGTTCAGATTCTCGTTCGACACCGTCACCGGCGGACCGCCGCGGATCGCGATCGGCGACGTCGGCCAGAACCGGTTCGAGGAGCTCGACTACACCACCGCCTCCGCTGCGGCGGGCGCCAACTTCGGCTGGGACGCGTTCGAGGGCTACTCCACCTACCAGGACGAAAACAGCGGCACCCCGGACCCGGGCGGGACCGTCAAACCGATCTTCGCCTACCCCCACAGCCGCGACGGCAGCTGCTCGATCATCGGCGGCTACGTCGTCGGCGACCCCCGGCTCCGCTCGCTCCGGGGCGACTACGTTTACGCCGACCTCTGCGAGGGCAGGCTACGAGCGCTCGTCCCCCACCTGCGTCGGGCCAGCGGCGACCGGCTTCTCGGCCCGACGGTCTCCTCACCGAGCTCGTTCGGCGAAGACGCCCAGGGACGGATCTATGTCGCATCTCTGGAAGGACCGGTCTACAGGCTCGTTGCACGGTAGGCTTTGGCCAGGTAGCCAGTTTCAACGAAGGGAGCCCCTGTGGAGAGCGGCACGGTCGAGACCAGCACCGGTATCAACACCGCGGCAAACGGCGCCAACGGCAGCGGTGCGGGCACCGAGAAGATCGAGGTCCTCAACCCCGCGACCGGTGGCCTGGTCGGGACGATCGACATCGCCTCAGTCGAGGACGTCGCCGAGACCGTCGCCCGCGTGCGCGGCAATCAGCCAGCCTGGGAGGCGCTCGGGAACGATGGCCGCTACCACTGGCTCGGGAAATTGCGGGACTGGATTCTCGACCATCTCGAGGAGATCTCCGACTCGATCCAGGCCGAAACCGGGAAGGTCCGCGGCGACATCTCGAGCGAACTTCTCTACGTCGCCGAACTGATCAACTTCTATGGGCGCAACGCCGAGAAGTTCATCGGCGAGGAAACGGTCCGGCCGCAGTCGGCTCTGGTCGCCTCCAAGAAGCTCGTCATCCAGTACCGACCGCACCCCGTGGTCGGAGTCATCAGTCCCTGGAACTTCCCCCTCTCGATGGCGTTGGGTGACTCGATCCCGGCGCTACAGGCCGGGGCTGCCGTCGTCGTCAAGCCGTCTGAGTTCACGCCGCTGAGCCTGATCGAGGTGATCGACGCCTGGAAGAACGAGATCGGCGCTCCCGACATCTTCGATTGCGTCCTCGGCACCGGCGAGGTCGGCGGCCACCTGGTCGACGAGGCGGATTGCGTCCAGTTCACCGGCTCGGACCGGACCGGGCGCAAGGTGATGGCCCGCGCTGCCGAGACGCTGACCCCGGTCAGCCTCGAGCTCGGCGGCAAGGACCCGATGATTGTCCTCGCCGACGCCGACGTCGAGCGCGCCGCCAACGCCGCTGCGTGGGGCTCGATGTTCAACTCGGGCCAGGTCTGCCTCTCGGTCGAGCGGATCTACGTCGAGGAGCCCCTCTATGACGAGTTCATCGCGAAGCTGACGAAGAAGGTCGATGACCTTCGTCAGGGCCCTGACGGCCGCACCCCGGAAAAGGACGTTGGGGCGATCACGTCCCCGAACCAACGCTCGGTGATCGAAGACCACGTCGACGACGCCCTCGCAAACGGGGCCCGCGCCGTCACCGGTGGAAAAGCAGGCGACGGTCCCGGCGACTACTTCGAGCCGACCGTCCTCGTCGACGTCGACCACTCGATGAAGGTGATGCGCGACGAGACCTTCGGCCCCGTGGTCGGGGTGATGAAGGTGCGCGACAGCGAGGAGGCGATCCGCCTCGCCAACGACACCCGCTACGGGCTCGCCGCCTCGGTCTTCGGCGAGAAGAACCGTGCCGAGAGCGTCGCCCGCAGGATCGAGGCCGGCTCGGTCAACGTCAACGACGTGATCTCGAACATGCTGGCGATCGGCGTGCCGATGGGCGGTTGGAAGCAGTCCGGGATCGGGTTCCGGCACGGCGAGTACGGGATCAAGAAGTACTGCCGGCCCGAGTCGATCGTCGTCACCAGGTTCTCCGGTAAGAACGAACCATCCTGGTACCCGTACACGAAGTCCCGCCAGAACCTGGTCAAGCGCGCCGGCAAGGCGATCGCCGCCCGCGACTGGAAGCGGCGCCTCGGCAGACGCGGGTAGCGCATCGCGGGGCTCGGGCAGGGCTTCGCTACATTTATACGAACCATCAAGAGCGGTCGAGGGGCCCGGCCCGCAGACGCCGCAGCAACCGGCCGAGATCTCCGGATCGAGGTGTGGTGCTAACGCCGGGGTCGATGGAGGTGAACTTCCCGACAGATGCCAGATCGTGACTACCTAGCCGCAACCCGGGACCGGGTCGTCGTCTTCGACGGCGGGATGGGCGCAACCCTCGAGCAGTTCGACCTCTCCCAGGAGGACTACGGCGGCCTGCTCGGCAAATGCCACGAGGCGCTGGTCCTCAACCGTCCCGACGTGATCGAGGGGGTCCACGACTCGATGGTCGAGGCCGGAGCCGAGGTGGTCGAGACCGACACCTTCCAGGGCTCGCGGCTGAAGCTCGACGAGTGGGGCCTCGGCGAGCAGACGCTGGAGATCAACACCCGCGCCGCCCAGATTGCCCGCAGGGCCGTGGGCGAGGAGCGTTTCGTCGCCGGCTCGATCGGGCCGACCGGCTTCCTGCCGGCCTCCGATGACCCGACCCTCGGTGACATCTCCTTCGGCAAGCTGGTCGAGGTCTTCGCCGAGCAGGCCCAGGGCCTGGTCGAGGGCGGCGCCGACCTGATCATCATCGAGACCGCCCAGGACATCCTCGAGGTGAAGGCGGCGATCTTCGGCGCCCGCGAGGCGTTCGCGGCGACCGGCCGCACGCTGCCGATCCAGACCAGCGTCTCCCTCCTCCCCCAGGGCGGAAAGATGCTGCTCGGCACCGACATCGGGGCGGTGCTGACGACGCTGGCGGCGCTCGAGGTCGACGTGATCGGCCTCAACTGCTCGACCGGCCCCGAGGACATGCGGGACGCGATCCGGTTCCTCGGGGAGAGCAGCCCCCTCCCCGTCCACTGCATCCCCAATGCCGGCCTGCCCCTGCAGGGGCCCGACGGCGAGACGATCTTCCCCGAAGAGCCGGAGCCGCTGGCGGCGACGCTCGGCGAATTCGTCGAGCGCTACGGCGTCGGCATCGTCGGCGGGTGCTGCGGGACGACCCCGGAGCACATCGCCGCGATCCGCGAGCGGGTCGGCGGCCGTGAGCCGGCCGCGCGCCCCGATCCAGGCCCGGTTCAGGTCTCCTCGATGATGACCTCCACCCCGCTGGTCCAGGAACCACGTCCGACCCTGGTCGGCGAGCGGGTCAACTCGCAGGGATCGAAAAAGGCCAAGGAACTGCTGCTCGCCGACGACTACGACGGCCTCGTGCAGGTCGCCGAAGACCAGGTCGAAGGGGGAGCCCATGTGCTTGACCTCTGTGTGGCGCTTACCGAGCGCGCCGACGAGGACGAGCAGATGAAGGCTGTCGCCGAGCGGGTCTCGCTGACCCAGCCGGCGCCGATCCAGGTCGACTCGACCGAGCCCGAGGTGATCAAGGCGGCGCTCGAGCAGATCCCGGGTCGGGCGATCGTCAACTCGATCAACCTCGAGGCCGGCCGCGACAAGGCCGATGTCGTGATCCCGCTGGCGAGGGCGCACGGCGGCGCACTGATCGCGCTGACGATCGACGAGGTCGGGATGGGCAAGACGGCCGAGCGCAAGGTCGAGATCGCCAAGCGGCTGCGGGAGATCGCCTGCGACGACCACGGTCTCGACCCGGAGCTGCTGATCTTCGACGCGCTCACCTTCACCCTGACCACCGGCGACGAGGAGTGGCGGCCTTCAGCCGTCGAGACGATCGAGGGGATCCGCCGGATCAAGGCCGAGCTGCCGGGCGTCAAGACCTCGCTCGGCGTCTCCAACGTCTCCTTCGGAGTCTCGCCGCCGGCGCGCGCCGTCCTCAACTCGGTCTTCCTCCACCACTGTGTCGAGGCCGGCCTCGACCTGGCGATGGTCAACCCGAACCACATCACCCCCTACTCGGAGATCTCCGACGAGGAGCGGAAGCTGACCGACGACCTGGTCTTCAACCGCAGCGAGGACGCGCTCGAGCGCTTCATCGCCCACTTCGAGTCGAAGGGGGAGGAGGCCGAGGAGGAGGCGGGAGACCCGACCGAGGGGATGGAGCCCGAGCAGGCCCTCCACTGGCACATCCTGCGCCGCAAGAAGGACGGCGTCGAGGACTGGATCGACCGCTCGGTCGAAAAGATCGGCGCCGTACCGACCCTGAACGAGGTCCTGCTGCCGGCGATGAAGGAGGTCGGCGACAAATTCGGCGCCGGCGAACTGATCCTGCCCTTCGTCCTGCAGTCGGCCGAAGTGATGAAGCGCGCGGTCGCCCAGCTCGAGAACTACCTCGACCGGATCGACGGCCACACCAAGGGCAAGGTCGTGATCGCGACGGTCTTCGGCGACGTCCACGACATCGGCAAGTCGCTCGTCAACACCATCCTCACCAACAACGGCTACACCGTGATCGACCTCGGCAAGCAGGTCCCGGTCGAGGCGATCATCGAGGCCGCGGTCGAGAACGATGCCGACGCGATCGGCCTCTCGGCGCTGCTCGTCTCGACCTCGAAGCAGATGCCGATCTGCGTCCAGGAGCTGCATCAGCGAGAACTTCCCTTCCCGGTCCTGATCGGCGGCGCTGCGATCAACCGCGATTTCGGGCGCCGCACCCTCTACCCGCACGGGAAGGAGTCCGACGACGTCTACGCGCCCGGGGTCTTCTACTGCAAGGACGCCTTCCAGGGCCTCGACACGATGGACGCGCTGGTCGACGAGGAGGCGCGCGCGGGGCTGGTCGAACGGATCCGCTCCGAGGCACAGCAGCTGCGGGAGAAGCCGGTGGTCGTCGACAACTCGCCGCCGACGACCGACTCCAGCGTGCGCTCCGCGGCGCGCACCGACAACCCGATCCCCGGCGCTCCGTTCCTGGGCGTCCGCGAGATCCCGATCGACCTCGATGACGTCTACCCCTACCTCGACCGCCACGTCCTCTTCAAGCTCCACTGGGGCGGGAAAGGCGTCAAGGGCGAGGCCTGGCGCGAATTGGTCGAGGGCACCGACGAGGAGGAGGGTTTCACCCACCGCCTGGAGCGGATGTGGCGCGAGCAGGACTACCTGCAGCCGCGGGCGCGACTCGGGTACTTCCCCTGCAACTCGGACGGCAACGAGCTGGTCGTCTTCGACCCCGAGGACCCCGAGCGCGAGCGCGAGCGGCTCGTCTTCCCGCGCCAGCCCAAGCACGACAGGATCTGCCTCGCCGACTTCTACCGCCCGATCGAGTCGGGCGAACGCGACGTCGTCGCCCTCCAGGGAGTGACCGTCGGCCCCGAGGTGACGGAGCTGATCGAACGGCTCGAGCGCGAAGGCGAGTTCGCCGAACAGCTCTACGTCCATGGGCTCGGCGTCCAGTCGGCCGAGGGCCTGGCCGAGTGGCTTCATTCCGACATCCGCCGCGGGCTAGGGATCGACCTCGACCAGGGCCGCCGCTACTCATGGGGCTATCCGGCCTGTCCTGACCAATCCGAGCACGAGAAGGTCTGGCGCCTGCTCGATCTCGAGCAGATCGGGATGACCCTCTCCGACGGCTTCGCCGTGACGCCGGAGCAGTCGACGGTCGCGATCGTCGCCCACCATCCGCAGGCCGTCTACTTCGGGATGAAGTCGGGCTTCATCCCCGAGGACAGGTCAGGCGACGAGCTGATCGCCGGGACCGCACGCGGCGGTGCGCTGCCGCCGGAGTCCGACCCCGAGGAGGAGGCCGAGGAGGCGCCGGTCGAGGCTGCCCAGGGCTAGATCCGAACGCCCTCGCGCTCGCTGCGCTGGCGGGCGCGGGACTTCGGCTCGAGATGCACCGGCGCCGCCGAGAGGGCCTGGACCCGGAGGTCGCTCCAGGTCGTGCCCTCGCGGACCAGGGCCGGCAGGCCGAGCGCGACCGCGGTCGCGATCTCGACCGCCTGGAGGATGACGCCGTAGGCGAGGGCGTCCGCGGTCCCGACCCCGAAGCCGGTGTGGAGGACGCTGACGACCGCGAACTGGAAGACGCCGATGTTGGACGGGGTCGCGGGCACCACCGCGGTGACGTTGACCGCGAACAGGACCGCCGCCGCGGCGCCGATCCCGGCCTGGTGATTGAGGCCGAGCGCTGCGAACAACGCCCAGCAGGCGGAGAGCTGGATCGCCCAGGCGGTGAGCTGCGCGGCGGCCGCGGCAAGCCCGCGGCGGGGGTTGCGGAAGACGCTGAGCCCGGCCCGAACCTGGAGCATCGCGCGGTGGATTGCGGCGCCGAGCCGCGCGAAACGGCCATTGCCGTTGCGGCGCATCAGCATCGGCGCCAGGAGGACGAGCACCAGCAGCCCGAGCGGCACGAGGCTGAAGGCGAAGATCTTCTGGGTGCTGGAGTGGAAGAGGTCGGTTGTCGAGACGATGATCACCCCGAGCAGGACCAGCGCGACGAGGTTGAGCATCGTCTGCGAGACCAGGGTCCCGATCAGGACCGGGAAGGTTTCCCGCATTCGGCCGGTCCTGCGGGCGAGCGTCATCGCGCGGGCAGGCTCGCCGAGGCGGGCCGGCAGGGTCGCCGACATCAGCACCCCGATCATCGTCGCCGAGGTGACGTCGCGGCGACGGACAGGCCGGTTGGGCAGCGCCGCGCGGACGATCCAGTACCAGGAGGCGGCGCGGAAGAAGAGCGAGAGCGACATCAGCGCGCAGGCGATCAGGACCCAGGAGAGGTCGGAGCGGACGATGCTGGAGAGGACGTTGTCGACGCCGATCTTCTGGGCGGCGAGGGCGGTCAGGCCGACACCCAGGGCGCCGGCGACGGCGAGACCGGCCCGGCGCGCTATCCGGCGCCCGCGGCTGCCTTCGGCGGCGAGCGGAGGATCGGGCGAAGGAAGCTTCTGCGGCGGCACCGGGGGGCGGCCGTCGGCGGGGCGCAGGCCCATCCAGTGCGCGGTGCGTTCGGTCCTGGTCACGGGGGCCGGGGCCTCGATCGCCCGCTCATAGACCTGGGTGACGCGATCGGCGACCCGGGGCCAGGCGTAGCGCTGCGCACTCTCGCGCGCCGCGACGCCCATCGCCGCGAGCCGCTCCGGCTCGAGGTGGGCGCGCTGGAGCTCCTCGGCGAGGCGCTGGGGGTCGCCGGGCGGGACGAGGACGCCGTCGACGCCGTCGGTGACGACGTCGCTGTAGCCGGCGATGGCGGAGGCGATCGCCGGCGTTCCCGCCGCGAACGCCTCGGTCAGCACCATCCCGAAGCTCTCGCCGGCGAGCGAGGGGGCGCAGAGGATGTCCGCGTCGTGGAGCTGCTGCCAGAGCTCCTCACCGGAGACGCGGCCCCGGACGTCGATGTGGTCCATCGTCTCCGGGTCCGCGAGGTAGCGGAGGACGTCGCAGCGATCGGCGCCGATCACCGTCAGCCGGCAGGGCGCGTGTTCGGCGAGGGCGCCGAAAGCGGTGAGAAGGATCGGCAGGCCCTTGCGCTCCTCGGGGCGGCCGACGAACAACACCCGCAGCTCCTCGCTCGGGGGCTTCGGGCCGCCGGGGGCAGCGTCGACGTCGACCCCGTTGGGAACGATCTCGTAGCGGCCGCCGTACCAGCGCCGTCCCGTCCAGGCCGCGGCCTCGGAGACGGCGATCCGGGCCGAGAGCCGGTTGAAGACGCGCCGCGCGCCGAGAGAGGTGGCGATGTGGTTGGGCAGTGCCTTGGTCGAATAGGCGTGGAAGGTGCCGACCGCGGGGGCCTCGGCCCCCAGCGCGGCGTTCCAGCCGACAAGCGGGACCATCGGCTCGTGGATGTGGATGACGTCGAACTTGCCCTGGCCGAGCTCGCGACGCGGCGCCACGACCCCGCCTGCGGGAAACGGCGCCAGGTTGGACACCGCACCGTTGGCGGAGAATCCGGCGGTCCGACCGAGCGGCACCAGATAGTCGGGGAGGTCATTCGTTTCGGGCCGCGCACGATGGAGCACCCGGCTGATCCGGTCAGGGGGGTCTACGGGAGCGAGAACACGAACGTGATGGCCCCGGCCGAGAAACTCCTCGGCGAGTGCCTCAACGTGCCTGTTCACGCCTCCCTGGTAGGACCAGGAATATGGCGAGACGAGAGCTATCCGCACGGGCACACAGCGTAGAGGATCGGTCGGCCCCGACCCACAAAGCATTTACGCCTGAGCGTGGCTGTGTGACGCCTATGTGACGGATCGCTCAGCGGACGCGCAGCGAACTGCTGGAGGCCGTCGTCGTGCCGGTCTCGTCGGTGATCCTGACGATGATCCGGTAGCGGCCTGGCGGCAGGGAGCCGCGGAGAGGCACCTGGACGCGGCCGCGTCGGGCACTCGAGCGGCCACGAGCGTAGGTGCGATTGCCGCGAGACACGCTCACGGATGCTCTCTTCACTCCCGAGGAAGCGCCGAATGTGACGGTGCAGGTGATCTTGGGCTTCTTGTTGTCCTTCTTGCTGTCCTTGAACCTGCAGGTCACCTCAGCGTCGCGGCCGGGGGCACCTTTCGGGCCATGCGACCCATCGTGGCCGTGTTCGCCGGAGTTGCCGGGAGAGCCCTGGGTTCCGGTGGCCCCCGCGGGGCCGGTTGCGCCGGTCTTCCCCGCTGGCTCCGGTCGGCCCGGTGGCACCGGTCGGACCCGAGGGGCCGGTCTGCCCGGTCGCGCCTGTGGGCCCGGTTGCGCCTGTGGGCCCGGTCTGTCCGGTTGGGCCCGTGGGGCCGGTCGATCCGGTGTCGCCGGTCTGACCCGTCGGCCCGGTGTCGCCGGTGGCCCCGGTCGAGCCGGTGGCGCCCGTTGCCCCGGTGGCGCCCGTTGGACCGGTGACGCCGGTTGCTCCGGTGGCGCCCGTCTGACCCGTCGGCCCGGTGGCCCCGGTCGAGCCGGTGGCCCCGGTGGCGCCCGTTGCCCCGGTGGCGCCCGTTGCCCCGGTGGCGCCCGTTGGACCGGTTGCTCCGGTGGCGCCCGTTGGACCGGTGGCGCCCGTTGCTCCAGTGGCGCCCGTTGGACCGGTGGCGCCCGTTGCTCCGGTCGGACCAGTCGGCCCGGTATCGCCGGTCGCCCCGGTCGGCCCGGTCTCGCCATGCGGCAGTGGCACGCCCGTCCCATTCAACGGGATCGCGCCGGGGTCTTCGATCGCATTGTCGGTGACCTGAAGGACCGCGCCGCGTTCGCCTTCTTCGCTCGGCCCAAACCGGACTCGCACTTCGCAGGTGTGTTCGGTCGCGATCGTCCGACCCTCGCATTCGTCGGAGGAGATCAGGAAGTCGTCCCGCTCTGCCCCGGTCACCCGGTCATCGTCGACCCTGAGCCGGGCCACCGAGTCGAGGTTGTAGACGGTCATCGTCTGCGGCGGGCCGAGCGTCCCCACCGGCTGGTTGCCGAACGAGAGTTGCGGCGGTTCGAAGACGATGCTCGGCAGGCTGAGAAAGACGGAGACCGAACTGAATTCGGGTTCGGCGTAGACCAGATCCTGGTTTCCGTCCCTGTTGACGTCCGCGATCGTGACGTAGTCGGTGGAGCCCTGGATGGTCGCGAACTGGAGGGGGAAGAATTCGAGAAGGCCGGGGATCTGGTTGATCAGGATCGCGGTGGTCGAATCGCTGGTCACCGCGAGGTCGGGGGAGCCGTCACCGTTGAGGTCACCCACGGCAAGCGATCGGGCTCCGCCGATGAAAGCGGAGATCATTTCGAGGGTGAACCCCCCGACCCCGTCGCCAACCAGGATGGAGACCACGCTGTCGTCGCGGTTGACCAGGGCCAGGTCCGGAAGCGAATCGTTGTTGAGGTCGGCCGTCACCAGGGACACCGGTTCGCCTCCCGCGGTACCCACCGGCGATCCGGATGCGGCGGAGAAGGTCCCGTTCCCGTTGTTGAGGAGGATCGCGACGCTTCCGCCGTTCAACCCCACCGCGAGGTCGAGGCTCGCATCGCCATCGAGGTAGCCGGTCGAGATCACCTTCGGTGTGTTGCCCGAGCCGAGGACGACGCTCGATGCAGAAAATCCGCCGGCGCCGTCGTTTTTGAGAACCGTGAGAGTGTCCGAACCTTCGTTCGCGACGACCAGGTCCACATTGCCGTCCCCGTCGATATCGCCGCTCGCGATCGCGACCGGTTCTGGTCCGGTGGTCTCGGGCGAGCCGCTCGGAAAACTGAACCGCCCGGTTCCGTTGCCGAGCATGATCGAGACGTCGTCAGTCCCCTTGTTGACAACGGCGATATCCGGGAACGAATCGTGGTTGAGTGAGGCGGTCACAGCGGCCACCGGTTCCGGTGATCCGGGCGACCCGTCACTCGCCACCGGCGAGCCAACCGCCGGCGCGAATCCGCCGGCGGCGTTGCCGAGAAGGATCGAGACGTTGTCCGAGCCCGCGTTCGGAATGACGAGGTCGATCCGGCCGTCGCCGTTGAGGTCGGCGCTCTGGACCGATGTGGGTTCGGTGCCGACCCCCGGCACCGATGGCCCGGGAGCCAGATAGGCGCCGGCGACCGCGGGCGAGAGGGCGCATGTGGCCGCGACGATCAGGCCGGTTGCCAACGCCAGACGGGCGCGGCGGGGCGGTGCTTCGGCTTTTCGCTGGGCGAGACTGATCTGATTCTCCGAGTCCTGAGGAAATTCCTCGACCGGTCATCGGCGTATTCGCGCAAAGCCCAATACCCCCTTCCGAGGTTTCAACGGATGCCTTACTCAGCTCTCGGCCCATGCGAATCCGGTGAAGACCAGCAGGTAGGCGGCGCCGATCTCGATCACCAGGGCGCCCGAGTCATTGGCGACGGCGCCGATCACGACCGCGGCGAGCGCGCCAGTCAATCCGGCGCTGACGGCGGGCACCTCGCGCAGCCATCCAGCGATCCGATCGCGGCCGGAGTAGGCCAGTGCGGCGACCGCGATGACGAAGGGCATGAAGAGATAGACGATCGGCCGCGCGAAGCTGTGAGCTGAGAGCTCGAGGCGGCGCTGGGCGACTTCCGCCACCTGGTCGAGCCCCCCCGCGTCGAGGACCGAGCGCGTCAGGTGCGAGTTGGCGCCAGAGGCGAGGTCGATCAGGGCGAGAAGAGCGACCGCCGCGATCGGGGCGGCGACGATCAGTAGTCCCGAGCGCAGCCCCCTGCCGCCGATCGCCGCGGCCGCAACCGCGGCGCCGAACGGCAACACGATCGCCGCCCCGACGTCAGCGCCAAAGCGCCCGACGGCGAAGACGAACGCGGAGATGAGCCCGACGGCGAGGAAACCGACGGCCGCGCGCGAGCTGACCGTTCGGGGGGCGAAGCCGGCCAGCGCGGCGCCGGTGCCGGCGATGACGAGGACCGAGAGCAGCGCCTCGAGCTCATTGCCGATCCCGTAGAAGCGCACCCCCAGCCCCGGGTTCGGGCCGAGCAGCGAGAGCGCCGTCAGGGGCGAGCCGGCGATGACGTCGAGCGCCATCGCGAGCACCGTGGCGCCGCTGGCCACGGCCAACGCCCGGTATCCGCCCACCATGGACAGGGTCAGCCAGGCCAGAAACGGCGAGGCGGCAACGGAGAGTGCGATTTCCACGCCCTCGCTCGGCTCCATCGCAGCGCCGAGGAGGAGCGCCAGCGGTAGGTAGACGACGCTCAGCCCGACCACCTGGGCGGCCCTGCGGGCGGCGACGGGCCCGAACGCGGCAGCGGCGATCGCTAGGCCGAGGAGCCAGGCGAGGAGGGCGAGGCCGATCACCGGCCCGCGCCGCTCAGAGATCACCGCCATCCGGTCTCCGAGGGATTCGACCGCGGCCGGATCGACGTCGCCCTCTGACCGGATCGGCTGCCCCGACATCTCGCTTGGGATCGAGATGCCGAAGAAGTCCAGGATCGTCGGTGCGATGTCGGTCGAGAGGACGTAGCCGTCGAGCCTGGTGCTGTCGGAGGTCAGGTTGCCGTCGAACCCCGGGCCAGCTATCCCGATCGCAAGCGCCCGGTTCTTTTCCGGCGGCGGCCGCTCGATCGCGATCACGAGACTCGCGCGGAGCGCGATCGCAGCGGCCTGGGCGAGACTCATATTGCGAACCTCGCAGCGCTCGCCGGCGCCGGAGAGCGTCGTCGCCAGCAGGCCGGGGACGATTTCCGCGGGCGCCGATTCGGCCCGTTCCACCACCGCGAAGGAGCGAACCGGAGCGCAGACGTCGTCGCCGACCTCGACCTTCAGGTCGGAGTCGTAGAGCGAGTTGAACACCCGATTGCCTTGCCCGATGTCGAGGTCCGTCTGAGCGGCCGAGACGCTCCCCAACCCCGCGCTCATCAGCCCCGGCGAGAACCCGTCCCTCGCCAGCTGCTCCGGAGAGGTCCCTCGGGGCACGAAAGCGATGATCACTTCGGTGGGCGGGGATCGGGTCGGGGTTGGAGCATCTTTTGCTTTTTCGGCAGCCGAACCTCGGACGGCCGCCGACGCTTCGCCGAAAAAGTTAAGCGGAGGCCCCCACCCGATCGCCGCCGACAGCAGCGCAATGGTCGCTAATGTGACCCCGATGGCCGATCGCACCTTCGCCAAGTTCACTTTCTTCAAGATCGACCCCGAGTGGCGCCGCCGCGACGCCGAGCTGCGCGCGACCGACAAGCAGGAGTTCCTGGCCGCCTGCGAGGATTTCGCCCTCGACCGCTCGCTCCGCGCCTACTCAACCATAGGCACCCGCGGCGACGTCGACCTCCTCCTGCTCAGTCAGAGCCCGAACCTCGACGACCTCCACACCTTCCACGTCGTTCTAGGCCAGAGCGGGCTCGCGAAATGGGCGACGACCCCCTACTCCTACCTGTCGATGACGAAACGCTCGCCCTATTCAGAGGAGTCGGCGAGGCCGGAGATCTGCGTCTCCGAGCGCAGGTACCTGTTCCTCTACCCGATGGTCAAGCAGCGCCGCTGGTACGGGCTGCCCGACGAGGAGCGCGGCAGGATCATGAAAAGCCACATCGAGGTCGGCCGTCGCCATCCCGAGATCACGATCAACACGACCTACTCCTTCGGCCTCGACGACCAGGAGTTCGTCGTAGCCTTCGAGGGCGACGACCCGGGTGAGTTCCTCGATCTCGTCCAGGAGCTCCGCCCGACCGAGTCGAGCGCGTACACCGAGCGCGAGACCCCGATCTTCACCTGCCTCGCGATGTCGGCCCGCAAGGCACTTGACGCCCTCGACGGCGCGCCGAGCGCCGTCCCTGCAGCGACCTAGCGAACGCGCGTTCCCTATCCTTTCGCGTCCGCATCGAGTGCGGAGCGAGCAAGCGTCGAAATCTGACTGCTCGCGCCGCGAGCGAAGCACGAGAAATTTGAGATGAGCACCGTAGGCACCCCAGAGAACCCCGTCCGCATCGCCATCGTCGGCGCCGGCCCGTCCGGCTTCTACGCGGCCGAGCACATCCTCAAGGGCGAGGACACCCACGCCCAGGTCGACCTCTTCGACCGGCTCCCGACGCCGTTCGGTCTGGTCCGCGGCGGGGTCGCCCCCGACCACCCGAAGATCAAGTCGGTGATCCGGGTCTACGAGAAAACCGCCGCCCGTGAGGGCTTCCGCTTCTTCGGCAACGTCAAGGTCGGGCACGACATCGAGGTCGAGGACCTCGAGCGGCTCTACCACGCGATCGTCTACACCGTCGGCTGCGAGACCGACCGCCAACTCGGCATTCCCGGCGAGGACCTGCCCGGGAGCCATGCGGCGACGGCGTTCGTCGGGTGGTACAACGCCCACCCCGACTACTGCGACGAGGAGTTCGACCTCAGCGGTGAGCGTGCGGTTGTGATCGGCAACGGCAACGTCGCGATGGACGTCGCCCGGATGCTCGCCCTCACCGACGCCGAGCTGCGTGAGACCGACACCGCCGACCACGCGATCGAGGCGCTCGACCGCAGCGCGATCCGCGAGATCGTCGTCCTCGGCCGCCGCGGCCCGGTCCAGGCCGCGTTCACGAATCCCGAGATCCGGGAGCTCGGCGAGATGGAGGACGCCGACGTCATCGTCGACCCCGCCGAGGTCGAGCTCGACCCCGCCAGCGCCGCCTACCTGGAGTCCGACGACGCCGACAAGACCACTCAGGGTCAACGTCGAGACGCTGCGCGAGTTCTCCCAGCGCGAGCCGGAGGGCAAGACCGGCGGATCGTTCTCCGCTTCCTCGCCTCGCCGGTCGAGATCCAGGGAGACGGCAGGGTCGAGAAGGTCATCATCGGCCGCAACGAGCTGGTCGAGGAGGGCGGCAGCGCTCCGCGCCCGCGACAGCGGCGAGCGCGAGGAGCTCGAGTGCGGGCTGGTCCTGCGCTCCGTCGGCTACACCGGCGTGCCGCTCGAGGGCGTGCCCTTCGACGAAGAGTCGCGGCCTGATCCTCAACGAGGGCGGGCGGGTGCTCGACTCCCATGACGCGGGCCACAAGGTCGGCCACTACACCGCCGGCTGGATCAAGCGCGGCCCATCGGGAGTGATCGGAACCAACAAGAAAGACGCGCTGGAGACCGTCCGGCACCTGATCACCGACATCGAGGCCGGGACGCTTCTCGAGCCCGCCGATCCCAGCCCCGGGGCGGTCGAGGACCTCCTCGCCGAGCGCGGGGTCCGGTTCGTCAGCTTCGAGGACTGGCAGGCGATCGACCAGGCCGAGGTCGGCCGCGGCGAGCCCCACGGCCGACCGCGGGTGAAGTTCGTC
The DNA here is from genome assembly GCA_963805455.1 of uncultured Solirubrobacterales bacterium. Classification (GTDB taxonomy): domain Bacteria; phylum Actinomycetota; class Thermoleophilia; order Solirubrobacterales; family 70-9; genus VRUE01. The sequence goes on from CAWDUJ010000009.1 coordinate 56,823, forward strand.
AGGGTCGAGGAGATGCTCGACGCCCTCGGCGAGAAGGTCTCCGGCTAGACGGCCGAGGCGAGCCGGCGCTCCAGGAACGCCGCTTGGTCGGCGACGACCCGCTCGAACGTCTCTCCGATGAACGGCTCGAAGTGCCCGCCCGGATAGAGCCGGAGCTCGGCCGCCGCGGCGCCCCTGGCCGTCGCCTCACCGAACTCCGGAGGGTTGACTTCGTCGTCGGTGATGATGCAGTAGAGCGAGGGGCAGCGCAGGCGGCGCGCGCGGCGCTCCAGGTGGTACGGGGGCGCGGCGGCGCCACGGGCACAGAGGTCGTTCTGCCAACTCGAGTCCGGGCCGGTGATCGCGTCGAAGCCCCCGATCGCGTCCCGGGTGCAGAGGACGGCGCCAGAAGCCGGCGGGCCGGTCGCGGGAATGCGATACGGCTCGGCCCCGCGGGCAGCCCGCCCCAGGTCCCTGACGCCGGAGGCGATCACCCGCAGGGCGTGCCTGGGGCCGCCCATGTGGAGGAGCGATCGGACTCCGTCGACAGTGGGGGCGACAAAGATCGCGGCAGCGATGCTCGGGTCGGCGATCGCGATCTGCTGCGCGTGTGCGCCCCCGAACGAGAAGCCCCAGATCGCGATCCTCGCCGGGTCCACCCCGCAGAGGCCACGGGCGAATGTGAGAGCGGCGCGAAAGTCCTGGCGCTGCATCCGCGCCGAGAGCAGGGTGCGGGGCTGCCCATCGCTGTCGCCGAAATGGCGGTAGTCGAAGGCGAGGGCGGAGAAGCCGGCGGCCGCGAAGCGCTCGCCGTAGAGGTCGAGGCCCTGGTCGCGCACGCAGGAGAGCCCGGTGCCCATCACGACGCACGGCGCGGGGCCCGAGCCCTCGGGCCGGAAGAGCCAGGCGGCGCAGCGCGTCCCGCCAACCACGAAGTCGACCTCCTCCCTCTCCATCGCCCGATCCTAGTCCGCCTCCTAGAATCCCCGCGATGGCCGATCTGGCGGAGATCACCGGGATGATCGAGACGGCGCTGCCCGGCGCCGAGGTCGAGGTGATCGACGAGACCGGCGCCGGCGACCACCTGCGGGCGACGGTGACCGCGTCACAATTCGAGGGGCTCTCGCGAATCGACCAGCACCGGCTGGTCAAGGCGGCCGTCGTCGAGCGCTTCGAGGACGGCCAGATCCACGCGCTCTCGATCAGGACGAGCGTTCCGGCTCGCTAGTCTTCCCACTATGTCCGATCCCGCGCTGAAGAGCAAAGTCGAAGAGTTGATCGCCGGCAACCCGGTGCTGTTGTTCATGAAAGGCACCCCCGAAGCGCCGCGCTGCGGGTTCTCGATGCGCGTCGTCCAGGTCCTCGACACGATGGACGTGGACTATGGGGCGATCGACGTACTGCCGGCGCTGCAGCCGCTGCGCGAGGTGACCGCCGAGATCTCCGACTGGCAGACCTTCCCCCAGCTCTATGTCAACGGCGAGCTCGTCGGCGGCGCCGACATCGTCGAGGAGATGTACGAGTCGGGCGAGCTGGCCGAGGCACTCGGGATCGAGCAGCCGGCAGCCACCCTGCAGTCAGCGCCACCGGCGCCGGCGCCGCCACTCCAGATCGAATAGCCCCCGGTCAGACGGAGCGAACGCCAACCGGCTCTCTCAGCCTGACCGGCGCCGGCTTTGCCCGCTGGTGCGCGCTGACCTGAGTCACAGGGATCTCGAACGCCCGGCGCAGGCGGTCGGCAAGGCCGAGCTTGAGCCAATTTGAGAGGCCGCGGGGCAGGGTCGAGACGATCACCTCGGCAAAACCGCCCGCGTGGAGCACGTCGCCGGCGGCAGCGAAAGGGTCCGGGTCCCCGACGATGACCTCCTCGAGCGCGATGCCGCTGGCCCGCATCCGCTTCGAGGCGCCTTCGGCGCGGGTGATCGCCGGCGACCAGCCCGCCTTCATGTCTGCCGCCCAGGAAAGGCCATGCGGGACAGCGGGAACCAGGAGCGTGAAACTCGTGTCCTCTTCGCCGAGCCGCCGGCGCAGGGCCTCGATCAGGTCCAGGGAGTCGGCGGTCCTATTCGCAATCACCAGCACTCTCTGCCTCGATGCCATCCTGTTTCCTCTGCTCGTTGGGTGTGCCGGGAATACTCGCCCCGAGCGCTTCAGGTTCATCGAGGCTCAGTCGTCGATCGACTCGACCGCGGCCGCGCCGCCGCTGGCCCGGGTGACTATCGCCGGGCGGTGGATCGGTCCGCTGCCTACGACAGCCGACTGGCTTGCCGGCACCGCGGTGCCACTGGCACCCGTGACCACGGGCCCGGACCCGGGGCGAACCTGCGCCACCTTGGCGGGCATCCCGGGGTTCGTCCCAAGGGCGACGCCGCCGAGCGCGCCGAGGCCCAGGACTGTGGCGGCCGCTGCGATCTTGGCTTTTCGGTCTTTCATTGCCACTCCTTCTTCCGGTGAGCACATTCTCTGCTCGCCGGGGTAAGGGGCGGCAAAGTCGAGCCCAAGCGGAGGCAAATTTCTGCCGATCGACGTGATCGGCACCGAGGCGACCATGTGGGGCAACGCTGTGGGCTGGGCACGACGATGCCCCTCCCCCAAGAACGCCCCCCGGAAAGCGGACCCTAGACGGCCGCTGACTCGGCCGCGTCCTCTTTCACCTGGAAAGAGGAGCCACATCCGCAGGCCGCGACGACGTTCGGGTTGTTGACCTGGAACCCGGCGCCCTGCAGGCCTTCGACGTAGTCGACCTCGGAGCCGAACACGAACTGCATGCTGACTTTGTCGACCACGACCGAGACGCCTTCGACCTCGAAGAGGTTGTCGTCGTCCTTGACGCGGTCGAAGGCGAGGGCGTATTGGAAGCCGGAGCATCCGCCGCCGCGGACGGCGACGCGGAGCGCCTGGCCGTCGGCCTCGTCCTGGGTCCCCAGCAACTCGCCGATCTTCTCGACGGCCTTCTCGCTGAGGGTGATCGCCGCTGTCGGAGTCTCAGTCACTTCACAAAGTGTAGCTGCAGTGCAACCGGGTGCTGAGATGGAGCCTGCCGGCGCCCAAGCGTTGCATCGATTTATGGAGACCAGCCGGGCGGGGGCCCTTCTGAGAGAATCGAAACTTGTTGAGTGAGGGACGAGAGACCGCCGTGGTCGCCGATAGCACGTGCTATCTGCCGACCAAACTCCGTGACGAGCGTGGAATCGAGCTGATCAGCCTCTACGTCTCGATCGACGGCGATCAGCGGCCGGAGGTCGAGATCGGCGACTACGAGGGGTTCTTCGAGCAGCTTCGGGCCTCCCAGGAGGCGGCGACGACGTCGCAGCCCTCGATCGGGGACTTCGTCACCGTCTACGAGCCGCTGCTCGACGAGGGCCGGGAAATAGCCTCGATCCACATCTCCTCGGGGATCTCGGGGACATTCGAGGCGGCGGGCCAGGCCCGCGACCGGCTGATCGCCGAGGGCAAGGGCGGTGAGCGGATCCACCTCTACGACTCGCGGTCGGCCTGCGGCGGGATGGGGCTCTGCGCGCTGGCGGCCTCGGCCGCGGCGAGGAGTGGGGCGAGCGGCGCGGAGGCGGTCGCCCGCGCCGAACAGGCCCGTGACGAGCTGAAGATGTGGTTCGCGATCGACACCCTCGAGTACCTGCGGCGCGGCGGGCGGATCGGCGGCGCCGCCGCCTGGATCGGGTCGGCGCTGAAGATCAAGCCGATCCTCACCCTCGAGGACGAGATCACCCCGGTCGAGCGGGTCAGGACCCGTTCGCGGTCAATCGAGCGGCTGCGTGAATACGCGCGCGAGCGTCACGAGTCGGGCGCCGACGCCTGGGTGGTCCAGTACATCCAGGACTCCGAGGCGGCCAACACACTCGCCGACGAGTGCCGCGAAATCTTCGGCTGCGAGCCCGCCTTCATCTCCGAGGTCGGGCCGGTGATCGGCGCCCACGCAGGCCCCGGCCTTCTCGGCGTCGGGTCTGTCACCACCAAAGTCCTGAGCTAGACCCAGCCGCCAGGCGGCTCTTATCTCCGGCGGCGGCGCAGGGCGAGAAAGCCACCGACGGCGAAGCCGACGACCGCGGCCCCGATCACGAGCTCGTTTTTGTGCTCGTTGATCTGGCGGCGCCAGTCGGTCAGCTCGGTGACCTTGTTGCGGAGCACCTCGACCGAGTGGCCGAAGTCCTGGCGCTGAACGTCGATGTCGCGACGGATCTCGGCCGCCGTGCGGCCGGGCCGCACGGGGGCCGCCGGGCGAGGGGGCTCGGGCTGAGCGTTCATTTCTCCACCCCCACGTCTTTCACGTCCTTTTCGAGCATCTCGCGGGTCAGTTTCGCCTCTTCGATCGCCTGCTCGGGAACCGGAGGGGAGCCGGCCAGGACCGAGCGGTAGGCGAAGTAGCCGGCGCCGGCCGCGACGAGGAGGAAGATCGCCGCCTCGACGAAGAACCCGGGCCAAGCCTTGCCGTCGAAGATCTCTTCGTTCAGCAGCCAGGCGAAGCCCTCCATGATCAGGATCAGGGCGAGGAAGGCGAAGACCCCGGCGACGATCCCGACGACCGACCCGCGCAGGATCTTGCCGACTTTCTCGCTGACCTCCGCCTTGACGAGCTCGACCTCCTCGCGGATCAGGCTCGAGGCCTTTTCGGAGACGTCGAAGACGAGCTCTCCGACCGACTTGTCGTCGGTTGGTTTTGGAGGGGTCACGCCCGGGCCGGACATCGTCGCCTACTCGGGCGGGTCCTCGTCGAAAAGGCGCTTCCAGACGATCGCGGCGAGCCGTGTCGCGGCGATGCTGGCGAGGGCGCTGGCCCCCGCCAGCACTCCGCTCCATACAAGTCGTTTCACGATGTCGTTGTCCATACCCGCTTCGGCTCGACCTTACCTATCGAGGCTCGAGGCCGTCGCAGATCGTCGCGACGACAAAATCCTTTGCCTTCGCGAAATCCGAGTCGGAGGCCGGGATCACCGCGAAGATCCAGCCCGAGAGCAGCTGCTCGATCGCGCCGTAGAAGGCCATCGAGGCGAAGGCGGGGTCGATGTCGGCGCGGAAGGCACCGGACTCCTGCCCCTCCTCGACGATCCTCGCGATCGAGTCGTAGGCGCGGCGGATCTCACCCAGGTGGGTCTGGCCGAAGGAGTTGGCGGCCCTGGTGACCTCGACGATGATCACCTTCATCAGTTCGGGGTCGTGGCGGTAGGACTCGATGATGAAGTTGGCGACGTTCGCGAGCTTTTCGCGCGGTGCCTGGCCGGCGTTGTCGGCCTCGTCGATCGCGGCCAGCAGCAATGACCAGCGCTCGGTGAAGAGCTCGTTCAGCACCTCCTCCTTGGAGTCGAAGTAGTGGTAGACCAGCCCGTAGGCGACCCCCGCCTCGTCGGCGATGTCGGAGACCCTGGTCGAGTGGAATCCCTGGCGGGCGAAGACCTTGATTGCCGCGTCGAGGATCTGGCGCCGCTTGTCGATCGGGGGCGCTTTGGAGGCCATCAGGCGTGCGCCTCCACGAGCTGGGGCCATGCGTAGGCCTCGGGCCTGCGATTGGCGAGCGAGGGCAGCGACTCGCGGACCCGGTCCTGGGCGGCGAGGTCGATGTCGGCGGCGATGACGCACTCCTCGTCCGGCGCGATCGCAAGCACCTCTCCCCAGGGATCGACGATCGCCGAGTGCCCGTATGAGTCGTACTGCGGGGGGGCCTCGCCGATCTGGTTCGGGGCGATCAGGAAGACCTGGTTCTCGATCGCGCGGGCCCGCAGCAGCACCTCCCAGTGATCGCGGCCGGTGGTCGCGGTGAAGGCCGACGGCACCGAGATCAGACGGGCGCCGCGCAGGGCGAGGATCCGGTAGAGCTCGGGGAAGCGGAGGTCGTAACAGACCGATAGCCCGAGGTCGGCCTCCCCCAGCGACCCGGTGACGATCTCCTCGCCGGGGTCCTCGTACTCGGACTCGCGATAGGTGACGCCGCCGACGACCACGTCGAACATGTGGATCTTGCGATAGACGGCGAGGTCTGACCCGTCGGGGCCGATCAGTACCGAGGTATTGAACGCCTTCCCCTCGCCGATCGCCGAGACGCTGCCGGCGAGGAGGTGGATGCCGAGCTCGCGAGCCCAGCCCCGGGCCGCGGTCAGGCTCGGGCCGGCGAGCGGCTCGGCCTCGGCGAGGAGCCGCTCTCCGCCGGCAAGCAGGTTCCACTTCTCAGGCAGAGCGACGAGGTCCGCGCCGTCGGCCGCCGCGGCCCGGACGAGACGCGCGGCGGTGTCGATGTTCCGGGCCCTGTCGTCGGTCGAATTGAGCTGTACCGCTGCTACTCGCAAGCTTTCCTCCATTGACTGACCAGTCAATCGGTCACGGCTCAGTATAGGAGGAGACGTGGCTACGATTGCCCGAGGCGATGGTGGTCGACGAGGCGCAACAATTCGAGCCCGAGGGCGAACGCAAGCTGGTGACCGTGCTGTTCGCCGACGTCATGGGCTCGATGGACATGGCCGAGCAGCAGGACCCCGAGGAGTGGCGCGGGATCATGCAGGGCTTCTTCTCGATCCTCTCCGACGCCGTCCACCGTTTCGAGGGGACGGTCGACAAATTCACCGGCGACGGGATCATGGCCGTCTTCGGGGCGCCAATCGCCCACGAGGACCACGCCCAGCGCGCCTGCTACGCGGCGCTGCGGATGCTCGATGACATCTCCGACTACGCCGCCGAGCTCCGTCGCAAGCACGGCCTCAATTTCTCGGCCCGGATCGGGATCAACTCCGGCGAGGTGATCGCCGGGGCGATCGGCGACCAGGGCGGGGGCAGCTACACGGCGATCGGGCACACGGTGGGTCTGGCGCAGCGGATGGAGGCCCTGGCCGAGCCCGGCAAGGCCTATCTCGCCGAGGCCGCCGCCGAGCTCGCGCACGGGTACCTCGACCTCGAGGACCTCGGCGAGTTCGAGATCAAGGGCTCGAGCCGGCCGGTCAGGGTCCACGAGCTGACCGGAATCGGGTCGGCGCGGTCGCGACTCGACCTCTCGCGCGAGCGCGGCTTCTCCGAGTTCGTCGGTCGGAGGAAGGAGCTGCAGACGCTCGAGGACGGGCTCGGGGCGGCGGAGGCCGGCAATGGCGCCGTGATCGGCATCGTCGCCGAACCGGGGCTCGGCAAGAGCCGCCTCACCGCCGAGTTCCTCGATCGCTGCCGTGGCCTCGGGTTCGAAGTCTTCGAGGCGCAGGCGCAGTCGCATGGCCAGGAGACTCCGTTCGCGCCGGTCCTCCAGATCCTCCGTGCCTACTTCGGTGTCTCCGACAGCGATCCCGAGCAGCTATCCCGTGAGAAGATCGCCGGGCGGGCGCTGCTGCTCGAGCCGGACCTCGTCGAGGACCTGCCTGTCCTGTTCGACTTCATGGGCCTCTCGGATCCGGACCGGCCGCCGCCACAGCTCAGCCCCGAGGCTCGCCAGCGCTCCCTCCGCACCCTCCTCTGCAAGCTCCTGCACGCACCCAATCGTCGCCGGGCCTCGGTCAACGTGATCGAGGACCTGCACTGGATGGACGACGGCAGTGATTCGCTCCTCGGCGAGCTGCTGGGTTCGGTCGAGGGCACGAAGACGTTGGTGATCCTCAACTTCCGGCCCGAGTACTCGCCGAGCTGGGGCGAGCTCCCGAACTACAGCCAGATCCCGCTCGAGCCGCTCGGCACCGCCGACACCGGTCAGCTGCTGCACGACCTGGTCGGAGACGACCCCTCCCTCGACGGGCTCACCGACCTGATCCACGAGCGGACCGCGGGCAACCCGTTCTTCGTCGAGGAGATCGTCCGCGAGCTCACCGAGAGCGGCTCGCTCGAGGGCGAGCGCGGAGCCCAGAGGTTGGTTCAGCCGGTCTGCGACATCAAGGTCCCCCCCAGCGTCCGGACCGTCCTCGCCGCGCGGATCGACAGGCTCGACGCCGACGCAAAGCAGCTGGTGCAGGCGATGTCCGTCGCCGGCCGAGAGGTTCCCCAGCCCGCCCTGATGCGGATCTCGCCGTTTGAGGACGAGGGGGCCTGCGGCGAGGCTCTCCAAAAGGCGATCGACGCCGAGTTTCTCTACGAGGCCGAGCTCTATCCGGAGCGCGTGATCGCGTTCCGCCATCCGCTGACCCTGGAGGTCGCCTACGGGAGCCAGCTAGCCGAGCAGCGGGCCCGGACCCACGCCGCGGTGGCGCGGGCGACGATGGACCTCTACCCCGACCGCCACGACGAGCTCGCGACTCTGATCGCCCACCACTTCGAGGAAGGAGGCGAGCCGCGCGAGGCGGCGCGCTGGTCCGCCCGCGGCGCCTACTGGGCGGGCCACAGCCAGCCCCGCGAAGCGCAGCGCCTCTGGCAATCGGTGATGAGGCTCGTCCCCGATCCCGAGGAGGACGCGGAAGCGAGCTCACTGGCGATCAACTCGCGCTTGATGCTGCTCGACTACGCCTGGCGACTTGGGACCGACCGAGCCGAGGAGACAAAGCTCGTCACCGAGGCGGAGGAGATCGCGACCAGGATGGGCGACAAGCACTCGCTGGCGATGTTGAAGACCGCCGCCGGAGTCCGCCCCGGCAGGCTCCGCGACCCGGACGAGTGGCTCGCCGCAGCGGCCGAAGCGATCGAGCTGGCCGACGAATCCGGTGACGATCACCTGCAGGTGGCGGTGCGCGCGATCGGCGCCTACCCCCACCTCCTCCTCGGCGACTTCGATGGCTTCGAAGCCGTCCTCGACGAGATGATCGGGCTGATCGACGGCGACCGCACGATCGGCGCCGGAGTCCTGGTCGGCAGCCCGCTCGCCTACGCATACATGAGCAAGGGGATGGCGCTGCGGGAGCGAGCCCGGTTCGAGGAGTCCGAGGACTACTTCATCAAAGCCCTGCAGATCGCCGAGGAGGACGGCGATCCCGAGACCGCCTCCTGGGTCAAGAGCAACCACGCCCTGCTCCTCGCCGTCCGCGGAGACGTCGAGGAAGGGCTGGGCCTCGCCCACCGCGGCCTCGAGTCGACGGAGCGGCTGGGCGACATCTTCTCGCGCACCGTCGCGACCTCCAACCTGGCCGCCGTCCAGCTTGTGGCCGGTGACGCGGCGTCCGCCCTGGAGTCGATCGAGGCCGCCGAACGGATCTATCTCGAGGCGATGCCGGATGCGGGTGAGATGCGCGTCTGGCGGGAAGCGATTCACTCCGAAGCGCTTTCGGGAGTCGGCAGGGCCGAGGATGCCCTCGCGATCGCGGACTCCGCGGTGGAAACGGCTCGCCGGTACCGGCTGCTGTGGTCGCTGCCGCTGGCCCTGAAGGCGCAGGCGAAGGCACGCGCTGCGATGGGCCAGAAGGGAGTCTCCGAAACGCTCGAGGAGGCGCTCGAGATCACCAGGTCGACGGGATGCCTGATGTCAGCCGCGACGATCGAGGACGAGCGCGAGGCGCTCGCTGCCGCCGGCTGATCCGCGTTAGAGACCGGAGAAGCGCGAGATCAGGCGGTCGACCAGGCGGTCGGGCAGGAAGCGGGCCATGAGTGCCTGGCCCCGGGCGTCGAGGCCGACCAGATAGCGGGTGCGGGGGCGGGGCGACGTCAGCGCATGCTCGATCGTCGCCGCGACCTTCTCGGGAGGGATCCCCCGCGCCGCTGCTCCTCTGGCAACCTCCTGGTACCTGGCGATGTACTTGGGATAGAGCGCCTTCTCCTCCTCGGTGGCGCGCTCGAGGAGGGCGTCGGCCTCTCCGACCCCCCGCTCCCAGATCGGGGTCGCGATCGAGCCCGGCTCGATGATCGAGACCTTGATGCCCGCGGTCCGCAGCTCTTGGCGGAAGACGTCTCCGACCGCCTCGAGCCCGAACTTCGCAGCGTGGTAGGCGCCGAACATCTGGACCGCCATCAGGCCGCCGATCGAGGTGATGAAGACGATCCGGCCACGGGCGGCCCGAATCGAGGGCAGCATCGCCTTGGTGACCGCGACCTGGGCGGTGAGGTTTACGTCGAGCTGACGGCGGAAGTCCTCGATCGGCAACGTCTCCAACGGCCCCGGGACCGCGATGCCGGCGTTGTTGACCAGGCCGTCGAGGCCGGCGCCGTCTGTGTCCTCGGCAACCCGAACCGCCGCCGCTTCGATCTGCTCCTGATCGGTGACGTCGAGGAGTACCGGCAGGAGCCGGTCGGACCCGCTCTCGGCGAGCGAGCGCATGTCCTCCTCGCGGCGGACACCGGCGTGAACCCGCCATCCCCTCGCGTCGAGCCAGAGCACCGTCGCCCGCCCGATCCCGGTCGAAGCGCCGGTGACCAGGGCGGTTCTCACGTCCCGCAGGCTATACGCGCAACGAGCGCCCCGGCATCAGGCCGGGGCGCTCGATCACGCATCGATGCCGGCTCCTAGGGAGTTGGAACCGAACAGACCGCGTAGGCGATGACTTCGGTTTCAGTGGCGTCAGCGAGTTGTTTGACGGCGGCTTCCCAGCCCGTTCCGCTAGTCGCTCGGCTGGCTTGAGAGGACGTCGTCTTCATTCGACGGGTTCGGCGGTGCCGCCTCTCGCCTGATGAGCTGGAAGCCTCCGCCAAGGAGGACCGATTCCTGCCGGGCAATCAGCGGTCGAGGTTTCGGTACTTGGAGTGCCTTCCACCACTTCGCTTGCGGATGGGCCCGCCGGTCCCGTGTCGCCGGTATCACCGGTCGAACCGGTGTCACCAGTCGGCCCCTGAGGGCCGGAATCGCCGGTCGCGCCGGTGTCGCCCGTCGGGCCGGTGTCGCCGGTCGCGCCGGTGTCACCTGTCGCCCCGGTGTCGCCCGTCGGGCCCTGCGGCCCGCTCGGACCAATGTCACCGGTCGCCCCGGTGTCGCCGGTCGCCCCGGTGTCGCCGGTCGCCCCGGTGTCGCCCGTCGGGCCCTGCGGCCCGCTCGGGCCAACGTCTCCGGTCGCCCCGGTGTCTCCGGTCGCCCCGGTATCTCCGGTCGCCCCGGTGTCGCCGGTCGCGCCGGCGCCCGGTCCTGTCGGCACCAGTGGCTCCGGTCGGCGCCGGTGGCTCCGGTCGCGCCGGTGTGCTCCGGTCCCTCCTGTGGCGCCGGCCGGGCCGGTGGCTCCGGCCGGGCCGGTCGCGCCGGTTTTACCGGTCGGGCCGGCGGGCCCTTCCGTCGACGGTCCGGCAGGGCCGGTGTCGCCCGTCGGCCCGGGCGGGCCTATCGGCCCCTGAACGCCCGGCGGGCCCTGCGCGCCCTTCGGCCCCTTCTTACCCCTCGGCCCCCTCTTGCCCTTCTTGTGCTTCTTGGCCAGCTATGGCCGGAGCCTGCCTGGGCGAGGCCAGGGCCAATCGCAAGCATCACCACCGCGACTGCTGCGAGTCCGATCAGGGTCAACGGCATCCGCCGCCGCTGGATCGTCAAGTTCATGCCGTCCTCCTCAGGGTCATATCGCTCCGGATAGACGCAACTGCCATCCGAACAGGTATCAGGGTAGTCACACCAAGCCCAAGCGGATTGGACGTCTGACCTATTTCCATACCCCGGCACCGCTCGGTTTAACATCGGCGCCCGTGACGTCCTCGACGGCATTCGTGACCGGCGGCTCGGGGTTCATCGGCGGCCGCCTTATCGACCGGCTGGTTCGCGAAGGAACGGCGGTGCGGGCCCTGGCCCGATCCGACGCCTCGGCCAAGCTCGTGGCCGATCGCGGCGCCGAGCCGGTGGCGGGTGACCTCTCCGACGAGGTGTCCCTCGAGCGGGCCGCGGCAGGAGCCGAGGTCGCGTACCACCTCGCCGCCCACCTCAGCGAGTGGGGTCCGTGGGAGGACTTCGAGCGTGGGAACGTCAGGGGAACCGAAAACGCGTTGACCGCGGCGGCCGCGGCCGGCGCGCGCCGGTTCGTCCACTGTGGGACCGAGGCGGCGCTGATGGCCGGAGACCCCCTGGTCCACGTCGATGAGGCGGCGCCGCTCCGACCCGACTCGCCGGCGCCCTACCCGGCATCGAAGGCGCGGGCCGAGCTCGCCGTCAGGCGCGCCAACCGCGGCGGGTTCGAGACCGTCACGGTCAGGCCCCGGTTCGTCTGGGGCAGGGGCGACACGACCCTGCTCCCGGAGATGGTGGCGACGGTCAGGAAAGGCGGTTGGGCCTGGGTCGGCGGCGGCCACAACGTCACCGACACAGCCCACGTCGACAACGTGGTCGAGGGACTGGTGCTGGCGGCCGATAGGGGCCGGCCGGGAGAGGCTTACTTCGTCACCGACGGCGAGCCGGTCGTCTTCCGTGAGTTCGTGACCGCGATGATGCGGACCCAGGGCGTCGAGCCTCCCGACCGCAGCCTTCCCGCCTGGACGGCGAGGCCGCTGGCAGTCGTCTCGGAGGCCGCCTGGAAGATGCTGCCGTTGAAGGGCGCGCCGCCGATGACGACCTTCCGCTCCTGGGTCCTGACCCAGGAGTGCACGATCGACATCTCCAAGGCCCGCGGCGAGCTCGGCTACGAGCCGATCACCTCGCGCGAGGAGGGCCTGGCGGAGCTGCGGGACGCGCGCGCCTAGTCCATCCCGGCGCCGGCGCCCGCCCCCGGTTCGGCGAGCAGGATCGCCAGGAAGACCGGCAGGCAGGTGAGGGTGAGGCCGACCCAGAACGGCCACCACCTGCCGCTGGCGAAGCTCGCGACCGAGCCGGCGATCGCGCCGGGCAGCGGCAGCAGGACGACGATCCAGCCGAGGGTGCCGGCGATCGGTCTCGACCCTCCCATCGCCATCAGCAGGGCGACGATCGTCAGCGCAAGCCCCGAGCAGAGCGTGATGCCGATCGAGGCCAGGACCAGCGCCACCGATTGGGACTGCGGCCCCTTCCCCGGCCCGTTTTCCAGCACAGGCTCCATCGCGGAATTATGGCCGATTCGCGCGGTGCCGCTCGAGTTCGGCGACCATCGCCTTGGTGTGGAGGGCGGCGATCAGGTCCTGGAGGGGCTCGGAGCCGGCTTCGAGCATTGCGACGACCTTCTCCGGCGACACCTCGCCCGCGAGGCGCTCCATCACCATCCCGATCTCTTCCCTGACCAGCTCCTCCATCGCCCGCTTGTAGCGGATGGTGTCGTAGACCGTGAACCCGATCTCCTCGTCGTAGCCACCGGTGCGAAAGCGGCTGATCGCCTCGATGATCCGGATGTCGGAGGGAGAGTAGCCGCGGCTGTTCGGGCTCAGGACCTCGAGCTCCTCGAGCCGGTCGAGCACCTCCTTCGGCACCCCGTAGCTCTCGCGAGCAGCCGCGGCGCTGGTCCGCGAGCGCTCCCCGGCGAGCGCCCGCTCGAGGATCCGGTCCTCGAGCTCGACCAACGCCCGGGCCTGCTCGGGGCCTTCGTCGAGGACCGACTTGATCGCCTTCAGGGGCATGAATCGCTCCTCCTGCAGCTGCTTGATCAGCCTGATCCGGTCGATGAACTCCGGCGGGTAGTAGGCCATGTTGCGGCTCGTCTTCACCGGCTCGGGCAGCAGGCCCTCGCGCAGGTAGTGCTTGATCGTCGGCACCGGGACACCCGAGGCCTCGGCCAGCTCGCCGATGCGAAGCAGCGACTTCTCGGCGCTCGCGCTCATGCCCGGAAGGTCGCCGCCGAGTCGGAGCTCGGCCCGGCCGCGGCGCCTGACTCGAGCATCGCCGCGATCTCGTCCTCGGAATAACCGGCGTCGGCGAGGACCTCGAGGGTGTGCTCGCCGAAGGCCGGCGCCGGCCGGGTCGGGTCGCCGGGAGTGCGGCCCATCTTCACCGGGAACCCGAGCTGGCGGATCGTCCCGAGCCCGGGCTGCTCCATCTCGACCACCATCCCGCGCTCGCGGACCAACTCCGAGTCGAGGGCCTCGTCGATGTCGAGGATCGGCTCGACGCAGCAGTCGTGCTCGTCGTTGAAGGCCTTCCACTCCCTGCGGGTGCGGGAGCGGAAGACCTCGGCCATCTCCCGCCAGGCATCGGAGCCGGGGGCGTCGAACTGGGACTCGATCAGGTCGGCCCGGCCGACCCCGTTGCAGAGCGCGGCCCAGAACTTCGGCTCGAGGGCGCCGCAGGAGACCCAGCCGTCCTTCGCCTCGTAGGGCATGTAACAGATCAGGCCGCCGGCGAGCTGCTGCTCGCCGCGCCGCGGGACCTCGCCGTCGCAGAAGTAGCGGCCGGCGACCATCCCCAGCCAGGACAGGGCGCCGTCGGCCATCGAGACGTCGACCATCTGGCCCTCGCCCGAGCGGCGGCTCTCGTGCAGCGCCGCCATCACACCGAAGGCCGCCATCAGGGCGCCGCCGCCGAGGTCGGCGATCTGCCCGCCCGACTGGACCGGCGGCCCCCCCTTCGCCCCGGTCAACCCGAGCAGGCCGACAAGGCCGAGGTAGTTCATGTCGTGCCCGGCGCGCGCGGTGTAGGGGCCGTCCTGGCCGTAGCCGGTGATCGCGCAGAAGACGATCGCCGGGTTCACCTCGCGCATCTGCTCGTACCCGACCCCGAGCCGGTCGAGGACGCCGGGCCGGAAGCCGTCGAGGACGACGTCATAACCCTTCACCAACCGCAGCAGGGCCTCCTTGCCCTGCTGCGTCTTCAAATCGAGCCGGATCGAGCGCTTTCCGCGATTGAGCGAGAGGTAGAGGGCCGAGCGGGTGCCGAGCTCCTGATGCTCCTCGCCGCCGTAGTAGGGCGGCGCCCAGCGGACGTAGTCGCCCATCCCGGTGTCCTCGACCTTCAGCACCTCCGCGCCGAGGTCGGCGAGCAGCAGCGAGCAGAAGCCCCCGGGGAGGAGCCGGGTCAGATCGAGGACCCTGACGTCGCTAAGCGGGAGCCCGCTCACGCTTCGGCACCCCCAGCAGCTCGCGGGCCTCGGCCACGGTCGCGGCCCGGCGGCCGACGTCCTCTGCCATCTGCCGCGCCTTTGCGATCAGGTCGCCGTTGGACTTCGCCATTTCTCCGTTCGGCAGGTAGAGGTTGTCCTCGACCCCGGCGCGCACGTTGCCGCCGAGGACCAGCGAGGCGCCGAGCAGTTTCCACTGGTCGCGGGAGATCCCGATCACCTGCCAGGCGTTCTCGCCCTCCGGCCCGCCGGGGATCTGGTCCGACATGAAGCCGACGTTCCGCGCCGTCGGCCGGATCCCGCCGTTGACCCCCATCACCAGCGAGATCTGCAGCGGCATGCGGTCGAGGAGGCCCATGTCGATCAGCGGGTCGAGATTGGCGACGTGGCCGGCGTCGAAGCACTCGTGCTCGGGCTTGATCCCGAGCTCCTTCATCGCCGTCAGGAACTCGATGATCGTGTCGAAGCTGTTCTCGAAGACCGCCTTGAAGACGAAGTCCTTGCGCCGCGAGCTGTACTTGGCGTAGTTCATCGAGCTCATGTTGAGCGCGGCCACGTCGGGCCGGAGCTCCCGCAGGTACTCGATCCGCTTCTCGATCGGGATCCCGATCGCCCCGGTCGAGTAGTTGATGATCACGTCGCCGACCTCGGCCAGGATCGCCTGTGTGATCGCCCGGAAGTCCTCGACCTCATAGGACGGGGTCCCGTCCGGTTTGCGGGCGTGGATGTGGATCTGCGAGGCGCCCTCGTCGACCGCGCGCCGCGCCTCGGCCGCGTACTCCTCCGGGGTGTACGGGATCGCCGGGCACTGGTCGCGGTTGGCGATCACGCCGCTGATCGAGCAGCTGATCACCACCGGATCGTCGAATGAGCTCATGCCCCTCCTCCCCTCTGATCGATCGCCTTCTGGATCTCTTCGACAAGCTGGGCGACGGCAGCCTGCTCGGAGGGGTCGGGGTCGAACGGGAGGAGCAGGTGCCCGAGGTTGAGGTCACCGCGGCCGACGATCTCCAGCTTCGGCGTCTTCAGCATCCCCGAGTCGAAGGAGGCGTTGGCGCTCTCCATCATCGCGACCGGGATCCGGGCGAAGCTCCCGAACGAGCCCCCGATCTCGAACCCGAACGCCTCGAAGATCGCACCGTCGAAGACGAGCAGGCCGGTGAACTGCTCCTTCTCGTGCTTGAGCAGGACCTCGGTCATACCGGCATCACCCCGTGGCGTTTGGCCGGCTTGGAGACGTGCTTGGTCCGCGCCATCCGCAGCGCGTTGACGATCGTCGGCCGCGTCTCGCGCGGGTCGATGATGTCGTCGATCACCGCGTTGCCGGCGGCGATGTAGGGGTCGATCTGCTGGCGCACGGCGTCGAGCATCGCCTCGCGGGTCCCCTCCGGGTCCTCCGAGGCCTCGATCGCCGAGCGGCCGATGATTTCGACCGCGCCCTCGGCGCCCATCACCGATATCTCGGCCCCGGGCCAGGCGACGATCAGGTCCGGCTCGTAGGCCTTGCCGCACATCACGTAGTAGCCGGCGCCGTAGGCCTTGCGGACGATCACCGTCACCTTCGGCACCGTCGCCCGGCTCACCGCGTAGAGCATCTTCGCCCCGTGGCGGATGATCCCGGCATGCTCGACCTTCGAGCCGACCATGAAGCCGGGCACGTCCTGGAGGAAGACCAGCGGGATGTTGAAGGCGTCGCAGAGGTTGATGAAGCGCGCCGCCTTGTCGGAGGAGTCGTTGTCGAGGATCCCGGCCAGCTGCTTCGGCTGGTTGGCGACGATCCCGACCGGCTGGCCGCCGAAGCGGGCGAAGCAGGTGATCAGGCTCTTGGCGAATTTCGGCTTGATGTCGAACCACTCGCCGTCGTCGACGATCTCGGCGATCACGTCGTACATGTCGTAGGGCTGGCGCGAGGAGTCGGGGACGATCTCGAGCAGCTTCTCCGAGCGGCGGTCGTCGGGATCCGAGGACTCCACGATCGGCGGCTTCTGCTCGCAGTTGGGCGGGAAGTAGGAGAGGTAGTCCCTGACCTTGGCGATGCATTCCTCGTCGTCCTTTACCTCGAGGTCCCCGACCCCCGATTTGCGGCAGTGGACCTTGGCGCCGCCGAGCTCCTCCATCGAGATCTCCTCGCCGGTGACGGCTTTCGTCAGGTGGGGCCCGGCGAGCGCCATCGCGCCCTGGCCGGAGACCATCGGGACGAAGTCCGAGAGCGCCGGAATGTAGGCGGTGCCCGCCGCGCAGGGTCCCATCATCGCCGCCACCATCGGGATCACTCCCGACATTTCGACCTCCTCGCGGAAGAGGTGGCCGGAGCCGGCGAAGAGCGACCCCGCCGCCTCCTGGATCCGCGCCCCGGCCGAGTCGAGCAGCCAGATGAAGGGCATCCGCTTCTGCAGCGCCATCTCCCGCAGGCGGGTCACCTTGAGCTCGCCGGTCATCCCCATCGAGCCCGCCATCACCGTGAAGTCGTAGGCGGCGATGCAGGTGGCGCGGCCGTCGACGTCGCCCCAGCCGGTGATGACGCCGTCGGCCGGCGCCTCGACCCCGTCCATCGCCCGCTGGGCGAAATGGGGGCGGCCGTGGATCCCGAGCTCGACGAAGGTCCCCTCGTCAACGAGGAGGTCGATCCGCTCCCGCGCGGTCAGCTTGCCGCGCTCGTGCTGTTTGGCGATCTTCTCCTCGCCGCCGCCCTGACGCGCCCTCTCGCGGGCCTCGTGCAGCTGGTCGGTCAGCTCTCCCAGGGACGCCGTGCCGGGCAGCTTGTGGTCGCTCTCGCTCAATCTCTCTCCTCGTCGGTTCCTCTAACGTTTTTCCCATGAGCCTGTTGATCGCAGCGGTGGTCTCGTGCGTGGTCGCGTCCTCTGGATGCGAATGGCCTCCCGAACCGACGCCCGACCCGGTTCCCACCGTCGCCCAGTTCACCGTCGACTACCACCGCAGCGGCGGGCTCAAGGCCGAAACCATCGGCCTCCAGATCGAACCCGGTCGTCATGCGACGGCTCGGGCCCGTGGGGCGACCGTGCACTTCCGCGTTGCCGCGAAGAAGATCCGGCGTCTGCGGACGGCCCTGGAGGACGCCAATTGGGGGACCCCCGCCCCGCCCGGGAGCGAATCCGGAACGTGCGCCGACTGCTACCGCTACTCGATCCATTACCGCGGCTTGACTGCCGTCTTCGACCAGTCCATTCAGACGCACCGGTTTGACCCCGCGGTCGACCTGCTCGAAGCGCTGATCGATTCTCATCTTCCCCTCCACTGAGGCTCCCGCTTCTCGAAGAAGGCAGTGACGCCCTCGACGATGTCCTCGGTGCTGAAGGTCAGCGACAGCTGGCTGCGGAGGAACTCGAGCGCGTCGTCGACCGCCATGTCCTGCTGGCGGTACATCGCGTCGTGGCCGAGCCGCATCAGGACCGGGCTCTTGGAGGCGAGCTTGCCGGCCCAATCGGCGACCGCGTCGTCGAACTCGGCCACCGGGACGACCTTGTTGGCGAGCCCGAAGGTGACCGCCTCCTCGGCGCTCAGCCTCTCGCCCAGCAGCATCATCTCGTTGACCTTCTTGCGCGGGACGTTGCGGTAGATGATCGCCATGATCATGTAGGGGAAGGCGCCGACGTTGATCTCGGGGGTGCCGAAGGTCGCGCCCTCCTTGGCGATCACGAGGTCGCAGGAGAGCGCCAGGCCCATCCCGCCGGCGAGCACGTGGCCGTTCACGGCGCAGAGCGACGGCTTGCCGAGCCGCGGCATCAGCCGGAAGAACTCGAGGAAGAGATCGGAGGCGAAGTGTTTGGCGACCAGCGGAGCGTCGGCGGCGAACCCGCCGAGGTCGGCGCCCGCGCAGAAGGCCTTGTCCCCGGCCCCGGTGAGGACCACCGCCTTCGCCTCCCCGGAGTCGCGGGCGTTCCGCATCGCGTCGACGAGCTCGACCAGCATCTGACCCGAGAGCATGTTGCGTTTCTCGGGATTGTTCAGCGTCACCGTGGCGATGCCGTCGGCGACCTCGTATCTGACGAGCTCATAGTCCACGCTCGAGGCACATTAGCCGACTCCGTAGAAAGTAGGAAGTGCTACTGTCCACGCGACTTTCAGGGCGCTCGCCGCCCTTCGAATCCGCAGCGAACGAGGGGAGACTCCCAGTGACGACCACGACGACCAACGGCTCCAAGGTCATCAAGCCCGACCACGAGGCCGAGCGCAAGCACATGATCTTCACGCAGGAGCACGAAGACCTCCGCGAGTCGATGCAGTCGTGGGTCGAAAAGGAGGTCTTCCCCCACCGCAACGAGTGGGAGGAGACCACCTGGCCCAGCGAGATCCTCGAGCGCGCGGGCGAGCTCGGCTTCATCGGCCTCTGTTTGCCCGAGGAGTACGGCGGTCAGGGCGGCGACTACTACTACTCGCTGGTTCGAGCCGAGTGCCTCAGCTACTCAGGGTCGGGTGGGCTCAACATGGGCTTCGCGGTCCACACCGACATGGTCCTGCCGCCGATCAACATGCTCGGCACCGAGGACCTCAAGCAGCGCTACATGCCCGCCGCGATCGAAGGCAAGAAGGTCGGCTGCCTCGGGATCACCGAGCCGGAGGCCGGCTCCGACGTCGCCGGGATCCGGACCAAGGCAATCCGCGATGGCGACGAATTCGTCGTCAACGGCTCGAAGACGTTCATCACCAACGGCGCCCGCGCCGACTTCATCGTCCTCGTCGTCAAGACCGACCCGGAGAAGGCGCATGAGGGCATCAGCCTCCTGGTCGTCGACCTCCGCGACGACAATGGCGACCCGGTCGAGGGCTTCAGCGTCTCGCGCAAGCTCGAGAAGATGGGGATGCACTCCTCCGACACGGCCGAACTGAGCTTCGAGGACGTCCGCGTCCCTGCTGCGAACCTGCTCGGCGAGGAGGGCAAAGGCTTCTACCACATCGCCTGGGAGCTCCAGAGCGAGCGGATGGTCGCCTGCGCCGGCGCAGTAGCCGGGGCACAGCGGATGTTCGACCGCACCCTCGAGTACGCGAAGGAGCGCAAGGCGTTCGGCCGCTCGATCGGCAACTTCCAGGTGATCCGCCACAAGTTCGCCGAGATGGCGACCAAGATCGAGGCGGCGAAGCAGTTCACCTACGCGACCGCCTGGCGCTACTCGAACGGCGAGTACCCGGTCCGCGAGATCTCCGAGGCCAAGCTCTACACCTCACGGATCGCCTGCGAGGTCGCCGACGAGTGCATCCAGATCCACGGCGGCTACGGCTACATGAAGGAGTACGAGATCGAGCGCGCCTACCGCGACGTCCGCCTCAACCGGATCGGCGCCGGCACCGACGAGATCATGCTCGAGGTGATCGGCCGCTCCTACGGCCTGTAAGCCGCCCCCGGACGCGGGAGCGAGCGCGCGAGATCACTGGTGATCGTTGGCGCGCGCGAGCGGGAGCAGAGGAGGCGGCGTTTGATTCGGGAGCAGAGGAGCCGGCGGTTTATTCAGGAGAAGAGAAGGCACTCCAGATGACCCACGTCGACCACGTCCGGTCCTACTACGAGGCCCTGAACACGGGTGACGCGGAAGCGGTTGCGTCGCACTTCACCGACGACGCCGTCCATTACTACACCCGCCTCGGGCCGCATCGGGGTGCCGAGGAGATCGGCCGCTACGCCGCCTTCGGGGTCGAGCAGATCGACGGCCAGTGGCACCTCGAGAACGCGATCGAGCAGGGCGACGAAGTCGTGATCGAGTGGACGATGACCTGGCGCGATCCCGAGACGGGTGAGCGCCGGCTCGACCGCGGCACCGAGTGGTTCCGGATCGTCGACGGCAGGATCGCCGAGGTCCGGGCCTACCACCATGGCGGACCGAAGAACCCGCAGGGCGACCTGCTCGGCTTCGACCACGCGGGTCGCGGCCACACGATGCTCGAGGACTAGGCGACGCCGGCGGCGTCGGAGGCCTCGGCCTCGGCCTCGAGATAGGGGTAGACCTGCTGGATCACGATCGAGCCCTCGCCGACCGCTGAGGCCACGCGCTTGACCGATCCGTGGCGGACGTCGCCGATCGCGAAGACCCGCTGCAGGCTCGTCTCCCCGACCCGCGGTGAGGTCCCTTCTCCGGAGTCGAGGTCAGGGCCGGTGAGGATGTAGCCCCATTCGTCGCGTTCGATCTCCGGCGGCAGCCATTCGGTGCCCGGCTGGGCCCCGATCATCACGAAGAGGGCATCGGCATTGACCGTGGACTTCTGGCCGGAGGGCCGGTCGAGCAGGGTCAGGGTCTCGAGCCGGTGCTCGCCGCTCCCGTCGACCGCCTCGGTCTCGTACATGACCTCGATGTTCTCGGCCGCTTCGATCGCCCGACAGAGATAGGCCGACATCGTCTCCGCCAGGTTCGCGCGGCGGACCAGCATCGTCACCTTTGCGGCGTAGCGGCTGAGGTGCATCGCCGCCTGCCCGGCGGAGTTGCCGCCGCCGACGACGAAAACCCGCTTGCCCGGCAGGGCCTTGGCGTCGGCGGCCGAGGCGCCGTAGAAGACGCCCTCTCCCTCGAGACATGAGAGCGAGGGGGTCTCGAGGCGCCGATAGGAGACGCCGGACGCCAGCAGGACCGCGGTCGCCTCGATCTCGGCGCCGTCGGAGGTACGGAGGACGTGCCGCCTCTCCCCCGGGCGCAGCTCCACCACCTCGCGCATCAGAAGGAATTTCGTCCCGAAGACCCAGGCCTGCTGGTAGGCACGCTGGGCGAGGTCGGAGCCGCTGACCCCGCGCGAGAAGCCGAGGTAGTTACGGATCAGCGAGCTCGAGCCGGCCTGGCCCCCGATCGCCTCGCGCTCGATCACCAGCGCCCGCATCCCCTCCGAGGAGGCGTAGACCGCGGCGGCGAGGCCGGCCGGGCCCGCACCGATCACGACGACGTCGAACTCGTGGCGCTCCCCGAGGTGGGTGCTGACCCCGAACGCGTCGGCGAGCTCGACGTTTGTCGGGTCGACGATGAATTTCCCGCCGCCGACCTTCGCGACCGGGACCGTCAGGTCCTCGTGGCCGGAGTCGCTGAGCAGCGCCTGGCCTTCGGCCGACTCCGGCGGGTGGCAGGCGTAGGGGATCCCGTTGCGGCTGAGGAGGTCGCGCAGCTCGGCCGTCCGCGGCGAGCCGAGCTCGGCGACGATCTCGATCTCGCCCTGAAGTGGCGACTCGTGGCGGGCCCACTCGAAGAGGAACTCGGCGACGGTGCGGTGGAAGAGCTCGTCCGGGCAGCGCTGCGGCTTGAGGACGTAGTAGTCCATCTGGCCGAGAGTCATCGCGGTCGAGATCGCCTCCGAGGTGTCGGCGTTCGCCCAGTCGCCCCAGCCGATCATCAGCCCGCGCTTGACCGCGGGATGGAGCTCGCGCGCGTGGGTCAGGAGGTCGGCGCCGGGCGTGTCCCCGAGCATCTGGTCGGCGAGGACCAGGGCGACGGGCGCCTTCTCCTCCCTCAGCCGTTCGAGAACAGCGAGGGCCTCGGCCGCCGTGCTCTCGGTCAGGACCGTGTAGTCCTGGCCGTAACGGCGGCTGAGCTCGATCTCGGTGCGGGCAAGCGCATCGGGGTCCCCATCGACAGCCAGCAGCACGGGCTCTCCCATGGGATGGATGGTATCGACGGTCGCAGGCCTCGAGCGGCCTCCAGGCGCTAGCGTCCCGAGTTGATGACGGTCGTCAAGGACACCGGGGTGCGGGCCGTCCCACCGCCGTTCGACTCCGAGCACGAGGAGCTGCGCGAGACGGTGCGGCGGTTCGTCAGCAGGGAGATCGCCCCCAACGTCGACGAGTGGGAGGAGGCTCGGGAATTCCCGCGCGAGCTCTACAAACGCTGCGCCGAGCTCGGCTTCCTCGGCCTCAAGTTCCCGGAGAGCTACGGCGGCCAGGGCGGGACCCACCTCCACGACGCGATCTGGGTCGAGGAGCTGGCGCGCTCGGGCGGCTCGGGCGGGGTCGCGGCGGGGCTCAACGCCCACGCCTCGATCGCGATGCCGCCGATCTTCAACTTCGGCACCGAGGAGCAGAAACAGCGCTGGCTGGCGCCTGGGATCGCCGGCGAGAAGATCGGAGCTCTGGGGATCACCGAGCCCGGCGCCGGCTCCGACGTCGCCGGGATCACGACCTTCGCCGAGCGGACCGACGGCGGCTACGTCGTCAACGGCGCCAAGACGTTCATCACCAACGGAGTCCGCGCCGACTTCCTGGTCTGCGCCTGCAAGACGACCCAGGACGGCGGCCACCACGGGCTCTCGTTTCTGGTTCTCGAGAGCGAGATGCCCGGCTATGAGGTCTCGGCCAAGCTCGAGAAGCTCGGCTGGCACTCCTCAGACACCGGCGAGCTCTCCTTCACCGACGTCGAGGTCCCGGCCGAGAACCTGCTCGGCGAGGAGAACGAGGGCTTCCGGCTGATCATGTTCAACTTCGCCTGGGAGCGGTTGCTGATGGCGATCGGCGCGGTCGGGGCGATGCAGCGGCTGATCGAGACCACGGTCGCCTACGCCCTCGACCGCCGGGCGTTCGGCCGCCCGATCGGCAACTTCCAGACGATCCGCCACAAGGTCGCCGAGATGGCGACCCAGGCCGAGGCCGCGCGGGCGATCACCTACAACGCCCTGCGCCTCTTCCACGAGGGCCAGGACTGCATCAAGGAGGTGACCATGGCGAAGCTGATCACCCAGCGCGGCGTCCTCGACATCGCCGATGAGTGCCTCCAGATCCACGGCGGCTACGGCTACATGCGCGAGTACGGGATCGAGCGCGCCGTCCGCGACGCCCGCCTCGGCCCGATCGGCGGCGGGACCGACGAGATCATGAAGGAGATCCTGGGGAAACAGCTGGGGCTGTAGGGATTTGCAGGGGTTTCCTGCGTTCCCGACACCGTGTCCGAGCCAGGCGGACACAAAACGGACACATCGCGCCGCGCCTGGGCGATCTGATCCTCGGCAGACACGCGCTCGGCAATGTCGAACTCATCGAAAACGTGCGAGTAGACGTCGAGCGTCATCGTCGGTGAGTGCCCGGCCTGTCGCGCGACCTCGACAACGCTGCGCCCTTCGTGGATCAACAGCGAGACGAAGCTGTGGCGCAGGTCATACGGACGGGCGCCCTCCAGGCCGACGGCACGACAGGCGGGCACCCAAGCGTCCCGGTGCCACGTCTGCCAAGCAGGGTCGTTCCAGATGCCGCCAGAGCCGTTCGGGAGAAGGAGCGCGTCGTCGTCGGGACGACCGCGCAGCAGCCTCAGCTCCGCCAGGTCGCGGGCAAGCGGCGTAATGAGGCGAACCGTGCGTGCCTGCCCCGTCTTGGTCGGCTTGACGCCACCCTGCCCATCCGCGGCCTTCTCGATCAAGAGCGTCCGCTCGCGCACATCACCCCAGCGCAGAGCCTGCGCCTCCTGGGGCCGCAGACCGGCGTAGGCAAGTAGGCCGATCAAGGTGGCGTCCCGTGCGCCGTGCTTGCGCCTCTTGGCGGCAACGGCCCGTAGTCGCTCGACGACGATGGGCGGCAGTGGGCGGACCTCACGATGGCGTCGGACCTTTGGCTTCTGTACCGCCTTGACTGGGTTGTAGCCGATCCGTCGCCACTCAACTGCTCGCCGCAGGATGCCCTGGAGAAGCGCGAGCGCCCGATAGATCGTCGGCTGCCCCACCCCGCCAGCTTCCAGTTCAACGCGGAAGCGCTCGACCACTTCTGGTGTGATCGCACTAAGACGGATTGATCCGAGTCGTGGCAGCACGTGCCGATCCCACAAGCCCGCATAGCTGCGAAGAGTCCGGGCCGCCAGATTCGGCACCGCGTAGAGCTTCCACCACTCCTCGGCGAAGTCGGCGAGCGTTTCGCGCCCACCCGTCAGGAGATCCAGGTCGCCAGTGCGCTTACGCCTTACGACTTCCGCTTCGAATGCTTCTGCGTCGCGCTTCCGGCCGACCACCTTGGAGCGCGCCCTGCCTTGCTCGTCGCGCCAGCGCACCCGCCAAACGGCTCCGCCCTTCCGCTCGACCCGCTCGACGCTCACCGTCGCCTCCTAGCTTTCCGCAGCGTCATCGAGCATGGCACGCAAGCTACCGCGCTGCGCACTTCGAGTGGACCGCCTGGTCAGCCGCAGCGGCGGGAGACTCCAGGGAAAGCGTCTGCTCCCCGATCCAGCGCTTCAACTCCGCAGGCTGAACCCGGAGCCGATGACAGAGCCGCGCCGCCCGGAGCTCGCCCCGCGCAATCGCCCGATAGACAGCGCGTCGAGAAAGCCCACAAGCGCGTGCGACCTCCTCCGGAGACAGCAGCCGCTCGAAGTCGTTGTCGGAGTCGGAGTCGTGCATTTCCTCTGCATCGGTTGTCCAGCAAAGACGAGAATTGCATCGCCTGCCGGCGTCCATACAAGCGGCCATCCGCACGGCGAAGCCGTGCCAAAATCGGCCGCTGGACGCCCGGCGGACGAGAGTCGCCCAGGCACGGAATCGGAGGGTTCGTAGTGTGTCGGGTGGTCGGGACTGATCCTGCTGGGAGGAGTCAGGGTCGCCACTTGTCCTAAGCGTTTAGCGCTCTCGGTGTTTGGGTTCTTCGGTGCTTCTTGCCGATTGCGCTGGTTGGACTTCGTTCTTGTCTGTCTGCTTGATTGGCCTCCCCGGCGACCCTTCGAGAGGGTCGGATACAGCACCGCTCGTCGGTCGAATGAGCCGACGCTTGGGCGCATCAGCTCCGGCAGCTACCAATTAACCAAGTCAGAGCTGGCTTCGAAGAGCGCAGCGCCAGACAGGGCATAGAAATTGGCCGCCTTCGATAGCGCGAGGCGCTTTCGAATCGCAAACGGCCCAACAAGCATTTTCTTGCTTTCCCCGTAGAACCTCTCGGTCGACAGAGCTGCGTAGTCAACCAAGAGCCTGGATCGCCCGAGACCATTAAAGGCCCTTGGTATCCAATACATAAAGATCTCATCCAACTCTCGATCAGCGAGTTTAGAAGCATCAGCATCGCCTAACTGAGCGACCGCCACGGCAATTACGAAACCGCTGGCCAGAATCTCCTCAATTAGGGGGCCGAGACTGGACTGAACGTCGGGAGTCAGCCGACCCCGGAAATAACCGCCTAGGCGCGGGATCGCGTCAGAGGTTCGGCCCAGCCCCCTCGCTCCGGGTGTCTGAATGTCGAACTCAGACCCAATGAAGCGCGCGATCAATGGCGCGCACTTGGCGAAATGCTCCGCGTAGGCCTCATCGTCCATGCCAGGCAACATTTGCTCTTTGAATTCGTTGCGTTCAGCCACCATTTTTCTGGCGGGAAGAAACGCTTCACGCGCACCTGTAGCAGTGGTAATCCTTGGTGCGTAGGCCGCTGGGTGAATACCGGGAGGTGGCCAATCGCCCTCAGGCAAAAGGTCGGGAACTGAATTGGGAGGCATTCGCAGACGCTATCGCTCTCGATCAGCGTGCGTGGTGCACTAGAGGCTCAATGCGTGTTTGAGGACAGAGAGATTCGACGAGGCGCAACTGCCTTTCGCGCGAAGCGGGAGCGAAACCGAGTGCCACGACTCTCAGGTGTTCTGCAATTTCGCTCAGGGTCAGCTTCCCGCCCTGCGAGTCGCCCCTGGGGGCGAGGCGCATCCGATCTATGCCGCCTGGACTGACGGCGAGCCGCCGAGCGAGGTGGCCCCGTAACAAGGGGTTGTCTTGCCCCTACCCCCGGCTTCGCCCTGCGCGATCCGGTCGGCTCCGACGTCGCTTAGGTTGGCGACCCAGGCTGATTCCAGGCCGCTGCTACTGAACGATCTTCAGCTTGCGAAAGCTCGTCCGCCTGGCGCCGTCGATCGTCACCGTCTCCTTGACCAGGATCTTCTTGGCGACGGCGAGCTTTGACCTGAACTTCTTCTTTGGCTTCAGCGAGACGATCGCTGACTTTCCGGCCTTGGTCTTGGCCTTGGCAACGGCGCTCTCAACCTTGCCCTTCTTCTTCTTGGTAACGGCCTTGAGCTTGAACTTGCAGCCCTTGGGCTTGGCGCTTTTCGGGCACTTGAGGCGGACCCCGGGGTAGGCGACCTTCACCGTCTGCGTCTGGCTTGCCGATGCCGATCCGTTGCAGTAGGCGGTCTGCCCGGTGAAGATCAGCGCGGTCGAGCAGCCCTCGTTGTCGGTAAGGGTCAGGGTCGCCTTGTAGGTGCCGGGTTTGTTGTAGGCATGACTCGGCTTTGGGCCGCCGTTCAGCGCCTGCGCGCCATCGCCGAATGCCCAGTCATAGCGGGCGATCGAGCCGTCGGGGTCGCTGGAGGCAGAGGCGTTGAAGGCGACTGGAACCCCCGGGCGGGAAAAAGGGTCGGAGAAGGAGGCGACGGGTGGCTGATCAGGGACGATCGCCACCCCCTCCTGGTCGGTGCCAATCGGGATCGGCGAACCCGCCTGGTTCGTCTGGGTGTCGATCACCGAAAGGTCTGTCGAGGAACTCTTGGTTGCGTAGGCGAACTTTCCGTCCGGGGTGATCGCGATTGAGATGACATTGGCCCCGAGAGGGATCGGCCCGCCGACGAAGTGGGTATCGGTGTCGATCACCGAGACGTCTTCTGAGAGAAAGTTGCCAACGTAGGCGAACCTGCCATCCGGTGTGATCGCCAGCCCCATAGGACCTCTGCCGACCGTGATCGGCGAGCCGACGACCTGGTTGGTCTGGGTATCGATCACCGAGACGCTTCCTGGATTGCTCCCCGGTTCGGAGTTGGCGACGTAGGCGAACCTGCCGTCGGGGGTGATCGCGATCCCGATCGGTTCCCTGCCCACCGGAATCGGCTGGCCGACGACCTGATTGGTCTGGGTGTCGAGCACCGAGACGCTCTTCTCGCCTATGCAGGCAACGTAGGCTCGCTTGCCGTCGGGGGTGATCGCGATCGAGGGCGAGGCGCTGCAGACTTTGACCGGCGAGCCGACGACCTGGTTGGTCTGGGTATCGATCACCGAGACGTCGCTCGAGTTGGGGTTGGCGACGTAGGCGAACCTGCCGTCGGGGGTGATCGCGATTTCCCGCGGGCCAGTGCCGACCGTGATCGGCTGGCCGACGACCTGATTGGTCTGGGTGTCGATCACCGAGACGCTTCCTGGTGCGCCTCCCGATTCAAAATTGGCGACGTAGGCGAACCTGCCGTCGGGGGTGATCGCGATATCGATCGGGGTGCCGCCGACCGTGATCGGCTGGCCGACGACCTGATTGGTCTGGGTGTCGAGCACCGAGACGTGGTTCACCCCGTTGGTGACGTAGGCGTCACGGGCGAGGGCAGGCGAGGCGAAGGCCGCCAGGAGCAGAGCGGTGAGCGCAGAAGCGAGAAGCAGGTCTCGGCGATGGTGGCCTCCCCGGGGTGCTTTAAGCACGGAGGGATTGTATGCCTGGACCGGGGGCCTCCGCCTGCAATGTGCCGAGAAGCCGTCGAAGAGCCCAGGCTTCGGCGATCTCGGCCGCCTGCGGTTTGCCCACGTGCCCGGCCTCTTCGAGGATCGGCGGAAGCTCGGGGTCGGAGACGAAGCTCTGCCAACCATCGGCATCCCAGTCCAAGAGCGCCCACACCCGGTCGCCTCCGTTGGGATCGTGATAGACGGTCGAGCCCTTTGACCCGTGCCGCTTCCGCAACTCAGCTCCCTTGGTTGAGAAGACCTGAATGAAGCGGTCGAAGTCCTCAATTTTCGTCGTTCACAAGAATCAACGCTCCTCCGTGAAAGCTGTCGTCGCGCTGACGCGACATAGCCCAGTCAGGTCGTAGGTAGTGCCTATACCACTTCTACCGACGTGACGGGTATGGCACCCGGCTTCCGCTGCCGCTCTCGCGTGTGAGCGGAAGCATCTGGGTCACCTGACCGATCGGGGCCGGAGCCCAGATCGCGTGGACTTACAATGCGGCTTCCCTTGAAACGGAGTGTCAGGAGTCGGATCCACGACCCGGCGCGACAAGGATGAATATCGCGCCAGCGCGGACACAATCCGGACACATCAGCCAGGCCATCCGCGATCACGCCCGATCGTCGCCCTCCTCTCCGAACAAGCTCATTGCGGGGAATCCTTGCCCTCCGATGATCCCGGGTGCGCCCGGAGGGGGTCATGAAGGAGATCCTGGGGAAACAGCTGGGGCTGTAGGCGGAAAGCGCGCGGCCAGCGGCAGCCCCACCAGCATCACCGCGCCCATTGCCAGGAAGGCAGACGTCGGGTGGTGGACCAGAGCCTGGACCACCAGCGCCATCACCAGCCCGCCGAGATTGCCGGCCATCCAGACGATCGCGCCGGCGGTGCCGGCGGAAGAGAGGCCGGCCAGGCGCTCGGCCGCGGTCAGGACGATTGGGAGGGCTGGAAGGAGGGCGAAGCCCATGACGACGATCACAACGGCGCGGGGGCCGATCAGGGTGATCAGGGTGAGGGCGACGCAGCCAAGTGCGCTGGCCAAGACCGCGGCGCGCAGGAAGGTTCGCTCAGTGCCGCTGCGGTCGACCCTCTCGGGGACGATCGCGCAGCCGACGATCCCGGCCACGACCATTCCGATCAGGAGGGCGGCGGCTGTCTGTTCGGAGACCCCGGCCGGATCGAGGAGGGTCTGGAGCCAGGTGGTCAGCGCGACAAAGACGCCGAAGCCGACGAACACCAGACCGCAGAGGGTCCGCATCTCGGGCATGCCCCACAGTCTCCTCACCGCCCCCTGCTCGATCGCCACCGCTCCCCCTTCCTCCTCGACCCCAGGCCGCCGCAATGTCAGGGCCAGCGCCAGGGCCGCTGGTATTCCGAGCAGGCCCTCGACGACGAGCAGGCGCTGGATATGGCCGTGGCCACCGAGGGTCGGGCCGAGCGCCAGCGCCAGGAGCATGCCGGCGAAGCTGGCCGCCGAGCAGACGGCGATGCCGGTGGGTTGGCGCTCGGCCGGCAGGTAGGCCCCCGACAGCTTCCCCATCGCGCTCAGCACCACAGGCTGGGCGACCGCCACGGCCGCCTGGCCCGCCATCGCCCAGGCGAAGGTCTCACCGCCGAGGCGCAGAAGCCCGCCGGCCGCCATCAGGGTCCCACCCGCCGCCAAGGCCGGCCGGAAGTGGCGGTCGAGCAGCCGCCCGGCGGGGATCGCCAGGACGACATAGAGCAGGGGGAAGATGTTCGCCAGCCAACCGATCGCCGAGTCCGAGACGCCGTAATGGTCGGCGCTCGCGGTGTCGATCGGGGCGAAGGTCAGCCAGAGCAGCTGCGTCCCCGCGCAGACCACGGCATATGCGACGACCACGGGCCAGCCGGAGCGCCACCACCGCCCCACTTGCGCTCGGGTGGTCACCCCTCGGGGAGCGGAGTCGCGTGGGAGCCGGCGGATATCGGGCTCGGACGCCACCCCAGGAGATGCTACGGCTCAGTCGCCGAGGCGCTCGCCGCTGTCGGTGTCGGAGGCTGAGCCGAGCGGACTGCGGCCCAGCTCGGCTCCCAGCCGAGTGGCGAGCCGCACCGAGGATTCGATCTCGACCTTGCGGATCGAGACGCTCTCGACGTTGAGCCCGAACGGGACCCCCAATCTCCGGCAGAACGCGATCAGGTCGACGGCCGTCGCGACCGCCTGCTCGTAGGAGGCGTCGAGGGTGTCATCGGCATGGCGCAGCTCGTTCTCGATCCAGCGCGGGACACTCACACCGAGCCAGCGGAGGAACTTCAAGGTCTTGAGCGAACCGCAGACCGAGAAGCTGAACATGATCGGCACCGGTTCGAGGTTCCGCGCCGCGCACTCGTGGTGGTAGTCGGAGATCAGGTTCTTGGCCGCGTTGACGTCGTAGACGATTTGGGTGATGAAGAAGGAGCAGCCTGCGGCCTGCTTCGCTATGAGCCGGAGGTGCTCATCCCCGTTGCGCGCATGTCGCTCGGAGATCGCGACCCCACCGAGCGGCAGCTCCGGCTGCGCCCCCGCGCGCAGCTCGTAGGCTCGGGCGAGCGAGGTGAGAACTGCCTTCTCGCGCGAAGAGGACCCGACGAACACCGCGAGCGCCCGGGAGGGATCCTGCTCCTCCAACCAGGAGAGGAGACGATCCTCTCGGTACTTGCCCGTCGCGCGGTAGACGATGGCGGGAACGTCCAGCCCGGCGAGGTCATGGGCGAGATAGTCGGCGGGGTCCATCGTCGGCAGGAACGGGAATGGGCGCTCCTCGGCATTACGGTCGCTTTCGTCGTCGATGTCGTAGAGGACGAGGCCGTCGATCGCCAACCCCCGTACCCGCTCAAGGGTGATCCGGCCGATCTCCGCGGCCTCCTGCGGGCTCGTCGTCAGTCGCGGCGGCGTCACCGCGAAGAGCAGGAACTCGCCCGAGCGAGCAGCGATGCCTCGTTGCAGATTCACGCGCGAAACCGTAGCCGAGGGCCGAACGGGGCCGAGGCAAAGTCGGCATTACCGAAGAGACACAATCCGGACACACCAGCACGTACACCGGAGGCAACGCGCGATCACTTCCGATTCGTCAAAAGAGCTGCATTTGCTGGGGATGCTTGTCCTCGAACGCTCCCTGGTGCCCTAACGTTCCACGCATGAGAGTCCTGAAGGAGATCCGGGGAAAACAGCTCGGGCTGTGGGGATTAGCAGGGGTATCCTGCGTTCCCGGCACCGTGTCCGAGCCAGCACAAAACGGACACACCACGCCGTGCCTGCTTGATCTGATCCTCGGCGGACACGCGCTCGGCGATGTCGAACTCATCGAAGACGTGAGGCGAGCCCACCGCTGGTTGTGCGATCCGCAATCCCGGCTACTGGCCCGAGTCTCGGCACGCGGAAGTGTCGCTCGCACGTCACCTGATCGGCAACTGGTTAACTTCGAAGGCAGAGTGCTTCGGCGAATCTGTGTGGCAGCGGTAGCGACGGCGATTGTGATCAGCGTGATGGCCTCCGGAGCCGACGCCAATTTCCCGGGGCGCCCTGGCAAGATCGCCTTCTCCTCCGGAGCCCCGGGGCCCTCCTACGAGATCCAGACGATGAGACCCAAGGGGGCGGGTCTGAGTACCGTCTTCACGCATCCTTCGGCCAGTCTCCAGGCGGAGGGAAGGCCGGTCTACTCCTCCGACGGCAGCGTGATCGTGTTCGCTCTCGATCACGACATCTACCTGATCAACGCCGACGGCAGCGACCTCCGGCAGGTCACGACCAGCCCAGGCCGCGACGGTGATCCGGGCTTCTCCCCGGACGGAACCCACATCGTCTTCTCGCGGGCCGCCGCCGGAGGAAGCGACATCTACAGCGTTGCCCCTGATGGCACCGGCCTCACGCAGCTCACAACCGATCCCGGGAACGATTACGAGCCGACCTGGTCCCCGAACGGCCGCCTGATCGCCTTCGTCAGCAATCGCAGCGGCAGCTCGCATGTCTGGCTGATGCGCTCCGACGGCTCCTATCAACACCTGCTCGTCGCCGACAAACCGCACCGGTCCGACGGCCAGGTGCAGCCCGAGTTCGCCCCCAACGGAAAGCGGCTCGTCGTCTCACGCGGCGCCCACCTGGTGACGATGCGCCTCAACGGCACCGGCCGACGAACCCTGAATCGCAGTGGGATCCTGATCTCGCCCGTCTACTCCCCTGACGGGCGCAGAATTGCCGCAATCGAAGCATTCCGCGGGCGCCACCAATATTCCGTGGTCGTGATGAGCGCCAAAAACGGCTCCCACAGACACACCATCCGCAGCCACATCTCCCATCTCTATGGAGTCGGCTGGCAGCCACGGTGAAGCGCCGCGGCGTCGAACGGGTGCCAGTGGGCGTCGCCCATGACCTCGAAGACGCGCTTGAATGAGCAACGGGACTCGAACCTGAGGCCTCCAGCGTTTCCAGAGGAGGTCAGTGTCGCGCCAGCGCGGACACAATCCGGACACATCGTCCGCTGAAATCGCGATCACGCCCGATCACCGCTGTTCGCCCCGAAGAGCCTCATTTGCTGGGGATGCGTGTCCTCGAAGGTCCCCCGTGGTCCTGCCGTTCCACGGCTCCCGTTCATGAAGGAGATCCGGAGGAAACAGCTGGGGCTGTAATGCCCGCCGGCGGTCCGAGGCCATTCCCGTACCAGGAGTCGCTACGGTTCCATGGTGGCCGTGGCAGGGTCAAGGGAGAGGGAGCAGCTGCAGGACCGGTACGACGTGGTCATCTGCGGCGCCAGCTTCGGCGGGCTCGCTGTCGCGCGCGAGTTGACCAGCTCCGGCGCCGACGTCCTGGTCCTCGATCGCTACGAGATCGGCGAGCGCGCAACCTCGGCCTGCGGCATCCCGACCGATTGGCTGCGGGCCCTTGACCTGATGGACGTCGAGCTACAGCGCTTCGGCGAGTTGGTCGTCCACACTCCCGGCAAGGTCGCGGTCCTCGACCTGCCCTACTCCTTCTCGACATTCAACTACGACGAGATGTGCGAGGCGCTCTGGAGCAAGTGCGACGCGACCTTCGAGATCGCGGCCGTCGAAGGCCGGCGGCCGGGCGAGAACGGGGAGATCACGATCGACACCGATCGCGGCCCGGTCTCGGCCCCGCTGGTGGTCGACGCGCTCGGCTGGCGCCGGATCCTCGCGACCGACGATGGATTCCAGCCCACCGATGCGCCGCTGACGCGGGCCCTCGAGGTCCACCCTCAGGGCCGCAGCGACGCGCTCGAGGTCTGGGTCGACCGCAGCTACGCCCGGGCCGGCTACGGCTGGTGCTTCCCTGCCGGCGAGGAGCTCCGGATCGGCGCCTGCTCCTACGAGCCGAACGACCACGTCCGCGAGGGGACCGACCGACTCGCCGCCGACCTCGGCGGTGACCAGGTCAGCTACCAGGGCAACTGGATCCCGCACCGGCTGCGCAAACCGACCGAAGCCGGCGTCTTCTTCGTCGGCGACTCGGCCGGCCAGTGCCTGCCGCTGACGGCCGAGGGGATCAGGACCGCGCTCTACTACGGGATCGCCGTCGGCCGCGAGATGCGCGCCGTCTTCGAGGGCCGCCGCAGCCGCCAGGAGGCTGCCGCCAACTACACCGAGCTCCACAACTCGCACCGGACCGGATTCGGCATCCTCCTCTTCGTCCAGAAGCTCCTCCCCCACATCCCGGTCCGGCTGCTGGGCCCCGGCTTCCGCATCTACAAGACCCAGAAGCTGATCGACCTCACCTTCAAGGCCTACCTGGAGCTTGCTCCCCCGGCCTTCGCCGCCGCGACGGCGGGCAGGCATCGACGGGACGACTCCAGCGACAAAGCGGAGCTGAGCGCGACCCAGGCGGCGTGAACGGCGGGCGGATCGCGCTAGGTTTTCAGCGATGCTGTCCTGGCTCGGCAGAATCCTGATCTCGCGGAACATGGCGAAGGCCCGCGAAGGCAACATCGAGCCGACCCTGAAGCTGGATGCCGAGAATGTCCGGTTCAGATTCCCCGGCGACAGTTCCTGGGCGACCGAACTGGAGGGGAAGGACGAGCTGAGGAAATGGCTGGAGCGGTTCGCCGACGCCGGCCTCCAGATCTACCCCGACGAGGTCATCGTCCAGGGATTTCCCTGGCGCCAGACGATCTGCGTCCGCGGCACCGACCATCTCGACGCCCCCGACGGCAGGCGCGTCTACGAGAACCGGTATGTGATCTGGGGACGCATCTCGTGGGGCAAGCTGCGCGACTACGAGGTCTACGAGGACACCAGGGCGACCGATGCGCTGGACGGCTACCTGGCCGAGATCGGGAAGATGCCGGGGTGATCTACATGCTGAGACACGGCGACGCCGAGCACGGCGACGGCGAGGATTCCGCGCGGCGCCTGACGAAGAAGGGCGAGCGCCAATCGGTGGCGGCGGGCCGGGCGATGGCCGCCCTCGGATTCGAGCTCGACGCCTGCCTGACGAGCCCGAAGGTGCGGGCGGCCGGCACCGCGCGGCTCGCCTGCGAGCTGCTCTCGATCGAGCCGGAGGAGGACGCGCGACTCGCAGGCAGCGGCTGGGACACCCTGGACCTCGCCGCCGGCCGCGGCGAGGTCCTGATCGTCGGCCACAACCCCGACTTCAAGACCGAGGTCGGCCGCCTGACCGGCGCCAACGTGAAATTCCGCAAGGGCGGCCTGGCGATCATCGACGGCAGCACGCTGATGACGCTGCTGCGGCCCGAGGACCTGGCGGCGATCGCCGCCGTCGACCGATGAGGCTCTGCCGCTTCCTCGCCGACGGCGCGGCCCGGCTCGGGGTGATCGAGGACGGGCGCCTGGTCGACCTCACGGCCTCGGCGCCGGAGCTGCCGAGCGAACCGGCGGCCGCGATCGACGCGATCGGGCTCGAGAAGCTGACGGAGCTCGCCGAGCTGGCAGCCGAGCCCAAACCGGGCGAAGATCTGGAGGCGATCCGGCTCCTCAGCCCCGCCCGCCCCCGCAAGTATCTGGCGATCGCCCTCAACTACGCCGACCACATCGCCGAGACCGGGTTGGAGGCGCCCGCGGTGCCGACCTTCTTCAACAAGCAGCCGACCTGCGTCGTCGGCCCGGGCGCCGACGTCCACATGCCGGCCGTCTCCGACAAGCTCGACTACGAGGGGGAGCTCGCGATCGTGATCGCGAAGCGCTGCCGCCACGTCCCAGTCGAGCGGGCCGCCGAGGTGATCGGCGGCTACACGATCGCCAACGACGTCTCGGTCCGCGACTGGCAGATGAGGGCGCCGACGATGACGATCGGGAAGTCGTTCGACACCCACGGCCCGCTCGGGCCCTGGCTCGTCACCGGCGATGAGATCCCCGACCCGCAGCAGCTCGGGATCCGGACCTTCGTCAACGACGAGAAGCGCCAGGACGGAAACACGTCCGAGATGGTCTTCGACTGCTTCCAGCAGGTCTCCCACCTCTCCGAAGCCTTCACGCTCGAGCCCGGCGACGTGATCGCGACCGGGACCCCGGCCGGGATCGGAGCCTCGATCCAGCCCTTCCCGGAGGGCTTCCTGAAGGTCGGTGACGTCGTCCGGATCGAGATCGACGGGATCGGCGAGCTCCGCAACCAGGTCGTCGCCGAGCCGCAGGGCTTCATGGTCCGCGACGACCCCCCGGCCTGAACGGTGGACGGGCTCCGCCACCGCGCCCACCTCAACTTCGTCGACAGCTCCCGGCAGCTGTTCGAGCTCGACTCGGGCGTCAGGATCGAGGCCGGGGACGGCTGGCTGCTCGGCGCCGGGACCTCGTCGAACCCGGCGATCTCCAATGCGGCCTTCCGAGTCGACGACGGGCTCGACCCGGACCAGCTTCTGACACACGCGCGCGCGTTCTTCGGCGCGCTCGGCCGCGGCTTCAGCCTCTGGACACGCGGCGACGCCGAGGAGGATCGCGACCTGTTCGAGGCCGCGGCCGCGCAGGGCCTCAACCCCTTCTTCGAGATGCCGGAGATGGTGCTCGACCGGCGCCCGGAGGCGGCGGCGATGCCCGACGAGGTCGAGATGCGCCGCCTCGCCGGAAAGGACGAGGCCGAGGACTACTGGCGGGTCGCGAAGCGGTCCTACGCCAGCATCGGCTTCCCGCCCGAGGTCTTCGACCACTACGACGACCACTCCGGCCTGCTGGCCGAGAACGCGGTCGCTCTCCTTGCCTACGAGGGCGCGGAGCCGCTCGCGATCGCGATGACGATCGTCACCGACGGCGTCGCTGGGATCTACTGGGTGGGGACGACGGAGGCCGCGCGCGGCAGGGGCCTGGGTCGGGCGCTGACCACCGCCGCGGTCGACGCCGGCTTCGACCTCGGCGCAGACCTTGCCTCTCTGCAGGCCTCGCCGATGGGCGAGCCGATCTACCGCGCGATGGGCTTCGAGACGATCTACGACTACCGGCTGCTGATGGCCTCGCCGCCCGGGGGCGCGTGATGAGGCAACGGGTCAGCGTGATCACGCTCGGGGTCGCCGACCTCGGTCGGGCACGGGGCTTCTACGAAGCGCTCGGATGGGAGACGGGCGCGGCGCCCGACGACGACGTCGTCTTCTTCCAGGCGGGCGACATGGTCCTCGCGCTGTGGGGCCGGGCGGGCCTCGCGGAGGACAGCGCCGTCGAGGACGCCGGCGGATGGGGCGGCGTCACCCTGGCCCTGAACCTCAGCTCGCCGGAGGAGGTCGACGCCGCCATCGAGGATGCCCGCCGCGCCGGCGCCCGGATCGGCCGCGAGCCGGCGGAGACCTTCTGGGGTGGATACAGCGGGGTCTTCGTCGACCCCGACGGCCACCCCTGGGAGGTCGCCCACAACCCGCACTGGACCCTCACCGAGGACGGCGGCGTCCGCCTCTCCTGAAGCTACGCAAAGGTTCGCGCTTCGCTCAGGGGCCGAGCCGGAACGGCGGGTACTTGTCGGTGACGAGGGTGAAGGCGTAGCCGATCACCCTGTTGTGCCAGCGGAAGACCCCTTCCACGAAGTCGTAGGCCCCGCGCGGGAAGCGGCCGGTGAAGAGGATCGCAAACCAGGCGAAGATGACGACGAAGAAGGCGGCGATGCCGAGGAAGAAGAGCACGATGTAGTGGGGGATCGCCAGCAGCCACTTGACCAGCGGCATTCCCCGCTGCAGCTCGGTCTCCGCATCCGGGTAGGGGAAGTCGAGGCGGACCGCCTGCTGCTCGTCGGTCGAGGGATAGGTGTCGTCCATCAGCGTGAAGTAGACGCCGAGCCTGTTTCCGAACCGCATCAGTTCGAGATTCCAGTCGAACCACCAACGCGGATATTTCTTGCGGAAGAGAAGCATCAGCACCACCGGGATCGTGAGGATGGCGACTCCGCTTCCCGCGTAGCTGGCCTCGGACCCCGAGGCCGCGTAGGTGTTACCGGTGAGGGTGCTGAAGACGATGAAGATCGGGATCACGGTGAAGATCCGGAAGAAAGTGGTGAGGCGATTCAGCTTCCGGTCGGGGTAATCAACGGAGAAGGTCACCGGGTAGTCGGACGGCTCCATCTTCAACCTCCCTTTGGCGCTCGATCTGGGACGGGACGAACGGAATCGTCGCGCACGAATCGGCGGCAATACGGGGGCACGCGCCGCTGACTGGCCGGTCAACCAGGGTTGCGCTGTTCCATGTAGCCTCCCGCCGACTCACGAACCCAGGAGGGAGAGCGCACACAGATGGGACTTCTAGATGGAAAAGCGGCGATCGTCACCGGGTCTGCCCGGGGAATCGGCCGGGCGACTGCAGAGCTGTTCGCGGCGGAGGGTGCGAAGGTTCTGATCAACGACCTCGACGCCGACATCGCCGAACAGGCATCGGGCGAGATCGACGGCGAGACCGCCGTCCACGCCGGTGACCTGACCAAGCCCGACGCCGCCGACCAGCTGGTCGCCGCCGGAGTCGAGGCCTTCGGCGCGATCGACATCGTCGTCAACAATGCCGGCTACACGTGGGACGGGGTCGTTCACCGGATGACCGACGAGCAGTTCCAGGCGATGCTCGACATCCACACGATCGTTCCCTTCCGAATCACCCGCGCCCTTGCCCCACACTGGCGCGAGGCGGCGAAAGCAGAGCGCGGCGAGGGCAAGGAGGTCTTCCGCAAGCTCGTCAACGTCTCCTCGATCTCGGGGACGATGGGCAACGCGGGCCAGGCCAACTACTCGGCCGCCAAGGCCGGCGTCGTCGGCTTGACCAAAACGCTGGCCAAGGAGTGGGGCCAGTTCAAGGTCAACGTCAACGCCGTCGCGTTCGGCTTCGTAGAGACCCGCCTCACCGCGGCCAAGGAGGCCGGCGGCGAGATGACCTCCCCCTCGGGGGAGAAAATCGAGCTCGGGATCCCCGAGCAGATGCGCTCGATGGCCTCGGCGATCATCCCGCTCGGCCGCCCGGCGCAGCCCGAGGAGGCGGCCGGTCCCGTCCTCTTCCTCTGCTCCCCCCACGCGAACTACGTCCACGGTCAGATCCTCAATGTGACCGGTGGTCAGTTCGGGGGGATGTACACCTGAGCCAGACGGCGACAGAGGGGAGGTCGCACGCGATCCTCGATCTCGCGGATCGCACCTGGCCTGTCCTCCGCCGCCTGGCCGGAGTCCACACCCTGCTCTATCGGGTCACCGGCGGCCGCCTCGGAGTCAACGTCCCGGGCGGGCCGGGGAAGATGCTGCTGCTCGACCACGTCGGGGCCAGGAGCGGCACCAGTCGCACCTGCCCGCTGCTCTTCATCGAGGACGGCGAGAACGCGGTGATCATCGCCTCCAAAGGCGGATACCACAAGCACCCCGCCTGGTACCACAACCTGATGGCCAACCCCGACACCACGGTCCAGATCGGCAGCGAGCGCCGCAGGGTCCACGCCCGGCTCGCCGATGCCGGGGAGCGCGATCGGCTCTGGCCCCGGGCAGTGAAGGTCTGGAGCGGGTACGACGACTACCAGGAACGCAGCAAGGGTCGCGAAATCCCGATGGTCATCCTCGAGCCGGCTTAGGCCGCCTCTCCTCCGCAACCGGCTCGCCACCCTCGCCGGCGATTGCCTCCGGCGGCCACGGCCCGGCCCAGTTGTCGCGGGCGCCGTCGATCGTGATCGTCGTCCCGGAGACGAAATCGCCGGCCGGAGAGGCCAGGTAGGCGACCAGCCAGGCGAGCTCCTCGGAGCGCCCGGCGCGGCCGATCGGGATCGAGCGCTCGAGGTTTTCGACGACCACCTGCGGATACTTCGTCAGCAGCGTCTCGGTCGCAAACTGCCCGGCGGCGAGGGCGCAGGTGGTGATCCCGAACCGGGCCCACTCGACCGCCAGTGTCCGCATCATGTTCTCGACCGCGGCCCGGGCGGCGCCGGAATGGACCATGCCCGGCATCCCGTGATGCGGCGAAAGGGTGATGCTCAGCACCTTGCCGCCGCGTTGAGGGATGAAGGCCTTGGTCGCCGCCGCGTGGGTCATCTGCCAGGTCCCCTGCACGTTCAGCTCGGTGACCGTCCGGAAGCCCTTAGGGCTGATCGCCTCGGCCGGGCTGAGGAACTGGCCGCCGGCGTTGTTGACGAGGACGTCGAGCCTGCCGTGCCGCCTGAGCAGGCCCTCGATAAGGCGCTCGACCGCCTCCTCGTCGCGGATGTCCATCGCCTCGTGCTCGAAGGTCCCCGGCATGGCCCTGGCGAGGCCGGCGGTCTCGGCCAGCGGCTCCTCGCGGCGACCGCAGCCGACGACGATCGCCCCCAGCCGCGCCAGCTCGAGCGCCGACTCCCGCCCGAGCCCGCTCCCGGAGCCGGATACGAGGCAGACCCGGCCCTCGAGCAAGCCGTCCCTGAAGATCCGCGAATGGGCGCTCTCAGCCATCGGCATCACCCTATAGGCGGCATCGCCAGGGGTAATGTGCGGCTCGATGAAGGTCCAGGTCGAGGCAAAACCGCTGCATGAGCCGCTTTCCGGCGGCTCCCCCGGAGCGACGGTCACGGTCGAGCCGATCGTCACAGGAACGGTCGAGATGCCGCGGCGCTGGACCGAGGGGCCCGGGGGCCGGCTGATGGGCCCTCGACTTTCCTGGGCACTGCTCACCGGCAAGGACACGATCACGCTGCCGGTGCCGGTCTTCCTGATCCGACACCCGAGCGCCGGCGGGATCCTGGTCGACACCGGCCTCCATCCCTCGATCGCCACCGACGGCGAACAGAACTTCGGTCGCGCCCTGACCCGTTTCATGAAGCCGGCGGTCGAGGCCGACGCCGACGCCCCCGCCCAGCTGCGCAAACGTGGGCTTGACCCCGGCGAGCTGCCGATCGTCGTCATGACCCACCTTCACGCCGACCACGCCTCCGCGATATCGGAGTTCCCGAACTCAACCTTCGTCGTCAGCGAGGTCGAGTGGGACGAGGCAACGGAGGGCCCCCGGCCGCTGCAGAACGGTTACCGCCGCCTCCACTACGACTTCGCCTTCGACTACAGGACCGTCGATTTCGACCGCGGAGGGATCGACTCATACGCGACGTTCGGCCGCTGCTTCGACCTCTTCGGCGACGGCTCGATCCGGCTCGCCTTCACACCCGGGCACTCCGCCGGCCACATCTCGGTGATCGCCCGGCTCAAGGACCGCGACTTCGTGATCGGCGGCGATGCCGCCTACACCCAGGCCCAGCTCGAGGGCTCGAAATCGCTGCCGCCGCGCCCATTCGACGCGCACAACCAGCGCCGTTCGCTGCAGGAGCTGAGGCTGTTCAGCCGTGAGTACCCGGGGGCGATGGTCACTCCGGGCCACGACCCCGGGTTCTACGAGAAGCTCGACGCCCGCTACGAGTAGCCGGGCCGGTTCACCTGCCGCGCCGGCGGCTCTCCTCGTCGAGCCCCGTGTACATGGTCCGGACCCGGTCGAAGATCTCCGATGCGGCCTCAAGCTGGCGCTCCCGACTGACCTGTTTCTCGACCGGGAAGGTGATCGGCTCGCCGAACTGGACCCTCACCTTCGGGAACCGGAACCGCTTCCAGCGCCGCACCGACTCGGAGCCGTGGATCGCGACCGGGACGACCGGGGCGCCGGATTCGAGCGCGAGCCTGCCCACGCCCGGTTTCGGGTCGCCGAGCTCGCCGCTGCGCGAGCGGCCGCCCTCGGCGTAGATCAGCAGCATCCCGCCCTGGTCCAGCACCGTGAAGGCGGTCTTGAAGGCCTCCTCGTCGTGGTGGCCGCGGCGGATCGGGATCACGCCGCCGTGCTTGTAGACGTAGGTCAGGACCGGCGGGCCGAAGAGCTGCGATTTCGCCATGAACCGGATCTGGCGGCGCAGGTAGAGCCCGGTGAAGAAGTGGTCCATCTGGCTGAAGTGGTTGGGCGCGAGGATCAGCGGCCCCGTCTTCGGCACGTTCTTGACCCCGATCGCCCGGGTCCGGTAGAGCAGAAAGGCCGGCGGAGAGACGATCGCCCGGACGAGCGGATAGGTCCACCCGACCCCCTTGCGGGCGGCGGCGTGGAACTCGTCGAAGTACTCCGCCGGGCGTTCGTCCTTGTAGACCTGTGGTTTGATCTCGGGCATGTCCAGATGACGGTCCAACCGACCGTCGCCCTTGCGTACCCCCAGTCTCAGGGCCGGTTACGCGATCGAATCCGGTCGGTCCCAGCCCCGGGACCGCTCGAGCGCACGGCCCCATCCCTCGAGCAGCGTGCGGCGCCGATCCTCGTCCATCTCCGGTTCGAAGCGGGCGGCCTCGCGCCAGTTCGTAAGAACGTCTTCCTCGGTCCAGCGGCCGGTCGTGATCCCGGCCAGGTAGGCGGCGCCGAGCGCGGTCGTCTCGATCACCTCGGGGACGATCACCGGGGCGCCGAGGACATCGGCCTGGAACTGCATCAGCCAGGCGTTGGCGACCGCGCCTCCGTCGGCCTTCAGCGAGACCAGCCGCCGGCCGGCGGCGGCCTCTTGGGCGCGGACCGCGTCGACGGCCTGGTAGGCGATCGCCTCGAGTGCCGCCCGCGCCAGGTGGGCACGGCCGCTGCCCCGGGTCAGGCCGACGATCGTGCCGCGGGCGTAGGGATCCCAGTGCGGCGACCCGAGCCCGGTGAGTGCCGGGACGAAATAGACACCGTCGTTGCCCTCGAGCGAGGCCGCAAGCTCCTCGGTCTCGGCCGCCGCATCGATGATCCCGAGCCCGTCGCGCAGCCACTGGACCGCGGCGCCGGTGACAAAGATCGAGGCCTCCAGGGCGTAGGCGGCGGACCCGCCGGTCTCGCAGGCGACGGTGGTCAGCAGGCCGTCGACCGGGTCGGAGGCCTCGGCCCCGGTGTGGAGGAGGACGAAGCTCCCGGTCCCGTAGGTGTTCTTCGCGGCCCCGGCGGAATGGCATGCCTGGCCGAACAGCGCCGCCTGCTGGTCACCGGCGATGCCCGCGACCGGGACCTCGCCGCCGAACTCGGTCGTCGTCCCGAAGACGTGCGCGGAGGGGAGCGGCTCCGGCAGGCGCTCGGGGTCGATGCCGAGCATCGCGCAGAGATCCTCGTCCCAGGCGTGGCGGCGGATGTCGAAGAGCATCGTCCGCGAGGCGTTGGTGCGGTCGGTGGCGTGACGTCCCGTCAGCTTGAACAGGAGCCAGGAGTCGATCGTGCCGAACACGGCGCGCTCGGCCCCGTCGACGTTCCGCAGCAGCCACTCGATCTTGGTACCGGAGAAATAGGGGTCGAGGACGAGGCCGGTCCGCTCGCGGACGAGGCCCTCACGCCCCTCGGCGCGGAGCTCGGCGCAGCGGTCGGCGGTGCGGCGGTCCTGCCAGACCAGCGCCCGGTGTATCGGCTCGCCGCTGTCGGGGTCCCAGGCGACGACGGTCTCGCGCTGATTGGTGATCCCGATCGCCTCGAGCTCGCCGGGGCCGACGCCGGCGTCGGCGATCGCCTCCCGCGCCACCCGCCGCGTCGACTCCCAGATCTCGGTCGCGTCGTGCTCGACCCAGCCCGGGCGCGGGAAGTGCTGCTCGAATTCCGAATAGGCCGTCCCGGCGATCCGGGCCTCCCCGTCGAACACGAGGCAGGTGGTTCCAGTCGTTCCCTGGTCGATCGCGAGGATCACCGGATGAGGCTATCCGGCGTCGGCCTGGGCTCCGCGAACCATCGTCAGGAGCGCCTCGGCGAGGCCGGTGACGTCTTCGTCACCGGTCCCGAGGCGGCGCAGGGAGAGCCCGTAGATCAGGGCCACGATCGAGCGGGCGTGGCGCTCCGCGTCGGGCACCTGGAGCGCGGCGAGAGCGGCCTCGGCGACTTCCTCGTAGGCGATGAAGCAGCGGCGTGACGCGTCGCGGAGCTCGGGGTCCCGCGCGGCGCGGAGGTGCAGCTCGATCTCGGCCAGCTGCTGAATCCTGCTGTCGGACTCGCGGACGACCCTCTCGACCTCGACCGCGACCTGCTCGATCCCGGGGCGGGCCCGGCGCAGCTCGGCGGCGATCCCTTCGAGCCGGACGACCTCCTCGCCGACGAGAAGCATCAGGCACTCGCGGACGAGGTCGAGCTGGCTGTCGAAGTGGTAGGTGAGCGACCCCAGAGATACGTCGGCGGCGTCGGCCACGCGGCGGTTGGTCACGGCGCCGATTCCCTCCTGACCGATCAGGTCGAGGGTGGTGCGGAGGATGCGCTCGCGGGTATCTGAGACGGTAGCGGTGGCCACGCCGCGCCCAGCCTACCCCGTTTTCACTTATTGTTCGTTCGAACGAACTGTTTGCGGGAAGAAGGAGAGCGATGCCGACCGAGACCAGCGCCAACCCACCGGACACCGCCCCCCTCGGGCTTCTCGAGCAGGTGGGGATGCTGAGGGCCGGCGGCATCACCTCGCGGGAGCTGGTCGAGGACGCGCTGCGTCGCACCGAGGCCGCCCAGGCCGACCTC
Organism: uncultured Solirubrobacterales bacterium; assembly: GCA_963805455.1. Classification (GTDB taxonomy): domain Bacteria; phylum Actinomycetota; class Thermoleophilia; order Solirubrobacterales; family 70-9; genus VRUE01. Next base: position 100,749 of record CAWDUJ010000009.1, read on the forward strand.
AACGCGTTCCGGGTGATCCGCGCCGAGGAGGCGCTCGAGGAGGCCGACGCCGCGGACCGCCGGATCGCCGCGGGCGAGGGCGCGCCGCTGCTCGGGGTGCCGACCGCGATCAAGGAAGACCTCGACCTCGCCGGGCACCCGACCCTCTACGGCTGCGGCGGCTCTCGCTCGCCTGCCGACGGCGACCACGAGGTGGTGCGGCGGCTGCGCGAGGCGGGCGCGATCGTGATCGGCAAGACCCACGCCCCCGAGGTGGGCCAGTGGCCGTTCACCGAGGGGCCCTCGTTCGGCGCGACCCGCAATCCCTGGAGCACCGCTCACACACCCGGTGGCTCCAGCGGCGGCGCGGCGGCGGCGGTCGCCGCCGGTCTCGTCCCGGCGGCGCTCGGGTCCGACGGAGCCGGGTCGATTCGGATCCCTGCCGCTTGGACCGGCCTGGTCGGCCTCAAGCCGCAGCGCGGCCGGATCTCGACCTGGCCCGAAGCGGAGGCGTTCAACGGCCTGACCTGCATCGGCCCCCTCGCCCGCACCGTCGCCGACGCCGCGCTCCTCCTCGACGCGACCGCCGGCAACATCCCGAGCGACCTCCACAAGCCGCCGCCGCCCCCGGTGCCGTTCGCCGATTCCGCCGCCCGCGACCCGCGCCCGCTGCGGATCGCGATCTCCTTCGCGACCCCGTTCGGCGTCTCCGATCAACTGGACGACGAGCACCGGGCGGCGATCGAGGCCTTCGCCGAGCAGCTCGGGGAGATGGGACACGAGGTCGTCCCCGCCGACCCCGAGTACGGCCTGGTCGGCCCGGCGATCGTCCCCCGGGGAATGGCGGGGGTCCACCAGTGGCTGAGCGAGAACATCGACGACCGCTCCAATCTCGAGTCCCGGACGAGAACGCACGCCCGTTTCGGCCGCCTGCTCTCGGGCCTGCCACTGCGGGCCTCACGCGCGGCGGAGCCGGCACTGCGCCGCCGTCTCGGCCGGATCTTCGACCGCCACGACCTGGTGCTGACCCCGACCACGGCCAAGCCTCCCGCCGAGATCTACAAGCACGACGGCCGCGGCTACTGGGCCACCAGCACCGCGGCGGGCGCGGCCTGCCCCTACGGGTTCGCCTGGAACGTGGTCGGCTGGCCGGGGATCAGCGTCCCGGCCGGGACCACCGAGGCGGGACTGCCGATCGGCGCCCAGCTCCTAGGACCCGAAGATGGCGAGGCGCTGCTGCTCGAACTGGCGGGGTCGGTCGAGCGCGCGGTGGGTGGCTTCGAGCCGGCGCCCTACCCGCGCCGCGACGCGTAGGCCCGGGCAAAGTCGCGCAACTGCCTCGCTCGGTGGGCGAACCCGGCGAGGCTGCGACCGGTCGCGCGATGGGAGAGTTCGAGCTCGTACTCGCGCAGGGTGTGGCCGGCGCGGACCGCGTCGATAGTCATCCCGATCTCCATCCCGTAGCCCGCGGCGAACGGCAGCGTCGCTCGCAGCACCTCGACCCGCATCGCCCGCTGGCCCGATATCGGCGCCGTCGTCTCGAGGCCGCAGCCGCGGCGGATGGCCCAATGGGCGAAGCCGAGCGCCACCCCGAAGCCGCCGCCGACCCGTCTGCGGAAGGCCGCGATGGCCAGATCGCACTCCCCGCCCCCGACCGCGTCGACCAGCGGCGCCAGCTCGGCGGCCGACGCACCGAGGTCGCCGTCGCAGAGCAGGAAGATCTCCGGGGGCGAGGCCGAGAGCGCCGCCTCGGCGGCGGCGGTGACGTTTGCCCCCTTGCCGTGAGGGCGGCGGCGGCTGACGACCTGGGCCCCGGCGGCGAGCGCCACGCCCTGGGTGTCGTCGGTCGAGGCGTCGTCGGCGACCCAGATCGCAGCCCCGGGGAACGTCCCGCGCAGGGCTGCGATGGTCTCGCCGACCCGGTCGGCCTCGTTCTGCGCGGCGACGAGGACCGCGATCGGATCAGCCACGGCGGATATTGTCTCGCCCCATGGCGGACATCGAGGCACACATCACCGGCAACGTATGGAAAATCGAGGTCGCGGTCGGCGACACTGTCCAGGACGGAGACACCGTCGTGATCCTCGAGTCGATGAAGATGGAGATCCCGGTCGAGGCCGAAGACGACGGGACCGTCAGCGAGATTCGCTGCGAGGAGGGCCAGTCGGTCAGCGAAGGCGACGTCCTCGTCGTGCTGGAGTAGTGACTTCCGAGGAGCTCGCCGGCGGCAAGCTGATCCTCGACTCCCCCGCCGAGGCGGTCGTCAGGATCACGATCTCCAACCCCGAGCGCCGCAACGCCCTCGACCACGAGATCCTCGACACCTTGGCCGAGACGCTGCCGCGGCTCGACTCCGGTATCGAGAACCGATGCGTCCTGATCACCGGCGCCCCGCCCGTGTTCTCCGCCGGTTACGACATCGGGTCGATTCCCGAACAGACCTTCGAGCGCGATGCCGAGTCCCTCGTCGCCCACCCGTTCCACGCCGCGATGGAGGCGCTGTCGGCGCACCCCTGGCCGACCGTGGCGATGATCAACGGGCACTGCCTCGGAGGCGGCCTCGAGTTGGCGGTCACCTGCGACATGCGGATCTGCGCGGAGGGGGCGAAACTGGGAATGCCGCCCGCCAAACTCGGGCTGATCTACGGCCACACCGGGCTGCGGAAGTTCCTCGACACGGTCGGCCTGCCGCGGACCAAGGAGCTGTTCCTGACCGGGCGCAACGTCGAGGCGGCGCGCGCCGAGGAGATCGGGCTGGTCCATGAGGTCTTCGCCGACGGCGACCTCGAGAGCGCCGGGGTCGAGCTGGCGGCAGCGATCGCAGCCAACGCGCCGCTCTCGATGCGCGGCAACAAAGAGGCGATCGAGGTTCTGAACGCGAACCCGGCCCTCACCCCGGGCCAGGAGGCCGAGCTGGTCGCGCTGCGCGAGTCCTGCTTCGGCTCCGACGACTTCCGCGAGGGCATCCAGGCGTTCGCCGAGAAGCGGCGCCCGCGCTGGACCGGTAAATGAGCGCGGCGGCGGACCGAAAGGCGCTTGCCGCCACCGGGCAGGAGATGGCGGCCCTGATCGACCGGGTCGGGAAAATCGACCTCGAGACCCGGCTGCGGCGGCGAAACGAGGAGGCGCCGCCCGACGCCTTCGGGGCGCTACTGCGGGCGATCGTCGGCCAGCAGCTCTCGACGAAAGCGGCTCGCACGATCCACGGCCGCGTCCTCGACATCTTCGACGGCCACACGCCCTCGCCCGAGGAACTCCTCGAGGCGAGCGAGAAGGACCTGCGGGCGGCGGGCCTGTCAGGTCGGAAGGTCGAGTACATCCGCGACCTCGCCGCCCACGTGATCTCCGGCGAGCTCGAGCTCGATCGCCTCGACGACCTAGGGGACGAGGAGGTGATCGCGGAGATCGTCGCCGTCCGCGGCCTCGGCCAGTGGACGGCGGAGATGTTCCTGATGTTCCACCTCGAACGCCCCGACGTCCTCTCCGGCGGCGACCTCGGCATCCGCAAGGCGATCCAGAATGAGTACGGGCTCGAGGAGATGCCGACGCCGACCGAGGTGATCGAGATCGGCGAGGCCTGGCGGCCCCACCGCAGCCTCGCCTCGCTCTACCTCTGGGAGTCGCTCGCCGCGGTCCCGAACGAGTAGCTCAGCTGCCGGACCGGTGGCGGAGTCTGAGGACTCGGCCGACCGAGCCCTCGAACTCGGGGCGGGAGAGGGCGCCCGATGCGAGCCCCCTGACGAGGGCTTTGTGGGCGAGGTGGGCGGCATCCGGGTCGGGATAGAGGAGGAGGTCGGCGCCGGCCCGGGCGCCGGCGATCGCGGTTCTCTGCGGCCCGCCGAAATCCCGGGCGGCGACGGTCAGGAGCGCGTCGGTGATCGAGACGCCCTCGAACCCGAGCCGGCCGCGCAGCTCACCGGTCGCGATCGAGCGGGTGAAGGCGGCCGGGCGTTCCGAGAAGGCGGAGAAGATCGCCGTCGTCAGCATCACCACTTCCCCACCGGCATCGACGAAGCCCCGGTAGGGCGCCTCGTTGACTTGCCTCAACGTCGACTTCGGGCTCTCGATCGTCTGGACCGTGTCGTCGGTATTGGTGCTGGCGGATCCGTTCGCCGGGAAGTGCTTGGCGGTGGCGGCGACCCCCGCTTCCTGCAGCCCCTCGGCGAACGGGACCCCGGTCGCCTCGACAGTGGCGGGGGTCGCGCCGAAGCCGCGTTCGTCGATGGCGATGTCGCCCCCGGGTCGGGCCAGTTCGAGCACCGGCGCGAGATCGACGTTGACGCCGACGTTCTCCAGGTTCCGCGCGGTCTTCCGGCCCTGGGAGCGGCTGAAGGCTGGCCCCCTTTCTCCCATCACCTGGGCCGACACATCCGGGGCGCCTCCGATCCTCTTCACGAGGCCTCCCTCCTGATCGATCATCACCAGCAGTGGGTCGCGCAGTCCGCGCGGGCGCGGGATCGACTGCAGGCCCGCGATCAGCTTCCGCCCGGCGTCTCGGCTGGGGAGGTTGCCGGTGTAGGCATAGAGGATCACCCCCGCGACCTCGCCCCGGCGGATCATGGTCCGGACCCTGTCCGGGATCGCCGGCCCGGTGAAACCGGTGACGATCCGCTCCCCGGCCATCTGCGATGGGTCGAGCTTTGAGACCGCGCTGTCGCGGGCTTCGACGCTGGGCGCTGCCTTCTCGCCGCCACCGACCGCGACGCCGACCGCGAAGGCCGCGATCGCGAGGCCGCAGGCGACCGCGATCGCGGCCCGCCGCCGTCTGCTCGTAGTGGAATCCACGTCCGGCCCGGAGCCTAGCCTGCGGGCGAATGAGGGCGGAACGAGCAAGCGTCCATATCTGTTTCTTCGCGCCGCGAGTGAAGCGCGAAGGGGTGTCATGGGACCCCTGATCTCGTTCGACGAGGCTCTCGCCCTCGGGCAGCAGACCGACCACGATGAGATCGGCGCGACCGTCGAGCGCGCCTGGGCCGTGCGGCGGGAGAACTTCGGCGACTCGACCGACATGTGCTCGCTGGTCAACGCCAAGTCCGGCGGCTGCGCCGAGGATTGCGGGTTCTGCGCCCAATCCCGCTACGCCGAGGCCGACACGCCGATGCACGCGATGATGGAGCCCGAGCAGATCCTCGAGCACGCGAAGGCGGCCGAGGCGGCGGGAGCGCACCGCTTCTGCATGGTGACCCAGGGCCAGGGCCTATCGAAACGCGACTTCGAGAAAATCCTCGAGGGCGCGAAGCTGGTCTCCGAGCAGACCAACCTCAAGCGCTGCGCCTCGATCGGCCACATGTCGGCGGAACGGGCGACCCGGCTCCGCGAGGCCGGGATCCAGCGGGTCCACCACAACGTCGAGTCAGCCCGCTCCTATTACCCCGAGGTCTCGACCACGGTCCGCTACGAGGGCAGGCTGCGGACGATCGAGGCGGTCAAGGAGGCCGGGCTGGAGACCTGCGTCGGCGGCATCCTCAACCTCGGCGAGTCGCCACGCCAGAGGGTCGAGATGGCCTTCGAGCTCTCCGAGCTCAACCCGACCTCGGTCCCGATCAACCTGCTGAACCCCCGCGAGGGGACCAAGTTCGGCGACCGGGCGCTGATGGACGCCTGGGAGGTCGTCAAGTGGGTGGCGATCTTCCGGCTGATCATCCCCGGCGCGCTGTTCCGCCTCTGCGGCGGCCGGGTCGAGAACCTCGGCGACCTGCAGCCGCTGGCGGTCAAGGCGGGCCTGAATGGGGTGATGATGGGCAACTTCCTCACCACCCTCGGCGCCGAGCCGGAGGACGACCGGGCGATGTTCGAGGAGCTCGGGCTGAATGTCGCGCGCCAACCCGACAACGGCTCCAATCCGCGGCCCGACAACCGATCCGGCTGGCTCGACGGCTCCTCGCCGGTGACGCCGATCGACGAGCTGATCGACCACCAGGACGAAGCCGACTTCTGGGACCCATCGACCCAGCTTCGGGTGATCAAGAAGGCGAAGAAGCCGCCGCCCTACCCGAAGCAATCGGCGGCATGACCGATATCGCCGAGCGGTTGGACGAGCTCCGCGGATCGGGGCTCCACCGGCGGCTGCGAATGGTCGAAGGCCCGCAGGGCGCCGAGGTGCTGCTCGACGGCCGCCCGGTCCTTCTCGTCTGCTCAAACAACTACCTCGGGCTCGCCGGCCACCCGCGGGTCCGCGGGGCCGCCGCCGAGGCGGCGATCCGGTGGGGCGCCGGGGCCGGGGCCTCGCGCCTGATCTCGGGCGGGATGGGGCCGCACCAGGCGCTCGAGGAGCGCCTGGCCGAGTTCAAGGGCTATGAGTCGGCGCTCCTGTTCGGCTCCGGGTACCTCGCCAACACCGGCGTGATCGCTGCCCTCGCCGGCGAGGACGAGGTCGTCTTCAGCGACGAGCTGAACCACGCCAGCATCATCGACGGCTGCAGGCTGGCCCGGGCCGAGACCTTCGTCTACCGGCACTGCGACCTCGAGCACCTGGCCTGGGGGCTTCGGTCCGCGGGCGAGAGGGCATCGCTGATCGTCACCGACGGCCTCTTCTCGATGGACGGCGACCGAGCCCCGCTCGAGGGCCTGCTGGCGCTGGCCGAGCGGCATCGCTGCCGGCTGATGGTCGACGAGGCGCACGCGACCGGGACCGTCGGCCCCGGCGGGCGGGGGACCGTCGCCGACGCCGGCCTCAGCGGCGAGGTCGACCTCGTGATCGGAACCCTCGGCAAGGCGCTCGGCTCCTACGGCGCCTATGCCTGCGCGGACGCGGACGTCGTCGAGTACCTGGTCAACACCGCCCGCTCGCTGATCTTCTCGACCGCGCTGCCGCCGCCCTCCGTGGCGGCGGCCGACGAGGCGCTGGCGCTGCTGGAAGCCGGCCCTGAGATGGTCCAGAGGCTGGGCGTCAACGCGGCCGTCCTGCGCGAGGCGATAGAGGCGGAGGGGCTGCCGGTCGGGCGCTCGGAGAGCCAGATCGTCCCGGTCGAGGTCGGCGACTCGGCGCAGGCGATGCGCCTCTCCGAGGCCCTCCTCGAACACGGGGTCTTCGCCCAGGGAATCCGGCCGCCGACCGTGCCCGAGGGCACGGCGCGCCTGCGCTTCACGGCTATGGCGACCCACGATCCCGGGGCGCTGCAGCGAGCGGCACGGGTCCTCGGCGCGGCGACCCGCAGCCTCGGCCTGCGCACCGAGCCGGCCGCGCTCGCCGCCTAGTCGCGCGATGGACGGAGTCTTCGTCACCGGGACGGGGACGGAGGTCGGCAAGACCATCGTCGCCGCCGCGATCGCGCGCGCCCTGGCCGCCTCGGGGGCGGCGGTCGCGGTGTTCAAGCCGGCCGTGACCGGCCTCGAGGACCCGGGCGAGCCCGACCACGAGCTGCTGCGACGTGCGGCAGGCTCTGACCAGAGCGACGAGGGGATCGCCCCCTACCGTTACGGGCCGCCGGCGTCGCCCCATCTCGCCGCGAGGCTCGCCGGCCGGGAGATCGACCCCGCCCGGCTGCGCTCAGCGGCACAAGCGGCGGCGGCCGGTGCCGATGAGCTCGTCTGCGAGGGGGTCGGCGGCCTCCTGGTGCCGCTGGCCGACGGTTACCTGGTGCGCGACCTCGCGGTCGACCTCGGCCTGCCCCTCGTCGTCGCCGCCTCGCCCGGGCTCGGGACGATCAACCACACGCTGCTGACGCTCGAGGCCGCGCGCGGCGCCGGCCTCGAGGTGGCGATGGTCGTGCTCACCCCCTGGCCCGACGCCCCGAGCGAGGTCGAGGCCTCAAACCGGGAGACGATCGCGAATCTGGGAGCCGTCAGGGTCGAGACGCTGCCGAGGCTCGATCTGGGCGACGAGAAGGCCTGGCCGGCGCTCGGCATCACCTGAGCGCTCAGGTGCGGCCTGCGAGCAGCTCGCCGCCCGGACTCGCCTCCGCCTCGGCGACCTCGATCGGTACCTCGGCGATGTTGCGATTGGTCCGGATCACGAGCACGCCCACCAGCACCCCGACCGCGGTCACCGATGCGGAGACGCCCATCGCGGTCGAGAGCGCATCGACGAATTCCTGAGGCGTGGCCGAGGCGAAGTCGGCGCCGACAGAACTCTGGAAGATCGCCCCGGTGACGGCGACGCCGAGGCTGCCGCCGATCATCCGGAACATCGAGAGCACGCCGGAGGCGACGCCGGCTTTCTGAACCGGGACCGCATTCATCGCGGTGCTCGTCATCGGCGACATCGTCATCGCGATCCCGATGCCGAGCAGGACGAACCCGGGCAGCAGGTCGGTGTAGGTCGAGTCGACCGCGACCTGGGTGAAGGTCAGCAGCGATGCGGTCAGCAGGGCCAGCCCTCCGGCGATCAGCCAGCGCGGGCCGAAGCGGTCGGCCAGCCTGCCGGAGATCGGCGCCACGGCGACGATCATCAGCGTCGAGGGGAGGAACCTCACCCCCGCCTCCAGGGGCGAGTAATGGAGGATGTTCTGCATGTAGAGGGCGAGGAAGAAGAAGGTCCCCATCATCGCGAAGGTGATGATCAGGGCGATGATCGATGCCCCCAGGTAGTTGCGGTGGGAGAGCAGCTCGAACTGGACGATCGGGGCCTTGACCCGCTGCTCGACGAAGACGAAGGCCGCAAGGCCGATGATCGAGGCGGCCAGCAGGCCGACGATCGGGGCCGACCCCCAGCCCCAGCTGTTGCCCTCGACGAGGGCGAGGACCAGCGCGGTCAGCCCGGTCGTCAGGGTTGCGACGCCGAGGAAGTCGACCTCCCTGCCGACGCTGGTGTCACGGGACTCGCGGACCGCAAAGACGGTGGCTGCAATGGCGCCGATCGCGACCGGGATATTGAGGTAGAAGATCGCCCGCCAGGAGACGTGCTCGGTGAGCAGGCCGCCCAGCACCGGGCCGATCGCGAGGGCCAGGGCGGAGACCCCGGCCCAGGTGCCCATCGCCTTGCCGCGCTCATGCGCGGGGAAGGCGTCGGTGATGATCGAGAGCGTGCCGGGCATCATCAACCCGGCTCCGATGCCCTGGAGGACACGGCTGACGACGAGCGCGGTCTGGTCGGGGGCGAGGCCGGCCGTCGCCGAGGAGAAGGCAAAGATGACGACGCCGATCAGGAACACGAGCCGGCGGCCGAAGATGTCGCCGAGGCGCCCACCGGTCGCGAGGACGACGGCGAAGGACAGCGTGTAGCCGCTCGTCGTCCACTCGAGGCCCGAGATCGAAGCGTGCAGATCTTTCTGGATCGACGGCAGCGCGACGTTGACCACCGTGTTGTCGAGCATGATCATGAACAGCGCGAAGCACATCGCCCCGAGCGTCCACCACTTGCGGTTTTCGTCGGTGATCAGGTGCTGGTAACGGGTCATCGGGGGGAGTCCTTTCCTCTCAAGATCTCGTAGGCCGCGGCAATGTCCTCGCGGTCCATCAGTGAGTCGACGGCGGCGTCCAGCTTGCGTCGCTGGGTCGCGCTGAGGCTGGCGGCGAAGTTCTCCATCCCGGCCTGCCGGATGACCAGAAGGGTGTTGACGAGGTCCTTGCCGCGGCTGGTGATCGCGACCCGGCGGACTCGGCGGTCCTCGCTGTCCTCAACCCGGGTGGCGAGCCTTTTCTTGACCAGGGCGTCGACCGCTCGGCTCATCGACGGCACCGAGACGCCGAAGGTCTCGGCCAGGTCGGAGACCTGCCTGGGCTCGGCCTCCTCGCCGAGGCCGCCGAGCTCGAGCAGGGCCTTGGTCTGGGTCATCGAGAGGCCGCTCTCCTCGAGGACGCTGAGCATGTTGCCGCGGTCATAGAGGAAGAGATGACGCAGCAGAGCGCTGAGGCGGGCGGCCGTCTCCTGGGCCTCGCCGCCGATCGCCCGCGGCGCTTCGACTTCCCCGACTATCGCTTTGACGGTCGTCGCCATTTCGAGAATGGTTGCAGACGCACAACTATTTCTCCATCACAATAGTTGTTTGTGTGACCGATATCACCCGCCGCGAATTCCGGCCGGGGGCGCTTCTACCCTCCGCGCAGTGACGTCAGCGGATCACTCGCAACTCGATCACGACCATCTCTGGCATCCGTTCACCCAGCAGCAGGGCTGGTGCGAGGAAGAGCCGCTCGCGATCGAGCGGGCCAAGGGCTGGCAGCTGATCGACACCGACGGCCGCCACTACATCGACGGCGTCTCCTCGCTCTGGTGCAACGTCCATGGCCATCGCCACCCGGAGATCGACCAGGCGGTCCGCGACCAGCTCGACCGGGTGGCGCACTCGACGATGCTCGGGCTGACCCACCCCGGCGCAGCGGAGCTGGCGGCAAGGCTGGTCGAGATCGCCCCGCGCGGGCTGAGCCGCGTCTTCTACTCCGACTCGGGCTCGACCGCTACCGAGATCGCCCTGAAGATGGCGTTCCAGTTTCAGCAGCAGCGCGGCGGCCAGCACACTCGACGGACCTCGTTCGTGCACCTCCGCGATGCCTACCACGGCGACACGATCGGGTCGGTATCGGTCGGCGGGATCGACCTCTTCCACGCGACCTACCGGCCGCTGCTGTTCGAGACGCGCGCCGTCGAGCCCGGCGACGCGGCCGACCTCGAGCGCACGCTTGCTGCCCATGAGGAAGAGATCGCGGCGGTGATCGTCGAGCCGCTGGTCCAGGGCGCGGCGGGGATGATCGTCCACCCGCCCGGCTACCTGCGGGCGGTGCGGGAGCTGTGCGACCGGTTCGGCGTGCTGCTGATCTGCGACGAGGTGGCGACCGGCTTCGGGCGCACCGGGACGATGTTCGCCTGCGAGCAGGAGGACGTGGCCCCCGACCTGCTCTGTGTCGCCAAGGGGCTGACCGGCGGCTATTTGCCGCTCGCCGCGACGCTGGCCACGGAGGGGATCTACGAGGGGTTCCTCGGCGCTCCCGAGGACCAGCGGACGTTTTTCCACGGCCACACCTACACCGGCAATCCCCTCGCCTGCGCTGCCGCGCTCGCCAGCCTCGAGGCCTTCGAGCGCGAGCAGACCCTCGCCAACCTGCAGCCGAAGATCCGCCTCCTCGACGATCTCCTGACGGCGGTCGCCGAGCAGCCAGGCGTGGCCGAGGTCCGTGGCCGCGGGATGATGGCCGCGATCGACCTCGGCGAGCACGACCCATCTCTGCGGATCGGCCACCGTGTGACCCTCGAGGCGCGCCGGCGGGGCGCGATCATCCGCCCGCTCGGCGATGTCATCGTCCTGATGCCGCCGCTGGCGATCTCCAGCGGCGACCTACGTCGCCTGGTCGAGATCACCTCGGAGGCGATCGCGGCCGCGCTCGAGCGCCCGGCCGCTGCGCCGGCTCCCTCACCGCCGCAGGAACTCCCGCGCGCAGCCTGATCCCGGCATCCTTCTGTGATGGATCCCGGGCCGGGCCGTAGTAGGGGTATGAGTCAGGCCCTGGCCGAGCCGATCGAAAACACCGCCATCCGGGAGCGGATCTCCTTCGAGGAGCTCTACCGGAGCAGCCGGGACGATGTTTACGCCTACGCGGCAGGGTTCCTGCGCGAGGCGGCCGCGGCCGAGGACGTGACCGCGATCGCCTTCGAGCGCGCCTACCGCAACCGCTCGCGATTCGACCCGGGCCGCGGCAGCGCCCGCGGCTGGCTCTTCGGGATCGCCCGCAACGCAGCGCTCGACGAGCTTCGACGGCGCAGGCGTCAGAGGGCGCTCGCCGAGGAGCCGATCGACCTCGCCGGCAACGACGCCGAGCATCCGGTCGAGCAGAGTGAGAGGCGCCTCGCCGTCGCCGGCGCCCTGGAGGGCCTCGAGGCGCGGGAGCGGGATTTGGTCGCGTTGAAGTTCTTCGCCGGCCTCGACAACGTCGAGATCGCCGCACTGCTCGACATCTCCGAGTCCAACGTCGGAACCAGATTGCACCGAGTCGTCACCAAGCTGAGGGAGGCCTGCGATGGAGCTCCATAGCGAGTACCCCGAGATCGTCGCCGAGCTGGAGGCGATGAGGCCGCGGCCGCGGCCGGAGTTCGCGGCCGAGCTCGACGCCTGCGTCGCCGAGGGCTTCAGCGATTCGACCCGCCCGGACGCCTCTTGGTTCGATCGGCTCGGGGAGCGGCTCAGCGGCCTGTCCTGGCGCCGGGTGGCGGTCCCGGTCGGAGCGGCGGCACTGATGGCAATCGCGGTCGCCACGGCGGTGATCTCGATCTCCGAATCCGGTCCGGCGGCCGGCGGCCGGCGGATCGCCGACCACCCCTTGGCATCCCCCGAGGTCGCGCCGAGCCCGGCCCCCCGCGATTCGGCCGCCAACCTCAACGAGTTCAGCCAGAAGGTCCCGCAGGTGGTCCCCTCCTCGGGGACCGGGTCGGCTGCGGGCGCCGGGGCAGCGGAATCCGGCCCCTACGCGGCACGGGCCAGGGTCCGTGACATCGAACGCTCGGCCCGGGTCACACTCGCGGTCGATCCCGACGAGGTCCGCTCGGCGGCAGCGGACGTCTTCGCAACCGTCCACTCCTACGACGGGATCGTCCTCCGTTCCTCCGTCCGCACCCGCGGCAGGGGCGACGCGGTCGCCTCATTCGATCTGCTGATCCCCACCCCTAGGCTCGACGACGCGCTCGCCGCCTTCTCGGACATCGGGCCGGTCAGCTCCCGCTCCGACGCCTCGGTCGACGTCACCGCGCCGACGATCGGCCTCGAGGAACGGGCGCAGGACTCGAAAGCGAAGATCGACAGCCTGCTCAGGGAGCTGTCGGGGGCTGAAAGCGATACCGAGCGGGAAACGGTCGAAGCGGAGCTTCGCTCGGAGCGCAATCGGCTCGCCCGGGTGCGGTCCAGGCTCAACTCAATGCAGCGTCGCACCCACTTCTCCCGGGTCTCCCTGCGGATCGAGTCGGACCCGGATTCCGCCGGCGCCGGCTCCTGGGGCATCGGCAACGCCACCGCGGACGCGGGCCGAATCCTGAGCATCGCCGCGGGGGCGACCCTGATCGCCCTTGCGGTGCTGGCTCCGATCACCCTGATCTCCGTCCTCGGCTGGGCCGCCCGGCGGGCCTGGGTCCGGCGCTCACGCGAGCGCGTCCTCGACTGAGCGGCTCTCTACTGCCGCGGGTTGACCGAGAGGAGCTGCAGCGAGTAGCTCTCGTGGTAGTCGGCGTCGATCGTGCCACTCATCTTCGCGTCACTCCTCATCACCCGGCGCAGCAGCAACCCGTCGGACCGCCGCCGCCAGTCCTCGCGCTCGGCGGTGCCGGTGACGTGGCCGTCGAGCTTGACATCGGTGGAGGTGTGGACGGCGTCGAATTTCTTGTCGCCGACGACGACCTTCTCGATCGCCTTGACCAGGGACTCGCTGGTCCCGGTGTCGCCTTCGTCGGAGCGGCAGCGGCCGCGGAAGGTCTTCCCCACCTGGCGCGCCGAGCGCTTCGAGGCCGGGTCGCCGGTGCAGGAGTAGGTCGAGGCGCGATCTTCGCCGAAGAATTCGTGGTATTCGACGAAGCCGATCAGTTCGAAGAAGTCGCCGCCCTTGGTCGGGCAGGTGGTGAATTCGGCCCAGCGCCCGCCGAGGACCTGCCACCGTTCGACCACCCCGCAACCCTTCTTGCTGAGCGTGATCGTCGAGATGCCGTCGTAGTCGTGGGTGGCGCTGAGCAGCCCGGTGTCGGCTGTCTCGCTGCCCTTGGTTTCGTAGCGATAGACGCCCGGCTCGCGTTCGAAGATCGCGCCCTTGCCGCCCCCGGCCCCACCTTCTTCTTCGCGGAACTGGGCAACGGCTTCGTTGACGCTGACCCTCGAGGTGTTGTCCTTCGGGAAGAGTTTCCAGACCGCGAGCGCTCCCACCACCACGATGGCAGCCACAACCAGCGCGATCACGCGTCCCCGCGACACCGCCGGTCACTAAACCAGACGCAACACCGATCTGTGTTAGGGACGGATGAAAGGTAGGCTGGATCCGTGACCCCCAGAAGGCGCGGGCCGGCCGAGCGGCCCAACCTGGGCGAGCCCTCCACCCCCCGCCCGGCGGCCTCCGTGGTGCTGCTGCGCGGCGGCGGCAGGCACTCTGACCGGGGGCTCGAGGTTCTGCTCCTGAAGCGGACCGAGAAGGCCAAGTTCATGCCCGGCGTGTGGGTGTTCCCGGGCGGGGCGGTGGACCCTGAGGACGGCGAGGGCGAGAACGGACACCGCGTCTGCGCGGCTCGCGAGCTCACCGAGGAGGCGGGTATCGAGCTCGGCGCCGAGGCCGAGCTGGTCCTGTTCTCGCGCTGGATCACGCCGGAGGTGATTTCACGACGATTCGATGCCTGGTTCTTCCTCGCTCCGGCCCCGGCGCACTCGCCGCCGAAACCCGACGGGATCGAGACGACCGACGCCGGCTGGTTCGAGCCCGCCGCCGCCGTCGAGGCCCAGGCCGCGGGCGAGCTGGCCCTGGCCTTCCCGACGATCGCCCAGATGCGGACGCTGGCGGAATTCGCCAGTGCCGCCGAGGCGATCGAGGCCTACCGGCAGAGGACGGTCGAGCCGATCCTGCCGAAGGTGATCGGTACCCAGGAGGAGCACAGAGTCGTGCTCCCGGGCGACCCCGACTACCCGAGCTGAGCGATCTCCGGCCGTTGCCGGGCGGGGACGCCACGAACGACAGTCCCGCTAGAAATGTCAGCGGTGACGACTGACCCTGCCCCGACCACGGCCTCGGGGCCGATCTCGATGCCCGGCATGATGATCGCTCCGGCGCCGACCTGGCAGGCACGGCGGAAGATCGGCGCCGGCCTGCGCTCCGGCGTGCTCATCAGGCGCCCGCCGAGGACGACCACCCCCGGCCCGAAGAAGACGTCGTCCTCGAGAACGACCTCCTTGGCGACGACGCAGTGGGACTGGGTCCTGGCGCGTTTCCCGAATACGACGCCCTCTTTGACCACGGATCCATAGCCGACCGCGGCGCGCGCGCCGATCGTGGTCTCCTCGCGGACCGCGGCGTGGTCTCCGACCATCGCTTCCTCGCCGATCTCTGCCCCCGCGTGAATCAGGGCGTTGGTGCAGATCGTCGCTCCTGCGCCGATCCTCGTCGGGCCGGTCGCGACCGCCTTCTCGGTCCGGTTGGAGCGGGGAGCAACCCTGCCGAGAATCGCTCCGTGGCCGATCCT
Organism: uncultured Solirubrobacterales bacterium; assembly: GCA_963805455.1. Classification (GTDB taxonomy): domain Bacteria; phylum Actinomycetota; class Thermoleophilia; order Solirubrobacterales; family 70-9; genus VRUE01. Next base: position 115,804 of record CAWDUJ010000009.1, read on the forward strand.
GACCCCGTCCTCGATCACGACCCCGTCCTCAATCACGACGTTGGCCCCGATCTCGACCCCTCGACCAATCTCGACCCCGTCGCCGAGGAAAAGATTGGGCGCGAGATCCGAGGGGCTGAGCGACGGCGGCAAGGGTGCGATTATTCCAGCCGATGGCGGCAGACGGGGAGTTGGGGGTCAAGAGGGTCTGCTGCATGCTCCATAGCCTCGACCCCGGTGGCTCGACCTGGCAGTGGGTTCGCCTGCTGGGCCGCCATGTCGAAGCCGGCGGGGAGGCGACGGTGCTCGGACCACCAGGCCCCCTCGCGCAAACAGCCGAAGCGGCAGGGATTGAGGTCGTCCCGACCCGATGGGCCGACGAGAAGCGTGGCGGATGGGCCACGGTGAGGGGGATCGCCGAGGAATGCGAACTCGCGATCGTCCACTGGGACTTCGAGGTGATGGACGCGTTCGGGCCGGCGCTCGAGGCCGGCGTCCGAGCCGCGCTCTCGGTCCACCAGCCGCCGATGCAGCTGGCCCGCTGGCACGGGACCGAGGCTGTGGCCGGCGCCAGGGCCGTGCTCGAACTTGCGGTGGCCGACCCCGACGCGGTCGTCCTCGTCCGTGGCGCCACCCATCGCCGCACCTTCGAGAGCGCCTTCAGCCTTCGGGAGGGCGGGCTGCGGATCCTGCCGCCGTCGTTTCCGCTGCCGCTCTTCAGCTCCGCCGGGAGTCTTGACGAGATCCTGGCGTTGACCAGGCACTCCCCCGAGAAGGCGGCAATCCCGCGGATCGCGGTCGAGCTGACGAAGGAGGGCCTCGACCGGGGACGTGATTGCCGGTTGACGATCGCCGGCGAGGGACCGACGCGCGAGTGGGCGGAGGCGCTCTGCGCCGATCGCCTGCCGTCCGGGTCGTGGCGGTTCGAGGACGCCCCGGAGGATGCGATCGCCAGGCTCGCCGCCGCCGACGTCGTCGTCGCCCAGGGCTCGACGACACTCGAGGCGGCGGCGCTGGGTCGCCGCGTCGTCGTCGCCCGCTCGGCGGGCACGGGCCGCGCCGCCGGGGTCGTCCTGCGCCCGGAGACCTACGAGGACGCGGCAGCGGACCCGTTCGGGGTCCCGAAGCTGACCACCGACTTCGGCGCGCTCTGGGAGGGGCTGCTCGGCGTCGAGGAGGGCGACCTGCGGGCCGTGCGCGACCTGGTCGAGGCGCGGAACAGCCTCGACGCTGCGGCTGCGGCCGTCAGGGACGCGGTCGCGGAGACCGGCTTCGTCAGTCGGCGGGAAACGGCTCCAGGCCCGCGTGCCAGGGCCCGGGGGGGTAGGTATGGATTCCGCTCTCATCCATCTCACCCTGGAGCCGCCTGAAGAGCTGTCCGACGTTCTTCAGCGCCTCCTTCAGCTCGGTCTCGGTGCGCTCGGCAAGGCGCCACGTGAACCAGAGCTGGCGGTCGTTGACCCCGAAATCGATCTCGCCGGTCATCGTCGTCGCCCAGGCCAGGAAGCCGGGCCCGAACAGCTCGCGCAGCGCAACCGGGTCGTACTCCTTCGGCACGGTCGCGAGGAAGCGCTTGTTGAAGTCGAGCGACTCGAACTCCACCTTGCGCATGAACTTCTGGGTCACGACCTCATGGCCCTCGATCGACTCGACGTTGAAGGCCGGGACGACCTTCGCCAGGTCGGGCATGTGGGCCTTGGCGAGAATCGCACGCGGCAGGATCGCCTTGCCGAAGAGACCGCCGGCCTCGTGCTCGTCGGCGTCGCATGAGGAACCCCAGAATCCCTCGGAGAGCTGGCCGGTGAGCCGGTTGGTGCCGCCCACGCAGAGCGCCACAGGTCCGTCCTTGGGGTTGATCCCTCCGATCTGCTCGTAGGTGAGTTCGTTGCGGTCCGCGTAGCGGCTGACCAACCCCGCCCATTCCTCGGCTTCGCCCTTGGCGCTCATCGCCCCCGATCCTATTCCGGCCGTCCCTTGCCGCACGGGAGCGAGGAAGTAGGATGCGCGCATGGTCATCGCAATCATCGTCGTAGTCGCGATCATCGTCATCGCCGTCCTCTACTGGATCGCGAGGCGCAACTCGTTCGTCGCCGCGCGCAACCGGGTCGACGAGTCCTGGAGCGGCATCGACGTCCAGCTCAAACGCCGGCACGACCTGGTCCCGAATCTGGTCGAGACGGTCAAAGGCTACGCCTCGCACGAGAGCGCGGTCTTCGAGAAAACGAGCAAAGCTCGTGCCGATGCGATGTCGGCGCGGAGCGTTGGCGACACCGCCAAAGCCGAGAACCAGCTGACCGGGGCCCTTACCGACCTTCGCGCCGTGGCCGAGAACTACCCGGAGCTGCGGGCGACCGAGAACTTCCAGCAGCTCAGCCGCAACCTCTCCGAGCTCGAGGACGAAATCCAGGCCTCGCGCCGGATCTACAACTCCAACGTGCAGTCCTACAACACCGGGATCCAGCAGTTCCCCGGGTCGGTCATCGCCAACCAGAGCGGCTTCACCGCGCGTGAGTTCTTCGAGATCGAGGACGCCGAGCGCGAGCCGGTCTCGGTCAGCTTCGACAAAAGCTGAGTCGCGTAAGCTTTGGGCATGTCTGCGACCGCAGAAGCGACCCTTTGGATTTGCGAGAGCTGCGGGTTCATCTATGACCCCGAGCACGGCGATCCGGACGGCGGAATCCCACCCGGAACCCCGTTCGAGGACGTCCCCAAAGACTGGTTCTGCCCAGTCTGTGGCGCCCGGACGAGCGACTTCCGCCCCCTCGAGCCCGGCGAGGCCTAGAAGCCACGCGTACCCCGCCCGCGGCGGACGCGGGCCTGAGCGCGGAGCGAATGCGCAAGATCTCCGGTGATCATTCATGCGAATGAGCGAAGCGCGAAAATGATGGTCGCGAGCAATGTCTGAATTTGATGTCGATTGGCTGGTAGTGGGATCGGGCTTTGGCGGCTCGGTCGCGGCGCTGCGGCTGGCCGAAAAGGGCTACTCGGTGCGGGTGCTCGAGTGCGGCAGCCGGTTCCGCGATGAGGACTTCGCCGAGTCGACGGTGCGCGAACCGCGACGCTACTTCTGGGTGCCGCGACTGGGAATGCGCGGGGTCCTCCGGCTGACCTTCTTCAAGGACGTGCTGGTCGTCTCGGGAAGTGGCGTCGGCGGCGGCAGCCTCGGCTACGCCAACACTCTCTACCGGGCCCGGCCCGCCTTTTTCGAGGACCGGCAGTGGGCCGAGCTCGGCGAATGGGAGTCCGAGCTGGCGCCCCACTACGAGACAGCCGAACGGATGCTCGGCGTCACCGAGTACGAGGGGATGGGCCCTGCCGACCGGCTGCTGCAGGAATACGGCGAGGAGATCGGCGTCGGCGACACGTTTCGCAACACCCGGGTCGGGGTCTTCTTCGACCAGCCCGGCCGCGAGGTCGCGGATCCCTACTTCGAAGGCGATGGGCCGGCGCGGACCGGGTGCATGCGCTGCGGCAGCTGCATGGTCGGGTGCCGCCACGGGGCCAAGAACACCCTGGTCAAGAACTACCTCTGGTTCGCCGAGAAGCTCGGGGTCGAGATCCACCCCGAACGCCAGGTGACCTCGATCACCCCGCTCGGAGCCGCCGACGGCTCCGACGGTTACCGGGTGACCAGCGAGCGCTCGGGGGCCTGGGTCCGGAAAAAGCCACAGACGGTCACCGCGCGCGGCGTCGTCGTCGCGGCCGGCGCCCTCGGAACCAACAACCTCCTCGCCAACTGCCGTCATTCCGGCGCCCTGCCGCGGCTCTCAGGGCGGATCGGCGACGTCGTCCGCACCAACTCGGAGTCGATCCAGTCCGTCACGGCCCGCGATGACGAGCGCGACTACAGCCGCTCGGTCGCGATCACCTCGAGCATCTACCCCGACCCCGACACGCACATCGAGGTCGTCACCTACGGCGAGGCCGGCGACGCGATGAGCGGCACGTTCACGGCGATGGCCGGACCGGGAACGCGGCTGACCCGGCCGCTGAAGTGGGCGGCGGCGCTGCTGCGCCACCCAGTGCAGGCGGTGCGGATGCGGATTCCCCTCCACTGGTCGCGGCGGACCGTGATCCTGCTGGTGATGCAGACGGTCGACGCGGCGATGCACCTGCGGCCGAGGCGCAAGCTGTTCGGGCGCGGGGTCCGGCTCCAGACCGAACAGGACCCGCAGCGGCCGAACCCGATCTACCTCCCGGCCGCCGCGGCGGCGGCCCGCTGGTTCGCCGCCCGGACCGGTGGGATCCCCCAGAGCGCGATCACCGAGTCGATCCAGAACGTCCCCACCACCGCCCATATCCTCGGCGGCGCCGTGATCGGCGCCGACCCCGAGAGCGGCGTCGTCGACGCCGGAAACCGCGCCTTCGGCTACGAGAACCTGCTTGTCACCGACGGCGCGTCGATCCCGGCCAACCCCGGCGTCAACCCGAGTCTGACGATCACCGCCAAGGCCGAGCACGCGCTGTCGCTGGTGCCGCTCAAGGACGGAGCCGAGCCGCGTCCGCTGCCCCCTGCGGCGCGGCCGGCCCCGGCCTCGAAGGCCGTCTGAACGCTATTTCAATGTTCGCGCTTTGCTCGCTGCGCGAAGAAGCAGATATGGCTCATTTGGCTCGCTCCGCGCTCATTCGGCGAAACGCTCCGCCACGTAGGCCCAGTTGACGACGTTCCAGAACGCGTCGATGTAATCGGGCCGTTTGTTCTGGTACTTCAGGTAGTAGGCGTGCTCCCAGACGTCGCAGCCGAGCAGCGGGTTGCTGCCGTCGGAGACCGGTGAGTCCTGGTTCGGGGTCGAGACCACCGCCAGGCCGGAGCCGTCGCGGACCAGCCAGGCCCAGCCGGAGCCGAAGCGGGCGATGCCGGCGTTCTTGAACTCCTCCTTGAAGGAGTCGAACGACCCGAAGGTCTCGCCGATCGCGGCACCGAGGTCGCCGTCCGGCTCGCCGCCGCCGTCGGGGCTGAGCATCTGCCAGAAGAGAGAGTGGTTGAAGTGTCCGCCGGCGTTGTTGCGGACCGGGCCCTGCTTGTCGCCCGGGAGGCTGGAGAGGTTGCGAAGGATGTCCTCGACGTCGCGATCGGCCCACTCCGTCCCCTCGAGGGCGGCGTTGGCTTTGTCGACGTAGGCCTGATGGTGTTTGTCGTGGTGGACGCGCATCGTCGCCTCGTCGATGTGGGGCTCGAGCGCGTCGTATGCGTAGGGCAGGTCGGGAACGGAGAAAGCCATTGCAACTCCTCTGGATCGGATTTTCGAGGTCTGGCCGGAGACTAACCTGCGCGGTTTGCCGGCGGCGCCACCCGGGTACCCGCCGGGAACGCGGGATGACTACGGTGTGCGGAACCGCTGCACGGCCCGAGCATGGCTCCAGGGCGGCGATCGGACTGAATGGCTGCTCAGCACCACATAGACGAGTCCGGGGTGGCGGGCGCGGGGCCAGAGTTGGGCCTGGCCGGCGAACGCGAGCTCTGGCAGCGCTTCACCAAAAACCGCGACCAATCCGCGCGGGAGGAGTTGGTGCGCCGCAACATGGACTTCGCGAAGCGGCTGGCGCTGCGTTACCGCGGGGCCACGGAGTCCCTCGACGACCTGCTCCAGGTAGCCAACATCGGCCTCCTCAACGCCGTCGACCGATTCGACCCCGACCGCGGCATACCGTTTACGGCATTTGCCTCGCCGACGATCCTCGGCGAGCTCAAACGCCACTTTCGCGACCGGGTCTGGACGGTGCGCGTCCCGCGCGGACTCCACGATCGGATGGCGGACGTCGATAAGGCGATCACCGCGCTGACCAAGGAACTCCAACGCTCGCCCTCGGTCGCCCAGATCGCCGAGCGCCTGGAACTCGAGATGGGCGATGTCCTCGAGGTCCTCGAGGCGAACCACAACCGCCGGCCGCTTTCGCTGGATCGTCCCGCGGGCGGCGACGACGCCGAGGAAGCGACCCCGTCGGAATGGATCGGCGACGAGGACGAGAACTTCGAGCTGGTCGAGGGTCGGATCGCCCTCGACTCCGCTCTACCCTTCCTCGACGAGCGTGAGCGGCTGGTCCTGAGGATGCGGTTCGTCGACGACATGACGCAGTCGCAAATCGCCGAGCGGGTCGGTCACTCCCAGATGCACGTCTCGCGGATCCTGCGCCGGGCGCTGACCCGGATCCGGGAGCAGATCAAGCAGCAGGAGCGGCCGCCGCAAAGCTGATCAGCAGGTACTCGCCGTCCTCCGAGCGCTCGACGCTGAGGTCGTCGACGAGCGCTTCGAGCGAGCCGCCGACGTCCGGAACCCGCAGGTCCTCGCGGATCTGCTCTGCGGCGCCGGACTCCATCGGCCCGAGGCGAAGCTGGATCGCGCCCTCGGCGTCCTCGAGTCCGAGGCGGACGCGGCCATCGGTGAACCCGGAGGGTGCCGCGGCGGCGATCGCGTCGGTGACCAACACCGCGTCGGACATGCGGTCGACGGAGAGGTCGCGGCGGGCTGCGAGGGCGCCGACGATGCTGGCAAGCACCGGGGCAAGCAGCTCCGGGCGGTCGGCGAAGACCTCCGTCAGCCTCGTCGCGGTCGGCCTCATCTCAACCGCTTCGCCACCGCCGTCGGTGCCGCCTCCATCGGCTCCGCCTCCGTGTAGGGGCACCCGCATCGAGACCTCGGTGCCGCGGTCGAGGCCGCCCGAGATCGCGAAGCTGCTCGAGAGGGCCGCGATCAGCGACAGGCCGAGCCGCAGGCTCGGCGCATTGACGTCGGCCTGCGGCCGGATGCCCCGGCCCTGATCGCGGACGACGACGGTGAGGCCATCGGCGTCTGGGTTGGCCTCGACCGTGAGCGGGCCGGGCTCACCCGCATAGGCATGGGCGACGACGTTCATGCAGGCCTCGGTGACGACGGTTTTGAGATCGGCAATGCCCGCTTCGTCCATCCCGATCTCCTCGGCAAGACCGGCGAGCGCGTGGCGAACCACCGCTACATTCTCCGCTCTTGCCGGAAGCAACATCTGGAGCCCCCTGGGCTGTTCGCTGATAGTCGAGGTTTCGGCCATACCGCAATCCCCGCTTGGACTTCGCCGGGGCGCCGAGCTTATCCGCCCGGCTCTCGCACCCGGGAGTACCCAAACCACGTGGGCGGCAAACAACGGCGCCGGGTGCGCGGATTCGCTGCGCTAGGATCGGCGCGTGAATCCGGTGCCGTTTGAGGTCCAAAGGGAGAAGCTGGAGGACGGGATTCGAGCCTTCACCGTGCGCGGGGAGCTCGACATGAATACCGCTCCCGAGCTCGAGAACAGCCTCGGGGATGTCGCCTCCGGCGAGAGCAATCAGGTCGTCATCGACCTGACCGAGTGCGATTTCATCGACTCGACCGGCATCGCCCTGATCGTGCGCTCCTGGCAGCGTCTCGACCGCGCCGGCGAGAGCGGCGGCGACGGCCAGCTCGTCCTCTGCTGCGTCAACACCCAGGTCATGAGGCTGCTCCGCATCACCGGGGTCGAGTCCTCAATCTCGGTGCACGAGCAGCGCGACGCGGCACTCGCCGAGCTGCGCGGCGGCGCGGCGGCCTAGACGACCGTCAGCTGGGAGAAGCGCACCTCGGCGGCGGAGGGGCTGGGAAATACTTCGCCGCGGACGAAACGGCCTCCGCGGACACCCCAGATCCAGGCCGCAGGCATGTCGCGGATCCCGAGCTCCCGGCTGCGGACATAGACCCGGCCCCGGACCAGGAGCTGGTCGCCGGCCTGCTCGACCTCGCTCGGGGTCACGAGCAGCTCTTCCCAAACGCTGGCGGCGTCGGCCAGATATTCACGCAGCCCCTCACGGCCGACGTACGGGGCCTCACGGCCGACGGCGCCGGCTGTTTCGAAGGGAAAGAACTCCATGCCCTCGTCGCAGATCGCGACGATCCCCTCGGAATCGCGGCGGTTGAAGGCCCGATAGAGCCGTTCGACCAGCTCGAGGTGGGATTCAGCCATTGGCGACCTCGAGGTTCGTGACCGCGGTCGGGCGGGTCAGGGCGGCGCCTGTTCCCGGCGCCAGCACAATCATCGCGATGTCATCGTCGAGGGCGCCCCCGGTGAAGGCCTGCAGCGCGCCTTCAACTCTCTGCACGACCTGAGTCGGGTCGGTGGCGCCGCCCAGCTCCGAGCGCAACCGCTCCTCGCCGAAGCGCTCGGCCGTGCCCTGTGCCTCTGTGACCCCGTCGGTGACGACGGCCAGCTGTTGCTCGGGCTCGAGGACGCAATGGGAGACGGTCCAGCGGGCATCTGCGAAGGCGCCGAGTACGGGATCGGCGCCCCTCACCTCCTTGACCTCCTCGCCCTCGATCAGCAGCGGCGGCGGGTGGCCCGCGACGGCGAGCTTCACCGGCTCGCGCGGGTCCTCGCTGATGGCGAGCGCGACGATACTGCACAGCGATGAGTCGCCACGGGCGAAGAGGGCGCGATTGAGGGTCTCGAGCGCCAGGACGGGGTCCCCGGTCAGCGACGCGGCGGTCCGGAGGGTGTAGCGGGCGACGGCCGTCAGCGAGGCGGCGCGGGCGCCGCGACCGGTGACGTCGCCGAGCACGAGCATCCAGCCGTCGGCGACGCGGAAGACGTCGTAGAAGTCGCCCCCGACCTCGTTCTCGGACCCGGCCGGCCGGTACATCGCGGCGACCGACCAGCCCGGAATGTGGGGGAGCGGCGGTGGCAGCAGGCCGCGCTGCAGGGTCTCGGCGATCTCGGCCCTGGCCCGCTCGGCCCGCTCGAGATCGGCAAAGAGGCCACAGTTGTCGAGCGCGAGCGCGGCCCTGCCCGAGAGGACCCAGGCGAAGTGAGCATCCTCGTCGGTGTAGCGTCGGCCCGACCAGGCCACGACGAGGGTCAGCGCGCCGGTGATCCGGCCGCGGGCGTTGAGGGCGACGGTGATCGCCGACCGCGACCCCAGGCTTTTCAGGAACTCCAGGTCCTCGGGCCCGTCGGCGAGCCCTTCGAGGTCGCGGTCGGTCATGCGCGCGAGGAAGCGGGGCTTCAGCGAGGGCCCGTCGTCGCCCTCGATCATCCGGTCGGGAATCGACGGGCGCCGGGCGGCGAGGCCAGCCTCTGATCCCTCGCCCCCTCCGGGAGAGACGCGCAGGCCGGCCCGGGTGACCTCACCGTCCTCGTCGAAGAGGTCGATCATGCAGAAGTCGGCGAATTTCGGCACGAGGATGTCGCAGATCGCCTCGATCGTCTCCTCGAGCGAGCCGCCGGCGTCGGATACGGCGGCCGTTTCGCTCAGGATCCAGTAGCGCCGCCGAGCCCTTCGCTCACGGCTGAACAGCACCCAGAGCGTCGCTCCCAGCGCCGCCAGCGCTAGAACCACCACGACCGTCTCGACGATCCCACCCACCTGCAACTATCTCGCCTTCCCTTTCGTCTATACCAAAAACACAGTATGCCCAATACCGGCCAGATGTCCAGACTAGGTCGTTCGGAGCTAGGAGAGCAGGCTGCGAGGCCAGAGGCCCTTTGCCCGAACCGCGTTCAGCTCGGCGCAGAGGACCGTCAGCATCGCCCCCAGGTGGACCCAGGCGAGGAGGCCGATCACGAGGGCGAACGTTCCGTAGGCGGCGCTGGCCCCCTCGATCTGGTGGGAGACGAAATAGCCGCCGACCAGCTGCAGGATCGCCCAGCCGACGGCCGCCACCGCCGCACCGGGGAGGATCGCCCGGATCGGGGTCTCGGCCGTCGTCAGGAGGTGGAAGATGGCCCCGAAGACCAGCAGGTTGATGGAAAGCGAGACCGCCAGGCCCCAGGCGGCGCCGATATTGCCGCCGCCGACCAGCCCGGACGCGATCGTCGAGGCGATGGTGAGGGTGCCGAGGATGCCGAGAATCGCCAGCGAGCGGAGCCGCGAGGCGAGGAAGCCGGCCCGCTCCTCGTGAGGGACGCCCCAGACCCGGTCCAGCGCTTCGCCGGTGGCGAGCACGACCCCGAGCCCCGCCCAGAGCGATCCGACGATCCCGACCGCCAGAGCGACCCCGCTTCCCTCCAGGCTGCCAATCCGGATCTGTTCGCCGACCACCGGGAACTGGCCGAGGACCGAGTCGACCGCGTCTTTCCGCAGGCCCGGGTCGTCGGCGAGCACGAAGCCGAGAACGGAGGTCAGCAGGAGCAGCAGCGGGAACAGCGAGAAGAACGCCCTGTAGGCGATCAGCGCGGTCAGGTTGCCCCCCTTGTCGTCGCCGAACTTCCTGCCGACGGCTACGGCGATTGCCAGCGCCCGGTGGCGTTGCTGGAATCGATCGAGCGCGGACACCGCCGCAACTAGGCGATCCCCTCGATCTCGTACTCGCGCAGGAACCCCTCGAAGAGGCGGCGATGGCCCTGCTCGTCGCGGAGGATCTCGATCATCATGTCCTGGGTCACGGGGTCGACCCCATCGGTCTCCTCGATGATCCGGGTGTAGTGCTCGATCGCCCCGGTCTCGGCCTTGATCACCCCGCGGATCACGTGGACGATGTCCGTCTGCTCCGCCGGCGGCTGGAGGAAGGACTGCTCGGCCGCGAAGTCCTCGGAGCCGGGGACGACCCCGTATAGCTCCTTGATCCGGTCGGCGAAGCGGCGCGCGTGCCCGAGCTCCTCTTCGATGTCCGTGCTCAACGACTCCTTGACCTCCTGAGCGCGGACCCCGTCGAGGTTGACCGAGGCCGAGATGTAGCTCATCACCGTCTCTATCTCCATCCAGTAGGCCTTGCATAGCAACTCGACGACGCTTTCCCGGGCCTCGAGATTGGCGCTGTCGAAGATGCCCTTGCTGGGAGTCGAAGCCTCCATGCTTTCTCCTTGTCAGTTGCCTACCGAAGCAGGGTATGCGCTACCCGGTGGCAGAGGAAGGCAATCCCTGTTCCCATCCGAACGGTCCGGGTTCGAACTCGGCCCGAGGGACGACTTCAGGGTCCCCCCCGGTCCAGGCGTTGAACCGGTACCAGGCCGGCTTCGCTTCGCGGTTGTCGGTGAGCAGGCCGGCGGAGTCGCAGAACTGGCAGCTGGGCCCGTCGGCGTCGGCCCAGGAAAACCACCAGACCCCGGCGATTCGCCAGCTGACGCGGTGGCTCGAGAGCATCGAGAAGGCAAGGTTGAGCTGGCGCGCCTGGCCGTAGAGCCCCCGCTCCCAGCGCGACTCGTAGCTGTCGGAGCCCCAGCCGAGCTCGGTCACGTAGATCGGCGTCGATGAGTCGTTGTGGACGTCCATCACCCGGCGCAGGTTGGTGATCTGACCGCGCATCGCGGCGGCGCCGGCAACATACGGATGCAGCCCGACCCCGTCGAACCACTGCTTGACGTTGCGGGTCCGGTAGAGGCGGGAGAGGAACTGGCCGGGATGCATGTTGGGCGGCACCTGCAAGGGGCGACCGAAGAGGCCGCCGAGGATCACCTTCGATCCCGGGTCTATTCGATGCAGGACCTGTCCCGACGCCCTCACCAGCTTCGCGAATCCGGCGGGGTCGGCGCTGCCGAAGGTGACGATGTTCGGCTCGTTCCAGATCTCCCAGTGGCGGATCGGCTCCGGCGTCAGTTCGGGGTTGTTCGACCAGAATTCACCGTACGGGCCGTAGCGGAGCGCCGCCCTGCGCAGGAATGATTTCCACGCCTTCAGCTCGTTGGGGGCAACCGGTTCGATCCCCGGCAGGTCGGACAGCCAGGGCGGTGTCCCCCAGACGAAGGGGAAGACGTGGAGCCCGTGGATCGCCGCGAGTTCGACCGCGCGATCGAACGAGGACCAGTCCGGATCCTTCGCCTTCGGGCTGAACGGCTCGATCTGCGACCAGGCCAGCGGCAGCCGAACGCTGGTGACGTCGGCCTCCGCCATCAGTTCGAAATCCGAGTCGGACGGGACCGACTGCGGCGAGATATTGACGAAGCCCGCGGGGGCGTGGGCGGCGGCCCGCGCGGGGGCAGCCAGTAGCGCCAGCGATAGCGCGATCGTTGCGATCCTTGCCGTCAAGTTCATGTACCCGGGTAACCCCGGCCAGTCCCAAAGTAGCGAGCCGGCTGCCCGCGAGGTCCCGAGGGGGGTGCCTCTGAGATAATCCGCCCCTCTCGGGGCGTGGCGCAGCCTGGTAGCGCGCACCGTTCGGGTCGGTGAGGTCCCCGGTTCAAATCCGGGCGCCCCGATTTTTCCCAAGCCAAGATAACCCGCGAAGACCACCGACTCGGCACCTGGAGCCAGGCGACGCGGGTGCCGGACCAGCATTGAGCGACAGGACCGACAGCCAGAGCATCTACCCCGCAATCCGCTACCGCGATCCGGACGCCGCGATCGAGTGGCTCGGCCGGGCCTTCGGGACCTCGGAGCGGGTCATCTACCGTGACGATTCGGGAGCGGTGGTCCACGCCGAGCTCGACCTCGACGGTCAGCTGCTGATGCTCGGACGCGCCGACCCCTCGGGCTGGCTCGGGGGCTCGGAGCCGCAGCCGCTGTCCTCGACCGTGAGCCTCTACATCGCGATCGAGGACCCGGACTCACGCCACGACCGGGCGGTCGAGGCCGGGGCGACGATCGTCCGCGCGCTCGAGGAGACGAGTTACGGGTCGCGCGACTTCAGCGCCCGTGACCTCGAGGGCAACCTCTGGTCGTTTGGGACCTACCGGCCTTCGGCCGCGGACGATGAGCGATCCGGCTGACGAGCCGGTGCGCCTGGTCGCCAGCGACCCCGACTGGCCCGCGAGATTCGAGAGCGAGCGGGCACTCCTCGGGGCGGCGATCGGCGACCTGGCCGTCGGCGGTATCCACCACGTCGGCAGCACCGCGGTCCCAGGCCTCGACGCGAAGCCGATCATCGACATCCTCGTCGGCGTCTCCGACCTCGAGTCCTCGCGCTCGTGCTTCGAGCCTCTGGCCGAGCTCGACTACGTCTACGCGCCGTACCTGGCCGACGAGATGCACTGGTTCTGCAAGCCTGATCCGCGCCGGCGCACACATCACCTGCATCTCGTTCCGGTCGGGAGCCCCCGGTTCGGGGACGAGATCGCCTTCCGCGACCTCCTGTGCTCCGATCAGGCGACGGCGGCCGAGTACCTGGCCCTGAAGCGCCGGCTGGCCGCCGAGTTCGAGCTCGATCGCGACGGATACACCGAGGCCAAGGCCGGGTTCATCGCCGCGGCGCTCAGTTGACGGCTTCGATCGCGCGTTCGACCCGCGCCAGGCTGGGGCCGTCCTGGAGGGTCTGGGTCCCGTTCGGGCCGGTCACGATCGCCCCCAGCCCGGCCCTGATCCCGAGGTTGCTGCCCAGTTCGTTATAGCGCTTGAGCCGGCTCGTGATCTCGCCTTCGGTGCCGCCCTCGTCGTCGAGGAATTCGCGCCATTCTTCGACATTGAGCTCGCCGATCGAGCCGGCGAGGGATTCGAGGAAGTCTTCGTCGATGCCGAACCGTTCCGCCTCGTCCTGGTTGCGGAAGAAGAGATAGGTGTACTGCCATCCGTAGCCCTGCTCGGCGGCGGCCTCGGCGCCGTAAAAGCCAAGCTCGAGTTCGTTCTCTGCGACCGAGTAATGGCGCATCAGGAGCTTCACGTCCCCGCCTCGGGCGAAGTTTTCGGTCAGGCCCGGGATGATCCCGAGGAAGTCGGCCCGGCAGGTCGAGCACTGCAGGTCGGTGAAGACCTGGATCGTCACCGGGGCGTCGGAGGAGCCGAGCCGGTCGCCTTCCTGCGGAATCCCCCCGAAGATCTCCTGCGCTTCCTCGATGCCGGCGACCCTGACGACATCGGTGTCCGCTTCCCTGGTCGCGGCCTTGACCAGGGAATAGCCCAGGCCCACGACCGTGAGCGCCAGGATGATGATCACGAACGCCCGGCCGCGACGGGGCATCGGGGTTGCGGCTGCTTCCGACATCACTGCATTATCGCGGTCCGCTTCTGCGCGCAAAGGCGGAGGAAATCCTCCCATCACGGGGGTTAGCAGCCTGGCCCGGGATGCGAGGAGGCTGGACACGCAGCAGATCCGGATCTGGCGCCCCGCAGTGTTTGCCCTGGCGGCTTTTTCCCTCCTGGTCACCCCTCATTCGCCGGCGCCGCCGTCTACTGGGCCAATCTGGACACCAACTCGATCGGGCGGGTCAACCCCAAAGGGGGCGAACTCGGTGAAGAATTCATCAACCCCGATCGTCAAGCCCAAGGCTCATGGGTGCAGCAAGAGGAGCTTCCGGCGCCAGACGGTCAAAGGCAAGGCCGGGTGCGTGAAAAGGCACATGCAGCACAAATAGGCGGGGGCCCCGCCGCAGCGGAGCCCCCGCCTTCGCACCGTCAGGGCCGGAAGGTCATCCCGTCGAGTGAGATGTAGTCATCGATCGTGGTTCCGTTCGGGCCGTCGTAGACGACGTTCCCGCTGCCGTCGTCGAGGATCCCGATCTGGACCAGCGTGGAACCGCCGCCGAGTGCGCCGAACCGGACCACCCCTGTGGTGAAGGCCGGTTGATAGCCGGCGGGCAGCGAGAAGATGGTGCTGCCCTCGGTGGCGTCCCCAGAGCAGCCGACCGAGCCCTGTAGATGGACCAGACCGGTCGGATCCTTCCAGTAGACCGGCTGCTGGGCGAGACCGGTGCCACCCGTCCATTTGGTCGAACCGACGCAGTCTTTCAGCGTCACGGCGTGTGCGGCTTCGGTGGGAGCGAGGTCGGCGCTCGTCACCGCTCCGTCTGCGATCTTGGCGCCATTCACGGCGCCTTCGGCGATCTGGGGGTCCGGGTAGTTACCGCTCAGGTCACCACTGGCCGGGCCCGTGGAAGGGCCGGGAGGGCCCCCCTGGCCCGCGGCGCCCGGTGACCCGTCCTTGCCCGCGGAGCCCTGGAGGCCGTCGGAGCCTGCTTTGCCGGCAAATTTCTTCGCGATCTTTGCGACTTCCTTCTTCTGCTTACCGGTCAGGGTGCCTGCGGCGTAGGCACCACCGATCATCGCGAAGACGAGGGCGACGACCGCAACCGTCAAACCTGCCTTGCCGAATGGTTCGCGCTTTCTGCTAAGCGGGAGCTTGATGCGCATGGAGAATCTGGTCCTTTCGGATGTGGCCTCACCTCAAACGGTTTGGCTCTGGGCCGATTGTCCCCGTCGGCTCGGTCACGTAGACGCATGTAGGAGATCGGCCCTCGATTAACCTGCCGGCTCCGAAGTGCGCATCCTGATCCCACTGCCAGATCGCGATTTCGACACCACCGAGGTGGCGGTGCCCTGGCGACTACTGACCGACCGTGGCCATGACGTCGTCTTCGCGACCCAGGCAGGCGGGGGCGTCCCGGAATGCGATCCCAGGCTCCTCGGCGGGGTCATCTTCGGCAAGCTCGGCGCCCAGTCAGAGCCGATCTCCTTCTATGAGGAGCTGACTGTGGACGGGGCGTTCCGCGATCCCATCTCCTGGCGTGCGATCGAGCCCGCCGAATTCGACGGACTGCTCCTTCCCGGCGGTCACGCGCAGGGGATGCGCCAGTACCTGGGGGACGTGGATCTCCAGCGCAAGGTCGCCGCTTTCTGGGGCCTCGGCCGGCCGGTTGCGGCGATCTGTCACGGCGTGCTGGTCCTCGCGCGAAGCAGGGATCCGGCCAGTGGCAGCAGCCTGATTGCCGAGCGACGCACCACCTGCCTGCCGAAATACATGGAGCGCGGCGGCTACCTCCTCACGGCCTGGTGGCTCGGGCGCTACTACCGCACCTATAGAGCGTACGTCCAGGATGAGGTGATCTCAGCCCTCGGGGATCCCTCCCAGTTCGAGCGTGGGCCTCGCAGCAGCCGGCGCGGAACCATGGCCGACGACTCCTCGGCCTTCGTCGTCGAGGATGGGAACTACATCTCTGCCCGTTGGCCCGGGGACGCCTACCTGTTCGCCAAGCGGTTCGACCGCATGCTCTCCGCCCAGGCGGGAGCCGGCCAAAGGGGTCTGGCGTGGAGGGAACCTAGTCGAGGCGGAGCCCGCAATGCCCGCAATTTGCGGCGGATCGTTTGACACGTCCGGGAAGCCGGGTAAGTATCTCCCTACTCGATTTCAGCGACCTGGGAGGTCTGCCGTGGCCAATCACCTCACTCCGTCGGAGCTTGCCGAGGAGATGCACATGAAACGGCAGGAGGTGATCGGCAAATGCGTGGAGTTGGGGGTGCCGATATTTCACGGCAGAATCGACAGAACGCTGTTCGAGACCTCATTGAAGCACGCTCCGGCGATCGCGCCGGCCAGGGAACAGCGCGCCTCCGCCGCCTAGCGACCCGCCTGTGCTCTTGAACTAGACTCCTCCCGATGGAGGAGCGGGGAACGAAATCCGCCACCCTTGCGGATCTACTTCCGCGCGCGGCGGAGATGTATGCGGACGCTCCGGCGATCCGCTACAAGGACGGCGAGGACTGGGTCAGCCGCAGCTTCAGCGAGGTCGTGGAGACGGTCCGACCGCTCGCTCTGGGGCTCGCCGACCTTGGCGTCGAGAAGGGCGACAAGGTCTCGATTCTCGGCAACACCCGCCCGGAGTGGACCTATTTCGACTTCGCCGCCCTCTCGATCGGCGCCGTCGTCGTCCCGATCTACCAGACGAACTCCCCGGAGGAGTGCCAGTACGTTCTCGAGAACTCCGACGCCAAAGTCGTGATCGTCGAGGACGACGAGCAGCTGGAGAAGATCCGCGAAGTCCGCGACCAGCTGCCGAAGCTCGAGCAGGTGGTCCGGATGACCGGCTCCAGCGATGACGCGATCTCACTCGATGATCTCGCCGCCCGCGGCACGGGTGAGGCCGCCGCGTGGGAGAGCCGATGGAGCGCCGTGACCCCGGACGACATCTGCACCTTCATCTACACCTCGGGAACGACCGGGCCGCCGAAGGGCTGCGTGATCACCCACGGCAACTACCGAGCGATGCTCGACATGGTCAATCAGAACAGCGTCATCCAGGGGGAAGACCTCACCTATCTCTATCTCCCCCTCGCCCACTCCTTCGCCCTCCTGATTCAACTCGGCAGCTTCGACCTCGGTGCCACCCTCGCCTACTGGGAGCGCGATCCGCTGAAGATCCTGCCAAACCTCGCCGAACTGAAACCGACCTACTTTCCGTCGGTGCCCCGGATCTTCGAGAAGATCTACACCGCCGCGACCAGCGGGATGGAAAAAGAGGGCGGCCTGAAAAAGGCGATCTTCGACTGGTCGATCAGGGTCGGCGGCAGGATGCGCGACGCCGAACGGGCGGGCCGCCCTCCCGGCTTCCTGCTGCGCAAGCAGTACGAGTTCGCCGACAAGCGGGTGCTCTCGAAAATCCGCGGGCTGTTCGGCGGCCGGCTGCGCCTGGCTGTCTCCGGGGCGGCGCCGATCAACCCCGATATCCTGCGTTTCTTCGACTCCGCCGGCGTCCTCGTCCTCGAGGGCTGGGGGATGACCGAGACCTCGACCGCGGCGACGATCTCGACGGCCGAGGACTTCAAGATCGGGACGATCGGCAAACCGTTCCCCGGCTGTCAGATTCGAATCGCCGACGACGGCGAGATCCTCGTCAAGGGCCCGAACGTGTTCCAGGGCTACTACAAGAACGAGGAGGCGACGAGGGAGACAATCGTCGACGGGTGGCTCCACACCGGGGACATCGGCTCGATCGACGAGGACGGGTTCATCAAGATCACCGGCCGAAAGAAGGACATCATCATCACCGCCGGCGGCAAGAACATCACCCCGGCCAACCTCGAGAACGAGATCAAGCAGCATCCGCTCGTCTCCCAGTGCGTGGTCGTCGGCGACCGCCAGCCGTACCTGGTCGCGCTGGTCACGCTCGACCCCGAAGAAATCGTCGCCTACGCCAAGGAGCACGGCCTTCCGGAGGACGTCGAGCAGCTCAGCTCGAACCCCGAGATCCGCAGATCGATCGAAGACCACGTCGACTCGATCAACGAGAAATTCGCCCGGGTCGAGCAGATCAAGAAGATTGCGATCCTGCCCCGCGACCTCTCACAGGAGACCGGCGAGCTGACGCCGACTCTGAAGGTCAAGCGAGCCGTGGTCGCCCAAAAGCACGCGCCGGAGATCGAGAAGCTCTACGCGAACTGAGGTTGTCGGGGGAGGGTCGTTGCCTCTCCCCGTTCGCTAGCCCTTCGGGTAACGCCGCTCCGGGGAGAGGCAACAACCCTCCCTCCACAAGCCGCCCCGCGATTCAGCTGCCGAATCAGCCGTGCGGACTGAGTGGAGGGGGTGTTGTGCCTCTCTGAGCGCGGCGCTACCGGCGCAGCCGGATAGCGCGAGGAGAGGCACAACACCCCCTCTCCTGACCCCGAACGGCTAGGAGGCCTCCTCGCCGGACTGGCGGAGGAGGGCTGAGGTGGTCTGCTCGAGGACCCGGCGCCAGGCAGAGGTCTGCTCCGGCTCCTCCTCGGCGGCCCGCTCGACGACGCGCTGGACGCGGCGGCCGGAGATCTCGAGGCCGTGGCGCTCGGCGATCTCGCTGTAGCGCTCATAGTCCTGGGCGAGGGTGGCGGTCACCGACTCGAAGCCGTGCTTGCCGATTTCGAGCCGGCGCGAGTAGTCCATGATCGGGGTCCCGAACATCAGCTCGTCGTTGGGCTGGGGCTCGACCAGGATGATGTCGACGCCGGGATATTTCTCGGTCCAGTGATTGACCGCCTCGTGGAGGCGGGCGTGGGCGATCAGCCTGAAGGTCTGGCTGGCGATCGCCGGAATCCCCATGTCGGCGACGCGCCGGGCGCGGGTCCCGAAGACCGTCGTCAGAGAGCGCTCGAAGTCGTTGACGTAGGGAACCAGCGGGTTGACGACGACGATGAACTTGGCGCCCTTCTCGACCGCGATGTCGACATTGGTCGTCGAGCGGATCCCCCCGTCAAGGAGATGACGCCCCTTCAGCTCGACCGGTTTGTAGAGGACCGGGATCGCGGTCGAGCTCTGGACCGCCTTCGAGATCGGGACGTCGGCCCAGCCCTCATCGCCGAAGACGATCCGCTCGCAGGTATCGAGGTCGGTCGCGGTGAGGTAGAGCTCCGGGTCGAGCAGGCGGAAGTCGTTGCTGCGCCCGCCGTCGCTGAGGACCCCCTCGATGTAGTCGGCGATGCCGTGACCGGAGTAGATCCCAGACGGGAGCCCCTCGGCGAGGCCGACGCCGATGTCGATCGCCGAGAAGTCGCCCATTCGAAGAAGGCTGCGGGCCAGCTCGAGCGAGCGCACCGGAAGCGCGACCGCCTTCTCGATGAAGCCGAGGTAGTTCGGCTTCAGGACCTTGCTCAGATCGAGGTCGTCGAGGTCCGACGGGACCCGCTCGTTGATGACCTGCATCATTTCGTCGGGCGTGACGCCGTTCGCCAGCATGCTGGCGACGAAGGACCCGGCGCTGGTGCCGACGTAGACGTCGAAGTCGTTGACGGTGCTGTTGACGGCGAGAAGGTCGAGGGCGCGGAGGGCGCCGATCTCGTAGACCCCGCCTGTCATTCCACCGCCGCCGAGCACCAGGGCGGTCTTCGATGGGCGTTTGCGGCCCCTGCGTCGGCGCGGTCGCGAGGCCTCTATATCCACAACTTTGCCCATCAACGTGGATTATCCCAGGAGATGCGGTGGACTCCCCCCTCATTATTCGTGCTGATCCTCGCGCTGAGCGTGCTTTTGGTCGCTCCGGGCGCCTCGGCAGCGGAATCGTGCGGCGCGCTCCAGGGCCGGGTGGTCCGCGGCGGCGGCGGCGCCAGCGGCCTGTTCGTGCTCGATGCGGACACCGGCCGCGTGATCTGCCGCCGGGCCCCGAACCGGCGATTCTCGCTGGCCTCGAACATGAAGCTGTTCACGACCGCGGCCGCGATCGGCCGGCTCGGGCCGGAAACCAGGATCCCGACCAAGGTCGAGTCGACCGGAGGTGTCGATGACAAGGGCGTCCTCGACGGCAGCCTGTACCTCGTCGGCGGCGGCGATCCCTCGCTTGGGACGCCATCTTTCTACGACAGGTTCCTCGGCGGCGTCGGCACAAACCTCTACGCCCTCAAGGCCCAGATCCGCGCCGCCGGGATCGGCACCGTCAGGGGTCGCCTCTACGCCGACGACACTGTCTTCGACCGCCTGCGCGGCGTCGCCGACTCGGGCTACTCGACCAGCCCCTACATCGGCCCTCTCTCCGGCCTGGCCTTCGACTCCGGCTACTCGAGCTCGAACGCAACCGGCTTCGCCTCCGACCCGGCCCGGCTGGCGGCGACGAAGCTGGCACACTCGCTCGATGCCGCCGGGGTCGACCTCAGGCCGCAGGTCGCGCTCGGGAAGGCTCCTGCCGACGCCGAAACTGTTGCGGTGGTGCGCTCGCCGACGATCGCCCGGCTGGCGGCGGCGACCAACGTCCCGTCGAACAACTTCTACGCCGAGACCCTTATCAAGCTCCTCGGGGCGCGCTTCGGGACCTCCGGCAGCACCGGGTCCGGGGCCGCCGTGGTCACCCAGTTCGCCCGCTCAGAGGGGTCCTTCGTCCACGCGGTCGATGGCTCCGGCCTGACCCGCAGCGGCAAGGCCTCGACCGCCCAGGTCGCCCACCTGCTCCAGCACGTGCGGGCCGAGCCCTACGGCAAGGACTTCATCGACTCGCTGGCCGTCGCGGGCAAGGAAGGGACGGTCGCCGACCGCATGCACGGCACCGCCGCCGCCGGCCGCTGCCGACTCAAGACCGGCACCCTGACCGGGGTCAGCGCCCTTTCCGGCTACTGCTTCAACCGCAGCGGCCGGACGATGATCTTCTCGGTCCTGATGAACGGGGTCCGCGACCTCAACCTCGCCCACCTCGAGCAGGACCGGATCGCCGCCGCCGTCGCGAGCTACTGAACCAGCTCGCGCAGACCCTTCTCGTCGAGTACATCAGTCCCCAGCTCCTCGGCCTTGGCCAGCTTCGACCCGGGGTTGTCGCCGGCGACGACATAGTCGGTTTTCTTCGAGACCGAGTTGACGACCTTCCCCCCCGCCGCTTTGATCAGCGACGCCGCCTCGTCGCGGGTCAGGTCCTCGAGGGTCCCGGTCAGGACCAGGGTTCGCCCCTCGAGCGGACCGCCCTCCTTGCGCCGCTCGGAGGGGTCCTGCTCGAGCTGCAGGCCCTTTTCGCGCAGCTTCCCGATCAGCTCCCAGGTCCGGTCGTCGGCGAGTGACTCGGCGATCTGGACCGCCATGATCGGCCCCACGCCCTCGACATCCTCGATCTGCTCGGGATCGGCGGAGTGGAGGGCGTCGATCGAGCCGAAGTGGTCGGCGAGCGCCTCGGCGGTGACGAAGCCGACGCCCGGCAGCCCCAGCGCGTAGAGGACGCGTTTGAACGGCCGGCCCCGTGAGGCGTCGATCGCCACCAGCAGGTTGCGGGCCGAGATCTCGCCGAGCCCGTCGAGCCCGACCAGGGTCTCCTCATCGAGCTCGTAGATGTCGGCGACGTCCGTGATCAATCCGTCTTCGAGGAAGCGGAGAGCCTGCTTCTCACCGAGCCCGTCGATGTCCATCGCCCCCTTGCTGACGAAGTGCTTGACGTGCTGAAAGGACTGGCCCGGGCAGCCAGAGCGGTTGGGGCAGATCGTGAAGACCGAGTCCTCGGGCTTGATCGTCTCGGTGTTGCAGGCGGGGCAGCGCTTGGGCGGTTTGGCCCGGCGGGTGCGCTTCGGCCGTTTCTGGATCAGCGGCGAGACGACCTGGGGGATGACGTCGCCGGCGCGCATCACGACGACCTCGTCGCCGACTCTGACGTCCTTGCGGGCGAGGTCCTCCTCGTTGTGGAGGGTCGCGGTCGAGACGGTGACGCCGCCGACGTGGACCGGCTCGAGCATCGCGAACGGGACCAGGTGGCCGGTGCGGCCGACGTTCCAGACGACGTCCAGCAGTTTCGTCGTCGCCGTCGTCGGCGGGAACTTCCAGGCGATCGCCCAACGCGGCTCGCGGCCGACGACGCCGAGCTCCCGCCACAACGCCCGCTCGTCGATCTTGGCGACGACGCCGTCGATCTCGTAATCGAGCTCGTCGCGGCGCTCCTCCCACCAGTGGCAGCGCTCGACGACCGACTCGACCCCCTCGTGGTGGGCGGTGTCGGGGTTGACCCGGAACCCGCTCTCGCGCAGCCAATCCACCTCGTCCATGTGGGTGGCTAGATCGAGGCCGCGGGCGGCGCCGATCCCGTAGGTCCAGATCGAGAGCGGCCGTTCGGCCGCGAGCGCCGGGTCGAGCTGGCGAATCGCGCCCGCGGCCGAGTTACGGGGGTTGGCGAAGGTCGGCTCGCCGGCCTCGGCGCGGCGCTCGTTCAGCGCCTTGAAGTCTGCGATCGGGAGGTAGATCTCACCCCTGACTTCGACCAGCTCGGGCGGGTCGGGGATCCGCAGCGGAATCGCACCGATCGTACGCAGGTTGCGGGTGACGTCCTCCCCCACCCGGCCGTCGCCACGGGTCGCGCCGCGGACAAGGACGCCGTCCTCGTAGGTCAGCGTGATCGCAAGGCCGTCGATCTTCGGCTCGGTCGTGTAGCTGAACTCCGAGGCGGTGATGTCGAGTCGTTTGAGGTGATTGCGGACCCGCGTCTCCCAGGCCCGCAGTTCCTCCTCGCTGCGGGCGTTGGCGAGCGAGAGCATCGCCTCGACGTGCTCGACCCGCTGGAAGCGGTCGAGCGGGGGCGCCCCAACCCGCTGGGTCGGCGAGTCAGGCGTCAACAGCTCCGGGTGCTCGGCCTCGATCGCGCGCAGCTCGTCGATCAGCGCGTCGTACTCGTCGTCGCCGATCTCGGGTTCGTCGAGGACGTAGTACAGGTGGTTGTGACGCCCCAGCTTCTCCCTCAGGGCCTCCGCCCGCTTGGCCGGCGCGCCGCCGCTCATACGGTGGACGCGAGCATCGCCTCGAAGTCGATCCCCCGCAGGCGATCCAGTCCCCCGTGGTCGGTGAGGTCGAAATGGATCGGGGTGACGGAGACCCGGCCCCGGGCGACGGCCGAGAGATCGGTCCCCTCCTCGTCCTCGAAGGAGGGCTCGAACCCGTAGATCTCGTAGCGAAGCCGGCCCGAGTCCTTGTCCTCGTCGACCAGCTTCAGCTTGTCGTTGTAGAGGCGTTTGCCGAGCTTTGTCACCTCGATCCCGGTCGGGTCGCCGGAGGGGTAGTTGACGTTGACCAGGGTCTCGGGCGGCATCGGGCCCTCCCCAGCGAGCTGCTTCACCAGCTGCGCCGTGAACGGCGCCGCGAGCCCGAAGTCGAAGCGGCCGCTGACGTAGCCCATCCCGCCGCCGGAGGACTGCTGCGAAACAGCCACCGCCGGGATCCCGAGCACGATCCCCTCGAACGCCGCCGCGACCGTCCCCGAGTAGGTGATGTCGTCGCCGAGGTTCGAGCCGTGGTTGATCCCGGAGACGATCAGGTCGGGCCGGCCGCCGAGCAACCCGAGGTCGGCGAACCGCACGCAGTCGACCGGGGTTCCGTCGGTCGCGAAGCCGCGGTCGCCGTCGCCGAACTCGACCTCTTCCACGCTCAGGGGAGAGCGGGTGGTGATGCTGCGCGCGGTCGCGCTGCGATTGGAGTCGGGGGCGATCACGTCGACCTCGATCCCGTCGAGCTCGCGCAGCGCCCGCCTCGCGGCCTGCAGGCCGGGGGCGGAGATCCCGTCGTCGTTGGTCAGGAGAACCCTCACCGGACCGATTCTAGGTTGCGCTGCATACTGCTCGCCGTGGCGACGGTTCGACTCGATATCGAATACGACGGTGGCGGCTTCAGCGGTTGGGCGAGGCAGCCCGGCCTGAGGACGGTCCAGGGTGAGCTGGAGAGGGCCCTCTCGACGGTTCTGGCCGGCGCCTCGGTGGATCTGACGGTCGCCGGGCGCACCGATGCCGGCGTCCACGCCCTCGGCCAGGTCGCCAGCCTCACGATCGACTCCCCGCTTCCGGCCGACCTCGCCCGCGCCGTCAACTCGGTCGTCCCCGACGACATCACCGTCACCGCCGCCGCAGCGGCGCCCGCCGGCTTCGACGCGCGCGCCGACGCAACCTCCCGCAGCTACCTCTACCGGGTCCTGACAACGAGGGCGCCGAGCCCGTTCGAGCGGGGCCGGGCCCTCTGGTGGCCGCAGCCGCTGGACGGCACCCTCCTCAACGCCTGCGCAGCCGCCCTGCCCGGCACCAACGACTTCACCGCCTTCACCCCGACCCAGACCCACCACGTCCGCTTCGAGCGCGACATCCACTCGGCGGGTTGGGAGCAGGAGGCCGGGATCGCCTCCTTCCGCATCACCGCCGACGCCTTCATGCGCAGCATGGTCCGCGTCCTCGTCGGCACGATTCTCGAGGTCGCCTCAGGCCGCCGCACCCTCGAGGACTTCCAAACACTCCTCAAAGGTTCCCCCCGCGCCGCCGCCGGCGAAACCGCCCCACCCCACGGCCTCTACCTCGAGTCCGTCACCTACGACTGAATCGCCAATCGGTTTCAGACCTAGCTGATGACTTAAGAGGGCGCCTCGGAGGAGGGGTTGGTTGCCCTCCGAACTGGCGGATACTCAAAACGCCGGCCTGATTAGGCCGGCGTTTGTCAGGGCGGAGGGCAACGACCCCTCCCCCTAGACGAGCTCGAGATAGACCATCTCCGTCGAGTCGGACCTGCGCGGGCCAAGCTTGACGATGCGGGTGTAGCCGCCGGGCCTGTCGGCGTAACGGGGGGCGACCTCGTCGAACAGCTTGTGGACGATGAACTTGTCGTTGTGGAGAGTGGCGAGGGCCTGGCGGCGGGCGTGCAGATCGCCCCGTTTGGCGAGCGTGATCAACTGCTCGACCTCGGGCTTGACCGCCTTCGCCTTCGCCTGGCTGGTCTTGATCCGTTCGTGGTCGATCAGCTGCTTGCAGAGGTTCGAGAACAGGGCCTCACGATGCGACGAGGTCCGGCTCAGCTTGTTTCGCTTCTTGCGGTGCCGCATCCTGCTCGCTCCTCCGCTCGCCTCTTGCCTCAGTCCTGCTGAAGGTCGAGACCGCGGGAGTGCAGGGTCTCGATCACTTCCTCGATCGATTTCGAGCCGAAGTTGGGGATCGCGTTCAGCTCGGTGCGGGTCTTCCGCACCAGGTCGCCTACCGTCTGGACGCCGGCCCGCTTCAGGCAGTTGTAGGAGCGGACACCCAACTCGAGCTCCTCGATCAGGATCTCGTCGAGGCCGTTGCTGGAGGCAACGCCTTCGCCTCCGACCGCGGTCAGGCCATCACCGGACGGGACCGCGACCGGCTCGTGCGCGGTCAGCTCCTCGACCCGCTCGGCGTCGGTGAAAATCGCCAGCGTCTTGATCAGGATCTCGGAGGCCTCGCGCAGCGACGCGGCCGGCTCGATCGAGCCGTCGGTCTCGAGGTCGAGGGTCAGTTTGTCGAAGTCGGTCCGCTGGCCGACACGGGCTGACGCGACCGAGTAGGAGGCGCGCCGGATCGGCGAGAAGATCGAGTCGATCGGGATCACGCCGATCGGCTGATCGTCGGACTTGTTGTCTTCGGCGGCGGAGTAGCCGCGGCCGCGGCCGATCGTCAGGTAGACCTCGAGTTTGGTTTTTTTCTCGAGCGTGGCGATCGGGGCGTCCGGGTTGAGGATCTCGACTCCCGATGGGAGGTCGATGTCCTTGGCCTTGACCTCTCCCGGGCCGGTGGCGACGAGCGGAGCCTCGACTTCGTCGGCGTCGGTGTGCATGCGGACGACGAGATCCTTGAGGTTGAGGACGATGTCGGTGACGTCCTCCTTGACGCCGGGCACGCTGGAAAACTCGTGCGCAACGCCCTCGATGCGGACGCTGGTGACGGCGGCGCCGCCCAGCGAGGACAGCAGCACACGGCGGAGGCCGTTGCCGAATGTGTAGCCGAAGCCCTTGTCGAGCGGCTCGATGGTGAACGTGCCGCGACGGTCGTCGACCTTCTCTGAGGTAATGCGAGGGACCTGGAAGTCAGTGGTCATGAGTTCCTTGCGTCTGGGGTGTTTCCGAATCGTTCCGGACTACTTGGAGTACAGCTCGACGATGAGCTGCTCCTGTACCGGCGCCGAGATCTCCGCACGCTCCGGAAAGCGCAGGACCTTGGCGGTAAGCGAATCGTGGTCGGCCTGGAGCCAGGCCGGCACGGTTGAGACAAGCTCTGTGGCTTTGCGGATCGTGTCCGAAGCGCCTGAATCGACCTTGATCGAGATCACGTCCTCGGGGCGCACCTGATAGGAGGGGACGTCGACCCGGCGCCCGTTCACCATCCAGTGGCCGTGGCGGATCAGCTGGCGGGCCTGGCGCCGGGAGGCGGCGAAGCCGAGCCTGACCAGGACGTTGTCGAGACGGGACTCGAGCAGGCGCAGCAGGTTCTCGCCGGTGACACCCTCCTGGCGGGCTGCCTTTTCGTAATAGGCGCGGAACTGTTTCTCGAGCACCTGGTAATAGCGGCGCGTCTTCTGCTTCTCGCGCAACTGCACCCGGTACTCGGACTGCCGCATCCGGCCGCGGCCGTGCTCGCCGGGCGGGTAGGAGCGACGCTCGACCCCGCACTTGTCGGTGAAGCAGCGCTCGCCCTTGAGGAAGAGCTTCTGTCCCTCGCGGCGGCACTGCTTGCACTGGGGGGAGGTATCGCGAGCCATCAGACCCTCCGCCGCTTCTTCGGGCGGCAGCCGTTGTGCGCCTGCGGGGAGACGTCCTTGACGGTGGTCACTTCGAGGCCGGCCGCCTGCAGCGAGCGGATCGCGGTCTCGCGGCCTGAGCCGGCGCCCTTCGCGAACACCTCGACCTTTTCGAGCCCGTGTTCCATCCCTTTCTTGGCCGCGGCATCGGCGGTCACCTGGGCGGCGAACGGGGTCGACTTGCGCGAGCCTTTGAAGCCCGCCGAGCCGGCCGACTCCCAGGCGATCACGTTGCCCTGGGTGTCGGTGAGGGTGACGATCGTGTTGTTGAAGGATGTCTTGATGTGAGCCTGGCCATAGGCGATGTTCTTTTTGACCCGGCGACGGGTGCGCCCTTTGGCAGGTTTTTTCGCGGTCGCCATCTGTCAGGCCCCTATTTCTGCGGCGCCTTGCGCTTGCCGGCAACGCTCATCCGGCGCGGGCCCTTGCGGCCGCGGGCGTTGGTCTTGGTCCGCTGGCCGCGGACCGGGAGGCCGCGGCGATGGCGGAGGCCGCGGTAGGAGCCGATCTCCATCAGCCGTTTGACGTTCTGGGACTGCTCGCGGCGGAGGTCGCCCTCGACCTCGTGGCGCTCGACCGCCTCGCGGAGGCGGACGACCTCGTCCTCGGTCAGGTCCTTGACAAGGGTGGTCGGGTCGATTTTGGTCTCGGCGAGAATCTCCTGAGCGGTGGATCGGCCGATTCCGAAGATGTAGGTAAGGCCGATTTCGACGTGCTTATTGACCGGGATGTTGATCCCCGCGATACGAGCCACGCGCTACCCCTGCCGCTGCTTGTGACGGGGGTTCTGACAGATCACCAAAACGGCGCCATTGCGCCGGATGACCTTGCACTTTTCGCACATCGGCTTTACGGAAGCTCTGACCTTCATTGCTCCGGTCTCGTTTCGAATACAGGACTCCCGCCTGCCCCAGGAGTCGGGCAAGCAGGCACGACCGGCCCAATTGGGCCGAACGGGAAAGATAGCAGGGGACGTCACTCGACGACCAGCCCTAGCGTGAAGCCGTCGTAGCCCTTCGAGCCGACGGTCTGGATCGTCGTCGCGCTCACCCGATCCTCCTCCGCCAGCCACTCGTGCAGGCGTCGCTGGGCGAGGATCGTGGGGTCGTCGGAATCCGCCTCGGCGAGGGTCCCGTCGCGGACCACGTTGTCGGCGACGATCAGGGCGCCGGGCCGGGTGTGGTCCAGGGCCCAGGCGAAGTACTCGGGGGTGTTGATCTTGTCGGCGTCGATGAAGACGAGGTCGAACGGTCCCAATCCCTCGGCCTCGAGCTCCGGCAGGGTCTCGAGCGCCGAACCGACGCGCAGGTCGACGAGGTCGGTGAGCCCGGCCTCGTCGATGTTCTCGCGGGCGACCTCGGCGTAGGCGGGATCGGCCTCGAGCGTCGTCAGGCGGCCACCCTCCGGTAGGGCGCGGCCGATCCAGATCGAGCTGTAGCCACCGAGCGTCCCGAACTCGAGCACGGTCCGCGCCCCGATCGCCCGCGCCAGAAGATGGAGCAGCTTGCCCTGCGGAGGCGAGACCTGGATCGCCGGCAGCCCGGCGCTCTGGCAGCGCTCGACGGCGTGGCGGAGAACCTCGTCGTCGACTGCGATCGTCGCGCCGACGAACGCGTCCACCTCGGCCCAGCGGTCATCCGCCACGCTTAGGAATCCTCGTGCCAGGGGGTGAGAATTCGCGGGCCGTCGGCGGTGACGGCAACCGTGAACTCGAAGTGGGCGGCAAGAGAGCCGTCCTGGGAGTAGACGGCCCAGCCGTCCTCGCCCATCTGCACCAGCGGCCCTCCGGCGTTGACCATCGGCTCGATCGCGAGGACCGTCCCCTCCTCCAGCAGCGGCCCCTTGCCGGCCTCGCCGAAGTTGGGAACCTGGGGGTCCTCGTGCATCTCGCGGCCGATCCCGTGCCCCACCAGGGTGCGGATCACCGAGAGGCCCTCCAGCTCCACCGCGCGTTGGATCGCGGAGGAGACGTCGCCGAGGTGATTCCCCGGCTCCATCTGCTCGGCGCCGGCGAACAGCGCCGCGCGGGTCACGGCCAGCAGGTTGCGCGCGGCGGGATCGATCGTCCCGATCGGGACGGTGATCGCCGCGTCGGAGACCCAGCCGTCCTTGATCACGCCGACGTCGATCGAGAGGACATCGCCGCGCTTCAGCTCGTAGGAGCCGGGGATGCCGTGGACGACCATCGAGTTCGGCGAGGCGCAGATCGAGCCCGGGAACCCCCGGTACCCCTTGAAGGCCGGCTCGGCTCCCTGCGAGCGGATGAATTTCTCCGCCGCGGCGTCGAGGTCGCCGGTGGTCACTCCGGGCCTCGCCTTCGCCGCCAGCATCTTCAGGCAGCGGACCAGGATCTGGCCCGACGCCGCCATCTTCTCGACCTGATCGGGACTCTTGCGGATGATCATTCGGTACAAGCTAGATCGCCTCGTCCGCCTCGAGTTTAAGCGTCGCGAGGGTGCGGGACACCTCGGCGGCGACATCGTCCGGCGAGGCGGCGCCATCGATCCGGCGCAGGACGCTCTGATGGTCGAAGAACTCGATCACCGGCTCGGTCTTCTCGTGGTAGGTCTCGAGCCGGTGGCGGATGACGTCGGGCTTGTCGTCGTCGCGGACCAGGAGCTCGCTGCCGTCCACGTCGCAGACTCCCTCGCGCTCGGGCGGGTTGAAATCGGTGTGAAAGACGTGTCCCGCCTCGGCGCACGTGCGACGCCCGCCCAGCCGCCGCGCGACCACATCGTCGGGAGCATCGATCAGTAGGACTCCGGTGAGGCGGCGCCCGAGCTCGCCCATCTTCGACTCGAGCGCCTCGGCCTGGGGAACCGTGCGGGGGAAGCCGTCGAGGATGAAGCCGTCGGCAGCCTCGTCGGAGTCGATCCGCTCGGCGATCGCGCCGACGATCACCTCGTCGGGAACGAGGTCGCCCCTGTCCATGAACTCCTTCGCGGCCTTGCCGAGCTCCGTTTCCTCACGCACCGCTGCCCGGAGGATGTCGCCGGTCGCGTAGTAGGGAAGCTGGAGGTCCTCCTGGAGCCGCTCGCCCTGGGTGCCCTTGCCGCTCCCCGGCGGCCCGAGAAGTACGAGGTTCAGCTCTATTTGAGGAATCCCTCGTAGTTCCTCATCATCAGCTGCGCCTCGAGCTGCTTGACGGTGTCCAGCGCGACGCCGACCACGATCAGGATCGAGGTCCCGCCGAAGTAGAAGTTGGCGGAGGTCTGGCTGAAAAGGATCGCCGGCAGCGCCGCCACGGCGCCCAGATAGAGGGCGCCGGGGAATGTCAGTCGCGAGAGGATTCGGTCGAGGTATTCGGCCGTGGGCCTACCGGGGCGCACCCCGGGTATGAAGCCGCCGTATTTCTTCAGGTTGTCGGCCTGGTCCACGGGGTTGAAGGTGACCGCCGTGTAGAAGTAGGTGAAGATGATGATGAAGAACACCTCGCCGGCCACATAGGCCCAGCCGTTCGGGCTGAAGAAGGCTGCGAAGTCGAGCGCGGCGGGAGTGTTGAGGAGCTGGCCGATCGTCGGCGGGAAGGCCATGATCGAGGCGGCGAAGATGACCGGGATGACCCCCGCCATGTTCACCCTGAGCGGCAGATAGGTCGAGCCGCCCGACGTCATCCTCCGGCCGACCACGCGTTTCGCGTACTGGACCGGGATCCGCCGCTGGCCCTCCTGGACGAAGACGATCGCGAGGATCACGGCGAGGGCGACGAACGGCATCATCACGACGAAGACCTGGTCGGGGTTGTTCCACCAGGATTCGATCCCCTGGGGTATTCGCGATGCGATCGAGGCGAAGATCATCAGCGAGATGCCGTTGCCGATGCCGCGCTGGGTGATCAGCTCGCCGAGCCACATCAGCAGCGTGCAGCCCGCGGTCAGGCAGGCGACGATCAGGAAGACGCGGGCCCCGCTCAACTGGGCGACGACGTCGCTGCCGGCCGTCTGCCCGAAGGATTTGAACAGGTAGACGTAGCCGAAGGACTGGCCGAACGCGAGCCCGACGGTGAGGTAACGGGTGTACTGGGTAATCTTCTGCTGCCCCACCTCCCCTTCTTTCTGGAGTTTCTCGAGAGAGGGGACGACCACGGTCAGCAGCTGGAGGATGATCGAGGCCGTGATGTAGGGCATGATCCCCAGCGCGAACAGCGACAGCCGCGAGAGGCCGCCGCCGGAGAAGAGGTTGAGGAACCCGAGGATGTTGCTGCCGCCGAAGTTGCTCTGGATTTCCTTCAGCGCCGCACTGTCGATGCCGGGAGCGGGGATGTATGCGCCGAGGCGGTACAGCGCCAGCATCGCCGCCGTGAAGGCCAGCTTCTTTCGGATGTCGGCGACGCTGAATGCGTTCGCAATCGTTTTGAGCATCAGGGCTCCAGAGTGTGGCAGGAGCCTCCCGCAGCCTCAATCTTCTCGCGGGCGGCGGAGCTGAACGCGTGCGCGTGGACCTCGAGTTTCTTCGAGATCTCGCCCCGGGCGAGGATCTTGACCGGATCGGAGCGCTTCGCGAGCCCCTTCTCCTTGAGAGATGCGGGGTTCACCTCGGCGCCGGCGTCGAAGCGATCCTCGAGGTCGCTGACGTTCACCGGCTGGGTGGCGGTGCGGAAGTTCTCGAACGGCATCGACTGCTTTTTGTGCGGGCCGCGGAGCTTTCGCATCCGCATGTGAATCGGGTTCTGCCCGCCCTCGTAGCCGGCCTTCTTCTTGGCGCCGGCGCGTGAGCCGTATCCCTTGTGGCCGCGACCCGAGGTCTTGCCGAGCCCGCTGCCCTCGCCGCGGCCGACACGGCGGCGCGGCCGCCGCGAGCCGGGCTTCGGCTTGAGGCTGTGAAGCCCGATCTCCGAGGCGCGGTCCTTGTCTTTTTTCTCAGCCACCGTCGACCTCCACCAGGTGCGAGACGACTCGGATCTGGCCCTGCAGCTGTGGCGAGTCCTTCAGCTCGACGGCCTTCCCGATCCGACCGAGGCCCAGCGCCTGGAGCGTCGCTTTCTGGCTC
Source organism: uncultured Solirubrobacterales bacterium (assembly GCA_963805455.1). Classification (GTDB taxonomy): domain Bacteria; phylum Actinomycetota; class Thermoleophilia; order Solirubrobacterales; family 70-9; genus VRUE01. The sequence goes on from CAWDUJ010000009.1 coordinate 147,318, forward strand.
GGATTGGTGCCGGCGACAGAGCGAACCTGTGTGACCTTGACAGCGCTCACGAGCTCTCGCCCCCCTCCGCCGGGACCTCCTCAGCGGCCGGGCCCTCAGCAGTTTTGTCGGCGGCCGGCGCTGTCTCAGCTTCTGGGGCGTCACCCTCAGCGGCTGGGGCATCATCAGAACCTTGCTCAGTCTGGGGCGACTCTCCGCCCTCGCTTGTCGCAGAGGAGTCAGATTGCGACTGCTCCTCGCTCGGGCTATCGGCTTCGCCAGAAACCGCCGCCTCCTCAGCTTCGCTTCCGGGGGCGGCGGGGGTCTCCCCCGAAGTTTGGGTGGTCGGCTCCTCGTCCTGAGCCCCATTCGAGCTGACACCCAGCACCTGGGCGACGGTGAGCCCCCGCAGCTCGGCGACCTCCTCGGGCCGGCGCAGACGGACGAGGCCGTCCATCGTCGCCTTGACGAGGTTGATCGGGTTCTGGGTGCCGATGCTCTTGGTGAGGACGTCGCGGACGCCGCCGAGCTCAAGGACGGCGCGGACGCCGCCACCGGCGATGACGCCGGTGCCGGGGCTGGCCGGGCGCAGGACGACGTGTCCGGCACCGTAGCGGCCGATGATTTTGTGGGTCAGGGTCTGGCCGTATTTGGGGACGCGGATGAGGCTCTTGCGCGCGTTCTCGACCGCCTTCTGGATCGCCAGCGGGACCTCCCGCGCCTTGCCATAGCCGATCCCGACCACGCCCTCTTCGTCGCCGACGGCGACCAGCGCCGTGAACGAGAACCGGCGGCCGCCCTTGACGACCTTGGCGACGCGGTTGATCTCGATCACGCGCTCCTGGAGGTCGAGCCCCCGCGGGCTCACCGTCTCAACGTTTGTCGTGTCCATGCCCTTCATAGCGATCGCCCACCGTAGCGGTTCAGAACTTCAGGCCTCCCTCGCGGGCGCCCTCGGCGAGCGCCTGGACGCGGCCGTGGTACTTGTAGCCGCCGCGGTCGAAGACACAGGTCTCGATTCCGGCCGCCTTGGCGCGCTCGGCCAGCAGCTCGCCGGCCCGCTTCGCCTGCTCGGCAGCGGTCAGCTTGCGCAGCTCGGGCTCGATCCAGTTGACCGCGGCCAGAGTGTGGCCGGATCTGTCGTCGACCAGCTGGGCGAAGATCCCGCGGTTCGAGCGGTAGACGGACAGACGGGGGCGCTCGGCGCTGCCGACGACCCGGGCACGGACCCGGCGGCGGCGGCGGAGACGGTGCTCTCGCTTCGTGACGACGGCCATCAGGCCCTCTTCCCCACCTTGCGGGCGACATGCTCGTCGCGATAGCGGATGCCCTTGCCCTTGTAGGGCTCGGGCGGGCGGCGCTTGCGGATGTCCGCCGCGACCTGGCCGACGAGCTGCTTGTCGATCCCGCGGACGATGACCTCGGTCGGCTGCGGGACCTCGAACTCGATCCCCTCCGGCGGCTCGATCGAGACAGGGTGCGAGAAGCCCAAAGCCATCTCGAGGTTCTTGCCTTTCAGCTGCGCCCGGTAGCCGACGCCCTGGATCTCAAGGCGCTTCTCGAATCCATCGGTGACGCCCTCGACCATGTTGGCGATCAGGCTCCTGGTCAGCCCGTGCAGCGCGCGATGCTCGCCGCGGTCGGTCGGTCGGGCGACGGTGACGGTGCCGTCCGCCTGCTCGACCTTCATGTCGACGGACAGGGCCTGGCTGAGCTCGCCCTTGGGGCCCTTGACGGCAACGCTGCCAGGGGCGACCTCCACCGTGACGGCGTCGGGTACGGGGATTGGCTTTCTTCCGATCCTGCTCATGAATTCTCTCTCGCTAGCTGCTCACCAGACGTAGGCGACGACCTCGCCGCCGACACCCTTCGCCTTCGCTTCGTGGCCGGTCATGACCCCGGTCGAGGTGCTGATGATCGCGGTCCCGGTCCCGCCGTCGACGCGCGGAACCTGATTGTGATTGACGTAGCGCCTCCGGCCCGGCCGCGAGATCCGCTCCATGCCGATGATGACGGGACGCCGGTCCTCGGTGTACTTGAGCCGGATGCTGATCTCCTCGCCGACCCGGCCGGGCTTGCGCGAGAAGTCGCGTATGTAGCCCTGCTCCTTGAGGATCCTCGACATCTCCATCTTCAGCCGCGAGGCCGGGATCTCGACCTCGTCATGGCCGGAGCCGATCGCGTTCCGGATCCGGGTCAGGTAATCGCCTATCGGGTCGGTCAGCATCGTCTACCAGCTCGACTTTTTCATTCCGGGGACGTAGCCCTCGTGGGCCGCCTCGCGGAGGCAGATCCGGCAGAGGCCGAACTTGCGGTAGAAGCCGCGCGGACGCCCGCAGCGGCGGCAGCGGTTGTATTCGCGCGACTGGTACTTGGCCTTGCGGCTCTGCTTCACCTTCTGGGAGGTCTTAGCCATCCTCTGAATTCTCCTCGTCGGCAGCGGCCTCGTCGGCCCCGCCCTCGTTGCCCTCGGCGCCGCCCTCGCCCTCCTCGGCCTCCTCGGCCTCCTCCACAGGCTTGGCGTACGCGTCGGGGTTTTCCTCTTTAAGTTGGTCCAGCGCGGCCTGCTCGGCCTCGGCCCGCGCCCGCGCCTCCTCTTTGCGCTTCTCCTCCTCCTCGGCGGCCTGCGCCTCCTCGTCGACGCCACCCGGCCGGCCGTCTTTGGCGAATGGCATTCCGAGCCCGAGCAGAAGCTCGAAGGCCTCGATGTCGGTCTCTGCGGTGGTCGTGATCGTGACGTCGAGGCCACGCACCTCGTCGATCGAGTCGTAGTCGATTTCGGGGAAGATCAGCTGCTCGCGGACCCCCATCGAGTAGTTGCCGCGGCCGTCGAAGGAACGCGGGTTGAGGCCGCGGAAGTCACGGATCCGGGGAATCGCAATCGAGCAGAGCCGATCGAGGAACTCCCACATCCGAGCGCGTCGCAGCGTCACCGAGAGGCCGACCGGCATCCCCTCGCGGACCTTGAACGAGGCGATCGACTTCCGTGCCCGGCGGACGCTCGGCTGCTGGCCGGCGATCGTCGCCAGCTGGCCCTGCGCCGCCTCGAGCATTTTGTTGTTCTGCCGCGCCTCGCCGACACCCATGTTGAGGGTGATCTTGCTCACCCGTGGGGCAGCCATCTCGGTCGAGTAGCCGAACCGTTTCATCAGCGCCGGAAGCACATCCTGCTCGTAGCGCTCGCGCAGGCGCGGCGGCGGCGCGGCCTGGGTGGTCGGGGTCGCTGCGGCCTCCATCAGAACGCCACCCCACTCCGCTTCGAGTAGCGCTCGCGTTTGCCGCCTTTGTCGCGGCGGACGCCAACCCGCGTCGGTTTGTTGTCTTTGGGGTCGAGCAGCATCACGTTGGAGGCGTGAATCGGCCCCTCCTTGTCGACGATGCCGCCGATGCTGGCCGCGCGCTGGGCGTCCTGGACCGGACGCGGTTTTTCGTGGCGCTTGACCATGTTCAGGCCCTCGACGTAGACGAAGCTGCGCTTCGGTTCGGTCCGCGTCACCCGGCCCGACTTGCCCGAGTCCTTGCCGCCGATGATCTGAACCTCGTCGCCCTCCCGAATCTTCATCGCCTTCGCCATCAGAGAACCTCCGGCGCCAGCGAGACGATTTTCATGAAGTTCCGGTCCCGCAGCTCGCGGGCGACGGGGCCGAAGATCCGGGTGCCCCGCGGGTTCGTCCCGTCCTGCTCGATCAGGACCGCCGCGTTTTCGTCGAACGAGATGTACGTGCCGTCGGAGCGGCCGAGCTGCTTGCGGGTGCGGACGATGACCGCCTGGACGACCTCGCCCTTGCGGACGCCGCCCTGCGGGCTCGCCTGTTTGACCGTCGCCGTGATCACGTCGCCGACACCGGCGTAGCGACGGTGCGAGCCGCCCTTGACCCGGATGCAGAGGATCTCCCTCGCACCCGAGTTGTCTGCCACTTTCAGTCTCGACTCCTGCTGGATCACGTGGCGGTGCCTCCTTCCAGCGCAGTGCGCCCCGGGCGAGCGAAAACCGAGCCTGGCAAGGACACAGGGAGCGCGGCGCACCCGGAGAGTGCGTGAGCGACCGAGGACGAAGGTCCGGCGAAGGTTTGCAGCCGAATGGGGCGTGCTCGGTTCGGTGGAGTCACCGTCATCACTTGGCCTTCTCGAGAATCTCGACCAGGCGCCAGCGCTTGGTCTTCGACAGCGGCCGGGTCTCGACGATGCTGACGGTGTCGCCCTGGCCGGCCTCGTTGCGCTCGTCGTGCGCGTGCAGGGTCCGCGAGCGGCGGACGACCTTCTCGTAGGTCGGGTGGCGGCGGACGATGTCGATCCGGACGGTGATCGATTTCTCGCCCTTGTCGGAGACGACGATCCCCTGGCGGACCTTGGCCGCGTTGGTCTCATGCTCGGCCGGGGGCGTCCCGGCGCCGGCGGCACCGCCCTCCGCTTTCAGCGCCGCGCGCTGTTTGCGTCGCAGCTCCGACTTCGCCTTCCGGGCCTCGGCGCGTTTAGCGGCGCGCTCATCATCATTGAGCTGAGGCCGCGCCTCGTGCGGCCTGCGCGACCTCTCGAGCCGCCGCCGCTCCTTCCAAGGAAGATCGTCCTCAGGACTCTCCTCAGCGGCAGGGGCAGGGGGCGATTCGCCGCCCTCGCTCGTCGTAGAGGAATCAGACTGCGACTCCTCCTCACTCGGGCTATCGGCTTCGCCATCATCCGCCGACTCCTCCGCTTCGCGTCCGGGGTCGGCGGCCGTCTCTTCGGCGGCAGGGGCCTCGGCGGCCTCGTCCTGAGGTGCCTCGTCCTGCGGCGTCTCTTCCACTGCGTCTTTTTTCTCTTCGTCTGCCATCTATTTCCTGAGCTCTTTTTGGACGTCGATGCCGCGCTCTCGCGCGACGGTCAGAAGCTTGGCGACGTCGCGTTTGGTGGCCCCAAGGCGGGCCGTGTTCTCGAGCTCGCCCGTGGCGTGGCGGAAACGGAGATTGAAGGCCTCCTCCTGGGCGTCCATCAGTTTCGCCACCAGCTCGTCGTCTTTCATGTTGTGGACGTCAGCCCCCTTCATCAGGACTCGACCCCCTCGCGCCTCACGAACCGAGTCCGGATCGGGAGCTTGTGCCCGGCAAGCCGGAGCGCCTCGCGGGCGAGGTCCTCGGGGACCCCGGCCAACTCGAACATCACTTTGCCCGGCTTGACTACGGCGACCCAGCCCTCGGGGTTTCCCTTGCCCGAGCCCATCCGCGTCTCGGCGGGCTTCTTCGTGTAGGGCTTGTCCGGGAAGACGTTGATCCAGACCTTGCCGCCACGTTTGATCTTGCGGGTCATCGCGACGCGGGCAGCCTCGATCTGGCGGTTGGTGATCCAGCCGCGGTCGATGGCCTTGAGCCCGTACTCGCCGAAGGCGACATGGCTGCCGCCCTTGGTGTAGCCGCGCATCCTGCCGCGCATCTGTTTGCGGTGTTTGACCCGCTTCGGCATCAGCATCAGCGACCACCTCCCCCGCGGCCACGATCGGGGCCGGGGCCACGCCCGCGCTGGGGCGGGGGCGCCTCTCCGTCGCCGGGAACCTGGTCGGAGCGGAATCCCTCGGGCATGACCTCGCCCTTGTTGATCCAGCATTTGACGCCGATGCGGCCGGCGGTGGTGCGGGCCTCGTAGAAGCCGTAGTCGATGTTCGCCCGCAGCGTGTGGAGCGGGACCCGGCCGTCGGAATAGCCTTCGGTCCGCGCCATCTCCGCGCCGCCGAGGCGACCCGAGACCTGGACCTTGACCCCTTTGGCGCCGGAGCGCATCGCCGAGGTCAGCGCCCGTTTCATCGCCCGCCTGAAGGCGACCCGGTTCTGGAGCTGCTCGGCGATCGACTGGGCGACCAGTTTGGCGTCGAGCTCGGGGCGCTTCACCTCGCGGATGTTCACTTTCACCGGTTTGCCGGTGAGCTTGTGGAGCTCCTTACGGAGGGCGTCGACTTCGCTGCCCGACTTGCCGATCACGATTCCGGGGCGGGCGGTGTGGATATCGACAGCCACCTCGCCGCGGCGCTCGATCGTGATTTCGGAGAGCCCGGCGTGGGCAAGTTTCTTTTCGATGTGGTCGCGGATCTGGAGGTCCTCCTGGAGGACGTCCGCGAACCCCTTCTCGTCGAACCAGTTCGACTTCCAGTTCTGGATGTAGCCGACCCGAAAGCCACCGGGGTGGATCTTCTGTCCCATTAGATGCCTGCCTTCCTGGGCATGTGCGCCTGGGGAGGCGAGTGGTCGAGCAGATCAAGAACGCAGGGCGCCGCCTTTGGTGGAGCCAAAGGCAAGCCCCAGGACGCAGAGATGCGAAGCGCCGGTCGGCTCATCCGGGTGTGCATGGTCGGGGAGGCAGGCATCTCAAAAATCCTCTCCCTCGGGGCTGAGCGCGACGGCGATGTGGCTGGTGCGCTTGTTGATCGGGGTCGCGCGGCCGAGCGCCCGCGGCCGGAACCGGCGCAGCGTCGGGCCTTCGTCGACGGTGATCTCGACGACCTTCATCTCGTCGGCGATCAGGTCGTGGTTGTTTTCGGCGTTGGAGGCGGCCGACTCGATCAGCTTGCGGATGTCGACAGCGGCGCCGCGCGGGGAGAACTCGAGCAGCGCTCGGGCGCGCTCGATGTGCATACCGCGGATCTGGTTGGCGACGAGCCGGGCCTTGCGCGGCGGAATCCGCACGTAGCGGGAGCTGGCGCGGACGACGATCGGGGCCGGCTTCCTGGCGGGCTCTTTTTTCGCTTTCTCAGCTTTTTTCGAGGCCGGTTTTTTGGCTTTTTTCCCCGCGTCTTTTTTCCCCGCGTCTTTTTTCGCCGCTGCTTTTTTGGCAGGGGCTTTTTTCGCTTTCTCAGCTTTTTTCGAGGCCGGTTTTTTGGCGCCTTTTTTCTGTTTCTCGTCAGCCATCTCTACTCAGATCCCTTGCCGGTTCCGGAGTGGGCGCGGAAGGTGCGGGTCGGCGCGAACTCGCCGAGCTTGTGCCCGACCATCGACTCGGAGATGAAGACAGGCACGTGCTTGCGCCCGTCGTGGACGGCGATCGTGTGCCCGACCATGTCGGGGAAGACGGTCGAGGTCCGCGACCAGGTTTTGACCATCTGTTTCTGGCCGGACTCGTTCATCGCCTCGATCCGCTTCATCAGCGCCTCTTCGACCCAGGGGCCCTTTTTCGTCGAGCGTCCCACCTGCTACCTCTTCTTCTTCCCGCGCCTGCGGCCGCGGACGATGTAGCGGTCGGACTGCTTGCCCTTCTTGCGGGTCCGGTAGCCGAGCGTCGGCTTCCCCCAAGGGGTCACCGGGTGCCCACCGGGGGTGTGGTGGGCCTCGCCGCCGCCGTGCGGGTGGTCGACGGGGTTCATCGCCACCCCCCTGGTCTGGGGGCGCTTGCCCTTGTGGCGGTTACGGCCGGCCTTGCCGATCTTGATGTTCTGGTGCTCGGGGTTGGAGAGCGAGCCGACGGTGGCGCGGCAGTCGGCGCGGACCATCCGCATCTCGGAGGAGGGGAGGCGGAGCGTCACCATGTCGCCCTCCTTCGCGGCGAGCTGGATCGCGGTGCCGGCGGCGCGCCCGAGCTTGCCGCCCTGGCCGGGAACCATCTCGACGTTGTGGACCACGGTCCCGGTCGGCATCTCGCGCAGCGGGAGCGCGTGACCCGCTTTGATGTCGGCCCCTTTCCCGGACTGGACGGTGTCGCCGACGGTGAGCCCGGCGGGGGCGAGGATGTAGCTCTTCTCGCCATCCGCGTAGTGCAGCAGCGCGATGTAGCAGCTGCGGTTCGGGTCGTACTCGATCGTCGCGACCCTGGCCGGCACTCCGTCCTTGAGGCGCTTGAAGTCGATTCGGCGGTAGCGGCGCTTGGCGCCGCCGCCACGATGGCGGGCGGTAACGCGGCCGTTGCTGTTGCGGCCTCCGGACTTGCGCAGGCCCTCGGTCAGCTTCCGTTCCGGCTCGGAGCTGGTCAGCTGCTCACGCATCGGGTAGGTCGCGAAGCGGCGCCCGGGGCTGGTCGGTTTTGTTCTTCGGTTCGGCATCGTTATCTCGGTCCTAGGCGGTCTCCGCGCCCTCGAACAGCTCGATCCGCTCTCCGGGGGCGAGCTGGACGATCGCCTTCTTCCAGGAGCGGGTTTTCCCGATCGGCTGCGCCAGATTCCGCCGCTTCGGCTTCGCCCGGACCTGCGCGGTCCTCACCGAGGCGACGTCGACGCCGAAGATCTCTTCGACCGCGTGGGCGATCTGGGTCTTGTGGGCGCGGTGGTCGACCCGGAACGTGTACTTGCCTTCGGCGATCAGCGCGTAGCTCTTCTCCGAGACGACCGGTCGGATGAGGATCGTGCGCGCGTCCATCACACGACCTCACGCTTCGCTCGCGGCGCGGAGAACCAGATCGTGACGCTTGCTCGCTCCGCGCTCATCACACGACCTCACGCTTCGCTCGCGGCGCGGAGAACCAGATCGTGACGCTTGCTCGCTCCGCGCTCATCAGCCGAGCCTCGCCTTCAGCTTCTCCATCGCGCCCTCGGAGAGGACCAGGGAGGCGGCGCCGATCACGTCGGCGACGCCGATCGCGCCGAACTCGGCGACGGTCACCCGCTCAATGTTGCGGAAGCTCTTCAGGGCGCCCACGTCCTCGGCCTCGAGGACGACGAGCGTGGGCCGCGCGGCATCCCATTTCGCCAGTGCCTGCGCGGCGGCCTTGGTCGAGGGAGCGTCGAAGGTGGCCGGGTCGACCAGCGCGATGCTGCCTCGCTCGGCGTGGACCGAGAGGGCCGAGCGCATCGCCTTGCGACGCGCTTTGCGATTGACCTTGACCACGAAGTGGCGCGGGTGGGGGCCAAAGGTGGTGCCGCCGCCGATCCGGTGCGGAACGCTCAGGGCGCCGACGCGGGCCCGGCCGGTTCCCTTCTGGCGCCACGCCTTCGCGGTCGTCATCGAGACTTCGCCGCGGCTGAGGGTCGACGCCGTCCCCCGCCGCCGGGCGGCGAGGTCGGCACGAGCCGTCTCGTGCACGAGCGAGTGGTGGAAGGGCTCGGCGAAGAGCTCTTTCGGAAGGTCGGCTTTCGTGGTCTTGCCGAGGACGGTCGCTTTAGTCATCGGTCCTCACCTCGAGCAGGGTGTTCTTCGACCCGGGAACCGAGCCCCGGACCAGCAGGAGGTTGCGCTCGGCGTCGATCTCGGCCACTTCGAGGCCCCCCTGCGTCACCCGCTTGTTGCCCATCTGACCGGGCATCCGCATCCCTTTGAAGACGCGGGCCGGGAAGGCGCTGGCGCCGATCGAACCCGGCGCCCTGACGTTGTGCGAGCCGTGGCTGACCGGGCCGCGGCTGAAGTTGTGGCGCTTGATCCCGCCCTGGAAGCCCTTCCCGATCGAGACCCCGGAGACCTTCACCTTCTGACCGGACTCGAACGAGGCGACGGTCACGTCGTCACCGATCTTGGGGCCCTCCTCGGCGCCGAGGTCCTCATCGCGGAACTCGGCCAGGTGGCGCATCGGCGGCGCTCCGGCCTTCTTCAGGTGGCCGACCTCGGCCCGGGTCAGCTTCCCCTCCTTGACCTCGTCATAGGCGAGCTGGACGGCGGCGTAGCCGTCGCGCTCGGCGTCGCGGACCGCGGTGACCTTGCAGGGGCCGGCCTCGATCACGGTGACGGGGACGACTTCGCCGTCCTCGCGGAAGACCTGCGTCATGCCCAGCTTCCTCCCGAGGATCGCAGCCATCAGAGTCGGATCTCGATGTCGACGCCCGCCGGCAGCGAGTCGAGGCGCTGGAGGGAGTCGACGGTTTTCGGCGACGGCTGGAGGATGTCGATCAGCCGCTTGTGAGTGCGGATCTCGAAATGCTCGCGCGAGTCCTTGTCCTTGAACGGGGAGCGGATCACGCAGTAGACGTTTTTCTCGGTCGGCAGGGGAACCGGCCCGGAGACGGTGGCCCCGGTCCGCTCCGCCGTCTCGACGATCTCACGGGCAGCGCGGTCTATGGCGTCGTGGTCATACGCCTTCAACCTGATTCGAATTTTCTGCGCCGCGATTGTCGCCACGGTCTCTTTTCCTTTTTGTTGGTGCGGCCCTTACCGCGTGAAAGGGGCGCCGCCCCTGAACGTGGTGGGGCGCCGCCCCGGTCGTATGTTCTTTTGCAGTTGTCCCACCGCCCCGATCGGCGCGGCGAGGGGGCGGGGTTTTCGGCCCGCCCCTTGGGTGCTACTCGATGACGTCGGCGACGACACCCGATCCCACGGTCCGGCCGCCCTCGCGAATCGCGAATCGCAGGCCCTGGTCCATGGCGATCGGCTGGATCAGCTCGATCGTCATCTCGACGTTGTCTCCCGGCATCACCATCTCGGTCCCCTCGGGGAGGTTGGCGATCCCGGTCACGTCGGTCGTGCGGAAGTAGAACTGCGGCCGGTAGCCCGAGAAGAACGGGGTGTGACGACCACCCTCCTCCTTCTTCAGGCAGTAGACCTCAGCTTTGAATTTGGTGTGCGGCGTGATCGAGCCCGGTTTGCACAGCACCTGGCCACGCTCGATCTCCTCTCGCTTGGTGCCGCGGAGAAGGGCGCCGATGTTGTCGCCCGCCTGCCCCTGATCGAGGAGCTTGCGGAACATCTCGACCCCGGTGACCACGGTCGTGGTCGTGTCCTTCATGCCGACGATCTCGACCTCGTCGCCGGTGTTGACGATTCCCTGCTCGACGCGTCCGGTGGCGACGGTGCCGCGGCCGGTGATCGAGAAGATGTCCTCGATCGGCATCAGGAAGGGCTTGTCGAGCTCACGGACCGGCTCCGGGATGTAGGAGTCGAGCGCGTCGGCGAGTTCGAAGACGGCCTTCTGGGCGTCTTCGTCGCCCTCGAGCGCTTTCAGCGCCGACCCTTTGACGATCGGGGTCTCGTCGCCCGGGAAGTCGTACTCGTTGAGCAGGTCTTTGACCTCCTCCTCGACGAGCTCGATCAGTTCGTCGTCGTCGACCTGGTCGATCTTGTTGAGGAAGACGACGACGTGGGGCACGTTGACCTGGCGGGCGAGCAGGATGTGCTCGCGCGTCTGCGGCATGACGCCGTCGGCGGCCGAGACGACCAGGATCGCGCCGTCCATCTGGGCGGCGCCGGTGATCATGTTCTTTACGTAGTCGGCGTGCCCCGGGCAGTCGACGTGGGCGTAGTGACGTTTCTCGGTTTCGTACTCGACATGCGAGGTCGCGATCGTGATCCCGCGCTCTTTCTCCTCGGGCGCGTTGTCGATCTCCTCGAAGCTTTTCGCCTCGGTCTCGCCTTTGCCGGAGAGCGTTTTCGTGATCGCTGCAGTGAGCGTCGTCTTGCCGTGGTCGATGTGACCGATCGTGCCGACGTTCACATGCGGCTTATCGCGCTCGAACTTCTCCTTTGACATCGCTCTCCGTTCTACCTTTCGAGTCGGGTTCCGTCTGGTTTGGCTGGTTAAGTCTTGCTGGAAGCGCCCTACGGCAGCGCGCGTTGCGCTGCCTGAAGGCGAACCTGGGAAATATAGCTGGAACCGATGCCCGCCGGCTCCGCTGGTCCGTGGCTGTGGAGGTCGTGGTTCACGAGGCGGCGCCCACGGGCTCGCCGGCCCGGTGCTCGACGATCTCCTCGGCGATGTTGGCGGGGACCTGCTCGTAGCGCTCGAACTGCATCGTGTAGGTCGCTCGACCCTGGGTCGAGGAGCGCAGGTCGGTCGCGTAGCCGAACATCTCGCCGAGGGGGACGAAGGCCTGGACGGCGAGCGCGTTGCCGCGCTGCTCCTGACCCTGGACTTTGCCGCGCCGCCGCGAGAGGTCGCCGATCACGTCGCCGAGGAAGTCCTCGGGGGTGACGACCTCGACCGACATCACGGGCTCGAGCAGGACCGGGTCGGCCTTGCGGGCCCCCTCCTGGATCGCCATCGAGCCGGCGATCTTGAACGCCATCTCCGAGGAGTCGACGTCGTGGGAGGAGCCGTCGATCAGTTCGACCTGGACGTCCACCATCGGGTAGCCGGCCTTGACGCCGTTCTCGAGCGCCTCCTCGATCCCCTGTTCGACCGGCTTGATGAATTCGGTCGGGATCGAGGCGCCCTTGATCTTGTTGATGAACTGGAAGCCCTCACCCGGCGCCGGCTCGAGGTTGATGACGACGTGGCCGAACTGGCCGCGACCGCCGGTCTGACGGACGAACCGCGCCTCGACGTTCTTGACCTCCTTGCGGATCGTCTCCCGGTAGGCGACCTGGGGCTTGCCGACGTTGGCGTCGACTTTGAACTCGCGCAGCATTCGGTCGACGATCACCTCGAGGTGTAGCTCGCCCATCCCGTGGATCAGAGTTTGCCCCGTCTCGTCGTCGGATTCGACCTGGAAGGTCGGGTCCTCCTCGCCGAGGCGCTGCAGCGCCGTCCCCATCTTCTCCTGATCGGCTTTGGTCTTCGGCTCGATCGCAACCGCGATCACCGGCTCGGGGAATTCGATGTTCTCGAGCATGATCGGCGCGTCCGGAGCTGCCAGCGTGTCGCCGGTCGAGGTCTGCTTGAGGCCGACGCCGGCGCAGATGTCCCCTGCGTAGCACTCCTCGATCTCCTGGCGGCTGTTGGCGTGCATCATCAGCAGCCGCCCGATCCGCTCGGTCTTCCCGGTGGTGACGTTGAGCACCCGCCCGCCGGCCTCGAGTTTGCCCGAGTAGACGCGGAAGTAGGTGAGTTTGCCGACGTAGGGGTCGGTCATGACCTTGAAGGCGAGGGCCGCGAAGGGCTCCGAGTCCGAAGCGGGGCGCTCGGCCTCGGTCGGGCCATCCTCGCCTTTGGCAGCGGGGACCTCGCCGGTTACCGGCGGCACCTCGAGTGGCGAGGGCAGCAGCTCGACGATCGCGTCGAGCAGCGGCTGCACGCCCTTGTTCTTGAACGAGGAGCCGCAGAGGACGGGCGTCACCTTGGTGTCGAGGCAGGCCCGGTGGAGGGAGCTGGCGATCCGCTCGTGCGGGATCTCCTCCTCGCCCAGGTAGGCCTCCATCAGCTCGTCGTCGTAATCGGCGCAGGCCTCGATCAGCTGGGTTCGGTATTCCTCGGCTTTGTCGAGAAGGTCGGCCGGGATCTCCTCGGTGTCGAACTCGGTCCCGAGCTCGTCCTTCCAGACCTGGGCCTTCATCTCGATCAGGTCGACGACGCCGAGGAACTCGGCCTCCTCGCCGATCGGGAGCTGAATCGGCAACGGGTTCGCGCCGAGCCGGTCCGTCATCGTCTCGACCGCGTTGAAGAAGTCGGCCCCGGTGCGGTCCATCTTGTTGATGTAGGCGATCCTCGGGACCTTGTACTTGTCGGCTTGGCGCCAGACCGTCTCCGACTGCGGCTCGACGCCGGCGACGGCGTCGAAGACCGCGACGGCGCCGTCGAGGACGCGGAGGCTGCGCTCGACCTCGACCGTGAAGTCGACGTGGCCGGGGGTGTCGATGATGTTGATCCGGTGGCCCTCCCAGTCGCAGGCGGTCGCGGCCGAGGTGATCGTGATCCCCCGTTCCTGCTCCTGCTCCATCCAGTCCATGACGGCAGCGCCCTCGTGGACCTCGCCCATTTTGTGGGTGCGGCCCGTGTAATAGAGGATGCGCTCGGTCGTCGTCGTCTTACCGGCGTCGATGTGCGCCATGATCCCGATGTTGCGCGTTTTCTCGAGGGGGAAGGTGCGTGGCATGGTCTTAAGGTACGGGGTCGGAGTGAAGAGGGGAAAGAAAAGAGAGCCTTCCGGCAAGGACCGGGGTCGGCGCATGAAAAAGGCCCCTTCGGGCCCGGCGAAACGTCCAGCCAAGAAGAAGCCTGAGCGACGCGCGATGATAGCAGCGACGAAGCGTCGCCTGCGCTCGCTTCCGCCTCTCGCCTGGGCCTGGGCGATGAAGGCGACGAGGAGGGTGGACCGCCGCGTCAACCGCCTCATGGCCCGGGTCTGGCCGCCGTTCGAGCGCCGGGCGCGCCGCGTCGCCGCGACCGCGAATCGCTGGGCGCGCTGGGTCGGTCGCCGCCTGCGTCCCGTCGGGGTGTTCCTCCTGCGGGTCTTCTCCTTCCTGGAACGGCGGCTGCTCCGGGCCCGTGTCCGGGCGGTCCGGGTCGCCACCGCGGCCAGTGCGGCACTGACCCCGGAACGCGCGATCTGCTCGGCGATCGTCGCCGCCGGGGGTTTCCTCGTCGCCTCCCAGTTCGTCGATTACCGCGGGGTCGAGATCGGGCAGCCGGGCTACGCGGGGCTGCCGGGGGCCTCTCCCCCTCTCGAAGGCGTCGAAGCGGCCGGCGCCGCCCACGCCTACCTACTGGTCCCGGTCGGGCTCCTGGCCATCGCGCTGGCCCTGGTGGCGGCCGTGTCCGGGCGCAACCGGCTCGGCCGGATCGTCTTCCTCCTCGGCCTGATCGGCCTCGCCGTCGCCCTCCTGGTCGACCGGCCGGCGGGGCTCGACACCGGCTCCCTGGCCACCCGATTCGCCGGGGCGACCGCGGTGCTGCAGGACGGCTTCTACGCCGAGGTGGCCGCGAGCGCGGGTCTGATGCTCGGCGGATTCCTGCTGATCCTGGCTCCAAGAGCCGCGGCCCGCTACCATGCGCGGCCGTGCCGAACACGAACCAACTTATTCGCAAGGGGCGCAAGCGCCCTAAGAAGAAGACGACGACGCCGGGCCTCAAGTCGGGGCAGGGTCGCAAGAAGGGGGTCTCGGCGCCGCAGAGGCGTGGCGTCTGCACCCGCGTCGCGACCGTAACCCCGAAGAAGCCGAACTCGGCGCTGCGCAAGATCGCCCGTGTGCGGCTGACCAACGGGATGGAGGTCACCACCTACATCCCCGGTGAGGGCCACAACCTCCAGGAGCACTCCGTGGTCCTGGTCCGCGGCGGCCGGGTCAAGGACCTGCCGGGCGTCCGCTACAAGGTCGTCCGTGGCACCCTCGACGCCGCCGGCGTCTCCGACCGCAAGCAGGCCCGCTCGCGCTACGGCGTCAAGGCTTCCTGATGCCGCGCCGTTCCGCCGCCCAGATCCGTCCGGTCGAGTCCGACGCGCGCCATCGCAACCGGCTCGTCCAGCAGACGATCAACAAGGTGATGCGCGATGGCAAAAAGTCGCTCGCCGAGCGGATCGTCTACGACGCGCTGGCGATCGTCGGCGAGCGCAGCGGCGAGGATCCGGTCGAGACCCTCGAGTCGGCGATCAAAAATCTGACTCCGGTGCTGGAGGTCCGCTCCCGCCGAGTCGGCGGCGCCACCTACCAGGTCCCGGTCGAGGTTCCGGCGCGGCGCGCCCGAACCCTCGCGGTCCGCTGGCTGGTCGATTTCTCACGCAACCGGCGCGAGTACTCGATGTCCGATCGTCTGGCGAGCGAAATCCTCGACTCGATCCAGCAGCAGGGCGGGGCCTGGAAGCGGAAGGACGACATCTACCGCATGGCCCAGGCGAACAAGGCGTTCGCGCACTACCGGTGGTGAGGGGCGCGTGGAATCCCTCTCGCCCGGACAAACGCCGGCCTGATCAGGCCGGCGTTTTTGGTATCCGCCCGTTCGAGAGGGATTTCACCAGCCCCTCCGGACCGCAGAGAGCGGCCACCGCCCTCGGAAGGCCATGTGTGTTTTCTGGATTCCAAACATGAGCAAACCGATCCTTGCCGTCGACGTCGATGGCGTCATCTCGCTGTTCGGGTTCGAGCAGCCGCCGAGCCGGGAGGAAGCGCGGTTCGAGCTCGTCGACGGGATGGTCCACTGCATCTCGCTCGCCGCCGGCGAGCGGCTGATGCGGCTCTCCGAGCACTACGAACTCGTCTGGGCGACCGGCTGGGAGGAAAAAGCGAACGATTACCTGCCGAACATCCTCGGGCTGCCGGAACTGCCCCACCTGAGCTTCGACGGCGCCGCCCGATTCGGGTCCGCGCACTGGAAGCTCGGCCCGCTCGACGAGTACGGGAAAGGACGCGCGATGGCCTGGATCGACGACAGCTTCGACGAGAGCTGTTACGAGTGGGCCCGGGGGCGCGAGGAGCCGACCCTGTTGGTGCCGACCGAGTCCGAGCGCGGCCTCGAGGAGGTCCAGGTCGAGGCTTTGACGGCGTGGGCCCGCGGTTTAGACTAACGGCGATGCACGGGTTCCTGCCGATCTTCTTCCTGCTCGTCGTGCTGAAGATTCCGGTCTTCGGCTCACTCTGGCTTGTCTGGTGGGCGAGCCGCGAACCGGAGCCCGAGGGCGTCGGCGAGGAGGACTCGGACGGCGGTTTCGGCCGGCCGCGGCCGATGCGCCCCCGCCCCCGCGGCCCCCACGGCGCACCGGCAATCGATCTCAACTCCGGATCCGTGCAGCGCCGGCGACGTGGAGAGGAGATAGGGGTGTCTCACGATCCGCGGGAGACATCCCTGTCTCCTCCTCACACTGCCTGAGCTGCCCGCTTGCGCTCGCGCCGGATCTGGCGCAGATAGGGGTGGAAGTCCACCTCGACCGTGTGACGCTTGGAGGCGACGAAGCGCTTCTTCAGCCATTGTTCCTGCTCGGCTATCTCGGCCCGCATCTCGGCCGCTGAGGGAAGGCTGGCCCGGCTCTGCATTAGATCGGCGACCCATTCGGACTGGGCCTCGGCGATCGGCATGATCGGCCCCAGCGGCTGGATGAAGCCGATGAAGTAGAGGCCGGGGTGCTCGACCGAGACGACCCGGCTGTAGAGAGGCATCTGGTTGTCCTTCGCTTCGAACACCTCCGGCGACAGGAACGGGAAGGTGATCCTGTAGCCGGTGCAGTAGACGACGAGGTCGATCTCCTCCTCCCTGCCGTCGACGAAGCGGACGGTCCGGCCGCCATTGAAGCGATCGATGTTCGGCCTGACCTCGATGTCGCCATGACCGAGCCGCGAGAGCAGCTCCGAGGAGACGGTCGGGTGCGCCTCGAGCAGCTTGTGGTCGGGCTTCGGCAGCCCGTAGTCGGTGACGTCGCCGACCGCCATGTTCAGCATTCGCTCCATCACGACCCGCCGCAGCGCCAGCGGCAGGAAGGTGGTCCAGGCCGGCGAGACTTCGTCGATCGGCTTGCCGCCGAGGAACTTGGGCAGGACGTAGGCGCCGCGGCGCAGCGCCAGGAACGTCGCCTCGGCGATCCGCGAGGACTCGACCGCGATGTCGACCGCCGAGTTGCCGATCCCGAGGATGAGGACGCGCTTGCCGACGAGGATGTCGGGCTCGCGGTAGTTATGGACGTGGATCTGCTCGCCGGCGAACCCGTCGGCACCGGGGAACGGCGGTTCGGGCCAGCGCGGGTCCCAATGGTGGCCATTTGCGACCAGGACCGCCCGGTAGCGGTGCTTCTGAGGCTTGCCGTCGGGTCCCTCGACGGTCACCTCCCACTCGCCGTCGACGGGCTCGACGTCCTTCACCTCGGTGTTGAAGGTGATCCGCTCGGTGAGCCCGAAGTGCTCGACGTAGTCGTCGAAG
This sequence comes from uncultured Solirubrobacterales bacterium, assembly GCA_963805455.1. Lineage (GTDB taxonomy): Bacteria > Actinomycetota > Thermoleophilia > Solirubrobacterales > 70-9 > VRUE01. Next base: position 164,670 of record CAWDUJ010000009.1, read on the forward strand.
TACTTCGCGATCTGGAAGTGGTCCGGGTAGTCCGGCAGGTTGTCGGGCATCGGGTAGGCCCGGTAGGACATGATCTTGCGGCCGCTGTTGATGTGCAGCGAGCGGTAGGCCGAGGAGAGGCCGTTGTCGTTTTCGTAGCGCCAGTTGCCGCCGATCTTCGACCCCTTCTCGAAGCAGTCGAAAGTCACCCCCCGCGCCGCCAGCACCTGGCAGGCCGTGATCCCCGACGAACCGGCCCCGACGATGCAGACCTTCTCAGGCGCGTTCACGTCAGAAAATCTACTCGCCGCAAGGCGCCGCCATCGCCGGACCACAGCGTGCCACCGAAGCGGGAGGGTGAGTTGCCCTCCGGGGAACTTGTGAGCCCGAAGGGCGGGTTCCCAGGAGGGGTACCCGCCCTCCTATTTCGGCGTCTCGTCAGTGGTCTGCTCAATCTCCTGAGCGAGCTCCTCAAGCTCCTCCGCGAAGGAGGGCCCGAAGCTCTCGACCGGCGCCTCGGCGCCGTCGACGCCGAGCTCGGCCGCGAGCTCGTCTTCGTCGAGCAGAGCCTCGTCGCTGGGCGGCTCGACCGGGACCGCAGGCTCCACCGCGAGGGTGCGGTAGTGCTTGAGGCCGGTCGCGGCCGGGATCAGCTTGCCGATGATCACGTTCTCCTTCAGGCCGACGAGTTTGTCTCGTTTGCCCTCGAGTGCGGCGTCGGTGAGGACCTTGGTCGTCTCCTGGAAGGAGGCCGCCGAGAGGAACGACTCGGTCGCAAGCGAGGCCTTGGTGATCCCGAGGATGACCTCCTCGCCTTTGGCCGCCGTGCCGCCGTCTTCCTTGGTCTGCTTGTTGAGCCGCTTGAGGTTGCCGCGATCTTCGAGCTGGCCGGGCAGCAGGCTCGTCGAGCCCTTCGACTCGATCCGCACCTTCTTCAGCATCTGGCGGGCGATCAACTCGATGTGCTTGTCGTTGATGTCGACGCCCTGGGCGCGGTAGACCCTCTGCACCTCGGCGACGAGATACAGCTCGGTGTCGGTCCGCCCGCGAATCGCGAGCAGATCGGCCGGGTAGAGCGAGCCCTCGTTGAGCTGCTGGCCGACCTCGACCTTCTCGCCGTCGGCGACGTGGAGGCGGGTGCGGGCGGCGAACGAGTGTGAGTGCTCCTCGCCGCTCGACTCGGTGATGATCACTTTCACGGCCTTGTCGGTCTGTTCGACCGCGACCTTCCCGGCAGCCTCGGCCATCTGGGCGAGCCCCTTCGGTTTACGAGCCTCGAAGAGCTCGACGATCCGCGGCAGGCCCTGGGTGATGTCCTGGCCGGCGACTCCGCCGGTGTGGAACGTGCGCATCGTCAGCTGCGTCCCGGGCTCGCCGATCGACTGCGCGGCGATGATCCCGACCGCGTCGCCGATGTCGACCATCGCCCCCGTCGCCGGCGCGATCCCGTAACAGGCACGGCAAACGCCGGACTCGGCGTCGCACTTCAGCGTCGAGCGCACGGGGACCATGACCTCTTCGTCACCGAACGCCTCGGCGATCTCCTCGACGTTGACGAGGGTGATCTCCTGGTTGCGCTTGAGGAGTTCGCGGCCGCGTTTGGTTTCGAATTTCTTCGCCGCCAGCCGCCCGAACAGGTTGTCGTTCAGGGTGCCGTCGTCCTTGCGCAGCGCCATCTCGATGTGGTCTTTGGTTTTGCAGTCCTCTTCGCGGACGATGACGTCCTGAGCGACGTCGACCAGGCGCCTGGTCAGGTAGCCGGAGTCGGCGGTGCGCAGGGCGGTGTCCGCGAGTCCCTTTCGAGCGCCGTGGGTGGAGATGAAGTACTCGAGGACCGAGAGTCCCTCCATGAAGTTGGCCTTGATCGGCCGCTCGATGATTTCGCCCTTCGGATTGGCCATCAGGCCGCGCATCCCGGCAAGCTGGCGAATCTGTTTGAACGAACCGCGGGCACCCGAGTTGGCCATCATGAAGATCGGGTTCAACTCGTCGAGGTTGTCCTCCATCGCCTGCGCGACCTCGTCGGTCGCTTTGTTCCAGTGCGACGTGACCGCCTCGTGACGCTCCTCGGCGGTGATGTAGCCGTCGTCGTACTGGGACTGGATCGCCGTGGTCTGCTTCTCGTAGCGGTCCAGAATGTCCTGCTTGTCAGGCGGCGAGACGACGTTGTTCTTGGAGACGGTGATCCCGGCCTGGGTCGCGTAGTGGAACCCGAGGTCCTTGAAGGCGTCGAGCACCTGCGACACAGCGGGTGCGCCGTAGGCCTCGACCAGCTCGGAGACCATCTCGTTGACGTCGCGCTTCTTCAGCGCCCGGTTGGCGAACTCGAACTGCTCGGGATCGAATTCGTCACCGAGGGCGTCGGCCAGCGCGCGCTCGATCTTTTCGTTGAAGATGATCCGCCCGACCGTGGTCAGGAAGTGCTCGTGCCCGGCCCGCCGGTACTCGGCCTGGTCGTGCAGCCCGCAGCCGCCGTTCTCGTATACGAGCTCGGCCTCCTGCGCGGAGCGGAACGTCTTCGGCCGAGACCCGTTCGTGGCGGTGCTCTTGCCACTCGCCAGCTCCTCGTCGAGCTTCGCCAGCGCCTCGGCGTCGGGGCCGTAGGTCAGGTAGTAGATCCCCAGCACCATGTCCTGGGTCGGCGTCGCCAGCGGCGCGCCGTGGGCCGGCGAGAGGATGTTGTTCGCCGACAGCATCAGAATTCGGGCCTCGGCCTGGGCCTCGGCCGACAGCGGCACGTGGACCGCCATCTGGTCGCCGTCGAAGTCGGCGTTGAACGCGTGGCAGACGAGCGGGTGGACCTGGATCGCCTTGCCCTCGACCAGAATCGGTTCGAAGGCCTGGATCCCGAGCCTGTGCAGGGTCGGGGCGCGGTTCAGCAGGACCGGGTGCTCGTGGATGACCTCCTCGAGCACGTCCCACACCTCGGGGACCATCGACTCGACCATCTTCTTCGCGGCCTTGATGTTCTGGACCGCTTTGCGCTCGACGAGCTGGGCCATGATGAATGGCTTGAAGAGCTCGAGCGCCATCAGCTTGGGCAGGCCGCACTGCTGCAGCTGCAGGCTCGGTCCGGAGACGATCACCGAGCGGCCGGAGTAGTCGACCCGCTTGCCGAGCAGGTTCTGACGGAACCGCCCCTGCTTGCCCTTGAGCATGTCGGAGAGCGACTTCAGCGGGCGGTTGCCCGGCCCGGTGACCGGGCGGCCGCGGCGGCCGTTGTCGAACAGGGCGTCGACGGCCTCCTGAAGCATGCGCTTCTCGTTGTTGACGATGATCTCGGGGGCGCCGAGGTCGAGCAGCCTTTTCAGCCGGTTGTTGCGGTTGATCACCCGGCGGTAGAGGTCGTTGAGGTCGGAGGTCGCGAAGCGGCCACCGTCGAGCTGGACCATCGGGCGCAGCTCCGGCGGGATCACCGGCACGCAGTCGAGGATCATCCAGTCGGGCTGGTTCTCGGAGTTGAGGAACGCGGAGGCGACCTTGAGCCGCTTCACGGCACGGGCCTGTTTCTGGCCCTTGGAGCTGTTGATGACCTGCTCCAGCTCCTCGCATTCGGCCGCGAGGTCGACCTGCTCGAGCAGGTCGCGGACGGCTTCGGCGCCCATCCCGCCGCGGAAGTACTCGCCCCAGCCGAACGGTGAGCCGAAACGATCCTTGAGCTCACGGAAGACGGTCTCGTCGTTGACGACGTCCTTCGGCTTCATCTCGGTGAAGATCTTCCAGACCTCGTCCATCCGCTCGACGGCCTCTTCGATGTAGGCCTCCGTGTCGGAGATCTCGGCCTCGAAGGTTTTACGCAGCTCTTTGATCATTTTCGTGCGCTCGTCGTCCTTCAACTTGCGCAGCTGCGTGGCGGTCAGTTTCAGCGAGTCGGCCCAGATGTGGTCGTCGTCGTCGAACTTCTCCTGGGCGCCCTCCTCGAGGTACTTGATCCGGCGCTCGAGCGACTCGCTCAGCTCCTGGGTCCGTTTCTGCCGTTCGCTGTCGTAGGAGTCGACGACTTTTTTGACTTCTTTCTCGAGTTTGCCGAGGTCTTTGTCACGGGCCTCGACGTCGACCCAGGTGATCATCGACGCGGCGAAGTAGAGGACCTTCTCGAGCTCTTTCGGAGCCATGTCGATCAGGTAGCCGATCCGGCTCGGAACTCCCTTGAAGAACCAGATGTGGGAGACCGGCGCGGCGAGATCGACGTGCCCCATCCGCTCACGGCGGACCTTGGAACGCGTCACCTCGACGCCGCAGCGCTCGCAGACGATGCCCTTGTAACGGACCCGCTTGTACTTTCCGCAGTAGCACTCCCAGTCCTTGGTCGGGCCGAAGATGCGCTCGCAGAAGAGCCCGTCTTTCTCGGGCTTCAGGGTCCGGTAGTTGATCGTCTCGGGCTTCGTGACCTCGCCCCAACTCCAGGAGCGGATCTTCTTCGAGGACGCGAGGCCGATCTCAATCGCGTCGAAATTGTTGATGTCGATCATCAGTCCTCCACCTTCGTCTCTTCTTTCGCCTCGGCCTCGGCTCCATCGTTTCCGCCGGTTCCGGCCTCGCCCTCGGTGACCACCTGGTCCTCCTTCTCGTCGGCGGCGCCGTTGGAGGAATCGGCTCGGACCCCGGTGAGGTCCATGCCCAGCTCCTCTGCCGCCTTCAGGAGGTCGTCGTCCTCGTCGGAGATCTCGACTTCGCCACCTTCGGACACGACGTTGGCGTCGAGCGAGAGGCTCTGGATCTCCTTCAGCAGGACTTTGAAGGACTCGGGGATCGACGGCTCGGGGATGTTCTCCCCCTTGACGATCGCCTCGTAGGCCTTCACCCGCCCGACGGTGTCGTCGGACTTCACGGTCAGCATCTCCTGCAGCGTGTAGGCGGCGCCGTAGGCCTCGAGGGCCCAGACCTCCATCTCGCCGAAGCGCTGGCCGCCGAACTGCGCCTTGCCGCCCAGCGGCTGCTGGGTGACGAGGGAGTAGGGCCCGGTCGAGCGTGCGTGGATCTTGTCGTCGACAAGGTGCAGCAGCTTCAGGATGTACATGTAGCCGACCGTGACCTTGCCCTCGTACGGCTCTCCGGTGCGGCCGTTGTAGAGCTGGACGGTGCCCGAGGCACGGGAGCCCGGGCGTTCGCGCTTGTCGACGCCAAGGTCGATGCCCCGCTCGGAGTTCTCATCCTGCCAGGACACGAGAGCCTCGTCGACGTCCTCGACGGTCGCACCGTCGAAGACCGGCGTCGAGACATAGACCCGGCCGTCGCCCTCCTTGGAATGCGCCTGCTTGAACGCCTCGGAGCCGTCGTCGTACCAGCCGTTGCCGGCCACCCATCCGAGGTGGGTCTCCAGGACCTGGCCGATGTTCATCCGGCTCGGGACGCCGAGCGGGTTGAGGATGACGTCCACCGGAGTTCCGTCCTCGAGGTGAGGCATGTCCTCTTCGGGCACGATCTTCGAGATCACACCCTTGTTCCCGTGGCGGCCGGCGAGCTTGTCGCCCTCGGCGATCTTGCGCTTGGTCGCGACGTAGACGCGGACCAGGTCGTTGACCCCGGGTGCGAGGTCATCGCCGTCGTCGCGGCTGAAGGTGAGAACGTCGATGACGACGCCACCCTCGCCGTGCGGGACCTTGAGCGAGGTGTCGCGGACCTCGCGCGCCTTCTCCTTGAAGATGGCGCGGATCAGCTTCTCCTCGGCGGTCAGCTCGGTCTCCCCCTTCGGGGTGACCTTGCCGACCAGGAGGTCGCCGGAGACGACCTCGGCCCCGACCCGAACGATCCCGCGCTCGTCGAGATTGCGCAGGCTCTCCTCGGAGCGGTTGGGGATGTCGCGGGTGATCTCCTCGTCGCCCAGCTTGGTGGTGCGGGCGTCTATCTCGTACTCCTCGATGTGGATCGACGTCATTTCGTCGTCCTTGACGAGGCGCTCCGAGAGGATGATCGCGTCCTCGAAGTTGTAGCCCTCCCAGGACATGAAGGCGACCAGGCAGTTCTTGCCGAGCGCGATCTCTCCGCCCGCGGTCGAGGAGCCGTCGGCGAGGACGTCGCCCTCCTTGACGTGCTGCCCGGTGCTGACGATCGGGCGCTGGTGGATGATCGTTCCCTGGTTCGACCGCATGAACTTGTTCAGCGGGTACTCGTCTTTCTTCGAGCCGTGGGTGACCACGATCTGCTCCGAATCGACGTGGCTGACCTCGCCGGCGCTGGCGGCCAGGACCACATCGCCGGTGTCGACCGCGGCGCGACGCTCCATCCCGGTCCCGATCAGCGGCGGGTCGGGCTTCAACAGCGGCACCGCCTGGCGCTGCATGTTGGAGCCCATCAGCGCCCGGTTGGCGTCGTCGTGCTCGAGGAACGGGATCAGCGCCGTCGCCACCGACCAGATCTGGGTCGGTGAGACGTCCATCAGATCGACTTCCTTGGGAGCCGCGGTTGCGTACTCCTCCTCGGAGGCACGGACGAGGACGCTCGGGCCTTTCAGTTTTTTCGTTTTCGGATCGATCTCGGCGTTCGCCTGGGCGATGACTTTGTCCTCCTCCTGGGTCGCGTCGAGGTGGACGATCTCGTCGCTGACGACGCCGTCCTCGACTTCCCGGTAGGGAGTCGTGACGAAGCCGTGCTCGGAGATTTGGGCGTAGGACGACAGCGACCCGATCAGGCCGATGTTCGGTCCCTCCGGGGTCTCGATCGGGCACATCCGGCCGTAGTGGGTCGGGTGCACGTCGCGGACCTCGATCGGGGCCCTCTCGCGGGTCAGCCCACCGGCCCCGAGGGCCGAGAGTCGACGCCGGTGCGTGAGGCCGGCGAGCGAGTTGGTCTGGTCCATGAACTGCGACAGCTGCGAGGAGCCGAAGAACTCCTTCAGCGCCGCGACCACCGGGCGGATGTTGATGATCGTCTGCGGGGTGATCGCATCCGCGTCTTCGGTCGTCAGCCGCTCGCGGACGACCCGCTCCATTCGGTAGAGGCCGATCCGGAATGCCTCCTGGATCAGCTCGCCGACCGTGCGCAGGCGCCGGTTGCCGAAGTGCTCGTACTCGTCGAGGTGCTCCTTGACCGGCTCGCGCGGGTAGGTCAGAGCCTCCGCGGCATAGTCTTTGATCGGGTTCTCCTCGTCGACCTGCTCGGGGATGCCGAGCAGCTTCGGGAGGCTGACCAGCTCCTTGACGAGGGCGATGATGTCGTCGTGCGTCAGAACCCGGTTGTCGAGGTCGACATCGAGGTCGAGACGGGCGTTGAGCTTGTAGCGGCCGACCCTCGTCAGGTCGTAGCGCTTGGGGTCGAAGAACAGCTGCTCGAGCAGGCTTTTGGCGGCGTCGACCGAGGGCGGCTCGCCCGGACGCTGCTTCTTGAACAGCTCGATCAGGGCGCCGTCCTCGGTTTTGGTCGCTTCGGTGTCGGCCTCGATCGTGTGCCTGATGTAGAGCGAGTTGTCGAAGAGGTCGAGGAGTTTCTCGTCCTCGACGTAGCCCATCGCGCGCAGCAGGACGGTGACCGGCAGTTTCCGCTTGCGATCGATGCGGACGAAGACGCGGCCTTTTTTGTCGATTTCGAGCTCGAGCCAGGAACCGCGGGCAGGCATCAGGTTGGCGATGAAGACCTGCTTCTCGGGGTCCTTGGGCGCCATCACGTAGGCACCCGGCGAACGAACCAGCTGGGTGACGACGACGCGCTCGGTGCCGTTGATGATGAAGGTGCCGCGATCGGTCATCCACGGGAAGTCGCCCATGAAGACGGCCTGCTCCCGGATCTCACCGGTCTCTTTGTTCTGGAAGGCGACGGTCGCGGTCAGCGGCCGCGAGTACGTCATGTCCTTCTCCCGGCACTCCTCGATCGTGTTCGGGGGATCCTCGAACTTGAAATCGCTGAAGACGATCGCGAGATTCCCCGTGTAGTCCTCGATCGGGGAGATGTCGTTGATCGTCTCTCGAAGTCCACCCTTTTTCGGATCGGTCAGCTCTTCGAAGGAGCGACGCTGAATATCGATCAGATGTGGGACTTCGAGGGGGATTGGTAGTCGGGAGAAACTCCTGCGGGTTACGGGGGCAGCGTTAGAACGTGCCAAAGTGGGCGACTCCTCGGGCGGTCAGAGGGACGTGGATACAGCGCAGATATTGCGAGGGAATGACAACAGGCGCGCGACCGCGAAAAATACCACACGGCCGCGCTCGGCTTCAGGCACCCCTCCGTGCCTGACGCCGATTTGGGTGATTTGAGCTCCCTATTTGAGCTCGACCGTGGCGCCGGCCTCCTCGAGTTCACCCTTGATTTTCTCGGCCTCGTCGCGCTCGATGCCCTCTTTGATCGGTTTCGGGGCCTCGTCGACCAGGGCCTTGGCCTCTTTCAGGCCGAGGCCGGTCGCGGCGCGGACGACCTTGATCACCGGCACCTTCTGGCCGCCGACCTCGGTCAGGACCACGTCGACCGTCGAGGACTCTTCGCCCCCGCCGCCGTCACCATCGCCTGCCGTTGCCGCCGCCGGTGCCGCCGCCGCGACCGCGGTCGCGGAAACGCCGAACTCCTCCTCGAGCGCTTTGATCCGCTCGGAGAGCTCCAGAACCGAGATGCCTTTCAGCTCCTCGATCCAATCCTCTGTCGAAGTTTTCGTTGCCATCTACTTGTTGTCCTCCTCTTGCTCATTTGAAGTGTCTGAATCAGATTCCGCCGAGTCGGCCTCACCCTGCTCGGAGTCCGCCGGCTCTCCGCCTTCGCCATCAGATTCCGCCGGCGTGCTCCGCTCCGCGTCCGCTGGCGGGTGGGCGTCATCCTGCTCAGTCTCGGGGGCTTCCTCGCTCGGAGCCGAATCCTCAGAATTCGACGGCTCCTCGCTCGTGTTTTCGGCCTCGGGCTCATCAGCTGACGCGGGCTCCGGCTCGGTCTCGGGGGTCTCAGCCTCCGCCTCTGCCGCGGCCGACTCCGCCGGAGCCTCCCCTTTCACGAGCCCCTTCTCCGCGATCTGGCCGAGCTGGAGGGCCAGGCCCTGGATCATCGAGCCGAGGCCGCGGACCAGGCCGGTGAGCGGGCTGGCGACGACGCCGGCTAGCTGGCCGTCGAGGACTTCACGGGTCGGCAGGCGGGCGATCGATGTGAACCTGTCCGCGTCGAGGTCGAGGCCCTCCATGAAGCCACCCTTGAAGACGAGGACCTCGTGATCTTTGTTGAAGGTCGTGATCGCCTTCGCCGCCTGGGCGGTGTCGCCGCGGACGAAGGTCAGCGCGGTCGGGCCCTCGAGCAGGGCGTCGAGCCGCTCCTCGCCCGCCTTCTCGGCGGCGAGTTTGGTGAGGCGGTTCTTGACGATCCGGAAGCTGGCGTCGGCTTCGCGCAATTTGCCGCGCAGCTCGGCCGCCTGCGGCACGCTGATGCCTCGGTAGTCGACCGCGAAGATCGCCTCCGCGCCCTCGATCTGGGCGGCGACCTCCTCGATTGTTGCTGACTTTTCTTCTCGGTTCATCGTCTCACCTGCACCGGGCTTCCGGGCTCAGAGCCCCGCCGGTGGTCTTGGGCGTGCGGCGGCGCAGTTTAGGCGGTCGCCGGCTCCTCTGCGGTCTCATCGACCGCCGACTCCTCCGCTTCGGGTCCGGGGTCGGCGGGAGAGGGAGCGTCGGCGTCCCTGACCTTCGACGTGTCGACCCTGATCCCGGGGCCCATCGTCGTCGTCAGCGTCGCGGAGAGGATGTAGCGGCCCTTGGCCGAGGACGGCTTGGCGCGGTTGATCTCGTCGATCACCGCCATGCAGTTGTCGAGCAGTTTGTCGGCGTCGAAGCTGGCCTTGCCGATCGAGAGGTGGACGATCGCCTGGCGGTCGGTCCGGTACTCGATCTTGCCGGCCTTCGACTCGCCGACGGCCTTCTCGATGTCGTCGGTGACGGTGCCCACCTTCGGGTTCGGCATCTTGCCCTGAGGGCCGAGCACGCGGCCGAGCTGGCCGACGGTTTTCATCATGTCCGGGGTCGAGATCGCGATGTCGAAGTCGGTCCAGCCCTCCTGGACTTTCTCGGCCAGCTCCTGGCCGCCGACGAAGTCGGCCCCGGCCGCCTCAGCGTCGCGGGCCTGCTGACCGTCGGCGAAGACGGCGACGGTGACGTCCTTGCCGAGCCCGTGCGGGAGGGCGAGGGTTCCGCGCAGCTGCTCCTCGGCGTGGCGGACGTTGACGCCGAGCCTGATGTGGAACTCGACCGTCTCGTCGAACTTGGTGCTCGCCGTCTCCTTGACCAGGGCGATTGCTTCGGCCGGCGGATAGGCCTCGGTGCGCTGCACCTTGCCGTACTGCTGGCGGTAGCGTTTTCCGTGGGCCATCCGGGCTCTCCTATTTGACGTCGACGCCCATCGAGCGGGCGGTCCCGGCAATGATCTTCGAGGCTGCGTCGAGGTCGTTCGCGTTGAGGTCGGGCATCTTGCGCTCGGCGATCTGACGGATCTGGTCCTGGGAGATCGTCCCGACTTTGTTGACGTGCGGCTCGCCGGAGCCCTTCGGGATCCCGATCGCTTCGCGGATCAGGACCGCCGCTGGCGGCGTCTTGGTGATGAAGTCGAAGGAGCGGTCCTCATAGACGGTGATCTCGACCGGGATGATCGTGCCGCCCTCGCCCTGGGTCTGGGCGTTGAACGCCTTACAGAACTCCATGATGTTGACGCCGTGCTGGCCGAGCGCGGGGCCGACCGGCGGCGCGGGGTTCGCGTTGCCGGCCTGGATCTGCAGCTTGATGATTGTGAGGACTTTTTTCGCCATTGGATTGGTGAGGGTAGCGGCCCGGGTTAGATCTTCTTGACCTGGTCGTAGTTGACCTCGACCGGCGTCTCGCGGCCGAAGATCGAGACCAGCACCTTGAGTTTCGCGGCGTCCTCGTTGATCTCGGCGATCTCTCCCGAGAAGTCCGAGAGCGGGCCGGAGATGACCTTGACCGACTCGCCGATCGAGAACTGGGCCTGGGTCCGCGGCCGCTCCGCCGTCTCGCGGTGAAGCAGGCGGTCGACCTCGACTTTGGAGAGCGGGACCGGTTTGTTGCGGGCGCCGACGAAGCCGGTGACGCCAGGCGTGTTCTTCACGAGGCCCCAGGCGTCGTCGGTCAGCTCCATGTTGACCAGGACGTAGCCCGGCATCGTCCGTTTCTCCTTCGGTTCTTTCTGGCCGTCTTTGTTGACCTCCATCACCTGCTCGGTGGGAACGACGACCTGCCGCACGTTGCGGTTCTGACTCATTGTCTGCACGCGGTGCTCAAGGTTGTGCTTGACCTTGTTCTCGTGCCCGGAGTAGGTGTTGATGACATACCAGCGATACATGTGTGCCCTTCTAGATGATCTTCTGGATCAGGTAATTGAAGACGCCGTCGAGGGCACCGAGATAGGCCGCCGCGACGGCGACGAAGAGGATCGTCACCGCGGTTGCCTGGACAAGGGTGTCGCGATCGGGCCACTGGACTTTCTTGAGCTCGGCCCAGCAGGAGGCGAGAAAGCCGAAGACGCCGCCGCGCTGACGGTCGCTCGAAGCCGCCTTCTGGCGCTTGGCGAGCTGCTCGCTCTCGCGGCGCTTGCGGTCGGCGCGTTCACGTTTTTCGGCTTCCTTCGCCTTCTTGGCCTCGGCGCGGCGCTGGGCTCGGTCCGACTTCGGCGCGTCGGGGGTCTCGAGGTCGGCTTCGGAGGCGCCGGCCGCGATCCCGGCCTCGACCGCCTCGACCTCGGCGACGTCGCCGGAGACGGGGACCTGGGTGTCGTGCTGCGCGTGCGACTGGGTGAGATTCCGGTCGCCGCCGCGCTTCTGCTCCTCAGCTTCGCGGGCGCGTTTCTCCGCCTTGCGCTGTGCCCGGGTTTTGGCCATCGGGCTAGCGGGTCTCCTTGTGGTCGGTGTGGCGCCCACACCAACGGCAGAACTTGCGCAGCCCGATACGGTCCGGCGAGTTGCGCCGGGACTTGTTGGTCTGATAGTTCCGCCGCTTGCAGTCTTCGCAAGCCAGCGTTACCGCGATACGGACATCTCCGCGAGCCATTTCTCCCTCGTTGCGTGCGGAAGCTCTTTACAAGAGAAAACCCCGGGCCGAAGCGCGAGGCAGACCTGAAGGATAGCGATTCAGAGGCCGAGGGTTTTGGCGATGATCCCGCGCTGGATCTCGGAGGTGCCGCCGTAGATCGTCGAGACCAGCGAGGTGCGAACCAGCCGCTCCATGTCGTACTCCGAGGAGTAGCCGTATCCGCCCATCATCTGCATCCCCTCGAGCGTCACCCGCTTGGCGACCTCGGTGACGTGGAGCTTCACCATCGAGGCCTCCTTCGGGAGCATCCTGTCGGGTGCCTCGTCGGTCAGCGTCGCGACCCACCGGGTCATCAGCCGGGCGGCCTGGAGGTCGGTCGCGAGGTCGGCGAAGCGGTGCTGGAGCGCCTGGAAGGAGCCGATCGGGCGCCCGAACTGACGGCGCTCCTTGGCGTAGGCGAGGGCGTCGTCGAAGGCGCGCTGGCCGATTCCGAGCATCGTCGCGGCGAGGATCAGGCGCTCGACGTTGAGGCCGGCCATCAGCTGGGTCCAGCCCTGGTCGACCTCGCCGAGAACAGCCTCGGCGGGAGCCTCGACGTCCTTGAGATAGAGGGTGTTGGTCTCGCGCCCGCCCATCGTCTCGATCGGGACGATTTCCATCCCGTCGACCTCGCGGGGGACGGAGATCATCGTCAGGCCCTCGTGCTTTGACTCCCCCTTCGTCGTCCGGCAGACGATCAGGACGTGGTCGGAGATATGGGCGTTGGAGATGAAGACCTTCTGGCCGTTGATGACGAAGCCGCCGTTGACGCGCTCGGCGGAGGTCGTCAGCGAGCCGACATCGGAGCCGGACTCAGGCTCGGTCATCGCGATCGCCTCGACGGCGCCGCCGGCAATCCCGCCCAGGACCTCGCGCTTCTGCTCGTCTGTCCCGAAACGCCCGGTCGCGCCGGCGACGATCAGGGTCGTCGCGTAGCCGCCGATCGGGGCGAGGCCGCGCGAGGTCTCTTCCATGAACAGGCAGGCGTCGAGCATCGAGCCCCCCGAGCCCCCGTATTCCTCCGGGATCGTGATCCCGAGCCAGCCGAGCTCGGCCATCTGTCTATACAGAGAGTCGTTGTGGTGGAGCGTGTAGCCCTGGGTCAGCGCCTCGCGCTTCTCCTGGGTGCCGCACTCGCGCTCGCAGAACTGCCGGATCGAGTCGACGAAGTCGCTCTGCTCATCGGTCAGGGAAAAGTCCACCGTGGCGCCGATCTTATGGGGGAGGCATGAGGTCGTGGACCTCGAATCCGAACTTATCGCCGAGGCGGGCGGCGATCAACGACCGGTGGCAGGCCTCGCGCGTCGCGCTCGACGCAGAGCAGCGCCGCCCGGCTCTTGCCGATGAACCCGACGATCGCCGCGAGGTCGGCCGGGTCGAGGATCTGCTCGGTGTAGCCGCTGACGTACTCGGGCGCCAGCACCGTGCGCGAGCGTTTGCCCTCTCCGCGGCGAGCGTCCTCGCGGTACTGCGCTTCGCGCAGCTCGGTGGTCGGGGCGAGCTCGGGCAGGTGCTCGTAGCCGATGCCGGCTTCGGCCAGGGCGCCCTGCAGCCGCCGCGCGTTGGCCCAGGCGTACTGCGCTCCGCGCACTCCGCGCCGCTGGCGGACGTCAAGCACCAGATTCACCTCGGCCTGCCGGAGGGTCGCCAGGAACGAGTCGCGATCGAACCCGTAGACCCCGATCGTCGCGATCACGAGCCCAGGTAACGGCGGACGTAGGCGCCGTCGGGGTCGAAGCGCCGCGCCTGGCGCTCGGGGTTGAGCACCCGGTTGGGCCTCGTGTCGTTTCCGGTACCCGCGACCCACTGCCAGTTGCCGCTGTTGTTGGCGACGTCGGCGTCGATCAGCGAGCTCCTCGAAGTGCCGGGCGCCGATCCGCCAGTCGAGGCCCAGCGTCTTGGTCAGGTAGGAGGCGACGATCAGCCGCGCCCGGTTGTGCATGAAGCCCTCGCGCTCGAGCTGGCGCATCCCCGCGTCGACTATCGGCACCCCCGTCCGCCCCTCGCGCCAGGCCCGCGCCTCGGCCGCATCGCGCCGCCAGCGCCGGCTCTCCCCGCGGGCGGTAGTCGCGACGCGGTAGCTCCGGGAAGGAGGCGAGGACCTGATGGTGGAAGTCCCGCCAGCAGAGCTGCCGGGAGAATTCCTCACCGCCCGGTTTGCCCTCGACCCTGGCGAGCAACGCCGCCGGGGAGAGGCAGCCGAAGTGGAGGTCGGCGCTGAGCCGCGAGGTCGCTTCTGCCGGGAGGTCGTCGTGGCCCTCCTCGTAGCCGGCGAGGGGACCGCGGACCCAAAGCTCCAGGCGCCGTCGCGCGGCGGTCTCGCCTCCCTCCTGGATGCCGGGGGCGGGTGAGGAATCACCGCAGAGCGCGCGCAATGAAGGCATCCGCCCGACCCGGATGGCGGTGGGTAGCGGGTCTCCGAGTGAGCGCGGCGCCGGCTCGACCTGCCGTCGAGGCTGCTCCCGCCAGGCGCGCCAATACGGCGTGAAGACGCGGTAGTGGTCGCCGCCGCCACTCGGCAGGACCGCACCGGGCTCGACCGCGGTCACGCCCGGGAAGGCGCACAGCCGGATCCCGTCCGCGCGGCACGCAGCCTCGAGGCGCTTCTCGCGCGCCTTCGCGTGCCGGCTGAAGTCGTCACTGATGTGGATCGCCCCCGCCCCGGCCCGCCTCGCGATCCGCACCGCCTCCTCGGCCGGGTCGCCCCTGCGGATGTAGAGCCGGGAGCCGCGCTCGCGCAGAGCCCGGTCGAGATCGCGCAGGCAGTCGAGCAGGTGTGAGACGCGATTCGGCGATCCGCAGGGCCCCGCCAGCAGTGCATCGTCGAACACGAACAGCGGCAGGATGCCGTCGGCCTCGCGGGTGGCCGCAGCCAGGGCCGGCTGATCGCGGACGCGGAGGTCTCGGGTGAAGAGAACGAGGACGCGGCTCATTTCACGGCCGATAAGCCCGGGACGAGACTCGAACTCGTGACCCCTTCCTTACCATGGAAGTGCTCTACCAACTGAGCTACCCGGGCGGAAAACTGGCCCGGATCTTAGAGGTCCGACCCACCACCGTCCCTCCTCAGGACCTGGACCTCTTCTTCTTCGACGCCTTGATCTTGAAGACCCGCTGGGCGGGCTTGGCATCGGCACCGAGGATGTCGAGGGCACGGACCTTGAAGGTGTACCTGCCGACCTTCAGGTGCTTATATGCCCTGGGACCGCTGCAAGAGGAGAACTTCGGCTTTTTCTTCTTGGTCTTCTTGCTCGCCCTCCCGTTGCGCTTCTTCTTAGTCTTCGGCTTCGGCTTCAACAGAAGGCACTCGTAGCCGGTGATCGCGCCGGGGGCGCTGAAGGAGAACGTCGCCCTCTTCTTCGGGCTGAGGATTTTCGCGCTCGTGATCTTGGTCCCGGTGGGAGCCCCGAAGGTCGCCGTGACCGTCTGGTCGGAATCCATCTTCGCGTCGCAGACACCGGTGCCCGTGCAGGGCCCCGAGAAGCCGGCGAAGTTCGCCGATGTGGCGATGAGCGGGGCGACCTGCCCCTGGGAATAACGGCCGGTGCAGCGTGGCGGGCAGGACACTTCGCGCCCCGTGACAGAGCCGCTGCCGGCGCCGGCGAAATCGACCGAGAGCGTCTGGGAGGGCCCGATCAGCGCGAATGCCATGTAGATGCCCGGGCCCAGCGCGCTCGCCCCGGTGAGGTTGGACACCGATACCGGGGTCGCCGTTTCTTTGCCATGGGTCCCGTTGCCCAGTTCGCCGTATGCCCCGTATCCCCAGCTCCTCGCCGTGCCGTCCTCGAGGAGAGCGACGACAGAGCGCCCGACCGCGCCGATCTCCCGCACGTCGGCCAGGCCGATCGGAATCGGCGTCCGGCTGCAGCCGAAGTCTGATCCGACGCCTCCGTCGCAGGTTTCGGGGCCTTCAAACGCCCCGGTCGCCAACTGGCCGTCGCTGTTGTCCCCCCACCCCACGACCGTGCCGTTCGCGAGTCGAGCGAAGGCGGTGTAGGCCCCCGCGCTGACGGCGGTCGCGGTTGAAATTCCATTTACCGGAGACGGTGCGGAGCATTGACAGTCGGTGTCAACGGCCTGGGTCCCGGTGCCCGCCTGTCCCTCGGCGTTGTACCCCCAGCTCATGACCCTTCCGTCGCCCAGCAGCGCCAGGACGAAATCTTCGCCGGCGTCGATCGCGATCGCCCCCGAGACGCCGGGAACCGCCACGGGGGTCGCGACGCATTGGCAACCTGATTCCTGCCCGACCCCATCTCCCAGATTGCCGTAGGTGTCCCTTCCCCAACCGATCACGGTTCCGTTCGCGAGCAGGGCGAAGCTGGCGTATCGGTCGGCGCTCACCGCGACCGCGTTGGCGATGCCGGGCACCTCGACGGGAGTTGTGCTGCAGGGTTCTCCTGCGCATAGATGTGGACCGGCCGGCGACCCGAGGCCGAGCTGGCCATATTCATTGCCCCCCCAGGCCATCACCTTCCCGTTCGAGAGCAGGGCGAGGCTGTGGTATTCGCCCGCGGACAACTGCACCACGTTGGGGAGACCTAGAACCGGGCCCGCGATGCTGCGTTCTTCCAGGGTCCCGGTTCCGAGCTGGCCACGGGAGTTGGCGCCCCACGATCGCACCGACCCATCCGCGAGCAGGGCCAGAGCGTGTAATTCGCCACCCGCCGCCAGCTGGGCCACTTCCGAGAGGCCGATCGCGGGAGCCGGAGCGTCAACCGTCGTGGAAATGGATCCGATGCCGATCGCGCCGTACCCGTTGTAGCCCCAGCCATTGACCGTGCCCCCGGAGGCAGCGGCGCTCGACGCAAGTCCGAGACTGAGGACCACAAATCCGGTGGCGGCCGGAGCCCAGATACGAAATCGACGGACGATGCCCTCGAGACTACCTCCGAAGTCCCCGCGTGGGAATCCCTAATTCTTTGGCGTGCAGGGCAGAGGGTGGATGCCGTGGAGGGTGATTCCGCCCGCGAATTCGATCTTGCCTTCGGTGTAGTAGATCCCTGTCGGGCAGGTGGCGGAGAGGAAGCTCTGCTTCTTGCCGCGGTAGGTGAACCTGCGGCCGATTTCCAGCCGGAACTGGGTGACCGAGCCGGCCCCGCCGGCGATCGCCGGGCACGGCGGCGACGGCGTGGATCCCGAAGTGGCCCCGGTGGATGCGGGTGATCTTGACCGGGACGACGACGGCGGTCGGCGCCGGGACGGAGACGTAGGTGTGGACGAACAGGGACAGGGTTCCGTTGCGGACACCGCCGTTGAAGAGGACGATCGGCCCCCGCGCCGAGAACGGCGCCTGTTCGGGGAAGGCGACTTCGACGACACCGTCGCCGGAGCCGACGATCGCCCCCGGACAGGCCTTCTTCGCGGCATCGGTCGGCCTCGCTTCGAGTTGGCCGAGCCTGCAGGCCGGCAGTCCCTTGGCGTTCAGCACGAAGCTCTTGTCGAAGTCGAGGTCGAGCGACCTGACCGCGGGGATATGGGTGCCGTCGGTGGTCCCGATTTCGGCGTCGATATGGGCCGAGATCGGGACCGGGGTGCGCTTTGGCAGCTTCGAGGGCGAGATGCCGCCGTTGTCTTTGAGGAAGACGTTGCCGGCCCGGATGATCTGAGGTTTGGCGAAGGCGGCGACCGCGGCGAGAAGCGCGATCACGACGGAGACCGCCAGCGCACGCACCAGATGCTTCCCCGTATCCATTCGTCAAACGGTCCTCGATCCGGCGGTCGGGCGCAGGGCCTAAATGGGCAGTTCGGGTCTCCGGGAGTTCCAGTAAGGGGAATCGAACGGTCGGGCGCGCTCAGCCGGCCGGAGTCTCGAGCGCCTCGAGTGAGAGAGCGACTTCGAGGTCGGCGGCGAGCGAGTCGAGTGGGCGGCCGAGGATCCGCTCGACCGCCTGCAACCGCTTGCTGAGGGTGCGGCGATTGAGGCCGAGCGCGGCCGCTGCCGAGGAGACGTTGCGACCGGCCCGGAAATAGGCGCGCAGGGCGAGGCGGAGGTTGTCGCCGTCGCGACCGCGGCCCAGTGGCGCCAGGTAGAGCCGGTGGAATGAGGCGATCGCGAGATCGTCGCGCAGTATCGAGGCCAACAGGGCCACCTCCGAGTACCGGACCGGGGTCCGGTCCCCGCGCTCGGCGATCGGCAGTGCGGCCTTGGCCTGGCGGTGGCTCAGGCGCCAGCCGGGGAGACTCTCGCCCGGCTCGCCGACGGTGATCAGGATCCCCTCCGGCCGGACCTCGCGGAGCGCGCGGAGGGCGGCCTCGACCTCGAGCTGGTCCCTGCCGCCGAGCCAGCAGGCCCAGACCGGCTCCTCCTCTCGGCGGACCGCGAGCAGGCGACGGTCGACCCTCAGGGCCAGCTCCCGCATCCCTTCGAGGGCCCCCTCCCCCTTCGCCATCAGCCCGAGGTGGTGAGCGTCGATGTCGTATTCGAGCTCGGAGTGATCGACGAGCTCCCCCGCGAGCAGGCTCTTGACGCACTCGCGGCGGCGCTCGGCGGCGCTGCCGGGCCTCTTCACCCCCTCTCGGGCGTGTTCGGCGCTGACGACTGCGAGCAGACGATCCCCCAGCGTCGCCTGCGCGGCGAGCAGGCGACGTAGGTCCGAGCTCGGCATCTCAGCCCGCTCCGCCTCTTCGACGAGGAAGTCACCGAACAGCGCGTTGCCGGCGAAATAGCGCCGCAGAACGGTGTCGAGAGAAACCCCGTCGCGGGCATCGAGACGGGCCTGCGCGATCAGGGCCGGCGGGACGGCCGGAGCACGGCGGTCCCCGACCTCGAGGACCACGAGCCGATGCTCGATCGCCGCGACGAGCGCGGCGTTGAGGCCCTCCAGATAGGCGGGGTCGGAGACCTCGCGGGGATCGGAGATCGCGTAGACGCGGGTGGCGATCGCCGCTTCGAGCTCGGGCAACCGCTCGCGAAGACGGGCGGCGAGGTCCGCCCCGCCCCCATCGACCGCTCGGCGGCCACCGGTTCTGCGAATCGTCTGTCCCAAGTGGAGACTCTCCTCCTGGGAGCCATTATCCGCCCGGGGCGGCGCCAAGGGAGCCGCCTTTACCCAAGCCCAACAAGCCGCGCTGAGGGCCTGGCTAGGCCCCCGGGTTGAACGGCGTGCCGCTGGAGAGCGAGGTCGACTTCCAGCCGTCGGGGTCGTGCTTCATCACGAAGTAGGAGGCGGTGCCGCCGACCGGGGTGAACATGACGAAGGCGTTTTCGCCTTCGACGCGGACCTGGTAGACGGTCCCTTCGGCCGCTTTGCGGGCTTCGTCGGTGGGGCCGACGAGGAGCGATTTGAGGACCGTGGGGCAGTCGGTGCCGACTTCTTTTTTCAGTTTCATCAGCTGTTCGAGCTGGCCGATGTTGGCGTTGGAGAGGCCGTCGCAGATCGCGTTGTAGTCGCGTGCCGCCATCGCCCGCATGAAGGAGGCCATCGCGGTGGTGATTTCCTTTTCTTCGGAGCTTTCGGCTTCGCCGCCGAAGGTCTGGATGCTGTCGTCGCCTCCGGGCGGGGCCTTGAAGCCCTTGGTGTCGGGCTTTGCCTTTTCGGCGAGGCCGGGGCCCGAGGGGCCGCCGCCTGAGCCCGATCCTTCTTCAGAGCCCGAGCCCGAATCGCCGCCCTTGTCCTTCTTCGAGGCGCCCGAGCCCGAGTCGCCTCCCTGATCGGCGGTGTCGGTGCTCGAGCCCTGCCCGGTGGTGGTGGTGCCGGTAGGGCTCGAGCCGCCGTCGCTGCTCGAGGAGGTTGTCTCGGAGCCCCCGCCGCCGCAGCCGGCGGCGGCGATCGCGAGGATGCCCAGGAGGGCGAGGGTTGTCGCGAGGCGGGACAGGATGCTGCTCAGGTGTATTTGGACGGTTCGAACTTGCAGTAGCGGAAGTTGAACGCGAGCACGGTGGAGTTGGCCTGGTTTGCGTTCTTCGTCAACTTGTTGACGAACTTCTGCGCCTTCGACTTGTTACCGGCCTTCAGCGCCTTGCCCGCGCTCTTGAAGAGGTCGGCCTCGGTCTTGACGTAGCCGAGCCACTTGGTCAATTTCGCCGCGTCTTCAGCCGGCTGTTCGACCGCCACGAGCTGGGTATGCGTCTTCTTCAACGCGTTCGAGGCCTTGATGAACCTGGCGCCGGCGGTCTTCAACTTGTTCTGCTTCACTTCCCTGCGAACGGGCTTGAGGATCCGGTCGTTCGCTTCGGAGTTCGTCTTGCAGATCGGCTCGACCTGGGCTTTGTATTCGTCGCGGGTCACGGCCATCGCCATAGGCGCGGCGACCGCGAAAAGAAGCATTGCCGTCAGGCTCAGTGCGATTCCCTTCTTGATCATCATCAGCCTCCTCGTCTCACTTTGCGGGCGTGCAGGGCCGGGTCACTTTCCCCGAAAGCGTCAGCCCCTGGAAGAAGAAATCCCCCCGAGCCTTCAAAGTTCCGGTCTTGCAAGTCGCGGTCAGCAGACTTTGCTTCTTCCCCCTGACCCTGAAGATCTTGTGAATCGTCGCCCGGAAGGACGTCAGCGACCCCTGTCCGGAGGTGATCGTCGGGATCTTCACCCTGGCCGATGTCCCGTAGGGGCCCTTGCCCTTGCCGATCTGAGCGGTGGTGACGAACGTGGTCGGGGCCGGGACCTTGGCGTAGACGTGGAAGATCAGCATCTGCTTCCTGCCCGATGAGCCGTTGAAGATCAGCAGCGGGCCGCCGGCCGAGAAGGGCCGCTGTTCGGGGAAGGCGATCTCGGCGGTGACCCTTCCGGTCCCGACCAGCGCGGGGCCGCAGGCGGCCTTAGCCTGAGCGGTGAGGGTGCTCTGCAATTTGCCCACGGTGCAGGTAGGCAGGCCCTTGGTGTTGAGGTGGCCGTTCTTGTCGAATTCGACGAAGAGTTCGCGCAGCGGCGGCACGTGGGAGCCGTCGGTCGTGCCGGCTTTGCCGGAGAGTTTGAGGGTGATCGGCTTGGGAGTCGTCTTCGAGAGCTTCGTCGGCGAGACTGAACCTTCGATTTCGATTTCCAGATTGGCCTGCTTGACAACCTGGGCGGTGGCGACGGCGACGAGGAGGCCCGCGACCAGCGTCAGCGCTCCTAGCGCGACGAGGAGGCGGCCCCTACCCCGCAGCCGCATCCCCTAGCCCTTCACCTTGCACTGGCGAACGAGTTTGCTCGAGAGGTTGCTGCCGTCGGCGAACTGGTAGCTGACTTTGGCGAACGCGAAGTTGGCCGCGGTGAACCCCTCCGGCGCCGGGCAGGCCGCCGAGGCGTAGCTCATTTTCTGACCGTGGGAGGAGTACTGGCGCCGCAGCAGCAGGTTGAACGCCGAGATGAATCCGTATTCGGACGCGATCGGCGGCATCGTCCCGACCAGCGAGGTGCCGAAGGTCCCGCCCTTGTGCTTGACGTCGAAGACGATCACGTAGGTCAGCGGCAGCGGCGCACCCGAGGCGACCTGGGCAAAGATCGCCGGGTGACCATGGTTGACGCCGTTGAAGGCGAGCAGCTTCCCGACCGAGGCGAAGGCCCCCTGGTCGGGGAGCGACACGCGCGAGGTGACAGACCCGGACCCGACGAGGGCGTCCGAGCAGGCCCGTTTGGCGCCTTCGGAGGAAATCGAGCGCAGCTGGCCGAGCGAGCAGGTGTCCAGGCCCTTGGTCTGCAGTTTCCCGTTGCGGTTGATGTCGAGGATGATCCGGTTGAGTTTGGGCGGCGCCGAGCCGTCCGTCGTCTTGATCTTGCCGCCCATCTGCACCCCGACCGGCGCGGTGCCGCTTCGGGGAAGCTTGGAGGGCGAGATCGTCCCTTCGAAGACGACGACGATTTTGCCCTGCAGCACACGAACCGCCTGGCTGCTCGACGCGAGGACCAGGGCCCCCAGCGCGACGACCGCCACCGCCGCCCCGAGGGCGACCCTCTTTCTACGGATCATCCTGGCCATCGCTAGCGAACGAGCGGGTAGGCGCAGATGTAGCGGCCGCCGGTGTTGAAGGCGCCCTCCTTCAATTCCGTCTGCGAGACGAAGATCGTGCTGTAGGCGGAGCCCGACGTGTTGCCGTAATACGTGTCGGTGAACTCGCGCTGGTTTTCCCCGGTGCCATTGCCGAGATCGAGGACACCGGAGGTCGAGGACAGTTCGAGCGGATCGGGCAGGTAACCACCCTTGGCGGTGCATCCGTCGGACGCGTCTTCGACCTTCTCGACCGGCCCCGAGGCCGACTGATCGAAGCAGACTCCGCGGACCAGGACGGTTCCGCCGGGGCAGGCAGCGGCGTGCCCGGCGACGGTGTTGGCGTTGCCCGCCTGACTCGAAGCGTTCGCGTTGGGGACGGTGCCCAGGGCGGCGAGGTTGATGTCGGCCCCGCTAAGCGACCCGTTTGCGACCTTGGTCCCGTTGACGGCGTTGTTTGCGATTTTCCGGCCGGTGACGGCCTTCGACCTCAGCTGCTTCGTGCCGACCGAGTTTTTCCCGAGTCCCCTCGCCAAGGCGGTCCCGCCAAGCGCGACGATCAGAGCGACGATCGCGATGATCATCGCCGGTGAGGGCATCCAAGCCCGCTTCTTGCTTACGTCCTGCTGCATCTGTCTCCTCCGCTTTCTCCCATGTTTGCGGTTCCCTAGAGGGAACACCCCTACTCGCTCAAAGGTTTGGTCTAGAAACCCCGCGGGATTCTAGCGTCGCCGGAGCTTTTTGACTCTCAGCCCTTGCCGCCGCCGCAGGCCGTCTTGGTCGTGACGTTCTGAGTGACGCCCTTGCCATTCTGACCTTCATAGTGGACCTTGACCACCGCGTCGCCCTTGCAGAGGCTCCTGGTATTGACGAGATAGCCCTTCTTACCGCCCAGAAGGTCGAGGCGGAAGTAGCCGATCGGGGCGTCGGGCACCGTCCGGACCGTGGTCTGCAGGCGCCCTCCCTTCGACTTCGATTCGGCCTGCGGAACAAGGCGGACCTGGCCATTGAGGATGAAGGCGAGGCGCGGCAGCTTGCCGAAGCCTGAGACCGCGTAAGCCGGGCCCTGAAGCGGCGCATCCAACAGCGGCGTCTTGGTCATCACGGTGCCGATCGACTGGCGGCCGGCGCAAGATTCGGATTCCAGCTGCGATTTGGAGCAGAGGTTGCCAAGGTGGCGCTGGTCGATTGCAAACGCCTTCGGCAGGGTCACCTTGACCGACTTGATGTTCGCTTCGCCGGACTTGGTCCGCAATTCGAAGCGCAACCTCGGGTTCGCGCTGCGGCCGGTCGCTCCCTTGCCGATCTGCTTGACCTTCATCTTCGGGTTGAAGTTGAGGTAGCGGCAGTTGACGGCGTGGAAGAAGGAGGAGAAGTCGGCGACAGTGCCCTGGTCCCCGATGCCCTGCGAGTCGACCGAGAAGTGCGAGCAGTTGGTCGGGTTGATCGTGAAGTTCGACTTGTCGATGTTGACCTGGATCGAGCGCATCCGGATCGGGACCCCGCCGATGATCTGGGGGACGGTGTCTGAGACAGCCGAGACCTGAGCGGTTAGCGGGTCGACGTGGAGGGCGACCCTGACGACGACGACGCCGTAGTCATACGGGCCGGCGAGGGCCGGGGTGACAGCCGCGAGGCTGAGCGGAGCGCCCTTGAACGGGCCGGACAGGTACATCTTCCCGACCGCGTTGAACGGATTGGTGCCGGGCCCAGCCGAGACGTTGGTCGTGCCGATCTGAGAGGACGCGGGACAGCTGGGGCTGGCCTGCTCGGCGCGGCCGGCGTTGGCCGCCGCCGTGGCGATCGCGCCCTCCGAGCAGTAGGAGATTCCCCTCAGGTCCCCGGTGAAGCCGGGCGGCATCCTGAAGTTGAGGTCCCCGAGGAACTGGTCCCCGTCATCGCGGTCGAGCTTCAGATGGAAGCTGCTGAAGGCGCCGGCGAGCGGGTTTGCGGTGCCGGCCACGAGGCGCGGCTGGAAGGGGCGAACCTCCGCCGGGCAGGAGGCGCCGTTCGGGCCCGAGCCGAGGCTGAAGTTCGGGGTCGAGGTCTGGTTCGCGAGCGTCGAGTTCCACGGCGTGAAGACCGACTCGACGCTGTAGTTGGCGCAGTGGGTCGGTGTCGCCAGCAATGCCCGCTGCGAGGCGAAGATGTGGAAGTTGAAGCTTTCGAACGGAACCTGCGGCAGGTCGTTGAACACCGCCGTGATCCGCCCGGTCGCGGGATCGGGGTGGATGTCGCCGACCAACTTGGCGTGGATCCCGAAGCCGTCCGCGATCAGGAAGACGCGGTACTGATTCCCGGGCTCCGGTTCGCCGAAGTAGATCGAGCCTTTGAGCGGGCCATCGAGAGCCGGCGTCTCAAGGTCCATCGTCCCGATCTTCGCGTTGTCGGGGCATTCCGCCGGCGCCTCGCTGTTGAAGTTCGCCAGTGAGTCCGGGCAGGCCCGCTGGCCGTCCGCGGCGTCAGGATTGATCGTCAGGCCTTCTGGCAGGGTGACGGTCGCTTCCTTGATCTGCGACGGCGACAGGGCATCGCTCTCGAACTGTTTTGCTTGCAGCTCAAGGTCGAGGCCGGACGGCGCATCGCTTTCGTTGGTCGTCAGCGAGGCGTTGAGAACGGGATAGAAGTTGAGTTTCTCGCAGCCGTCGACCGGCGGGAGTTCATCACTCGAGGTCGTCGCGTTGCCCGGGTCCTGGTAGGTGACGGCGCTGATCGTCACCGGCAGCGTTTCGCCGGTGCAGACGGTCGGGTTATTGATCATCGGGTGATTGGCGGTTCCGGCCGAGTGCGGCCCTTCGCAGGCGGTCGTTTCGGACCCAGGACATCCGGACGGCGCGCCCGGCGAACCCTTTTTGAAGCGATCGCCGCTGTTGCTACCGGAGGCCGGGAAACCCCAGATCGTCATTTTCGCCCCGGCGAGCGGAATCACCTGGGTCAGGCCCGAGACGCTGAAGCGGAGACCGTAGTCGCTCGCTGTCCGCACCGAGACCGGTGTGCTGATCGGGATCTGAAGAGAGGGGACGTAGAACGCGAACCGAACCGTCTCCTCTTCTTCCTGCGGTTGGACGTAATAGATCGGCGCCGTGCCGAGCAGGTTATTTGGGTTGCCCGAGTAGTTGGCGCGGATCGTGACGATCCCGATCTGTGAGGCGGTCGGGCACTGCATGAGGGCGAAGTCGCTCGAGGTGCAGCGAGGGATCGCGTTCGGGTTTCCGAACAGCCCCTCGGGGGCATTGAGCACGACGTCTTTGGCGGCCTCCGGTTCGCCCGGATTGGCAAGGGCGAAATTGAAGCTGAAGTCGGGGTGCCCCCCGGCCTGACTTGTCGAAACCGAGGCGCTGAACGACGTGATCGCCTGGCTGGCGCCCGCCGGGGCCACCAGGAGCGCGGACGCCGCCAGGGCCAGGGCGCCGACCATCGCCGCGCGCATGGCGCCGCGAAGCGAGAGAAGCCGGGAGATGGTCGTTTGCGTGCTCATCGTTTTCTCCTTGCTCATCTTCAGCGCCTCAGCCATTGCTCCGCTTCCCCTTCTTCTTGTGCTTCTTGTGCTTCTTCACACACTTGCCGTGGCGCTTGACCTTCGGCTTCTTGCACTTGAGCCGCTTGACGTTGCCGCCGTTGCCCTTGAAGGTCCCGATCTGCGGCGGCGGCGCCGGCACCGTACCGGGGCCGTGGCACTCGTCCTTGGCCGCGCAGAGCGGCAGCGGTGGGATCTTGAGGAACCCGCCGCCGGCCCGGGCGTCGTAGACCTTCATCGTCTCGCCGTTCTTGTCCTGGGGCGCGAGGGTGGCGCGCGTATAGAAGAAGGCGTTGACTCCGTCGGACGTAACTCCGAGAAGGCCGGCGTCGAAGTTGCTGATCCCGGTCGAGACCAGTTGCAGGATGCCTTCTTCCCACTCGTAGACGTCGGATCGGTTGTTGGTGTCTCGCAGCACCAGCGGTTCGACCGTGGTGAAGAAGACCGTGCCGTCGTCCGCGAGGTTGAGCCCCTTGGAGAGCGTTGCGTTCCCGGTCGGAGCGGCTTCGGTCGTGGCGCACGAGGCGCAGACCAGGGTCCCCGCGTCAGTGTCGTAGCGGAAGATCTGGCTGCGGTTGAAGGTGTTGAATCCTGTCAGCGACAGCGTCGAGGCGAGGGCGGCGAAATCGCCATCCGAGCTCACCTGGAAGTCTTCATAGCGGTGAGTCTTGCTTTCGTTGACCGCGTGGAGCACGACTTCGCCGGCGGGCTCGATCGTGGTCACGTACTGGGGGGCTGAGCCCGGTCGGGCCACGAATAGATTCGGTGCGTTGAGCGTCCCGGACCCGTCGAGTTCCTCGGGCGAGAGGAAGAACACGGTGCCGTCATTCGACGACACCCCCGCCCCGCCCGCGAGCGCCACGACGCCGCAGTTCTGCGGGCCACCGGGGATGACGTTCCAGTCCGGGCCTTCTTTGCCCGGGACCGGGTCGCAGGCGTCTGTGTTTCCAGATGAGGTCCCCGTCGACACCCGCGCAACCGTTGCGCCCGAGGAGGTGACGTCGGCGCGGTAGAGGTCCGCGCTCGTGTCGGTGTCCCCGCTGAGGGGGTCGGCGGTGGTGAAGAAGACCTTGCTCCCGTCCGAGGTCATCCCGTTGAACAGGACCCCGTTGGTGGTATCGGCAACCTGGACCGAGTTAGGGCTGTTGCCAACGTGCATGAAGAGGTCGTAGTAGGTGTTGCCTTTCGCGTCGGTGCTGACGGCTTTACCGACCAGGACCCTGCTCCCATCCGAGGAGACGTCGAGACCGGCAACGGTGCCGGTCATCGTCGACCCATTCGGCAGGGTGGAGACGACCTGAGTGGTGCCCGCTTCCAGGTCCCGCTCGTAGATCGTCAGGTTGCCTTCGGTGGCGGCATTCTCGAGTTTCGAGGTCGATCCGAAGACGAGGTGGCTGCCGTCATCGGACAACGACTGGCCGATGTAACCGGCGGGTTCAGCGCTAGGTTTGGCAATCGAGCCCCTCAGGCCCTGGACCAGGCTGCCGTTCGGTCGATGGACAGGGATCCCCGTCGACCCATCGGAGAAGCAGGGGTCGCAGAGGGTGCCGTTTCCGAAGGCGAAGGCACTGAGCTCTCCGCTCGACCCAACCAGCGGGGAGCCGAACGGTGCCGTGGAGGGAGTCCCGCTGGCCGGGATCCCGACGTACTTCGTTTCCCACCGGCCTGCAGCCGCGTTGCGGGTGGCGACATACGGATCGAGTTCGAAGTTGGTCGCGTCGCCGGCTCCGGGAACGGTGCCGAACTGAAGCGAATAGAGGAGGTGATCACCGGCGGCGGGCTGTTGGCCCAGAGTTTTCTGCCCCGGTACCAGCGTCGAGCTGACGTCGTACCCGTTGGTGTCCCCAGCCGAGGCGAGCTCGTAGGCACGGCAATTGAGCAACTGGGCTGCGCCAGTCTGCTGACGAACCTGTGCGTTCGGACAACCGTCCGGTCCGGTCGCCGGACTCGCAAACGTCGTGAACGTGTGGTCGCTGCCCTCGGTTGTATCGCTTGGGTTTTCGGCGACGAACCTGTAGTGGTAATGGACACCGGGGGTGAGACCGGACAGGGCCTGAGTGACAATTTCAGGCGCCAGGTTGTCTTTGAGTTCTTTCGATGGGACCGGCAATTTCCCGCCGTAGGCGGTCGTCGAGCCGAATTCGATCCACCATTCGGTGAGGCCTCCGCCGGGGGCGATCCTCGCCGAGATGACGGCTCCGTCGGTGTTGACGGCGGAAACCGACTCTTCGGAGATTTCCGGCGGGCCGGCGGGCTGAAGTTCCTTGACCCCGCCGGATGCGAAGACGCTGTTGGATTCGTTTGCGGCGGTGATCTTGTAGTAGTAGGTGGTGCCGGTGGTGAGGCCGCCGATTGTCGCTTCGACCCCGCCGCTGAACGGCGCCGAGCCATCACAGGGCGTTTCGTTGCTGAGGTTCGCCGGATTGGTTCCGTACCTGAACACACATGCGTTGATCGGAGCGCCGCTGTTCGGGACGTCCCGATCCACCGTGGCATGGATCGTCGCGGTGGTCGCGGTGACCTGCGCCCCTTCCGTGGTCACGTCCGGGATGGTGATGTTGCCGGTCCGCTTGAAGGAATCGACGCGGCTGTTATCTGTGACATAGACGATGTGTGTGGTCTCGTCAACGGCCACGCCTTCGGCGCCGCTCATCCCTGGGTATGTACCTTCCGGACCCCCGAATGCGCCGACGAATCCGCCCGTGGCGTTGTACTCATTGACATGATCGCCATGGATCGTGTAAATGTGGCCGTCGCCGTTGTCGACCGCAACGTCAGCGGCTTCGGACGTGTCGGGGTCGATCAATCCTAGGTTTTCACCCGTCGGGCTGAATTTCCAGACACCACCGCAGCAGTAATCAACGATGTAGAAGTTCCCCGCGGCGTCGATCTCCATACCGCAGACCGATTTGCCGCTGTTGAACGATTCCCCGGTTGGGGTTCCGTCCGGGTTGAACTCCGTTATCGGCCCTCCGGTCCAGCTGCCGGCCCAGACATTGCCGTCGGGGGCCACATCGAAGCCGCATACGCCGCTGTAGCCGAGCCCCCCGGGTGGGGCGAAGCCACCGGATACGGGTTCGCCATTGGCCTTCCAGCCTTTGATCGTGCCTTCGCCTTCGGACATGCCGTAGACGCGACCTTGTTCGCCTTCGCCGACCCCCCCGCTGCCACCGGAGTTGTCGACCGAGACGTCGCTCCAGTTGCTCTGGCCTGTCGTCCCGACCATCGTGGTCGGAGAAATGGCGGAGAAGGCCGACGGCGCGCCGGCGGAATTGAACTTGTACCAGTAGTTGTTGTTGCCGACGATGAAGTCGCCGTTGGCGTGGTTGATGTCCATCTGGGCGCCGTAGCTGGACGAGAAGGGGGCGCCGCCCGGCCCGACCGAGCCGGTGCCGTCGAAGGAGCCCCCCGGGTAGGGACCGTTGTAGGCGCGCAGGTTGACGATCTGCGCCGAGGCCGTGCCTGCGAAGACCAGCGCGACGAGGGCCGTACAGACGGCTCCTGCAAGGATCGCGGTTCTACGCCTGCGGCTCACGGCGCCTCCCCTTTTCCGATTCCCGTTGATCTGCATGGCGGTCAGTTCTCTCCTCGAGGTCCTCATTGACTAACGCCCCCCTCGGTTGTCGGAGTTCCGCTTTCGGTGCTTCTTGGCGGCACCTCCGCCGCATGCGGTCTGCAGCTTCATCTTGGTGTTGGCTCTGATGCCGTTCTGACCTCCCAGCTGGACCGTTGCCTTCTGGGGCCGGCCGCAGAGGCTGGTGCTGTTGACCAGGAGCCCCTTCTTGCCGCCTTCCATATTGAGGACGAACTTGGTGACCGGGGCATCAGGAACGTTCGAGAACGTCGCACGCAGGCCGCCGCCCTTGGCGGTGTCGATCTTGCCCGCCAGGGCGATCTCAATCTGGCCCTTCAGATCGGCGACGAGGTCGGGCAGTTTGCTGTTCGACGAGCGCAGGTAGACCGGGCCTGAGAGCGGTTTGTCGAGCAGGGGCGTCTGGATCATCGCCTCGCCGTACCCGGACGCCGCCGGGCAGGAGTGCGCCGCGAACTGGACTTTGGTGCAGACCGTCCCGATGTGGCTCTGGTCGAGCAGAAGCGTCTTCGGCATCGCGACCTGGGTCCGAGCGATGTTCGCTTCGCCGGGTTTGGCGTTAACCGTCGCCCGCAGGGCCGGATGGCCACGACGCTTGGTAGATCCCTTCAGCTTCAGACTGAGCTTGGGGTTGAAATTGAGGTCGGCGCAATTGGCCACCTGGTAAAGAGCGGTCGGGTCTGCGATCGATCCCTGGTCGCCGACGATCTGCCCGTCGACCTCGAACGGGTCGCAATTGGTTGGGTTCAGCGTGAAGCTCGACCGGTTGAAGTCGAAGTGGAGGTATTTGATCCGCAGCGGGATCCCGTCAAGGATCTCCGGGATCCGGTCCGACTGCGTCCTGATCTGCGCCGTTTCAGGATCAACCAGGATTTTCGAACGGACCGCGACATTGCCGAGGTCATACGGCCCTGAGACCGCCGGAACCACGAACATCAGGGAGAGAGGCGCGCCCTTATAGGGCCCAGCAAGGTAGATCTTCCCCGGTGAGTTCAGCGGGTGCACTCCCGCTCCCGTCCCCGAGAACATAGTTCCGACCTGGCTCGCGGCCGGGCAGGCCGGGTTCGCGAGCTCGGTGAGGCCCGAATAGCCGGGCGACTGGAGGGTCTGGATCGCCGACTCCGGGCAGTACGGGATCCCGGCGATCTTGGCCGAGAAGCCCGGCGGCGTCAGGGTATTGATGTGAACCATGTTCTGGTCGCCGTCGACCCGGTTAGCCCGCAGCAGCAGGTTTGAGTAGACGCCGGCGGTGTTGTCGGACGTGCCGGCCACCATCGTCGGGTTGAAGGGGCGGACCGCTCCCGGACAGGGGGTCCCATCGGGACCGGAGTCAATCGTGAACGAGCTCAGCGAGGACTGACCCGACAGAGCGTTGTCCCACGGCTCGAATTCGGCTTTCACTTCGTAGCTACCGCAATGGGTCGGGGTGGCCAGAAGGCCCCTGTCGGAGCCGAAGAAATGGAAGTTGAACCCCTCCAGCGGAGTCTGCGGCAGGTTTTCGAACGAGACCACCATGCGACCCGTCTGCGGATCCAGTCGGATCGAGCCGGGTAGCTTGATGTGGGTCCCGAAACCGTCTCCGGTGATGAAGATCCGATACTTGTTGCCGGCCTGGGGTTCACCAATGTAGATCGCTCCCGGCAGTTCGGCCGGCAGGGCGGAGCTGTCGATCTCGATCGTGCCGATCTTCGAGATCTCCGGGCATTCCGCTTCCTGTGTCGTGCCGAAATTGGCCTGGTCGTCGCTACAGAAGGTCTTGCCGTCCGCCGCATTCGGGTTGATCGAGAAGCCCTCGGGGAGGGTGACGACAGTTCCCTTGAGCTCGGAAGCCGACGGGACATTTTCACTCAGGGTTTGCGGCGCGCGCAGATTCACGTCGAGGCCAGTCGGAGTATCAGCCTGGGTTGTTGTGGGTTGCGCTGTCAGAGCAGGGTTGAACGCCAGCTGCTCGCAACCGGTTGTCGCCGGCCAGGGCGTCTCCGCGTGTGTCGTATCGCCGTCATAAGAGAGGACGTCGACCGAGGCAGTCAGCTGGACGCCGCAGGTGGTCGGGTTCTGCAGGAAGGGGATCGTCGGTGCGTCGGACGAAACCGGTGACGAACCGTTGCATGGTGCGTCTGGTTCCGGGAGGTTGGCGCAGAGGTCGCTGGTTTCCTGACCCCAGCCGAAGGGGAAGCGCTGGGGATCGTGCGATTTCGACGCCGGCGTG
Source organism: uncultured Solirubrobacterales bacterium (assembly GCA_963805455.1). Classification (GTDB taxonomy): domain Bacteria; phylum Actinomycetota; class Thermoleophilia; order Solirubrobacterales; family 70-9; genus VRUE01. The sequence goes on from CAWDUJ010000009.1 coordinate 195,851, forward strand.
CCCCAGAGCTTGACGTGGATCGTATCGGCCGGCAGCAGATGCTGGAATCCGCTGGAGAAGGTGTCGAGTCCGTAGTCGCTGCCGGTCCGGGACGCTATTTCGATGAACCCGGGCCCGTCGATGATCGGGATCACAAAACCGATCAACCCGGGTTCGTCAGGCCTCGGTTCCATGTTGTAGGCCGGGTTCTTGATCGCGATCGCTTCGGCGATCAAGAGGTAGACGTATCCAATTTGAGACTCGACCGGGCATTCGGCCTGGCTGAACTCGGTCAGGGAGCAGGTCGGGATCGCGCTCGGGTTGCCGATCACGCCTGTGGGCAGGTGAACGGTAATGGCCCGACCGTCGGAGCAGTTGCAGGGGCTGCCAGGGTTGTTGTTGAGACGATTACCGAATGCAACTGCGGTCACGATGTCCGGGTGACCGCCAGCCTGGGCGGTGGTCGGGAATGCTTCGAATTTTTTGATTTCGTTGCCGGCCTGGGCGACTCCAGGTAGCAGCGCGCCGAAGGCCCCGGCCACGACCAAGGCAATGATGGACATTGCGAGTCTCGCGCGGGTGACCTTGCGCATCTTCCTACCCTCGTTCATCAGTGCTCGCTCAGCCATTGGCCCGACCCCCCTGTCGCTTGTGCGCTCGCTTCTTCTTCTTGCCCTTCTTCTTCTTCTTCTTCACGCACTTGCCGTTCTTCTTGACCTGGCCCTTCTTGCACTTCGGCGATTTGACGTTGCCGGTCTTGCCAAGCTGAGCGCCCGTCCCGACCTGCGGGGAGGCGGGCCCGACGCTGCCGGTGCCGTGGCACTCGTCCGCCGCTTTGCAGGGCGGCGGCGGAGCCTGGAACGGGAAGCCGCCGCCGGTGCGAGCGTCATAGAACTTGACGAATTCACCATTGTGGTCCTGCGGCACGAGAGTGTCGAACGTCGAGAAATAGACATCGACTCCGTCCGCGCTCACTCCCTCTAGGCCGACCGTCATCGACGGATAGATCAGCAACCCACCACCCCACGTGTCGGTGCCCGAAGTGCCCGACGAGATCAGCTGCGGACGACCGTCGGTGTACTCGTACACGTCGACTTTGCCGTTGCTGTCGAACGGGACCAGCGCAGCTTTTGTCGAGAAGAACGCACGTCCATCATCCGACATGAACAGCCCGTTCTGGGCGGCGATCGCATCGCCGGCCGGCGGTTCGCCGGTCGGCACACACGAGGCACAGGTCATGCGGTTGACCGCGGGTTCGTAGAGGTACATCTGCTTGCTGCCCGCGTTTTCGTACCCGGTGACTTCCGCCGCCGAGGTGACGAACGCCATGTGCTGGCCGTTGGGAGCGACATTCATCCGTACGGCCGGGCTGGCTGCGGCAAGCCTGGTGACGAACTTGGGTGCCCCTTCGCGGTAGACGTAGAGGTTCCGCTGTCCCGCAACTCCGTTGCTGCCGTCAAGCTGCTCCGGGGAGTAGAAGTAGATTTCGCCCGTCTGCGAGGCCCAGTTATCCGGCGTATAGAATTCTTCTTCCCCGGGCTGGAAGCGGGTGATCGTGGCGTCGATCGTCTGGATGCCGCATTTCTGCACCCAACCGACGTTGCATTCATCCGAATTGCCCGCTTCACCTTCATTTCCGGTCGAGAGGCGGACGACTTCGCCCGACGCCTCTTCCCACATGAACAGATCGACGCTTTCGTCGTTGTCGTCACTCGTGACCTGGTCAGGAGACGTGAAATACACGCGGGATCCATCACGATCCATCGACACGTAGTGAGCACTGGCGCCTTCGGTGAGGTCGAAGTTCCCCGTCGGAGTGTGCATGTAGAGGTGCAAGTCCCGATGGATAAAGGTGTCTGACACTCCGGTTTCTTCATTTTTGTTCGGGAATTCCTGACCCGGTTTCGCCCACGTGGACATCAGGATGTTGGAGCCGTCCGTCGAGATCCCCTGGATCCTTACGAACTCGTCTTTGCACTGCCGCTGCTTTCCAATTTCGTTGTTGCAGCCCTGTGGGTCCTGCGGAATGTTCGTGTTGTTCGGCAGTTTCGAGATGATCGTCGCGGTGTTCGCGGCGACGTCGTTGTCATATGCCGAACCGGGCGCCGAGGTCAGGCCACCCGTCGCGAATGCCACATCGTTCGTCCCGAAGGCGTAATGGGAGTAGTCGGCGGAGGCAATACCCCGGCCGGTGAATTCTTCGCCGCCGGGAACTTCTTCGATCATCGTCGGGAAGCGGCCGGTGCTGACGCTGTTCTGGTTCGCGTCAAAGACGTACGGCCCGTTGGAGCCGGTGTCTGCACTGTCGAGGCGGAGCGGATCTTCGACGTCGTAGTTTTCGCACAGAGACATTGAGGCGCTGCAGTGTGTCCCGCCCGAGCCGAATGAGGTCCCACCCGAGAGGCCGGGGTAATGAGTTTTCCATCCATTCGAGGTCCGGGTTGAGACGTATAGATCCTGAGTGATGTTCGGCGGGTCGGTCCCATTGATCTGACCGATCCCGCCCCAGAAGGCGAAGCGCGCCGGCGAGCTCGCCAAGCCCACGTTCGATGGTTGCGGATGGGCGATGAATTCATTGACTATTGGACCAAGCCCCTGGCCAGGGAACAGCTGAACGGCGCCGGCGATTTCGGGCGAGACAAGCTCGTAAGCACGACAGTCAGGCAGGTACGCGGCGCCGCTCTCCTGGCGCACGTGGGCATTCGGGCAATTGGCGGTGAAGAACGCGAAGGTCTGATCGTCGCTGGTGTCTTCGCCCCACTGGTTTTCGGCCACGACCCGGAAGTGATAGGTCGCCCCGACTTCAAGATTTTCGAGGTGCTGGCTGACCTGGATCGGCGTTCCACCACTGCCGACCGCTCCGTCGGGAATGGGCGCCGACTGGCCGTAGCCCGGTGAGGTCCCATACTCGAATCGGTATGTGGTTGCCGAGCCATTGGGATTGATCGTCGCCGTCAGGTCGGCGGTTGTCGCCGTCACGTCGGACGACGTGAACGAGGCGATCGACGGCTCCCGGGGGGTCGTGAAGACGCGGTCGGCCCCCATCGTCGTCCCTAGGGCGTTTGTGACGACGATCCGGTAGTGGTAGGTGAGGCCTTTGCTGACCCCGATGGGCTGACTGGGCGAGATGGTGCCCGGGGTCGAGCCTGCCGGAACGGTGGCCGTCGTGGCGCCGTATTCCGAGGTCAGTCCGTACTCGAAGTAGTAGCTGGTCGCGCCCCCACCTTCGGCGTCGATGTCGAATTTGCCATTCAGGTTGGCCGAGGTCGGAGTGAGCGCAGACACCGGTTCGGTCGCAACGTTCCGGACGGCCGGAAGCGTCGTGAAAGTCATGTCTTCCGCTGTGCTTTCGTTCGCGTTCTTGGCGACGATTCGGTAGTGGTACGTATTTCCGGCGGTCAGACCGGTGGCTTCGAATTCGAGGTCTTCGTGGCCGACCGGGCTGCCGGCGCTGACGAAACCGCCGTTGCTTTTCGTCCCATAGGCTTCTGTTGGACCCCACTCGAAGTAATATTCGGTCGCTTCGCCGTTGCCCTCGAACGACGCATGCAGTTTGGCTGTCGACCGCGAGACCGCCGTCGCCGCTTCGGTTTTCAGGAACGGCACGAAGTGCGGGGTGATCGTCTTGTCGATGCCCCTGCCGATTCCGCCGACGCTCGCGTTTTTGGCCACGACACGGTAGTGGTAGGTGACCTCATTGCTCCCCGGCAGGACCCCGCTCACCGATGCGTTCGGGCCGTACGGCGGCGCCGGGGAGCAGGGAACCGGCGTTTCGCCGTATTCGGGGCTTGTTCCCCATTCGAAGAAGCATTCGGTGATTTCGCCGGCCCCGTCGGCGTCCACGGTTCCCTTGACCGTGCTATTCGCGGTCGGGTCTTCGGTCGTGACTTTCGGAACCTGCGACACCGGCAACTCGAAGACATAGGAGCCATTGCCGCTGAAGGCGTAGATGGCGTCGTTGACAGGGTTCACCTCCAACAACGTCGAGATCGAGCTCAGGGCTTCGATTTTCTCGATCGGTTCGCCATTGGCGGTGCTGACGCCGTGGAGGTAGGTGTTCGGTTCGCCGGGCCCGACGTAGTAGAGGATCCCTTTATTCGCGTTGACCGTGAAGATACCGGCGTTTTCGGCGAGCAGAACATGGGTCGAGTAACCGCTGGCTTTCGTGTACTTCCAGATCGTTCCGTCTTCGGAGCGGACATACAGGTCGCTGTTTCCTTCATCGACCTCAATGCCGCAGGGGATGCCGGTGGCGCTGACGCCGACCGCTCCGACCTGGTTGCCGTTCGCGGGGTTGAACCTCACCACAGATTCGGCGGCCTGGTCGCCCACCCAGACGAAACCTTCGTTGTCGACCGAGACGCCGCAGATGTTGCCGGCGAACGGGATCGGGAAGTTCTGGAGCGATTCGCCCGATGGATCGAACCCTCGGAGCTGCCTGCTTTCGGTGGCGATGTAGAGGTCGCCGTCGCGGGGACCGCCGCTGTTGTCGACGTCCGCTTCCGCGCGAGTTGCCAACATAGCCACCATCGAGCGTGGCGCCATTCCGGGGGATTCAGGAATGTGTAGGAGCCGATGGCTGGAACGCCGATGATCCGCAGGTCTTGGGGCCCGATGCCGTAGAACTGGCTTTCAGCCTTGTTCCACGCGGACGCCCGGCCGTTCCATGAGGTGCCGTTGGTGCCGTCATTGCCGAAGACGCCGCTGATGGTCGTGTGCCGGAAGGCCGCCGAGGCGGAGCTCGCGCCGAGGGCGAGAATCAGGAGGCCGAGGACGGCGACGAGAACGACCGGCAGCAGGCGACCTGAGGGCGCACCACTCCCGTCATCACTGGTCGATGCGTCGCGCTCCGGGGAAACTCCACTCATCGGGTTCCGGCCGCTGCCGGCACAATGAGTCGAATCCGCGAACCGCGATTCCGCATCCCTCACGCGCTATCTCCTCTCCCATGAGCCTCACTCTGCCGCTTTTCCCGAGCGGCGGACCGAGCGGACTCGGTTTTCCCTGTTCCCTGGACTGTCGTCCCCGTTCAGGTACGGATGATACGCCGTACCGGAAGCGCGCTCATAACACCAGATGGCGTCATGATTGTCAAGCACACAATTTCGACCGGCCAGAAACTCCCTGCTATTCAGGCAGCCCCCGGGTTGAACGGCGTGCCGCTGGAGAGCGAGGTCGACTTCCAGCCGTCGGGGTCGTGCTTCATCACGAAGTAGGAGGCGGTGCCGCCGACCGGGGTGAACATGACGAAGGCGTTTTCGCCTTCGACGCGGACCTGGTAGACGGTCCCTTCGGCCGCTTTGCGGGCTTCGTCGGTGGGGCCGACGAGGAGCGATTTGAGGACCGTGGGGCAGTCGGTGCCGACTTCTTTTTTCAGTTTCATCAGCTGTTCGAGCTGGCCGATGTTGGCGTTGGAGAGGCCGTCGCAGATCGCGTTGTAGTCGCGTGCCGCCATCGCCCGCAGGAAGGAGGCCATCGCGGTGGTGATTTCCTTTTCTTCGGAGCTTTCGGCTTCGCCGCCGAAGGTCTGGATGCTGTCGTCGCCTCCGGGCGGGGCCTTGAAGCCCTTGGTGTCGGGCTTTGCCTTTTCGGCGAGGCCGGGGCCCGAGGGGCCGCCGCGAGCCCGATCCTTCTTCAGAGCCCGAGCCCGAATCGCCGCCCTTGTCCTTCTTCGAGGCGCCCGAGCCCGAGTCGCCTCCCTGATCGGCGGTGTCGGTGCTCGAGCCCTGCCCGGTGGTGGTGGTGCCGGTAGGGCTCGAGCCGCCGTCGCTGCTCGAGGAGGTTGTCTCGGAGCCCCCGCCGCCGCAGCCGGCGGCGGCGATCGCGAGGATGCCCAGGAGGGCGAGGGTTGTCGCGAGGCGGGGGATCAGGGAATTGTGCAACCCGGGGCTAAAGAACTTCTTAGCGGCCGGTCAGGGGTTTTCGAGTTCGCGCTTGACGCCAAGCGAGAGGGCGTAGACACAGCCCTGGAACCCGTAGTTGGCGGTCGCTTCAGGCAGGGTCTTCTCGTACACGAGGGCGCCGAGCTGACCGGCCGGGTAGCTGGGGCTCGGGCTCTTTTGGTAGCGCTCGAGTTCGTTGACCACCTTTTCCTGGTCTTCGGTCAGTTCGCTTTCGCCGATGAACGCTTCCCGCACTTCGATCGGGGTCTTGCCCTTGCATTCCCGTTCGCCGGCCTTGATCGCCTTCGCCGAGGCCTTGACTTCGGGGTCGGGCTTCGGCGGCTGGAACTCGCGATAGATGCTCTTCAGCAGCGGCGAGGCCTTCTTCGGCGGCGGTTCGGCCAGCGCTTCCAATTCAGCGCGTTCGGAGACCGTGGTCGGCTGGGTTTCATCCTCGCCCCCGCAACCAGCGGCGAGGACGAGGATGCCCATCAGGGCGAGTGCTGTGCAGAACCCGCGCAGAGCGCTCTCAGGTGTATTTGGACGGTTCGAACTTGCAGTAGCGGAAGTTGAACGCGAGGACTTCGGCATTGGCCTTGTTTGCGTTCTGCGTCAGTTTGTTGACGAACTTCTGCGCCTTCGACTTGTTGCCGGCCTTGAGCGCGGTGCCGGCGCTCTTGAACAGGTCGGCCTCGGTCTTGACATAGCCGAGCCACTTGGTCAGCTTCGCCGCGTCTTCCGCCGGCTGTTCGACCGCCTTCAGTTCGTTGTAGGTCGTCTTGAGAGCGTTCGAGGCCTTGATGAATTTGGCCCCGGCCGTCTTCAGCTTGTCTTCCTTCACTTCCTTGCGAACCGTCTTCAGGATCTTGTCGTTGGCTTCCGAGTTCTTCTTGCAGATCGGTTCGACGTTGGCCTTGTATTCGTCCCGAGTCAGCGCCATCGCCGCGGGTGCGGCGATGGCGAGCAAGAGGGCCGCCGTGAGGCTGAGTGCGATTGCTTTCTTCATCGTCGTCTTCCTCACTTGCCCGGGGTGCACGGCCGGGTGACTTTGCCTTCCAGCTCTTTGCCACCGAAATTGAACTCGCCCCTTGCCTTCAGGGTCCCGGTTTTGCAGGTCGCCGTCAGGACGCTCTGCTTCTTTCCCTTGTAGGTGAAGGTTTTCTTGATCCTCACCTTGAAGGACGTCACCGAGCCCTGGCCCGAGGTTATCGACGGGACCTGGACCTTCGCCGAGGTGCCGTACGGGCCCTTGCCCTTGCCGATCTGCGCCGTGAAGACGAAGGTCGTCGGAGCGGGGACTTTGGCATAGACGTGGAAGATCAGCATCTGCTTGTTGCCCTGAGATCCGTTGAAGATCAGGATCGGTCCCCCGGCGGAGAACGGAGCCTGTTCGGGGAAGGCGATCTCAGCCGTCGCGTTGCCCTGACCGATGAGGGCGTCGCCGCAGACCGACTTCGCCGTCGCGGTCAGCGTGCTCTGCAGTTTGCCGACGGTGCAGCTGGGCAGGCCCTTCGTGTTCAGATGGCCGTTCTTGTCGAATTCGACAAACAGTTCCTTCAGCGGCGGCACGTGGGTGCCGTCGGTCGTCCCGGCTTTGCCGGAGAGGTTGAGGGTGATCGGCTGTGGGGTCCTCTTCGACAGCTTGCTCGGGGTGACCGAGCCATCGAGTTCGATCACAAGGGTCCCGAGGACCACCTTCTGGCTCTTCGCCACAGCATTTCCGACGACCAGCGCACCGATGAGAGCCATTGCCGCCAGCGCCCCGAACAGAACTCCCCTGCCTCTAAACCGCATCAACTACCTCCTGACCGTGCATTTGCGAACAAGCTTGCTTGAAAGATTGCGGCCGTCCGCGAATTTGAAACTGGCTTTCGCGAACGGGAACTGGACCTGGGTGAAGCCATCAGGCGCCGGGCATCCGGCCGAGGCGTAGCTCAGCTTTTCGCCGTGGAACGAGTACTGGCGCCGAAGAAGAAGATTGAAGGCCGAGATGAAGCCGTATTCGGACGCGATCGGGGGCATCGTGCCGACCAGCTGGGTCGCGAAGGTGCCGCCCTTCTTCTTCACTTCGAAGATGATCACGTAGGTCAGCGGGAGCGGCGCGCCGGAGGCCACCTGGGCAAAGATCGCCGGATGGCCGTGGCTGCGGCCGTTGAACGCCTGGAGCTTCCCGATCGAGGAGAAGGTGGGCTGATCCGGCAGCGTGACCCGGGAGGTGACCGATCCCGATCCGATCAGGGAATTGCCGCAGGCTCGCTTTGCGCCTTCGGAAGAGATGGACCGAAGTTTCCCCAGAGAGCAGGTCGCCAAACCCTTGTTCTGCAGCTTCCCGTGCCGGTTGATTTCGAGGACGATGGTTTCCAATTTCGGCGGCGTGACGCCCGGCTCGAGCGACTTGATCTTGCCGCCCATCTGGACCCCGACCGGGGCCGTCCCGGTTCGGGGCAGCTTCGACGGGGTGATCGTCCCTTCGAAGGTGACGGACAGGTTGCCCTTGATGACACGGACGGCCTGGCTGGTCGAGGCCAGCGCCAGGGCGCCGACCGCAACCACCGCCACCACCGCCGCGAGGGCGGCCCTCCTTCTCCGGGTCTTGCGCATCCGTTAGCGAACCAGCGGGTACGAGCAGATGAACTCAGCGTCGTCCGTGACGCTCTGCTCCGTCATTGTCCCTTTTCCGTCGACGACGATCGTCGAGGGGGCGACCACTTTTTCTTCTTCTTCTTCTTTGGCCGTCTCGTACGGTTTGTCGTAGTAGGTGTCGGTGTACTGGAGGTCGGTGCCGACCCCGGTGCCGAGATTGAGCACGTCCTTGGTCGAGCGCAGTTTCAGCGGGCTCGGCAGGTAGCCGCCCTTGGCCGCGCAGGCGTCACGCGCTTTCATGACCGAGGTCGCTACGCCGTTCGAGGAGGAGTCGAAGCAGACTCCGCGGATCAGCGTAGTGGCCGGAGGACAAGCAGCTTGATGGCCGGTGATCGTGCCGGCGTTGCCCGTCTGGGCGGCGTTGCTGGCGCTGGGCACCGTGCCGAGCGCGTTGAGATTGATGTCCTGGCCGGTCAGCGAATTGTCAGCGACGTGGTTGCCCTTGACGGCGCCGTTGGCGATCTTGCCGGTGGTCACCGACTTCCGCTTCAGCTGCTTCGCGCCGACTGAGTGCTTGGGCGCCAGGCGAGCCGCGTACGCGGTTCCCCCGAGCGCGGCAATCAGAGCAATGATCGCGATGATCATCTCCGCTGAGGGCATCTTGGCCCGCTTCCTGCTCACCTCGTCCTGCATCTCTCTCCTCCGCTTTCTCCCATGTTTGCGGTTCCCTTATAGAGAGAACCCCCCTACGCGCTCAAAGGTTTGGTCAGAAACCCGGCGGGATTCTAGCGCCGCAACCGCTCAACGGGGTTTTCGCTATCAGCGATGAGCCCTGCGGCCCTTGCGCTTGGAGCTCTTGCCGGTCCGGCAGGCGGTCTTCGTGCTCACCTTCTGGGTCAGCTTTTTCCCGTTCTGGGCGGTGTATTCGACCGTCGTCCGAGAGCCGGTGGCGCAGAGGTTCCTGGTGTTTACCAGGTAGCCCTTCTTGCCGCCGGTCAGCTTGAGGCGGAAGTGCCCGATCGGGGCATCCGGGACCACCGGCACCACGGTCCGCAGATGACCGCCTTTGACCGAGGCCGATTCGGCTTCGGGCATGATCGTCACCTGGCCGTCGAGGATGAAGACGACGTGGGGCAGTTTGCCGAAGCCGGAGACCGCGTAGGCGGGGCCGGTGAGAGGCGCGTCCAGCAGCGGCGTCGTCGTCGTGACCGTCCCGATCGTCTGGCGTCCCGCGCACCTTTCCGCGGCCAGCTGGGCTTTCGAGCAGATGTTGCCGAGGTGGCGCTGGTCGATCGCGAAGGCCTTCGGCAGAGTCACCGCGACCGACTTGATGTTGGCATCGCCGTGGCGGGTCCGGAGGTCGAACTGGAGGCCCGGATTCCGGCTGCGCGAGGTGACCTTCTTGCCGCCGAGCTGCTTTACCGTCATCGACGGCTTGAACGGCAGCGTTTCGCAGTTCACGACCTGGAAATAGGAGGAGAAGTCGGTGACCGTGCCCTGGTCGCCGATCCCCTGCGAGTCGACCGTGAACGGGTTGCAGTTGGTCGGGTTGATCGTGAAGTTGGACTTGTCGATGTTGACCTGGATCGATCGCATCCGGATCGGGACCCCGCCGATGATCTGCGGGATCGAGTCCGAGACGGCGCTGACCTGGGCGGTCTTCGGGTCGACATGGAGCGCGACCCGGACGACCACGACTCCGTAGTCGTAGGGGCCTGCTAACGCAGGTGTCACCGCGACGACCGAGAGAGGGGCTCCCTTGAACGGCCCGGCCAAATACATCTTCCCGACCGCGTGGAAGGGGTGGCCGCCGGGCCCGGCCGCGACATTGGTCGTGCCGACCTGGCTTGCCGCCGGACAGCTCGGCGCTGCTATCTCAGTTTTGCCCGACTTTTCAGCCGCGGCAAGGATGGATGCCTCCGGGCAGTAGGTGACACCGCGGAGCCTGCCGGTAAACCCAGGCGGCATCCTGAAATTGACGTCCCTCAGGAATTGGTCGCCGTCATCGCGGTCGAGCTTGAGGATGAAGGAGCTGAACTTCCCCGCAAGAGCGTTCGACGTCCCGGCGACGAGCCGCGGGTTGAATGGGCGCACCTGACCGGGACACGGCCTGCTGTTGGGGCCTTCCGTGATGTTCACGAACGGCGCCGAGTGCTGTGGCGAAAGGCTCCGGTTCCAGGGGACGAATAGCGAGTCCGTCGAATAGACACGGCATTGCGTCGGGGTCGCTATCAGCCCCCGGTCGGAGGCGAAAAGGTGCAGATCGAACTCCTGGAACGGGACCTGTGGAATGTCTTCCACCACCATCGTCACCTGGCCCGTTTTCGGATCGGGGTGGACCTCGGCGACCAGCTTTGCGTGAATCCCAAACCCGTCGAAGATCATGAAGACGCGATATTGGTCGCCGGGCAGCGGCCTGCCGATGTAGAGCGAGCCAAACAGCGGGTCTTCGAGGGCCGGCGTGTGGACCTCGACCGTACCGATCTTTGCGTTGTCCGGGCAGGCGCCGGGAAGGTTCAGCCCGAAATTTGCCTGTTCTTGGCTACAGTCGGTCTGACCATCGGCGGCATCCGGGTTGACCGAGAGGCCTTCGGGCAGGGTCAGGGTCGCCGTCCGCAGGGTCGACTGCGAGGGCGCTTCACCTGCGAGGAACTGCTCGGCCTTGAGCTGCAGGTCCAGTCCTGCGGGAGCATCTGCCTCGGGCGTCGTCAGCTTCGCCTGGAGCAACGGGTCGAACTTTTGGTTTTCGCACCCTGTGGTGGAGGGATACGTGGACACGACGTTGGAGGGATTCGGGTCCTGGTATGTCGTGACGTCAACCGAGACCGGGAGCGGCGCTTCGGAGCAGACGCTCGGGTTGTCGATGAAGGGCCGCACGGTCTCACCGGAGTGTGGATAGGGCGCTTCGGTGCAGCTCACGGTGAGCGAGCCGGGACAGCCCGGAGGCGATCCCGGTTCACCGGGGAAGAACCGCTCGGAATCGTGTTCCTTGTGACCAGGGAATCCCCAGACAGTCAGCGCAGCCGACGAGAGTGCGACCGATTGGGAGATCGAGTTAACCGAGATCTGCAGGCCGTAGTCGGTGTCGCTGCGGACGTTGATAGGCATGATCACCGGCACGTCGAGAATCGGGACGACGAACGCCATCCTTGCCGCTTCATCGCCCAACACCTGCATGTTGTAGATCGGCGTCGTCCCGAGCACGAAGTTCGGGTTGCCTTCATAGTTGGCGATGATCGTGATCACACCCGCCTGGGCGCCAGGCTGGCATCCGTTGGCGACGAAGATCGCCGCGCGGCACCTGAAGATCGCGCCGGGGTTGCCGAACACGCCCTCCGGCATATTGATATCGACATTGTTGACGACCTCGGGCTGTCCCGGTTTGTCGACTTTGAAGCGCGCGGTCAGGTCGGGGTGGCCACCGGCCTGCTGGTCGGATGAGCCGACCGAGAATTCGGTCACATTGACGCTCGCCGAAGCGCCGGCCGGGATGAGGGCGAGAGCGATCGCGGAAACGATCACCGCCAAGATTGAACGCAGGCTCATTGTCATTCTCTCCTTGCTTCTCATCGTCCTAACCATGCCTGCGGTTCGAGTGGCGCTTGTGCTTCTTGTGGTGCGGCTTCTTCACGCACCGCCCGTGCCTCAGGACCTTCGGCTTCTTGCACTTCTTCTTGTGGGTCGTCACCGGCGGGCGGGCCTGTTCGGGCCCGGTTCCGGTATTGACGTTGGGTGGCGGCGGCGCCTCCGTACCGGCGCCGTGACACTCGTCGGAGGCTTTGCAGAGTCCGCGTGACGGGTCGAAGAGGAAGCCGCCGTCGATCCTCGCGTCGTAGACCTTCACGACATTCCCGTTTTTGTCAGTCGGAACGAGCACATCGCGGGTGAAGAAGAAGGCGTCATTGCCGTCGGCGCTGACGGTTACGAGAGCGGAGTCGTCCTGGCCGATGCCGCTGGAGATCAGGGCTACTTTTCCTTCGTTCCACTCGTAGGCGTCCTTCTTCTCGTTGGTGTCGCGCAGGGTGAACGACTCGAGCGTGGTGAAGAACACCCGCCCGTCGTCGGCCAGGTTCAGGCCGTGCGCTGAGAGCCTCACATCCGAGTTTCCGACCGCGCCGGTCGGAGCACATGACGGGCAGGCCAGCGTGTCGCCCTGGGCGTCGTAGCGGTAGAGCTCGTAATGACCGAGGTTCTGGTACCCGGTCAGCGGGACGGGCGAGCTGAACATCGCGTAGCGGCCGTCGGGGGTGACCTGGAAATCTTCATAGTGGTGGACCGCGGCTTGGTTCACACCGTGCTTCACGGCCGGGTTGTCGATCGGTTCGTAGGGGACGACTTTGTAGCCGAACCTGGTGACATTTGTGCCGTTGAGCGCGAAGGTTTCTTTCGTCGAGCTCCGCACCGCGACACCGCGCGACGTGCTGCCGAGGGACGAGGAGTCGCCGATCGTGGCGACCTGCGCCCCGGTCGTGTCGTAGACCTTGATGACGTTGCCTTCGTCGTTGTAGAAGTCGCCGGTTTCGGGATCTGCCGAAAGGTGGAGGCTCAGCGCCGCGATTTCGGTCCCGACCACGACGGGTTCGGCTCCGAAATCGGAGACGTTGTAGCGTTTCACCGGTCCCTGCGAGTAGGAGGTCACGTACACGTGACCATGCGAGTCGGCCGCCACGTGGCAGGGACTCTGGCCAGATGGGATGATCGTCGTTTCGGTGTAGTTGGCTTTACTGACCGGGGTCGTGTTGCTGGTGGGGACGTAGCGCCGAACCTTGCCACCGTAGTCACCGACGAACAGTTCGCCGCTGGCGGTGACGGCGAGGCCGCAAACTTCGCCGAACCCCGTGAGTTCTCCGATGTGGGCGCCGCTGGGGCCCCAAACGGCGACCGTGCCGCCGAAGTTGCGGGCGTAGATCGCTCCGTTGAGCAGTCCGCCGGAGCTGTCGACCGCGACCGAGGATTCGCCGCCCCCGCCGATGCCGGAGTTGGGGATCTCATTCGTCCCCGCGCCCGGGCCTTCGGTGAATTTCAGCGGCGCCCCGCTCGAGTCGTAGCGCGCGATTCGTTCGCCGCCGCCCTTCTCGGCGACGTAGACGTCGCCGGTGATCTCGTTGAGCGCCATGCCCTCGGGGTTTTTCAATCCCGTGATGAAGCTGGTCGAGATGACCGGATGGGCGGGGGGTTGGGGCGGCGGCTTGCCGATGCTGGAGTCGGCTTCGCCGACGAAGTGCGGAGTTCCGCCCGGCTTTACGACGTAGAGGTTGACCTGGTTCTGGGTCCCGTTGCCGGAGCCGTCGAGCTTCTCCGGGCTCATGAAGTAGACCGTGCCGTTGCCACTTGCGACACCGGCTCCACCGGCGGGGACGACGACGCTGCAGTCGGGCCCGCCAGACGCGACGTTCCATTCCACCACCGGTTCGCAGGAGTCGGTGTTGCCCGTTCCGCTCGTCCCGGTCGAGAGTCGGGTGACGGGCGCCGGGCTGGTGGAGCCGACGGCGGCGCCGAAGAGGTCGGCGCTCGTGTCGGTATCGCCGGCCAGAGCATCGGTGGTCGTGAAGAAGACCTCCGTCCCGTCGTCGGTCATGCCGTCGTAGATGACGCCGGTGGCGGTGTTTGCAACCTGAATCGAGTTGGGACTGGTGCCGACGTGCATGAAGAGGTCGTAGAGCGTGTTGCCGGCGGCGTCTTCGCCGACCGGCTGGCCGATCAGGACCCGGCTGCCGTCGGAGGAGACGTCGAGCTCGGCGACTTCGCCGCTGATCGGGGCGCCGGCCGGGGTCGTCGAAACGAGCTGCGTCGAGCCGGTGCCGAGATTGCGGTCGTAGACCCACATCGAGCCGCTGCTGGCGGAGTTCTCGAATTTCTGATCGGTCGCGAAGATCAGGTGCGATCCGTCGTCGGAGAGCGGCTTCCGAACCTCGCCGACCGGATCGGCCGGCGGGTTGAGCGTGCCGTGCATGCCCTCTTCGAGCGACCCGTTGGACCGCCGCAGCGGAATGTTGCTTGAGCCGTCGGCGAAGCACGGGTTGCAGATGTTGGGACCGCCGAAGGCGAAGCTCTGCAGGCCGGAATCGGCGCCCATCAGCGGCGACCCAAACGCGCCTTCATCCGCCATCCCGTTGGACGGGAGGCCGACGTACTTGGTGGTCCAGCCTTCGCCGCCGCGAACGGCGAGGTAGGGGTCGAGACCGAAGTTGGTCGGGCTCCCCGCGATGCCGGGGATCACTCCGAAGTGCATCGAGTAGAGCAGTCGGTCGGTCGCACGCGGATACGCGTCGAGCTGGTTCTGCCCCTCGGCCAGCTCGGACTCGACGTCGTACCCACCCTGGTTGGCGGCGGAGACGAGCTCGTATGCCCGGCAATCAGGCAGGAGCGATCCTTCAGTCTGCCGCCGCACTTCGGCGTTGCCGCAGGTGTCGACGCCCGAATCGGCTACGTAGGTCGTGAATTCCTGGATCGGCGTCGAGACGCTGCCGGCTTCATTCGTGACGATCGCCCGGTATTCATACGTGACGCCCGGTTCGAGGCCCTTGGTTTCGGTCGAGACGTGCTGAATGCCGGGCTGGTATTTGTTTTCCCCGTTGAAGAGGCCGCCGCTCGAGACGAAGCCGAACGTCTTCGACTCCGGAGTGGACGTGTCGAACCCCGAGCCTTTCGGACCCCATTCGAAGTGATAGCTGGCGTTTCCGCCGTTGGGATCGAATTCGGTCAGGAAGCGGACGCCATCGGTATTGATCCGGTCGACCGCGAGGAAGCCCGGCACACCGGGCAGTCCCTGCGGCACGAACTTCTCGACGTTGCTCAGCGCCACCTGGTTGTTGCTGTTTTTCGCCGAGAGCTTGTAGTAGTACCGGGTCCCTTTTTCGGTCGGGATTTCCGCAGTCACGACGTGGTCCCCATTACCGGTGAAGTTGTTGCCCTCCTGGCAGGGGATGCTCGTGTTGAGGAATTCGAGACCAGCGCCTGTTTCCACCCCTTCGGTGATTCCGGTCGCTTCGGTGCCGTATTCGAAGTGACAGTCGGTCGTTTCCTGACTGTCAGCGTTGATGACGCCCGTTAGGATCATGTGTTCGCCTTCGGGGTCCGGATATTCCGCCTCCGTTGCGGTGACGTCCGGGATCACATGCGGGTTCGATCTGACGAACTTCTCGACATGGGTGACACCGCCGGCGAACTGGTGCCGGCTCGCGACCCAGACGTCGTGCGTCGCCGGATCAACGGTTATGCCCTGGCTGTTGCCGCCGATTCCGGGATAGGGCCCTGCTTCCTTGCCGAAGCCGCCGCCGAGGGCCCGGCCGTCTTCGTCGAACAGTTCGAAGGACGAGTTGTTGTCTCCGAAGCTGGAGTTGAGCACCACGACGTTGTTGTCGGAATAGTCAACCGCGACGCCCTTTGTGTCTTCGCGGTGGTTGACCATGTAGTACTGAAGGCCTTCGGAATCAAGTTTGAATGCGGTTCCACTCGAACCGAAGGCTCCGCCGATGGCGACCGCGTAGAGGTCGCCGTTGCCGTCGAAGACCATGTGGCACGGTCGCAGCAACTCGCCGCCGCGGATCTTGGTGCCGGGCTCGATTCCTTCGGGGCCGACGAAGTCGGTCCTGATCAGGTCCCCGGAAGGTTCGTAGTGGAAGATCCCGCCACGCGCCGAGTGGAGGACTTCAGTCCCATCGGGGCTGACCGCCACCGCGCATGAGCCTTCGCCTGAAATATTCTTGAGTGTGGTCGAGAGCGGGGTGCCGTCCGGTTTGTAGCCGGTGATCGTCACCCCGCCGAAGCCGCCGCCGCGGACGTAGAAGTTGCCGTCGGACGAACTCCCCGACTGGTCGATCGCGACGTCCGAGTTGCTTTCGATGCTCGGTTCGATCTGGAACCAGGGTGTGCCAAGGGCGGCGAACGCAACGGGGGTGCCGGACAGCGTGTAGCGACTGATGACGCCAGGGGTTCCGCCGTCAGACACGACGAGGCGCTGCGAGTGGCTATCGAAGGCGATCCCCCCCAGCCCGCTGTCGAACGGTTTGCCGCCGGCGTTCCCGTCGATGAACGTCCCCGAGTAGACGTAGTCGTAGACGGTCTTCGCCGAGGCGGAACCGGCGACGACGAGACTGAGCGCGAAGGTTGCGCCGATGCAGGTCAGAAGACGCCTCAGGCCCACTCTCTTCCCCCTGTTCCCCTGCTCGCCGTTACTGGTCATTGTCTGTGACTCTCCCCCGTTGGTCCGCATTGCCCTAGTGCCCCGCCTTCTTCTGCCGGCGCTTGTGCGCTCTCGAGGACTTCGAGCCGCACGAGGATTGGAGCTTGCGCTTGCGGTCGACCTTGGCGCCGTTCTGCCCGACGAGTTTCAGTTTTGCCCGCCTGTCCGCCTTGCAGAGGTTGCCGCTGTTGACCAGCAGGCCCTTCTTCCCGCCCGCCATTTCGAGGACGAATTCGGAGACCGGGGCGTCGGGGACGGTTTCGAAGCGTGCCCTCAGGCCCGCGCCTTTGACGCTGTCGATCCTGGCCGAGACCTCGATGTTGAATTGACCGCGCAGGTCCGCGACGAGGTCGGGCAGTTTGTGGTTGCTCGCCCGCAGGTACACATTGCCCGTCAGCGGCTGGGCGAGCAGCGGCGTCACCGCCGTCGCCGTCCCGTACACCGAGCCGGACGGGCAGGCATTCGCCGCGAACTGAACCCTGGTGCAGACGGTGCCGATGTGGGAGTTGTCGAGGAGCTCGTTCTTCGGCATCACCACGGTCACCTTCGAGAGGTTGGCTTCACCCGGGGCGGTTTTGACGACACCGCGCAGAGCCGGATGGCCACGACGTTTCGTCGAGCCCTTGAGCTTGATGTTCAGCTTCGGGTCGAACGCCAGTCCGGCGCAATTCGCCGCCTGGAAGTGGCTCGTCGCGGTTGCGTTCCCTCCTTCGTCGCCGGAGATCGAGGCATTGACCGCGAACGGGTCGCAGTTCGTCGGGTTCAGCGCGAAGCCGGGCCGATCGAGATCGAGCCGGATCGAGCGCCCGCGCAGCGGGACCCCTTCGAGGATCTGCGGCAGCGGATCGGAGGTCGTCGTCACCTGTGCGGTGACCGGGTTGACCGAGACAGCGGCCCGAACGGCAACGTTGCCGAGGTCGTAGGGCCCCGAGACCGCGGGGACGACCACGACCAGGCTCACCGGAGCCCCCTTATACGGACCGGCGAGGTAGACCTTGCCGGGGGTGTAGAGCGGGTGGGTTCCGGCGCCGACGCCGGTGACCGCGGTGCCGACCTGGCTGCTCGCTGGACAGGCGGGAGCCGCCTGCTCGGTGCGGCCCAGGTATCCAGCTCCCTGAAGGGTCGAGATCGCCGACTCCGGGCAGTACGGGATGCCGACAAGGCTGGCGGCGAACCCGGGCGGCATCTTGACGGTCAGGCCGGTCAGATCCTGTTCGCCGTCGCGGCGCCTGAGGACGAGGGTCAGCGGCGAGTGCGTCGCCGCCGTCGGGTCGGCGACGCCCGCTTCGAGCTCGGGCGCGAGCGGGCGAGCGCCGTTCGGACAGGGCGAGCCGTCGGGGCCTTCGTTGATCGTGATCAGGTTGGTCGTGTGGCGAACGGCGAGCGCCGTGTTCCAGGGCACAAATTCGCTCTCCACCTTGTAGGTGCCGCAGTGGCTGGGCGTCGCCAGCAATCCGCGTTCGGAGCCGAAGATGTGAAGCCCGAATTCCTGCAGAGGCGCCTGCGGCAGGCTCTTGAAGGCGAGCGAGACCCGCCCGGTGACCGGGTCGGTTTCGACCGTTCCGAGCAGCTTGACGTTGGTCGCGAAGCCCGACGCGGCGAGCAGTACCCGATACGGTTCCCCCGGTTTGGGTTCGGCCAGGTAGAGGGCGCCCGGCAGCGGCTCGGGCAGGGCGGCCACGTCCAGGTTCAGCGTCCCGATCTTCGAGAACTCCGGGCAGTCAGCCGGCAGCTTGGTGCCGATCGAGCTGAGGATGTCCGGGCAGGCGAGCTTTCCGTCGGCCGCGTTGGGGTTGATCGAGAAGCCCTCGGGCAGGGTGACCCTCGCCACTTTGAGCTCCGACGGGGACGGGGTGATCGGGCTCTGGGTTTGCGGCACCTTCAGAGTCGCGTCCATCCCCGTGGGCGTGTCCGAGGCCCCGGTCGTCGGCTTCGCAGTGACGCTCGGGTTGAAGCTCGCCTGGTTGCAGCTCGTCGTTTCCGGCCACGGGATCGTTTCTTTGCCGACTTTCCCGCCGTAGTATTCGATTTCTCCGGTGACCGTGAGTGAGACGCCACAGGTAGTCGGGTTCTGTAGGAAGGGCGCCGGCGGGACCGTCGCCGGGGCGAAGGTTTCACTGCCGAAGGGTTCGCCTGGCGGACATCCTTCTTTTCCTGCTTGTTCGAAGCAGAATCCGGCGCCGACCATCGGCGTCGCGAATCTCCGCGCGGCGTGGTCTTCGGAGGCCGGGACGCCCCAGAGGACGAGCTGGAAATGGGGAAACGGGAGGCGAACCTGCGGGGTGCTGACCGCGTCGAGCCCGTAATCGCTCTGAGTTCGGCCTGACAGTTCGAGGAAGACCGGGAACGCGATGAGCGGGGCGGTGAATCCGAGCAGCCCCGCCTGTTCAGGGTTCGTTTCCATGTTGTAGAGCGGGACGAAGATGCCTTCCCCGAGCCCCTTGAGGCTGAAGTAGCCGATCTGCGCATCCGACGGGCAGCTCGCGATCGAGAATTCGCTCAAGGTGCACTTCGGCGCGACATGTGGGTTGCCGATAAAGCCCTCAGGCCAGTGAACGGCATTCGTGCGCGGATATAGGCAGTCTGATTCGCAGACGTCGCCTTCACCGAACGTTTCATCGATGCGCATGATGAAGTCGATATTGACGTCGGGGTGGCCGCCCGCCTGACTCGTGGTGGGCGTGACTTCGAACGATTCGTAGCCCGGTTCGACGTGTTCGTAGGCCGCGTTCGCCGCGCCTGCTCCAACGGCGGCCAACACGATCAGCGCCACGACCGACACGATCAACGTGGCGAACCTCGATCTCACCTTCACGATTCCCCCCTGCCTCACGTCAACCATTGCTCCTCGCGTTCATTGCCTTCTTTTGGTGTCGCTTCTTCGAGCGATGGTGCTTCCGCTTGCTCTTCCCTTCTTTCTTCGCCTTGCCCTTGGCCTTCTTCGCCTTGCCCTTGGCCTTCTTCGCCTTGCCCTTGGCCTTCTTCGCCTGGGCCTGGATGTTTCCGGAACCGCCGAGTTCGCCAGCGCTGTTGATCGCTGGCGGCGCCGGCGGCGAGCTGTCGGGCCCGTGGCACTCGTCGGCGGCTTCGCACGGCAGCAGTTCGGGTTCTTCGGGGAACCCACCGCCAGTGCGAGCGTCGTAGAACTTGATGTATTCGCCGTTGTGGTCGCGCCTCACCAAGGTGTCGAAAGTCGAGAAGTAGACATCGACCCCGTTGTGGCTGACCGCCTCGAGCCCTGTGTAGGCCGGGGAGGAGAGAAGGCTGAACACTTCCGAGCCGCCGGTAAAGTCGCGGTTCCCCTGGCCCGTGGTGATCAGCTGCGGGCGCCCGTCGACGTACTCGTAGACGTCGGTGATGGTCCCGTCCTGGTCACGGGGGTCGAGGGAGTCTTTCGACCCAAAGTAGGTGCGTCCGTCGTCGGCCATGAAGCGGCCGTTCTGGCTGGCTTCGGCGTTGGCGGTCGGCGGCGCGCCGGACGGACTGCAGGAGGCACACCGGATCAACCCGGAGTCGGGCGCGTAGGTGTAGATCTCCTGGAGCCCCTTCGAGTCGTAGGAGGTCAGCCTCGAGGAGGTACGGATCGCCGCGTGGGCACCATCGGGCGAGATCTGCATCCGCGTCACCTGGGTTCCGGAGTCCATCGTCGTGACCAGGTGCGGCGCGCCGTTCCGGAAGAGGTATAGGTTCCGTTCGTCGTGGACCCCAGGATTGCTCGAGTCCAGGCTCTCCGGGGAGTAGAAGTAAATGTCGCCACTGTCTTCTGCGAATAGATCGTCCATCCCCGGCGCCGTGACCATGATGCCCCGGTCAGGGTGGGGGAGTTCGGGCCGGAGGAATTCGACGCCGCAGCCGCTCGGGCCCCAAGAGTCGCTGCACGTGTCGCTGTTGCCCTGGCCGTTGCCCTGCGAGAGGACAGTCAGCTCGCCTTTCGCCGACCCGTCTTCGCGCCACTGGTAGAGGTCGACGCTCGAGTCGGTGTCGGCCGGCGTCAGTTTGGCATCGGTCGTAAAGAAGACCTTGTCGCCGCTCTGGGTCATGCCGATCGGGGTCACCGGATGCCCTTCGGAGATGTTGTAGGTGATCGCGTCGTTGACCCGGAGGAATAGATAGGCCAGTTCGCTCGTCGGCGGGTCGGCGGGCGTTTCCATCAGGATGTGGGTTCCGTCCGTCGAGACCCCGCGGAAGTCGATCGCTTTTTCTTCGATCGTCCGTTTGGCTTCCAATGGGATCGGTTCGCCGCTCGGGAGCTTCGAGATCACGTTGACTTCGTGAGTCCTGATGTTGTTGTCATAGGCGGAGCCGAGGCCGTCCGTCTGGCCTCCCGGCGCAAAGACGACCGCCGGTTTCGTCGTGCCGCCGAAGAACCCTTCGATGTAGTTGTTGGACGAGAAGACGAAGTGGTTGAAGTCCCGCGACATCGCCTGCATGCCCTTGAATGTCTTTCCGCCGGGAATCAGGCCGACGTTGGTCGGGAGCCTGCCCTTCTTCTGACCACCGGCGGTGAAGACGTAGGGCGCGAATTCCTGGGTGAAGTCGCCTTCGTCGGTCTCCGAGTGATCGATGCAGAGATCCATCGAGGCCGAGCATTCCTTGCGCCCGGTTTCAAACGCTTCCTGCCCCTGCAGCCCGGGCACGCTCGGCACCCAACCAGCATTCGTGCGCGTCGACATGTACATGTCGGTGAGGCCGATCGGCGAATTGAGCCCGGGCGGCGAGGAAAGCCCGCCGAAGTAGGCGAACCGCGACGGTGAGCTGGCGTAGCCCTCGTTGGGCGGGAACTGGTACCTCACGTGCCACGGGTTGCCGCCTTCGAATTCTGAGCTTTCTTCGGCGGTGACCTGGCCGGGATAGAGCAGCACCGAACCCGACGAGATCATCGAGACGAGCTCGTAGGCACGGCAGTCGGGCAGGTAACTGGCGCCGGTTTCCTGGCGTACGTGGTTGTTCGGGCAGGTCGGCGGCGAGAAATCGAAGGTCGTGTCGGCGCTTTCGGTCGTTCCCCAATCGTTTTCGGCGACAACCCGGTAGTGGTAGGTCGAACCTTCCTGAAGCGCGGTGATGGTCTGTTCGACCGAGACCGGCGAGGTGCCTTCGCCGAGGTCCTCTGGTTCGATCGGGATGACCTGGCCGTAGGAGGTGCTCGGGCCGTACTCGAAGAAGTAGGTGGTGTCGAACCCGACCGGGTTGATGTCAGCGTGGAGGGTCGCCGAGGAGCTCGTTATGCCCGAGACCCGGACCGAGGCGACATCGGGGGCCGAGGCGGTTCTGAAGGTCTGATCGGGACCGATCGT
Source organism: uncultured Solirubrobacterales bacterium (assembly GCA_963805455.1). GTDB lineage: Bacteria > Actinomycetota > Thermoleophilia > Solirubrobacterales > 70-9 > VRUE01. Next base: position 217,774 of record CAWDUJ010000009.1, read on the forward strand.
CGAGCCGTCGGCATTCGTCGTTACGACCCGGTAGTGGAACGTGTGCCCGCTCGGCAAATTGGCGATGGGCGTCGAGATTGGCGTCACGCCCGAGCCGCTGCCGGCGCTCGCCGTCGTTGTTTCCAGGCCGTAGCTCGTTGATAGGCCGTACTGGAATTTGTATGTGGTCGCTTTCCCATCGGGGTCGAGCGAGGCTTTCAGGGTCGCGCCGTGGGTGTCGACGTTCGTCGCGGGCAGCGTCTGAACCTGGAGGACGAATGCCGGGACGACGATCCGGTCGATGCCGACGTTCTTCCCATGTTCGTTTTCGGCCGAGAAGCGGTAGTGATAGGTCGCGCCGGTCGTCAGACCCGACAGCGTGCCGCTGACTTCGGTGCTTTCGGCGCTGAAATTCGAGGCGGGCGGACTGGCCGCCGCATCGGGGGAGCAGGGAACGCTGTTCGGATACGAGGACGGTTTCGGGTTGTTCGTCTGAACGTATTCGAGTAGGCAGTTCGTGATGTTCGCGCCGCCGTCCTTTTCGACGGTCCCGTGGAGTGTCGCGTCGGTGTGGCCGACTTCGAGAATGTTGGTCTGCTGGGTCTTGATGTCCGGGAGGATGTTGCCCGGCCCGAACTCGACGATCGTCGCCGGCGCCGTCCCGGCGTAGACATGGTTGTCTTTGGTGACCGTTACCGCAATCGATTCGTTCAGTTTTCCTTCGCCGAAGTTGGGAGCGGTCAGGTGCGAAGTTTCGTTCCCGGTTCCTTCGCTGAAGGTTTCGATCACATTGCCGCGGTCGGCCAAGACATTGTTGTTGTTGAGATCGACGTCGATCCCGTTGACTCCGGTCTGCACCGGGTTCGGCGCAAACGGCGACGGCACCGCGTAGAAGCGTTCCGGGGTCGGGACACCGAACTTGGGCTTCAATTCTTCGGTGAACTGATCCGACTCGTACTTGCGGAGGATGTTTCCGCCGAATCCACCGAACTGCCAGGGGTTGAACCAGAGGGCCCCGTGGTTGTCGACCTTGATCCGCGTGTAGCTGTAGAAGGTGTCGGATTGCGGGTAGGCCCGCTTCACCTCCTGCAGCGCGGTGTTGTATTTCGAGACACGCCCGGGCCCGGGGAGGTCGGATGTGACGTAGATCGACCCGTCGGGCCCGACCTCGACCCCGTTGAGGACATTCGGGATCGTCGTTTCGATCGGCTGCAGGATCGCGCCGGCATGCAGGCCGGTGGGGTTGAAGATGTCGACGTTCGGAGCGGAGGTGACGAAGAGCTTCCCGTGGTTCGGCGAGGCCGAGCTGTCAACCGCGATGTCGGGATTGGTGTCGAATTTCCCGTCTTCGGAGGCGGGGTCGGCGATCAGCCGGTTGCCAGAGATGTATTCCGCAGAGGCGCTGAACGGCGCCGGATCGCCGTTGAGGTGGTAGCGCAGGATCTGATCAGCTTCGTTCGGGTAGGAGCCAAGGCGGCACGAGACGTACACCAGCCCCTCAGGTTCGAGGACGGCAATGTCCTGGACCCTGATGCATTCGTTGCCGACTTCGAATTCGTTCAGGACCGTCGAGTGGTCATAGACGGCGGAGGCGGGGCTCGCAGAGAAGGACAGCGCGGCGATCGCGGCCACGGCGGCGATGATGCCGACGCGCAGTCTGCTTGCCTTCGAGGTCATCCTGGAGAGTCTCACTCGGTGTCTCCTATCGCGATCAGCCATGGCGCTTGCCGTTCTTCTTCTTCTTCTTGTGCTTCTTCTTGTGCTTCTTCTTGTGCTTCGGGACGCACTTCCCGTGCTTCTTCACCTTGCCCTTCCGGCATTTCGTCTTCGCCGGAGGCGGTGGTGGTGGAGCCGCCGTGCCCGGCAGCGTGGTGAAGGTCTCGTCGCGCCCGGCGCTCGATCCCCAAACGTTCGAGGCGACGACCCTGTAGTGGTAGGTCGTGCCGGGCGAGAGGCCGGTCAGGTCCACAACCGATTCGCGCGCGAGGACATCGGAACCGATCGGGACAGTGGCCGTGGACGATCCGTATGCGTTATTGGTGCCGAACTCGAAATGGACGTCGGTCGCGCTCGAGTTGGCGATCACTCGTGAGGTCAGATGGGCAGTCGTCTGTCCGACGCCGGAGGCCGTGGCCGAATCGATCTTCGGCTTGGCGGGAGTCCTGAAGACCAGATCGGGGCCGTTCGTGACGCCCGTGAAGTTGAAGGCGACCGTCCGGAAGTGATAGGTCGTTTCCGGTTCGAGCCCGGTGAGGTCGGCTTCGATCGGAACGAACTGAATGTCTTTGCCAACCAGGATCGGTTCGGTTTCGGTGTGCGTTCCATAGGCCGTGGTTTCGCCCCACTCGAACAGCCATGAGGCGTCCCACCTGTTCGGCGCGACCATCGCGGTGACGCGGGCGCTCGTCGGCGTGAGGCCCTCGACTTCGGTTTCGGTGATTCCGGGCAGTGGCGCCGGTTCCGTCGTGAACGTCATGTCTTTGCCGTACGTGACGCCGAACTGGTTTTCGGTGACGACCCGGTAGTGGTAGGTCGAGTAGCCGTAGTAGGTCGAGATTTTCATCGAGACGGGTGTCGGCCCGACGGTGACGCCGGCGTCGAACGGGTCTTCGCTGCTCAGCTGCCCATAGCTTTTCGTCGGGCCATATTCGAAAAGGAATTTGGTGTCGTGACCGTCGCCGGTGAATTTGCCGTTGAGGGTGACGGTCTGTTGGCCAATTTCGGTGGCCGGTTCGGTCGTGACACCGGCGACGGCCGACGGAGTCGTGAACGACTCATCGAATCCTTTGCTGGTACCGGTGCCGTTAACCGCGACGACGCGGTAGTGGTAGGTCGTTTCCAGCTCCAGGTTTGAGACCAAGGCTGAGATCGGCGTGGTGACGTTGGGCGCCCCCGCGTCCTGCGGCTGGGTCGTTTCGGTGTAGACCCCAGCCGGTCCGTGGCCGACCTCGAAATAGTATTCCGTGCCGTCGCCGTTGCCCAGGAAGGAGCCGTTGAGCGTCGCGCTCCTCGGCGCGACACTGGTCGCGGGCTTCGTCGTCAGGTCGATGACCGCATGCGGGACGAATTTGCGGACGCCGCCGTTCGAGGCACCGTTGACGTTTTCGGTCACAAGCCGGAACTCGTACGGTTCCTCCAACGTCAGGCCTGTGAGTTCGGCGCTCACCGATTCGTTGGCGGTGAATATGGTGCCCTCGTCACACGGGACTTTGGTCGCTTCATCGAATTCTTTAGCGATGTAGAGCGCGTCGGTCGTGTATTCGAATTCGCAGTTCGTGACTTCTTCCCCGGCTTCCGCCAGGTCGACTTCCCCGCTCAAGACGCCGCTGCTCTGAGTCAGCGCCGAGAACTTTTTGGTGAGCGAGTTCGGCACTGTGAACGCTTTGAAGATGTGCACGTCTTTCGCGCCGGCTTCGAAACTGCCGTCGGTGACATAGGCGGTGCCGGTCGCCTTGTTGATCGCGATGTCACCGGGCTGGAAAAATTCTCCCGAGCCGAAGGTCTCTGTGACCGAGCCGGACTGGTCGAGCTTCTGGACCCGGGGCGGCCCGGAGGGCCGCAGCCCGTAGAGGTTGTCTTCGGAGTCGAATGTGAAGCTGACATCCGGGCCGGCGTGGACGAGCGTGCTCGGGTCCTTCAGTTCCGGCGGGATCTGGGCTGGGCCCGACGGCGCATGGAAGTTGGGGGCATATTTCTTGACCGGGCCCGAACTGAACTGAAGTTCGCCGCCGCCGAAGCCGGCCCCTACCTGGTAGTAGATGTTGCCGGCGGAGTCGACCTGGAGCCGGCAGGGGTTGGACGTGTCGCTGTTGAGCGTCCCTTCGAGCGCGCCCTCCTGGGTGTCGTTGGTCGCCCAAGGAAGGATGCCGAGCTTGTCGATGTAGGCGAATTCCTGGTTGCTTTCGCCGTGGGCGATGACCAGGTCGCCGTTGTTGTCGACCGCGACTCCGCACGCCTTGACCGCGAACGTTTCCTGGGAGCGGGTGTAGATGCCCCCTGCCCCCAGCGGTTCATTCGGATGTTCTTCGAATTCGAACGGGTGCCCGTTCACGGGAATGCCCTGGTATTTGGAGTGGGTGTTTAGACCGGACGGCAGATAGGCATGGACGCCGCCCGACGGGTTCGGCAGCGACTGGCCCCCCGGGCAGCAGGTCGTCATGCTTTCCGCGCTCGAGACGTAGATGACCCCCTGGTTCGGCCCACCCGTGTTGTCGACGGCGATCTGGTAGCAACCCTGGCCGCATGCCGCATTCAGGATGTTGGTCGTCGGCGCGCCGTTCTGTTCGGTGGTGACACTGCAGGTGCCCGAGCCGGTCACTTTGGTGCAGGAAATTTGGGAGACGTTGGTATTGGCGAACGTCCCTTCGAAACGGATGACCGGGTTGAAGGGGCCGCTGACGATGGTGAAGGTGCCTCCGCATTTCGCTTCAAGTGCCGCCTTCATGTGGGCGGCGAGGGTCGATTGTTCGTTGCTCCATTCGATCGCGGCGGTGGGTTCCGCGTTGGGACAGGTGAGTGTGAAGGTGTCGCCGGTGAACCAGCTTTCTTCGAAGTGGGCGCTCTGCGACTCGTTCGGGCCGGCGAGCCCCGAGAAGCTGGATGGATTGCCTTCGGCATCGAACTTTTCGATCTGCCCTGAGAACCTGCGCAGCACGTAGACATCGCCCGTCTGTTCGTTGAGCCCGGCTTTGGCCGCCTGCCCCGAGCTGAGGTCGAACGTTCCCGCCGGTTTGTGGATGACGGCGGCGTGGGCAGAACCGGCGAAAACCGAGCCGGCGAGGGCGAGGAGGGCGATCGCCCCTAGGGCCCAGAAGGAAAGCCGGCGGCCAAGCGCGGACGCACCACTCCCATCCGAAGACGGGTCGAGGACGAGGTCGGCGACGAAACCGAAAGGAAGTAGCCGGCCATGAACGCCGGCAGGGTCAATCGACCTCGCGAACCGCGATCCCGCGTCTTTCACTCGCTCTCCCCTCATATCTGTCCCTGACCGCTCTCCCCGGAGGCGACGCAACGAGGCCTCCTGCCTAGAGCCGGTCAGGCTCCGATCCCTTTCCTGTCCTGTCTGTCCCGTTGCCGCCACCCATGACGGCCCCCTGTGTCCGTGCCTCACCGTGAAAAACACGACGGTTCACAGACGGCCGGGATAAGAACACATTCGGACTCGTCTGTCAAGGAGCGGAACCAGAATGGCCGGGTCCCCCACTGATCCGGATCAAGTTTTCCGCTGTAAATTGGGGATTTTCAGAGGATGTGAAAGTTGGACACGGAGGTACTGATGTCTCAATTGCGGGTACTTCGAATACTCGTATGCATTGGACATCGGAGGGGAGCCGCGATTGACATCGCGTCTCATCGGCGCGAGACTGCCGCCCGATGGCCAAGGAGCGCGGGGAGAGTCAGATGCCAACTGACAGCGGGGTCGACGCCGGGCGGACCCCGTGGGGCAAAGTCGACCGGCTGCGCGAGCGGATGCTGCGGCCCGGTCCGCAGCCGTCGCGTGAGGAGGGAGCGCGAAACCAGCTCGAGCGACTCTACGGGGCGATGGTCGCCTCCGTCGCCGACAAGGGCTATGCCGCGACCACGGTCGGCGATCTGCTCGAGATCTCCGGAGTCTCACGGAGCTCCTTCTACGACCTCTTCCGCGACAAGGAGGACTGCTTCCTCGCGACCTTCGATGCTCTTCTAGAGCTCGGGATGGCAATCGTCGAGACCGAGATGAACGGCGAGGGGACGCTGGAGGAGAGGGCCCGGCGCGGGATGCGGAAAATGCTGGAGTCGGTCGTCGTTCAGCCGGCGGCCGCCGACCTCTGCTTCAACCACCCCTACGACCTCGGGCCCCGCGGCCATGAGGCCCTCGAGCGGGCGATGACCCGGTTCGGCGAGATCATCGGGCCGGCGCTGGCCGAGCTGACCGGCCGCGAGGAACTTCCCGCGCAGATGGTCCGGGCGCTCCTCGGAGGCGCGCAGCTGATCATCCAGGTTCATCTGCGGCGAGGCGAAGAGAGGGACCTGCCCGATCTCGCCGACCAGATGATGGATTGGGCGCTGAGCTACGAGGCGCCGCCCGTCCCGCTGCGCCTCATAGGACGACACCCGCGCGAATTCGAGAGTCACCCCCCCGCCTTCGTCAACTACAGCCAGCCGGAGCGGATCGTCAGGGCCCTCGCGGCGGTCGCCGGCGAACGCGGCTACCCGGCGGTGACGATCGCCGAGATCGCCGCCCGTGCCCAGATGTCGCAGGCGACCTTCTACGCCAACTTCGACGACAAGGAAACGGCGCTGCTCGCGACGCTCGACTCGGCCGCGGCGCAGGCAATGGCCGTGATGGGTCCGGCGGCGCGGCGCTCGCCGGACTGGCCCAACGCCCTCCGCGCCGGCATCGGCGCCCTCTGCTTCTTCAGCGCAACGGAGCCGGACTTCGCGAGGCTGGCGAACGTCGAGGCCTCGGCCGCCGGGCCGAAGGCGCTGGCGCAGCGCGACCGCTCGATGGAGCAGATGCGGATCCTGATGAAACCGGGCTTCATGCTCAACCCCGATGTCCCGCTCTTCGCCGCCGACGCGATCATCGGGGCGGTCTGGGGCCTCTTCTACCAGACGATCGTCAGCAAGGGCCCGCAGGGAGTTCCCGAGATCGCGCCGCTCGCCAGCTACATCGCGCTGTCCCCGTTCATCGGCGCCGAGGTCGCGGCCGAGGTCGCCAACGGCGACGGACGGGGCCCCAGAGACCGAGGAGGTTGAGCGGTCAACCCCGGGCCGGCCGGTGAGGTTTGGCCGACCCGGGGTGCTGTCCGCTTGCTTCTTGCCGTCGTCGTGGGAAATCGACGCGGCGTTCACTTCTCGGTGATCGGTGGGAATTCCGACACCGTCGGCCTGTGTGAGTCGGCTTCGGGGCTCCTTCGGAAAGTGCCCGGAAACCGACTCACTTCAGGCCTGACTGGGACCCTGCCTTTGAGGCCGGCCCCGATACTGAGGCCAGGCCACAGACGCGCGGGATGAGAACACAGCGGGACTCCAATGTCAAGATTGAACTCGACGGACACCGAGGTACCGTCAGCGGCCACGGCCCTTAAATGGCACTGTGGTGCGGGAATCTGCCCAGTTCAACCGCACAGGGGCTGAACACGATCTAAACATACCGGTACGCGAAAACCGGGCCGTCAAGACTCCCGAGTCGTCAGGACTCGGTGCTTTCGAACTTGTAGCCGACACCACGCACCGTGACGACGAGCTCGGGGTTCTGCGGGTCCGGCTCGACCTTCTGGCGGAGGTTGGAGATGTGGACGTCGCAGGCCCTCTCATCGCCGTCGAACTCGGTCTGCCAGAGCTCCTCCATGATCTGCCGCCGGGCGAACACCTCGCCCGGGCGGGCGACGAGCAGACGCAGGAGCTGAAACTCGGAACGGGTCAGGTTGACCGGGACGTCGCGCACCGTGGCGACGTGACGGACGAGGTCGATCGCGACCGGGCCCGATTCGATCCGCACCGCCTGCGGGAGCGGGGCGCGGTCGAGCTCGCGGCGGCGAAGCTGGGCGCGGACCCGGCCCAGGAGCTCGCGGACCGAGAACGGCTTGGTCACGTAGTCGTCGGCGCCGACCTCGAGGCCGACGACCTTGTCGACCTCGGCATCCTTCGCAGTCAGGACGATGATCGGCACCGCGCTGCGGGAGCGGACGTCGCGGCAGATGTCGAGGCCGCTCGGCCCAGGCATCATGATGTCGAGGATCAGGAGGTCGTAGGGGATTCCGTCGCCGAGCATGGCTACCGCCTCGTCGCCATCGGCGGCGGGGGTGACCTCGAAGCCCTCCTGGGCCAGCGCGTATCCAACCGAGTCTCGGACCGAGGGCTCGTCGTCGGCAATCAGGATGTGGCCGCTGCTCACCGCGAGATCCTCATGCGACCGGAGTCGGGCTCGGTTGGGCGAGCGGGAGGCGGACCCAGAAGGTGCTGCCCTCGCCCTCGACGGAGCTGGCGCCGATCTCGCCACCCATCACGTCGACCATCCGCCTTGCGATCGCGAGGCCGAGGCCGAAGCCCTCGTGCTTGCGGGTCTCCGAGCGGCGGTAGAAGCGTTCGAAGACGCGCTCGATCTCAGCCTCGGGAATCCCGGACCCGGTATCGATCACAGCCAGCTCAACCCCCGTATTCCTGTCACGGCGGCCGCGAACGGTAACGGTCCCGGGCGGTGGCGTGTTCTTGAAGGCATTGGTCAGGAGCCCGACCATCACCTGGCGCAGCAGGGTCGGGTCTCCCTCGGCGGCGAGGTCGGGCTCGATCTCGACGACCAGCTCGACGTGGCGGGGCGCCTCGACGGCATCGACGACATCGCGGATCGCGGCCGGGACGTCGACGATCTCCGCCTCGCCGGGGCCGACCGACTCGACCCGCGCCAGGGTCAGCAGCGAGCGGGTCAGCCGGTTCATCCTCTCGGTGTCCTCGGCGAGGTGGCCGAGGAAATGGTCGAGCGCCTTCGGGTCGTCCTTGGCCCCCTCCTGCAACACCTCGATCGCGCTCGATATCCCGGCCAGCGGGTTGCGCAGCTCATGCGCCGCGTTGGAGATGAAGTCGGCTTCGGCCAGCTCGCGGCGCATCTCTTCGGTGCGGTCGCGGGCGACGATCAGGACCGCCCTCTCGCCGGGCAGGGCGCGAGCGGTCATCGCGTAGGCGCGGTCGCCGATCCGCAGCGCCGGGTGGGCGGCGAAGCCGTGCTCGACCGCCCTGTTCGTGTGGGACAGCATCGCCTCCGGCAGCAGGCCGGTCGAGTCGATCATGCTTTCCGCGGCGCTGTTGGAGAAGCGCAGCGGCCCATCCTGGTCGACGACGATGACGGCGTCGGTGAGGCCGTCGAAGATCGCCTGCAGCTTGTTGCGGTCGGCGGTAAGGACCCCAAAGCTCTCTTTCAGCGAGGTCCGCATCGACTCCAGCGAGAGCGCGAGCTGCCCGATCTCGTCGCGTCCGCCGGCCTCCAGCGGCACCTCGAAGGACCCCGCCGCCATCTCGCCGGCGGCTCTCGATAGGCGGGTGACACGGTGGGTGATCCCAACCGCGATCAGGAAGCCGGCGAGGATGCCGAGGACGAGCGCGACCAAGACCGCCTTCGGGCGATCACCGAGCGCGTAGATCGCTCCGGCCGTGATCAGGCTGACCGCGGCGAAGGCCCCAGACAGCCACAGTCGCATCCCGATCCGCTTCATGAAGGTTTACTAACACAATGCCGCCTGGGCTGCATGGGAGAATCATTCCGGATGCGGACCTTGGTCTTCATACCCGCCTGGAACGAGGAGACCTCGGTCGCCGCGGTGATCGCCGGCGTCCTGGAGCGGCTCCCCGACGCCGACGTCCTCGTCGTCGACGACGGCTCGGTCGACCGTACGGCCGTCGCCGCCCGGGATGCCGGAGCGCTGGTCGCCTCGCTGCCGTTCAACCAGGGCCTGGGGGCTGCCCTGCAGACCGGCTACCTCTACGCCCTCCGACAGGGGTATGAATTCTGCGCCCACCTCGACGCCGACGGCCAGCACCCGCCGCCGGAGGTGGCGCGACTGCTGGAGGAGGTTCAGGCGGACCGCGCCGATCTCGTTATCGGCTCTCGCTACCGCGACCCGGGCCAGGCCGAGACTGACGACTACCGGCCGACCATCTCCCGCCGGATCGGGACCAGCGTCTTCCGCTTCTTCCTCACCCTCGCGACCCGCCAGCGGTTCACCGACACGACGAGCGGGATGCGGGCGGCGAACCGCAGGGTGATGCAGCTCTTCAGCGAGAACTACTCGCCGGACTTCGCCGAGATCGAGTCGCTGCAACTTGCAGTCCGCCAGGGGCTGCGGGTCGAGGAGGTGCCGGTGCGGATGCTGGAGCGGGCCGGCGGGACCTCGTTCCTGACGCCACTGCGCTCGGCCTTCTTCATCTTCAAGGGGCTGATCGTGCTGCTGGTCGGCCAGTTCCGGCCACGGCGGGTGGAGGCCGAGCGATGAACCTGGCCCTCGCCGCGTCCTCGGAGCATCCCTCGGTCCACCTGACCGCGCAGACACGGATCCTGGCGGCGATCATCGCGGTCGCGTTCATGGTGATGATCCTCGAGCTGATCAGGCGCGACCACCTGCAGGAGCGCTACAGCATCGTCTGGTTCGTGGCCGGGACCGCGATGCTTCTCGGCGCCGCCTTCCCCGGCCTGCTGACGCTCGCCGCCGACATCATGGGGGTCCGCGACACCAACGTCGCCCTGTTCTCGATCGTCCTCCTGCTGCTGCTCGCCCTGGCGCTCAACTTCAGCGTGATCATGTCCCGGCAGGCGGCCCAGATCACCCGCCTGGCCCAGGAGCGCGCGATCGAAAAGGCCCGCGAGCAGGCGGCTAGCGGGAACGGAGGGTCCGCTCCGGCTCGTACAGAAGGGCCTCCAGCGCAAGCTCCTCGGAAACATTGAGGTCGAGCCGGCGGCATGGTGGACGTGCCGGTTGTTGGGTACCCATAGTGGCCCCTAACTCCCGGCACGTCTCGCCAGGGTGAGTTCGAGGCGGTAGAGCAGAGCCTCCAGCGCAAGCTCCTCGGAAACATTGAGGTCGAGCCGGCGCCGGGTGTCCTGGACGATTTCGGCGGCCTGACGCGCGCGCGATGGCTCCAGCCCCTCGGCCTGCTCCGCGAGCCGGTCGAGGCGGTCGCGGTTGAAGACGACGTCTTCGGCGCCGGCGCCGGTCGCCGCGAGGTCGCGAAACCATGTGGCGAGCAGGGCCAGCCCGAGGTCGAGGACCTCGGTGCGGCGACGGCGGCCGGCCCGTTTCGCCTCGTCGGCGATCTCGCGTGCCGAGCGTTTGACGCCGGCCGTCTTCTCCTCCTCGAGCGCCGCCCGAGTCGCTTCCTCGACCCCGCCGCCGGCCTCCTCGGCCGTCTTCAGCAGGCGCCTCCAGGGCGACGACGCGCTCTTCCCCGCGATCGCCGCCTCGGCGCAGCGCTCGGCCTCGGCGCGGAGCGCGCGGCCGGCGTCCGCAAGCAGGGCCCGCGCCCGATCGAGGTCGCCGGCCGCGAGGCGGGCGGCGGCGGCAACCTCGTCTGAATCCCCTTCGCCGTTGAGCTCGGCCTCGACGGCCTCGGGCGGGAGCGGCGCGAACTCGACCGACTGGCAGCGCGAGGTGACCGTCTCGAGCAGCGCCGCCGGCTCGGCGCTGAGCAGGATCAGGTGAACGAACTCCGGCGGCTCCTCGAGCGTCTTCAGCAGGGCGTTCTGGCTCTCGTCGCGCATCGCCTCCGCGGACTCGACGACGAAGACGCGGCTGCCACCCTCGAACGGGCGGTAGGCGGAGGCGCGGATCACCCGCTCGCGCACCTCCTCGACCATGTGCTGGGCGCCGCTCGGCGTCAGCCAGACGAGATCGGGGTGGGGGGAGGGGTCGAGCATCGCGCGACGGCGAGCATCCTCGGGGTCATCGGCCGAGGCGGCGAGGATCTCGGCCGCAAAGGCGCGGGCGGCAGCCCGCTTGCCGGCGCCAGGTGGCCCACTGAACAGGTAGGCGTGGGAGGGGCCTGAGGAGAGCGCGGCGCTCAGCATCAGCCGCGCCCGGGGCTGGTGCCCGGTCGCCCTAATCAGTGGCACGCCGCTCACCGACCGCCCCCATCACCTGACCGTGCACCTCCTCCACCGTCCCGGCGCCGTCGATCACGACGACCCGGTCGGAGGCGATCTGGGCGATCTCGTCGTAGGCCTCGGCGACGGCCCGCTGCAGCTCGAGCCCCTCGGACTCGAAGCGATCGTCGCCGTCGGCCCGCTCGACCCCGAGCTCGGGGTCGATCCTCAGCAGCAGGGTCAAGTCGGGCCAGAGCCCCTCGCTGGCGGAGTCGGTGAGCGAGATCACCTGGCCGACCCCGAGGCCGCGAGCGGCGCCCTGGTAGGCGACGCTGGAGTCGGCGAAGCGGTCGGAGACGACGTCACGGCCGGCCTCGAGCGCCGGCCCTATCACCCGCGCGGTCAGATCGGCGCGCGCCGCGAGGAACAGCAGCAGCTCGGCGAGCGGGTCGAGCTCGAGGCCGGGGTCGGCAAGCAGGGCACGGATCCGCTCGGCGGCGTCGGTCCCGCCGGGCTCGCGGATGAAGACGGTCTCCGGGCCGAGCTCCTCCGCGAGGAGCTTCGCCTGGGTGCTCTTTCCCGACCCGTCGATCCCCTCGAGCGAGATGAACAACGGCCCGCCGGCTCAGCCTTTGGCGGTCGCTTTGGCGCGTTTGCGGCGGCGGGTACCGGTGTCGGCCTTGGTCGGCTTGGCGGCTTTGTCTTCCTCGCTGCCATCCGGAGCCGGCTTCCCTTCCATCGCCTTTTTCGCCGCTTTCGCCGCTTCCCGCTCGGCCCTGCGTTTCTTCATCTCCTGCATCGACTCGCAGTCGTCGTTAAGACAGAGGTTCCAGGGCCGGCCGCGGAAAGGAACGACTTTCAGCCGCGGCGTCTCTTCGCAGACCGTGCAGCGCTCCTCGAGGCGGAAGACGTCGCCGCGCTGCGGAAGCGGGAAGGTCTGGTCGCACGAGTCGGGATCATCGAGGGTCCAGCCGGTGCAGCCGACGAACCGTTTGCCCGATTTTTTCGCGCGGATGATGCGCAGCATGTGGGGTGAGCCGTCGTCCTTTTTCCGGCCCGCCATTTCGCAGACTTTGCAGGGGCCGAGGATGCGGTCCTCGTCCATCCCTTTCCAGACGACTTTGGCGAGGTCCTCGCGGCTCTTGTCGATCTCCGACCAGGTGGTGTGGAGAAGCTCGCGGCTCTCGCCGACGACCTCTCCCTTGGTCATCTCGCCGGCTGCGATCCGGTCCATCTCACCCTCGAGCTGGGCCGTCATCTCCGGCGTCGCCATCTGCGGCACGTAGGTCTTGAACGCCTCGTAGAGGGCGATCCCGGTCTCCGATGGGACCGGCGGGTTGCTGTAGACGTAACCGCGGTCGAAGAGCTTCTGGATGATGTCGGCGCGGGTCGCCTTGGTGCCTAGGTTGCGCTCCTCCATCAGCTCGATCAGTTTCGCCTGCGAGATCCGCGACGGAGGCTGGGTCTCCTTGTCGACGATCCAGGGCTCGCCGTCGATCTCGAGTTTCTGGCCCTCCTCGAGTTTCGGGATCTCGTCGTCGGAGGAGCGGGCGTAGGTGTAGATGCCGGCGTAGCCGGGGTCGACCACGACCGAGCCGCGGACGAAGTAGGTCTCCGAGCCGGCCTCGATGTCGGCCCGGGTCGACTCGGTGATCATCGGCGGGCTGAAGGTGGCGAGGAACCGCCGGACGACGAGTTCGTAGACGCGCCGCTTCGGACCCTCGAGTGCGCCCGGGTGGATCGCCTGGGTCGGGTAGATCGGCGGGTGGTCTGTCGTCTCTTTTTTGCCTCGGGTCGGTTTCAGCTCGCCCTCGAGCAGGCCCGAGGCGGCTGAGAACTCCGAGATCCGGACCAGCGAGGAGACCAGCTCGCGGGTCGGCAGCGAGGACGGGTAGACGGTGTTGTCGGTCCTCGGATAGGAGATGAAGCCGTCCATGTAGAGGTCCTCGGCGATCCTCATCGCGCTCGCCGGCGTGATGCCGAGGCGGCTGGAGGCATCGGTGCTGAAGGCCGTCGTGTTGTACGGGGTCGGCGGTTTGCGGGTGTTTTTCCGCGCCGTAACCGCGGTGACGGTGCCCGGCGAGCTCGTGCCCGCGAGGGCCGAGTCGGCCTCCGCTTTCTCCCAGAATTTGTCGGTTACGTGGTGCGCCTCGAAGCTCCCGTCCGGGTGCTGGAAGTTGGCGAACAGTTCCCAGAACGGTTTCGCGACGTGGGCGCGGCGCTCCATCTCGCGCTCGACGATCAGGCCGAGGGTCGGGCTCTGGACCCGGCCGACGGAGAGGAAGTTGGAGCCGAAACGGCGGGTCGAGATCGAGACCGCGCGGGTCAGCGTCGCGCCCCAGAGAAGGTCGATGTCCTGGCGGGCGGCGCCGGCGTTGGCGAGCGGGTAGGAGAGCTCGTCGAGCTCGTTGAAGGCGCGCTCGATCTCCTCTTTGGTCAGCGCCGAGTAGCGGGCGCGCTGGATCCGGAGGCTGCCGTCGGCGGTTCCCTCGCGCGAGCCCAGCTCCGGATTCGCGTCGAGCATCTCCTCCAGGGCCTCGAGCCCGATCAGCTCGCCCTCGCGGTCGAAGTCGGTCGCGATCACGAGCTCGTCCGCCTCCTTGGAGACTTTTTTGATCGCTTTGACGACGTTTTTGTCGGTCGGCTCCTTGATCAGTTCGGCATCGATCAGATCGTGGAGGTCGGTTTTCTGCCAGTTCGAGTAGCCCTCGGGGAAGGCCGGGCCGAGCACGTGGCCCTTGAGCCCGATCGTCCGGTGCTCGCCGCTCTCATCGGACCACGTGTAGTACGGGACTTTGAAGGTTTTGTCTTCGGACGCCTCGCCTCGACCGAGGATCTCGGCGATCTTCTTGGCGCTGTTGTTCTTCTCGGTGACGATTAGACGCATCGGGCGGCGAGGGTAGCAGGGGCTTCCTGCGTCGCCTCCCGGCACCGCGTCGCGGAGCGCCCTAGGATCGACGCTCGTATGAGGTGCCTCGTCACAGGTGGAGCGGGATTCATCGGGTCGAACCTTGTCGACGCACTGCTCGCCCGCGGCGACGAGGTGACGGTCGTCGACGACCTCTCGACCGGCCGTCGGGAGAATCTCGACGGGGCGCTGGCGGGCGGCGCGAGACTGGTCGAAACCGACGTCCGCGACGGCGCCGCGCTGCGCGATGTCGCGCTCGAGGCGGCGCCGGAGGCGATCTTCCACCTCGCGGCCCAGATCGACGTGCGCAAATCGGTCGAGGACCCCGCCTTCGACGCCTCGATCAACATCGGCGGAACCGCGCTGACGCTGGAGGCCGCGCGCGCAGCGGGCTCGCCGCGGGTCGTCTTCATCTCGACCGGTGGCGCGATCTACGGCGAGGGCGCGGGGCAGGACCTGCCGCTCGACGAGGGCGCGCCGATCGCCCCCCTCTCCGCCTACGGCCAGAGCAAGTTCGCCGCCGAGGGCTACCTGGCGCTCTACGAGCGCCTCTACGGGCTGCACGGGGTGAGCCTGCGCCTCGGCAACGTCTACGGGCCGCGCCAGGACCCGCTCGGCGAGGCGGGCGTGATCGCGATCTTCTGCGGCAAGCTCGCCTCAGACGGTCGGCCGACCGTCTACGGTGACGGCTCCCAGACTCGTGACTACATATATGTAGGGGACGTCGTCAGCGCCGCCCTGGCCGCGGCCGAGTCGGACGCCGGCGGGGCGATCAACATCGGGACCGGGATCGAGACCGACGTGATCCAGCTCGCCGCGATGCTCGCCGGGCTCGGCGGGCGCGATGACTTCGAGCCCGAGCTTGCCCCCGCCCGGACCGGTGAGGTCCAGAGGATCGCCCTCGACCCGGGCCGCGCCGAGCGCGAGCTTGGCTGGAAGGCCGAGACGAGCCTCGAGGACGGGCTGCGGCTGACCCTAGACGCGATCTAGCAGAAGGCGGTGCCGTTGGGGCGAAGCCCCGGCGAAAAGGGCCCGATGCTCCCTGGGACCGCGCTGTGCTTGAAGTAGAACGACGGAGAGGTCCCGGGCAGGGTCAGCGATTCGTTCTCGCCCACCGGGGCGAAGGTTTCGTCCGTGATCACCTGGGATTCGGTCCTGACCGTCACCGTGTCGCCGCCGTTGCCGAGGTCGAGACTGCCGGTGCTTGCGGTCTCGACGAGCTCAGCGGGGATCCCGGTCGGGCTGCCGCCTCCGAAGACGACCACCGAGCATCCGGGGTCGAGTTTCGCCATGGGGAACGTGTGGCGGGTCTCGGTCGAGTCGCCGATCAGGACACCCTGGAGCGCGAGGGCACCGCCGCTGACGTTGACCAGCTCGAGGAACTCGTCGTCGAGCTCGTCGACGAGGTCGTCCCCGTTGCTGTCTCCGGCGAGGCTCGAGGTATCCGGGTTGGCGAAGTACTCGGTGATCAGGAGGTCCCCCGCGCGAGGTGCCCTGGGCTCCGCAGGTAGGGCGTCGTTGCCGTACGGGAGCGCGCCGGGCGGGGGCGGGGCGAGCAGCAGCGAGGCCGCGCGGCAGTTGTTCCCCTCCTTGCGCTCCCCGACCTTGGCGCGCACGTCGGCGCAGGCGAGCAGCGAGTACTCGCCGGCGACGGTGCCGGCGGGGATCGTCGCCGGCGTGCCCTGGGTGGACTTCTTTCCCGACTTCAGGGCCCTGATCGAGACCGGCCCGCCGAGAGCAACGTCGTCGCCACTCCGTTTCCCGTCGCGGGAGAGGAAGAAGCCGAGCTTCGAGGCGTGGGCCTTGGCGTCGCCACGGTTGCGGACCGTCGCACCGAGGCTGACCGTGCCGCCAATCGTGACAGTGCCGGCAGGGCTCGTGACCGAGGTGACGACCAGGTCCGGCTTCGCAGGCTGCTTGGCGGCGGCGGGAGCGGCGAGGATGACCGCGAAGACGAGGAGAAGGACGAGCGGCACTACGGGCAGACTACCCTGTCGATATGCCCGCTCAGGCCTATGCCGGCAAGGAGTGCGTCTGCCAGCTCCGCAAGGGGATCTGCGACCAGTCCTGCGTCCGGGACATGCTCGAGACCCCGTTCTACATCGCCTGCCTGAAGCTGAAGGGGCGGCGCTGCCTGGTCGTCGGCGGCGGTGACATCGGCCTCGAGAAGGTCGAGGGGCTGCTGACCTGCGACGCCGACGTGACCCTGATCGCGCCGATCGCCCACCCTGAGCTCGAGACGCTCGCCGCCGAGGGCTCGATCGAGTGGGAGAAGCGGCCATACGCCGGCCCGGCCGACCTCGAGGGGACCTTCATGGTGATCGCCGCGACCGACGACAGCGAGGTCAACATCGGCGTCTACGACGACGCCGAGCAACGGGCGATGCTGGTCAACGTCGTCGACGTGCCGCCGCTCTGCAACTTCATCCTGCCGGCGATCGTCCGAACCGGCCCGCTGGCGATCGCGATCTCGACCGCCGGCGCCTCGCCGGCGCTGGCGAAGCGGATGAAGCGCGAGATCTCCGATCTCTTCGGCGAGGAGTACGCCCGGCTGGCGGTGATCCTCAACGGCGCCCGCGGCTGGGCCAAGGACACGCTGCCGACCTACCAGGACCGCAAGGAGTTCTTCGAGGGGATCGTCAACGGCGACCCCGACCCGGTCGACCTGATCCGCGACGGCCGCGAGATCGAGGTCGTGGCGCTGATCGAGGCCGCGCAGGAGCGCGCGACCTCGGCGATGGCCTGAAAGCCGGCGGGCCTACTCGCCGCAGGCGGCGGCGTTGATCTGCTGCAGGCCCTTGCTCAGCGATGCCGCCTCAGCCGCGCTGAGGCTGGTGGTGAAGGCGACGCGGAGCTCGGCGACGACGACCGGCCGCATCTCCTCGAAGACCTCGCGCCCGGAGGGACTGAGGACCGCGTAGCTGACCCGGCGGTCGGTCGCGCAGAACGCGCGCTCGACGAGCCCGGCCTTGACCAGCCGGTCGACGAGCTTGGTCAGGCCGCCGCGGCTGATCACCAGCGCCTCGGCGAGGTCCCCCATCTTCATCCGGTCGTCGTCGGCGGCGGCGACGGCGTCGAGGACTTCGTACCAGGAGAGGGGCGGCAGGCCGGCGTCGGTGAGCGCGTCCTGCAGGCGGCCGTGGACCCCCCTGTGGGCGCGGCAGAGGGCGATCCAGGCATCGCGATGAGGGTCGGAGCCCTTCGTGGCCCTGCCGTTGCGCTTCGCCCTTGTCGCTGTCTTCGTCGCCATCTCTGTGGACATGATCGCAGATAAATGTTGCCGTATCAATAGTTGTTACTACAAGGGTTTCTGCTAAGATGGTTTCGCCAACAACTATTTCTCCCGCAACCACCCCAGACTGAAAGGCACTCAGATGACTACCCAGACCAAACAGCGGGTCGAGGCCGGCACCTACACCGTCGATCCGGTCCACTCCTCGCTCACCTTCGCGGTCGTCCACAATGGCGTCGCGACCTTCCGCAGCGGCTTCACCGGCTACGAGGCGTCGCTGACCGGCGGCGAGGAGCTCCGCCTGACCGGCGCCGTCGACGTCGCCAGCATCGACATCGACGAGCCGCAGCTGAAGGGCCACCTGCTCTCCCCCGAGTTCTTCGACGTCGAGCGCAACCCGCGCCTCGGCTTCGAGTCGACCGCGTTCGAGGTCGCCGAGGACGGCGCCCTGACGGTCCGCGGCAACCTCACGATCGGCGGACAGAGCCGCGAGGTCGAGGCGAGCGGCCGCTACGCCCAGCTCGGAGCAGACCTCGCCGGGTCGGAGCGGGTCGGGCTCTCGATCGAGACCACCGTCGACCGGCGGGACTTCGGCCTCGACTGGAACGCCGAGCTCCCCAGCGGCGGCGACGTCCTCGACTACGCGGTCCAGATCGCCGTCGAGCTGGAGCTCGTCAAGGAGGACGAGTAGGGATGAGGGTCCTCGGCATCTCCGGAAGCCTGCGCCGAGATTCGCTAAACAGCGCTCTCCTGCGGACGGCCGCCTCGCGGCTGCCCGCGGGAGTCGAGCTGGTCACCTACGAGCGGCTGGCGGAGATCCCGCCGTTCGACGAGGACGCCGAGGCGGGGCCGGCCCCCGACGCGGTCCGGGAGCTCCGCGAGGCGATGAGGGACGCCGACGCGGTCCTGATCGCCACCCCCGAGTACAACCACTCCCTCCCCGGCCAGCTCAAGAACGCCCTCGACTGGGCCTCGCGCCCGAGCGGCGAAAGCGCCCTGACCGGCAAGCCGGCGGCGGCGATCGGCGCTTCGAAGAGCATGTTCGGCGGGGTCTGGGCCCAGGCCGAGCTGCGGCGGGTGATGGGTGCGATGGGCGGGCGGGTGATCGAGACCGAGCTGCCGGTGGCCCACGCCCACGACATTCTCAATGAGGGAAGGCTCGAGCTCGAGCCGGAGCAGGCCGAGCGCCTGGAGGAGATCCTCGCCGAGCTCGTCGCCTCAGCCGAGCGCCTGGGCGAGCCGGAGACGGTCGCGGCCTAGGACGTCGATCTAGGAGGCCGGGAGCGCGAAGAACGCGATCGCCGCGAAGTGGGCGGCGGCGGCGGCGATCACGAGCAGGTGAAAGACCTCGTGGTAGCCGAAGACCCGGGGGTTGGGGTTCGGCCGCTGGGTTGCGTAGACGACGGCGCCCATCGTGTAGAGGAGGCCGCCGGCGACGACGAGAAGGGTTCCTGCCATGCCCATCTGCGTCCCAGAGGCCGGGGAAGGCGATCACCGCGACCCAGCCGAGCGAGATGTAGACCAGCGCCGCGACCCATTTCGGGTGCTCGATCCAGACCGTCTCGACAATCGCGCCGATCACCGCTCCGGTCCAGACGACGGCGAGGACCGCGTCGGCGAGTGGCCCGTCGAGGACCAGCAGCGCGAACGGGGTGTAGGTGCCGGCGATCAGGAAGAAGATCATCGAGTGGTCCAGCCGCCGCATCCAGAGGCGGACGTTGGGCCGGGCCCAGTTGACCCGGTGATACAGCGCGCTGGTCCCGAACAGGGCGGAGAGGCTGACGGCGTAGATCGCGACGGCGAAGGTCGCCTGCGGGGTTTCGGCGGTAATGATCAGAGCCGCCCCGAGGCCAAGCGAGATGAAGAAGGCGCACTCATGGGAGACGCCGCGAAGCTTGGGCTTGACGGCGGCGATCGTGTCGGTTGCAACTTCCCGTGCAGATTCCCCTTTTTCGGCTGCTCTCGCCGGCACCATCACCTTGTCACCATAGAGGGTAGCGCCTGAAATTCACGGCTTTTGCGGGGTTGGATCCCACGGGTTCCGTCCGACTCGGAGACGATCCTCGTCAGCCCCCCCAAAGCTGCCGTGAGAGGAGCCAGTTTGATGTCCAGGACCGCGACGAGCACGAACCAAAACGACCTTCAGGGCCTCTCGATAGAGCGCCGCTTTTCCTCGCCGGGAACGCACCCGTTTGACGAGGTCGAGTGGGAGACCAGGGACGCTGTGATCGGCGATCCGGAGAGCCCGGCGTTCGCCCAGCGCGGAGTCGAGTTCCCGCAGAGCTGGTCACAGAACGCGACCAACATCGTCGCTCAGAAGTACTTCCGGGGGCAGCTCGGGAGCGACCAGCGCGAGAGCTCGGTCAAACAGATGATCGGCAGAGTCGCGGGGACGATCTCCGAGTGGGGGCGCGAGGGCGGCTACTTCGCCTCCGAGGATGGCGCCGACGCGTTCGAGGCAGAGCTGACCTCGATCCTGCTCAACCAGAAGGCGGCCTTCAACTCGCCGGTCTGGTTCAACGTCGGCTTCGAGGAGCGGCCGCAGTGCTCGGCCTGCTTCATCCTCAGCGTCGACGACACGATGGAGTCGATCCTCGACTGGAACACCAAAGAGGGCAAGATCTTCCGCGGCGGCTCCGGTTCGGGAATCAACCTCTCCAACATCCGGGGCTCGGTCGAGCCGCTCTCCAAGGGCGGGCTCGCATCCGGGCCGGTCAGCTTCATGCGCGGCGCCGACGCCTGGGCCGGGACGATCAAGTCCGGCGGCAAGACCCGGCGGGCGGCGAAGATGGTCGTACTCGACGTCGACCATCCGGACATCGAGCACTTCATCTGGTGCAAGGCCGACGAGGAGAAGAAGGCCGAGGCGCTCCGCGACGCCGGCTTCGACATGTCGATCGACGGCGAGGGGTTCACCTCGATCCAGTACCAGAACGCGAACAACTCGGTCCGGGTCAGCGACGAGTTCATGGAGGCGGTCGAGGCCGGCGAGGACTGGAGCCTGACCGCGCGGACGACCGGTGAGCCGACGAAGACGCTCCCCGCCCGCGAGCTGATGGGCCAGATCGCAGACGCCGCCTGGCGCTGCGCCGATCCGGGCGTCCAGTACGACACGATCATCAACCGCTGGCACACCTCTCCGGAGTCGGGGCGGATCAACGCCTCGAACCCTTGCAGCGAGTACATGCACGTCGACGACTCGGCCTGCAACCTGGCCTCGCTCAACCTGATGAAGTTCCGCCGCGAGGACGGGAGCCTCGACGTCGAGGACTTCGAGCACGCCGTCGACATCGTCTTCCTCGCCCAGGAGATCATCGTCGGCTGCTCCAGCTACCCGACCGAGAAGATCGCCGAGAACGCCAACGCCTTCCGCCAGCTCGGCCTCGGCTACGCCAACCTCGGCGCCCTGCTGATGTCCGACGGCCTCCCCTACGACTCCGACGAAGGCCGCAACGTGGCCGCCGCGATCACGGCGCTGATGACCGGCCGAGCCTATCGCCAGTCAGCGCTGATCTCGGCCCGCGCGACCGGCCCCTACGACGAGTACGAGCGCAACCGGAAGCCCCACAACGGGGTGATGAGGATGCACCGCGACGCCGCCTACGACGTCGACCCGACCGGGATCAAGGGCGACCTTCTCGAGGCCGCCCAGCGAGCCTGGGACGAGGCGGTCGAGCTCGGCGAGGAGCACGGCTACCGCAACGCGCAGGCGACGGTGCTGGCGCCGACCGGGACGATCAGCTTCCTGATGGACTGCGACACGACCGGGATCGAGCCCGACTTCTCGCTGGTGAAGTTCAAGGAGCTGGTCGGCGGCGGCCAGATGACGATCGTCAACAAATCGGTCCCGCTGGCGCTGCGGGCCCTCGGCTACGCCGAGCCGCAGGTCGAGCAGATCAACGCCCACATCGCCGAGAAGAACACGATCGTCGGCGCCCCGGGGCTGAAGGACGAGCACCTGCCGATCTTCGACGTCGCGGTCGGCGAGCGGGCGATCACCCACACCGGCCACATCGACATGATGGCAGCGACCCAGCCGTTCATCTCGGGGGCGATCTCGAAGACGGTCAACCTGCCGCAGACGGCAACCGTCGAGGACATCGCCGACGCCTACACCCGCGGTTGGAAGGGCGGCCTCAAGGCGCTGGCGATCTACCGCGACGGCTCGAAGACCGCGCAGGCGCTGCGCACCGACGCCCAGGAGGAAAAGGAGGCCGAGGAGGACGTCGCGCGGCCGCCGGAGCGCAAACGGATGCCGCAGGAGAGGGAATCGATCACCCACAAGTTCTCGATCGCCGGCCACGAGGGCTACATCACCGCCGGCAAATATGACGACGGCTCGGTCGGCGAGATCTTCCTCACCGACATCGGCAAGGAGGGGTCGACGATGCGGGGGCTGCTCAATGCCTTCGCCACCGCGATCTCGCTCGGACTCCAGTACGGGGTGCCGCTCGAAGACTTCGTCCGCAAGTTCAGCTACATGCGCTTCGAGCCCGAGGGGATGACGAACAACCCCGAGATCCCGTTCGCCAAATCGATGCCCGACTACATCATGCGCTGGGTCGCGAGCCGGTTCATCGAAGACGCCGAGACGCTCGAGGAGCTCGGGATCATGACCAAGGACGTCCGCGCCAAGCAGGAAGCGGAGACCGCACAGCTCGCCCTCGGCTCCGAGGCCGGCGGCTCAGCCGGCCCGGCCAATGGCGGCAATGGCGGGAATGGCGGCAACGGCCACTCGAAGCCGGTCGCGGCAGCCGATGCGATGACGGAAACGCCTCCGGTCCGGCCGGCGAAGATGGTCGGAGGCGACCTCGGCCCGGCCTGCGATCAGTGCGGCGGGATGATGCAGCGCACCGGCTCCTGTTACACCTGCTCGAGCTGCGGCAACAACACCGGCTGCGGCTGAGCCGACCTAGCTGAGGATGACCTCCGCGTCGTGGCGCGGGGTCTCGGTGATCGCGCGGCGGAAGACGCGCTCCGGCCTCTGCCGGGCGGGCCGGATCCCGTGGCGCTTGACCAGCTCTTCGAGGACGACCGCCATCTCGAACTGGGCGAAGGAGGCGCCGAGGCATCGGCGGACCCCTCCGCCGAACGGGATCCAGGTGTAGGTGCCCGGCGGATTATCGATGAAGCGCTCGGGAAGGAAGCGGAGCGGGTCCGGATAGACGTCCGGATCGGCGTGGACCAGGTAGACGGAGGGAGCGACGGAGGCGCCGGCGGGGATCTCATAGCCGCCGATCTCGACCGCCTCGGTCAGGCGGCGGAGGACAATCGAGACGACCGGCCGCAGGCGAAGCGTCTCCTGGATCGTCGCGGTCAGGTAGGCGTCCTCGCCGGCCTCGACCTCCTCGCGGAGGCGGCCGAGCTTGTCGGGGTGGCGGGAGAGGCGCTCGACCGCCCATGAGAGAGCCGTCGCGGTCGTCTCGTGGCCGGCGACCAGCAGGGTCAGCAGCTCGTCGCGCATCTCCATATCGCTCATCGGGCTGCCGTCCTCGTGCCGGGCGGCGACCAGGAGCGAGAGGATGTCGTCGCGCTCCTCGAGGTCTTCGCTGCGGCGGCGCTCGGCGATCTCGCGGAAGATCAACCGGTCGACCGCCTCGATCCGGCGCCGGAACCAGCCCATCTTCGTCGCCCGCTCAGGCCCGAGCAGAAGAACCGGCAGGAGGATGCGGGGGTTCGTCGTCAGGTCGAGGAAGCTCCGCAGAGCGTCGCGCAACTCGGCCGTCCTCTCCCCCTCGCCGACGCCGAAGACGGTGCTGAGGATGATGTCGAGGGTGATCGCCTGCATTTGCGGCCGCAGGGCGTAGGGGGCTCCGATCGGCCAGCTCTCGATCTTGCGGGCGGCGATCTCGGCCATCGTCTGGCGGTAGCCCTGCATCCGCTCCCCGTGGAACGGCGGCAGCAGCAGCCGGCGCTGGCCGATGTGGGCTTTCTCATCGAGGACCAGGACCGAGTTCCGGCCGAGGACGGGTTCGAGAATCTGGTTCCCCTCGCCGGCGTGGAAGACCCGCGGGTCGCCGGTGAAGACCTGCTTGACGGCCTCCGGGTCGGAGAGCATCACCCAGGTCCCTTCGTGGACGATCCTGAGGGTGAAGATGCTGCCGTAGCGCTTGCGGCAGGCAAACAGAACCCTGCGCGCCTGTCGCGACCAGATTGCGGTCTGGAGCTGGGCGGGCAGCGGCGGCCCCGGCGGCAGCCCCCGGGTGGCGGGATTGCCCGCCGCCACCGGTGCGGTTGTCGTCGCTGCCTCCATCGCGCTGCCGCCCCGCAGTGTCCCATGCCATAGCCTGCTGGGGTCGTGGAGCTACCTCGCATCTCGCCCCGCGTCGAGCATCCCATCGTCCGGTTCCTCTGCGCGCTTCCACCGCGGTTGCAACGACGCTGGTTCGGCCCACGCATCGAGGTCGGTGGGCTCGAACCGGCGCCTGACATCCAGGTCGTGCTCTGGCTGGCGCGCCTCGTCGGGGTCGACTCGATCTCGAGCGGAGGAACCCTCACGGTCGAGGAAGCCAGGGACAGGGCCCGGAACGAGTCGATCGTCGTCGGCGGGCTGAAGGTGCCGCTGCCGCGGGTCGAAGACCTGAGCATCCCGGGCTCGAGGGGCCCGATCGGGGCGCGGCTCTACGCTCCGACGCCGCGCGCCTCGGCCCCGATGCCGCTGATCGTCTTCTACCACGGGGGCGGCTGGGTGCTCGGCGACCTCGAGACCCATGACTCGATCTGCCGTTTCCTCGCCCCGAACACGGGCGCCATGGTCCTCTCGATCGATTACCGCCTTGCTCCCGAGCATCCCTTCCCGGCCGGGGTCGAAGACTCGGTCGAGGCCTTTCGCTGGGCCAGCGAGGAAGCTGCGGCGCTAGGCGCCGACCCGCGGCGAGTCGCCGTCTGCGGCGACAGCGCTGGAGGAGACCTGGCGGCGGTCGTCAGCCTCCTGACCCGGGACGACGATGGCCCTAAGCCGGCGATGCAGGCATTGCTCTACCCCGTCACAGATGCGATCGGCGGTCAGGAATCGAGGCGGCTTTACGCCGACGGCTTCCTTCTGGCGGCGGAGGACATGGACTGGTACGCGGGCCACTACCTGCAGGGTGCCAACGCCGACACCGACCCGCGTGCCTCGGTCTACCGAATCGATGACCTCCGGGGCCTTCCGCCCGCCTACGTCTGCACCGCCGGGATGGACCCGCTGCGCGACGAGGGCGAGGGCTACGCGGAACGTCTGCGCGAGGCTGGAAACCAGGTCGCGTTTCGACGCCATCCCGGCCTGGTCCACACCTTCGCCAACATGACCGGGGTCAGCCGCACGGCCAGGGCGGCGATGCATGAGGTCGCCGGGGCGCTGCGGATGGGCCTCTCCCAATACCCCTAGGGGGTATCGCTATACTCGCCTCCCCGACCGATCGGGGAGAGGACAGCATCGAGGCGACAGCACAACACCACGACCATCACGAGATGCCGACCGAGGGGGCGGCACTCACCGGCGTCGCGATCAACGCCACCCTCCACTGTCTGACCGGGTGCGCGCTCGGCGAGATCGCCGGGATGGCGATCGGCACCGCGCTCGGGTTCTCGAACCTGGGGACGATCGTCATCAGCATCGTCCTCGCCTTCGCGTTCGGCTACTCGCTGACCAGTCTGCCGTTGCTGCGAGCCGGATTGGTCCTCGCGGCGGTGATTCCGATCGCGCTCGCCTCCGACACTTTCAGCATCGCGACGATGGAGGTCGTCGACAACCTCGTCATCCTCGTCATCCCCGGCGCCCTCGAAGCCGGGCTCGGCGACATCCTGTTCTGGGGCAGCCTCGCCTTCTCCCTGGTCGTCGCCGGCGCCGCGGCGATGCCGGTCAACCGCTGGCTGATCTCCCGCGGCAAGGGCCATGTCGCTGTCCACGAAACCGGGATCCACGGCGGCCCGCCGGTCGGGATCGTGGCGATCGTCGCCGCCGTTGCCGGGGTCTTCGGGACCGCGGTGCTGGTCGCGGAAGCGCTCGGCTGAGCTACTCGTACTGAAGCGCCTCGAGGACGTTGAGGCGCGAGGCGCGGCGGGCGGGCGCGATCGCGGCGATCACGCCGGCGATCGCGGCGAAGACCAGAAGCCCGATCAGGGTCGGGATCGGGTAGGAGAGGACGAAGCCTTCGTCCTTCAGCGGCTGCGCGATCAGGGCCGCGAAGACGATCCCGATCACCATCCCCAGCAGCGCCCCGATCAGCGCCGTGATCACGGCCTCGTAGCGGATCATCGTTCGAACCTGGCGGCGCGACATCCCGATCGCGCGGAGCATCCCGAGCTCACGCGTGCGCTCGTGGATCGAGAGCGCCAGCGTGTTGGCGATCCCGAACAGCGAGACGATGATCGCCAGCGCCAGCAGCGCGTAGATCAGGTTCAGCAGCTGGTCCACCTGTCCTTCCTGGTTTTCCTTCAGTTCCTGCTGGTTGCGGACCTCGGCGATCGGGAACTCGCGCTTCATCGTCGCGATCAGCGCCGCCTGGACCTTCGCCGGGTTCGCCCCCGGTGCGACCTTGACGAAGTCGATGGTGTCGTCGCTCTGGTCGAACTGGCTCGCCATCAGGGCGGGCGTGACGATCGCGCCGCCGAAGAGTTCGGCGCGGTCGTCGAATTCGCCGATCACCCTCAGCTTCGGGCGTTTGCCGGTCTGGGTCAGGAAGCGGAGGTTGTCCCCGACTTCGACGTTGTTGCCGTCGGCGAAGGACTTGTCGAGGATCACCTCGTTCGAGTCGAGTTCCCGCAGGGTCGCGGGGCCACCCTCGGTCCAATCGATGCTGAGGACCTCGCCGGCGTCGGGAGGGAGGGAGCTGACCTTCGGCTTGCCGCTGCCGCCGACCACCTTCGCCTGGGCGGTGCGCATCGTGGCGACCAGTTCGACCCCGGGGACCTGGCGCGCAGCCGCCGCGGCTCCGGGTGAGATCGGCGAGAAGCCGTCGGTGTTCTGGATCACGAGCTGGCCCTGAAAGCTGTCGTCGACCGCGGAGGCGATCGAGCTCTTGATACCGGCGGCGAAGACGGTGACGAAGGCGACGACGGCGAGCCCGATCATCAGCGCCGCGGCGGTGACCGCGGTCCTGGCAGGGTTGCGCTGGGTGTTCTCCCGGGCGAGGCGGCCGGTCAGCTTCCGGACAACTTCCAGCGGCTTGCCGGCGATCGCCGCCAGCGGCCGGACGAGGGTGGGGCTGAAGAGGGACACGCCGAGGATGACCGCGACCGCGCCGGCGCCGATCAACCCGGCCGCACTTCCGCCGCTGACGCCGCCGAAGAGGGCGATGACGACCATCGCCAGGCCGGCGATCCCGAGCAGCGCCGCGAGCGCAGCGTAGGCGACCTCGCGGCGCCTGCTGCGCGGCATCTCGAGCGCCTGCAGGGCGGCGATCGGCGGCACCCGGGTCGAGCGCAGCGCCGGGACCAGCGACGAGACCAGGGTGACGACGATCCCGATCGCCAGCGAGACGACGATCGTCCGGGTCTCGATCACCAGGCTCGTCGTCGGCAGGTCGATCCCGATCGCGACGAAGAGCGCGTTCAGCCCCTTCGCGATCGCGAATCCGCCGGCGAGGCCGAGCACCGCCCCGAGGATCCCGATCGCGAGCGCCTCGACGACGACGGAGGTGAGGATCTGGCTGCGGCTCGCGCCGAGGGTCCGCAGCATCCCGAACTCGGTCACGCGCTGGGCGACCGTGATCGAGAAGGTGTTGAAGATCAGGAAGGCGCCGACGAGGAGGGCGACGAAGGCAAAGACCAGAAGGGCGATCCGCAGGAATCCGAGGTTGTCGCGGACTTCGTTCGAGTTGCGCTCGGAGTTCTGCTGCGCGGTCTCGACCAGGACCGACGGTGGCGTCACCTTTTTCACCCTGCGCTTCAGTTCCTCTTCGGAGATCCCCTCTTCGCCGGCGATCGAGATCTGGTCGAATTCTCCGACTTTGCCGGTCATCAGCTGGGCCTCGGGAAGAGTGAGCTGCGCGATGCTGGCGCCGCCGAAGGAGGCGTTCCCGAGCCTCGTCAGCCCGACCAGGCGGAACGATTTGGCCCGCGCAACCGACGCGATCCTGATCCTGTCGCCGATCCCGATCCCGGCCTCTTCGGCCGCCGACTTGTCGAGCGAGGCTTCGGTCGGTCCCCGCGGCGCCCTACCGTCTAGGTAGGTCAGCGACTCGAGGCTTCCGGGCAGCCGCGAGGAGATGAACTTGGGGGAGAACTTGGAGCCGATCTTGTCGCCCTGGGCGTCGAAGAAGCCGCCGGGGGTGAAGATCGCCCCCGACGCGAGTCTGACCCCCGGCACCTTCTTCACCGGCGCCAGGACCGAGGCGCTGAAGCTCGGTTGCTCATTTGTTTCCTGCTGCACGTCATTGCGGGCGGTGATGACGACGTCGGTTCCCTTCAGCGAGTCGGAGAAGATTTCGTCGAAGGCGGCGAAGGTCGTGTCGGTGAGGATGTAGGTGCCGGCGACGAAGGCGACGCCGATCACGACGGCGAGGATCGTGGTCAGGGCCCGGACCTTGCGCGCCCAGAGGCTCTTGATCGCGAGCCGGGTCACCCCGCTAGTCGATCTGCTTCATCAGCTCGATCACCTCGTCGCTCGACCCGGGAGCGGCGTCGTGGACGATCGAGCCGTCGCTGAGGGTGATCAGGCGGTCGGCATGGGTCGCCGCGCTCGGGTCGTGGGTGACCATGATCACCGTCTGGCCGAACTCGTCGACGGCGCGGCGGAGCAGCTCGAGGACGCCGGCGCTCGAGCGCGAGTCGAGATTCCCGGTGGGCTCGTCGGCGAAGACGACCGCCGGTTTCGAGACCAGCGCCCGCGCGACCGCGACCCGCTGCTGCTGGCCGCCCGAGAGCTCGGACGGCCGGTGGGTGCGGCGATCCTCGAGGCCGACCGTCTTGATCAGCTGGTCAAGCCACTCGCGGTCTGGCTTGCGGCCGGCGATCGAGAGCGGAAGCACCAGGTTCTCCTCGGCGGTGAGGACCGGAAGCAGGTTGAAGAACTGGAAGACGAAGCCGAGCTTGTCCCGTCGCAGCTTGGTCAGCTCGCCGTCATCGAGGCCTGTGATCTCCTGGCCGTCGAGGCTGACGGTCCCCGAGGTCGGGCGGTCGAGGCCGGCGAGGATGTGCATCAGGGTCGACTTGCCCGAGCCGGACGGTCCCATGATCGCGGTGAACCTGCCGCGCTCGAACCCGGTGCTTATGCCGACCAGAGCGTCGACCGCTGCATCCCCTTCGCCGTAGCGGCGCGAGACGTCGTTGGCCACCACCACCTGTCCGTTGGCGCTCATGCCACTCAACGCTACCGATATGCGATTACCCTCCGCCGCGTGGCGCTGGCCGACGATTACGACGGATTTCTGATCGATCTCGACGGCGTCGTCTGGGTCGGGCGGGACCTGATCCCGGGCGCCGCCGGCGCTCTGCGGGCGCTCTCGGAGCGAGGGCGTGACTTCGTCTTCGTCACCAACAACCCGGGCCGGCCGGCCGAGGTCTACGCGGCGCGGCTGCGCGAGGCAGGTGTCGATATCGGGCCGGAGCGGATCGTCACCGCCGGGGAATCGACCGCACGCCTAGCGGCGGATGTCGCGGGCGAGGGCGCGAGCGCCTTCGTGATCGGCGCCGAGGCGCTGACCGACGCGGTCTCGGCGGCGGGCCTCGAGGTGCTCGAGGGCAAGGCGGGGCGCCGGGCGCGGGTCGTCGTCGTCTCCGGACATCGTGGCTTCGACTACGAGGAGCTCCTGACGGCGACGCTCGCCCTCCAGGGCGACGCGAGGCTCGTCGCCACCAGCCGCGACCCGACGCTGCCGATGCCGGGGGGAGCCTGGCCGGGGACCGGGGCGATCCTCGCCGCGGTCGAGACTGCGAGCGGCGCCCGCGCCGAGATCGGCGGCAAGCCCGAACGGCATCTGTTCGACCTTGCGCGGGAAGGGCTCGACGACCCCGGCCGGGTGGCGATGATCGGCGACCGGGTCTCCTCCGACATCGAGGGCGGTCGCCGGGCCGGCCTCGAGACGATTCTCGTGCTCAGCGGAGCCACGACTCGCGAGCAGGCCGATGCCGGGGCGGGGGCCGCCGCGGATCACGTCATCGACGACCTCGCCGAGCTGGTCGCACCATGAGCGCGGAGCGAGCCAAATGAGCGCAATCTGGTTCTTCGCGCCGCGAGCGAAGCGCGAAGATTCACCATGAGCGGAGGAGGGGGGGCCGCGCCGATCGCGCGGCCAGGGCTCGCGTTCGCGGGGATCTTCGCGGTCACCTTCTCCGGGATCGTCGCCGTCGGCGCCGTGCTGCCGATCCTGCCGCGCTACGTCCACGGGCCGCTCGACGGCGGCAACATCGCGGTCGGGGTCGTGATCGGCTCCTACGCCATCACCGGCCTGCTGCTGCGGCCGATCGCCGGCCGGCTCGCCGACGCCCGCGGCCGCCGTCCGACGGTCCTCGCCGGCTCGCTGCTCGTCGCCGTCTCCGGGTTCCTCTACCTGCTCCCCTTCGGCATCCCCGGCCTGATCCTGGCGCGGCTCGTGCTCGGCGCCGGCGAGGGGACGGTGTTCACCGCCGGCTCCGCCTGGATCGTCGACATCGCGCCTCCCCACCGCCGCGGCCGCGTGATCGGCCTCTACGGGCTGGCGATCTGGACCGGGCTCAGCGTCGGCCCGCTCCTCGGCGAGCTGCTGCAGCAGGTCTCCGGCTACACCGCCGTCTGGATCTTCGCCGGCGTCGCACCGCTGGTCGGGGCGGCGATCGCACTCCGGCTCCCGGACCCGTTCCGGCCGACCGCCCCGGAAGAGGGCCAGCCGCTGATCGCCCGCGAGGCGGTCCGCCCCGGCAGCGCGCTCGCGCTCGCATCGATCGGCTACGCGACCGTCGCCGCCTTCGTCGTCCTCCACCTCGACGCCCGCGGGGTCGGCCACGGAGCGACGGTGTTCGGTGCCTTCGCCTCGATGGTCGTCCTGACCCGCCTCCTCGGCGGCGACCTTCCCGACCGGATCGGGCCGGCCCGGGTCGCCACCGCCGCCGCGTTAGTGGAGACCCTGGGGTTGGTGGTGATCGGGACCGCCCAGAGCCTCGTGGTCGCGTTGGTCGGCGCGCTCGCGATGGGGGGCGCCTTCTCGCTGCTCTACCCCTCGCTCTCGCTCATCGTCGTCGACCGGGTTCCGGAAAACCGGCGCGGGGCGGCGCTCGGGACGTTCACCGCCTTCTTCGACGCCGGGGTCGGCCTCGGCGCCCCACTGGCCGGGATCGCCGCAGCGCTCAGCGACTACGAGGGGGCGTTCCTGTTCGCCGCCTGCGCCGCGGCGGTCTGCGCGACGACGATCGCGGTCTCGATCTCGGGCCGCAGCAAGGAGCTGATCGCCCGCCGGGCCGAGGCCGGCTAGAGGACGTGCCGGTTGTTAGGGGCCACTATGGGTACCTAACAACCGGCACGTCCCGTCAGCGCTCGGCGAGGAGCAGGCTCTGGACCGCGCGGCCGATCCGGCCGCGCTCGTCGAAGAGGACCGACTCGGCGGTCCCGATCCCGCACTCGTTCGGCAGGGTGATCGCGTCGACGCAGACCCATTCGCCCCTCGGCATCCGCTCGAGGTGGACGCTGAGGTCGACGTTGATGAAGACGAACCGGCGCCAGTCGAGGACGGCGCTGATCCCATTTCCGACGTCGGCGGCGATCAGCGTCCGCTGCAGCGGCGAGGGCTCCTCGCCCGGCAGGAGGGGATGGCGCATCCGCATCCAGACCGTCGCCGGCCCGGGCTCACGGAAGCCGCCGCCGATCGCCTGCCACTCCATCGCGGTGTGGTACCCGGCGTCCTGCCCGGTCTCGAAGAACTCGGGCTGGGAGCCGTGGACCGGCCCCGGCGGCGGCGCCGGGCCGTCCGGGACCTCGGGCCCGAGGTCGAGCTGCGCGGTCCTGATCCGCCAGGCGCGCGCCACCATCAACTCGTTGTCCGCGTCGCGGAGGGTCGCCTCGATCATCTGGACCGAGCGACCGGGCCGCGCCAGGCTGGCCTCGACGCTGACCGGGCCGATCGGGACCGGGCGCAGGATCTCGAGGTTGACACGGGCGATCTGGAAGCCATCGCCGCCCTCGAGCCGCTCGATCTCGCGCCCGAGCAGCGCCGAGGGAGGGCCGGCGTGCTGGGAGTCGGGGTCCCAGGGGCCCCGGGTCAGCTCGGTCGTGAGGTAGCCGCCGTCATCGTCGGGCACGTAGAAGCTCTTCATCGATCAACCTTCGTGCTTCGCTCGCGGCGCGAAGAACCAGATAGGCACACCTGCTCGCTCCGCACTCATCGGCCGGATCCTAAGCGCGGCCCGAGGCCTCAGCAGTGGGCGCCGAAGTGCTGGGTCCAGATGTGGGCGTGACGGAGGGCGCCGAGCGTCCCGATCCTGAGGCCGACGCCGAGGTCTCGGTAGGGGCCGAGGATGTTGTGACGGTGCCCGGACGAGCCGAGCCAGGCGGCGAAGATAGACCGCGGGGTTCCAGCGGAGCCGGTCCCGTAGGCGATGTTCTCCCCCGCCCGCCAGCAACCGCCGGTGAGATATCCGGATCGCTCGATCCAGTAGGTGATGTCGCGCCCGCAGGCCCGGTGGTCGAACTGCTCGCAGCGCAGCATGTCGCGTGACTTCAGGCTTGCGGAGCGATCGAGCGCCCGATCGTCGGTGAGCGGGGGCAGGCCGGCGCGGGTGCGGGCGAAGTTGGCCAGGCAATGCATCGCTTGTTGCTGAATCGCGATCAGCGCTCCCGGCTCGTCCTGGCCCGGGCACCGGGTGCTCGGCGCAAGAAGGCGATCGGGGCCATCCGCGCCGGCAGCGGCGGTGCCCCAGGCCGCCGCCAGCGCAACGGCGCAGAGCAGAAATATCGGTGCCCCCAACCTCACAGGGGTAGGGTCGGCAGACGGGCCGGAAAGCTGGACACGGGGCGTAAAATAGTTGTAGGAGAAAGGAAGAAATGACTGAGAACACAACGAAGGTTCAGAAGTCCGAGAAGGAGTGGCGCGACCAGCTGACGCCCGAGCAGTACGAGGTGCTGCGCAACGCCGGCACCGAGCGCGCCTTCACCGGTCCCTACTGGGACGAGAAGGGCGGCGGGATGTACCGCTGTGCCGGCTGCGGCACCGAGCTGTTCTCGTCCGACACCAAGTTCGACTCGGGCACCGGCTGGCCGAGCTTCACCGAGCCGGCCAACCTCGAGCACGTCGAGCTGGTGCCGGACAACAGCCTCGGGATGCGGCGCACGGAGGTCAACTGCAAGAACTGCGGTGGGCACCTCGGGCACGTCTTCGAGGACGGCCCCGGGCCGCGTGGCCAGCGCTACTGCATCAACGGGTGCGCGCTGACCCTGGACCGCGACGGGGACAGCGACGAGTAGTCGCCCTCATTTGACCCCGCCGCCGGCACCGAGGTAGCTGAACCGGACGGCGAGGGCAACCGCCTCGGTCCGGGTATCGACCTCGAGCTTGGCGATCGCGTTGCGCACATGGGTGTGGACGGTCGCCGGGCTGAGCCCGAGCCGCTCGGCGATCTCCTTCACCCGCAGGCCCTCGGCGAGGAGCTCGAGGATCTGCCGCTCGCGCGGGGAGAGGTCGAGGAGTTTCTCGACCTCGGACGGCTTGCCGCCGGCGAAGTCGCCGCCGAGGAAGGTGCCGCCGGTGGTGACCGCTTTGACCGCACGGGCGATGTCCTCTGCCGGCGCCGACTTGAGGACGTATCCAGAGGCGCCGGCCCGCAGCGCCAGCGCCAGCAGGTCGGGTTGGGCATGGGCGGTGAAGATGATGACTTTGGTCCGCGGCCGGGCCTTGAGGACCTCCTTGGTCGCCTCGATCCCGTCGCGCTTGGGCAACTCGACGTCGATGATCAGGACGTCGGGCTCGAGCTCTTTGACGACCTCGACGACGTCGCGGCCGTCTCCGGCCTCGCCGACGATCTGCAGCGTGCTGGAACTGGCCATGCGCGCCTTGATCGCCTCACGCACGATCTCGTGGTCATCACACAGAACTACGCGTTTTGCCTCCCTGACACTGGTGTTCATGACAACGGATCACGCTCCACTCGCTGCGCGAAGAAACAGAGATTTACGCTTGCTCGTTCCTCGTTCATGGTGCATCGATCCTTGCAGGCGCGCCGTACGAATGCAAAATAGTTGGTAGCGAGAACCCTCCGTTGCGGTCCTGCCGATTCTCGATCAGGGCCACGACGGTGCGTCCAACGGCGATGGCTGTGCCGTTAAGGGTGTGCACTGCCTGAGGGGTTTCGCCGTCCGCGCCCCGATACCTACAGCCCAGCCGCCGGGCCTGGAAATCGGTCGTGTTCGAGCAGGAGGTCAACTCCCGGTATCGATCCTGGCTCGGGATCCAGGCCTCGCAGTCGTACTTCTTCGCCGCCGGCGCACCGAGGTCGCCGACCGGGATGTTGACCACGCGGTAGGGGAGCTCGAGCTCGCTCATGATCCGCTCCTCGATCGCCAGCAGGCGCTCGTGCTCGGCGGCCGACTCGCTGGGCTCGACGAAAGAGAACATCTCGACCTTGTCGAACTGGTGGACGCGGAAGATGCCGCGGGTGTCGCGGCCGGCGGCACCGGCCTCGCGGCGGAAGCAGGACGAGAACCCGGCATAGCGGAGGGGGAGCCGATCGGCATCGATGATCTCATCGGCATGAAGGGCCGCGAGCGAGACCTCCGAGGTCCCGACGAGGAAGAGATCGTCCTTCGGAACCTCGTAGATCTGGTCGCGGTCGCCCGGCAGGAAGCCGGTCCCATAGAGCGCCTCTTCGCGGACCAGGACCGGCGGGATCACCGGTTCGTGCCCCTCGCCGCCGACGACGTCGAGGGCGTAGCGGACCAGCGCCAACTCGAGCAGGACTAGGTCGCCCTTGAGGTAGGCGAACCGCGAGCCGGAGACTCGCGCCGCGGACTCGACGTCGATCAGGCCGAGACGGGTGGCGATCTCGAGGTGGTCGAGCGGCTCGAAGTCGAAGCTCGGCGGATCGCCGACCTCGCGGAGGACGACGGCGTCCTCCTCGGTCAGCCCGTCCGGCGCGTCGGGGTCGGGCAGGTTCGGCAGCGCCGCCGCGACCCGCTCGATCTCCGCCTCGATCCCCTCGAGCTCGGCTTTGCCGGACTCGATCTCCCCCTTCAGTCGCCCGACCGCCGCGACCAGCTCGGTGGCCTCGCCACCCTTCTGTTTCTCTTCGCCGATCTGCTTGGAGAGGGTCTTGCGCTCGGCCTGGGCGCCCTCGATCCGGGGGAGCAGCTCGCGGCGGCGCGCGTCGAGGGCGAGCAGCTCGTCGATGGCGTCTCCGGCCCCGCGGCGCTCAAGCGCGGCCTTGACCCGCTCTGGCTCGGAGCGGATCAGCTTCAGGTCGAGCATCAGGGAGCCGCGCTCAGGGCGAGGACTCGCCCGGGCGGGGCGATTCCGCGGCGTCCTGGCCGGCGTATTTGGCGACGAAGCGGGCGACCTCTTCGGCTTCTTCGCCGACGACGATGTTCTGCGGCATGATCGCGCCGGAGAAGCCGCCGTTCTGAATTGCGAAGAGCGCGTCTTCGTAGGACTCGACCCGTTCGTCGAGATTCGGTCCCTGGGTGCGGATGCTTCTGTTGCCGGTTCCCTGGGTCCCGGCCGCGCCCAGCGTGTGGCAGCCGGAGCAATGGGTCGCGAAGAGAACGGCCCCGTTGTAGTTGGGGTCGTCCTTGGACACCGAGATCCCTTCCTCGCCGAAACCACATGCGGCGAGGCCGAGGACCGCCGCGACGGCCGTGGCTATGAGGAGTGCTGGGCGCACGCGGCGCGCATCATATTGTCTTCAGCCGATCCTCTGACTGACGATGCAGCCGCCGAATCCAGCCAGTTTCCGAGCCGCGATGGGATTGCTCCCCACCGGGGTCACGGTCGTCTCCGCAAAGGGGCCCGATGGACCGGCCGGGGCGACCGCCAACGCCGTCTGCTCACTCTCGATCGAGCCGATGCTGATGCTGGCCTGCCTCGACCGCGGCTCGCGGACGCTGCTCGCGGTCCAGGCCGCGAACCGGTTCGGCATCAGCGTCCTCCATTCCGGGCAGGAGGAGATCGCCCGCTCGTTCGCGACCAAGGCACCGGTCGCGGACAAGTGGCGGGGCGTCGAGTGGGATGACCGCGATGGGATCCCGGCGATCTCCGATGCCCTGGTCTGGGTTTCCTGCGCGCTCCGCGACGTGATCGCGGGCGGCGACCACGTGATCGTCACCGGCGACGTCCGCGGCCTCGAGGTCGGCGAGGGCGACCCGCTGGCCTTCCACGGCGGTGAGTACCGGCCGCTCCGCTGACCTCTTCGAGGGGGCGTGAGGTTGACGCTCATATTGGCGCTCGAACTCACGCACCCCTCCCAATCTGCCGATACGGCCGAGATGCGCGAGACCGAGACAGACGCCGCGATCGAACGCCTCGAGGAACTGCTCCGGGACGCGAGGCCGATCCCACTGACCGACCAGGTCAGGATCGACCTGCGCAGGGCGCAGCTCCTCGTCTCGGAAGTCCGCGACAACCTGAGCGCCGAGCGCCGCAGCCGCTCAGAAGCCTGATCCCGAGCGGCACGAGCGCCGCCGGATAGAAGGAGCGACTGCGGGCGAAGTCGCTGACCTCGAGGCCGACGTGATCAGCATGGCGCCAGGCCATCGCTGCAAGACTGGGGGTATGGAGCCACGCTTCCAAGAGCCCGGCTGGTTCACCAAGAACGTCTTCAACCGGGTGATTGCCCTTCTGACCCGGATGGGCCTCGACGTCGCCGGCTCCCGGGTCCTCGAAGTCAAAGGCCGCAAGAGCGGCGAGTGGCGGAAGACGCCGGTCAACCTTCTCGTCTTCGAGGGCGGTCGCTACCTCGTCGCGCCCCGCGGCCACACTCAGTGGGTCCGCAACATCAGAGTCAGCGGTGGCGGCCGCCTGGTCCTCGGCCGCCGGGTCGAGGAGTTCTCGGCGACCGAGCTGCCCGACGAGGAGAAGCCGGCGCTGCTCCGCGCCTACCTGACGAAGTGGAAATGGGAGGTCGGCCAGTTCTTCGGCGGCGTGGGCCCCGACGCCCCCGAGGACGACCTGCGGCGAATCGCCCCCGACCACCCGGTCTTCCGAATCAGTTAGAAGGCGCTGCTGGTGCCCGCCGCGCGGAGGGCGAGGAAGAAGATCACGCCGCAGCTGACGACCATGATCCCCATCTCGCGGCGGACGATCGCGAGCGCGATCGAGTGCTGGTCGACGGCGGGAAGCGCTTCGAAGTCGATGTCGCCGATCTCGCGCTGGGCGGCTCCGCCCCGGGCCCCCTCGGCGATGAACGAGACGACCAGCGGCAGGATCCCGTAGAGGTAGTGGAGATCATCGGGCGCCTCGTGGCCGGTGAAAAGGAGGAGGCCGCCGAGCAGCGCCTGGAGGAAGACCGAGACCTGCGCGGCCCGAAGCAGGTACCAGAAGGGGATCGAAGATCGCTTCCGGATCCAGGCCACTCCCCCGGTCGCGAATGCCGCCAGATTGAGGGTGATCAGGGCGACCCCGACGACGAGATGGATCCCGGCCATCTATATCCGCCCGAAGGGGTCGGGATTCGGCTTGCTGATGCGGAAAATCACTATGTAGCAATGTGTCACAAGGTGGGTGTATAACACCGGCCGGGCCCTCCGAAATGCTGAGCAGCTACGCGCCGATACTTGTCTTCGCCTTCCTCGGGGCCGTCGTCGGCAGCGCCTTCGTCATGCTCAACCACCTGATCGGCCCGAAGCGGCCGAAAACGGAGACCGCCGCCAGCCGCCGCCAGACCGAGCCTTACGAGTCCGGGATCCCGGTCGAGCCCGCGGGCGGGATGCGCTTCGGGGTCTCCTTCTACCTGATCGCGATGCTGTTCATCCTCTTCGATATCGAGGTCGTCTTCCTCTACCCGATCGGGGTGATCTTCCGGGGAGCCGACAGCCTCTTCGTCCTCGGCGAGCTGGTCACGTTCGTCGTCCTCCTGCTCGTCGCCTTCATCTACGTCTGGCGAAAGGGTGCGTTGAATTGGAAATAGAGCGCCAGACGATGCGCGACCGCCAGTTGCGCGCCCGCGACATGCTCCGCGGCGACCTCGAGGGCGACGAGCTCGAGCGCTACGTCGAGGAGCGGGTGGTGATGACGAACTTCGAGAAGATGCTCGGCTGGGCGCGGGCGAACTCGGCCTTCCCGCTCACCTTCGGGCTCGCCTGCTGCGCGATCGAAGCGCCGATCTCACTCGTAACCGCTCGCTACGACCTCGCCCGATTCGGGGCCGAGGCGCTGCGGGCGTCGCCGCGGCAGGCGGACATGATCATCCTCTCGGGCCGGGTCTCGATCAAGATGGCGCCGGTCGTCCGCCGCCTCTACGACCAGATGCTGGAGCCGAAATGGGCGATCTCGATGGGCGCCTGCTCTTCGAGCGGCGGGATGTTCTCCAACTACGCGGTCGTCCAGGGCGCCGACAAGTTCATGCCGATCGACCTCCACATCCCCGGCTGCCCGCCGCGGGGGGAGGCGGTCCTCTACGGGTTCACCAAACTGCAGCGGAAGATCATGGGCAACCCCGACCAGGGGTGGCGGGCGCGCTACGGCGCAGACGGAACCGAGGAGTGGGCGAAGGGATCCCCGAGCGGCGATTCCGAGGAGGCCTACGAAGAGGCGAGGCGGCTGGCCCATGCCTGACGGGCCCGGCCTCGAGCTGATTCGCGGCGAGATCGAGCAGAGCCACCCCGGGGCGGTGCTCGACACCGGTTTCGACCACGGCTCGGCTTCGCTGGTCGTCGACCCGGCGAAGATCCTGGCCGTGCTCGGGTGGCTGCGCGAGTCGTCGGGCCAGGAATACGACTTCCTCTCCAGCCTCCACGTCGCCGACTACCTGCCGGCCGAGCCCCGCTTCGGCGTCCATTACGAGCTGATCAATCGCGACCGGGTCGAGCGCCTGCGGGTGAAAGCGATGCTGGCCGACCTGACGGGGTCCAACGGCGGCGGCGAGCTGCCCGAGATCGACTCCTGCGTCGCGCTCTTCCCGACCGCCAACTTCCAGGAGCGCGAGGCCTATGACTTCTTCGGGATCGTCTTCCGCGGCCACCCCGACCTGACCCGGATTCTGCTGCCCGACGACTACGTCGGCTGGCCCCAGCGGCGCGACTTCCCGGTCGGCGGCGAGCCCGTCACCTTCACCTACAACGAGCGAAAATATGGCTAGCGCCCCGATGACAAACGGAGCGGCGGACCTCGACACCGAGATCATGACGATCAACATCGGGCCGCACCACCCGGCAACGCACGGCGTGCTGCGGCTGGTGGTCGACCTCGACGGCGAGGTCGTGCGCGAGTGCAAGCCGGTGATCGGCTACGTCCACACCGGGATCGAAAAGTCCTGCGAGGACAAGAGCTACTGGAAGGTCATCCCCTTCGTCGAGCGGATGGACTACGTCTCCTATTTCTTCCAGATGGAGGCCTTCTGCGGCGCGGTCGAGCGCCTCGTCGAGCTCGAGATCCCGCCCCGGGCGAAGTATCTGCGGACGATATTCCTCGAGCTCAACCGGATCCACTCGCACCTCGTCTGGCTCGGGACGACGGCGCTCGACCTTGGCGCGATCTCGATGCTCTGGTACTGCTTCCGCGAGCGCGACCGGATCCTCGACCTGTTCGAGATGGCGACCGGGCAGCGGATGCACACCCGCTACTTCCAGGTCGGCGGTGTGATCGAGGACATCCCGCTCGGGTTCGAGGCAAAACTACGGGAGTTCCTCGCCGACATGCCGGTCCGGGTCGGCCAGTACGAGGCGCTGCTCGACCGCAACGAGGTCTTCCTCTCGCGGACGAAGGGGGTCGGGATCGTCTCCCGCGAGCGGCTGCTCGAGCTCGGCGTCACCGGCCCGCTGCTGCGGGCCGCGGGCGAGCCCTGGGACCTGCGGAAGGCATTCGACTACCTCGCCTACCCCGACGTCGAGTTCAAGGTCCCTGTCGGGACCGTCGGCGACAACTACGACCGCTACCGGGTGCGCCTGGCGGAGATGGTCGAGTCGGTCCGGATCATGGAGCAGGCGCTCGACGGCCTGCCCGAAGGGCCGTTCATCGCCGACGACCGCAAGTACGTGCTGCCGCCGCGCTCGGAGCTCTCGACCTCGATGGAGTCGCTGATCCACCACTTCAAGCTCGTCACCGAGGGCTACCGGGTGGGCCCCGGCGAGATCTACTACGCGATCGAGAGCCCCCGCGGCGAGCTCGGCTGCTACCTCCTCGCCGACGGCTCGTCGAAGCCGGCCCGGGTCCACATCCGCGACCCCTCCTTCGTCAACCTGCAGGCATTCCGGGACATGTCGATCGACGGCTACATCGCCGACATGATCTGCAGCCTCGGGATGCTCGACCCGATCCTGGGGGGGGTTGACCGGTGAGGAGGATGGGATGCCCCCCGC
Source organism: uncultured Solirubrobacterales bacterium (assembly GCA_963805455.1). Taxonomy (GTDB): domain Bacteria; phylum Actinomycetota; class Thermoleophilia; order Solirubrobacterales; family 70-9; genus VRUE01. Next base: position 257,837 of record CAWDUJ010000009.1, read on the forward strand.
TCGGACAAGCGCCTCGCCGGTCGGCTCGGCGCTTTGATTCTCCGCCCGTTCGGGAGGCATCCCATCCTCCCCTCGCTGCCGTACTCCCGGATCGGGTCGAGTTTGGAGGAGCTCATGTCTGAGCTGCCCGTCGACCCGGCGCTGATGGGCGGCCGCGTTCCCGATCGCGCGCCGGAGCAGGTCCCGGAGCTGCACGAAGTCAATTGTCCGCCGGAGATGATCGAGCGGATCGAGGAACTGGTGGCCCGCTACCCGGACCGCAGGTCGGCCGCGATCCCCGCGCTCTGGGAGGTCCAGCGGCGCTACGGCTGGTGCACGCCCGAGGGGATCCGCCAGGCGGCGGCGGTGATGCGGGTCACCCCGGCCTACCTCGAGTCGGTCGCGAGCTTCTACGACCTCCTCCACACCGACGCGGTCGGGTCCCACAAAGTCGCCGTCTGCACCAACATCAGCTGCTGGATGAACGGCGGCGACGAGCTGCTCGACGCGTTCCGCGCCGCGGCCGATGGTGAGGACGTCTTCGTCACCGGGTTCGAGTGCCTCGGGGCCTGCGACATCGCCCCGATGGCCTCGATCGACGAGCGTTACTTCGGCCCGCTCGGGACCGACGACGCGGCGACGGCGGTCGAGCGGTTGATCGCCGGCGGCGAGGTCCTGCCCGAGAAGGCGCTCGAGCGGCGCGGCCTCGCCGGCGATTCCCCGCCCGGCCCGGACGCGGGAGCGAGCGAGCGAGGACTCCGGTCGTGATGAGCGCGAGCGAGCGGGAGCAGAGGAGGCGGGCGGTTCATGCCTGAGACCAGGGTTCTGCTCGAGCATGCTGAGGACCCCCTGCTGCGCACGATCGACGGCTACAGGAGCTACGGCGGCTACCAGACCCTGACCCGTGCCTACCGCGAGCTGGAGTCCGACGAGGTCCTGAAGGAGCTCGAAGACTCCGGCCTGCGCGGGCGCGGCGGCGCCGGCTTCTCGATGGGCAAAAAGGCCTCCTTCCTGCCGCGCGGCGAAATGGCCAAGTACCTGTGCTGCAACGCGGACGAGTCCGAGCCGGGGGCGTTCAAGGACCGCGAGCTGATGCAGCGCAACCCCCACCAGCTGATCGAGGGGATCGCGATCGCCGCCCTCGCCGCCGATTCCACCCACGCGTTCATCTTCATTCGCGGCGAGTACGACCTCCAGGGCGACATCCTCGACCAGGCGGTAGCCGAGGCCTACGAGGCCGGCTACCTCGGCCGGGACATCCTCGGCAGCCACCGCGACCTCGAGCTGGTCGTCCACCGCGGCGCCGGCGCCTACATCTGCGGTGAGGAGACGGCGCTGCTCGACGCGCTCGAAGGCAAGCGCGGCAATCCGCGCCTAAAGCCGCCGTTCCCGGCGGTGCAGGGTCTCTACGGCGGGCCGACGCTGGTCAACAACGTCGAGACGCTCTCCAATGTGCCGCGGATCGTCGCCCACGGAGCCGACTGGTTCAAGGGTTTCGGGACCGAGCAGTCGCCGGGGACGAAGGTGGTCTCGGTCTCCGGCGGCGTCCAGCGGCCCGGCAACTACGAGGTTGAGCTCGGGATACCGACGCGGGAGCTGATCTTCGACCTCGCCGGGGGCCCGGCCGAGGGGCGCGAGGTTAAGGCGATCTATCCCGGCGGCTCCTCCTCACCGGTCCTCAAGGCCGATGAGTGCCTCGACCTTCCCTACTCGTTCGAGGCGATGGCCGACGCCGGCTCGATGCTCGGCTCGGGCTCGATCATCGTCGCCGACGACACCGTTTCGATCCCGCTGATGGCGCTGCGAACCGCGCGCTTCTACCACCACGAGTCCTGCGGCAAGTGCACCCCCTGCCGGGAGGGGACGAACTGGACGGTGAAGATGCTGGAACGAATGGTGCGGGGTGAGGCGACGCCGATGGACCTCGACATCGTCGCCTCGGTCCAGGAGAACATAATCGGCCACTGTCTCTGCGTCCTAGGCGACTCGATGGCGATGCCGGTCGGGGCGATGGTCCGCAAGTTCCGCGACGAGTTTGAAGAGGTGATGGCCGCCGCCGGGCCGGAGCCGATCGAGGCCGTCCAGGGAGACCCCGAGACCCTGGGGGCGGCGACATGAGCGAGATCACTCTCATCATCGACGGCCGCGAGGTGACCGCAAATGAGGGCGAAATGCTCCACGACGCGGCGCGCGAGGGCGACGTCGAGATCCCGGTCTTCTGTTACGAGCCGAAGCTCGGCGAGCCGGTCGGCGCCTGCCGGATGTGCCTGGTCGAGATCGAGGGGATCCCGAAACTCCAGACCTCGTGCTCGACGCCGGTTCGCGACGGGATGGTCGTCCACACCCGCACCGACCAGGTCAAACACGCTCAGAGCGCGGTGGTCGAGTTCCTCCTCGTCAACCACCCGCTCGACTGCCCGGTCTGCGACAAAGGCGGCGAATGTCCGCTGCAGGACATCACGATGGGCTGGGGCCCGGGGAAAACCCGCTTCATCGACGACAAGCGCCACTTCCAGAAGCCGGTCGAGCTCTCGCCCCTGGTCGCGATCGACCGCGAGCGCTGCATCCTCTGCTATCGCTGCGTCCGCTTCAGCCAGGAGGTCGCCGAGGACGAGCAGCTGCAGCTGCTGGAGCGGGGCGATCGCACCTTCGTCGGCACCTTCGACGACCGCCCCTACATCGCCCCCTTCCACGGCAACATCACCGACCTCTGCCCGGTCGGCGCGCTGACCAGCTACACGTACCGGTTCCGCGCCCGCCCCTGGGACATCGAGAACTCGGGCTCGGTCTGCACGCTCTGCCCGAGCCAGTGCAACGTCAGCTTCACCGTCCGCGACGAGGAGGTGAAGCGGGTCGTCGCCCGCGACAACCCCGACGTCGACGACGGCTGGCTCTGCGACCGCGGCCGCTACGGATTCGAGATGTTCGGCGCCGAGCAGCGGGTAACGGGGCCACGGCTGCGGGGTGGCGCCGAGGCCGGGTGGGCGGAGGCGATCGAGAAAGCCGCGGCAGGGCTGAACGCCGGCGGGGCGGCGAGCGCGGCGATCGTCGGCGACGCCTCCAACGAGGAGGGTTACCTCGTCCAGCGGATCATGCGCGAGGCGCTCGGCTCGCCGAACGTCGACTCGCGAGTCTCGCGCGGTCCGGGGCGCGACGCGCTCCTGCCCCTCTCCGACCCGGGGATCTCGGCCCGCGTCCGCGACATCGACAAAGCTGCCGCGGTCCTCGTCGTCGGCACCGACCCGCTCCACACCTCGCCGATACTCGACCTCCGGATCCGCAAGGCGATCCGCCGCAACGGCACCCGGCTCGCCGTCGCCACCGACCGCCCGACCGCCCTCGACGGCGGCGCGACCGCGGTGGCCCGCTACACGCCCGGCGGTTCCGCGGGCTTCCTAGCGGATCTGGCCGAGGCGCTGCGCCACGACGCCGACAACGCCGCCTCGGAGATCGCCGAGCTGCTCCGCGATGCCGAGGACGTCGTCATCGTCTGGGGCGAGCGGATCGGCCGCGATGGGCCGGCGGCGAGCCTGGCGCTACTCGATGTCGCCGCCACCCTCGATCTGGCGACGAAGGACGGGTCGGGACTGCTGGAGGTTCCCGATCTCTCGAATGCCCGCGGACTGCGCGAGGCCGGCTGCCTCCCCGACGCCGGGCCGGGGCTGGCGGAGACCGAGGCCGGCAGGGGGACCGAGGAGATCCGCGCGGCGCTCCAGTCGGGCGAGTTGAAGACCCTGGTCCTGTTCGGAGTCGACCCGCTGCGCGACTTCCCCGACACCGAGGCCTGGAAAGGCGCCCTCGCCGCCGCCGACCACCTCGTCGTCTTCTCGACCTTCGAGAACCAGACGACGGCGATGGCCGACGTCGTCTTCCCGATCGAGACCCATGCCGAGAAGGACGGCACGGTGACCCATCCCGAGGGCCGGGTGCAGCGGGTCAGGCCGAGCGCCTCGCGGCCCGGAGACATCAGGCCGAACTGGGGCGTCCTCGCGGAGTTGTCCCTCGCACTCGGTCACGACACCGGCATCTCATCCCAACCCACAGCATTCGAGGCGCTCACCGAAGCCGTGCCGTTCTACGCCGGGATCACCGACGCGGAGATCGGCGGCCGCGGAGTTCGGTGGCAGGAGCGAGACGCGGCAGAGGCGATTCCCAAGCCGGATGGGGCGGGAGACCCCACCTCGGCGAAAGCACAGTCTTCCGGCGAGGCGGGGTCCCCCGCCCCGACCGACTCCGGCGCCGCACTCGCGTTGGGTACGTACCGCGATCTGTGGGCAGGTCCAATTACCGAGCTCAATCCGCCGTTGCGGTTCCTCGCCCCGAGCCAGCGTGTTGAGATGTCGCCTGCCGATGCCGAACGCCTTGGGCTGAAGGGCGGTGAGGAGGTCAGGGTCGGGGAGAACGGGACGAGCGTCCGGGCCCGGGTCGACATCAGGGAGCGGGTCAGCGACGGCGTCTGCTTCCTGATCGAGGGGACGGCGGAGGGGAACGCCAACGGGCTGCTCAACGGAGGACCCATCCAGGTGATGGTCGAGAAGGCCGGCGCGCCATGATTGCGATCGCCGACACAACCTTCGCCGAAGCCGGCTGGATCATGGTCGTCAAGTCGCTGGTGATCTTCGGGGTGATCTTCGCAATCCTGCCGATCATGACGGTGGTGGAGCGGAAGCTGATCGGCCGCTTCCAGCACCGCTACGGCCCGAACCGGGTCGGCCCGTTCGGGATCCTGCAGCCGCTTGCCGACGTCGGCAAGCTGCTCAGCAAGCAGGCCTTCATGCCGAAGAACGCTATCCCGACCCTGTTCGTGCTCGGGCCGCTGCTCCCGGTCCTATCCGGGGTGCTGGCGCTCGCGATAATCCCCTGGGGCAACGTCCAGGACGGCGTCGGCCTCTACGGGATCGACGTCCCGATCGGAATCCTCTATTTCTTCGCCGTCGGCTCGATCGCGTTCTACGGGGTCCTGCTCGGCGGCTGGGCCTCGGGCTCGAAATACAGCCTGCTGGGAGCGATGCGCGGCGCCGCGCAGCTGATCTCCTACGAGGTCGCGATGGGCCTCGCGCTCCTCGGCGTGATCATCATGGGCGGCTCGCTCTCGCTCGTCGACCTCGTCGAGGCACAGGGCCGAATCTGGTACATCGTCCCCCAGTTCGTCGGCTTCCTGATTTTCATGCTGGCCGGTTTCGCCGAGACCAACCGGACCCCGTTCGACATGCCCGAGGCCGATGCCGAATTGGTCCAGGGGTTCATGACCGAGTACGGCGGGATGCGGTTCGGCAGCTTCCTCCTGGTCGAATACATGGAGATCCTGGTCGTCTCCGGGATCGCCGCCGCGCTCTTCCTCGGCGGCTGGATGGGCCCCGGCCCGGGCTTCCTCGACCCGATCTGGATGCTGCTCAAGATCTTCTGCCTGATCTTCGTCTTCATCTGGGTGCGGGCAACGCTGCCGCGGCTGCGCTACGACCAGCTGATGAGCCTCGGCTGGAAGGTGCTGCTGCCCCTGGCGACCCTGAACATGCTGGTGACGGCGGTCCTGGTGGTGGTGACGTGACCGAATTCCCCTACCTCAGGGACCAGGACGTCGTCGAGGTCCAGCGCGGGCCCGAGCCGGGCGGCGTCGGCGGCGCCTACCGCGCCTTCGGCGAGACCCTGCGGGGGCTGAAGACGACGATGGCGCGGCTGATCGAGGGGCCGCTGACGATCCAGTACCCGGAGGAGAAGACCCCGGTCTACCCGCGCTTCCGCGGCCGCCACAAACTGCACAAGTTCGAGGACACCGGGCTCGAGAAATGCGTCGGCTGCTCGCTCTGCGCCGCCGCCTGCCCGGCCGATTGCATCCGCGTCGTCGCCGCCGAGAACATTCCCGGCGAGCGCGTCTCGGCCGGCGAGCGCTACGCCGCCGTCTACGAGATCAACCTCTCGCGCTGCATCTTCTGCGGCTACTGCGAGATCGCCTGCCCGTTCGACGCGATCACGATGGGCCACGACTACGAGATGGCCGACTACGACCGCGAGAACCTGATCTTCACCAAGGAGATGCTGCTCGCCGAGTCGGTCGAGCGGACCCCGCTGCGGGCAGAGGGCGAGTAGATGGAAGAGGTTCTGTTCTTCGCGGCCGCGATCGGAGCCCTCGGCGGCGCGATCGGGGTCGTCGCGATGCGCAATCCCTTCTTCGGGGTGCTGGCGCTGATCGTTCACCTGTTCTCGCTCGCCGTCCTCTTCCTGCTCCTCAGCTCGGCATTCGTCGCCGCGGCGCAGGTCGTCGTCTACGCCGGCGCGGTGATGGTCCTCTACGTCTTCGTCGTCGCCTACGTCGGCGGTGGGGGCGAGTCGGCCTGGGAGCCGATACCCGGCCAGCAATTCCTGGCGCCACTGCTGGGGGCGGCGCTCTTCATCGAGCTCTCGATCGCCGTCCTCGCCTCCTCGCTGCTGGCGCTCGGCACCGACGGGCCCGACGTCAAGCCCGGGTTCGGCGACCCAGCCGCGATCGGCCGGCTCCTGCTCGAACGCTTCCTGATTCCATTTGAGGCCGCATCGATTTTGCTTCTTCTCGCCGCGGTGGGAGCGGTCGTACTCGCCGGTCAGCGAAATACGCCGGGGGACGGGCCTGCTGGAGGAATCTCGTGAACATCGAGTGGTACATCGTCCTCTCCTCACTCCTGTTTGCGATCGGAGCGATGGGGATCCTGATCCGCCGCAGCCCGATCGTGATCCTGCTCTGCCTCGAGCTGATGCTGAACGCCGGCAACCTGGCCCTGGTCGCGTTCAGCCGGATGGTCGGCAACTCGGACGGGCAGATCTTCGCGATCGTCGTGATGGTCGTGGCAGCCTGCGAGGTCGTCGTCGGCCTCGGCCTGATCGTCGCGATCTTCCGCCGCAAGCTGCCGCTGGACGTCGATGAGCTGAGGGAGCTCAGAGGATGAGCGCGACCTCCTGGGGCTGGCTCGTCCTGCTCTTCCCGCTGCTCGGCTCGATCGTGATCGGGGTCGGCTTCCGGGCGCTCCCGGCCCGCGTCGCCGGCGCGATCGGGACCGCCGCGATCGCCCTCGCCTTCGTCTGCGGGGTCGCGATGCTGATCAGCCTGCTCGGCGAAGACCCCGAGGCCCGCCACCACGCGTCATCGCTCTGGGACTACGCCAACGCCGCCGGCCTCGACATCAAGCTCGGGATCTTCGTCGACCCGCTCTCGGTCTTCATGGTCCTGGTCGTCACCGGGGTCTCGACCCTGATCCACCTCTACTCGTTCGGGTACATGGGGTCCGACGAGGGCTACCGGCGCTTCTTCAGCTACCTCAACTTCTTCGTCTTCTCGATGCTGCTGCTGGTCCTCGCCGGCAACTTCGTCCTCCTGATCGTCGGCTGGGCGTTCGTCGGGTTCGCCTCCTACGCGCTGATCAGCTTTTGGTACCGGCGGACGACCGCGACCCGCGCCGGGATGAAGGCGTTCGTGATCAACGTCGTCGGCGACATCGGCCTCGTCCTGGCCGCGATCCTGATCTTCCGCGAACTCGGGACCTTCGACTACCAGGAAGTCTTCGCCAAGGCGCCGGAAGTGTTCAGCGCCAACGAGTGGACGGTGACCGCGATCTGCCTCCTGCTCCTGGTCGGCGCCTTCGCCAAGTCCGCCCAGCTCCCGCTCCACACCTGGCTGCCCGACGCGATGGAAGGCCCGACCCCGGTCTCGGCCCTTATCCACGCGGCGACGATGGTGACCGCCGGCGTCTACCTGATCGCCCGCACCCACGTCCTCTTCGTCCTCGCCCCCACCGCCGCCGACATCGCCGCCTTCACCGGCCTGGCGACGCTGCTTGTGGCCGGCACGATCGCGATCGCCCAGACCGACCTGAAGCGGGCGATCGCCTACTCGACGATGAGCCAGATCGGATACATGATCATGGGGGTCTCGATCGGCGCCTACGCCCAGGGCCTGTTCCACCTGATGACCCACGCCTTCTTCAAGGCGCTGCTGTTCATGACCGCCGGCTCGATCATCTCGGCGATGGCGAATCGCCAGGACATGGACCGGATGAGCGGCTTCTGGAAGGCGATGCGCTTCACCTCGATCATGTTCGTGATCGGGGGCCTGGCGCTGGCCGCCTTCCCGTTCACGTCCGGCTTCTTCTCCAAGGACTCGATCCTCGCCTTCGCCGAGGCGCGAGGCGGGATGTACACGTGGATGGCGATCGGCGGTTATGTCGGCGCCTTCCTCACCGCGATCTACACGTTCCGGCTGGTGTTCAGGGTGCTGCCGGGCAGGCCCTGCGAGGAGGCCCAGCATCTGATCGACACAGGAGAGCTCTATCACGGGCCGCCGATCAACCCGACGACCGAAGAGGAGGAGGGAACGGGGATCGGCTTCCCCGGCGAGCACCACCACATCGCCGAGCAGTCGAAGCCGATGGCGGTGGCGATGGCGGTTCTCTCGCTCGGCGCGCTGTTCGGCGGCCTGATTCAGATCCCGGGCGTCGACAACGTGCTCTTCAGCTTCCTCGACCCCGTCTTCGCCGACTCGCCGCTGTCGGCGATCCACCCCACGGTCGGGGCGGAGTGGCGCGGGCTGGCGATCGGCGGGGCGATCTCGGTGATCGGCATCGGGTTGGCCTATTTCCTCTGGGTCCTGCGGCCCGGTCTCCCGGCGCGCTTCCGCGAACGCCTGCGGCCGGTCTACCTGCTCTGCCTCAACAAGTGGTACTTCGATGAGCTGATCGACATCCTGGTGGTCCGCCCCGCACTTGCGATCGGGCGCTTCGCCAACGACACCTTCGAGCGGTTTGTCGTCGACGGGATCGTGACCGGGACGACCGACACCGTCCGCGGCGCCGGCGGCATCGTCCGGATCGTCCAGAGCGGCTTCGTCCGCAGCTACGCGCTGCTGCTGATCGCCGGCTTCGCCGGCCTCGGCCTCTACTTCCTGCTGAGCACGTCATGACCAATTCGCTGCTCTGGACACCCCTCGCCTTCGGCCTCGTCGGCCTCTTCGTCCCGCGACGGCTGACAGGCTGGTGGGCGACCCTGGGGACCGTCGCCACGCTCGGGATCGCGATCGCGGTGGTGATCGGGTTCGACACCGGCGCCGCGGGACTGCAGGACACCGTCGACGTCACCTGGATCTCCGGGCTGGGTGTCGATTACAGCCTCGGAATCGACGGCCTCAACGTCTTCCTGATCCTGCTGACGGCGGTGCTGTGGACGGCGGCGACGGCGTTCGCCGCCTTCCGCGAGCAGGACCGCCCCCACCTCTTCTTCCTGATGATGCTGCTCGCCGAGACCGCGACCCTGGGCTCGTTCCTCTCCCAGGACCTGCTCCTCTTCGTCCTCTTCTTCGACCTGATGCTGGTCCCGTTCTACTTCCTGTTCGGGGCCTGGGGGAGCGACCGCGAGGACGGGCCGACGGCTTCGGCGGCGACGATGAAGATGATCGTCTACACGCTGGTCGGTTCGCTGCTGATGCTGGTCGGGGCGATCGCGACCGCGATCATCGCCGCCGACGGGGGCAAGATCACCTTCTCGATCGCCGAACTGGCGAGCCACCCGCTCGCCGACGGCAGCCAACGCTGGATCTTCTGGTTCTTCGCCGTCGCCTTCCTGGTCAAGATGCCGGCCTTCCTCCTCCACGGCTGGATGCCCGATGCCTACCGGGCGGCGCCGCTGCCGGTTCTGGCCGTGTTCTCGGGGGTGCTGGCCAAGGTCGGCGCCTACGGCTTCCTCCGCGTCGTCCTGCCGCTGTTCCCCGACGCGACCGTCCAGTTCCAGGAGGTCGTGCTGGTGATCGCACTGGCCTCGATCCTCTACGGCTCGGTGATGGCCTTCACCCAGACCAATGTGCGGCTGGTCGCCGGCTACTCCTCGGTCGCCCAGCTCGGGTTCATCACCGCAGGGATCTTCGCCCTCTCGGCCGACGGCTCCGACGGGGCGATTCTGCAGATGGTCAACCACGGGTTGGTGGTCGCGCCGACGTTCATCATCATCGCCCTGCTCGCCGAGCGCTCCGGCACCGAGGACCTGCGGAAGATGGGCGGCATGGCGGTGAGCGCCCCGGTGCTGGCGGCGCTGTTCCTGATAGTCACCCTGGCGACCCTGGCGATGCCCGGCTCCGCCAACTTCATCGGCGAGTTCTACATCCTCAACGGCCTCTTCGACTCGAAGATCGTGTTCGCGTTCGTCGCGATCTCCGGCGTCGCGATGTCGGCCTATTACGCGCTCCGCCTCTACCAGCGGACGATGCACAACCGCAAGCCCGAAGGGATCGCCTCGCGTGAGATCGGCCTCCGCGACGGCCTCGTCCTCGTCCCCCTCGTCCTCTGCATCATCGGCCTCGCCCTCTACCCACAGCTGATCCTGAAGCGGACCGACCCATCGGCACAGCGATCGGTCGGTCTGGTCGCGCAAACCTGCGGCACGAAGGGGTTCGCCTATTCGCACAACGGCACGGAGGGGGCGCCCGGCGTGGCCGCGCTCGGGTCCTATCCGGACTGCATGCCCGCTGCGAGGCAGCAACTCGAAAGGGAAGCCAATGAGACGGCCCTCGAGCTGAAGCCGTGAGCACGTTCAACGCCCCCCATATCGACTACGCCGGGCTCTCCCCCGTCCTCGGGTTGACCGTCGGCCTCTGCCTCGTCCTGCTGAGCGCGGTGATCAGGCCGCTCCGCTTCTCCGCCCCGGTGATGACGATGGCGACGCTGTTCGCGACCGCCGGGCTGCTGATCGGGCGCTGGGATGACCCGACCGAACTCGTCTCCGGCGCGCTCAAACTCGACGACCTCGCGATCGCGATCTCGCTGATCGCGATCCTCAGCGCCTGCTTCGCGGTCCTGCTCTCGATCCGCGAGCCCGCTGCGCGACAGGCGGGACACGGCGAGTACCACGCCCTGCTGCTCGGATCGGTGCTGGGAATGGTCCTGCTGTCCCAGGCCCAGAACCTGGTCACGCTGTTCGTCGCGCTCGAGACGCTCTCGATCCCGCTTTACATCCTCTGCGCGACCAACCTCGTCCGCGAGAAGTCGCTCGAGTCGGGGCTGAAGTACCTGATCGTCGGCTCGCTCGGCTCGGCGACCCTGCTCTACGGGCTCGCCTTTCTCTACGGCGGCTCCGGCTCGACCGACTTCGCCGGGATCGCGTCGGGGATCCAGAAAGAGGGCCTGAGCGACGACTCGCTGGTCCTGATCGGGATCGCGCTCTCGGCGGTGGGCTTCGCGTTCAAGACCTCGGTCGCGCCCTTCCACCAGTGGACGCCGGACGTCTATGAGGGCGCGCCGACCCCGATCACCGCCTTCATGGCGGTGGCGACCAAGGCGGCCGCTTTCGCCGTCTTCGTCCGCTTCTTCGACGTCGCCCTGATCTCCGAGGCCTCCGACTGGCAGCCGGCGCTGGCGGTCCTGGCCGCGATCTCGATCGTCGTCGGCAATGTCGGCGCCCTTGGTCAAAGCTCCCTTAAGCGGCTCCTCGGCTACTCGGGGGTCGCCCAGGCCGGCTACATCCTCGGCGGCCTCGTCGTCGCCACCGAAGCGGGCGTCAACGCCCTCGTCTTCTACCTCGCCGCCTACGCGTTCATGAACTTCGCCGCCTTCGCCGTCGTCGTCGCCCGTGAGCGCGAGACGATCCACGGCGACCACATCGACGGGGTGCGCGGGCTCGGCGCCTCGCGGCCACTGCTGGCCTGGCCGCTGACGATCTCGATGCTGGCCCTGGCGGGATTTCCCGCGACGGCGGGGTTCATCGGCAAGCTCTACCTGATCGAGGCCCTGGTCGAAGGCACCTACACCTGGCTCGCGGTCTTCATCGCGGTCGGGACGATGATCTCCCTCGCCTACTACCTGCGGGTGGTGGCGGCGATGTGGATGCGGCCAGGCGATGAAGCGACAGCCACCCCTGCGATCGCCGGCGCCTCACCGGAGGCCGACCCGATCGACCCCGATGCCGGAGCCCGCCTCTACCTGGTCGTTCCGGCCCTGCTTGCGGCCGCCGCGGTGATCTTCTTCGGCGTCGTCCCCCAGCCGCTGGTCGAGTTCGCCGAACACGCCGGCGCCTCTCTGTTTTCCTGATCAGACCGCCGCCTCCTCCGCTAGGGAGCGTGATCGTCATTTCAGGCGCTTTGAGGAGGAAATGGCGATCACGCCCGGCTGACTGAAAGGGTCCCGAGATGGGTGTGTTCCTGACAGCGGCGGCGATCGGGGTTGCCGCGGCCGTCGGAGTCCTCTCCGAGCGGCGCTGGCCGGCGGGGGCGGCGAACGCGGCGCGCCGGGCGCTGGTGCTGATGCTCTACGTCCTGCTGCCGCCGGTGATCTTCCTCAACGTCGCCTCCAGCGAGATCGACCTCAACAACGGCGTCGGCCTGGTGCTCGGTCTCGTCTCCTACGCGGTCTCCGGCCTGCTCGCCTGGTACGTCGCCAGCAGGGTCCTGAAGCTTCCCCGCCCCGCCGTCGGCGCCGTGGTCTGCACCGTGATCAGCGTCAACACCGGCTACCTCGGCTACCCGCTGACGCTGGCCCTGCTCGGCCACGACGACCTCGCCGACGCGGTCCTCTTCGACGTGCTCGTGACCGGCCCGGCGCTGCTGCTCGGGGCGTTTGCCGTCGGAGCCGCGTTCGGCGACCGTGCCGGCGAGGGCCCACGAGAGAGGGTGCGTGCCTTCTTCACCCGCAACCCGCCTCTCTACGCCGCGGCCGCCGGGCTGGTGGCCCCGAGCGCGCTCGCCCCCAGCTTCCTCGTCGACGCTTCCCAGGCGCTTGTCGTGGCGATCCTGCCAATCGGGTTCTTCGCCGTCGGCGCGACCCTGGCCGAGAACGCCGACGAGGGAGAGCTCCCGATCCCACCGCCGCTGACGCGCCCGGTGATGGTCTCGGTCCTGACCCGGCTGCTGGTGACGCCGCTCGTGCTGCTGGCGCTGGCGGCGCCGCTGATCGACCTGCCGACCGCCTACCTGCTGATGGCGGCGATGCCATCGGGCCTCAACTCGCTGGTCGTCGCCCACGCCTACGGGCTCGACATGGAAATCACCGCCGAGGCGGTGACCTGGTCGACCTCGATCGTCGTCGCCGCGGCGCTGGTCTCGCTGCTTTTCTGAGCCCGGCCGGGCGTATCCTGAGCCGATGAGCGCGGAGCGAGCCAAATGAGGCATATCCGGTCTTTCGCGCCGCGAGCGAAACGCGAGGTTTTCTGATGCTCCACCACGTGATGCTCGAGATCTACCCCGCCGACCTCGGGCGCGCCTCCGAGTTCTGGTCGATGCTGGGCTTCAAACAGGTCGACCCGCCCGAGGACATGACCGACCACTACACCTGGTTCGAACGCGACGGGACCCAGATCCACCTGATGCGGAGCGAAGAGCCGACCGTCCCCGAGCGCGGCCACCCGGCGATCGTCGTGCCCGATTACGACCGGACGGTCGAGCGGCTGGAAGAGAGCGGCTTCGAAGTGACGCCGAAGCGTGAACGGTGGGGCTCGAAGCGCGCCGAAGCGATCGCGCCGAGCGGCCACCACGTCGAGCTGATGGCCCACCCGCCCGGCGGCTGAGGCTCGTCGGGGGCTGCGGCTACGATGCCCCGGTGCGCTACCCGGTCGAGGACTTCAGCGAGGAGGAGCGGGCGCTCCTTGCGCCCCATTTCACCAACCTCGACCGTCCCGTCTTCGCCCTCGTCAACCTGCCAGAGACCGTAAAAGGGGCGCTTTTTGCCCGCTATTCGCGGTATTCCGGGACCGTGCGCCGGCTCTTCCTCGAGGAGTTCGCGAGCGACGTCGAGGTCCGCGAGCGGCCCTTCGACGGCGCCGAGGGGGAGCGCGCGGCGAAACTCTACGAGCGCGTCTTCCTCGGCTACGGCGACGACTCGATCGCCCAGGTCGGCGGCGCCCACATCGCCTGCGAGTGGGTCTCCAACGTCCTGACCAAGGTCCTCCAGCGCGGCCGGCTCGCCGCCTACCTCGAGCAGTCGACCCGCTACATCCCGTACGACAAACAGTTTCCTGAGAACGCCGGTGGCGGCTTCCGCCACTACCGCGACGACGAGCTCGGGCCCGAGTTCAGCGCGGCGATGGACGAGCTGTTCTCGATCTACTCGCGCTCGCTCGAGCAGGTCGAGTCCTGGGCGGCGGAGCGCTGGCCCCGCGGTGACGAGCCTGAGGGCGCCTGGCGGCGCTCGATCCGGGCCAAGGCGCTCGACCTCCTCCGCGGCCTGCTCCCGGCCTCGACGCTGAGCCACGTCGGGATCTATGCCACCGGCCAGGCCTATGAGCAGCTGATGCTGCGGCTGATGGCCTCGCCGCTGCCCGAGGCGCGGGAGATCGGCGGGATGATCCTGCGCGAGCTGCAGCTGGTGATGCCGAGCTTCGTCTCGAGGGTCGACCGGCCCGACCGAGGCGGCGAGTGGGTCGAGTACCTGCAGCGGCGGCGGGCGGCGACCGAGGACTGGGTCTCGCGCCTCGGCCTCGACCGCCGGGGCGGCGGCGAGGATGCGCCGGCGGTCGAGCTGATTCATGTCGACGGCACCGAGGAGGACCTGCTCGCCTCGTGCCTGTTCGAGGCCGCCAGCGCGCCCGAGACCGAGATCCGCGCCAGGGTCGATGTCCTCGACCGCTCCGAGCGGGCCGAGCTGCTCGGGGCGCTGATCGGCGAGCGCGCCAACCGGCGCCACCGCCCCGGCCGTGGCTTTGAGGCGCTCCGCTACCGCTTCGAGATCATCTCCGACTACGGCGCCTTCCGCGACCTCCAGCGGCACCGGATGCTGACCTGCCAGTGGCAGCGGCTGGGCCCGGACCTCGGAGCCGGAGTCCCCGAGGAGGTTCGCGAGGCGGGCGCCGGCGATGAGTTCGAGCGGGCGCTCGAGGTCTCGCGCACCGAGTACGAGCGGCTCGAGGGAACCGGCCTCGCCGACGCCGCCCCCTATGCGCTCTGCCTCGCCTACCGGATCCGCTACATCCTCGACCTCAACGCGCGCGAGGCGATGCACCTGATCGAGCTTCGCTCGGGGCGCGAGGGGCACCCCGCCTACCGCGCCGTCGCCCAGGCCATGCATGAGAGGATCGCCGCAATCCATCCCGCTGTGGCGGGAGCGATGGCCCACGTCGACACCTCCCAGGAGGCACGCCTGGAGCGGATCCTGAGCGAGATCCGCACCCACCGCAAGCGGGTCGGTGCCGGGGTGGCGGCCGACAGCCCGCCGGGGCTCAACCCCCTCGGCTGAGTCTCAGCCGCGCTGCTTGCGCTTCTTCGGCGGGGTGCCCTCGCTCGGTTCGGGAGAGGTCAGATCGTGACCCTCACCTCGCTCGGGCGAATCATCCGACATGTCCTTCGCTTCGCGTCCGGGTATGTCGGGGTCCCCTCCGACCCCCATCTGCTCGGCGGCCCTCTCTCCCGGGCTCGGCCAGGGCTCGGCTTCGCCCGACCGCCAGGCCGGTGGACGGCCTCCGGGGACCCAGCCCAGGAAGAGGAGGCCGAGATAGATGAACCAGAGCAGGGCGAACTGGAAGAAGAGAAACGAGACGATCCCGAGCGCGACACCGAGCGAGCCCCAGAAGCGGGTCAGCAGGCCGGTGCGCATCGCCCACATCGCGGTGTAGGCGAAGCCGATCACGAGGCCGATCTGGCCGCCGATCCCGAAGCCGACCGCAAGGCCGTGCAGAGAGGACCCGGTGATCGTGTCCGTCGCCTTTTCGTTGGCGAAGTCGCCTCCCAGCTCCCTGCCTTCCTTGACCAGTTCCGGGACCACGTTGGTGACGAATTCGCCGGCGGCGTCGACCGTCGTCACCGCGATCAGGACAGCGGCGACGGCGAGGAACAGGGGGCCGGCGACGACCACCCCGACCAGCTGACCGCGGACCCTGTCGCTGCGGTTCCGGGCCGCCGTGAAGAGGACGTAGAGGGGCAGCGCGAGGAGGGCCACGCCGATCCCCTGAAGGATGCCGGATAGGATCTGCGAGCCGGAGTGGGCGTCGACATTGCGCAGGAGCTCCGAGTCGCCGCCGCCGCCGCCGACTTTCGAGGCGACGACTATCGAGGCGATCACGAAGAGGATCGCGGCGAGGGCAGCGATCCCGGCGGGTCGAGACCAACGCTCCTCCCAGGCGAGGACCTCGTCCTTGGATCGCAAGCTAGCCCCGCTCGCGGAAGTAGAACTGGGGCAGCGCGCCCTCGATCACCTCGGCGGTCATCCGCTGGGCGACCTCGAGATTCCCGGTCCGCACCGCGATGTCGTCGAGGGTGACGATGCCGGCGAGACTACCGCCGTCAAGGACCGGCAGCCGCCGCACCCGGTGTTGGACCATCAGCGCCGCGGCCTCGTCGAGCTCCATCGCCGGCTCGCCGGCGATCAACGGACGCGAGGCATGTTCGCCGACCGCGGACTCGGGATCGGCACCGTCGGCGAAGACCCGCACCGCCAGGTCGCGATCGGTCACCATCGCCACCGGCGATCCGGCCGAGTCGACGAGCACAACCGATCCGACCCGGTGGTCACGCATCTGGCGGGCGACGGAGACGGTGCTCGCCTCCGGCGTCGCGGTCACGACCCCGGTCGTCATGATCTCGCTCAACTGCATGATGCGTACGCTACACGCGTGAGTGCGGAGTGACCGAGCGTCCATACCTGATTCCCCGCGAGGGAACGAAGCGCGAGCATTCATGAACCGGGAGGCGCGGCGAACGCCGGTCGTCCCGCTCGAGGCGGGTGCCAGTCCCGAAAACCCGCCCTGCCCCGCCTGCGGCGAGCCGCTATTCGGCTGGATCGACGAGCGGCCGGGCCTGATCGGCCCGGTCAGCCGCTGTGAGAGCTGCGGCCTCGGTGTCGTCGCCGCCCCCGGCGAGCCGGCGGAGGCCCTGCGCGAGCTCGACCGGCTGGAGTCCGAAAGCCGGCTGACGATCGCCAACCGAGGTGGCTACGCGGCCTCGATCGGCGGCGCCGGGTGGGCGGGGCTCGAACACGGTGCCCGCTACCTGTTCACGGTCGAGGCTGTGCGCCGGCTCGTCGCCCGCCGCGACCAGGTCGTCAAGAGCGCCCGTTGGGCGCCGGGCGCCGGGATCGTGTTGATGTGGCAGACGGTGCTGAACGGCTTCACCTTCGGCCGCAACGTCGCGCTCGGGGCCCTCGGGCGGTCAGCCGCCGTCCCGGCCGAGCAACCCTGGCAGCGCCGGCTCGACGGAGCGATCTGCGTCATCGTCGCGATCCCGGCGCTGATCGCCGCGGTGCCAATCGAGCTGATCGCAGCGGCGCTGCGTCGTGGTGGGGTGATCAGGTTGGATTTCGAGCTTCTCTAGCGCCCGACCCTGAGCCAATCCAGGACGGTCGAAAGGCGACCGCGCGTGTCCGTCCGGCGAGGCGTGCGATCTCGGCGGGATCGAGGAAGGAGGCGCCGAATGCCCTTCCGAGCCCCCTGGCGGCCAGCGGATGCTCGTTCACGTAGGCACGGAAAAGCTCGGCCCTCTGTGTCTCGTCCAAGAATCGCTGCCCAGGATGCGGCCACCGGTGGCGACCGAGGACCACCTCGTCGGCAGGAGCCGCCTCGAGGTTGCGGTACCACTCAGCGCCCGGACCCCAGGCAGCGATGACCGCGGCTTCCGGCACCCCTGGATCGAACCGGACGACCTCGACCACGGTGTGGTGAGCCTCACCGGACCTGCGACCGCGATGGGAGATGCACAGAAACCGCTTTCCCAGCAGCCAGCCCAGCCGCACCCGGTACAGCCAGCTCGGAACACGCAGGGCCGCACGCAGTACCCGGCCGGGAGGACGGTCGAGGAGGCCCACCGGCCGGTCTCTAGGCGAGACCTTCCCTGGCCTCACGGACCAGGGTGACGGCCTCGGGGAAGAGGCTCCGAATCGCGTCGCGGACCTGCATCGCCTGCTCGTCGGGGGTGCCGGTCAGCTCCAGCCTCTCGATCGAGGCGACGGTCATATCGACTGCGAGCTTGATCGCGTTGTCGGCCCAGGCGACCCGCTGCGAGGACTGCATCTGCTCGGAGAGCTCCTCCATGCGGGCGCGGAACTCCTCCGGATCGCCGAAAAGGTTGAAGCCGCCCTCCATCTCCCCAAATGTAAGCAGAGAGGGACAATCGCGGCCGACTCCGGTCGGCCTTGGCGCGCCACCCGCGTGCCGGCCGGCCCTACCGTCGTCCGATGTCCGGCGATTCGGAGCGGGGCTCGGCGAGCGTCGAGCAGGCGGCGCTGGCGGCGCTGATCGCCCTGCTCCTGGTGGCGGCGATCGCGGCCGTCGCCGCCGATGGCGAAATCGATGGAGGCCGCGACGTTGCCGGCGCGATCGGCAGGCGGATCGCCTGCGCGCCCCACCTACCCGACGCCTGCCATCACCATCCGCTGGTCCCAGCCTACGGATGGCCGCTCGCCCGCCTCGCCCGCGCGCTTGCACCCGCGCCCTCCGCCCGCACCGGCCCGGCCGGCCTGCCACTCGTCCCGGTCGACTTCCGCCGCTGCCGCAGCGAAAGCTGCGCCTTGCCGAGCAGCCGAAGAGGGCGGCCGACGGCCTTCACCGCGATCCGCGACGAGCGCCATTCGCTCGGCTGGGTCGAGCTGACCTACTGGATGTACAGGCCGACGATCGGGTGGGAACGGGTCGTCCGCCGCGCGACGCAGGCCGAAGTCGAGGCCGCCTCGGGCACCGAGGTTCTGCTCAAGGACGACCCGATGCTGGTCCCGCTCGAGACCCTGCCGGGACGCGACCAGTACGAGTTTCCCGCGAACGAGCAGCCACCGTGGCAGTGGAACCTCCAGAGCCGCTATCCGGGCTGGTCGAGCTGACCCGCGCTCAGGCCCCGGGGCTGACCGCTGAGGGACCGCTCTCGCCGCCCTTCTCGCCGCTTTCATCGGCTTCGTCGTCTTCGGCCTGTTTGATCAGGCCGCGCCAGTCGGTGGTGCGGAAGACGAGCACCATCACCGCGAACCCGAGGACGACCGACCAGGCGGCCATCGCGATCTGGGTCCCGACCGAGAAGGAGAGGACCACCGCCCGTGAGGGCCCGGTCAGGGTCGCGATCAGGAGCGCCTGCTGGGCGCCGGCGCCGCCGGGCGTGAAGGGGACGATGTTGGCGATCGCCTGCACGCTCATCACCAGCAGCACATTGCCGACGGAGCCGCCGATTCCGAAGGCCTCGAGGAAGAACCAGAAGGCGGCGAAGCGGCAGATCCAGCCAACGCCCTGCCAGGCGGCGACCTCGCGCAGGTAGCGGCTCGGCGTTCGCAGGATCACGACCCCCTGTTTGACCCGATCCCAGAACTTCCGAACCCGGTGTGCGAGGACGTAGATCACGATCACGATCGCGAGCAGGGTCACCCCGACGGTGATCCCGAACAACCTCGGGTTTTCGGCCCAGAAGGAGAGCTCGAAGGCGGGCAGGTCGGGGAGTCTCGGCGGCTGGGGAAGCAGGCCCTGGGTGATCGCGTAGACCAGGACCAGCACTCCGATCGTCGTGTCGAAGACGCTCTGGACGAGGAAGGAGGAGGTGACGGCGGGGTAGGAGGAGTGCGGTATCTGGCGTTTGACGAGAAAGACCTTGGTCACGTCGCCCGCGTGGGCCGGAAGGATCGCGTTGATCCCGGCGCCGGCCAGGTAGGCGGCGCTCAGCAGCATGTAGGAGATCTCGGTCCCGGGATAGGCGGCGCGGAGGACGTTGCGCCAGGCCCATGCTCGGGCGAGCTGCATCGCGAGGAGAAACAGGAGCGCCAGCCCGAAGGCGCTCCAGTCGATTGCCGAGAGGTTCTGGAAGAAGGCTTCGGTGCCCCTCCCGAACGCTTCCAGGCTCGAGTGAAAGTCCGCGGCGATCATCGCCAGAACTATGACGCCGCCCCCGCTGTTCTCGCTCCCGGGCGGCTAGACTAGCCCGCTCGTGTCAGAGGCCAAGAGCGCCACCGAGACCTCGGCAACCCCAGCCGTCACGCCGGATCCGGCCGATGCCGCGATGTGCGCGCGCGCCCGCGAGCGCTATGCCGGCGACCGCCGAAGCGCGCTGCGGCGGCGCCGCAAACAGCACGCCGAGCTGCCCAACCTGATCATCATCGGCGGGCTGAAGTGCGGAACGACCAGCATCCATCACTACCTCGGCCTCCACCCTCAGATCCAGATGTCGAAGCCGAAGGAGCTCAACTTCTTCGTCGAGGAGCTGAATTGGGACCTAGGCCTCGACTGGTACGCGAGCCGCTTCGACAGCCGCAGCCCGGTGCGCGGCGAGTCCTCTCCCCACTACACCAACCTGCCCCGCTTCGAGGGCGTCGCGGCGAGAATCCACGAGCACTGCCCCGACGCCCGGCTGCTCTACATGGTGCGCGACCCGATCAAGCGGATCCTCTCGCACTGGGTCCACGCGACCGGGGCCGGGTACGAGACCGGCGACATGGTCGAGGTCCTCAGCCGCGAGGACACCTCATACATGAATCGCTCCAAGTACTGGATGCAGCTCCAGCCCTACATCGAGCTGTTCGACCGCTCCCAGATCGAGATCATCACTCAGGAGGAGCTGCAGACCGAACGCGAGGAGACGATGCGCAAGGCATTCGGCTTCGCCGGGGTCGACGAGAGCTTCAAGTCAGAGCAG
This sequence comes from uncultured Solirubrobacterales bacterium, assembly GCA_963805455.1. GTDB lineage: Bacteria > Actinomycetota > Thermoleophilia > Solirubrobacterales > 70-9 > VRUE01. The sequence goes on from CAWDUJ010000009.1 coordinate 278,346, forward strand.
TTCGACCGCGAGTGGGAGAAGTCGAGCGCGAAGGAGGGCGATAAATACCAGTTCATGGAGAAGCTGATCAAGCTTCCCGGCTTCCGCTCCTTCGACCGCAACTTCGACCGGTTGCCGGAGTCGCTGCGCTGGCTGGTCGAGAAGGTCGTCCACGATCCGGAGAAGCCGGCGGCGCCGAAGCCCAAGCTTCCCGACGACCTGTTCGAGACGATCCGCGGCCGCTTCGGCTCCGACGTCACCGCACTGCAGCAGTTCGCCGGCCGCGAGTTCGCCGGTTGGCACGAGTACTCCTGACCCATAAAGTTTGCGGTGGTCGGCGGCGAGGGGCCTCGACCAAATGGGGGGAGTAACCATCACCGTTGGCAGACAGGTTGCCTTCATGGCTCGGCTCGCGACGGCGGCCGCAATCGTCCTGCTCCTCGCCTGCTCCTCGGCCCAGGCCTTCAGCATCACTGCCGCCAGGGGCGACGATTCGCGTGCCTATTTCGCCACCGACGAGCCCCTGCTCCCAACAGACACCGATAGCTCGGTCGACATCTATGAGCGCTCGGGAGGTGCGCTGACGCTGGTGACGATCGGTGCCCCGTCCTGCAGTCCCGGCTGTGGCAACGGCGCCTTCGACATCGACGTTGAAGGTGGACTGCACCTCGTCCCCGACGGGATCGTGTTCTCGACCGGCGAGTCCCTGCTGCCGGCCGACACCGACGGCGCCGTCGACATCTACAGGCGCACTGAAGGAGGCCTCGAGCTCGTCAGCGGGGGCGACGGGGAATTCGACGCTGACCTCGACTCGGTCAGCGAGGAAGGCTCGACGATCGTCTTCAGCACAGCGGAGAAGCTGGCGGCGGCGGACACCGACAGCTCGGTTGACCTCTACGAGCGCACCGGCGCGACGACCCAGCTGGTCTCCCAGGGGGAATCCTTCAACGGCGCTTTCGATGCGAAATGGGCAGTCACCCCCCCGGACGGGTCGTCGGTCTTCTTCCTCACCCGCGAGCCGATCCTGAGCCAGGACACCGACAGCTCGGTCGACCTCTACGAGCGTGGGAGCGGGGAAACGACGCTGATCTCTCGTGGCACCACACCGGCGAACGGGGAATTCGACGTCGGCGACAGGGTGATGACCACCGACAACGGCGACCGCGCGGTCTTCTCGACCTCCGAGCCGCTCTTTGAAGCGGACGGAGACGAACAGCCCGACCTCTACATGCGGTTCGGGGGGACGACCACGCTCGTCTCCGACGGTTCCTACGTTTCCCTCGAAGGCGAATTCCCGGTCGAACTCGACGCCGTCGCCCCCCAGGCCAATCAGGTCATCATGTCGAGCCGACAGCTCCTCAACGAAGAAGACCGGGACCACACCGGAGCGGACGTCTATGAATGGTTCTATGGAAAGACGATCCTGGTATCGCAGGGCCCGTTCGAGCCCTTCTTCCCACCTCCCACCGCCGCCGAATTCCTCCGCTATTCGCCGGGGGGCTACGGCACCGTCTTCGTCAAGACCTCCGAGCGGCTGACGCCCGAGGACGGCGACAGCTCGCCGGACATCTACGAACGCCGGCTCGAAGACCCGAAGCTGCCGAGACCGTTCGAGCAGGTGGTGGGTTCGACCAAGCTCGTCACCCAGGGCCCGAAGGCCGTCGACGTCGCACTCGACTCGACGCTCCGGCAGATCAGCCCCGACGGCTCACGGGTCTTCTTCACGACGGCCGAGCGCCTGGTCGACGGGGACACCGATAGCTCCGTCGACCTCTACGAACGCTCACATGCTTCCGTCACAAAGCTCGTCTCGACGGGCGAGGTCAACGGCAACGGGCCTTTCGCCGCGACGGCTCTGGGGGACGGGACCAGGCCGATGTTCGTCACCTCTGAGCAATTGGTCCCCGGCGACGAGGACAGCGCTCCCGATCTCTACGAGCGGGTCGGTCAGCAGACTCGGCTGATCTCGACCGCGAAGCCGGACCCCACCGCGCCCACGATCACCGCCACCGACCCGCCATCCCCCTCGAACGTCAACGACCCCTCGTTGCGCGGAACGGCCGACCCCGGCTCGACGGTCGAGATCTTCGGCAACGGCGCCTGTGGAGGAGGCGCGATCGGGTCAGGCGCAAGCGTCGAATTCGCCGCCGGAGGATTGAAGGTGACCGTCCCGGTCAAAGACAACGCGACCTCGTCGTTCACCGCACGGGCGGTCAACGACGAGGGCACCGCCGGGCCCTGCTCCGCCCCGTTCACCTACGTCGAGGACTCCGAACCGGGGTCGATCGTCCTCGCCAGGGTCAACCCCGCCGGCCCCGCAAACCAAAACCTCCCGGTCGTCATAGGGACGGCGGAACCGGGCGCGACGGTCCGTCTCTACGCCGACGGCGCCTGCGGCGGTGCGGTCGCCGGCACCGGGCGCGGCTCGGAGCTGGCCGGGCCGGGAATCCACGTCCACGTCGCCGACAACACGACGACCTCGATCTCGGCGGTAGCGATCGATCCGGCGGGCAACAGCTCACCTTGCGCCGCGTCCCTCTCCTACACCGAGGACTCCACGGCCCCGAACACGAAGATCATCGCCGGGCCGAGCAAGTCGACCGCCAACCGGTCGCCCGCGTTCAGGCTGCACGCGACGGACAAGAACGATTTCTTCATCTGCCAGCTGGACAGGCACCCGGTCAGGCGCTGCTCGATCTTCTACAGGCTCGAACGGCTCTCGCTCGGCCGCCACCGGATCAGCATCGCTGCAGTCGACCCCGCCGGGAACATCGATCCCACCCCGGCGACCCGTTCGTGGAAAGTGGTGAAGGTCAAGCGCCACCGCTCCGCCAGGCGGCATTCGCGGCGCCACTAGTCTCTGACCCCGTGCAGAGGCTGACTCCGGACCCCGGGCAGACGACCGTCGAGGAGCAGCTCGACACCTACCGGCCCTGGGAGCACCCGCACGAGGACCGCCCTTTGGTGGCGGTGAACTTCGCCGCCACGGTCGACGGGCGGGCATCGATCGACGGCGTCTCGGGCCCGATCGGGTCGGCGACCGACACCGCGATGCTGGTCGGGCTGCGGACAAGGTTCGACGCGGTGATGATCGGCGCCGGGACGATGAGGGCTGAGCGCTACGGCCCGGTCGTCTCCGATCCACGCAAACGCGAACGGCGCCAGGAGCTGGGCCTCACCACCAACCCGCTGATGATGATCGTCAGCGCCCGACTCGATCTGCCGTGGGACGCCGGCCTCTTCACCGAGGGAGCCGGGAGTGTCCTGATCTTCACCACGGCGGAGACCGAGCCGCCCGAGACCGAGACCGAGGTGGCGGTCGTTCGCCACGAAACCGCAATCGACCTCGGGGCCGCGTTGCTCCACCTGCGCCGGGAGTCGGGCATCCGCTCGGTCCTCTGCGAGGGCGGGCCCCGGCTCCACGCCCAGCTCGAGGCTGCGAGCCTGGTCGATGACCTCTTCCTTACGATCGCGCCGAAGCTGACGGGTGGGGAGGCGCCGCGGATCATCGAGGGCGAGCTTCCCGGCGTCGCCCCACTGGGGCTGAGCTGGCTGCTGGAGGAGGACGGCGAGCTCTTCGCCCGTTACAGCCGGACCTGAAAGGATCACCGGCGATGGACTTCAAGCCGAGCCCCCAGGTCGAGACGCTCCGCGAGCAGATCCTCGACTTCATGGACGCCGAGATCTACCCGCAGGAGCGGGAGATCATGGAGGGCCTCGACTCCGAGGTCGGCCCCGGGGTCCCCTACCCGAAGATCCTGGTCGAGATCCGGGAGCGGGCGAAGTCGGCGGGCCTATGGAACCTGTTCATGCCCGACGAGCGATACGGCCCCGGGCTCAGCAACTGGGAGTACGGGCTGCTCTGCGAGGAGATGGGGCGCAGTCCCGCCGCGGCCCCGATGGCCTTCAACTGCTCGGCGCCGGACACCGGAAACATGGAGATCCTCGCCGAGCACGGCACCGAGGAGCAGCGCGAGCGCTGGCTCGACCCGCTTCTCGAGGGCCGGATCCGCTCCTGCTTCTCGATGACCGAGCCCGACGTCTCCGGCTCGGACCCGACGCTGCTGCAGGCGCGCGCTGTCCGCGACGGCGACGAGTGGGTGATCGACGGCCATAAGTGGTTCACGTCGGGCGCCGTCGGCGCCGACCTGGCGATCGCGATGGTCGTCACCGACCCCGAGGCCCATCCCTACGCCCGCGCCTCGATGATCTGCGTCCCGACCGACAATCCCGGCTTCAACCTGGTCCGGCCGATCTCGGTGATGGGCCACGCGGCCGGCCCCGGCCACTGCGAGATCCGCTACGAAGAGTGCCGTGTCCCGGTCGCCAACCTGCTCGGCGAAGAGGGCAAGGGATTTGCCGTTGCCCAGGACCGCCTCGGCCCCGGCCGGATCCACCACTGCATGCGCGCGATCGGGACCGCCGAGCGGGCGCTGGAGATGATGTGCCGCCGCGCCAACACGCGCGAGGCGTTCGGCGGGCCGCTTGGCGAGAAGCAGTTCGTCCAGGAGGCAATCGCCCAGTCGCGGATGGAGATCGACCAGGCCCGGCTTCTGACGCTCTACGCCGCCTGGAAGATGGACACAGACGGCAAGCGAGCCGCGCGCCAATCGATCTCGGCGATCAAGGTCGTCGCCGCCAACATCGTCATGGACGTGCTCGACCGAGCGATCCAGATCCACGGCAGCCTCGGGATGACCGACGACACGCCGCTGGCGGCGCTCTGGCGTTTCAGCCGGATGCTCCGCCTCGCCGACGGGCCCGACGAGGTCCACAAGATGGTTCTCGCCCGCCGCGAGCTCAACCGCTGGGCCAAACGGGACGAGGCCGCGGCCGCGGGCGAACTCGAGCCGAAGCACGCGCCGCGTCCGATCTGAGCCGTTAGCCGCGCCGCTCGGCGTCGTCGGCTGCGTTGGCGAGCTGCTCGACGACGACCGCGAAGTGGTGGATGCCCTCATCGGTCTTGCCGTACTGGCCGGCGGAATAGCGGGCGTAGACGCCCTCGAGGACGATCGCCAGCTTCCAGTAGCCGAGGGCGATGAAGAAGTCGAGGTCCGATAGGTCGCGGCCGGTGCGCTCGGCGTAGCGCCCGCGCAGCTCGTCGCGCCTCGGAAACCCGGGCTCGAGCGTCGCCGGCTCGACCAACGGCCGGAACTCGTCGTCCGGGTCCGACCAGTAGACCATCAGCAGTCCGACGTCGGCGAGCGGGTCGCCGAGGGTGCAGAGCTCCCAGTCGACCACCGCGGCGACCTCGCCCTGCGGGCTCAGGATCATGTTGTCGAGGCGGTAGTCGCCATGGACGATCGTCGCCGGCCCCTGCTCGGGGATCCGGGCTGCGAGCCGCTCGTGGACCGAGTCGATCACCTCGAGCTCGCGCGTCTTCGACTTCTCCCACTGCCCCTGCCAGCGGTTGAGCTGGCGGGCGACGTAGTCCTCCTTGCGGCCGAGGTCGCCGAGGCCGACCGCGTCGGGATCGACCGAGTGGATCAGCGCCAGGGTGTCGACCACCCGCTCGCCGATCGCCTGGCGTTCGGGATCCTCGGGGAAGGCCTTGGCGTCGTCCTTGAAGCGGAGGATCGGCCCCTCGACGAACTCCATCACGTAGAACGGCGCTTCGTTGACGCTCTCGTCCTCGCAGAAGCCGGCGATCGGGGCGACGGGAACCTCGGTGGGGCCGAGCGCGGAGACGACCTTGTGCTCGCGCGACATGTCGTGGGCCGAGCCGAGCCGCTTCCCGAGCGGCGGCCTGCGCAGAGCCCAACGGCGGCCACCGGCGTCGGTGACGCCGTAGGTCAGGTTCGAGTGGCCGCCCGAGATCCGATCGAAGGAGAGCGGGAGCTCGACGCCCTCGACGTTCTCCGCGAACCAGGCCTCGACGCCTGCCCGGTCGATTCCCTCGACGTCGGTCGTGACGGCGCCGGGGTCGGTGCCTGTAGCCTCGTCGCCCATCGGCACCGAAGCATATTCCCGACGACGCCCAGGACTCAGTCCGTCGCTGGCTAACCGGCTGACGATCGGCTTCGCGATCGCGTTTGCAGTCCTGACCGGCCTCGCCGTGATCGGGGTGGCGCGATTCATCCAGCAGCGGGAGGACTTCGAGAACGCCACCGCCCGCTCCTACCAGCTCGAGATCCAGGCGCGCGCCGAGCTGGCTCAGGGAGAAGACCCCGTCGCGGCCCGCCGGGAGATTCTCGCCCAGCACAACGACCGTCAGGTCCTGCGCGACGAAATCGACAACAAGACGCGCGACACGGCGCTGCTGGTCGGCGCCGGCCTGATCGCCGGCCTCACCGGCGCGGCGCTCCTCTTCAGCGGCCTGATCTCCTCGATGCGACGGCCGCTCGACGACCTGGTCGCCGCCTCGGAACGCCTGGCGGCCGGCGACCTCGAGGCCCGGGTACGGGTCGGCGGCCTCTCCGAGACCGCGGCGCTCGGGTGCCGCCTTCAACAACATGGCCGAAGAGCTTCAGCGCCGCGAAGGCGAACGCGACCAGCTCGATCGGATGAAAGACGAGTTCGTGCTGACAACGTCGCACGAGCTGCGCAGCCCGCTCACCGCCGTCCAGGGATTCGCCGAGCTGCTGATGCTCGAGCGCGAAAAACTCTCCCCCAAGCAGGCCGAGACCGTCGAGGTGATCCTCGACAACAGCCGCCACCTGGTCCGGCTATTGAACGATCTCCTCGACCTCGCCCGCAGCAACGCCGGCCGGCTGACGATCAAACCGGTTCTGGTCGAGCCCTTCCAACTGGTCGAGGAAGCGGTGCGGACGATGCGCGGCCAGATCGAGGGCAAACACCAGACGCTGACCGAGCGGATCGAGAGCGACCTGCCTCCCGTCAACGCCGACGCCGACCGGATCCGACAGGTCCTGGTCAACCTCCTGACCAACGCCAATGAGTACTGCCCCGAGGGTGCGGGTATCGAGGTCGAGGCGAGGAAGGTCGATAACGAGGTGGAGATCGCGGTGATCGACAACGGCCCAGGAATTCAGAGCGAGCAGATCGGTCACATCTTCGAGCGCTTCACCCGCGGCGAAGCGGGACTGACCCAGCGGGTGGGCGGCACCGGCCTCGGCCTCGCGATCTCGAAATCCCTGGTCGAGCTCCACGGCGGCTCGATCTGGGTCGAATCGGCGCCCGGCGCAGGCGCGACCTTCCGCTTCCGGCTGCCCGCCACCAGGGCGCCCGAACGGGCCCATGTCGGCTGGGCGGAGGCCTGAGATGGCGAGGGTGCTCGTCGCCGACGACTCGGAGACGATCCTGCTGCTGATGCGGACCAGGCTCGAGATGGAGGGCCACGAGGTGGCGACCGCTGCCAACGGCCAGCAGGTCATCGAAGCGATCAACAGCTCACAGGGCTGGACCGAGGTGATGCTGCTCGACGCGATGATGCCGGAGAAATCCGGAATCGACGCCCTGCGCGAGCTGCGGGCCGCCGGGGTCAGCACCCCGGCGCTGATCGTCAGCGCCCACCAGGGTGAGATGGACGCCGCATCGCAGGAGGGGCTGGCGATCGACGGCTTCGTCACCAAGCCGATCGACTTCGAGGAACTGTTCGCGCGGATTGCCGAGTTGACCTAGGTCAGCTCGGTCAGGCCTTCGCCAGCTCGAGGCGCAGCTCTTTGCCTTTGAGCTTCGTCCCGTCGAGGAACTCGACCGCCCGCTCCGCCTGGTCGGGGGCGACCTCGACGAAGGAGAAGCGGTGCAGGACGCGCACCTCGTGAATCGCCTCCTCGGGCAGGACGGCGCCCTCGCGCAGGGCCCAGCGCAGGTCCTCCTCGGTGATCCCGCTGCGCTCGCCGTGGTTGACGAACAGCTTCACGCTCTTCTCGCCGGCCTTGCCGGCGGCACCATCGCCGTTGCCCTCGCTGACCCGAGGGGTGCGGCGCTCGCGGCGGCGGGGCCGGGGCGCGTGCTCAAGCCGCTCCTCCGGAGTCTCCCACTCGCCGATCGAGGTCTTAACGTCACGCTCGATCCGGTCGATCTCGTCGCGCTCCTCGGGGGTGACGAGGGTGATCGCGCGGCCGGTGCGCCCGACCCGGCCGGTGCGGCCGATCCTGTGGACGTAGACCTCTGAGGAGGCCGGGACGTCGTAGTTGATGACGTGGGTGACGTGCTCGATGTCGAGGCCCCGGGCGGCGATGTCGGTCGCGACCAGAAGCCGGACCCGGTGGTCCTTGAAGGCGATCATCACCCCGTCGCGCGATCCCTGGCTCATGTCGCCGTGGAGCGCTTTGACATCGAGCCCGCGGTCGCGCAACGTCTTGTCGAGGCGCGTGGCGCCGATTTTCGTCCGGCAGAAGATGATCGCCTGCTCCGGTTCCTCGATCTTCAGCAGCTCGACCAGGCGCTCCGACTTCTCCCGTTTCGGGACCTCGACGAAGGCCTGCTGGATCGCGTCGACGGTGAGTTTCTTCGGAGTGATCCGGATCGTCGTCGGGTCGTACATGTAGCCCTCGGCGAGGCGCTGGACCGGCGGCGGCATCGTCGCCGAGAAGAGCGCCGTCTGGCGCCCGCTCGGGCACATCCGCAGGATCTTCTCGACGTCCTCGATGAAGCCGAGGTCAAGCATCTCGTCGGCCTCGTCGAGGACGACGTAGCGGGCCGCGGTCAGTACCAGCGACCGGCGCGACATCAGGTCCATCATCCGGCCGACGGTGGCGACGACGACCTGGGCGCCGGCGCGGAGCTGCGCCTGCTGGGAGCGGATCGGGGCGCCGCCGAAGACGGCGACGATCTCGACGTCGACGTGCTCGGCGTAGGAGCGAAGCGCCTGGGTCACCTGGATGCAGAGCTCGCGGGTCGGGGTAAGGACAATCGCCTGGACCTCGTCGCTGGCCGGGTCGATGTACTGGAGGAGCGGCAGGCCGAAGGCCGCGGTCTTGCCGGTCCCGGTCTGGGCCTGCCCGATCACGTCGTGGCCGGCGAGAAGCTCCGGGATCGCCTGCTCCTGGATCGGCGTCGGCTCCTCGAACCCGAGCTCGTCAAGTGCCTGTTGTATCTCTGGCGCGAGGCCGAGATCCGGGAACGCGGTCACTTCTGGGGGTCCAACAGAAGCTTGCCGGTGGTCGACCGGGCGATCAGGCCTTCGTGGGCGCGCCCCGCCTCCGAGAGCGGGAAGACGCCGCCGACGGTCACGTCGAGGTCGCCGGAGGCGACCGCCCCGAGCAGCTCGCCGATCATCTCCATCGCCAGCTCGCGGCGGGCCGCGAGCAGGTGGATCAACCAGAAGCCGATCACCGCCTTCGAGCCGCGCAGCAGCCTCGCGGTCGAGACCTCCCGCTGTTCGCGGGAGGCGATCCCGAAGACGACCATCCGCCCCAGCGGGCCCAGGGCCGAGAGCTCTTCGTCGAAGGCGTTGCCCCCGCTCATGTGGAGGACGGCGTCGACCCGGCGGCCGTCGTTGGCGGCGAGGATCTCGTCTTTCAGGTTCTCCGAGCGAGAGTCGACGGTCGCGTCGGCCCCGAGCGCCTCGACCAAGGCCCGCTTCTCCTCGCTCGACGCCAGCCCGATGACCCGCGCTCCGGCGCTCTTCGCGATCTGCACCGAGAGCGACCCGGTGCCGCCGGCGGCGGCCTCGACCACCACGGTCTCGCCGGCCTCGACCCGGGCACAGACCCGCACCAGCGCCATCGCGGTCAGACCCTGAAGCAGGAGCGCGGCCGCCTGGTCGTCATCGACCTGGTCGGGGACCGGGACGAGGAGGGCCTCGGGGACCGCCACCTTCTGGGCGTAGCCGCCGCCGCCCAGCAGCGCGGCGACGCGGCGCCCGTCGGAGGTGCGGCCGCTGACCTCGCCGCCGGGGATCATCGGCAGGGATTGCTCGGCGAGATAGTCGTTGCGGGTCGCGTGGGTGTCGGCGAAGTTGACCCCGGCCCGGGCGATATCGACGAGGACCTCGCCGTCGCCGGCCACGGGATCGGGCACGTCGACATACTGGAGCACCTCCGGCCCGCCGAACTCCTCAATCTTGATCGCCTTCATCTCAGGGTGAGTCTCGCAGGGCAGCCGCTAGGCTGCCGTGCCGTATGACCGCGGACCGACCAGGCGTGCATATCTGGACCTTCGCGCCGCGAGAGAAGCGCGAGGTCATCTGATGTCACTCACAGTCGTGGGATCGATCGCGTTTGACTCCGTCCGCACGCCGTTCGGCGAGCGGGAGCGGATGCTGGGCGGCGCCGCCGTCCACTTCTCGCTGGCGGCCAGTTTCTTCACCGAGGTCCGGCCGGTCGGGCCGGTCGGCGGCGACTTCGGGCCCGACGAGTTCGCGGTCCTCGAAAGCCGCGGGATCCCTACCGACGACATCGAGGTGATCGAGGGCGGGCGGTCGTTCTTCTGGCGCGGCCGCTACGAGTACGACCTCAACGTCGCCCACACCGAGGACACCCAGCTCGGCGTCTTCGGCGACTTCGAGCCGAAGCTCTCGGACGCCGCCAAGGGAGCCGACGTCGTCTTTCTCGCCAACATCCAGCCCGACCTCCAGCGCCAGGTCCGCGCCCAGTGCGCCGAGACCCGCTTCAGCGCACTCGACTCGATGAACCTCTGGATCGAAACGACGAAGGACTCGCTGCTGGCGGCCATCTCGGAGGTCGAGTGCGTGATCGTCAACGATGCCGAGGTGCGGCAGCTGACCGGCGAGGCCAACCTCGCCCGCGGCGCCCGGGCGATCATGGCCCTCGGGCCCCGCGCGGTCGTCGCCAAGCAGGGCGAGTACGGCGCGGCGCTGTTCACCGAGGACGGCTTCTTCGCGCTGCCGGGCTACCCGCTCGAGGACGTGCGCGACCCGACCGGCGCCGGCGACAGCTTCGCCGGCGGCTTCCTCGGCTACATCGACAGCCATCCTGGCGCCGTCGACGATGCCTGCCTGCGGCGCGCAATGGGCTACGGCACGGTCCTCGCCTCCTTCAACGTCGAGGAATTCGGCACCGAGCGGGTCTCGCGGCTCACCCGCGATGAGATCGAGGCGCGCTTCGAGGAGCTCGTTTCGATGACCCGATTCGAGCCGCTGCCGGTCACGAGCGAGTAGGGCGAACTGCGATACTGAGTTCTCTATCAGTCCGGTCCTGAGGAGGGGTGAATGGCCACCGAGCAGCAGATCAGCAGTCCAGCCGGCGAGGATGGCGTTGCCGCCGGGTCGGAGTCTCTGACCGTCACCGACAACAGGACCGGGCGCTCCTACGAGCTCCCGGTCACCGACGGGACCGTGCGGGCGATGGACCTGCGCCAGATCAAGGTCGACGAGGCCGAATTCGGGATGATGGCCTACGACCCGGCCTTCACCAACACCGCCTCCTGCCGCTCGGCGATCACCTACATCGACGGCGAGGCCGGGATCCTCGAACACCGCGGCTACTCGATCGAGCAGCTCTGCGAGCGCTCGACCTTCCTCGAGGTCGCCTACCTGCTGATCTTCGGCGAGCTTCCCACCCAGCCGCAGCTCGAGCGCTGGGTCTTCGACATCACCCACCACACCTACGTCCACGAGGACCTCAAGCAGCTCTTCCAGGGGTTCCGCTACGACGCCCACCCGATGGGGATGCTGCTGGCAGGGGTCGGGGCGCTCTCGACCTTCTACCCCGACGCCAAGCAGACCGACGACCCCGAAGAGCGCTACATGGCCGCGGTCAGGCTGATCGCGAAGATCCCGACCCTCGCCGCCTTCTCCTACCGGCACAACATGGGGTTCCCCTACGCCTACCCCGACAACGACCTCAACTACTCCGAGAACTTCCTCTCGATGATGTTCAAAAAAACGGAAGCCCAGCACGTCCCCAAAAAGGCGCTCTCGAAAGCGCTCGACGTGCTCTTCATCCTCCACGCCGATCACGAACAGAACTGCTCGACCAACGCGGTCCGCGGGGTCGGCTCCTCCGACGTCGACCCCTACTCGGCGGTCGCGGCCGGTGTCGCGGCCCTCTACGGACCGCTCCATGGCGGCGCCAACGAGGCGGTCCTGCGGATGCTGCGGCGGATCGAGTCGCCGGACAACATCCCCGACTTCCTCGAGCGGGTGAAGGCGCGCGAGGAGAAACTGATGGGCTTCGGCCACCGCGTCTACAAGAACTACGACCCGCGGGCGCAGATCATCCAGCAGCACATGGACGAGGTCTTCGAGGCGACCGAGTACAACCCTCTGGTCGAGATCGCGCGCGAGCTCGAAAAACGCGCTCTCGACGACGAGTACTTCACCTCGCGCAAGCTCTACCCGAACGTCGACTTCTTCTCCGGGATCATCTACGAGGCGCTCGAGATCCCGACCAACATGTTCACGGTGATCTTCGCCATCCCCCGGACCGCGGGCTGGGTCGCGCAGTGGATGGAGATGAAAGACGACCCCGAGCAGAAAATCTCGCGTCCGCGCCAGATCTACACCGGCTACCGCGAGCGTGAGTACGTCGCGATCCCCGACCGCGAGGGGCCCGAAAAAATTATTGGGCCGCCGGCGAAACGGCCAAAACGGCCACGGCGCGGAGCTTAGGCAGGCGAGAAGGGCGTCGAGGGGTGGCCTCCGCGGCGCTGGGTTTTTCGCCAGATTCGATCGGGTCGTCCGAGAGCCCGGAGGGGCCGAAAAACAGGACGCCGCTTGCGGCAGCCCACCCCCCGACCCCCTCCGCACGTCGAATACGCTCCGCGGCGTGGCAGCTTGGAGGTTGACGGTGCGGAATGGTTCGGATGTCGAGCATGCGAACTTCGACGATCTCGATGATGCGGTGGAGATGATGCGGAGGCGGGCGTTGGAGATTCGGGCCGAGGGCGCGGCACCGTCGGGCTCGCCGCTCGGCGACGTCGGCCCCGAGAAGCAGGTCCACGCCCGCCTGCAGCTCGCCGGCCGCGGGCTGCTGCGCAAGCCCGTCGCGGGGGTCGATCTGAAGGGAGACGGGACGTTCGTCCCCTACCGCGGCGCGATCGGGCGCGAGGAGCTCGACCCGACCGCCCACGAGACTCCCTTCGACGCGGTCCGGGAGTCCCTCGAGGCGAGCGGATGAGCGACGCTGCGGAAGCCGCGGTCCCGAAGGGCAGCTACGCGGCCGGGCGGCGGATCAATCTGCCGGCCGGGTCCCAGGCCCCGTACACGGTCTTCGTCAACGGGGTCGAGCAGCGCGAGGGCGCCGACTACAACGTCCGCGCCGGGGAGATCGTCTTCACCCGCCAGCTGGTCAAGGAGAGGGTCGGCACCGGGCGCTGGCTGGCGATGTACCTGGGGCTGTTCGGCACCTATCGCAAGAACGAGACCGTCGACCTGCAGTTCCACCGCGGCGGCAAGGTCGAGCTCCTCTCCGACCTGCCGATCAAGCCCGACTAGTCGTCGGTCTGGCCCTCCCAGATCCCGAACGGGGAGCCCTGGGGGTCGCTGAGGAAGGCGATCTTGCCCTGCGGCATCTCCATCCGCACATAGGAGCGGCCGCCGATCTCGTCGGCGAGGTCGGAGGTGTCGTCGCGGCTCTCGACGGCGAAGTAGGGGACCCAGTGCGAGGGCTCTCCCTGCTGGGATGCCATCACGCCGCCGTTGCTGCGGTCGCCGACCTTGACGATCGTGTAGGCGGCGCCCTCACCCATAGGCATCTCCTCGGTGCCCCAGCCGAAGAGCCCGGTGTAGAACTCGACCGCGGCGCCGGGGTCGGGGCTGTGGAGCTCGTTCCAGGTCAGGGATCCGGGGTCGTTGACCCGGGTCGCGCCGATCGACTGGTTCGGCTGCCAGACGCAGAGGGAGGCGCCGGTCGGGTCCTCGAACAGCGCCATCCGCCCGGCCTCCATCACGTCGAAGGGCTCCTCGACGATGGTTGCGCCAAGCTCCTTCGCTCGGGCGGCTGAGTCGTCGGCGCTCTCGACGGTGACGTAGCTGTTCCAGTGCGGGGGGAATCTGTCGGTCGCCGGTGCGATCGCGCCGACGCTCTCACCCCCGACCTTGCACATCGTGTAGACGCCGCCGCCGGGAATCTCGTTGTCGTCGTACTCCCAGCCGAAGAGCGAGCCGTAGAAGGACTTGGCCGACTCCGAGTCGCTGGTGGTCAGGTCGACCCAGCTGAAAGTTCCCGGCGCGTGCTCTGTCCTCGTTCCCATCAGTTGAAAACGTACAGAAGCAGGAAGGCGATCGCGGCGAAAACGGCAACCCCCGCGATCAGGGGCCGGTCCTCGGCGATGATCGCCGCGGTCGAGCGGTCGTCGGCGCGGTCGTAGATCAGGTACAGGTAGCGGAAGATGCAGTAGAGGACCGGCGGGATCGTCCACATCATCTGGTTGCCGATCAGCGGCGAGTTCACGGCGTAGATCGAGTAGCTGATGATCGTCCCGGTCGTGACCAGGGCGACCATCTGATCGAGGAAGGGCAGCGAGTAGTGCTCGAGGACGGGCCTGGTGCTGGTCCCCTGGTGCAGCTCGGAGACGGCCTCCTGGCGGCGCTTGGTGACACCGAGGAAGAGGGCGATGAAACCGGTGCAGAGAATCAGCCATTCGGAGGCGTGGGCGTCGACGGCGCTGGCGCCGGCGGCGACCCGGAGGATGAAGAGCCCGGCAAGCGTCATCACGTCGACGATCACGATCTGCTTGAGGCCCAGGCTGTAGGCGACCTGGGCGACCCCGTAGCCGACGACCATCAGCCCGACTTCCCAGTTGACGGCCGCGAAGGCGAGGCCGATCGCGAACACCGCGAGGGCCGGCGAGATCACCTTCGCCGCTCCCTCGGAGAGCTCGCCGGCGGCGAGCGGGCGGAACCGCTTCTTCGGGTGTTTGCGGTCGAGCTCGACGTCCATCAGGTCGTTGACGAAGTAGCCGGCACTCGAGATCGCGCAGAAGGAGACGAAGGCGAGGCTGGCCTCGACGATCGCGTGCGGATCGTTGAACTTGCCGGAGAAGAGGAGGCCGGCGAAGACGAAGACGTTCTTGACCCACTCCTGCGGCCGCCCGGTCTTGATCGCCGCCCGCAGCGGCGTGCGGCGCGGCACTACCGGCTCCTCGGCGGCGGTGCTTGCGCTCGCGTCGGGAGCCGGGATCGTCGGCTGTTCCGAAGTAATGGTTTCCATCGTGGTGCCGCCGGGCGCCATGCTCGATGCCGCCCGGCAGGGGAGATTCGTCGCGAAAGAGTACCGCCGAAGGTCGGTCGGGCAGTCCCTACGGGTCGATCAGCACGCCGGGATTCATCATCGCGGCGGGATCCAACTCCGCCTTCGCCGCCCGCAGCGCGGCCGCGAACGGCGCCGGCCGCTGGCGGTCATACCAGGGCCGATGATCGCGGCCGACCGCGTGGTGGTGGGTGATCGTGCCGCCGCCCTCGATCACGGCCTCGGCCGCGGCCCGCTTGATCTCGCCCCACTGCTCGACCTCGGCGCCACGGTTGGCGGGCGCCATCACCGTGAAGTACGGGGCCGGCCCGTCCGGATAGACGTGGGTGAAACGGCAGCTCACCCGCGGCGCCCCGGGGCCGGACGCCGGCGCCTCGGAGACCTCGGCCACCTTTGCGCGTACGGCTTCCATCACGTTTGCGTGGAACTCCTCGAAGCGGTCCCAGGTGATCGCGCTCTCGAACGTTTCCGAGAGCACCCCGCAGGCGACGAGCGTGTCGCGCAGGTAGGGGGCGAAGAGGAATGCCTGCCTCCAGGAATCGACGGCCGACTGCTCTGCTCCCCCTCCGGAGCCGGTGCGGACCTCACCGGGGCTCCCCCCGTGCTCACGCGCGATCTCGACCGCGATCCGCATCGGGTCGTCGACCGGGTGGTGGGCGGACTCGAAGCCGATGATCATCAGGTTGGTCTCACCGGTTCCGGCGCCGGTGGTCCCGGCCTCGAGCGCGTCGAGCAGCCGGCAGTTGGACGGATGGAGCCCCGACTGGGAGATCTCGCGGATCGCGCCCGCCGCGGCGAGGAAGTCGTCGAACTCGACCCCGCAGGAGGCCTTGAAGGTGGGCCGCGGCCGGACCCGGACCCAGGCCTCGGCGATCGTGCCGAGGATTCCCTCGGAGCCGATAAGCGCCCGGTCGGGTGACGGGCCCGCCCCCGATCCGGGCAGCCGCCTGCTCTCCCAGGTGCCGCGCGGGGTGATCGCCCGCACCGACTCGACGAGGTCGTCGATGTGGGTGTAGAGGGTCGCGAAGTGGCCGCCGGCACGGGTCGCGATCCAGCCACCCAGGGTCGAGTACTCGAACGACTGCGGGAAGTGGCGCAGGGTCAGGCCGTGCTCGCGAAGCTGGTCCTCGAGCACCGGGCCGGTCGCGCCGGCCTGAATCCGTGCCGCCAGCGATTCGGGGTCGACCTCGAGGACGCGGTCGAGCTTTCGCAGATCTAGGCTGACGAATGGCCGATCCCCGAGTCGGCCCTCAACCCCGCCGACGACGCTGGTGCCGCCGCCGAACGGGATAACGGCCGCCCCCTCCGACTCACACCAGCTCAGGACCACCTCGATCTCGGACTCATCGCGCGGCGATGCCACCAGGTCGGGCGGGTTCTCGAACTCACCCCGGAACCCGCGGACGAGGTCGACGTAGGACTTGCCGAGGGCGCGCGAGACCCGCTCGTACTTCGCGTCGCTGAAGAGGTCGCCGAGATCGGCGGGGGCCCTCAGCCGCGGCCTGCGGACCTCGACCGCGTCCAGCGGGACCGCCTCCTCGACCTCGCCCCCGAACCCGAGCCGGTCCCTGATCCCGGCGGCGGCCTCCTCGAGCTCCTTGCGCGATGGCGCCTGGTCCTCATACCCCCACCCCCAGTGCTTCAGCCTGCGTGCCATAGCCGCCACCCGAGGTAGAGGGCGGGGACTCCCTCTGACGGGCGGATACTCAAAGCGCCGGTCCGATTAGACCGGCCCTTGTCCGGCGGAGGGAGTCCCCGCCCTCTACCAGTGGACGCCTTTCATCAGGTGCGCGAAGGCGACGGCCTCGGTGGTCGGGGCCTTGTCCGGCGCCTGCCCGCCCTTGCCCTTGGCGGCCTGCGACTCGGGGAACAGCTTGTAGGCGGTGTTGAGGATTTTGTCGCTGAAGGTCGGGGCGACCGCGTAGATCACCTCGCCGAGGGTCCCGAGTTTGGTCGCCACCTTCTTCGGCTGGCTGACGATCGCTCCCGCGATCAGCTCCGCCGCCTCCTCCGGGGTGATCGCCGGGAACATGTCGTACATCCTGGTCGGGGCGATCATCGGCGTCCGCACCAGGGGCATGTGGATCGTCGTGATGTGGACTCCGTCTTCGATCACCTCCGACGCGATCACCCGGCCGAAGGCGTCGAGCGCCGCCTTCGAGGCGACGTAGGCCGAGAAGCGAGGCGGGTTCGTCTGGGTGCCGATCGAGCTGATGTCGATGATGTGGCCGGTCTTGTGGGCCCGCATCGAGGGCAGCAGGGCGAGGATCAGGCGCACCGCCCCGAAGTAGTTGACCTGCATCGTCCGCTCGTAGTCGTGGAAGCGGTCGTAGGAGAGGCCGACCGAGCGGCGGATCGAGCGGCCGGCGTTGTTGACGAGGATGTCGACCCGGCCGTGGTATGCCAGGACCTCGTCGGCCATCCGCACGATGTCCTCGGTGTCCGACATGTCGCAGCGGTGGATATGGGCGATACCGCCGGCGGCCTCGATCTCCTCCTTGGTCTCCTCGAGCTTGTCCATCGAGCGGGCGACGAGCAGCACCGTGCCGCCGGCGTCGGCGACCTTGACCGCGGCCGCCCTGCCGATCCCCGACGAGGCGCCGGTGATGAGGACCACCTTGCCGCGCACGGCGGCGGCCAGCGGCCGGTCGTTGAAGAGGTCGGGGTCGAGGTTTCTCTCCCAGTAGTCCCAGAGCTTGTCGGCATAGGTCTCCAGCCGCGGCACCTCGATCCCGGAGCCGGCGAGCGCCGCCTCGGAGTTGGTCGAGTCGAAGTGGGTCGGGTAGTCGAGGTAATTGAGAATGCCGGGTGGCACGCCGAGCTCTCTGAGCGCCCGATTGCCGACCTGCTTCGCCGGGGGGAACAGCCTCAGGCCGCTCTTGACCAGGCTGGTGGCCGGGTCGGTGACCCCCGAGTCGAGCCGGTAGGCGGCCTGCGGAGCGTCGGCCGCCTTCGCGAACAGATTGACCAGCTCGCCGGCGGTCTTCGGCCTCGGGTCGGTGAGCGAGAACGCCTGGCGGTCAAGGCCGGCCTCATGGGCGATGTGGTCCATCGCCGCCGCGACGTAGTCGACCGGGACGATGTTGATCTCGCCGCCCTCGACCCCGACAGCAGGCAGCCAGGAGGGCAGCACGCGACGCGCGCGCTGCAGCAGCTTGAAGAAGTAGTAGGGCCCGTCGATCTTGTCGATCGCGCCGGTGCGGGAGTCGCCGACGACGATCCCCGGCCGGTAGACGCGCCAGGGGCGGGTGCACTCTTCGCGGACGACCCGCTCGGACTCGTGCTTGGTCCGGAAGTACGGGTGGACGTCGAGGTTTTCGGCCTCGTCGAACATGTCCTCGCGCCACTCGCCGCGATAGAGCCCGGCGGCGGCGATCGAGCTGACCTGGTGGAAGCAGCCTGCCTCGATCGCGGTCGCGAGCTCGACCGCGTGACGTGTCCCCTCGACGTTGGCGACCTCCTGCGCTTCGGCGCCGGCGGACATGTCGTAGATCGCCGCCAGATGGAAGAAGTGGTCGACGTCGCCGCGGAGGTTGACCAGGTCCTCCTCGGAGACCCCGAGGCTGGGCTGGGCGAGGTCGCCGGCGATCGGGACGATGCGGGCCCCGTCGGCTCCCCACGAGGTCCGCAGCTCCTCGAGCCGCCCGCGCGAGCCCGATCTGACAAGCGCGTAGATGGTCCCCTCGCGCTGCAGCAGCCGCTCGACGAGGTTGCGACCGATGAAGCCGGTCACTCCGGTTACGAAGTAGTTCATTTCAGGGGCTCCTGCCTTGTCTCGCGGCTGATCGCTCTTT
>CAWDUJ010000010.1:0-258978 GCA_963805455.1 uncultured Solirubrobacterales bacterium
GGGGCGATCTCGCTCGGGATCGCGAGCTACGCGGTGCTGGCGGGGAGCGAGGCGCTGGTCTACGACACCCATGTGTCGGTCGATCGCGGGCGCTTCATCCGGCGGGCCCTGGAGGAGCGCGGGGTCGAGAAGCTCACCGTCCTGCTCAGCCACTGGCACCTCGATCACGTAGCCGGCAACGAGGCCTTCGGCGACTGCGAGATTCTCGCGACCGCCCGCACCGCCGAGCTGCTCGAGGCCAAACGGGCGGCGATCGAGGCAGGGACGCTGGAGGGGCCGCCTCCGATCGACCCGCTGGTCATGCCGACGCGCGCGTTCTCCGGCGATGAGCGCCTCGACCTCGGCGGGACCGGGGTCGAGCTGATCGAGGTCAACATCCACAGCGACGACGCGGCGGTGGTCTGGCTCCCCGGGCAGCGCCTCCTCCTCTGCGGGGACACGATGGAGGACACGATCACCTACGTCGATGAGCCCGAGGGCTTCGACGCCCACCTCGCCGACCTCGAGCGGCTCGCCGCTCTCGAACCTGTCCGGATCCTCCCCAACCACGGCGACCCCGGGGTGATCGCCGCCGGCGGCTACAACCGCGGCCTGATCGTCGCCACGCAGCAATACATCCGGGCGCTCATGCGCTGCCGCGAGGACCCGGAGCTCGGCGACCTACCGCTCCGCGAGTTGATCGCCGGCCCACTGGAGGCCGGATGGGTCCAATACTTCGAGCCCTACGAGGCCGTCCACCGGGAGAACCTCGAGACGGTGCTGGCGCTCAACGGATAAGCCGCAGGTGGAAACCAGATTCCTTGCACTCTGCGCACCTCCGTTGGAGGCCCGCTCGTTAGCGTGGCATCATGAGCACGATGCGTGAGAAGTGGACCGACGAGCGCCTCGACGACCTGAATCACAGGGTCGACCTCGGCTTCGATCGGGTCGATAGGCGCTTCGATCAGGTCGACAAGCGCTTCGATTCGATTGACCGGCGGTTCAACTCATTCGAAGCTGGGGTTGAATCGCGCTTCGGCCATGTCGATGCCCGTTTCGACCGCATTGAATCCCGCCTTGACACGATGCAGCGCACCATGGTTCAAGCAGTGATTACGTTGACCGGCGCGATGCTCGCCGGCTTCGCCGCGATGATTGCCCTGGTCGCTACGCAGCTCTGACGGCAGCTAGCGCGCCGGGCGCTTCGGCCGCCGGACGTGGACGGTCTTGTTGTAGCCGGTGATCGCGCCGCCGCCGCGCAGGTTCATCGCGAGGCGGATCGAGAGCCGCGGGTGTCGGCGCAGCTGCTTGCGGGCCGCCCTCTTCGGCTTGATCCGCAGCGTCGCCTTCCCGTTCACGACCTTGGCGTGGGCCCGACCGTAGACCGTCGGGCCACGGTGCTTCTTGGCCGATGTCCTTGCGGAGACGATCCTCGCCGTCGCGCTGATCGAGCTCGTCGAGGCGCATTTGAGCGAGACGACCAGGGTTCCTTTCGCGCCGATCTTGGATTTCGTGATCCGGCATTGCGGTGGCGGCCCGGTGGTGAATTCGGCGAACGCCCCGGTGGTCGACCCGGTCGGGTTCGTCGCCACGACCCGGTACCGGTACGTGGTGCTCGGAACCAGGCTGCTGAGAGGGATCGTGACCGGCTGATCCGCAGCGCTCGCCGCAAGATGGAGGGGTGACGTGCGGTTCGAAGCGGCGCCGGCCGGCCCGTACTCGACGACCACGTCGGTCGGCTGTGAGTGGCCATCGACCCTGCCGGCGACCTTCGCCTCTCCCGCGTTCACGTCACTCGCCCCAATCGTTGTCGCGTTCGGCGGGGTCGTGATCCGGCCGATCCGGCCGACGTTCGCCTCCGTGAACCAGACATTCCCGTCCGGGCCCGGCGTGACGCCGAAGAGTCCGACGCCCAGCGGGAGTTTGAAGCCTTCGATCTCGCCGCCGGTCGTGATCCGGCCGATTTCATCCGGGCCTCCGAACCAGAGCGCGCCGTCGGGCCCGGCCGCGATCTCGCCCGGGTACATTTTTTTCGGCAGCGGGAACGGCCGCTGTGACCCGTCGGTGGCGATCCGCACCACGCCCGGCGGGTTCAGGGTCGTGTACCAGAGGGCGCCGTCGGGCCCGGCGGTGATCGCCTCCGGGTTTTCGAAGCCCGTCGGCAGCGGGAAGTAGGTCGTCCCCCCGGCGGGCGTCATTCGCCCGATCTTGCTCGAGGAGTACTGGGTGAACCAGAGTTTGCCGTCGGAGCCCGCCGCGATCGCGGTGGCGCCTTCTTCCGTGGTGCGCGACTCGTCGGGGACGGCCAGCGGTGTGGTCGCCGGGATGCGCCCGATCACCTTCGCGCTGGCCTCCGCCAGCCAGAGGGCGCCTTCGGGCCCGGAGGTGATGCCGTAGGGATTGGCGCCCGAACTCAGGTTCTTCGTCTGCACGTCGCCGGCCGCGTCGACCCGGCCGACGCTCGACGGCGATTGGTCAGCGAACCAGATCGCGCCGTCGCTTCCGGCGGCAATCGCATACGGGAAGCCGTAGGCGGGCGCCTGAAGGGTGATCCGCCCGTCGACCGTGATCCGCGCGATTCCGCTTACGCCGAATTGGGCAAACCACAGCGCGCCGTCGCTCCCGGCCGTGATCGAGCGCGGCCCCGAGAGGCCCGATGGCGGGTCGCTCGAAGGGAACGTGTTGATCGTCGGCGTCAACGCCGCCTGCGCGGGGACGGCCCCGCAGATCGCGAGCGCAACCAACAGCAGGGCCAGCTGAAACATCCGCCTCATCCCGACCAGGGTAACCGGGCGAGGATGAAAAGCTGCCGGGATGAGCGACGCGGCGACCCAGTCGAGGTTCAGCGGCCGGACCGCCTGGGCCCGCAGCCTGCAGGGTCCCCTGCGCGATTTCCTCGCGACCGAGATCGGCAGCGCCGTCGTCCTCCTGGCGGCGGCGGTCGCGGCGCTCGCCTGGGCCAACATCGATCTCCACTCCTACGAAAGCCTCTGGCACACCGACCTCTCGATCCAGGTCGGCTCCTCCGGCATCTCACAGGACCTCCGCGATTGGGTCAACAACGGCCTGATGACCTTCTTCTTCTTCGTCGTCGGGCTCGAGGTGCGGCGCGAGTTCGACGTCGGCGAGCTCCGCGAGCGCCGCCGGCTCGCCCTGCCGGTGCTGGCGACCGTCGGCGGGATGATCGTCCCGATCGCGATCTACCTCGCCTTCAACGCCGGCGAGAGCTCGGCCCAGGGGTGGGGGGTGGCGATGTCCACCGACACCGCGTTCGCGCTCGGCATGCTGGCCCTCGTCGGCCCGCACTTTCCGGACCGGCTGCGCGGCTTCCTGCTGACGATCATCGTCGTCGACGACGTCATCGCGCTGCTCGTCATTATCGCCGCCTACAGCGGGACGATCGACGTCACGCCGCTGCTGATCGCGGCCGGCATCTTTCTCGTCATCGCGCTCGGCCTCGGGGTCGCGCGGATCCGCGCCGGGCTGGTCTATTTCATCCTCGGCTTGGGAGCCTGGGTGGCGCTCTACGAGTCCGGCGTCGACCCGGTCGTGCTGGGGCTCGCGGCCGGGCTGGTCGCCTGGGCCAATCCCGCCGGCCGCACCGAGCTCGAGCGGGCGAGCCAGCTGTTCCGCGACTTCCGCGAGCAGCCGACCCCCGAACTCGAGCGCTCGGCGCGGTCGGGGCTGCGGGAAGCGGTCTCGCCGAACGCGCGCCTGATCCAGCTCTACCACCCGTGGACGAGCTACGTGATCGTCCCCCTCTTCGCGCTCGCCAACATCGGGATCGCGATCGACGGCGACTTCCTCTCGAGCGCCTACTCCTCGCCGATCACGCTCGGGATCCTGGTCGGGTACGTGCTCGGCAAGCCGGTCGGGATCGCCGGCGTCTCCTGGCTGGTGACGAAGCTGAGCCGCGGCCGCCTGCGACCGCCGGTCGGCTGGGCGGCGACGATCGGGGGCGGCGCGATCGCCGGGATCGGCTTCACGGTCTCGATCCTGATCGCCGCCCTCGCCTTCAATGGCACCGAGCTGCGGGAGGCGAAGCTCGGCGTCCTCAGCGCCGCGATCCTGGCCTCGACCCTGACCTGGCTCGTCTTCCGCGGCACCGCGATGCTGCCCCGGCAGGCGCGGATCCGGGCTCTGCTCGGCGGCTCCGATGTGCTGACCGACCTCGCGGTCCCGGTCGACCCCGAGCGCGACCACGTCCGCGGCCCGGCCGAGGCGCCGGTCACCCTCGTCGAGTACGGCGACTTCGAGTGCCCCTACTGCGGCCGCGCCGAGGCGATCATCCGTGAGCTGCTCGCCGACTTCGGCGACGTCCGCTACGTCTGGCGGAACCTGCCGCTCTCCGACGTCCACCCCGGCGCCGACCTCGCCGCCGAGGCCGCCGAGGCGGCCGCCGCGCAGGGCGAGTTCTGGAAGATGCACGACCTCCTGCTCGAACACCAGGGCAAGCTCAAATTCCGCCAGCTGCGCGGCTACGCGGAGCAGCTCGGCCTCGACCTCGACCGCTTCGACGTCGAGCTGCACGAGAGCGAGCATGCGCCGCGGATCGAGGAAGACGTCGATTCCGCCGACCTCAGCGGCGTCACCGGCACGCCGACCTTCTTCATCAACGAGAAACGCCACGAGGGCGCCTACGACATCGACACCCTCTCGGCCGCAGTGCGGGCGGCGCGGGCGCGGGCGCTGATCAGCGCCTGAGCGTGATCGCCATTTCAGGCGCATCGGGTGCGAAATGGCGATCACGCCGCGCTGGCTGGCGATCGCGACCGGTTTGCCGGCAGGAGCGCGCGGGGCCAGGGCGCGGCCCAGCGCTCGGCCCGCGGATTGATCAGCGCCTGAGCCGGTAGCGGAGGTAGAGCGCCGGGGAGTCGAAGTTCCGGGTCTCGACCAGCTCGAGGTCGATCGGCTTCTCGAGGGCGGGGAAGAAGGGGGTGCCGGCGCCGATGAGCACCGGGGCGACGAAGATTTGGAAGTCGTCGACCAGTCCGGCCTCGATCAGCGAGCCGGCGAGGCCGGCGCCGCCGACCGCGAGGTCCGCGGTCGATTCCTCCTTCAGCCGCGCCGCCTCCTCGACCGCGCCCTCGCGGAGGAGCCTGGCGTTGCCCTCGACGCTTTCGAGCGTCGTCGAGAAGACGACCTTCGGGAGCTGCTTCCAGATCCCCGCGAACTCGAGGGCGGGCTCGTCGAGGTCCTCCTCTTCCTCGGCGGTCTCCCAGTAGACCATCGTTTCGTAGAGCCGCCGGCCGAGGAGTTGGACGCCGACGCCGCGCACCCGCTCGTTGTGGAAGCGATGCAGCTCGGCGTCCGGCGCCGACCAATTGATATCGCCGCCCGGCCCGGCGATGAAGCCGTCGAGCGAGACGGTCATCGAGTAGATCAGCGCTCCCATCGGTGCGGCTACGGGCGCCTGAGCGGCTCGAGCAGGCCGGCGAACGCCTGCATCGTCTGCACCTGGAGGCTGCTGCCGTAGGTGACGCGGGCGACCCCGATCTCGGCGAGCTCGTCGATCGAGGGGGCGCTGGGCAGGCCGAGGATGTTGACCGGGCCCGGGGACTCGGCGAGGAAGGCGCGCAGCGGCTCGGCTTCCCAGAGCAGGATCGGGTAGACGCAGTCGGCGCCGGCCTCGACGTAGGCGTTGGCGCGCTCGAGCGCATCGGCTACCAGCTCGCCCTGGCGACCGTCGTGGGTACCCGCTCTGAACGGGGCGATGAAGGTGTCGACGCGAGCGTTGATGACGAGGCCGTCGCCGGCGGCCTCGCGGACCGCCCGCAGCCATTCGGCGTGCTCGCCGGAATCGCGCAGGGTGTCGGTGGCGTTGTCGGTGTCCTCGAGGTTGCAGCCGGAGGCGCCCGCCTCCGTCAGCGCCGCGGCCAGCTCCGCCGGCTCCATCCCGTAGCCCGCCTCGAAGTCGACCGTGACCGGGATTTCGACGCTGCCGCAGATCCGCCCGGCGGCGGTGAGCATGTCCTCGGCCGGGGCGCCTTCATGGTCCTCGTAGCCGAGCGCGGCGGCGACGCCCCCGCTCGTCGTCGCCAGGGCCGGGAAGCCCGCGGCCTCGATCACCTTCGCCGACGCCGCGTCCCAGGCATTCGGGAGGACGATCGGTTTGCCGGGGACGTGGAGGGAGCGGAGCAGATCGGCGTCTGGCATCGCTCGATTCTGTCAGCCTGACGGCGTGGCATGGCATCGCATGAGCCGGATGATCCTCGTGGGGGTGGTTCCGGTCCTATGCCTGATCGCCGCGAGCTCCGCGTCCGGCGCGATCAAATGCCGGTACCAGCCCGCGAAACGCCTTCTCCTCGTCGAATCGCTCGAAAAGCACCTGCTCGGCGGAGAAGCGGAGCTGCTGAGGGTCGGCGAGGGGATCGTGGTCTCAAATGAAGAAACCGGCCGCCGGGTCGACTGCCACGGAGCCCCGAGCGTTTCCAACACCGATCGGATCAAGCTCCGCGCGCTGGGCCTGAGCTCGATCACGATCGCGCTCTCCGGTGGCCCCTTCGAGCCGATCAAGATGACCGCCGGCGGTGGGGGTTTGGTGATCGTCAGCGGCGGGCCGGGCGCTGACCACTTCAGCTACGTGACCGCAGCCGGCAGGAGCGGGCTGAGCCTCGACCCGGGTCCCGACAACGCGGAAATCGATCTCTTCACACCCGATCCGAGGACGCTCCTGATCGCCGATGGCGGGGGAGGCCCGGACACGATCGACGTCCCCGACCGCACCAGGATCGAAGTCCAGGAGCGGGGTGGCCCGGGGAACGACGATCTCAGCGCCCTCGGCGCCGGGTCCTCGGGGGCGATCATCGAAGGCGATTCGGGCGCCGACCAGATCCTCGGCAGTCCCGGTGACGACATCATCACCCCCGGCTCCGGGGCCGATGAGGTCCAGGCCGAAGGCGGCGCGGACGAGATCAAGAACCCGCCCGACCGCAGCAGGGACTCGATCGAATGCGGCGGCGGCCACGACCTTGTCGTCCAGCGCGACCCCTTCGACCGCCTCCGATCCTGCGAGACGGTCAGGCCGTTCCCCTTCGCGTAGCGCTCCCCAGAAATTTCTCACCTCCGGGAAGGATCGGGAGCCCCCGGCGTCCTTGGCAATTAGACGCACCCGATCGCCGACCCGGCGCTCGTGAACTCGATCCGGAGGTACTCCCCGATGATTTCCCTCTCCAGACGGTTGGCGCTGGTTGCCGCAGTGGCTGCGGTCGGCGTCCTCGGCGCGGCAAGCAGTGCGAGCGCGACCGTCGAACCCCCAGTGGTAACCAACAACACCCTGACGGTGACGAGCGACGCCGGCGCCGACACGATCACGCTCGGTGTCGCGGGCGGCTTCATCACGGTCAACGGCACGGCGACGACGCTGGAAGCGACGACCGCTGCCGAAGTAGTCGTCAACGCAGGCGGTGGCAACGACACCGTCGATGCGTCCGCGCTCGGAGCGACGAACTACAACAACGCGACGATCAACGGCGGCGAAGGCGACGACCTGCTGACCGGCGGGGCGAGGAACGACCTGGTCGAAGGCGGGGCCGGCGAAGACCGCGTGGTCGGCTTCAAAGGCAACGACGTCCTCCAGGGCGGCGATGGCAACGACGTCCTCGTCTGGAACAACGGCGACGCCAGCGACCGCGACGAAGGCGGTAACGGCGTCGACGAAGTCGAGGTCAACGGCGCGCCGACCGCCGGCGACCAGTTCAACGCCAAGCCCGACGCCGAAAAGCCCGGGTTCGTCTTCTTCGAACGGTCGAACCTGGTCAAATTCTCGATCGAATCGCAGGCCGAGCGCCTGACGGTCAACGGGCTGGGCGGCGTCGACCAGTTCATTCCCGATCCGGCGGTCCCGGCCGGTCTTGCCGGCCTCACCGCCCTCACCATCAACGGCGGCAGCGCCGGTGACAGGCTCGTCGGCGGCGACGGAGCCGATCAGATCAACGGCGGCAGCGGAGCCGACGAGCTGATCGGTGGAGAAGGCGCCGACCAGATCAACGGTGGCGAAGAAAACGACGTCATCGAAGGCGGCGGCGGCGACGATCGCCTCGTCGGAGGGACCGGCAGCGACAGCCTCAAGGCCGGCGCCGGCGATGACGCCATCGTCTGGAACAACGGCGACGGCAGCGACCCGGTCAACGAAGGCGGCGCGGGCTTCGACCGCGTCGACGTCAACGGCTCCCCCGCAGCGGGCGACATCACCCAGTTCGCGGCCAACGCGACCGAAGCGTCCTTCGTGCGGACGAACCTCGTTCCGTTCACGCTGGAAATCGCGCCCGACAACGAGGTCCTGGCGTTCAACGGCCTCGGCGGCAACGACGCCTTCAAAGTGCACGACGAAGGGTCAGCGATGACCGTTGCCGCCGATGGCGGTGCGGGCAACGACGAACTCACCGGCGCCGGCGAGGCGGACAGCTTCTTCGGCGGCTCCGGGAACGACACGATCACCGGAGGCGGCGGAAGCGACCTCCTCGACGGGCAGGAAGGCGACGATCAGCTGTTCGCCCGCGATGAGACCGGCGACCTGGTCCGCGGCGGCGCCGGCACCGACAGCGCCGAGACCGACCGGGTCACCGTCGATGCGATCGACGGCGTCGAGAATCTCGACGCGACCCCGGAGCCCGCCGCACCCCCGGCGGATCCGCCGCCGGCCGTGGTTCCGCAGCCACAGCAGCAGCCCGCTGCGGACACGGCCGCGATCCTCCCCACGGTGGGCAGGGTCGCGGTGGTACGTAGCCACGGCAAGCTCATCGCCCGCGCCCCGGTCTCCTGTCCGGCGGCCGAGGCGGGAGGCTGCCGCACGGCCTTGACCCTGGAGACGGCGAGGGCCGTCAGGCTCGGCAAGGTCCGCGCGGTGCTGGTGCTCGGAACCGCATCGGTCAGTCTCGCTCCCGGCCAGAGCCAGACCGTCTCGGTCCGGGTCAACAGGGGCGCCCCGAGCGTCTCCAACAACGGCAGGCTCTCGACCCGCATCCAGGTCTCGAGCTCCGACGCCGCCGGCAACACGGCGGCGGGGACGGTGGCGGTCGGCCTGCGAATCCCTGGTCGCTAGGCACGACACCCACCCCGAGGGAGGCCCCGCCAAAGCGCGGGGCCTCCTCATGTCATGACCCATTCCCGGAGCCAGATTGAGCGCAGTCGCCGTTGATAGCCTCGAGCCGGTGGTTGTCCACGCTCGGATCCTCGATCCCAGCACCCTGGGAGATCACATCGACCGTCTCTTCCGCGCCGCCTGGGCGCTCTCCGGCTCCCGCGTCGATGCCGAGGACCTCGTCCAGGAGACCTTTGCGAAGGTGCTGGCGAAGCCGCGCCGCGTCCGCAATGAAGACGACATCGGGTACCTGCTGGGCGTGCTGCGCAACACCTTCATCAGCTCCCGCCGCGCGGCGGCGCGGCGGCTCAGTCCGGAGGCCCTCGCCGAGGGCTTCGAGCCGGCCGACCGGAGCTCGGCCTCGCGGCCGGATCAGGCCGCCGAGGCGCGCGAGGTGTTCACCGTCATCGCCGGCCTGCCCGAGGACTTCCGCGAAACTTTGGTCGCGATCGACGTGGTCGGGCTCAGCTACGCGGAGGCGGCCGAGGTTCTGGGAGCGAAGGAGGCGACAATCACCTCGAGGCTGTTTCGGGCCCGTGCGCAGGTGGCGCGCGGGATGGAATCGGGTCCCGGGGGCGTCCAGATAGGTGGAGAGTGATTTGAATGCGCCACGAAGATGACACCCCGATGAGCGACGACGAGCTGGCGCTCGCCAGGAAGGGCGAGGCGCTGGTCTCGGCCGCCGTCGCCGCCACCGAGGCGCCGCACTCGCTGCGCGAATCAATCGAGCGCGAGCGCGAGCGAGCCGCGGTAAGTCCGCCGAGGGTCTCCTTCTGGCGGCGCCACACGCGGGTCCTCGCGGCCACGGCGAGCGCGCTGGCGGTGGCGGCCGTGCTCGCCGGAATCGTCGCCGTCAATCAGGGCGGCAGCGGCAGCTCGGCGCCGACGCTGGCCGCGGTCGAGGCCACCGCCCGACTCGAGGCGACCGGGCCGGCGCCGGCGCCGAACGGCGGCGACCCACCGGTCCTCGCCGCACGGGTCGGGCCGATCCCGTTCCCCGACTGGCACCAGAAATACGGCTGGAAGGCGGTCGGCGCCCGCGAGGACGAGGTCTCCGGCCGCACCGTGAAGACGGTCTACTACCGCAACCCCGACGGGGCGCGGCTCGGCTACTCGATCGTCGCCGGCGAGCCCCTCCTCGAACGCCCTCCCGGACACGAGGTGACGCGCGAAGGCAACACCTACCACGTCGCAAACGCGGGAGCGCACACGATCGTCACCTGGACCCAGCAGGGCCACACCTGCACCTTTGTCGCCTCCTCGACCGTCCCCGCGGCGAACCTCGTCGAACTGGCGGCGTCGCGGAACACCTGACGACGTGAGCGTTGCGGTCAACTGGGGATTCATCGGCGCCAGCCAGTGGGCGGGGCGCTACCTGATACCGGCGGTGCAGGCGGTCGAGGACGCCAACGCTGTCGGGGTCTTCTCGAGCTCGCCCGAGCGCGGCGGGCGATTCGCCGAGGAGTCCGGGCTCGAGCGCTCCTACGCCTCCCTCGAGGAGATGCTGGCCGACCCGGGCATCGACGCCGTCTACATCGGCACCACCAACGACCTCCACGCGAAGCGCACGATCGCGGCTGCGCGGGCCGGCAAGCACGTCCTCTGCGAGAAGCCGCTGGCGATGACGCTGGCCGAAGCGGAGGCGATGATCGAGGCCTGCTCGGAGGCGGGCGTTGTCCTCGCCACCAACCACCACCTGCGAGGGGCGCCGACGATCCTCGCGATCAGGGAGCGGTTCGAGGCGGGGGCGATCGGCGGGCTCGTCGCGGCCCGCGTCTTCCACGCCCGCTCGCTCCGCCAGGAGCTGCGGACCTGGCGCCTGAAACGGCCGGAGGCGGGCGGCGGCGTCGTCCTCGACATCACCGTCCACGACGCCGACGTCGTCCGCTTCCTGCTCGGCGACGAGGTCGCCGAGGTGACCGCCCTGACCGCGAACCAGGGGCTCGCCGAGCCGCCGCTGGAGGACTCGGTGATGGGCGCGATGCGGATGCGCGGAGGACAGCTCGTCTCCTTCCACGACGCGTTCACGGTGCCGCACGCGCCGACCGGCGTCGAGCTGCTCGGCGACGAGGGCTCGCTGGTCGGTTTGGAAGTGATGACGCCCGATCCCGTCGGACAGGTCCTCCTGCGGCGCGACGGTGAGCTGGAGGAGCTGGTGATCCCGGAGCGCTGGCCGATCTACGAGCTGGTGGTGCGGCGCTTCTGCGATGCGGTCCGCGGCGAGGGCGGGCCGCTCGCCACCGGCGAGGATGGGGCCGCAGCGCTCGCGATCGCGCTGGCGGCGCTGGAGTCCGCTCGAACTGGACGGCCGGTCGCGCCCGGGGGTTAGGCTGGCGGCATGAGCCTCCTCAGCAGCGTCCTCCGAGTCCACGACAGGGTCTACAAGGCGACGGACGGGAGGATCGGGCACAAGATCCTCGGCGTCCCGTGCCTGATGCTGCGGACCGAGGGGCGTAAATCCGGCGTCACCCGGACCACCGGCCTCGTCTATGCCCCCGACGGCGGCGACTACCTCGTCGTCGCCTCCAAAGGCGGCGACCCCAAACCGCCCGCCTGGCTCTACAACCTGCAGGCGAAGCCGGAGGTCGAGGTCCAGATCGGCCGCGACCGCGAGGCCGCGGTGGCGAAGGTCGTCGAGCCCTCGGACCCCGACTATGACCGCCTCTGGAAGATCGTCAACGAGAACAACGGCGATCGCTACACCGCCTACCAGGAGAAGACCGACCGTCCGATCCCAGTGGTCGTCCTAACCCCGGCACCCACGATCGGAAGGGAGCAGCAATGAGCGCGATCGATGATTTCGTCAAGAACAACGAGGCATTCGCAGGGGGATTCGACAAGGGCGATCTGCCGCTGCCGCCCGCGAGGAAGGTCGCGATCGTCGCCTGCATGGACGCGCGGCTGAATCCGTATCCGATGCTCGGCCTCTCGATCGGCGACGCGCATGTGATCCGCAACGCCGGCGGGGTGGTGACGGACGACGAGATCCGCTCGCTGGCGATATCCCAGCACCTCCTCGGCACCGAGGAGATCATGCTGATCCACCACACCGACTGCGGCATGCTCACCTTCAGCAACGAGGAGTTCCACCAGATGCTGGAGGACCACTCCGGTCAGCGGCCCGAGTGGCACGCGATGAACTTCCCCGACCTCGAGCAGGACGTCCGCGACTCGATCAAACGGATCAAGGACAGCCCCTTCATCCCCAAGACCGACCAGGTCCGCGGCTTCGTCTACGACGTCGAGACCGGCCGGCTCAGCGAGGTCGGCTGAGGCGATGCGGTGGCTGGCGGGTGCCGTCGTTCTCGGAGCTCTGGTGGTGGCGGCGCCAGCGAGCGCCGCGGTGACGATCGGCCCGAAGCCACTGCCCGAACGCGACGGGGTGGCCTCGGTGGGGGGAGCGACGATCTTCATGACCAACGCCCTGCCCGGGGTCGAACTGACCTCTCCGGTCGACGGCGTGATCGTCCGCTGGCGGGTGCGGCGCGGTGAAGGCGCAGGGGGCCTGACCGCCGACAAAATCAGCCTCAGAGTCCTGAAGAGCACCGCAACCCCGCACCGATACACCGCAGTGGGGACCAGCAGCGCGCATGAAGTCCCAACCAGCACCGAAGAACCCGACGGCAAAATCTGGGTGTTCCCGACCCAGCTGCCGATCAAAGCCGGCGAGACGATCGGCCTCGGGACGACGGCCGGTCAGTTCTCCTATGCCGAAAAAATCGGACGCCTCCTTTCTGGACCGGATCAACCCGCTCGCCGACGGCAAAACAGCGACCTTCGCCGAAGGCCCCTTCACCGACAAATTCGTCGACATGAACGCCGACATCGAGCCCGACTGCGACGGCGACGGCCTTGGCGATGAGACCCAGGATCCGTCGATCCCGCAGACCCCCGAGTGCGGCTTCGTCCCGCCGGCCCCCGGTGCCGGCGCCCCACCACCGGCGCCCATTTCCCCCGACACCCTGATCGCCAAGGGGCCGAAGAAGAGGATTGCCACCCACGGGAAACGGGCGACGGTGAGCTTCAAGTTCAGCTCCAACGATCCCGCCGCGACCTTCGAATGCCGCCTCGACAAGGGCAAATACCGGCACTGCAGCTCTCCCCAGCTCTACCTCGTCAAAGCGAGCGCCAAATACAAGAAGCACAGCTTCAGCGTCCGCGCGACCAATGCCGCGGGAACCGTCGACCCGACCCCCGCGACACGAACGTTCAGGGTCAAGCGCCGCGGCGCTTCCTGACCAGCTTCACGACCTTCGTCCTCGACGCCGGCGTCCCGCCCGTGGGGGCGAATGTGAACTTGACCCGCACCTTGACCTTGCCCTTGCTCTTGAGCGAGCGCAGCGCCTTGCCCTTCGCCTTGACCAGAAGCTTCACCGTCCCTGCCCGTTTCGCGGTTTTGCTGCTCTTCCGCACCTTCTTCGAGCCGACGAGCAGCACGACGCCGGAGCCGGGGACGATGACGGCCACCGTTGCCGTCCCCTTCTTCTTGTTCAGCTTCACCTTGCCGAAGCGAAACCCGTTCGAAGGGGCGGCGGCGGTGGGCGACTGGAGCTCGTAGGCGCCGATGTCGGCGCCGTTGGCGCCCGGGGCAGCGGAGAACGGCACGCCCGGGTAGGCGACGGGGCGGGGCTGCCCGCGCTGGTCGGCTGCGAGCACGCCGGCGCCCCTGTTGACCGCCGGGCTGGTGGCCGTGATCGCCATCGTCTGGGTCGGGCCGCCGTTGTCTCCGAGCGGGCCGAGCTGGGGGTCGACGCCGATCAGATTCGAGCCGGGGACCGTTTCGGTCAGGGTGGCGCCGGAGGGATTGCCGACGATGTCGAAGGCGGCGTCGATCGGCCCATCGAGGTCGGCGCCACCGGCGTCGGCGCTGTTGCCGGCGACGATCGTGTCTTCGATCCGGACCGGGTGGTTTTCGGGCGCGGAGATCCCGCCGCCCCCGGCGTTGGAGCCGGTCGAGTGGTTGCCGGAGATGGTGGAATCCCTGACGGCGATGGGCACTTCGCTGGAGCTGAGGGAGAGGCCGCCGGCGCCGTTGGATGCGGAGCTGTTGCCGACGATGGTCGAGTTGGCGATCGTCGCGGGCCCTTTGGAGATTGAGACGGCCACAGCGCCGGCATCGGAGTGGGCCTGGTTGCCCGAAAACGTCGTGCCGGAGATTGTGGCGCTTCCGTGTTCGATCTCGACGAAGAGCCCGCCGGCGAATCCGCTCGCCTCGTTACCGGCGAAGGTCGAGTTTTCGATGCTGATCGCGGCGGTGCCGCCGCCGACCCAGGCGCCGGCGCCGGCGATCGCATGGTTGTCGCTGAGGGTCGTCGAAGTCAGTGTCAGCGATGCCCCGAACCCGCCGATGCCCCCGCCGTAGTCCGAGGCGGTGCCGCCGGTGATCAAACAGTTGGCGACGGTCAGGCTTGGGGCCGGGTGTTCGCTGTCGTTCCAGATGTTTCCGCCGGGACCCGATGCGGAGCCGTCGGCGATGTGAAGGCCGGCGATCGTCACCGGCCCCGGGCTCGCGAGGTTGATGTGGATGACCCGTTTTTTGGAGCTCTGGGCGACGGTGATCTGCCCGGGCCCGGGCCCCTCGATGTCGACGGGATCTTTGATCTGCAGCCCTTCGCCGCTGAGTGTGATCGTGCCCGAGAGGCCGCCGGCGAAGTTGATCGTGTCGGCGCCGGAGCTCGCGTTGGCGGCGAGGACCTCCCCCCGTAGGCTGCCGTCGCCGGCGACGCCGGAGTCGCTCAGGTTGGTGACCGTGAAGGTCTGCGCCGCCTGGGCCGGCCCGGACACGGCGAGGGCGCCGAGCGCGGTCGCTGCCGCCAGGAGGCCGATCCGAGCGGAGAGTCGGTTCATAGAAGGAAGGTAGCCGTTGACAGCACGTCCGGCAACGGTCCGGACGAGCGGACGATGGCCTCCGGAAGGCCGCGGGTCGCGCTCCAGGCCAAGCGCGTACGCTGGGCCCGCGAAATTGAGTTGCCCGCCTAGCTTAATTGGCTAAAGCACCGCTCTTGTAAAGCGGAGAGTCTCGGTTCGATTCCGAGGGCGGGCTCTCCCCGGGTGAGGCGCTTTTCCTAAGCAATGCTTTCGAAAAGCGCCTCGCAGACGTCTGCGAATCCGGGCCCAGTCGCAGATCGGATCTCGATCTGGCCCCTCGATGACGGGTCCTAAGGCCTCGACGCGACCTTTCAAGGGGCCAGTGGCTACGAGCGAGCCGAGTGGCACACCAAGGGCCTCGACGAGCGCCAGACTCCCTTCTCATTCCGGCAGGAGCTCGACGGCGGGTGGACCATCCGGTTCGGTCCGCTGAGTGCCGCCAACGTCGGCGTCGCACTCAGCTCGTTCGTCAGCTAGGGGAGTCGCCCATCACTCGGGCCTTCTCGGCGGCGAACTCCTCGTCGGAGAGGACGCCCTTCTGCTTCAGATCGGAGAGCTTCTCGAGGCGGGCGATCTTGGCGTCCTGGTCATCGCCGGCGGTCGCACCGCCGCTGCCGCCGCCCGCATCGTCGCCCCTCTCGCCGTCGCCCTTCCGCGCCTCGGGCAGTCGCAGTTTCTCCATCCGCTCGCCGATGTTGGCGCTCTTCACCGCTCCGGTCACGGTGTCCCTCGCTCCCCCGAAGAGGTCCTCCATCGACACATCGGGGTTCTCCCTTTCGGACTGGCGCCGTAACTCGTGGATGCCGGCCGCGGCCAGCCCGGCGAGGATCAGCGCGGTGAGGAAGCTCCGCAGCCCCTGCGTCGGCGCCGAGAGGAAGTAGATGCAGAAGACGATCCCCAGCAACGCGTAGACGTAGGGGATGTAGTCGCGCAGGAATGGGGTCAGGAAGCGGCGGGAATGTTTGGCCGAGCCGGTCGGGGAGGCGAGCCAGCCGGCGACGCCGAAAAGGGCGCCGAAGATGATCACCGTAATCGCGATGCTCACCATCAGCGAGGTGGCGATCGACCAGGCCTGTTCCGCCGCGGGCTTGACGGTTTCTTCGTTCACCAACTGATCGATGATGATCCCGCCGGCGATGCTGCGGAAGACGATCACCGCGAAGCCGGCGACGATCAGCCCGACACCGCAGAAGAGGACGGTCACCCAGCGGTCCTCTTTCGCAAGGTAGATCGCAAGACCGAAGAAGAAGAAGGTCAGCAGGGTGAGGACGATGGCGAGGCCCTGGATCGCGGTCGCGATCTGCTGCGCCGTCTTCAGCTGATTCGACTTCAGGATCACGATCCGCCCGGCGTCTTCGGGCAGCTTTTCGGCCAGCGACTTGCCGATCCCGACTTCGCTCGCGAGGTTGGTGACCAGGGTCTTGAGGTCCAGCGTCACTTCGCCTTCCCCGGTCGAGACACTTTCCTTTTCGTCATTTAGGACGGCGATCAGTTCTTCGTGCGCGGTCCGGTTCGCCGCCCGCCAGAGGGCCTGCGCCCGGTGCGTCTGCAGCACCTCGTTGGCGCCGGTGCCGGCGACCGAGCGCACCGCGCCGGAGACCGGGCCGGCGAGCTGCTTCGTTTCGCCGGGGAGAATGTCTTCCAGTTCTTCTTCGACGTCGACGTTTTCGTAGAGCGTGTTGACGAGGTAGTCGGCGACGGCTTCGCGGATCTTGACGTCGGCGATCAGCTTGTCGCTGGTGCGGACCCAGTCGTCGGTGTTGAGGGCCTGGCGTTCGACCCAGATCCCGAACACGCTGAGGAAAGCGAAGATCGAGCCGAGGACGACGAAGAACTTGATCAAGCGGCTGCGCCGGCGACTCATTGGTTGGGATGCTATACGTGAAGCGATGAAGCTAGAGGGCATCCACCACATCACCTGCATCACCGCCGACGCCCAGTCCAACGTCGACTTCTACGCAGGGGTGATGGGCCTGCGGCTCGTCAAGAAAACGGTCAACCAGGACGACCCGACCGTCTACCACCTCTTTTTCGCCGACGAGAAGGGCGACGCAGGCTCCGACCTCACCTTCTTCGAGTTCCCGGGCGTCCCGAAGGGACGGGCCGGCGCCGGCGAGGTCAATCGGATCGTCTGGCGGGTCGCCTCAGAGGAGGCGCTCGACTTCTGGGTCAAGCGGCTGGCCGACAACGGCATCACCGCCGAGCGCGGCGCGAGCTCACCCACGATCAGCTTCGCCGATCCCGAGGGCCTGGTTCACGAGCTGCTGGTCGTCGACGTCCCCGACCCGCCGCTGATCGCCGACCACCCGGAGGTCCCGGCCGAGCTGGCGCTGCAGGGCTTCCATGCGGTGCGCGCCTACTCGACCGCCCCCGACGCCGACCGCACCCTGTTCGAAGCGCTCGAGTTCGAGCCGACCGAGGAGGGTGGTGGAGGCTGGGAAGCGCGCGGCTCCCAGCGCGGCGGGCTCTTCCTCTACGACGAGCCGCCGCCCGAGCGGGCGCTGCAGGGCGCCGGTTCCGTCCACCACGTAGCCTGGGCCTCGACGATCGACGAGCACGAGGAGTGGCGGCAAAGGGCGGTCGCGGGCGGGGCCCATCCGACGCCGGTGATCGATCGTTTCTACTTCCGCTCGATCTACTTCCGCCAGCCGAGCGGCGTGCTTTTCGAGATCGCGACCCTCGGGCCCGGCTTCACCGTCGACGAGCCACTCGAGGAGCTCGGCGAAAAGCTCTCGCTGCCGCCCGACTACGAGCACCTGCGCGATCGGGTCGAACCGAACCTGCGCCCGGTCGTGAACCCGCGCGCCGCCGCCTCCGGAGAGTGAGCCGGGACTTCATCTGGCGCGACGCCGATCGGGTCGTCGTCTTCCGCCGTGACGGGGTCGAGGGAGCGCCGCAGCTGCTCGACGAGCACGGATTCGGGCGCTTCGACCTGCTGAGCACCGAGAGGGCGCTGCGTGATGCGCCCGGGCTGGG
Source organism: uncultured Solirubrobacterales bacterium (assembly GCA_963805455.1). Lineage (GTDB taxonomy): Bacteria > Actinomycetota > Thermoleophilia > Solirubrobacterales > 70-9 > VRUE01. Next base: position 17,906 of record CAWDUJ010000010.1, read on the forward strand.
CGACGCGGCCGCCACGACCCACCTGGTCGACCCCGGCCAGGTGCCGCAGACCGCGGCGGCGCTGCTCGAGACCGCCCGCTCGACCCACCTCGTCGCCCTCGGCGGCGGCCGGGTGATCGACACCGCGAAGGCGGTCGCGGCGATCAGCGGCTCCGCGGTGGCGGCGATCCCGACCACGCTCTCGGGGGCGGAGATGACCGGGATCCACCGGCTCCCGGCCGGAGCCGAGGACCGCGCCGCGGGCCTGGTCCGGCCGGCGCTGGTGGTCGCCGACCCGGAGGCGATGACGACCGTCGCCGAACGGCAGCTGCGGGCGAGCGCGATGAACGCCCTCGCGCATGGCGCCGACTCGCTCTACACCCCGTACTCCAACCCGGTCTCTGAGTGGGCGGCGCTTCGAGGGGCGGGGCTGATCGCCTCCTCGCTCGACGAACCGCGCGGTACGCGCGACCGCGCCGCCCTCGCCGAGGGGGCGATCCTCTGCGGCTACGCGATCGACTCCGGCCTGTTCTCGATCCACCACGTCATCTGCCAGACGCTGGTCCGGGTCTGCGGCAGCCCCCACGCCGAGACCAACGCCGCGATCCTGCCGCGGGCGATGGCCTTCATGGAGCCCCGGGCGCCGGACGCGATCGACGCGTTGGCGCGGGCGATCGAATCCGCGCCCGCCGAGATCGAGGCCCGGATCCTTCAGCTCGGTGGCGACCCGCCCGGCCTCGGTGAGGCGGGTGCGGACCACGACCGCCTCGACGAGGCCCTCGACCAGATGCTCCAGCGCCCCGAGCTCGGCTTCAACCCGCAGCCGCCGACCAAGGCGGAGCTTGCGGAGCTGATCGAGCGCGCCTGGTAGTTCCCCCGCAGCTGCCGGCCCCGGCGCCTGCGTCCGACCTTACGGTAGAGCGCGGCAAGCGGGATCGGGGTAAACCCACGTAGTTGGCGTAGCATCTCCCCGTACCGCCCAACTCAAGGGGGATCAGTCATGGGTTTGAGTGCCAGCGAGGTGATTTCGACAGTTGCCGTATCGGACATGGCTAGGGCGCGAGAGTTCTACGAGGGGACGCTCGGCCTCTCAGGCGGAGAGGAGAAACCGGATGGCGGTGTCAGGTATCCGTGCGGCCCCACCGCGATCCACATATATCCGTCGGCGGACAATGCCGGTAAGTCGCCGGCGACATTGGCCGCCTTTCAGGTCGATGACCTCGAGAGCACCGTCGACGAGCTGATCGCCGCCGGGGTCAGGTTTGAGCAGTACGACATGGACCCGATCAAGACCGACGAGCGGGGAATCGCCCACCTCGGAGACGCGGCCGGCGCCTGGTTCAAGGATCCTGACGGCAACATCTTCGCCATCGATCAGGAGTAGGCCCCAGCCCGAGGTCGGCGCGGCCTTATTCGAAGACAAACCCCCGATCCCCCGGCTTCTTCGCATCCCAGTCGATGGCTCTCGTGGTGCAGAACTCTGTGCCGGGAGCCCAGACCGGGGTCGGGTTCGCCGGGGACGGAAACGGGGTGGGACGGTTGGCGGTTTCAAATTCGACCTCGCCATGGAAGCCTTTCCCCGGCAGCGTGATCCCACCGGTCGGCGTCGAGGTCAGGTCGACGACCTTGCCGGTGAATTTGCCGGTCTGACGCGCGACCCCTTCGGACCCGGGGGCGCCGATTTCGAATTCCTTTCCCTGTGGGAACCTCTTCGAGATCCCCCGCATCGGTATCGGTCCACGGGTGATCGTCGGAAACGGTTTCGTGTATTCGGGGTCGAAAATCACGACGTTCCCTGACGGTTTCGTCACGCAGTACAGCGTCGCCTTGGTCAGGGTGAAGTCGACGATCTTGGCGCCGTTGGTCATCCTGAAGCTCACGGTGCCCCCTTCCTCGGTGGTGCCCCTGTAGCTCCCGACAAGGCTCTTTGGCTTCTGGCGCTGCTTTGAGTGCTGTCCCGGGCACGGACAGGGGTACTTCTTTGCATCGGCCGCCCCGAGGAATGGCGTGGAGATGACGGCGGCCGCACAGATTGCGGCGAACAGTGCGACTCGACTTCTGCTCATTGATGAGGCCGATCGTCGTTGTCTATAGCCATGCGACGCTAGTTCACCTTACAGGCGGGCGGCCGGCCCGAAGCCGACCGCCCTCTCGCGTCTGGATCAGCCGACTTCGGTGACGATGATCCGGAGCCTTTCCAGCGTCGTGTTGGGTTCGCAGCCGTCATCGCCGAACACCTTGGTCGTGATCGACTGCGGACCGCTCTCGGTCAGGAGGCTGGCGGTAAAGCTCGCTTGCGGGAATCTGGAGTCGAAGCCCGGGCCGCGATCTCCGGCGAACAATTCCAGGAAGAGGATCGGCACCCCGTTGATATAGATCTGCACCGTCGGCTCACAGAATTCGGTCGAATTCGCTACCGGGTTGCCGACGAGCTCCCCGGTCACGTTGTAGGCCTTGCCCGGGACCGCCGTAAACGTCGGCGTTCCGATCAGTGCGAACGGCGTCGGCCCCGGCGGTGTTGGGGTGGTGGCGCCGGGCAGATTCGTCGCCGAGGCTTCGGCGATGATCACGCCGGGGACTGAGCCGGCGGCGAGGGACGTCCGCTGGATCGAGCCCGGTTTGATCTGGTTGTTGGTGATCGTCTGTTTCTTGATCTGGTTGGCGGTCAGCGTGTTCTTCTTGATCCGGTTGCCCGGGATCGTGTTCTTCTTGATCTGCTTGCCGTTGATCTTGTTCGCGGCCCAGACGGTGCCGCCGGCCAGCGCGAGGAACAGCGCCATGGTCGCGACCACGTTTGCGTAGGTGATCCTCGGTCGGAAACGCTTCATCTAAACCTCCTGGAGTTGGGACGGGGCCGCTGAACTGACGGTCACGGCACCCTATCCGCCATCGCTCCCGGATTTCCTCGGGTAACCGACCCCGCCCGCCCGTGTAGCGATCCCCGATGGATCGCGCCGGCGACAGCCCCAACCTGCCCAGAACCGAGCTCGTCAGCGACGAGCGCCTCGCCCGCTACCACGAGTACACCCGAAAGCACGGCGTCAACTGGGTCCTCTACCTGCTGGCGAGGATCTTCATGACGCCCTTCTGCCTCGTCTACTTCCGCTACCGCCGCGAGGGCAAAGAGCACGGGAAGTTGAAGGGCGGCCTGATCGTCGCCTCCAACCACCGCAGCTTCTTCGACCCGTTCCTGATCGGCGGGATCCTGCCCTGGCGGCGGCCGATGAACTACGTCGCCAAGGTCGAGCTCTTCCGCAACCCGATCCAGGCCTGGTGGATCTCCCGCCTAGGCGCCTTCCCGATCCGCCGCGGGGAGTCCGACGAGGACTCGGTGACGACCGCGCGGATGGTCGTCGAACGCGGCGGCACCGTCTGCATCTTCCCCGAGGGCACGCGGATCCGCAGCGGCTCGCTGGCCGACCCCAAGCGCGGTGTCGGCCGCCTCGCGCTCGAGACCGGCGCCCCGGTCCTGCCGACCGCGGTGATCGGCACCGAGCACGTCCGCCGCGGCTGGAGGATCCGCCCGCGCCGGGTCAGGGTCCGCCTCGGCCGCGCGATCCGCTTTCCGCGAGCGACCGAGCCCTCGCAGGCGCTGGCCGAGAAGGTCACCCAGCGGATCTGGCCCAACGTCCTTCTGCAGTGGGAAGCGATGGGCGGCCTGCCGCCGATGAGACGCGCGGCGGTGATCGGCGGGGGCAGCTGGGGGACCGCGGTCGCTGTCCTGCTCGCCCGCGGCGGCCTCGAGGTCCAGCTCGGCACCAGGACCGCCGTCCAGGCCGCCGAGCTCGCCGAGGAGCGCTACAACCAGCGCTACCTCGAGGACGTCGAGCTGCCCGACTCGATCGACGTCCGGCCGGCGTCGGAGATCGAGCTCGCCGGCCTCGACCTCGTCTGCCTCGCGATTCCCTCCGGCTCGCTGCCGCAGGCGGTTGGCGCGATCGCCGACCAGGTCAGCGACCGCTCCTCGCTGCTGCTCCTGACCAAGGGCCTGATCGCCCCGCAGGGCAAGCTCCCCGCCGAGTACGTCGGCGAGCGGGTGCGGGCCCGGGCGATCGCCTGCCTCGGCGGCCCCGCCCACGCCCGCGAGGCCGTCTCCGGCTCCGCCGCCCTGGTGCTGGGCTCCGCCGATGCCGACCTTCGCCAGCAGCTCGGCGAGGTCTTCGATCGGGCCGGGCTCGTCTGCGAGCGCTCCGGCGACATCACCGGGGTCGAGATGGCGGGCGCCGCCAAGAACGCCGCCGTCCTCGCCGCCTCTGCGACCGAGACCTACGGCCGCAACGCCGCCGGGATCGCCGCCGCCGAGGTCTGGAGCGAGTGCATCGAGTACGCGGTCACCCTCGGCGCCGAGCGCGAGACCTTCACCGGCCTCGCCGGGGTCGGCGACCTGACCGCGACGCTGATGGCGCCCGACGGCCGCAACCGCCGCGCCGGCGAGCTGCTCGGCGAAGGGACCTCTGCCAAGGAGATCCCGGACCTGATCGGGCAGGCCTCCGAGGGGCTCGACACGGTGCCGCTCCTTGCCCACGCGATCGCCGCCGCCGGCAGCCCGTCCGATGCCCTGGCCGGGCTCGCGGCCCTGATCGAAGGCGAGATCGACGGCGACGAATGGGTCGCGGGGCTGCGCAGGGTCGAGCAGGCCAGGCGCGCCGACGTGCGCTCCGATTACCCGAGGGTGGGGGCTAGGCTACGTGGGTGAGCGAGGCCTCCAAGAACGTCGAGCCGGCGAGCCTCGCCCCGGCCGAGAAGGCCGAAATCGACCGCGCATTCGAGGACCTCTACCGGACGCATCTGCGCGACGTCTACTCCTACGCCTACTACCGGGTCGGCAATCCTCACGACGCCGAGGACCTGACCGAGCAGGCGTTCCTGCAGGCCTATCGGCACTTCCCGCGGGCGCGGGCGGAGTCCGACGGGCGGCCGCTGCGGCCGTGGCTGATCCGGATCGCCCACAACCTCGCGCTCAACTATTACCGCGATCGCTCGCGCCGGCCGCAGACACCACTCGACAGCGCCGACCCGATCCCGGCCCAGCACGGCACCGAGGCGATCGCCGAGGGCCGCGAGGAGCTGCGGCAGGTGATGGAGAACCTCGATCACCTGCCCGACGACCGCCGCGACGCGTTGATCATGCGCTTCGCGCTGGGAATGGACAACCGGGAGATCGCCCGCGCCCTCGGTCGCACCGACGGCGCCACCAAGGTTCTGATTCACCGCGCCATCAAACAGCTGCAGGAGGAGATGGATGACGATGAGTGACGCTTCCGATCCCGGAACGATGGGCGGCGAGTTCGAGCGCCTGCTCTCCGACGCGCTGCGGCCGATCGAGCCGCCCGAGCGCCTCTCGGGCCGGGTCGAGGACACCCTCGCCGCGGTCACCGCAGCCGCGGCCGAGGAGCTCTCCGACTGGGCCGAGGAGCTCTCCGAGAGTGAGCTGCGCGCCCTCCGCGACCCCCGCAACTGGGTCCGGCCGGTGATCGCGGTCGGCGCCGGCGGGGTCGCCACCGGTGCCCTCGTCCTGCTCGAGATGCGCCGCCGCGGCCGCCAGCAGACGAAGGGCGGCCTGCGCTCGATCGCGAGCCGCGTCCGGCTCTAGCCGGCGCCCAGGCCTTAAGAGACGGCTGCCGAACACCGATCTAGGGCATATGTGGATCGGCGCGCTGCTCCTGCTCCTGCTCCTGCCGCTGGCGGGATGGGTGATGCGCGGGCGCGGCTGGAGCGCCTGGCGCGCGCTCGGCGTCGGGGCCGCCGTCCTGCTGGCGCTGTTCGTCGCCCATCGGATCGGCGCAACCAGCGACGAGACAAAGGTCGAACGCGCGATCACCGCGGTCGAGACCAGCGGCGATCCCCGGGTCTGCGACGAGCTGATGACCGTGCGTTACCTCGAAGCTTCGACCGGTGTCGCCGAACCTTTCGCCGACGATGCCTGCAAGAGCAACGTGGGGGCGCACGCCGCCTCGGTCGACTTCAGCCGAGTCGAGGTCGACGGTGACCATGCGACCGCGGTGGTGCGAGGGGCCGGAGGCCCGAGCGCCGATTCGCTGGTCAGGCTCGAGCTGGTGAAGGTGGGCGGTCACTGGAAGCTCGACCGGGCGGCGATCCTGGATTTCGACAGGCAGAGATGGAACCGCGTATTCAGGCTCAGCCTGACCGGCGGCGGCTACTCGACACAGGCGACCGATTGTGTGCTGCGCCGGGCGCGAGATCTGTCCGACGCCGAGATCAAGCGGCTCGTGCTCGACGATCCCCACTGGGCCTTCACCTCGATGATTGTCGGCTGCGACCGGGCCAAGGTCGAAGGGGAACTGACCAGCACCGCCGGCGGCCCCGAATACGGCCTGCCGCGGCGTGTCGCCTCCTGTGTCGATCGAGGAGTCGGTGCCGTCTCGGACACAGAGCTGGTTCGGCTCCGGAACGATCCGGCCGCGCTCAACCTCCTGATTGTCGATTGCGGTCGTGGCGCCTATCTCCAGTTTCTGAAACGGCGGCTCGTCGACTCCGGCTATGTCGAAACACCCGAAGCCGAGTGCGTCGTCACCCGTCTGGATGGGCTCTCCTCCCGGGCCCTGATCCGCCTCTACTACGACGACTCCCGCTACGAGGGTCTTGTCGAGCGCTGCGAGTCGGAGGCGTCGGCGCCTAGTTGATCGGCTCTGGGGACTTGGCGGCTGGGCCGTCGGATTCCCCTGGCGCGGCCACCCGCCGCGGGGTCGCCACGGCGGCGGCGAGCCCGAGCACGCCGAGGACCAGGTGCAGCATGTTGTCGCCGAAGTTGCAGGGGATGAAGTTGAGGATCGCGTCGTCGGCGCCGATCACGAATCCCCAGGCGGCGAGCACGACCAGGAGGAGGCCGAGCCAGAGCGCGTAGGAGCGGGCGGCGAAGCCGGCGACGAGGAGGCCGATCGCGCCGAGGCCGATGTGGATGACGTTGAGCCAGCCGTTGACGTCGAAGGCGCCGACCATCTCATCGACCTCGCCCGGGCTGCCGAACGAGGCGCTGTAGAAGAAGCCGAGAATGCCGAGGATCACGAGCACTGCGCCGGCCAGGGCCGCGTAGAGCCGCGCCGGGCTCGGGGGCTCCATCCTGGTCTCGCTCCTCGGGGCCAACTCGCCGCGATTGTAGGCTCAACAACCCGATGGACACCTGTTATCGCCATCCGAATCGCGAGACCGCCGTCTCCTGCTCCTCCTGCGGGCGGCCGATCTGCCCCGATTGCATGACGCCGACGCCGGTCGGGATGCGGTGCCCCGAGTGCGCCGGCCAGCGGACCGAAGTGCGGCGAGGGCCGGCCGCCTTCGAGCAGACCGGGTTCCGCGCGACCTACGTCCTGATCGCGCTCAACGTCGCCGCCTACCTGGCCGAGATCGCGACCGGCACCGGCGGGCTCAGTGGCACCGGCGGCTCGGTGATCGCCAACTTCGGCCTCCAGGGCGAAGCCGTCGCCGACGGCGAGTGGTACCGGCTGCTGACAGGGGGCTTCCTCCACGCCGGCCTGCTCCACATCGGCTTCAACATGTTCGCCCTCTTCGTCCTCGGCAAACTGCTCGAGCCCTCGATCGGCACCCCCCGTTTCGTCGCCCTCTACTTCGCCTCGCTCTTCGCCGGCGCCCTCGGCGCGATCGCCCTCACCGATCCGCATACGGTGACGGTCGGCGCCTCTGGTGCGGTCTTCGGCCTCTTCTCCGCCGCCTTCGTTATTGCCCGCGGCCGCGGCCTCAACGCCCTCGCCTCCGAGCTCGGGATCATCCTTCTGATCAACCTCGGGCTCACCTTCGGGGTACCCGGGATCAGCATCGGCGGCCACCTCGGCGGCCTCATCGGCGGCTTCTTCGGGGCGATGTTCATCGTCGCCGGCGAGCGCGGCAACCTCGGCCCCAACCCGCTTCCGGCCCAGATTCTCGGCATGGTCGCAATCGCCGTCTTCTCGATCGCGGGCGCGATCACGGTCGCCTAGCGGAACCGTCCATCCGACTGGACCGGTCGTCCCACGGCGGCTACGCTGACCGTGATGTGGTTCCCCATCGGGTGCCGGCTGCTCGTCCTCGCGGCTCTCGTCCTGGTCGTGCTCATTGCCCCTGCTCCTGACGCGATCGCCAAGGGCAAGAGGCTCAACTGCAAGGGGACCAAGGTGGCGGTCAAGATCGGCAAGAAGAAGTCCTGCCAGCCCTTCGCCAAGCTCTTCCCGAAGCCGAAGGCGGGGGACATCAGGCTCGCCTATCTCGAACAGGCGCTGAGGTTCGATCCGGCGAAGGGAACTCGCGGCAAGAAGCGCACGCGCGGCGGCGCCCTGCCAAGGGGTTTCAAGGCCGCCGCCAAGCGGGGGCAGAAGAAGCTCCTGAAAACGCTGCCGAAGGCGCTCGCTCTGATCGACCGCAAGGGCCACCGCGCCGGCGCCTCGACACTCAAACCCAGCCCGGCGCTCGCCTCGGCCGGCTGCAATTTCGAAGAGCCGAGCCCGATCGGCCACACAGGCGGCGCCTCGATCGGGGCATTCGGCGACAACGGGGGCTACGTGGACGCCCCGATCGGCGGCGGCCTGCGGGTGAGAATCACATTCATTTCCTGCGGCGGGGTGAGCAACCTCAACGTCCCCGAGTGCCCGAAAGCCAACGGCTTGGTCGACGGCAAAGGAAGCGGCGAGTTCCGGGCAACCTTCGAAATCCGGGACGGGAGCGAGGTCGTCTCCCGAAACAGCAGCGTCTTCGAGGAGAAAGCGAAGGTCCACGGCGAGGTCGGCGCCGACGCGAAGCTGAAGTTCATCGAGGTCGAGCACACCCAGGAGGTCTTCATCGTCGCCTCCGTCGCAGGCCACTACCCGATCGTGATCCGGGGCGGTGTCACCCGCAAGGTCCGGATCCAGATGCCGGGTGGCAGCTATGACCCGGCGTCGGCCAGCGCCCGCTTCTACGGCGACTCGCTCGCGCCCGGCTCCGGCGCCGACTCGTTCGCGAGGACCGCTGACGCCGCGATCCGCAGCTATCGAGCGGCCGAGGGTCGCTGGAGCAGCTTCGATCGCAAACCGTTCTGCGCGCAGGCGACCTTCTCCCCGGCCAGCAACACGCTGAAACTGAAAAAAGGTGACAGCAAGCCGGTCAGCATCTACGCCAAGGCTCGCGCCGACGGGGGCAGGGCGACCGCGGCCAAGTGGACGCTCCTGAACTTCGAGAACGCCCAGTTCAACCCGACCAGCTCGGAGAGCGCGTCCCCTACCGTTTCCTACCAAGTGACCAACGCCCCCGAGAACGGGTTCGTCCGGGTCAAGGCCAAATTCACCTCCACCGCGGGGGTCGGCGAGGACACCTGGACCCAGCCGACCGAAAAATCCGGGAGCATCGACAAGATCGCCGGGACGTTCAGTCAGACGACGGTGCAGCACCTGGCGATGTACGGCGACGCGACGCTCGAAGTCGCCGGCAACGTCACCTTCGAGCGATTCAGCCCCGCGGTCCTCGGCGGGGCCAGCGGCTTCTTCAAATTCAAATCGGGGTTCATGCAGCTGACCGTCTCCGGCAACGGGGGGATGTTCGTCAGCGCCCCGCTCTGCTCGCAGAGCGGCAGCGTCCAGCTCGGGTTCGCCGCCGAGAGCTCGTTCGACGTCTTCGGCACGGGAGACGACCAGCACGAGCCCTACGAATACTCGTTCTCGATCTCCTCCAGTGGCCTGGCGAATCTCCCACTCACGATCTACGGCTGTGCCGATGTCGCGAAAGAACAGGAAGGGGTCTACAACATCCCGGTGGCGGCCAACATCGCCACCAAAGGCTTCCACGTCTCACCCGACGGGATCACCTACGCCGACACGGTCAACGAAGAATTGGGCGCCGTCACCGTGACCGAAAACTGGTCCTTCACCGGCACCGAAGAATAGGTTGCGCACCCTCGCGATAGTCCAGGAGGCCGATGCGGGCCCCGGGGTCTTCGCCGACGCCGTCGATGCCCGCGGCTGCGAGCTCGATGAGTGGCTGATCGCCGGGGGCGGCGACCCGCCGGCCGATCCACGCGGCTACGACGCGGTGATGGTCTTCGGCGGCTCGATGAACGTCGACGATGAGGGCAAGCACCCGTGGCTGGGCGGCCAGAAGTCACTGTTGGGAGACCTGCTCGAAGCCGGGGTCCCACTGCTCGGAGTCTGCCTCGGTGCCCAGCTGCTGGCCGAGGTGGCGGGGGAGGAGCCGCAGCGCGCGCCCCGGCCGGAGATCGGGTGGGAACCGGTCGAGCTCACCGTCGCCGGCCGCGAGGACCCGCTGCTCGGCGTCCTTCCCTCTGCCTTTACCGCCTTCCAGTGGCACAGCTACGAGATGGGCCTCGACGATGGCGAGGTGCTGGCGCGCAGCGAGGTCTGTGCCCAGGCGGCGCGGTTCGGGCCCCTCGCCTGGGCGATCCAGTTCCACGCCGAGGTCAGCGAGCGCGACGCGCTGTCGTGGATCGCCGACTACGGATCGGACCCCGATGCGGTCGCCGCCGGGGTCGACCCCGAGGCCCTGGCCGCCGAGACCCGCGCGAAGATCGGTGCCTGGAACGAGGTCGGCCGCGACCTCTGCGCCCGCTTCCTCGACCTCGCCGCCCCCGGTTCATCCCGCGATTGGTGAGTTGAGCACACCCTGGTGTGCTCAACTCACCAATCGAGCTCTCAGCGCGCTTACTCGGGAGTGATGTAGGCGGCGGAGATGCCGCCGTCGACCATCATCGAGGAGGCGGTGATGAACGAGGACTCGTCGCTTGCCAGGAACAGCGCCGCCGCCGCGATCTCCTCGGCCATCCCGAACCGGCCCATCGGGACGTGGACGAGGCGCCGCCGCGCCTTCTCGGGGTCGGAGGCAAAGAGCTCCTCGAGCAGAGGCGTGTTGACCGGGCCCGGGCAGATCGCGTTTACGCGCACACCGCGCCGGGCGAACTCGACCCCGAGCTCACGCGAGAGCGAAAGGACCCCGCCCTTCGAGGCCGTGTAGGAGACCTGAGAGACCGCGGCGCCCATCACGGCGACGAAGGAGGCGACGTTTACGACCGAGCCGCCGTCGCCGAGCAGGAGGTGGGGGATGCCGTGCTTGCAGCAGAGGAAGACGCCGCGCAGGTTGACGTCCTGGACCCGCTGCCAGGCCTCGAGCGTGGTGTCGAGCACCGACTCGTCGTCGGTCGGGTTGATCCCGGCGTTGTTCATCAGGACGTCGATCCGGCCCATCTCCTCGGCGACCCGGGCGTAGGCGTCGCGGACCTGCTCATCGTCGGTGACGTCGGCGACGAGCGAGAGCTCGCCCTCGCTGTCGGCGTCGAGGTCGATGCCGACGACCCGTGCGCCCTCGGCTGCGAACAGCCGCGCCGACTCGGCGCCGATCCCGCTCGCGGCGCCGGTGATCACGCAGACCTTGTCCTGCAGACGTCCTGGCATCGCTGACTCAGCCCTCCTCGGTTGCGTAGAAGACGTTCTTGACCTCGGTGTAGTGATCGAGCGCATCGGGGCCGAGCTCGCGGCCGACGCCCGACTGCTTGAAGCCGCCGAACGGGGTCGAGACCCGGACCGAGTTGTTGGAGTTGATCGAGAGGACGCCGGTCTCGATCGCCCGCGCGACCCGCAGCGCCCGCGCTCCGTTCTGCGTCCAGACCGATCCCGAGAGGCCGTAGATCGTGTCGTTGGCGAGCCGCACAGCCTCCTCCTCGCCCTCGAACGGGATCACCGCGGCGACCGGGCCGAAGATCTCCTCGCGCGCCGCCCGGTCGCCGTTGGCGACCGGCGCCAGCACCGTCGGCGGGAACCAGTAACCGGGACCGTCGGGCACCGATCCGCGGATGGCGACCGGCGCATCGTCGGGGACGTAGGAGGCGACCAGGTCGCGCTGCCCGGCGGAGACCAGCGGACCCATCTGGGTCGTCTCGGCGAGCGGGTCGCCGACCCGCAGGCCCTCGACCTCGCCCCGCATCGCCTCCATGAACTCGTCCAGGGCCGAGCGCTCGACGAGGATCCGCGAGCGGGCGCAGCAGTCCTGGCCCGCGTTACCGAAGACCGCCATCGGAGCCGCCGCCGCGGCGGCGCCGATGTCGGCGTCGGCGAAGATGACGTTGGCCGACTTGCCGCCGAGCTCGAGCGTCACCCGCTTGATCGTCGCCGCCGCCCCGGCCGCGATCCCGCGGCCGACCTCGGTCGAGCCGGTGAAGGCGACCTTGGCGACGTCTGGGTGCTCGACGAGGCGCTGCCCGCAGACGCTCCCCGGCCCAGCGACGACGTTCAACACGCCCTCGGGGAGGCCGGCCTCGAGCGCGATCCGCTCGAGCTCGATCGCGCTCAGCGGGGTCAGCTCGGCCGGCTTCAGGACCACCGTGTTGCCGGCGGCCAGCGCCGGCGCCAGCTTCCAGGAGGCGATCGTCAGCGGGAAGTTCCAGGGCACGATCAGGCCGACGACTCCGAGCGGCTCACGAAATGTCATGTCGATGCCCCCGGCGACCGGGATCGTCTGCCCGAGCAGGCGCTCCGGCGCCGCCGCGTAGTAGCGGAAGGTTTCGGCGACCATCTCGATCTCGCCGCGGGCGTCGACGATCGGCTTGCCGACGTTGCGGGCCTCGATCTCGGCCAGCTCTTCGCGGTGCTCGGCGATGTGGGCCGCTAGGCCGTGGAGGATCGCCGCCCGGTCGCCGGGCGCGACAGCGCGCCAGGCCGGGAACGCGGCCTTCGCTCGCTCGACCGCCGCGTCGGTCTCCTCGACCCCGGCCCGCGGCAGCTCCGCCATCTCCCGCTCGGTCGCCGGTTCGAGCACGCTGATCACATCGCTCACGAGTGCACCTCCGAGCGCGCCGCAGCGACCAGCGCCCCGATCACCCGGTCCTGGATGTCCTCCTCGGGGTGCCAGATAACGCCGAGGGCGAAGCTGCGGCCGGGCAGCTCGATCGCCTCGATCAGGTCGTCCTCGACCGAGCGGCCGGTGACCTCGAACCCCTCGCCGACCTCGTCGATCCCCTGGTGATGGTGCGATTTGACCTCGATGCGCTCCGCCCCCGCGGCCTCGGCGGCGAGGCTGCCCGGCGCGAGCGCCACCTCGTGGTCGCCGAAGGTCCCCGGGACCTTGCGGTGGATCTCATGGCCGACGAGCTCCGGCAGGTGCTGGTTGAGGGTGCCGCCGCGGGCGACGTTGAGGATCTGCATCCCGCGGCAGATACCGAGCAGCGGCATCTCGCGCTCGATCGCCCGCTGCGCCAGCGCCACCTCGAAGCTGTCGCGCTCCGGCCAGGTGCCCCGCGTCTCGGGGTGCGGCTCGGCCCCGTAGCTGGCCGGGTCGACATCGGAGCCGCCGGCAAGGATCAGGGCGTCGAGACGGTCGAGGATCCGGTCGGGATCGGCCTCGGCGGCGGCATCGGGCGGCAGCAGGACCGCGGTCGCGCCGGCGCGCTGGACCGCGGTCGGGTAGGAGCGCGGAGCGAGCGCCACCGTCTCCTCCCAAACTCCCCAGCGGGCGCGCTCGAGCGCCGCCGAGATCCCTACGGCTGGTGGACCCACGCGCACCCTGCTCCGCATAAATGTCCGTTGCGAAATCGACCCGGATTCGAATCACCGGAAATCACCGTGTCGATTTCTCCTCTCACAGCCTCTCGAAGCCCCGGAAGCGCTCCCAGTCGGTGACCGAGGACTCGAAGGCGTCGATCTCGACCTGCGCCCGGTTCAGGTAATGGTCGACGACGTCGGCGCCGAACGCCTCGCCGACCATCTCGCTCGCCTTGAAGGCGTCGCGGGCGTCGTAGATGTTGCGCGGTACGCGGGGTTTGTCGGACTCGTAGGCGTTGCCCTCGAAGACCGGCTCGAGCTCGAGCTCGTTCTCGATCCCGTGAAGGCCGGCGGCGATCATCGCGCTAAGCGCCAGGTAGGGGTTGACGTCGGCGCCCGGCAGCCTGTTCTCGACCCGCAGCGCTTCGCCGTGGCCGACGACGCGCAGGGAGCAGGTCCGGTTGTCGCGCCCCCAGGCGATCGCGGTCGGCGCGAACGAGCCCGGGGCGAACCTCTTGTAGGAATTGATGTGGGGCGCGTAGAGGAGCGTCAGGTCCTTCATGCAGGCGATCTGGCCGGCGATGAAGTGGTCGAAAAGCGCCTGGTCGCCGCCGAACACGTTGCGCCCGTCCTCGCCGGCGAGCGAGCAGTGGATATGGCACGAGTTGCCCTCGCGCTCGTTGAACTTGGCCATGAAGCTGATCGACTGGCCCTCCTGGGCGGCGATCTCCTTGGCCCCGTTCTTATAGATCGCGTGGTTGTCGGCGCTCCGCAGCGCCTCCTCGTAGCGGAAGTTGATCTCGTGCTGGCCGAGGTTGCACTCGCCCTTCGAGTTCTCGACCTCGAGCCCGGCCTCGGCCATCTCGTTGCGGATCCGGCGGATCAGCGGCTCGACCCTGGCGCTGCCGAGGAGCGAGTAGTCGATGTTGTAGAGGTTGGCCGGCTCAAGGTCGTGGAACCCCTTCTTCCAGGCCTCCTCGTAGGTGTCGAGGAAGACCATGAACTCGAGCTCGGTGCCGGCGTTCGCGGTGAATCCCCTTTCCTTCAACCGAGCCAGCTGCCGGCGCAGGATCTGGCGCGGCGAGGCGACGACTTCGCGCCCGTCCTCCCACTCGAGGTCGGCCATCAGCATCACCGTCCCCGGGTGCCACGGCACCGGGCAGAGCGTCTCCAGGTCCGGCTTCATCTGGAAGTCGCCGTAGCCGGTCGACCACGAGGCCATCGCGTAGCCACCGACGGTTTCCATGTCGACGTCGACGGCGAGCAGGTAGTTGCAGCCCTCGGCGCCGTGCTCGAGCGTGTCCTTGAGGAAGTGCGTCGCCGTCAGCCGCTTGCCCTGCAGCCGCCCCTCCATATCGGCGATCGCGAGCAGCACGGTGTCTACCGTGCTGTCCGCGACCGCCTTCTTCAACTCCTCGACAGTCACGCTTTAGAGCTAAGCACCTAGGAGGCCGGCGGGTCGCCCGAAGGTGGCGACTCGGATGCTCCCTCACTGTGCTCGGAAAAATCGTGCGGGTGCTCCATGCCCTCTAAGCGCGAGTGACCGTAGCCTTCCTCCTCGGGGTGTCCCGCCTCGCCCTGCGTCATCGCGAATTCCTCCTCCGGCGAGAAGACGAGTTTTTTCCGGCCCGCGAGGCCGAAATAGAGCAGGGCGACGACGTAGACGACAAGGACTCCGTAGACGCCGGGCCGGTATTCGTCGTTGTAGAGGATCGCCCCCAGCGAGCAGAGGGCGATTATCCCCGCGATCGCGGCGCCGGCGATTCCGACCGGGCTCTTGTAGGGCCGTTTCATGTCCGGCAGCTTGCGGCGCAGGAGGATGAACGAGAGGCACTGCATGCAGTACGAGATCACAGCGCCGAAGACCGCCATGTAGAGCAGCGAGGCCCCGAGCTTGGAACCGCTGTTCTTCCAGATGATGTAGGCGGCGATCCAGCCCAGCACGGCCCCCAGAATCAGCGCGACATGCGGGGTTTCCCGTTTGCCGTGGGTGACCGAGAGCGGGTGCGGGTAGTACCCGGCCCGCGAGAGCGAGAAGATGTTGCGCCCGTAGGCGTAGATGATCGTGTGGAAGCTTGCGACCAAGCCAGCCACGGCGACGAGGCCGAGGATCGAGGCCGAGGTTCCGGAGCCGAAGATCGTCTGCAGGCCTTCCAGCAGCGGTTCTTCGTTTTCGGCGAGTGATTTCGAGCCCGGCGCGATCCCCGAGTTGAGGAAGAGGACCAGGAATGCGGTGACGACGAGCGTCCTCAGGCCCCAGATCGTTCCTTTCGGTATGTCGCGTTTGGGGTCGGCGGACTCCTCCGCGGCCAGCGGTAACTCCTCGATCGCGAGGAAGAACCAGATCGCGAACGGCAGTGCGTAGAAGACACCGGGAACGCCTTCGAGGAACCAGCCGCCGTTGGTGTCGATCGCCCACTGCTGGAAGTCGAGATTCGGGATCGCGCCGATGAAGAAGACGAGGAGGATCGCCAGCGAGGTGATGCAGATCCCGATCGTGAACCGGAAGCTCGCCTCGACCCCGACGTAGTTGAGGCCGACGAAGATGACGTAGAAGATCAGCCACCACCACGGCAGGGTGAGGGTGAACGAGAAGAGGTCGTTGGTGATCGAGTTCATGTAGTTGCTGATCCCGACCACGATCACCGCTGGGGTCACGACGTACTCGATCGTCTCGGCGACCCCTGTCGCGAAGCCGCCCCACGGCCCCATCGCCGAACGGGCGAAGGAGTAGGCGCCGCCGGTGTGGGGGAGGGCCGGCGACATCTCCGCGATCGAGTAGCAGAGGCCGAAATACATGACGGTGATGACGACCGTCGCGACCAGCAGCCCGCCGAATCCATAGGCGAGGCCGAACTGCCAGCCGAAGAAGTCGCCCGAGATGACCGCCGCGACGCCCAGCGCCCAGAGGGACCAGACACCCGCGTGACGGCGCAGTTTGCGCTTGACGAAGTAGTCGTCGTCCGTTTCGCGGTAGGTGATTGCGCCTACTTTGCGTGACTCGGCCATTCCCAGGTTCCTCCTTGGCAGCGGTTCTCGGACGAAATGGTCTGCTGGGCGAACCTATCCGGGCGCTTCAAGTGATGTCAAGCACATTCTCTGCCCAAACTCCGGCGGATTCGTGCCTGAGTTGGGTTCGGCTACCCGCCCGCGGGGAGCGAGCGCGGCGCCGGCAGCAGGCCGGCGATGATGTGCTCGGTCCCCTCGATGTGCTCGCGCAGCAGCCGCACGGCGGCGGCGGCGTCGCCGTTGGCGAGCAGCACGACCAGCCGCCGGTGTTGGTCGTTGGAACTGGTCAGAACCTGGGAGGGGTGGGCGATCAGCGAGAGCAGGTCGGTCATCTGCCCCTGGACGCCGGTCATCGCCGTCACCAGACGCGGAGACCCCGCCGCCTCGGCGAGGCTGATGTGGAAGCGGACGTCGAAGCGGCGGTATTCCTCGAAGTCATCGGCTGCGGCCATCCGCGCCGTCAGCTGCTCGAGGCGGGCGAGCTGCTCGGCGTTGGCGCGCTCGGCGGCGAGGATGACCGCCCCGGCCTCGATCGCGACCCGGTAGTCGAGGATCGCCCAGGCCGCCTCGTCGAGCAGCTCGCCGGGCCCGCCGGCGAGTGGCGGCTGCTCGGCGACGAAGGTGCCGCCGGCGCGGCCCCGGCGCGAGACGAGGTGGCCGCTCTGGGTCAGGGTCGTCAGCGCCTGGCGCAGGGTCGAGCGCGAGATCGCGAGTTTGCGCGCGAGCTGGCGCTCGGGCGGCAGCTTGCTTCCGGGCTCCAGCAGGCCCAGCCGTATCGCGGTGCCGAGCCGCTCGACCGTCTCCTCGAAGGTCGTCGGCGGCCGCACCGGCGCGAACACCGCGTCGTGGGCCGCGCCTTCGTCTCCCTCGGGTGTTCGTTTTGTCGAGCTATTCGACATTTCGAACTCCTCAACCGGTTGGGCGCCCGGCGGGCGCCCGCACCTCGGCGAAATCGACGCTGCCGGGCGCGTCGGCGAGGTCCGGGTGAAGCATGTGGGCGAGCAGTTCGACACCGTCGATGAGGCGCGGGCCAGGGCGGGAGAAGGTCGCGGCGGCGTCGACTGCGAAGACCTGGCGGGCGCCGAGCGCGGCGATCCGCTCCCAGTGCTCGAGCGCCTGGGCGCGGGACTGCTCCACTCCCCAGCCGCAGGGCATCGCGACGACGACGTCGGGCTCGAGGCCGGCAAGCTCCCCCCAGCCGACTTCGGGGGACTTCAGTCCCGGCGGCCCGGCGATGTCCTCGCCGCCGGCGATCGCGATCATCTCCGGGATCCAGTGGCCGCCGACGAACGGGGGGTCGAGCCACTCCAGGGCGATCACGCGGGGCGCGGTCGAGCCGTCGACGGCTGCGCGCACGGCCGCCAGCCTGCCCTCGAGGTCGGCCCGCAGCTCGCGCGCCTCCGGCTGCATCCCTGTCGCCTCGCCGAGCTGGATCACGTCTTCGAGGACCTCGCCGAGGGTGCTCGGGTCCTGCTGCAGGACGAAGGGGTCGCCGGGCAGGCGCTCGGCGACCTCGAGCACGTCGTCGTAGGAGACCGCGCAGACGTCGCAGACCGCCTGGGTCACGATCAGGTCGGGGCCGACCTCGGCCAGCCGCTCCTCATCGAGCTCGTAGAGGGCTCGTCCCTCGCCGACGACGGCCTTGACCGCGGCGTCGATCTCGCCGGGGGCGATATCGGGGGGCAGAACGGTTCTCGTGAGGTGGGGGATCGAGCGGACCTCGGGCGGGTAGTCGCACTCGTGTGTCACCGCCACGACCCTCTCGCCGAGGCCGAGCGCGAACAGCATCTCCGTCGAGGAGGGCACGAGGCTCGCGATCCGCATCCCGCCCCAATAATGCAGCACCGCCGCTCCGGGGACCTCAGAGGCTATATTCCGTACGCCGAATGGCCGAAGACGACCTCCCCCGAAGTACCGGGCCAAATAACCGATGAGCGCGCTCCTGCTCGTCCTGCTGCTCGTCCTGGTGGCGATCAACGGCTTCTTCGTCGCCGCCGAGTTCGCGCTGGTCCGCAGCCGCCGAGGCAAGATCGAACAGCTCGCCGAGGAGGGCGAGTCCGGCGCCGCTGCCGTCGTCGAGCAGCTCGACAAGATCGACGAGTCCCTGTCCGCCTGCCAGGTCGGGATCACGATGGCCTCGATCGGCATCGGGTTCCTCGGCGAGCCCTCGCTGGCGAAGCTCCTGGAGCCGATCTTCGGCGGCCTCTCGCACGGAGCCGCCGCGGCGCTCTCCCTGATCTTCGCCTTCGCCCTGGTGACGGCGATCCACATCAGCATCGGCGAGCAGGTCCCGAAGATGCTGGCGATCTCCCATGCCGAGCGGACGGCGCGCCGGGTCTCCCGGCCGCTGAACTGGTTCCGGCTGCTGACCGCCCCGGTCACCAAGGGCCTGAGCGCGATCTCGAACTCGGTCGTGCGGCTGTTCGGAGTCGACCCGACCAACATCGACGAACGCCACACCGCCGAGGACCTGAAACAGATCATCGACAGCTCGAGCGTCGGCGGCACCCTCGACCCCGGCGAGGCAGGGATGCTCGGGGGCGTCTTCCACCTCCACGAGCAGGACGCGCGGGCGGTGATGACGCCGATCCCGGCGGTGGTGACGATCGACTTCACCGACTCGGTCGAGACCGCGCTGCGCCGCTGCGTCTCCTCCGGCCACACCCGGCTGGTCGTGATCGAGGACGACAATCCCGACCGGGTCAAGGGGATCGTCCACAACAACAGCCTCGCCCGGCTCTACATGAACGAGGGTCCCGAGGCCTCGATCGAGTCGGTCGTCCGCGACGCCCTGATCATCCCGGAGACCCGACCGCTCGATGACCTCCTCCACGACCTCCAGGTCCAGAGGACCTCGATCTCGGTCGTCGTCGACGAGTACGGCCGCACGGTCGGCATCGTCGCCGTCGAGGACATCCTCGAGGAGGTGGTGGGGGAGATCGAGGACGAGACCGACCCCCGGGCCGCGGCCCTGCGCCGGCTCGCCGGCGGCGAGTGGTTCGTCCGCGGCCACGTCTCGCTCGGCGACCTCGCCGACGTCGGGATCGAGCTGCCGGCCGACAACGACGCCTACAACTCGATCGGGGGCTACGTCTTCGCCGAGCTCGGGCGGCTGCCGAAGCGCGGCGACACGATCGCCGCCAACGGCTACACGATCCGGGTCGAGTCGGTGCGTGAGAACCGGGTCGAGGCGGTCCGGATCAGCGGCACGGGCGAGCCCTCCGATGCCACCGGTTCCGTCCGCCCCAGCGCCTAGCTTCCCCGGGCAACCCGCGTCCTGCCCAACCTTGGAGGTTCCGCATGTGGGTTGTGCGATTTAGCGATAAGCAGCTGGAGGTCCTGAGGGCGCTGCTTCGCTCGGAGGAGCACCTCGGACCCGCGCTCAGGGGAGCAATCGAGGCTCTCGACCTCGCCCGCTGGGATGATCTGCCCGAAGCCGAACTGCCCTGGGACGAGATCGAAGCGGCGGCCCAACGCCAGGGGATCTCGGTCGCCGACGTGATCTGGGACCTCGCCGGCAAGCGGTAGGGCCCGACGGGCCAGGTCAGGCGTCGGAATACGGTAAGCGCTGATCTAGATCCGGAAACACTCGCGGAGCGTGCTCTCGGGGTGACACTTGACAAGCCCCTTATTCTCTGCGCACTGATCCCCTGAACCGGAAAAGGCCGCCTTCCATGGCGGCTGGTTCACGGGGAACAACACAGGGGGACACCGGGCTGGGGCCCGGTTCTCAGAATCAGGGGAAACGGAGAGAAGTGAAGGCAGCAAAGCGCGTTGTCGGAACGCCGAGAGCGGGCAGGGTGATTCTGGCCCTGGCCCTCGCGAGCGCCTTCGCCGCGATCGCCGTGTCGCCGGCATCGGCCGCCTACCGCCACCCGGCGGTCACCGGCTCGTTCGGCAGCGACGGGACTCCGGCGACGACGATCACCGGCCTCGACCAGCTCGACTACAACCAGAGCGCCAACCGCCTCTACGCGTACGGTCGCAGCCCCTCGAAGATCTATGGCTTCGACATGGCCACCCAGGGGACCCAGACCCCGCTCGGCGGGTTCCCGATCAGCGTCGCAGGCGGCGGCGGCGACCCGGACGTCGCCGTCGACAACTCGGCCTCCTCGGCCGGCAACTTCTACTTCCTCTCCGAGGGCTCGGGCCTCTACGGCTTCGACTCCTCGGGCGGCCCGCTCAGCGGCTTCCCGGTCGGCGGCTTCCAGGACCCCTGCGGAGCAGCCACAGACGGCGAGGGCAACATCTGGGTCGGCGACTACGGCGCGCGCGCCGCGAAGAAGTTCAGCTCGGCGGGAGCGCCGCTCGGCTCGGTTGACGTCTCGGCCGCCGGCCAGCCCTGCCACATCACCTTCGATCGCTCCAACGACAACCTCTTCGTCGCCCTCTACAACGGCGGCACATATGAGTTCAAGGCGAGCGACGGCTACTCGACCCCGACCCTGATCGACCCCGGAAACACGCAGGCGCTGACGGTCGACGCGAGCACCCACACGCTCTACGTCGCCCACCCCAATGACGTCGACGCCTACAACGAAAGCGGCGCCCTGCTCGAGACCTTCGCGACCTCGGTCGGAAGCATCAACGGGGTCACCGTCGACGAGGCCCGCGGCATCGTCTACGTCGCCAACGAAAGCAAAATCCAGATCCTCCCCGGGATCGTCGTACCCGACGCCGAAACCGGTGGCCAGACCGGCGACGCCACCGTCAACGGTCATGTCGACCCGGCCGGGGGCGGGAACATCACCGACTGCTACTTCGAATTCGGGACCGACATCGGTTACGGCCAGACGAAGACCTGCGATCAGGCGACCCCGATCAGCTCCCCCACCGATGTCAGCGCCAACCTCTCGGGGGAAGTCCTCGGGGAGACCGAATACCACTACCGCGTCGTCGTCAGCAACGCCAACGGGACGAGCTTCGGCGCCGACCGGACCTTCACGCCCCACTTCGTCAGCGGCCTCGTGACCGATCCGGCAACCGCGGTGGGCAAGAACACCGCGACCCTGAACGGCCACTTCATCGGCACCGACGAAGAAACCAGCTATTACTTCGAGTGGGGCACGACGACGGCATACGGCAACTTCAGCGCCACGCCGCCGGGCGTCCCGATCGGGTCGACGACCGGCAACACGCCGCTGACCTTCGACGCCACCGGCCTGCTGCCGGGAACCGTCTACCACTACCGGGTCGTCGCGACGAATCCGAAAGGCACCAGCCCCGGCAACGACCAGAGCTTCACCACGGTCGCGGCCGTCGCCGGCCTGACTACCGGAGCGCCGACCGAAGTCACCGGGACCAGCGCCAAGCTGCACGGGACCTGGACGGGGGAGGGCGACCCGATCACCTGCCACTTCGAATGGGGCTACAGCGACACCTATGGCAACTCGACGCCCGAGCTTCCCGTCGGCTCGGATCCGGGCCCGCAGAGCACGACCGTGGAACTGACGGGGCTGAGCCCGGTTACGACCTTCCACTACGAGATCGTCTGCACCAACTCGACCGGCCCGGCCTACGGCGGAGACCAGAGCCTGTCGACGATCGCGCTGCCTGCCGTCGCGGTCAAGCCGCCCTCGGGCTATTCGACCACCGGTGTCACCCTCAACGGCACCGTCGGCCCCCAGAACGGCGGGGCGACGACCTACCACTTCGACTACGGAACGACGGCTGCCTACGGCAGCTCGACGCCGGAGAGCCCCTCGGTCGGCTCCGGATTCGGGACGTATGCGGCGAGCGCCGAACTGGAAGGCCTCGCGCCCGGGACGGTCTACCACTACCGACTCGTCGCGACCAGCCCCGCTGGAACCAAGGTGAGCGAAGACAGGACTCTGACCACGGTCCCGCTGCGGCCCTCGATCGGTTCGGAGTCGTCCTCCGAGGCGACACCGACGACCGTGACCCTGACCGCGTCCGTCAACCCCGGCTTCGGCCCGACGGTGGTCGTCTTCGACTACGGCCCCGGCGCCTCATACGGCACCCGCACCCTGCCGACCGAACCGAGCCCCGACGACGGCAACGACCACTCGCTGAGCACCGGGGTGACCGGCCTGACGCCCGGCACGACCTACCACTACCGAGCCGTCGCAATCAACTTCAACGGGGTGACCGAAGGGCCCGACCAGACCTTCTCGACCCCCGCCGCGCCGAAGATCAGCGGCACCGCGTCTGAGGCGGTCACCGACCGCAGCGCCCGGCTGATCGGCTCCGTCCAGCCCGGCTTCATACCGACGACCTATCGATTCGAGTACGGCCTGAGCCGGGCCTACGGGTTCTCCACCGCCGTCGGCAACCTCGGCGCGGACAACCTGGCACAGCCGGTCTCGACAGAAATCGCCGGCCTCCTCCCGGAAACGACCTACCACTTCCGGCTTGTCGCCTCGAACGGAATCGGCTCCTCGACCGGGCCGGACCTCGCCTTCACGACTGCGGCGCCGCCGCTCGCGGACAGGCCCCCGCCGCCGAAGCTCACCTGCAAGAAGGGCTTCGTCAAGCGGAAGGGCAGGTGCGTCCGCAAGCCCCATCACAGGAGGCACGGCAAGAAGAAGGGCAGGAAGCATGGCTAGACGGATGACCATCGTCGCGCTCGTCGCGCTCGCCCTGGCCGCCGTGCTCGCGGCGCCGGCGTGGGGGGCGAAGGTTCTCTACCGTCGCAGACCGACCAGTTCGGATCCGACGGCACCGACGCGACGCCGCTGACCGGAGGCGGCATGCTGACCGTCAACCAGTCCTCCCATCGCCTCTACGGCCTCGGGTATCTGGAAGGCCCGAAAATCTTCGGCTTCGACATCTCGGCCCCGGGGACCGACGCTCCGCTCGGCGCCGGCGACGGCTTCCCGATCGACATCACGTCGCCGGGTCTGCCGGGGCTCTCGACCGACGGAGCGCCGGGCGGCACGGGGAACATCTTCTACGTCACCGAGAGCGGCAGCATTCTCTACGGCTACAGCTCCGCAGGCGCCGATCTCTCCGGGTTCCCGGTCAGCGGATTCAGCGATGCCTGCGGCGGCGCGACCGACGGTGAAGGGCATCCTGGGTCGCCGACTACGGCACCAGGAAGTCAAGGAGTTCAGCGCATCGGGCCTGCCGCTCGGCTCGGTCGACGTCTCCAATCAGGGCAGCCCCTGCCCGATCGGGTTCGACGAGGGCAACGACGACCTCTACGTCTCGACTTTCGGCGGCCCGGTCTACGTCTACCGCCACACCGCGACCGGCTACGCCAGCGGCGTCCTGTTCAGCTCGCAGAGCGCGAGGGCGATCGCGGTCGACCCCGTCACCACATCGTCTTCATGGCCCAGGGAAGCCTGGTCAACGAGTACCAGGCCGACGGATCGTTGATCGACACCTTCGCGGAAGGGACCTTCCCCAACGGAGTCGCCGAGGATCCGAGCACGAGCACGGTGTACGTCGCGACCAACGAAAAGATCCTGGTCTTCGACCGATCGTGACCCCGGACGCGAACACGCAGGCGCCGGCCGACCTGACCGACACCAGCGTGACCCTGAAGGCCCACGTCGACCGGGCCGGCGGCCCCGAAATCACCGAATGCCATTTCGACTGGGGACCGAAGACGGGCGGCTACCCGAACCACCTGCCCTGCGTTCCGGCAACCCCGATCGCCGACCCCACCGATGTCAGCGCAGCCGTCGCAGGGCTGACCTCGGGCGGCAGCTATCACTACCGCGTCGTCGCCGGTAACGCCGACGGTACGACCGTCGGCAACGGCGTCGAGTTCAAGACGCCCTCGGCACCGAGCGTCAGCGGCGGCTTCTCTTCCGACCTGACGGCGACCACCGCCGACCTCCATGCCTCGATCAACCCCCAGGGCGGCGACACCACCTTCCACTTCGAGTACGGCACCTCGACCTCCTACGGCAGCTCGGCACCGAGCCCCGATGAGGACATCGGCAGCGCTTACGAAGACCATGCCGTCAGCGTCCACCTCACGGGCCTCCAGGAAGGGGTGTCTACCACTTCCGGGTAGTCGCCACCAACGAGTTCGGGAGCACGGCCAGCGAAGACCAGACATTCAACTCTTCCTCCGGGATGCCCCAACAGCAACGTCCGCCAGCAGACCGGCAGCCTCTACCTGCCTGACTGCCGGGCCTACGAGCTGGTCTCGCCCGAAGAATCAGGCAACGTGATCCTGGTCCTGAACCTGGCTGACGACCGGCCAGGCGACGAGCCCGTCGGTTCGCCTTCGGCGGGATCCTCGGCGGCGTCACCGGCACCGAACAGACCAACAGCATTTCCGCCGACACATACGTGGCGACCCGCAGCACCAACGGCTGGCACACCTCCGACATCGGCCTCGTCGGCAGCAAAACGCTCGGCACCGACGTCCAGGCCACGAACCTCGACATGAGCCGGTTCCTCTCCTTCAGAATCGAGGCCGGCTTCGAAGGGGTGGCGCAGCCCCCGGACAACATCCCCTACACCTTCTCCGCCGAGAACGAATCCTCGGCCGCTGGCCGGTCGGCTGGAACCTGATCCCGGGCGGGGCTGCGACCGAAGGCGCCTACCAGCTCTCGGCGGACTTCAGCCACCTCGCGTTCTCCTCGAACAACGTCGCCTTCGCGCCGAACGGGCTTGTCGAGGCCCCTGGCTCGGCCTATGACTACGACACCGAGACAGGGACGACATCGCTGATCTCCCTCGACGGAAACGGTGACCCGATCGCCCAGGAGCCGGGGAACGCGGAAAAAACCGGCGAGTACATCCTCTTCTCGGGCGCCAATCCTTACTACGGCTATCCGGCGGCCGCAAACCCCGGGGTCTCCAACGACGGGTCCCACATCCTGATGTCGACCTCGAGCGGGCCGTACAACACCTTCACCCAACCGCTGCCGCCGAAACACCTCTACATGCGGGTCGACGACGCCATCACCTACGAAGTCTCGCGCGGCCACGACGTGCAGTACGTCGGGATGACGCCCGACGGCTCGAAGGTGTTCTTCACCTCGCCCGACAAGCTCAGCCCCGAGGACACCGACGAAAGCGTCGACCTCTACATGTGGACCGATGACGACACGATCACGCTGATCTCAGAGGACACCGACGGCGCCGGCGAAGGCGAAGTCACGGCGGTTCGCGGCGAAGAAGCCACCGACTCCTCGATCGCCTCGGCAACCGGGGAAATCTACTTCTACTCGACAGACCAGCTCGACGGTGAAAGGGGCCTCGCCGGCGGCGAAAACCTCTACGTCTACCGCGACGGCTCGCCCCACTTCGTGACCACGCTCAGCGAACCGGCACCGATCAGCCGGATCCAGGTTTCCCCGAACGGCGCCCACATGGCATTCCTCAGCGCCAGCCCGGCGACCAGCTACGACAACCATGGCCACAGGGAGATGTACCGGTACGACCCGGCGAGGAGAGGATCGTCTGCGTCTCCTGCCTGCCCGACGGGTCGCAGCCGAGCGTCGAAGTCCGCGCCAGTACGGGCGGCCTGTTCATGGCCAACGACGGCCGCGCATTCTTCTGGACCTCCGACGCGCTGGTACCCCAGGACACCAATGAGCTCCTCGACGTCTACGAGTACGTCGACGGGCGGCCGCAGCTGATCAGCACCGGCACCGCTGCTCAGGACGCCCAGGGAGGCGAACGCAGCCTCGACGGCCTGGTCGGGGTCAGCGGCAACGGCACCGACGTCTATTTCTCGACTTTCGACACACTCGCCCCACAGGACCACAATGGGCACTTCCTCAAGTTCTACGACGCGAGGACCAACGGCGGCTTCCTCTTAGATCCACCGGCCGCCCCCTGCGAAGCGGCTGACGAGTGCCATGGGACAGCACCACGCAGCCGAGCCCTCCACTGGTCGTCAGCGATGAACACCTCGGCGCCGGCGGAAACCTCCAGAACGAAACGAAGAGGAAGACGCCGAAGAAGAAGAAGAACAAGAAGGCGCATAGGCGCAAGTAACGCAAGGGAAAGCGGCACCACCACAGGGGACACGCACATAGCTAGCGCAATCCCGATCACACGAACCCGGCTCGCCGCCGCCCTCGCCGCCCTTGCCCTCGGCGCATTCTCGCTGCGGTTTAAAAAGCTCCGCGTGCCGAAACCAAAGCGCCGATCGACTACTTCGAAGTCGAACCGTAGACCGCCAAAGACGGGGCTCACCCCAACATCCACAACCAGCTCTAGATAGGTAACCGCTACAACCAGCGCATCACGGCATAGAGCTGCGACTGCAAGGACGAGAAATACATCAGCATAGACATGCCGACCGGACTCATCGACAATCCTCACGTGACACCGAAGCGCGCCGCCTCAGATATCGCCAATCTCGACTGCGCGCGCGAGAGCCAGATCGGCTTAGCGATCATCAACATCAACGCCGAAAAGCCAGGATCATAAAACTTCAGTGTGATAGACGTCTACAACCTGGTTCCGCATCCTGGCGAGGCAGCACTTCACGCCTTCAACATCCCGCTGTTCAAATACCCGATCTTCGTTTCGATCAACGCGCGCACACACAGCGACTACGGACTCGAATCGACGCTGAAGAACATCACTCACTTGATGCTGCTCGACTTCGTCGAAATGGACCTCTGGGGAGTACCAGCATAGCCCGAAAACGATGTACACCGGCTGCCGGAAGGCTGGGAACCGTTCTTCGACGGGACCAATCCACCGATGCCATCGAATGCGCCTCTGTAGCCCTTCTAGACAACCCGACGACCTGAGACAACCCGGACTGAACGCCACGGTACTGGAGACTTCATAAGAAGAAAAAGAAGAATAGATTGAAGACCCCTGGCCGGCGACGACGGGCTGCGACCAGCTCAGCTTCAATCCGAGCCTCTCCGCAACGCCGACGACGACGCAGACAGACACAGCCTCTGGGCTAGAAATCGACCTAAGAGTACCGCAGTTACGAGCCCGAACACACCCTCCCCATCGGAGATCCGAGCCACGACGGTGACTCTGCCGGAAGGGTTCTCGATCAACCCAAACACTGCGGACGGCAAGACCGTCTGCCCTGACGCAAAACACGAGGTTCGGCACCTGTGAAGCCGCGCACTGCCCGGAGTCGTCGAAAGTCGGCACGCTGACGATCGACAGCTCGGCGCTCCCCGCGACCGATTCGGGGCTACATATATCTCGGAGATCGCAAGCCCGGTAATCGCTACCGGCTGATCCTCGCGCTGAACGGCTTCGAGATCCACGTCAAGATCGCGGGCTCAGGCAAATGGATACCGCAGACCGGCCAGCTCGAAGTCTAATTAGAGAACCTGCCACAGACACTGATCTCGGAGTTCGACCTGCACTTCTTCGGATCGGAGCGAGGGCTGATGGCGACGCCAGACTGAATGCGGCACCTACGCTTTAAGAGAACCTTAACGAGCTAGGACTCGTTACTATAGAAATAGGATTAGACGCAATTCTACTACGCTAGACTCCGATCTAAATGTAAGAACTCTGTACACAGCAGAAGCGAGCCTTCCTACAGCATACCATACCAAATCACAAAATACCGCCGGCGCTCATGCGCCGTTCTAGAATGACCCTGCGAGAAAAGACGAAGAACAGAATCTGAGCGCGTTGAACGTCATGACGCCGCCGAGATTCTCGACGACTCTGGCTGACATCCCCTACTGCCCCGACATAGCGACTAGCGACCGCTCAACTTACTCAAAGGCTTTGCTGAAGCTTAGACGTGGATATAACGCTGATAGCCTGATCGAAGTCGACAGACCACAGGGCAGGAGAGAGAACGCACTACTCTCTAAATTGATGAGGAGAGTCTACTTCGATGACTATTACTGAGAGGAGATACTCAGATTGGATGTAGACACTATGACAGTGTAGAGACTATAAGACTTGGGCAACGTAGTGATATGAGATGAGATATAGGTCGAATAGAAGACTGCTGAGATGAAGACAGATCTCTGATATGCTGCAGAGGATATTAGAAGGAATATAGCTGAGAGCTCTGCTAGATCTTGTAAGACTTAGACTGCTATAACTTCACTCTCAACTAGACTAATAGAGACTAGCTAGCGATATGAGACGAGATAAAAGGCGCTGAAGGGGAGATGGCGACTCGAGAGTCTCACTACTAAGTAGATAACTGCAAGAATCTCACTTACGAGATAAAGCTAGACCTGAAGCTATACAGTGGCTTCGACCTAAAGCGCCGTAAGTACATCCTCGTTCGCTTCACGCTCTGACGGTAAATCCAATATCCGCCGCGCCGTGGTCGAGATGCCGAAGAACGAACTTCTCGACCAGGCCAACATCGACGCACTCTGCACCGTCGCAGTTCGCGGCGAACGCATGCCCGGCCCGACGTAGCTCGGCAGCGAAGTAGAAAAGAAGACGCTGCTCGAAGACCAGCTGAGGGGCTCGGTCTACCTCGACTCCTCCAACAACAAACTGCCCGACCTCGTGGCCGAGCTGCGAGGCCAGATAGACTTCGAGCTGCGGGAGCGCATCGATCAGGTAAAGGGCGCCCTGCGCAAGAACTTCGAGAGCGTTCCCGACGTAGAGATATAAGAATAAAGGTTAGATTTAGAGAGTGAATCAAGAAAGGAATGATAGAGAAATAAGAAAGAAAGTGAGAGAAGGAGAGAAAGAATAGGGTAGAGATGGAGAGATAGAAAAAAGATAGAGAGAAAAAATAGGTGAGATTGGAAGATAGGTGAGAGAAGGAGAAAAAGAAATAGAAGAGAGAGAAAATAAGAAGATAATTAGATATAAATTAAGAGATGTATAAATAGGTATGTGTTTGGAAGATATAGGGAGATTATTGTTATAGGTAGATGGGGTTTATGATATGTAGTGGAAAAAGAAATAGCTATATTAGAATTAAAAAGGTTAAGAATAGAAAGGTGGTGGTTAAAAAAAAGATGATTATAAGATAGATGTAGAAAAGAAAAATGGAAGAGTATATGTAGGTAATAGAGAAAAAGGGATAAAGATATAAAAATTAAAAGATAAAGGTAATGATAATGATTTATAAGATATGGAAATGGATGGTTAGATAGTATTATATGTAGGAGAAAAAGAAAAAAGAGATTGAGAGATGAAGAAGATAAAAGTGGAAAACTAAGGAGAGATGAAAAAGGGTAGGATATAAGTATAGAAAAAATTTATAGATTATAATATATAGGTCTAAGAAAAGAGAGATAGGGAGATAGGAGGTAATTAAATGATAGAGAAAGGTAAAAAAGATATAGATGTAGAATAGTATAAAGGGAAATTATGGGATAGAAAAGTATAATTGATAGGTAAAGTATAATATTAAAAGTAGGAAGGAGTAGAGAAAAAGAAAGAAGTAGATATAAGAGAGTTAGAGGAAGGTTTAAGGGATTGAGATTTAGATATAGAAGAAGAAGGTAAAATATAAAAATAAGAGAATGGTAGAGGTAAAGGTAAGTTAAATAAGAAAGGAGAACTATTATAAAAGATATAGGGGGTAGGTTTAAAGTTAGAGGTAGAATAGATATAAGGTAAATTCTTCTCGAAGGGGTTAGGTAAGAAGATGGAGTAAGAATATAAAGGAGAATTATTGAGAGGTTTCTATCTCTATGGCTAGAAGAAAGGTATAGATGTGAAAGGGGTAAATGGTAGGATATATATAAGATAAGATAAGAATGTGAAGATATAAAAGATGGGAGATATAGTAGTATTGTATGAAGATAAAAAAGAATTATAGTAGGAAATAGGGAAGAATAGTTTGAATATAAAAGATAATATAAAAAAAGGTGGTGTAGATAATAAGGTATGTAAATAAAAGTAAGGTTAGTAGGTGTATTAAGGTTATAAGGTATATTGAGCTGAGGGTGAGTAGAGCTAGGGAAGATAGGAAATAGAGGTAAGCGCCGACCTCTGCGGGCTGCGGCAGGGTTCCACCTACCACTACCGGATCGATGTCGGCAACGCGAACGGGACGCTGAAGACTGTCGACGAGACGTTCACGCTCTCGGCGCCGCCGGAAGTAGGCGGGCTCTACGTCTCCGACGTCCATTCCGACAGCGCGATAGTACACGGGCTCGTCAACTCCGAAGGGGCGCCGACTACCTTCCACGTCGACTACGGGACCGAGGACTGCCTCGCCAACGCGGGGGCCTGCACCTCATCGCCGGAGACGGCGAGCATCGGCGGCGGGCTCAGCTCGACTCCTGTCAGCGCTCTGCTGGAGGGGCTGCAGTCGGGGACTCAGTACCACTACGTCCTCGTCGCGACCAACCAGAGCGGGACGTCGAAGAGCTCCGATTTCACCTTCACCACCTTCCCGTTCACGGCCGTCCTCGAGGACCAGTGCCAGAACGCCCACGTCCGCCAGCAGACGGGCGGCGCTCTGCTTCCCGACTGCCGCTCATACGAGCTCGTCTCGGCGCTTGACGCGGGCGGGTACGACGTCGAGTCCTATCTGGTTCCAGGCCAGGAACCGTACGGCAGCTACGCGCTGGCCTCGACTCCCTCGCGGGTCCTCTACGGGGTGCACGACGGCGCCATCCCGGGCACCAACCACCCGACCAACAACGGCCTCGACCCCTACATCGCGACTCGCGGGGAGAACGGTTGGAGCACGGTCTACGTCGGAATCCCCGCCAACCTGCCCTACTCGAAATCCTTCGCCTCGACTCTCGATGGCGCAGACAGCCGTTTGGAAAACTTCGCCTTCGGCGGCCCCGAAATCTGCTCGCTCTGCTTCCCGGACGGCAGCACCGGGATCTCGGTACGGCGCGCAGACGGCAGCCTCGTACAGGGCATGAGCGGCTCAGAAGACCAGGGACCGTGTGCGAACGCGGACATACTGGTCAAGAAGCGCTTCTCGGCAGATGGCAGCCATCTCGTCTTCGGCTCGACGTCCGAATTCGTCGAAGAAGCTGGCAGCTCGGCGATCTACGACAGAAAACTGGCGACCGGGACCACCAGCGACATCTCGAGGCTCCCGAACGGCGACTAGATCCCGTGTCTGATGCAGTGCGACAGCGACGGGCTCGCAGAGCTCGATATATCGGCCGACGGGTACCGGAACGTGATCGGGAAGCTGGTCGATGTCGACTGAGCCGGCAATGGGAACTGGAACTTCTGCATGAACGTCGACGACGCCGACGCCTAGATCGACCTGATGCCGGGGGCTGAGCGCGGCGCCTCGGCGCTCTACGACGGGATGACCGGCGACGGCTCGATCGCCTATCTGACCAGCGCAGAACAGCTCACCGGGGACGACACCGACTCCAGCGCAGACATCTTCCGCGCCGACGTCAGCGGCGGCGCCGCGACATTCTCGCGGGTCTCCAACGGCTCCGGAGGGTCGGGTGACAGCGACTCCTGCGAACAGGTCGGCAACTCGGCCAACGAAGAATGGAACGCCGTTGCCGGGAACGCCGGGGACTGCTCGGCGGTCGCGATCGGCGGCGGTGGCGGGGTCGCCTCTGACTCGGGGACCATCTACTTCCTCAGCGCGGAGCTGCTCGACGGGGCCGCGAACGGGACAGAGAACGCACCGAACCTCTACATGGCAGAGCTGGGGTCGGGCTCGCACTTCGTCGCGACTCTGGAGTCGAGCCTGACCGGCTCGCAGACCCCGGTCGAATTCCATCGCTACAGCCATAGCTTCGGCGCCGCTCAGAACGCGCAGTTCGTCGCCGCCGATGCCTCCGGGGGCCCCTCCGACGGTGACATCTACGTCGCCGACAACAGCTCCCATGTTGTCCGCAAGTACGACTCGGCAGGCAACCTGATCACGAGCTGGGGCAACGGCGGAGTACTGAACGGATCGACGACGCCGGCCGGGCTCTTCAGCCAGATCTCGGGCATCGCGGTCGGGCTCGATGGCACTCTCAACGTCGCGACATTCGTCAACCTCAACGGCAACTCGGACCTGTTCCGCTTCAATCAGGACGGCGGCTATGACTCCGACGCCAGCCTCGAAGAGGCGGTGGCGCAGATCGGGATCAGCGTCGACTCTCTCGGCCGCGTCTACTACAACGGCTTCTACGAACAGATCGTCTGGCGCTGGGAAGAAGGCAGCGGCTCGACTCGGATCAGCACCTGGGTCTACGAATCGAGCCAGAAGAGCGGTCTCGCCGTCGACTCGGACAGCGGCGACCTCTACGTCAACTTCGGCGGCGAGTCGATCGCCCGCTACTCGTTCGACTCCTCGAACCAGGTGATCCAGGGCGATGGCTCTTCCTGTCACAGCAACGGCGACTAGACCGAAGAATTCGCCGCGGCCGAGGTCTCCAACGCGAAGGGCCTCGCCGTCGACTCTGGCAACGGAGACTTCTACGTCGACCAGGGCAACTGTGTCCTTCGCTTCGACAAAGCCGGCCAGCGCGCGCGCGGCTCGGACAACGGCGCCGCCGAGCTCGGCGACTGGAGCAGCGTCGCGATCTCCGGCGACGGCTCCCTCTACGCCAACAACACGACGCAGAGCGGGGCCAACGTCGCCGCCTTCTCGCCCCTCTCGCTGGCCCCGGAACAGAGCACGGACAACGCGGCCATCGTCGACGCGGTCAACGATGCCGGCACCCGCCACACGGCCGATTTCCAGGTGGCGCCGGGCGGCGAGGACGCCGCGTTCTCGGCCGCGATCCCGTTCACCGGCTACGACAACAACGGCCATTCCGAGGTCGTCCGCTACGACGCCCCGGGAGACGAACTCGCCTGTGCCTCCTGCAACCCGACGAACGCCCGGGCGACCGGAGACGCGCGGTTGGCGACGAACGGGCTCAGCCTCACCGATGACGGCCGGGTCTTCTTCAACACGACCGATGCGCTGGCTCCGCGCGACCTCGACAACAAGGTGGACGCCTATGAGTGGGCGGACGGCACGGTCAGCCTGATCTCGACCGGGATCAGCTGCTTCGACTCCTCGCTCCTCGGCGTCAGCGCCGACGGCACCGATGCCTACTTCTTCACCCGTGACGTCCTCGTGCCCCAGGATCACAACCGTGAGCTGGTCAAGATCTACGACGCCCGCGAACTCGGGGGCTTCCCGAACCTGCCGCCGCCGGTCCCCTGCAAGGCCTCGGACGAGTGCCATGGCGCCGGGACCGAGGCGCCGGCGCCGGCGAACGTCAACTCCCTGGCCGGCACCAAGGGGAACGAAAAGAGCGCGAAGCTGGCCAAGAAGCCGAACAAGTGCAAGCACGGCCGCGCCAAGAAGCGCCACGGCAAGCGCTGCGCCAAGAAGCACCGAAGAAGAACAGGAAGAGGGGATCCCGATGAGGCTGCGGGCAATCACGGCCGCGCTTGCGGCGACGGCGATGTTGCTGATCCTGGCCGGCCCGGCGCAGGCGACGCAGACGATCGAATCCTTCTCGACGAGCTCGACCGAGAGCCAGGCCGGTGGCCATCCGGACATCGGCATGACCTTCGAACTCGAAGACCCGGGAGAACCGGAGGCGGCTGAGAACGTGACGCTGAACACGCCGGAAGGGATCTTCGGCAACCCGCAACGCGATCACCGAAGTGCACCTCGGTCGATTTCGCCTAGGAATCGCTGCCCCTCGATCCTCGCAGGCGGGTCTGATCACGATCCAGGCCAGCTACGAACGGCGACCCCAACGCGCTGCTGGGGACGGCGCCGATCTACGACATCGTGACACGGGGGTGAGGAGACGGCACTGTTCGCCTTCATCGTCCCGATCCTGAACATCCCGATGAAGATCCCGGTCGCGGTCCGCACCGCCGACGACTACGGGCTGCGCTTCACCGTCTCTGAGATGACCCAGACTGACGCCGCTGGCAGGCGCCGACCTGACCTTCTGGGGCTTCCGGCCGCATCCACAGCCACGATGGCGAGCGCTTCCCGAAAGGGAGCGCCGGGCGCCCGGCCGGCTGCGCGGCGGTCGCCGACACGAGCTGTCTCGCGACGCCGACTCCGGCGGTGGTCACGGTCCATCCGCTGATCGAGAACCCGACGACCTGCAGTGGCGAGCCGCTGGTCACCAGACTGAGCGTGCAGACCTACCAGGACCCCGAGAACTCCTCCGAAGCGGAGAGCAGCTACCCGGCGGTCACCGGCTGCGAGAAAGAGCTCTTCAAGCCGCTGCTCTACGTCAAGCCGACCTCGACCGAGGCCGATTCAGCCTCCGGCCTCGACATCAGCATCAACGACCAGCAGTTCCTCGGCTTCGCCGCCTCGCCGGCCCAGGTGCGCTCAGCGAAGATCGACTTCCCACCTGGCCTGACGGTCAACCCCGACGCCGCCGACGGCCAGAGCGCCTGCAGTGACGCCCAGGCCCACTTCGGCACCGAGGGGCCGGCGGAGTGCCCGGACCAGGCCAAGATCGGGACGATCTCGATCACCTCTCCGGCGCTGGCCGGCCCGCTGGGGGGGTCCCTCTACTTCGGCGAACCGAAGCCCGGCGACCAGTACCGGCTGATCATGGCCGTGAGCGGTTTCGGGATCAACGCAAAGCTGATCGGCTCGTTCCGACCCGACCCCGTGACCGGTCAGATCACCGCCGTCTTCGATGACCTTCCGCAGGTGCCGTTCGATCAGTTCAACGTCCACCTCTTCGCCTCCGACCGGGGGATGCTGGCGACGCCGACCACCTGCCGGGTCTACAGCAGCGAAGGGACCTTCCGCTCCTGGAACGACTCGCTCCCGACGTGGAAATCGACCCCGATCTTCAGCATCGACTCCGGTCCGAACGGCAGTGAGTGCCCGGGCCAGGCGCGCCCGTTCCAGCCGCGCCTCGCGGCCGGTACGACGAACACCGTCGGCGGCGCCTTCAGCGGCTTCAGCCTCCAGCTCGACCGCGACGACGGCGACCAGTTCCTCGGTGACCTGAACTTCACGATGCCGCCCGGCCTGACCGGCAGCCTGCGAGGCATCCCGTACTGCTCGGAGGCGGCGATCACGGCCGCGGCAAGCCGCCTCGGCCGGGCCGAGCTGGCGGCGCCGAGCTGCCCGGGCGCGTCGCAGATCGGGACCACGAACGTCGCTGCCGGACCTGGCTCGCATCCGTTCCATGCGGTCGGGCGGATGTACCTCGCGGGGCCGTTCAAGGGCGCGCCGCTCTCGCTGGTTGCGATCACGCCGGCCCTCGCCGGTCCCTATGACTACGGAGTGGTGGTCGTCAGGGTCGCGATCGAAGTCGACCAGCTCGATGCCCATGTCCGCGCCGTCTCCGACACGGTCCCCTCGATCATCGGCGGGGTGCCGATCCGGATGCGCTCGATCCGGGTCAACATCGACCGCCCGAACTTCATGATCAACCCGACCAACTGCTCTCCCTTCTCAATCGACTCGCAGGGAATCGGCGACCAGGGCACCGTCGCCTCGTTCAGCTCCTACTACCACGCCGACAACTGCGCCAGCCTCGGTTTCAAGCCGAAGATGACGATGAAGCAGCTCGGCGGCCATAAGGCGACCAAGCGCAGCCGCAACCCGGAAATCCAGATCGACCTCCGGACCCGCCGGGGCGATGCCAACATCGGATCGCTGGCGGTCACCCTCTCGAGCGCCTACGCGATCGACCAGCGCCACCTCGCGAATCTCTGCAGCGAGGCTGAGCTCGCGGCATCTCACTGTGCCGGCCGCAACCCGATCGGTGTCGCCTCGACCGAAACACCGCTGCTCGACCAGCCGTTGAAGGGCCCCGTCTACGCGGTGTCCGGCACCGGCGGGCTGCCGCGGCTCGCCTTCATCCTTGCCGGCCAGGTGACGCTGATCCCCCGTGCCGACGCCAGCACCGACGCCAAGGGGCGCCTCCAGACCTCGGTCCCGGTGATCCCAGACGCCCCGATCGGCCATTTCCGCCTCAAGGTCTTCGGCGGCAAACGCGGCTACCTCGTCAACACCAGGGATGTCTGTGTCCACCGGCCGGTGACGCAGGTCAGCTACGTCGCCCAGAACGGCCGACGCCTGACCCAGCACCTCAAGGTCCAGGCCCCGTGCGGCGGCAAGGCCGGCAAGAGCGCGAAGAAGCGTCACGCCCACCGCAACTAGGGACCCCCGCTAGTCGACGATCTTGAAGGCGACGCTGCGCGGCTTCGAGCGGTTGCCGGCGGCGTCGGTGGCGGTCGCGCTGAGGCGGTAGTGGCCCACCCGCTCGTTCGTCCCCAAACGCCTCGAACTCACCCGATGAGTCGATGAAATGCGGCGGTGCCCGCTAGTCGTATGTATAGAAGCCGGCGCCGCTCTTGCGCCCGAGCTTGCCCTCGCCGGCCATCTGGACCATCAGTCCAGGCGGCTTGTGGTTCGGCTCTTCGGAGTCGGCGTGGAGGGCGTCGCCGATCGCCTCGGCGACGTCGAGCCCGACGAAGTCGAGCAGCGCCAGGGGCCCCATCGGGTGGCCGGCGCCGAGCTTCATGCAGGCGTCGACCTCGCCGGCCTCCATCCCGGTGCGCTCCATCAGGCGCACGGCGTCGAAGAGGTAGGGGAAGAGGAGGCGGTTGACGACGAACCCGGCCTGGTCGGGAACCACGACCGCGGTCTTGCCGAGCGCCGCGCACCAGGCCAGCGCCCGCTCGCGCGACTCCTCGGCGACGCCGTCGAGGAAGCAGACCTCGACCAGTTTCATCCGCGGCACCGGGTTGAAGACGTGGAGGCCGTAGAGCTGCTCCGGGATCCCGGCGGTGATCGCGATCTCGGCGACGCTCAGCGAGGAGGTCGTGCTCGCGAGGTCGGCATTCGGACAGGCCTCAGCGACCGCGCTCAGCACCTCGCCCTTCGGCTCGATCTCCTCGATCACCGCCTCGACGACGACGTCGCACTCTGCGAGGTCCTTGGGGTCGGTCGTGACCCGCAGCCGCGAGGGCTCGGCGCCGTCGATCTTGGCGCAGGCGGCGACGACTTTCTCCTCGGCCCGCCAGGCCGAGGCCTCGCTGCGGGCGAGCAGGATCGTGTCGGCGGTCGTCGTCGCGACCGCCGCCAGACCGGTCGCGATCGCGCCGCTGCCGGCAATCCCCGGCGCCTCATAGCCCTTGCCCGCGCTCATCTAGGTCGGGTTCCTATCAGAAGCTCCGGGGCTGTGTGATACCCGTCAAGCGACTGGCTGACTGACCAATCAGTCGGCTAATGTGGGATGTGACGAGACCGACAGACCAACGGAGCGCGGGAGGACAGTGATGAGCGAGAACGGCAGCAGCAGGTTCGGCGGGCGCGAGGTTGTCATCGTCGAGGCGGCGCGGACCCCGATCGGCCGCGGCCACCCGGAGAAGGGCTACTACAAGGACACCCACGCCTCCAACCTCCTCGCCAAGACCTACGCCGAGTTGATCAAGCGCGTCGGAATCGACCCGAACGAGGTCGGCGACGTGATCGCCGGCTGCGTCCAGCAGTTCGGCGAGCAGGGCCTCAACATCGGCCGCAACGCCTGGCTCGAGGCGGGCCTGCCGCAGGAGGTCCCGGCGACGACCGTCGACCGCCAGTGCGGCTCCGCCCAGCAGGCCGTCAACTTCGCCGCGGCGCTGGTCGCCTCCGGCGTCCACGACGTCGCGATCGGGGGCGGGGTCGAGCACATGGGCCACATCTCCTTCGCCGACTCCGCCTCGGTGATGGAGGAGCACGGGTTCGCCTTCAGCCCGGAGCTGCTCGAGCGCTACAACCTGATCCCGCAGGGCCTCTCGGCCGAGATGATCGCTGACAAATGGGAGATTCCGCGATCCGAGCTCGACGAGCTCGGGGTCCGCTCCCAGGAGCTCGCCGCGAAGGCGACCGAGGAAGGGCATTTCGAGCGCGAGATCATCCCCTACCAGGTCAACGGCGACACCTACGTCACCGACCAGGGCCTGCGTGAGACGACCCTCGAGGGCCTGGCCAACCTGAAGCCGGCCTTCAAGGAGGACGGCAAGATCACCGCCGGCAACTCCTCGCAGGTCTCCGACGGCGCCGCCGCAGTGCTGCTGATGACCCGCGAAAAGGCCGACGAGCTCGGCCTCCCCCCGCGGGCTCGGATCGTCGACCAGACCACGGTCGGGGTCGACCCGGTGATCATGCTGACCGGCCCGATCCCGGCGACCGAAAAGATCCTCGAGCGCAACGGGATGAAGATCGACGACATCGACCTGATCGAGATCAACGAGGCCTTCGCCTCGGTGGTCGCCGCCTGGCGGCGCGAGCTCGAACCCGACATGGACCGCGTCAACGTCAACGGCGGAGCGATCGCCCTCGGCCACCCGCTCGGCTCGACCGGCGCCCGGCTGATCACCAGCCTGCTCCACGAGATGGAGCGCTCCGACAAGGAGACCGGCCTGGTGACGATGTGCTGCGGAGGGGGACTCGGCACCGG
This sequence comes from uncultured Solirubrobacterales bacterium, assembly GCA_963805455.1. Taxonomy (GTDB): domain Bacteria; phylum Actinomycetota; class Thermoleophilia; order Solirubrobacterales; family 70-9; genus VRUE01. The sequence goes on from CAWDUJ010000010.1 coordinate 56,568, forward strand.
CACCCTGATCCAGCGGGTCTGAGGGCAGCCGCCGATGTCGGGCCTGCTCGGGGACATCGGGACGATCGAGTGGGGCAGGCGGACGAAGGGGATCCTCGGCCGCGGCGAGCAGGCCCGGTTCACGGCGGCGATCGTCCTCCAGACCGCGCGGTCGCTGCCGCGGGTGATCGGCTCCCGCAGCGGCAGCGGCGGCTCCGGTCCCGACCCATCGGAGCTGACCCCGCCCGACACGCCGTTCGCGAAGGAGGTCGTCGAGGCCTGCTCGGAGCTCGGCCCGTCTGTGATCGAGCACAGCTACCGCTCCTACGTGTTCGCGCGTGCCCTCGGCCTGGTCGAAGGACTCGAGTGCGATGAGGAGGCGCTGTTCGCGACGACGATGTTCCACGACTACGCCTTCCCGGAGATGGATTCCCTGACCGACCGGTGTTTCGCCGTCGCCGGCGCCGAAGAGGCGGAGCGGTTTCTCGAGTCCTCGCCCCTCTCCGAGGACCAGCGCCATGACGTCCTCGACGCGATCTGCCTCCACATCAACCCCTGGGTCGACCGCGAGCGCGGCGCGCTCCAGTACCTCGCCCACGACGGGATCGCCCTCGACGTGGTCGGGATGCGGGCCTGGGAGCTCGACTCTCCCGGGACCCACCGCGTCTTCGAACGTCATCCCCGCCATGGCTTCAACCGCCTCGCCGACACGAAGATGAAGCCGCACGGGAAGCGGGTCCAAGGCTGCCGTGCCGGGACTCTGTTTCGGACCGGATTCGGGCAGGCTCTGAAGTTGAGCCCGTGGGAGGCCGATCGAAAAGGACACGCCTGGCCAGCCAGCCAGGTAGTCTCCGGATCGATGGACCTCAGCCTCTCTCCGAACGAGCTGGAATTCCGCGACGAGGTCCGGACCTGGCTCGAGGAGAACCACCCCGGGCCCGAGCCCGACGGGGGGCTCGAGGAGGTCATGGAATTCCGCCGCGAGTGGCAGCTCAAGCTCCACGACGCCGGTTGGGCCGGGATCTCCTGGCCGAAGGAGTACGGCGGCCGCGGCGCGACCCTGATCGAGCAGGCGATCTTCGTCGGCGAGGCCTCGCGCCAGGAAGCGCCGAGCCCGGCCAACGTGCTCGGCCTCGCGATGGGCGGCCCCGTCGTCATCGCCCATGGCACCGACGAGCAGAAGCAGCGCTACCTCGAGCCGATCCTGACCGGCGAGGAGATCTGGTGCCAGGGCTTCTCCGAGCCGGAGTCGGGCTCCGACCTCGCCTCGCTGAAGACGAAGGCGGTCAAGGACGGCGACGAATGGGTGGTCACCGGGCAGAAGGTCTGGACGACATTCGCCCAGTACGCGAAGTGGTGCATGCTCGTCGCCCGCACCGATCCCGACGCCCCCAAGCACAAGGGCCTGACCTACTTCCTGATGGACATGGAGCAGGATGGGGTCGAGGCCAAACCGCTGGTCCAGATCACCGGCGAGGGCGAGTTCAACGAGGTCTTCATCGAGGAAGCGCGGATCCCCGACGCCAACGTCGTCGGCGGCGTCGGCAACGGTTGGACGGTCGCGATCACGACCCTGATGAACGAGCGCGCCGGGCTCGCGTTCGGCGCGATCGCCCAGATTGCCAACAACCTCAAACGAGTTTCGAACCTGGCCAGCGAAACCAGGCACAACGGTGGTACCGCTGCAGACGACCCGGTGGTCCGCGACCGGCTCGCGCAGCTTCACATCGAGGCTGAGACGATGCGACTGAACGCCTACCGGGGCCTGACCAAGACGATGCAGTCGGGCATTCCCGGCCCCGAGGGCTCGCTCGGCAAGTGGCAGTGGGCGGACATCAACCAGCGGATTGCCGAGCTCGCGCTCGACATCGAGGGTCCCTACGCACAGCTCTCCCGGGGCGCCGAGCACGCCGTCGCCAACGGCGCCTGGCAGTACTCCTTCCTCCGCAGCCGCGCCAACTCGATCGAGGGCGGCACGACCGACATCCTCAAGAACATCATCGCCGAGCGCGTCCTCGGCCTGCCGAGGCTTCGCTGACCGTGTATTTCGATCTCACAGACGAGCAGCAGGCGATCAGGTCGACGGCCCGGGAGTTCCTCGCGGCCCGCTACAAATCAGAGCGGATCCGGGAGCTGGCGGAGAGCGAGAACGGCTTCGATCAGTCCGACTGGCAGGAGATGGCCGACCTCGGCTGGCCGGGCCTGGCGCTGCCAGAGGAGTGGGGCGGCCAGGGCCTCGGGATCGTCGACCTTGCGGTCCTCTTCGAGGAGATGGGCTACGCGCTTGCTCCCTCTCCGCTGCTCTCGACCACCTACGCCGGCCTGGCGCTCGCGGCGAATGCGAGTGACGAGCAGAAGGAGCAGTGGCTGCGGCCACTCGCGAGCGGCGAGAAACGCGGCGTTCTCGCGCTCTGGGATGCCGGCTCGACCGCGACTCCTGGGGCCTTCAGCATGGACGCGAGGGCCGACGGCGACGACGTCGTCCTCGACGGCGAGAAGGTCCTCGTCCCCGACGCCGGGTCTGCCGATTTCCTGCTGGTCGCCACCGACGACGGGCACCGCCACATCGTCGATTGCGCCGCCGAGGGGGTCACGATTTCCGCCGAGCCCTCGATCGACCTCACCCGACGTCTCTACTCGGTCAGGCTCGACGGCGTCAGGGTGGCCGCCGGCGACACATTGCCGGCCGAGGGCCACGACTACCAGGCCGCCTTTCTGCAAATCTGCGTCGCGCTCGCCGCGGAGTCGACCGGTGTCGCCCAGCGGGCGCTGGAGATGGCGGTCGAGTACGCCAAAGACCGCCAGCAATTCGGCCGCCCGATCGGCGCCTACCAGGCGGTCTCGCACCGCTGCGCGCAGATGCTGCTCGAGACCGAGAACTCCCGCTCCGCCTTCTACGGCGCCGCCTGGGCCGCCGACGCCGACCCCGACTCGCTGCCGCTTTCGGCCTCGATGGCACAGGCATATGCCTCCGACACGGGGTGGCGTGTCCCCGACGCCTCGATCCAGGTCCATGGCGGAATCGGGTTCACCTGGGAGCACGACCTCCACTTCTTCCTCAAGCGCGGCAAGGCCAACGCGGCGATGTTCGGGACCGCGGCCTGGCACCGCGAGCAGGTCGCGGAGATGACCCTCGCCGCGGCCGCCGAGCCCGTCCCCGCCTGAGTCGTTGGCCGCTCTGGACCGGATCTCGGTCGCGGCGATCGGCACCACGGTCGCCGACCTCGAGGCCGAGGCCAAGCGCGCCGAGGCGGCAGGGGTCGAGTGCGTCTGGGCCCCGGAGCTATTCCGCTCTGCGGTCACCCAGGCCGCCTACCTCGCCGGTCGCACCGAGAGGATCGGGGTCGCCACCGGGATCATCTGGGCCTTCACCCGCAGCCCCTTCATCCTCGCCGTCAGCGCCCTCGACATCGACGAGATGTCCGGCGGCCGCTTCCGCCTCGGGCTCGGCTCCGGCGTCAAACGGCTGAACGAAACCTGGCACAACGCCGAGTACGGGAAGCCGGCGCCGCACCTGCGCGAGGCGATCGAGGCGACGCGCCTGATCATGCAGCAGGCCGGCAGCGGCGAGCCGATCCGCTACGAGGGCAGCTACTACGACATCGACATCAAGGGCTGGATACGTCCCCACCCCGCCCCGCGCGAGTCGGTCCCGATCTACACCGCCGGGGTCCAGGGCGGGATGTGCCGGATGGCGGGGGACGTCGCCGACGGCCTGATCGGCCACCCGATCCAGAGCCTGCGCTGGATCGACGAGGTCGTCGTCTCCTCCTTCGAGGAGGGGTTGAGCCGCTCCGGCCGCGAGCGCAGGGACTTCGACTATCTGCCCACCGTCTGCTGCGCGATCGACGACGACGAGGCGAAGGCGATCGAGATGGCGCGGCGGACGATCTCCTTCTACGCGACCGTCAAGACCTACCGGCCGCTCTGGGAGCTGCACGGATTCGCCGAGAACGCGGCCGAGGCGGGCGAGGCGTTCCGCCGCGGAGACCTCGCCGCTGTCCCGGCGGCGATCAGCGACGAGATGGTCGACACCTACTGCGCCGCCGGGCCGCTCGACAAGGTCCGCGCCAGGGTCGAGGAGACAGCCGAGCGGGCAGACGGTCTCTTCCTCACCCCGCCGACCTACTTCATCTCCCCCGAGGAGCTGAGCGAGTACCAGAACCGGCTGATCGACGCCTTCGGCCCCATGAGCGCGGAGTGAGCAAGCAAGCATCTCTGGTTCCGTGCGCAGCGAGGGAAGCGCGAAACTTGAGTCCGGCGTGAGGGCGGCGGGAGGGACCCGCGAAAACGAGGTGCTGGCGCGGGTGCGCGCGATCCCCGAGGGCTTCGTCGCGACCTACGGAGACGTCTCCCCGGAAGCGCCCCGATTCGCGGGGTCGGTCCTGTTCGGGGCCGACGAGCCGGACCTGCCCTGGTGGCGTGTCGTCCGCGCCGACGGATCTCTCGCGAAGGGCGCCCGGCAGCGGCGGCTCCTCACCGCCGAGGGGGTTCCGTTCCGCGGCGAGCGGGTCGAGATGGCCCGGGCGCGGGTCCCGGGCTAGTCAGGCCGCCGGCCAGATCCGCCGGCGAGACTCGGTCACGGGGACGGCGACGCACACCTCCGGCGCCGGGCCGAGGACCAGCTGCCGGCGCCAGATCGTCGTCTCGGGAAGGTCGGCGAGGAAGGTCTCGATCGGCACCAGCCGGGGCTTCTCGTACCACTCGGCCCCGTCGCGGGATCGCGGCCCGACCTCGTACCAGCGAGTAGAGGCCGCCCCAGCCGGCGGCCGCGTGTGTGGCGGCGTGGTCGTGGGCGGGCCGCCTCACCGGGTCGACGGCGGCCTTGTTGAGCGCACCCAGCGCATCCCAATCCCTGGCCAGGTACCAATCCTCGTACCCGGGGCCTGGGTCGAACGGCAGCGCGTCGAGCCGAAAGCAGGCCGACTCGAAATCGAGCGCGGCGTGGAAGGCCCGCTGCGCCTCCTCGTAGCGGTCCGAATCGACCTCCGGCCGGGGGCGGTGCCAGAAGAGGTAGGCGAGCATGGACCGACCATATAGCCGGTTGCGGGTCCCGGCAGATGGGCGTACGGTTGCCGAGTGCGCCTCGGTCTCGTCCTTTCCGCTGCGCTCCTTTGTGCGGTTCTCGCCGCGCCATCGGCGAGCGCCAAGACGGTCGGTTGCAAGGGGTCCAAAGTGCCGGTCACGATTGGCAAGAAGAGGACCTGCCGGCCGCTCTCCAAGGCTCTCCCAAAGCCGAAGGCGATCGATATCAGGCTCGCCCATCTGGAACAGGCACTGAAATTCGATCCCGCGAAGGCGGTGCGCGGGAAAAAGAGGAAACGCGCCCGAACTCTCCAGAGCGGGTTCGGCGCCGCCGGCAGGAGAGCGCAGAAGAAGATCCTGAAGCTGCTGCCGAAGGCCCTCGCGTTCATCGACCGAAAGGGCGGTGGCGCCGGCTCTTCTCGCCTCCTCACCGGCCCCGCTCTGGCCTCGGCGGGCTGTGAGGTCGGCCCGGCGGGGCCGACGGGCCAGACCGGCGGCGCATCGATCGGGACCCTGGGCGACAACGGCGGCTACATCGATGCCCCGGCAGGAGGTGGCCTCAGGGTTCGGGTGACCTTCGTTTCGTGCGGCGGCGTCAATCGATTCCGCATCCCGGAATGCCCGACCGCAAATGGGAGCGTCGACGCCACCGGCTCCGGCGAGTTCCGGGCGACGATCGAAGTTCGTGACGGAGGTCAGCTCGTCTCGCGCAACAGCAGCACCTTCGAAGAGAAGGCAAAGGTGCACGGCGAGGTCGGCGCCGACGCGAAGCTGAAATCGATCGAGGTAGAGCACACCGAGGAGGTCTTCATCGTCGCCAGCGGCGGCATCGTCGTCCGAGGTGGAGTGACTCGAAGGGCGGGCATCGAGATGCCCGGCGGCCAATACGACCCCGCGGGAGCGAGCGTCAAATTCTTCGGCGACAGCATCGCCGGCGACTCCGGAGCGAAAGCGTTTGCCTCCACCGCGGCGGCGGCAATCGGCGCCTATCGGTCGGCCGAGCCGCGCTGGAGCACCTTCAACCCGAGTGGCGGCTACTGCGCCGAGCCCGCCTTCTCTCCCGATAGCAACACGATCAAACTCAAAAGAGGCGACAAAAAGCAGCTCGGGACCTACGCCAGGGCGCGCCAGGACGGCGGTAGGGCGGCGGGCGTGAGATGGACCCTGCTGGGAGCCGAGAATGCTGAGTTCTCGCCGACCTCCTCGCAGGACGCCGCCCCCAACGTCTCCTACACCGTCTCGGATACCGCAAGAGGGAGCCTGGTCAAGGTCACCGCCAAATTCACCTCGACCGCCGGAGTCGGCGAAAAGACCTGGACAGAGCCGATCGAGGCAAATGGCATCAACCACATCAGCGGCAGCTTCTCCGCGCACCAGGAAGGCCCCAGTTACGAAGGTGGCCCCACCTACCACCTCGATTGGAGTGGCACGGCGAATTTCGAGCGAAGGGAGGGCACCGCCAAACCGGTGATCTTCGATCTCGTTTCAGGAAAAGTCACCCAAACCCTTTCCACGTTTACGGGTCCTGATGACTTCGAGCGGCCCTTGTGCAAAGTCAACGGCAATGCGCAGCTCGTGCTGAAACCGTCCTCGTCGAACTACTTTGAGTTGTCCGGCAGCGGCTCCAGCGGCAGCGACCCCCCGTTCGCCGAGGTGATCTACATGCTCGACGGGACGCCGAGCGGCGAAATCACCTACTCCGAATGTGAATTCGATTTCGACGAAGGCACGGAATCGTGGGGTGGCGCCTTCTACGGCGAGATCCTTGTCGGCTATTCGCCCGACGAATTCACGTTCACCGGGTCACAGGGACTTGAAGAAGGGGAAGGCGAAGAGACCTGGTCCTTCACCGGCACGCCCTGAGGCGGCCCTCCGGCATTGGCGCTACTCCTCGCGGGGAGTGATCCGGAAGATCGAGACGACCTCGGCCTGCTGTGCCTCGGGATGGACGACGTAGGCGCTCGGCCCGCCGCCGAACCAGCCGGCGTTTTCGTTGTCGCCGACGAAGATCCCGGGATGGTGCTTCCCGTCGCCGTCCTCGACCCAGACCCTGTCGCCCTCCTTGAAGCCGTGCGGCTGATCGCTCACATCGAGGAGCCTAGCCTGCCTCCGAAATTCCGGCCGGACCCCCCGCACGCTTCGGGCGGAGGGCCTGGCCGGGCGCCCGTCCTACGGACAGATGACGATCAGGTGGAAGTCGGCGTCCTCGTTGCCGCCCGCTTTGTCGCGGGTGTGGACTTCGATCGCGTTCGCGTTGGCGGGCGAGGTGTTGGTCTGCGCGTAGCCGGAGTCCGGCACCGTGGTGCCGGCGTTGTCGCGCCCGGCGACGTTGGCACAACCGCTGATGTTCTGCGGGAAGGCCACGACAACGGCGCCGCCGCCCTCGGCCGCTGTGATCCCGCTGTCGCTGGCCCGTGCGAGCGCAGCGTTGCTGGCCCCGGCCGGGTTGTTGACCACCGCCCAGTAGGTGTGGGCGGCCCGCTTCGCCGACGGAATGACGCCAAGCTTGTTGGTGTTGATCTGGAAGCCGGTCAGGGTCTTCTTCTTCAGCTTGCCGGCGCCGATCGTCTGCTTCATGATCGCACCGCCGTTGATGTGCTGCGCGGCGTAGGCGGTGCCGGCCAGCGCCACCACCAGCGCCACGATCGCGACGATCATCGCCGGTGACGGCCTCATGCTCCACAGCTTCCTCATCTGGGCTCCTTTCGACCGCAGGGGCGTGTTCGTCTCATACCCCTTGTGGCGGGCGGCTAAGCACAGCAGCCCGTCAGTAGTTGAAATTCGGTAACAAGTTCGACGCCGAGAAGTCGCGGTCCTGCCTGTGGATCAGAGAGCGGCTCCGGCCCTGGGGCCTGCCTACTCGGGCAGCGCCGCGGCCCAGCGCCTGAAGCCGTCGACGTCTGTGACCTCGGGCCCGTGGCCGGGGAGGATCAGGCTCGGGTCAAGCTCGGCGAGCTTGCGGATCGAGCGGCGATTCTCGGCCGGGTCGGGAGTGAGGTTGTCGGGCGGGGCGGCGAGCCTGCTGCGCAGCGAGAGGTAGGTGATGTTGCGGATCACGTCACCGCAGATCGCGACCCGGTCGGAGTCGCGGAAGAAGATCACCTCGCCCGGCGAGTGTCCCGGGGCGTGGACGACGCGGAAGCCGGCGACCTCGTCGCCCTCGTTCAGCAGCCGGTCGACCCTGCGGGGAGGCCCGGCCCAGAGACGGGCGTAGAGCCGCGCCTGGAGACCGTTGGTGGCGGCGACCGGGCGCCGGCCCTCCATCGCGTCGACGTCGTCGGGATGGCAGGCGAGCGGGATCCCGCGCGCCTCGCAGACCGCGTCGGCGGAGCCCTGGTGGTCGGCGTGGACGTGGGTCAGCGCCAGCATCGAGATCTCGCGGCCCTCGAGCTGCTTGAAGATCCGGCGCCGGTCCCAGCTGCGGCCGGCGTCGATCAGGACGTCGCCGGCGAGGTAGACGTTGATCAGCGGCCGCGGCGACTCGTCGAGCCGCCAGACGTCCGCCGCTACGTTCTTCATCAGTGGCCGATGCCGAGGGTGCCGCGAGGATCGCCGCTGTGCTCGGCGAGGTCCTCGAGCTGGGCGATCTTCTTCTCACCTTCGATCCGGGCGGGGTGGCCCTCCGGGAGCGGCTCGATCAGACGGAGGATGCGGTTGCGGACCTGCAGCGCGAAGTGCGGGGTGGAGGCTCCCGCCAGCGCCCGGATGTCCTCGGGGCTGACCTCGCGCTCGGTCGCCAGCAGGTTGGGGTTCTCGGCCTCGCTCACTTTTCGCCTCCGATCTTCGCCAATTCAGCCAACTCGTCGATCTGCGCCTGCTGGGTCAACTCAATCGCGTCCCGGTTTCCGATCACCCACACGTGGTTGTAGAAGGCGCGGGTCGGGTCCGTTGTGTAGCCGGGCTTGACGTCGAGAAGGTATTCCCGCAGCGCCGCCGGAAGGGTATCGGCGCTGTCGGTGAGCAGCAACGGGCCCCAGGTGCCCGAGGCGGACAGCGGTGCGGCCGCGACCGCGTCGAGCGGTGAGTCCGAGCGGACGACGACGAAACCGTGCCCCGGGTCGTTCACGTTCCAGCCGAAGTCGCCATCGCTGTAGCGGGCCAGCGCGATCGCATTCGTGACCGGGTCCTCGCCGGAGACCCGCCGGACCCGGTTGTCGATCTTGGAGATTTCGCGGACGACCTTCGAGGAGATCGCCGAGGAGGGCCCAAGGACGTAGATCGGGACGTCGGGGTGGCGTTTGAGGGCATCGACCGTCGCCGCCGGCAGCGAGTCGGTATCGGAGAAGAGGACGGTATCGCCCGATCGCGCGGCCCAGGCGGCGGCCGGCATCGCGAATTCGGGCTTGGCCGCCGGGGCGATGACAATGTGGCTCGGGGGCCCGCCGAACAGCTTGTCGCGCAGTTCCGCGATTTTTGCCGCTCCCTCGGCGCCGACGCCGTGGATCCGCGTCGTCTGCAGGCCGTCGGGTGCGTCGGCGCTCCCGACCACGAATGCCTGGGCGCCGTGGGCGGCGTCGGAGCCGACGGGGTTCAGTGTCTCGAGCGCGGCCGCCGTCGCGTGCGGCACCTCCTCGGCGGATGAGACCAGCAGCGGCGCCCGGATCGGTTCCGCCATCAGGACGGCGGCGGCGATCGCGCTCTCCCAGTCGGCTTCGTCGACGAGGACGACTGCGTCGGGGCGCTGGTTCGGCGTGGCGGAGGGGAAGACGGCGAGCGCGACGGCGGCGGCATTCGAGGCTGGGTCGGCCCCGCCGACCCGGGTCGTGTTGTTGGTCGCGAATTCCGGATAGCCGAGTTCCCCCGGGGCCTCGGTTTCCGCCGGTTGTTCTGGAGTCGTCGTGGTGGTCGTCTCCGAGGTCTGCTCGCCGCTGGGGGCGGCGCCGGGGATCGAGTTCCCTTCGTTGGAGCCGCCGAGGATCGCGGCGACGAGGAAGACGACGGCGACGAGCACCAGTCCGGCGAGCACCTTCAGGGCGGTCGGGATCGACCGCCTGCTCGGCGGCGGCGACGACGGCGGCGGCGGCGCTGGCGGGGATAGACGCGAGGGTTTCTGCGGCGCGGCCGGGACGTCGGCGTTGATCGGCTGGTCTCTGCGCGCCACGACCGCAACCTAGACGAAGAAAAACTGGCTGGTCGGTCAGCTAACCTTTCAGAACGCTATTGACTGACCAGTCAATCAATGACCGCGCCGACCATCTGGGAGACCGATGAATTTCGAACTGAATGAGGAGCATCTGGAGTTCAAGGACCGTTGCCGGACATTCGCCCGCGACGTGATCCGGCCGGCGGCGCGCCGGCACGACGAAGAGGAGAGCATTCCCTGGGAGGTCATCCGCGAGGCGCGAAAGCAGGGCTTCGGGACGCTCGAGTCGATCCAGCGCTCGGCCTCCGACGCCGAGGGCCAGATGCAGGTGATCTCGGCCGAGGAGTTCCACTGGGGCTGCGCCGGGACAGCGCTCGCGATCTCCGGCTCGGGCCTCGCGGCCGCCGGCATCGCCTCCTCCGGAACGCCGGAGCAGATCGCCCGCTGGGTGCCCGAGTGCTTCGGCACCGCGGAGGAGATCAAGCTCGGCGCCTACGCCGTCACCGAGCCGCAGGCCGGCTCCGACGTCAAGAGCCTGAAGACGACCGCCCGCCGCGACGGCGACGAGTGGGTCCTGAACGGGACCAAGGTCTTCATCACCAACGGCGGCATCGCCGACGTCCACGTCGTGGTCGCCACCGTCGACCCCTCGCTCGGCACCCGCGGCCAGGCCTCCTTCGTCGTCCCCAAGGGCGCGCCCGGGCTCAGCCAGGGCAAGAAGGAGTCGAAGCTCGGGATCCGCGCCTCGCACACCGCCGAGGTCGTGCTCGAGGACTGCCGCATCCCCGGCGACTGCCTGCTCGGCGGCGACGAGAAGCTCGAAAAGAAGCTCCAGCGCGGCCGCGAAGGCAAGAAATCGCGTGGCGCCGACGCCCTCGCGACCTTCGAGGTGACGCGGCCGCTGGTCGGCGCCTCGGCGCTGGGGATTGCCCAGGCCGCCTACGAGTGGACGCTCGAGTACCTCGACGGCCGGGTCGAGGGCGGAACCCCGCTGCTCCAGACCCAGCGGATCCAGCAGACCCTTGCCGACGTCGCGACCGAGATCGAAGCTGCGCGGCTGCTGGTCCAGCGCGCCGCCTGGATGGGCCGCAACGGGATCCCGATGCGCGGCGGCCAGGGCTCGATGTCGAAGCTCAAGGGCGGCGACGTCGCGATGTGGGCGACGACAACTCTGATGGACCTCGTCGGCCCCGCCGCCTGGAGCACCGAGTACCCACTCGAGAAGTGGTTCCGCGACGCCAAGATCTACCAGCTGTTCGAGGGGACGGCGGAGATCCAGCGGATGGTCATCTCGAGGATGCAGGCGGCCGAATACGCCGAGCGCCTCGGCTACGGCGCCGAGGTCGCGGCGGAGGCGATGAAGCCCGTAGCCGTCGCTGCGTAGGAGGCCAGGCTCCCCGCAAGCCCGATTGCACCTTCCCGCAAACGCCCCCTGCCGGCAGCATCGGTTAGCTAGCCTCGCTGCCCATGCCCCAGATTCGCCCTGCCCTGGCGGCGCTGCTGGCCGCCTCGGCGGCGCTGATCGTGCTGCTCCTCGCCTGCGCCCCCGCGTCGGCTGAGGATCTCGGCTCGAAACTCGAAGACAAGGAAGCGAAGCTCTCCGACGTCCGCGAACGCGAGGGCGTGCTGACGACGACGATCTCCGATTACCGCGACCGGATCGAACGGCTGACGGACGAGGTCGCGGTCCTGCGCGGCCAGGAGGAGGCCGTGAAACAGCGGCTCAACGCCAAGCAGGCCGAACTCGACGCCGCCGTCGCCGAACTCGATGTCGCGAAAAAGCACCTCGAGGTGGTCAGGGGCCGCCTCCAGCGCGCCCTGGTGGCGCTGCGTGAGCGGCTCGTCGCGATCTATGAGAACGGGACCCCCGATGTGCTGAGCGTGATCGTCCGCGCCGAAGGCTACGACGAACTGATCGCCCAGTCCGAGTACCTGGAACGGATCCACGGGATGGACGAAGCCGTGGTCGAGCGGGTCCGTCAGCTCCGCGATCAGGTGCAGGGAACCGTCTCGCGGCTGCGCTCGGCGAAGCTTCGGATCGAATCGGCCCGCGACGCGATCGCCTCCGAACGCCAGGCCCTGGTCGACGCCCGCTCAGCGGTGCAGCAGCGCCAGTCGAAGCTGGTCGAAGCGCGGCGCGACCGCGAGGCCCTGCTTTCGAAGATCAACGACCACGAGCAGAAGATCGAGGGCTCGGTCGCCGAAATCCAGGCCGAAATCGCGGCCCAGCTCGGGGCTTCCTCCTCCTCGCCGCTGCCGGCGGGCCCGATCCGGTACGGCTCGGGCCAGCTGATCTGGCCCGTCGACGGGCCGGTCGTCTCCGGCTTCGGGATGCGCTGGGGCCGGATGCACGAGGGAATCGACATCGCCGTTCCCGCGGGGACCCCGATTCGGGCCGCCGATGCCGGCACCGTCGTCCTCCTGCAGTCCGAAGCGGAAAGCGGCGGCTACGGCAACTTCACGTGCCTCGACCACGGGGGCGGTCTGCAAACCTGTTACGCCCATCAGTCGTCGTTTGCGGTCAGCGCCGGCCAGAGCGTCTCCCAGGGCGACGTGATCGGCTACAGCGGCTGCACCGGCCACTGCTTCGGTGACCACCTGCACTTCGAGGTGCGCGTGGGAGGGGTCCCGACCGACCCACTCGGCTATTTGTAAGTCGTAATACTCAGTCTTAGATTGAAATCGGATATTGGTCTAAAAAACCAACTTTTTGGTATGGCGGAAAAGGATAAGCCTGCCAATGTGGGTACTGAAAGATCGGAGCGACGAGCCAGGAGGGTTCAGTGATACGTCACTCCCAGTCGTATCTGTTTGGAGCAATTTCAGGCACAGCGGTGATCGCGGCAGCAGTCGTGTTCTTTGTGCTGTTCGTGTCTGCGCAGGCGCTCCGTGACTGGCCGATCGGCGATCTGCACCTCGGCGGCGGCAACGACTCGACCGCGGTCTCTCCGGCGGAGTCGCTCGGCGCCGGCGGAGCTACGAACGCCGCTGCGGCGAACCTGAGCGGCCCGATCACCGGCGCTCCGACGAACGTCGCACCCGGGGCAAAAGCCACCGGCGCCGGCAACCAGAGGGCTTCGAAGAACGGCAACGGGAACGGCAAGGTCTCCGCCGAGACCAGGATCGAAGGCGGCCGCGGGGTCGACTCGGCGCCGGTCCAGCAACCTTCAAGCACCACACCAGCAACCCCCGCGCCGACGGGTGGGAATGGCTCCTCGCCCGCCGGCTCGGGAACAGCTTCGCCGGCGCCCAGCAGCGGCAACGGCGCCTCCGCCGGGTCCGGCCAGAGCACGGGCACGCCGCCGAGCTCGGGGAGCGTCGGAACCAAAACCGCGCGCCGGGTGACCAACACGGTCAACGAAATCTCCAGCGCGGCCACCCCGCCGGCGCCCTCGCCGGTGACCGCCGCCGTCGGCGCCGTCGCCGAACGCATCGAACAGACACCGCCGCCGTCCGGCAGCACCACCGATCGCGTCGGCGACGCGATCGCCGGAATCGGCAACTAGCCGCTTCAGGCCCCTCACCCGTCACAATCCCCGTCGATGATGGGCTTAGAGAGGACAGCGCAGAGCTCCCCGCATGCGTTTGGCGGCGGCGCACCGGCGCGGGTCGGCGTCCTCGGTCGGCCAAATAGCGCCCGGCTATTCAGCCTCCCTGCGTCCTGGCCCCGCTTGGTCCGGCGCTCGCCATCCGCACACGAGGAGCTCTCCGATGTCCTCTGAGTCTGATCCAGGAAACGCCAGCGCGCTCGCCGACCCGATCGCGGGGTCGCCGGTCTTCCCCGCCGGGAGCCGCGTCAACGAGCGCGGTCGGATCGAGATCGGGGGCTGCGACCTGATCGAGCTTGCGGCCGAGTTCGGCACTCCCGCCTACGTCTACTCCGAAGACGACCTTCGCGCCCGCGCCCGCCAGATCGTCGCCGCCTTCGCCCAGCGGACCGAGAGCTTCGAGGTCCTCTACGCGAGCAAGGCGCTGAGCTGCACCGCCGCCTACAGGCTGTTCGCCGAGGAGGGGCTCTCCTGCGACGTCGCCTCCGGCGGCGAGCTGCATCTGGCGCTCCGCGGCGGGTTCGAGCCCGAGCGGATCTACATGCACGGCAACAACAAGACCGAGGCCGAGCTTCTGCAGGCTCTCGACGCCGGCATCGGGCACGTCATCGTCGACTCCTTCGACGAGATCGACCGCCTCGAGCGGCTCGCCGCCGGTCGTCGCCAGCGCGTCCTCCTGCGGGTGACGCCTGGCATCCGGCCCGACACCCACGAGAAGATCGCGACCGGACAGGAGGACTCGAAATTCGGGATTCCGCTGGCGGCGCTGCCGGCCGCGGTGGAGCGCTGTGAGGCGGCGGGCCTCGAGGTGCGCGGCCTCCACGCCCACATCGGGTCACAGATCTTCGACCTCGACGTCTACCAGCGGCTCGCCGAGGTCCTTATTGGGGCCGGCGAGTACCCCGAGATCAACATCGGCGGCGGATTTGCCGTCGCCTACACCCGCGATCAGTCGCCACCGCCGGCCGCGGCCTACGCCGAGGCGATGCTGGAGCGCCTGCCTGATGCGATCAAGGTTCTCTGCGAGCCCGGCCGCTCGTTGGTTGCCAACCCGGGGGTCTCCCTCTATACGGTCGGCACCGTCAAGGATGTCCCGGGGGTGCGCCGCTACGTCGCCGTCGACGGCGGCATGGCCGACAACATTCGCCCGATGCTCTACGGCGCCCACTACGAAGCGGAGATAGCCGACCGAGTCGGGGACTCGACCCCCTGTCGCCTGGTCGGGATGCATTGCGAGACCGGCGACATCCTGATCGAGGACGCGCGGCTCGAGGACCCCCGCGTCGGAGACATCGTCGTCATCCCGGCGACCGGCGCCTACGGCCACTCGATGGCGAGCAACTACAACGCCGTCCCCAGGCCCCCGGTCATTTTCTGCAGCGAGGGTGACGCCCGCGTCGTCGTCCGCCGCGAGACCCACGAGGATCTGACCACACGTGACGTTTATAGCCCCCCAAAATGAGCACTGACTCCTTTCGCATCGGGCTGCTGGGGCGGGGCACGGTCGGTGGAGCCTTCGCCGACCTGCTCGCCGCGCGCACCGAGGCGATCGAGGTTGCGACCGGGCGGCGGGTCGAGCTGGCCGGGACGCTGAGCCGCAGCGAGGGCGAGTTCACCGAGATCCTCGATCGCTCCGACCTGATTGTCGAGCTGATCGGGGGCACCGATCCCGCCCGTGAGTATGTGCTCGAGGCCCTGCGCGGCGGCCGCCCGGTGGTGACCGCCAACAAGCAGCTGCTTGCCCAGCACGGCGAGGAGCTGTTCGGTGCCGCGCGCGAGGCGGGAGTCCAGCTGCGCTTCGAGGCCGCCGTCGCCGGGGTGATCCCGATAGTCCGGGCGATCCAGGAGAGCTTCGGCGTCACCGAGATCGACAAGGTCTTCGGCATCGTCAACGGCACCACCAACTTCATCCTCAGCGAGATGGCGGCGAGCGGGATCGGATACGACGAGGCGCTGGCGCGCGCCCAGGAGCTCGGCTACGCCGAGGCCGACCCCAGCGACGACGTCGGCGGCGCCGACGCGGCGGCGAAGATGGCGATCCTCGCCCGGCTCGCCTTCCACGCCCCGGTGACGCTCGACCAGGTCGCCTACGAGGGGATCGAGGGCGTCACCCCCGAAGACATCTCCTACGCCCGCGAGCTCGACCTCTCGCTGAAGCTGCTCGGCGTCGCCGAGCGACGCGACGGCGGGATCAGCGTCCGCGTCTTCCCCTGCTTCCTCTATGGCGGCCATCCGCTGGCGCCGATCTCCGGCCCCTTCAACGCGGTCATGGTCGAGGCGCCGGCGATCACCGAGGTGACGATGTCCGGCCCCGGAGCCGGCGGGATCCAGACCGCTTCGGCCGTCCTCAGCGACGTCGTCTCGATCATCTCCGGCGAGGCGCCGGTGCACGAGGCGGGCGCCGACCTCGCGGTCGTCTCCGACGTCACCTCCTCCTTCTACCTGCACCTCGAGGTCGCCGACCGGCCCGGAGTCCTCGCCCAAATCGCCAAGGTCCTCGGCGACAACGAGGTCTCGGTCAAGAGCGTCGTCCAACGCGGAATCGGCGATGACGCCCGGCTGGTGATGGTCCTCCACGAGTGCCGCGAGTCGAGTTTCGCCGCCGCCGTGGCCGCGATCGGCGAGCTCGAGGAGATGCGCTCGCCGCCGCGGTTCATTCGTGTGATCGAGGAGGAGTTCGTTTGACGGCCCCCGGAGGCCGTCACTGATGCCGGTCTCTCTGATCGAGCGCTACCGCGACCGGCTCCCGCTCGAGCCCGGCGACCCGATCGTCACCCTGAACGAGGGATCGACCCCGCTGATCGAGGCCGAGCGCCTCTCCGAGCGGCTTGGGGTCCGGGCGCTGCTGAAGTTCGAGGGCGCGAACCCGACCGGGAGCTTCAAGGACCGGGGGATGACGGTCGCGGTCTCGCGGGCGAAGGCGTGTGGGGCGGAGGCGGTGATCTGCGCCTCGACCGGCAACACGGCGGCGAGCGCCGCCGCCTACGCCGCCCGAGCCGGCCTGCGCGGAGCGGTGATCGTCCCCGAGGGCAAGATCGCGATCGGCAAGCTCGCCCAGGCGCTGATGCACGGCGCCCGCGTCGTCGCCCTCCAGGGGAACTTCGACGAGGCCCTCAGCATTGTCCGCGAGCTCGCCGAGCGCCACCCGATCGAGCTCGTCAACTCGGTCAACCCGTTCCGGATCGAGGGCCAGAAGACGGCGGCCTTCGAGGTCCTCGAGGAGATGGGGGAGGCGCCGGGCGCGCTCGCGATCCCGGTCGGCAACGCCGGCAACGTCACCGCCTACTGGCAGGGATTCCAGGAGATGGAGACGGCACCGGTCCTCTACGGGTTCCAGGCCGAGGGTGCGGCGCCGCTGGTCCAGGGCGCGCCGGTCGAGAGGCCGGAGACGGTGGCCTCGGCGATCCGGATCGGCAACCCCGCCCGCTGGGAGGAGGCGATGTCGGCCTTCACCGCCTCGCGCGGCAGGGTCGCCGCCGTCAGCGACGATCAGATCCTCGACGCCTACCGCTGGCTCGCCGCCAACGAGGGAGTCTTCTGCGAGCCGGCCTCCGCCGCCTCGGTCGCCGGCCTGCTCGCCCACGGACTGCCGGTCCTCGCGGGGACCGAGCCGCCCGAGTCGGTGGTCTGCGTGCTGACCGGCCATGGCCTCAAGGACCCCGACACCGCGCTCTCGAAGGCGCCGCCGGTGATCAACTGCGAGAACGACCTCGGCGCGGTCGAGCGAGCGGTGTTTGCATGAGCGCGGAGCGAGGGAGCGTGCATATCTGGTTCTTCGCGACTGAGCGAAGAGCGAGGGATTTCTGATGACGACGCGCCACCGGCTGGTTCGCGTCCCGGCCTCCTCGGCCAACCTCGGGCCGGGCTACGACGTGATGGCGGCGGCGGTCGCGATGTATCTCGAGCTCGAGATCGAAGAGGCTGACGAGTTCTCGTTCGACCCCGGCGGCTTCGACGTCCCGAGCGGCCGCGACAACCTGATCGTCCGCGCCTTCGAGAGCCTGCACCCGGCCGACGGGATCGCGTTCCGGCTGCGGGAGGGGATCCCGCTCGCCCGCGGCCTCGGATCGAGCGCGGCAGCGATTGTCGCCGGGCTCTACGCCGCCGAGCACCTCTTCGAGCTCGCCCTCTCTCGCGAGGAGCTGCTGGTGGCGGCGACCGAGATCGAGGGACACCCCGACAACGTCGCCGCCGCGATCTACGGCGGCTTCGTGATCTGCGGCGAGGGGGAGGGCGGCACTCCCAGCGCGGCTCGTTTCGACCCTCCTGACGGGCTCGAGGCGATCGCCGTGATCCCCGCCGAGGAGGTCTCGACCGAGCTCGCCCGCGGGGCGATCCCTGCCGAGATCCCGCTCGGCGACGCCGTCGCCAATGTCTCCGCCGCCTCGCGACTGGTGCTCGGGCTGCGCAGCGCCGACCTCGACCTCGTCGCCCGTGGGCTCGCCGACCGCATCCACCAGCCGCGCCGGCGCGATCTCTACCCGCGCTCGATGGAGCTGGTCGACGCAGCTCCCGAGCTCGGCGCGCTGGGGGCGACGATCTCGGGTGCCGGGCCGACCGTGCTGGTCTGGACCACATGGCAGGACGCGGGCAAGGTCGCCGAGGCCCTCGAGGGTCGGGCGTCGGGCTGGGCCGAGGTGCGCCGCCTCCCGTTCACCCCCCTTGGCGCGGACGTTCCCGAGCTTTAGAGTTGACCCATGGATGACGGCTACTCGGTCAAGCACCGCGACGAATTCGAGGTGATGGAGGGCTCCGGCAAGGCCACCTGGCTGCTGGCCCGCAGGGCGCTCGGCACCGATTGCTTCGGCTACAACATGGTCGAGATCGGCCCCGGCGGCCAGATTCCCGAGCACAACCACGGCAGCACCGGCGAGGTCGAGGTCTACGTCATCCTCGAAGGCGACGCGACCCTCCGGCTCGACGGGGAGGACCATCCGGCGCCGGCCGGCACCTTCGCCTCGATCGAGGGGCCGACCGACCGCACGATTCTGAACCAGTCCTCGGCGCCGGTCACCGCGCTCCTGATCGGCGTCCGCCCGGGCGGCGGATACGAGCCGATGTCCTGGGGCTGATCGCCGAGCCTGCGATTACCCCCGATATGCGGGGGTAATCGCAGGCTCGGCGATGTGGTTGGGGTTCGTCCCTATAATTTCCCGACTCGTCAACCCGTCGCGTGCCCGCTCGAAGAAGGCGCGGATCCCGGGAGGTCAGCATGAGCAGCACCCAGTCACCGAAGTCCGCGGGTGGTGATTTCCGTTACTCGCCCGAGAAGGCCTACCGGCCGCGGGTCTCGCCGCCCAGCGTCGAGGACAAGGACGCGTGCGCGATCTACGCCTCGGTGCGCAAGGACGCGACGCCGAGCCACGAGCCGATCCGCAAGGCGATCCCCGCCCTGCAGAAGATGCTCCACCGCGCCGGCAACGTCGACGGCGAGGGTGACGGTTGCGGCGTCCTCCTGGACATTCCCCGCAAGCTCTGGGCCGAGGAGGTCCGCAGCGACGGCCACGACCCTTCGCTGACCCTCGACGACGCATTCGCCGTCGCCCACGTCTTCATCGAACGGACCGCCGACCTCCAGCAGGTCCAACACGGTGCCCGCGAGCTGCTCGGCCAGGGCGGCTTCCGGATCCTCGCCGAGCGGATCGGGGTCGTCGACTCGACCGCCCTCGGCCCGACCGCGCGTGAGGAGGAGCCCCACTTCTGGCAGGTCTGCGGCCTCGTCGCCGACGCCTCGCACCGCGACCGCGTCCTCTTCGACCTCCTCTCCGAGCTCGAGCAGCGGCTCGGCGTCCACGTCCCCTCGTTCTCGGCGACGACCTGCGTCTACAAGGTGATGGGGTCGCCGAAGGTCCTCGGGGCCTACTACCCGGACCTCAACGACGAGCGACTGGAGACGATCGGGTGCTTCGGCCACAACCGTTACTCGACCAACACCTGGCCCTCGTTCAAGCGGGTCCAGCCGTTCTCGGTCCTCGGCCACAACGGTGAGATCAACACGATCGAGCAGCTGCGCCAGGAGGCGCGGATGCTGGGCGTACCGATCCCGCCCGGGAACTCCGACTCGCAGGACCTGAACCGGACGATCGACACCCTCGTCAGCCGCGACGGGCTCAGTCTCGCCGAGGCGATGGAGATGGTCGTGCCGCCGATCGTCGAGGAGATCCGCGCCCTGCCCGAGGAGCTGCACGGCTTCTACATGTACCTGCACCAGGCGATGGGCCCGTTCGCGCAGGGCCCGGTGGCGCTGATCGCCCGCCACACCGACGAGTGCGTGTTCTCGGCCGACGCCCTCGGCCTGCGGCCGCTCTGGCAGGTCGAGACCGGCGAGGACTTCGTCTTCAGCTCCGAGCCCGGCGTCGTCTCGGTCAGCGAGATGATCTCCGAGCCGAAGCCGCTGGCCCCCGGTGAGAAGGCGCTCGTCGAGATCGACCGCGAGCGCAAGCGCTCGCTGCTCTGGCCCCACGACGAGATGCTGCGGGTCGTCCGCGATCGCTGGCTGAAGCGCAACGGGGTCGACGGGGTCGGCCCCTACGACCGGGCGCTCGAGACCGGCGGCCCGCTCGAGGGCGGCGAGGTCCCCGGCTACTCCGACGCCGGCCCCGAGGAGCCGGTCAAGGTTTCCGACCGGGTGCTCGCCGGGTTCGGCTGGCAGCGCGACGACGTCAAACTCGTCCAGCAGATGGCCTCCAACGGGGCCGAGCCGATCGGCTCGCTCGGCTACGACGGGCCGCTGGCGGCGCTCTCTCCGGAGCGCCAGAACCTGGCCGACTACTTCAAGGAGACGGTCGCGGTCGTCACCAACCCGGCGATCGACCGCGAGCGCGAGGTCGAGCATTTCTCGACCCGGGCCGTGTTCGGCCGGCGTCCCTCACTCGACGCCGCCGACGTCGACACCGGCACTATCGAGACCGCGCTGCCGGTGATCCTCGGCGGCCACCACGATCTGGCGCCGCTCTCCGACAGCGCCTACCGCAAGGTCGCGCGCGAGCACCGGACCTACCTACTCGAGGACCTCTGGGAGGAGTTCAGGGGACGCGCCGGCGCGGTCGACATCTCGCTGCTCGAGTCGGAGACGACGAAGGGGGCGATCGAGCGGATCAAGCAGGAGGCGGTGAAGAAGGTCCGCGACGGAGCCGAGCTGCTGGTCCTCACCGACCGCACCGTCTATGACGCCGAGCGCCGCTACCTCGACCCCCACCTCGCGACATCGGCGATCGACCAGGCGCTGAAGCAGTTCCGGGTCGGGCCCGGCGAGGAGAATCTCCGCCGCCGCTGCGGGATCGTCCTCCGTGCGGCCTCGATCCGCAACGTCCACGACGTGATGCTCGCCCTCGGCCTCGGGGCCAACGGCGTCTGCCCGTACACGATGGTCGAGGTGATCTGTGTCGAGGACTACGAGACCGACATCGGCAACCTCTGCGCGGCGCTGACCAAGGGGATCGAGAAAGTGATCTCGACGATCGGGATCCACGAGGTGCGCGGATACGCCCGCCAGTTCTCCTCGATCGGGATCAAGCCCGAGCTCGCCGAGCTGTTCCAGACCGATGCCTTCGCCGCGACCCAGAAGGGCGGCGTCGGGTTCACCGAGCTCGACGAGGACACCAACGAGCGGGCCCGGATTCTCTCCGAGGACGACGACGCGAAACCGGCGAAGACGTTCCGCTTCTACCCGAAGGTCTACAAGGCGGCGATCGCTACCGCGAACGGCTCCGGCACCTACGCCGAGTACTCGGAGAAAGTCCGCGACCTCGAGTCCAACAACCCGATCTCGATGCGCCACATCATGGGGCTGAAGGGCGACCGCGACCCGGTCGACCCCGCCGACGTCGATGCCGGCGTCGGCCACCACGACTACCCGGTCGTGATCTCCTCGATGAGCTTCGGCTCGCAGTCGGAGCCTGCGTTCCGAGCATACGCCGAGGCGGCTAAGTCGATCAACATCCTCTGCGTCAACGGCGAGGGTGGCGAGATCCGCGACATGTACGGCCAGTACCGCAAATGGCGCGGCCAGCAGGTCGCCTCGGGCCGGTTCGGGGTCTCGGCCGAGATGATCAACTCCTCCTACGTCGCCGAGATCAAGATCGGCCAGGGCGCGAAGCCGGGCGAGGGCGGGCATCTGCCCGGCAAGAAGGTCTCCGAGAAGGTCGCCGCCGCCCGTAACGCGGCTCCCGGCACGGACCTGATCTCGCCGTCCAACAACCACGACCTCTACTCGATCGAGGACCTCGCGGAGCTGATCGACGAGCTGAAGACCGTCAACCCCGACGTCCGCGTCTCGGTAAAGGTCCCGGTGGTGCCGAACATCGGCACGATCGGTCTCGGGATCGCCAAGGCGGGCGCCGACATCATCACCCTCTCGGGATTCGAGGGTGGGACCGGCGCCGCCCGCCAGCACGCGCTGCGCCACGTCGGCCTGCCCTCGGACATCGGCACCCGCGCCGTCCACCGGGCGCTGATGGAGGCGGGGATCCGAAACCGGGTCGAGATCTGGGCCGACGGCGGCTACCGGACCGGGCACGACATCGTCAAGCTTCACTGCCTCGGTGCCAACCGGGTCGGGTTCGGCACCTTGGCGATGGTCAGCCTCGGCTGCACGATCTGCCGCGGCTGCCAGCTCGACACCTGCCATGTCGGGATCGCGACCCAGATCGAGACCGTCGAGCAGGCCCAGGAGCACGGCCTGAAGAAGTTCACCCCGCAGGAGATCGACCTCGCCGCCGAGAGCTGCGCCCGCTTCTTCTCGGCGATGGGCGAGGAGGTGAAGGAGGTCGTCGCCTCGCTCGGCTACCAGCGGGCACAGGACCTGGTCGGCCGCTACGACCTGCTCGAGCAGATCTCCCACCACGACCGGATCGACCTCGCCGAGTTGATCACGCCGCTGGAGGAGTTCCTCGACCTCGAGCCGATCGACCTTCCGGTCGGCGACGAGATCGTCGAGGGGCGGGCCGAGGCCGGCCTCGTCGTTGCCCGGCCGATCCGGATGGAGGCCAAGGAGGCCTCGAGCCAGATCGCGGCATTGGCGCCGGAAGTCTGCTCGGGGCGGACCGTCACCAGCGAGTTCCCCCGCGCCACCGACGCCAACGACCGAGTCCTCGGCACCGAGCTCTCCGGGGCGATCTCCCGCGCCAGGATCTTCGAAGACGGGCCCG
Source organism: uncultured Solirubrobacterales bacterium (assembly GCA_963805455.1). Lineage (GTDB taxonomy): Bacteria > Actinomycetota > Thermoleophilia > Solirubrobacterales > 70-9 > VRUE01. The sequence goes on from CAWDUJ010000010.1 coordinate 79,352, forward strand.
AGCCCAGCGACGAGGTGCTGGCGAGCCTCTCGTTCAACGGCGGCTCGGTTGCGGGCCAGGGCTTCGGCGCCTTCAACGCCTACGGCGTCTCGGTCAGGGTCGAGGGCGGCGCTCAGGACGGTGTCGGCAAGACGATGCTCGGCGGCGTCGTCTCGGTGCTGAAGGGGAAGGGTGCCAAGGGCAGGCGGCTGAACGGCTCGGTCGGGAAGTCCTTCGCCTACGGCGCCCAGCGCGGCCGCCTCTTCGTCCAGGGCTCGGCCGACTCGCGCTTCTGCATCCGCCTCTCCGGCGCCGACGTTGTCCTCGGCGGTGAGCCTGAGGCCGACATCGACGACGGCCGCGGCTGCATCGTCGACCGCGCCAACGCCAAGGGGTTCGCGTTCGAGTACATGACCTCGGGCCGTGCGATCGTCCTCGGCGACATCGGCCCCTGGGCCTGCGCGGGGATGACCGGTGGCCGCGTCTACGTCCGCCAGAACGCCTTCGGCCTCGACCGGGAGGCGATCGAGAGCCGTCTCGGCGAGGGGGCCAAAGTCGAGCTCAAAGCCCTCGACGCTGATGGGCTGCTCGACATCGACGACCTGCTTTCGCATTACGCCGACGAGCTGCGTGCCACCAACCAGGGACAGGAGGCCGATCGGATCATGGACCTCGCTGCCGACGCCGCCAGCAACTTCCTGATGGTGGTCCCCCACAAGGTGCAGGCGGACCCGAGCATCTCGACTGAGTAGGTGGGAGGGGCGAGTGTCCCCTGGCCCTCGAGCTTCTCGGGTTCGGGCCGGCCCGGATTGACCGGACGTAGGGGTGTGATCGCCATTCCGCACCCATAGCGCCTGAAATAACGATCACGGTCGGGTTGGTGGGGCGGGAAGGTGCGCTATTTGCGGGTTCCGGCCTACGGCGGACGTACGATGCGCAGGGTGATGGCCGACCGCGATCCGCGCAGTCCTGGCGAGCCGATCCCGCTTTCGTCCTCGCCGGCGATCTCGGAGGCCGCTGAGAGAGCGAGGGAGAAGCTGCACGAGGAGATCGAGCGGGTCCGCGTGGGCGTCGAGGAGATGATGTCCGAACAGGGCTCGATCGGCGATGACAAGAAGCTGCGCCGCGAAGTCGAGGCGCTGCGCGAGGAGACCCGCGACTACGTCAAGCGGCGGGTGCGGAAGAGTGAGAAGCGGCTCGAGAAGTCGATCGACCGCATCGATCAGCGGACGAGAACGCTCGAGGAGCGCCTCGACACCGCCGAACAGGACCGCCGCTACGCCGAATGGCGCATCCATACGAACAACGAGGCGATGCTCGACGGCCTCCTTCGTGAGGTCCGCACGATCGCGGACCTCTTCGCCAGGACCCGCTAGGCCCGAGCCTCAGGCTTCGAGGGCGAACAGCTGGAAGCGGCCGACCCGCAGTTCGTCGCCGTCCTTGAGCTTGCCCCAATCGACCTCCTCGTCGTTGACGAAGACGCCGTTGAGGCTGCGGTCGTCGAGCACCCGCATGTCCGAGTCCGGTTCGGAGACGACGAGGGCGTGGCGGCGGGAGACGCTGGGGTGGTCGAGTCGGATGTCGGCGGCGATGCTGCGGCCGATCCGGGTCCAGCCCTCCTCGATCTCGAAGACCTGGATCGCGTCCTCGCTGCGGAAGACGAGATACCGGCCTCCGCCGGGCAGCGCCTGACGCGCCTCCTCCAGCCACCCGGAGGGGTCCGAGGGGGTCGGAGCGGGGAACTCGACAGTCGTGCTGCCGTGCTCCTGCATCGGCTCGAAGATCGAGTCCCGGCGGAAGGAGGTGCCTCGACAGCGCGCACAATGAGGCAGCGCGTCGTCCTCCTGAAGGGACAACTGAGTCCCGCATCCAAGGCAGAAAAACGTCCCCGCACCCGGCATCAAACCGGTGGCGAGGCTCTCGGACGTCCTTCTGGAACTGGTGAAGATGGACTTCCTCCTTAAGGCGCTCCCGTCGATCGTACCGGGCCTCCGCCGAGCTTGCATAGAATCGCGCGACATGGGTCCCGTCAGCGCCTCGGTCGAGATCGACGTCCCCCGATCGGTGGCGTTCGCCGAGCTATGCGACCTCAGCCGCCGGCCATCCTTCACCGACCACTTCATCTCCGACCTGCACCTGACGCGGATCGACTCCACGGGGATCGGCGCCGGCGCCAGGTTCCGCTTCCAGACCTTCCCCCGCCACCTCTGGATGGACACGGTCATCACCGAAGTCGAGGAGCCGCAGCGGATCGTCGAGCACGGCCACGGCGGGCGCGCGAACAGGATCCCCTCGACCACGGTCTGGGAGCTGCTCGAGGGCCCGGGATCGCTGATCACGGTCCGCGTCTCGTTCTGGACCGAGCCGTCGAATCACATCGACAGGGCGATCGACGCGGTCGGGATGGCGTCGGTGGGACTCGAGCGCGGCTGGCGCGAGGCCGTCAACCGCCTCCGCGATCAGCTCGAGGCCGGCGCCGGCGAGCGGGAGCCGGTCGCGGTCGCCGGCGGCAACCCTTACGCCACCGGCATTCCCTGATCCGGTCTTTATAGACTCACGCCGCCGATGGCCAGCCTCCCTCGCAAGCCCCTGCTTCCGCTGCTCGCAGCGATCCTGCTGATCGCAATCGCCGGCGGCGTCTCCGCCTGCGGCTACTCGAGCGATGGCGTCACCGAGGTCGACGAGGGCCAGACCGTGACGCTCGGCGAGCTCGATTACACCGTCGTCTTCTCCCGCTACCTCAATCCCAACGACACCGAGGACTCCGCCTTCCTCGTCGGCCAGCCGCCGCCGAAGAACGGCTCGACCTACTTCGGGGTCTTCATCGAAGTCCAGAACAAGAGCGAAGACACGCAGACGCTCGCCGACGCGCTGACGATCACCGACGCCGACGACCAGACCTACGACGCGCTCGAAAGCGAAAGCCTCTACGCCTTCCCGTTCGGCGGCGAAATCGAGTCCCAGGAACCGATCCCGACCCCCGATTCGACCCCCCAGCAGGGCTCGATCGAGGGATCGGTCGCCCTCTTTGACCTGCCGGCGACGGCCTCGGTGAACCGGCCGCTGACGCTCGAGATCCCCGGGCCCGGCGGCCCGGCCGAAGTCAAACTCGACCTCTAGAGGCCGGCCGAGAGAACTTCCGAGATGGCCGGCGCGGCGACTTCGCCGCCGGCGGCTTCCGCTTCGATCAGGAGCATCGCGGCGACGAGCTTCGGCTTGTCGGCCGGGGCGAAGGCGGCGAACCAGGCGTCCTTGATCTGCTCCGGTTCGGGCGAGTTCTCCTGGCCGGGGACGGGGCCGAGCTCGGCTGTCCCCGTCTTGCCGGCCACCTGGCCCTCCGGGATCGCCCCGGCGTACCCGGTCCCTTCGGTGACGACGCCGACCATCAGTTCGGTCAGCTCGTCGGCGATCTCCTTCGACATCACCCGGACCGGCTTCTTGTCGGGCCGCAGTTTCTTGTTGGCGACCAGCGAGGTCGGCTCGAGGATCCCGTCGTTGGCGATCGCCTGGGCGATGCTCGCCATCAACAACGGCGTCGCCAGTACCTCGCCCTGGCCGATCGCCGTCACCCCGAGGTCGACTTCCTCGCCGATGTCGGTCGGGATCGTCGGTTCGGCCGGTTTGACCGCTTCCAGCACTTCCTGCGAGTAGAGGCTCGGCGGTGAGTTGAACCCGAACATTTCCGCGACCGCGACGAAGTCGTCGTTGCCGATCTTGGGCCCCAACGGTGCGAAGTCGGCGTTGCAGGACTCGGCGAACGCTTCGCGGAACGTGCCGCCGCAGAGCTCGCCGTTGGCGTTGCTGATGAAGCGGCCGCCGACGTTGGCGCCGTCGGTGATTTCGAATTCGTCGTCGAGCGAGACGACCCCCTTCTGGAGGGCGGCGATCGTGGTCAGCATCTTGAATGTCGAGCCAGGCGGCTGCGGGGCGGAGAAGGCCTGGCCGGCGAGCGCGCGGATGTCGCCGGTCTGGGGATCGAGGGCGGCGACCCCGCCGGCACGGCCGGCGAGCGCTGAGACGGCGGCCTGCTGCAGGTCCGGATCGATCGTCGTCTTCACCGGGGCGCCGGCCTCCGGGGTGGCCCTGGCGATGATTCTGGCCGAGCCGCCGGAATCCGCGACCGCCAGCAGGGTGCCTCCCGGCCGTCCTGCGAGCCTGGCGTTGAAAGCCTGCTCGACCCCGCTGATGCCGACCGGGGTCCCCGGCGGGAAGCCATGGCGGGCGAGCGCAGGGATTTCGTCTTCTTCGGCCATCCCGATTTCGCCGGTGACGTCGATCATCGCGCCGCCCAGCGGGTGTTCACGGGCTTCGGCCGAGCCTTCGGCCAGCGGTTCTCCGTCGGCGGCCAGAATCGGCGCCCGGGGTGCCAGTTCGACCCTGCTCTCGAGGTGCTCGCCCGTGCTCAGCCCGGGGAAGACCAGGCTCGGGCTCCAAGCGATGCCGCCATCGTCATAGGGCAGGACAAGGTCGTCTTCGACGGTGCCGAAGGCGACGGTGCGGGCGGTGACCGGGACCGGGACGACGGTCGAGGAGTCCCGCTCTTCAGCGTCGCCCGGGTCCCGGCCGGCGATGGTCCGAAGCGTCGCGGTCTCGGCACCGTCGCGGTAGGCCTTGACGAATTCCGCTTCGGAGACGTTCTTGCGGGATTCGGTGTTCAGCTCGCGGTACATCGCGCTGAAGTCCTTGCGCGACCAGGCTTCGACGAACCGCCCCGCCGAGTCGCGTTCTGGTGACCCTGGCACACCGGCGATCGCGCCGAAGATGAACGCGATCACGGCGACGACGAACAGCGGGATCATTCGGGTGACCAGACGGCGGCGCCGCGCCACCTCGGGCGAGAGGTTGTTCACGGTTGCGGGAATGTACTTCCTGCCTCTCTAGCTCGTGCACGGCCCGGTGTCGACCGGGGACGAGGTGTCGCCGAGGGCGAGCTGGACGACTTCGTCGGGTACGGCGAATCCTCCGGCCGGGGCGGAGGCGGTCGCGGCGAACACCGTCGCCAGGACCCTGCCGGCGGAATCGACGATCGGCCCGCCCGAGTTGCCGCTGCGGACGCTGCCGCGAAGGAACGCGATCCGGCGCTGGTACGGCCCGCGCCCGTAGGAATCCTCGCTGAGCACGGTGCGGGTGTCGCCGAGCCGGACAGGGGCCGTCGTGAAGGGGCCGTTTTCGGGATAGCCCAGCAGGGCCCCGGCGGTCCCACGCCGCTGCTCGGAGGCGATTTCGAGGGCCGGGAGGGGGGCGTCGATTCGGAGGATCGCGAGGTCATTGCCAGGGTCGTAGTGGACCGCGGTTGCCGGCAGCGAGGCGCCGGCCTCGGTCGTCACCGTGGTGTCGTCCTGGCCGGCGATGACGTGGGCATTGGTGACGACGAGGTCGGGGGCGGCCACCCACCCCGACCCCTCGACCCCCAGGCCGCAGGCGGTCCCGAGGATGCGGACGACGGAGCGGCGCGCGGCGACCACCTCGGGGTCGGTGACGATGGCGCCATCGGGACGGGCGACGGGAACCGCCGGCCCGGAGATCGTCGGTGCCGGGTCGACCCTGCTCAACGCGTTCAGGACCGGCCCCGAGGGCGGCAGCAGGTCGTTGAGGTTGCGGAGGATCAGCGACCGCTGGACGTCGCCGCGCAGCTCGGCGGTTCCGGGGGTGTGGAGGGCGGCGGCCCCGAACACCCAGGCGAGTCCAAGGGCGACGGCGACGATCAGCGCGGCGCCGCCGGCGCCATCGAGGGCGTGGAGCGTCCGGCCCCGGATCACCCGGTGGCGGAGGCCGAGGGCGACGCTCTCGAGCATCACCGCGACGAGGGCTCCGACCAGCAACGCCCCGAGCGCGGCGAACAGCGGGGAGTAGGGGGACTCGGAGCCGCCGCTCAGCAGCAGAGGCCCGAGCCGGCTCCCGGCGAAGGCGCCGCCGATGAACCCCGCAAGGGTCAGGGCGCCGACGATCAGCCCCTGGCGGTAGCCCCAGATCCCCATCGCCACGGCGAAGGCGACGATTCCCCAATCGAGCACTGTCATGGCTGAATCCAACCAGGCGCATCCCCCGCCGAGCCCGTCACTTACGTTCAGTAAGCTCCATCGTAGGTGGAGGCGACACGCGCCACAGAGGGGCACGCCGGAGTCTGTCCGCACTTTCACGCCGCGATCGAGCTGATCGGGAAGCGATGGACCGGAGCGATCGTCTGCGTCCTGGCGGAGCGCCCTCGGCGCTTCGGCGAGCTGGCCAAGGCGGTTCCCGGCCTCTCCGACCGGCTCCTCTCGCGCCGCCTCCGCGAGCTCGAGCAGGAAGGCCTGGTCGAGCGCGACGTCGAGGCCGGCTCGCCGGTGAGGGTCACCTACTCCCTAACCGCCGCCGGCGCCGAACTCGGGCCGGCGATCGACGAGCTCAGGGCCTGGGCGCGCCGGTGGAACCGCGCCGGGTAGCGACGAAGGCGGTCGAACCCGAGCTCCCGGGCCCGTTCCCGGTCGGCCGCTACGCCCGGGTGCTGCAGGAGGAGCTTCGCCGGCGGGCCCGGGTCCGTCTCGTCGGCGAGGTGACCGGGGTCAGTCACAGCAAGGTCCAGGCGTACTTCGAGCTGCGAGACGGCGAGGGCGCGGTGCCCTGCGCGATCTGGCTCGATGACCTCGAGCGGGCGGGCCTGCCCGATGGCGGCCTCCGCGACGGCGCAGAAATCGTGATCGCCGGCGGCCCCGACTACTACCCGGGCGGGGCCCAGGCCTCGCCCAGCTTCTCCTTCCGCGCCACCTATGTGCGGCTGGCCGGGGAGGGTGACCTGCTTGCCCGCCTCGAGGGCCTTCGCAAGCAACTTCGCTCCGAGGGCCTGTTCGAGCTTCAGAAGCAGCTGGCGCGGCCGCTGCTGCCGCGCACGATCGGCGTCGTCACCGCCGAGTCGGGCGCCGCACGGCGCGACCTCCTTGCCGGCCTTCGCCGCCGTGGCTGGGAGGGGACCGTCGTCTGGGGGTTCGCGCCGGTCCAGGATCGCCGCGCCGCGCCGGCGATCGCCGCGGCGATCGGCGACCTCGCGGCCCGGCCCGAGGTCGAGGCGATTGTCGTCACCAGGGGCGGCGGCAGCCTCGCCGACCTCTGGGCGTTCTGCGATGAGACCCTCTGCCGCACGGTCGCCCTTCTCCGGGTGCCGGTGATCAGCGCCGTTGGCCACGAGCGGGACTCGACCCTGATCGACGACGTCGCCGCGGTCGCCTGCTCGACCCCGACCCACGCCGCCGAGGCGGCGGTCCCGCTCGACTGCTTCGAGGGCCGCCGCGACCTCGAGCGCTGTGCCGCAGCGATCCGCCGCGGCGCGGACGGCGCGGTCGGAGCGCGCGCCAGGCACCTGGCGGCGCTGGCCCGGGGCCCGGCCCGGGCACTACACCGGGAGCGGGTCGCGCTCAACCAGATGACCCGTGAGATCCGGGCCTCCTCGGAACGCCGCCTCGGCGAGCGCCGCTCGTTCCAGCGCCGGATCGCGGTGGTCGTCCTCGACCGGGCCCTGCGTCGCGCCTCCGGGGCCGAACTCGGAAGCCGGCGCGAGGCGCTGAGGCGGGTCGAGGTCGCGCTCCGGGCCCACGAACCGGAGCGCACGCTCGAGCGCGGCTACGCGCTCGCCGAGAGCGCCGACGGAGAGCCGCTGACCAGCGCCGAAGCCGCACGCGCCGAGGATCGGATTAGTCTCCGCTTCGCCGATGGAAAGCTGCAGGTACGACCCACCCGCGGCGGACGCGACTGAGCGCGGAGGGCGAAATTGTCTTCAAGTGAGCGAGAGTCCGTGAAGCCTGAGTCGTATGAGGGCGCGGTCGAGCGCCTTGAGCAGATCATCGACAGGCTCGATTCCGGCCAGGCCGGCCTGCGCGAGACGCTCGAGTTGTGCCGCGAAGGCCGCGAGCTGGTCTCCTACTGCGCCGATGAGCTGGATGCGGTCGGCGAGGGGTTGAAGGAGCTCCGCCTCGACGAGCTCGCCGCCAAGCTCGAGCCGCCGGCCGAGGCCGATTAGTTTTCGCCCGCGCCGCGGTCCTATTCGTTGATGTCAGCTCAGACCCGGGTGGACCCCGCTGCCGATTCCCTGCTCGTCGACGACCTTCTGCAGGAGGGCTACGAGGCGGGTGCGGTCGGCGACGCTCAGGCCCCTCATCAGATCCTCTTCGTGCTCGAGCGCGATCTTCCGCCCGCGGGCGAGGAGGCGGCGGCCGGCAGCCGTCAGATAGAGGGCGTGGACCCTGCGGTCACTGGGATGGGGGCGGCGCTCGATCAACCCCCGCGCCTCGAGCTCGTCGACGATCGCGACCATCCGGCTCGGAGGGGCACCGATCGCCTCCGCGATCGCCTGCTGGGAGCGCCCCTCGACCGCGTCGACCATGTTCATCACCCGGAACTGCGGCGGTTGGAGGTCGATCTCGGCGATTCGCCGGGCGAAGCGCTGCGAGGCGTGGATCCCGACCTGGGAGAGGAGAAAGGCGACCGAGGACGGGGCATGGTCGCCGGCGAGCGTTTTGTCACCCATGTCGCGAAGAGTACACCGAGTTAATTACATTTCCTAATCATTATTGCTATACATCTTTTTCCCCATGAACGACTTCCCCGCTTGAAAGGACCAGTTGCATGACTCGTCAGCTCACCCGTCTCGCAGACTTCACCTATCGCCGCCGCGGCACCGTGGTGCTCGCCTGGATCGGCGCGATGATCGTCCTGATCGGTCTCGGCTCCGCACTCAAGGGTGAGTACGAAGCCGACTACAACACACCCGGCTCCGAGTCGAAGGCGGCCAGCGATCTGACAGAACGCAAGTTCGGCGGCTACAGCGGCCAGGAAGTCTACGTCGTCTGGAAGGACCCGAACGGCGCCGACAGCCCCGCCGCGACGAAGCGCGTGAACGCCTTCCTCGCCGAAGCCGAAGACGTCAATCACATCGATCCGGCGACCAAGACCCGCATTTCCGATGACGGGACGATCGCGACGACGACGCTGCCGATGACCGTCCCCGGCTGGGAGATTACGAAGGAAGAGGGCGAACAGCTGGTCGACGCTGCCGAACGCAACAGCGGCGGCGGTCTTGAGATCAAGCTCGGCGGGGACCCGATCTACCGCGCCCAGGAAGGGGCCAGCCCCGAGGGGTACGGCTTCCTCGGGGCGGCGATCGTCCTCCTGATCGCCTTCGGATCATTGGTCGCCGTGGGCCTGCCGCTGGCGATCGCCCTGGTCGGCCTCGGGATCACCTCCGGCGGCCTGATTCTGTTGCTGGCCAACGTCGTCAACGTCCCCGACTGGACGACCGCGGTCTCCGGGCTGATCGGGATCGGGGTCGGAATCGACTACTCGCTCCTCGTCCTGACCCGGTTCAGGGCCGCTCTGCACGACGGCAAGGACCGCCACGACGCGGTGGTCGAGGCGATCACCACCGCTGGGCGCAGCGTGATCATCGCCGGCTGCACGGTCGTTGTTGCCGTCCTCGGGCTGTTCCTGACCGGGCTCACCTACATGTACGGGGTGGCGCTCTCGGCCTCGCTGGCGGTGCTCGTCGTGATGCTCGCCTCGATCACCCTGCTGCCCGCCCTGCTCTCCTACCTCGGCCCGAGGGTCGACCGGCTGCGGGTCCCGTTCCTCGGCCGTGCCCAGAGGACGGAAGGCACCGAGCAGTCACTCGCCTGGCGCTGGAGCCACGTCGTCCAGACGGCATCCGTGGACGGCGGCGATCGCGGCGACGGTCCTGCTGCTGGCGCTGGCGGCGCCGGCGCTCGGGATGCGGCTCGGGTTCCCCGATGCCGGCAACGACCCGCCGGACACGATGACCCGCCAGGCCTACGACCTGATCTCCGAAGGGTTCGGGCCGGGCACCAACGGCCCGCTGGTGATCGCGGCCGAACTCCCCTCCCCGAGCGCAAAGGGGGACATCAACGCCCTGGCCGACGAGCTGCGCGGCGAAGAGGGAGTCGACTTCGTCACCGCCCCCCGCTTCAACCAGGCCGGAGACGCGGCGTTGATCACCGTGGTCCCGACGACCTCGCCTCAGGACGCGGCGACCCGCGACCTGGTCAAGCACCTGCGCGGGACCGTCCTGCCCGAAGCCCTCGACGGCACCGGGATCACCGCCCAGGTCGGCGGCGTGACCGCGGCGCTCGAGGACCAGAGCGTCTACATGGTCGACCGCATGCCGCTGTTCATCGCCGGCGTGGTCGGGCTCTCGTTCCTGTTGCTCCTGATCGCCTTCCACGCACCGCTGATCTCGCTCAAGGCGGCGGTGATGAACCTGCTCTCGGTCAGCGCCGCCTATGGCGTGATGACCCTGGTGGCGAAGGGCGGCGCGGTCGGCGGGCTGATCGGGATCGACCACGAGGTCCCGATCGCGCCGTTCATGCCGGTGATGATGTTCGCGATCCTGTTCGGGCTCTCGATGGACTACGAGGTATTCCTGGTCTCGCGGATCCGAGAGGAGTACCTCAAGGACGGCGACAACACCAGGGCGGTGGCCGCGGGCCTGGCGAAAACGGCCCGCGTGATCACGGCGGCGGCGGCGATCATGGTCGTCGTCTTCCTCGCCTTCGTCGCCTCGCCGGAAGTGTTCCTGAAGCTATTCGGAATCGGGCTCGCGGTGGCGATCTTCCTCGACGCCACCGTGGTCCGGATGGTCCTGGTCCCAGCGGTGATGCAGCTGCTTGGGAACCGCAACTGGTGGATCCCGGCCTGGCTCGAGCGACGGCTGCCGCGACTCGACGTCGAGAACGTCGAGAACGTTGCGCTCGGTGCCGAGGGGAGGTCCTAGCCCGATGGCCCGATTGGTGCCCGCCTGACCCAGCGGGCCGGCAGACGGCCACGACAGCCCGTGGCCTCTGCCAACCTGTGGCGATGAGCGTCACCCGGACGGCAGACGAGGCGGCATTCCGCCGCCTGGTCGAGCCTCACCGGGCCGAGCTCCACTCCCACTGCTACCGGATGCTGGGCTCGGTCCACGACGCCGAGGATGCGCTCCAGGAGGCATTTCTCCGCGCCTGGCGCGCACTCGACCAGTTCGAGGGGCGCAGCTCGCTGCGCTCCTGGCTCTACCGGATCGCCACCAACACCTGCCTCGACACGATCGCCCGGCGCCCAAAGCGGGTGCTCCCCGCCGAGTACCCGGCCGCCGATCCCGCCGGGGTCATCGGCGAGCCGCTGATCGAGTCGACCTGGATCGAGCCCTACGCGGATGAAGCGTTCGAGGTCGCCGACGGCCGCGCCGCTCCCGAGGCCCGCTACGAACAGCGCGAGGCGGTCGAGCTCGCGTTCATCGCCGCCCTTCAGCACCTGCCGGCGACCCAGCGCGCGGTTCTGATCCTCCGCGACGTGCTCGGCTTCTCGGCGAAGGAGGCGGCCGAGGTGCTCGAGACGACCACGGCCTCGGTCAACAGCGCCTTGCAGAGAGCCCGCGAGACGGTCGAGCGCCGCCTTCCGGAGCGCAGCCAGCAGGTGACGCTGCGGGAGCTCGGAGACGCCGAGGTCCGGGAGCTGGTCGAAAGCTACATCGCCGCCTGGGAACGCCAGGACGTCGAGGCGGTCGTCTCGATGCTGAGTGAGGACGCGGCGTTTGCGATGCCGCCTCTGCGCAGCTGGTTCCGGGGCCGCGAGGCGATCACGGCCTTCCTTCGCCGCCAGCCCCTCTCCGGTGACTGGCGCTGGCGGGCGGTGCGCTCTCGCGCCAACGGACAGGAGGCGCTCGGCTTCTACACGTGGTCTCCGGAGGCCCAGGCCTACCAGCGCTTCGCCCTCAACGTCCTCACCCTCGGCGACCGCGAGATCGTCGCGGTCGACGCCTTTCTGACCCGCACGATCGTCGATCCCGACCCCGAGGTCCTGGCCCGACTCCCCGAGCATCCCTTCGACCCGCGCCGGGTCGAGGTCGCCTTCGAGCTCCTCGGCCTGCCGAAGGAGCTGCGCTGATCAGGCGGCCTGCCTGACCCTTCCGATCGCGCCCTCGAGCCGCTCGCGGCCCGCTGCGACCTCGTCGCCGTCGAGCGTTGCGGTTACGGGCTCCCCGGGCCGCTCGAGGAATACGTAGGCGACCTCGACCTCGGTCGAGCCGGTCGCCTCGCTGACCGCGAGAGCATAGATGTCGCGTTGGATCCCGTAGCGCCCGTACAGCTCGCGCGGCTCGTGGCCACCGAGGCGGTCGGTCTTGAAGTCGACGATCAACGGCGCCCTGTCGGCGTCCTCGACCAGGAGGTCGATCGAGCCGCGAAGGACGGTCCCGGCGACCTCGAGCAGGATCGGGACCTCCGACCTCGTCCTCGAGCCCTGGACCCGCTCCCTGAAGAGCTCCGAGCCGAGCCAGGCGCGGACGGGCTCCAGGAGGCCAGCGGAATCCTCCGGCTCGACCCCGGCGGCGAGGGCGAAGCGCTCGACGATCTCCGACGGCGGCTCGCTCCACCCGTTCGCCTGGCTCCACTCGAGCAGGGAGTGGGCGGCGGTGCCCCAGGCGGCCCCCGCCTCCGCCCTCGGCGCCGGCTGCTCCTCGCCGGAGGGGTCGTTTGCAATCGGCCGCAGGGGCGGGTGGCCCTCGACCGCGGCGATTGCCGAGTAGGAGAGCGGCCAGTTCGGCGGTTCAGCCGGAGTCGGGACGAGCAGCGGCGCCGGGCCGGCGCCGGGGTTCGCGTCGGGATCCTCGCCCCGGCTCGAGCGCACCAGCTCGGCGACCCGCTCGGGCGAGGCGAGATTGACCCGGACCGCGATCTGCGACGACTCGAAGTCGGCGTCGAGGCCCTCCCGCGGCCGCGGCGCCGGCACGGTGACGGAGGAGCCCTCGACGCGGTCGAGGTCGAGGGCGGCGGCGATCCGCTCGATCACCGGGGTCCCCGGTTTCACCTCGCTCGGCGGTTTCTCCTTGATCACGCCGCTGAGGATCAGCCGCTCCTGGGCGCGGGTGGCGGCGACGTGGAAGAGGCGGAGCTCCTCCTCGGCCTCTCGCGCCTGCGCCTCCTCCCAGAGGTCGTCGTAGTCGTAGAGGTCGATTCCCGCCGCGCCCAGCCGCCGCAGCCGCAGCCCGACCCGGGGGCTCGCCGCCTCACGGCCGATCAGGAACGGGGGCGCCCAGCTGCGGAGCAGGCGCCGGGCGAGCTGGGGGATCGCGACGACCCCGAACTCGAGCCCCTTGGCGCTGTGGACGGTCATGATCCTGACTCCGTCGTGGCCCTCGATCGCGGTCGCCGCCGCGGCGTCGACGTCGGCGGCGGCGCGCGCCGCGAGGAAGTCGAGGAAGCCCCGCAGGTCGCGGCCCTCGGCCGCCTCGTACTCGGCCGCGAGCCGCATCAGCTTGCGGATGTTGGCGAAACGAGCTTCGCCCGAGGGCTTCATCAGGACCGCGAGGTCGTATCCGGTCGAGGTGACGGCAGCGTCGATCAGCTCCGCCAGCGGCAGCACCGGGGCCCGGGAGCGGAGCTCCGCCAGGTCCGCCGCGAAGGCGCCGAGCAGCTCGCGGTCGGCCCCGTCGATTCGATTGAGGATCTCTGGGTCATCCAGCTCGACCTCGCGGCTTCCGACCAGGTGTTCGATCGCCGGCCAGACCGGGCGGCGGCGCCCGGCGCCGGCGCGCAGCAGCCAGAGCGTGTCGGGGCTGACCCCACCCGCGGGCGAGGCCAGCGCCCCGAACAGCGCCCTGTCGTCGAGCGGGTTCGCGATCGTGCCCAGCAGCGCGCAGACGTCGCTGACCTGCTGCTGGGACCAGTAGCCGCGGCCGCCGACGACGTAGGGCCGGAGCCCGGCGCGCTCGAGCGAGTCCTCGTAGGCGTCGAGGTGGGTGAAGGCGCGCAGGAGGACGACCATCTCGCCACGGGGGACGCCGCCGTCGGCGAGCTCGCGAAGGCGCGAGGAGACGAAACGGGCCTCGGCGAGCTGGTTCGCCGGAGTCCGGGCGTCGGTCGCCGGCCGGAGGTCGACTCCCGGCTCGTCCCAACCCTTCTCGGCGGTCATCAGCAGCTCGACCACTGGCCCCTCGTCGAGAGGGGCAGGCGGATCCGGCAGCGCTCCGACCCGAAGCGGCCGGTACTCGGAGCCGAGCAGGTGCCCGCCGATCTCGTTGACGGCGCCGATCACCTCGGGGCGGGAGCGGAAATTCCCGCTCAGGTCGATCGCCAGCGAGCCCGCCTCCTCCTCGACCCGGCGGCGCTGCTCGCGAAAGACCTCGAGGTCGGCGTGGCGGAACCCGTAGATCGACTGCAGCTCGTCGCCGACCATCATCACCTCGGTCGCCGGCCCCCGCAGGGCCTCGATCAGGCGCAGCTGGGAGCGGTTGGTGTCCTGGAACTCGTCGATCAGCAGGTGGGTGAAGCGGGCGCTGTATTCAGCGCCGAGATCGGTTTCCACGAGGAGCCGGGTGGCGAGGATCTGGAGGTCCTCGAAGTCGAGTCCCGCTCGCCGCTCCTTCGCCGCGGCGAACCGCTTCGTGAAGATTCCGAGGAGGGTCCCGACGTGGGCGTAGACGACGCCGCCCTCGCCGGCCTCGGCGACGGTGGCGACCGCGGCATCGATCGCCTCGCGGTAGCCGGCCAGCGCCTGGCCGCCCTTCTTGCCGGTCTGCAGGGCGCTCATCAGGTCGAGGGATGGCGGCTCGGTGGAGCCGGAGAGGGTCTCGATCGCCCGCGCGACGGTCGCGTGGTGCTCGCTCTCCGGCTTCAGGTCGGGGAGCGCCGCCTCGGCGGCTGCGAGCGCCCCCCGGATCGCGCCGGCGACGTCGCTCTCGGGCGCATCCGGGAGGACCGGCTTGGCCAGCCCGCGGCTGCGGAGCTCGGCGTGGACCGCGATCACGATCCCGCGCAGGCCGGCGACGTCGTAGCTGGCGACGGTCTGCTCCCGCTCGGGGTCGCCGGCCGCGAGGAACTCCTCGAGCGCGTCTTCGAAGGCCTCGTCGGCGACGCGGTCGGACTCGGCCGCGTCCAGGACCCGGAATCGGGGGTCGATCCCGACCGCGACCGGGTGCGAGGCGAGGATCCGGTTGCAGAAGCCATGGATCGTCATCACCCAGGCGCTGCCGAGGCCGTCGAGAAGTTCCCGCGCCCGCTCCGAGCCGGTGTCGGCCCTGACCTCGATCGCCGCCCGGATCCGTTGCCGGAGCTCGGCCGCGGCCTTGTCGGTGAAGGTGAAGGCGAGGACCGAGTCGGGAGCGATCCCCTCGTCGAAGACCAGCCGGCAGTAGCGGTCGACCATGACGCCCGTCTTGCCGGTCCCGGCGCCGGCCTCGACGAGGACGTCGGCGCCGGCGGCGGCGATCGCCTTGGCCTGCTCGGGGGTCGGACACCGCTCCGCGCTCATTCCTCGTCCTCATCGTCGCGCGGCTCCTCGGGGGCGCGATCGCGACGGCAGATCGGCGCGAAGTCGCAATAGGCGGGGCAGATGCCGTGGCCGCGCAGACCCTCCTTCGGTCCCGGGTCTCGCCGGATATCGCCCGCCCGCATTCTCGCGACGATCGCTCCCGCGCGGGCACGGGAGTCGGCGATCAGCTCCTCGAAGTCCGCCTCGCCGACAAGGTCATTGCGTACCAGTTGGTAGGGAAGGTCGGGCTCGGCGTCGGCGAGCACGACCCCGCGCGGGCGACGAGATGAGGTGCCGCGCAGCGGGTGATAGAGGCCGCCGACCGTCTCCGCGCCCCAGAGCTCGGCGACGGCTATCAGGTAGAGCTGGAGCTGCAGCTTCGCCTTCTCCTCGAGTTTCGCCAGCGGCGTCACCGAGCCCGAGAGCTTGTAGTCGAGAACGAGCGCGCGCCCGTCGGGGGCCCGGTCGACCCGGTCGATCGCCCCGTGCAGGCCCCAGCCGTCGATTTCCAGCGCCGGGCGCTCCCGCTCCTCCTCCCTCCTCCTCCTCCTCCTCCTCCTCCTCCTCCTCGCCGAACCCGGCCTCGAGCAGCCAGGGCTCGAACGGGCCACCGCTGCGCTCCGCCTCTTCGCCGAGGAAGCGGTCGAGGAGGGCCTCGACCCGCCGCACCATCGCCCGCTCGGAGGGGCGCTCGCCGAGCCCGCGCTCGGCCGCGACCTCGGTGACGATCTCGCGGCCGCGGGCGACCCAGAGCCCGAGCGAGTCGGGCCGGGGCTGGGCGTCGCCGCCGGGGCGCTCCCGGTAGAGGCGGAAGAGCGACCTGTGCATCAGGTCGCCCTGGGCCAGGGGGTCGGGATCGGGGTCGAGGTCCTGGGGGTTGAGCTCGTGGTCGACGAACCAGCGGTAGGAGCATTCGTCGAACCTCTCGAGCGTCGTGCCGCCGTGGGCCGAGACCGATTCGAGCATCTCGAGGACGGTGGGATTCGATAGTGGCCCCGGCGCCCTGGTTGCCGCCTCGACCGCGCGCGAGCGGGCGAGCTCTGCGGCCAGCCGCCGAGAAACCTCCTCCGGGGCCGCGGCGATCGCGAGCAACCCGTCTGCGTCCGCGGCGGGCCCCCGGGCTGCGACCGCTCGTGCCAGCTCCTTTTCGGATGGGGAGTCGCCGGGTCGGTAGACGACCTGGGCGAGGTCGCGGCCACGGGTCAGCTCGACCTCGACGGGGTCCGGTCGCACCTCGCCCGGCGGCGGGTCGAGCAGGCGCCGGACCTGGTCGAGCAGAGGCGAGCGGGCCTCGGCGACCCCGTTCTCGTCGCTGTCGCGGTAGGAGAGGAGGAGGCGGCGGCGGGGAAGGGCGAGGCAGGCCGCGAACAGGTAGCGCTCCTCGGCGTCGGTGTCGCGCCGCGGCTGGAGGCCGAGCGAGCCGCGCTGGGCCTCGGAGAGGAACGGGTCGGAGCGACCGTCGCGGCGGGGGAACTCGCCGTCCTGCAGGGAGCCGACGATGACGTGGTCGAAACGCGCCGCCCGCAGGCGGTAGGGGTCGGCGATCCGCACCCTGCCCTGGGCGGGGCCGCGCCAGACCCGGACCTCGAGCTCGCCGATGACCCGGGCGAGCGCTTCGGGGGCGGGGGCCAGCTCGCCGAGCTCGGCCCGCTCGGCGAGGGCGCTCGCGATCACGGCCGCCGCCGATTGCTCGAGGTCCGACCCGCGGGCGGCGATCGCCGCCGCCGCTCGCGCGACCTCGGCGGCGAGGTCCCCCGGCCTGGCGGCCGTCTCCCGGGCCCTGGCGAGATCGCCCGGCGGGTCCCCGAACCGCTCTTCCCAGAGCTCGATCGCGGCGTTCGCGCTCTGCACTCGGCCCCTGCGGAGCGAGCGCTCGAAGGAGTCGACGACCCCTGGGGTGACGCCGGCGGCCAGCCGCAGGTAGCGGAGCAGGTCGGCGGAGCGGGCCGAGCCGACGATCGTCTCCAGCATCGCGATCAGCCCGCCTCCGACCGCGGTCGCGGCGACCGGGACCTCGGCCTCGAGGGCGACCGGCACCCCGTAGGACTCGAGCACGGAGGACAGCAGCGGCCCCCGCCGCTGGGGATCGCGGAGGACGATTGCGATCTCGCTCGGGTCGGAGCCGTCGGCGAGCAGGCGGACGACCTCGGCGCTGATCGCCTCGGCCTCTCCGCGCTCGCCCGCCGAGCGGAGGAAGACGAGGCTGCCGTCGGGCGCCATCCGCTCCGGCTCGACCGCGCTGAAGTTCCGCTCGAGGCTGAAGAGGAGGGGTGAGGGGGTGTTGTCGGGGTCGGCGGCGGTCACGGTCTCCGATTCGACGCCGATCCCGCGCAGATCCTCCAGCAGCGCCGGCCTGGCCGCGAGCGCGAGGTTGTCGTCCTCATAGGGGAGGGCGACGGTGACCTCGGTCGCCGCGACGAGGGCACGAACCAGGTCGAGCTGGTTCGGGGTGAGATCGTCGAGCCCGTAGAGGAAGACCGGCCGATCGCTCCAGAAGGCGCCGGACTCGGCCAGCAGCCGGATCGCCTCGCGGGCGATGCCGTAGCTGTCGACCATCCCTAGGCGGTCGCGGACCTCGGCGTAGCCACCGAAGAGAGCGGCGACGTCGGCGAGGTAGGCGGATCCCTCGAGGGTCCCCGCCGCGGCTTCGACATCGGCGGGCTCGAGCCCGGCGCCCTGGAGGTCGTCGAGCAGACGGGCGAAGGCCCGCGGGAACCCGGGACGGCTGGCGGAGCGCCCGAGCGGGCCCAGGGCCCGGTGGCGCTCCGCGATCGCCGTCGAGATCGCGCCCAGGCGCTGGGCCGGGGTCAGCTCGGCGCCGGGGGGCGCCCCGGCGGCGGTCGCAACGGTGTTGAACAGGCCGCCGAAGGTCATCACCGAGGCGCCGAGGATCGCGCCCTCCTCACAGAGCTCGCGCTCGAAGCTGTAGACGTCGTCGACGGTCGGGACGACCAGCACCGGATCGCGCTCCAGGACGTCGATCAGCGCGCGCCTGACGAGGCCGGCGCGGCCGGAGTTGGGGGGTCCGTGGATAAGTGAGAGCGACATCGGGGCCGCGCCCAGCATAGGTCCGCCCCCGGCGCGGGAGATGGGGTGATTTGACGTCTTCCCCGCTCTCTACATTGGGCCGCGATGTCACTCTGTTTCGTCGACCCAGCAGATGCGATCCGCGCGATCGCCGACTCGATCGGCCGCGAGGCGCGCCGCCAGCTGCTCGGCGAGGCCGTCCGCGCCTGGGTCGACGAGATACCCGACAGCGAGCTCGAGACCCACTACGCGAAGGCGCTCTCCGAGCTCGACGAGCACGACCTCTCGATGCTCGCCGCCTGGCACGGCTCGCTCGAGGTCGGCCAGCCGCTTCCCAACCGCGACTTCCTGATGGGCGCCTTCGGCTCTCTGGGCGACAACCGCCGCGAGGCACTGAAGCTGGCCGCCGGGTTCCGGGGCGAGGAGGCCGTCGACGCCGGCGTCACCGAGGACGACGCCCTCGAGCTGGTCCTCGGCCTGCTCTCGCAGCCTCGCCAGATGGAGCTCGCCGTCGAGGCGGTCGAGCTCTACATCTGGGACCGCGCGGGATCTGAAAACTAGGCGGCGAGCGCCGCGCGGATCTCCGGGATCGCCTGCTCGTTGTCGCGGAAGTGGACGGCGTTGATGCCCGCCCGCTGAGCGCCTTCGCAGTTGACCCCGACGTCGTCGATGAAGAGGCAGGCCTCGGGCGCGATCCCGATCCGCTCCAGGGTCATCGCGTAGATCTTCGACTCCGGCTTGCGGCAGCCGACGAACCCCGAGTCGACGACGGTCTCGAAGATCTCGTCGACCGGCAGCATCGAGCGCCACAGCGGCTCCCACTCCCGCACGTTGTTGGTCAGCATCGCCATCCGGTAGCCGGATTCCTTCAGCTCGCGCATCAGGCCGATCATCTCCGGGTTCGGTTCGAGCGCCTCGAAGTAGATCTCTTTGAAGCGGTGCATCTCCGGGCGGTGGCCGAGCAGCGGTTCGAGGGCGTCGGCGATCTGCTCGAGGAACGCCGCCTCGGTGATCTCGCCGCGCTCGAGTTTGAACAGCGGGTTCTCGCCGTCGGCGGTGGCGCTCGCCTGCATTGCCTTGCCGAGGTTTTCGGTCGTGATCCCGGTCTGGTCCTGAAAGGCCATGAACGACTCGATCAGCGGCGAGGTCAGGACGCCGCCGAAGTCGGAGATCACCGCCTCGATCCGCTCAGCCATCGCTCCACACCACCTCGTAGTGGCCGAGGCCCTCGCGGCCCTCGAGCGACCAGCGGAAGAACGCGACCTCGGAGGCGAGGCCCGGGCGGTCGATCGAGCTGGTGCTGATCAGCGTTCCGCCGCCGCGCAGCGGCTGGCCCTCCTCGCCGTCGATCCAGAGCTCGAGCGTCGCCCGGCGCTGGACCCCGTCCGGCCCGTACTCGGTCGAGAGCAGGGCCTCGGAAACCTCGACCGGAGCGCCGTCCGGGCCGCAGAGGACGGCGGCGAGGACCTCGTCGCCGTGGCTGGCGGCGCCGTCCGGCCGCCGCGCCGAGAGGGCGAGCAGGCCGCCGTCGGAGAAGACGATCCCGATCGACCGCCGCTGGATCTGTCGCTCCGCACTCACGGGCGCGGAGACTATCTTGAGCCCGGTGAAGATCCGCAGCGCCGATCCCGAGCGAGACGCCGCAGCCTGTGCGGCGATCTACGCGCCTCACGTCGAGGCCTCGGCGACCTCGTTCGAGGCCGAGCCGCCGACCGCGGCCGAGCTCGCCGAGCGGATCGAGCGGACCGGCGCCACCCATCCCTGGCTGGTGGCCGAGAGCGACGGCGAGGTCGTCGGCTTCGCCTATGCCTGCGAGCATCGGACCCGGGCCGCCTACCGCTGGGCGGTCGACGTCTCGATATATCTCGCCGAGGCCAATCGCGGACAGGGACTGGGGCGGGAGCTGTACGAAGCGCTGTTCGAGCGGCTCCGCGACCAGCGGTTCAGGGTCGCCTGCGCCGGGGTGACGCTGCCGAATGAGGCGAGCGTCCGGCTCCACGAGAGCCTCGGATTCACTCCGGTCGGCGTCTACCGCCGGATCGGGTGGAAGGCCGGGGCCTGGCACGATGTCGGCTGGTGGCAGCTCGATCTCAGCCCCGACGGCGAGGACCCTCCCGGGGAGCCGCTCGCGCCCGAGTACCATTGACAAATGTCCGATAGCCAGACTGACCAGACAGAAAAGCTGACCGAGGAAGATGTCTTCGAAGCCCTCGAGGAGGTCATCGACCCCGAGTTGGGCCTCGACTTCGTCTCGCTCGGCCTCGTCTACGACGTCGACATCGAGGGGGAGGAGGTCTACGTCACCTTCACCCTGACGACGCCGGCCTGCCCGATCGGCCCCCAGGTCTCCGAACAGATGAAGGAGTTCGTCGGCGACCTCCCCGGCGTCTCGGCGGTCCACCCGAAGATGGTCTTCGACCCGCCTTGGTCACCGGAAATGATGTCCGAGGACGCCAAGTTCGCTCTCGGCTTCTAGAGAGGGATTGCCGGTAGGAGCGGCATTCGGGGGGTCTATTCGTCCCCCTCTCTTTCCCCTCCGGGAAGGAACTACGATCATGGCCGGTAGGGATGAGAAGGATCAGCATCAGTCCAGCTATGGGCGTTGCGCTGGCCGCATTAGTTGTCGCTGCCTCGGGGGGCGCCTACGCCGCGACGAGCAGCCACTCCGGCGCAAGATTTTATCAGTCCAGCTATGGGCGTTGCGCTGGCCGCATTAGTTGTCGCTGCCTCGGGGGGCGCCTACGCCGCGACGAGCAGCCACTCCGGCGAAACGATTGCGGCCTGCGTGCGGCACAAGGGGGGTGCCCTGTATGTCGCCCGCAGGTGTGCCCACCGCGACAAGCGCCTGACCTGGGGCATTCAGGGTCCGCGCGGCGCAGCCGGGCCAAGGGGGGCGGCCGGCGGGGACGCCGCGGCCGGGCTGCCTGGCCCATCTGGTCCGACTGTTCTCGCCCAGCCTGCCGCCTGGGTTCTCCACAGCGCTGCCCCCCAGAGCGATTCGGTGGCGGCGGACGCCCCCCAGAGCGACGGCTCCGCCGACGCCGAGGAGGACGCCTTCAAGTTCGGCGGCTTCGGCGGCCCGTTCACCGCGACCGGGCAGATGCAGGAGTTCCTGCTCAGCCCCAGCAGCCTCAGTGGGACCCCCGTTCGCCTCAGCTCGGTGAGCTTCTGCTACTTCGTCGGGCCCTACCCGCCCGGCAACACCTTGACGAATACGGTGATCAACCACATCTGGGTATACGAGCTGAATGAGGCCGACACAGGCACAGGTTTTCCACCCTCGGCAGTTTCCACCCCCCTCGACCAGTCGGTTTCGCTCGGGAACAAGACTCACGGCTGCCCGACCTACGTCCTAGCCAGCCCACCGCCGATCGCTCCCGGCGCGTTCCTCTTCCTGCGGGTCCGGGTGGTCGATACCCAGGGCAAAGGGGACAGCAGTGGCGCGCTCGCGCAGTTGGGCAGGGTCACCGCCACCTATTCCCCTTGAACCGCCAGCGGCGGGCTATGACCAGAACTCGTCCCAGGCGTAGAGGTCCTCGAAGTGCTCCCGGCCGGCGGTGATCCGGCCGTCCTTGAGCTCGAAGACGATGCAGTTGCCAACTTCCAGCTGCTTGCCGTTTCGCTCCCCGGTGCTGGTCTGGATGCCGACCACGACGCCGTCATCGTCTTCGGCCATGTGCTCCAACTTGGCTCGGAAGGTCCCGCCGGTCTCCTGACCCAGCCGGCCAAAGAAGGCCAGGGTCGCGTCGCGGTCCTCGCGGTCGCCGGAAAAGGAGCCGTGCCCCGGCGTGTGCCATGAGGCGCTCTCGTCGAAGGTCTCGACCAGCGTGTCCATGTCGGCCGTGTTGAACGCTTCGTAGGCGCGGCGGACGACCGCTGCGTTCTCTCCTGTTGCCATCGT
Organism: uncultured Solirubrobacterales bacterium; assembly: GCA_963805455.1. Lineage (GTDB taxonomy): Bacteria > Actinomycetota > Thermoleophilia > Solirubrobacterales > 70-9 > VRUE01. Next base: position 101,529 of record CAWDUJ010000010.1, read on the forward strand.
TCTTCCTCTCGTTGCGATCAGTACAAGTCGCGACAGTACTCCCCTTCCGCCAAGTTGCCGGACGCCAGGTTTCCCACTTGGCTTTGTGCGCGCCATCCGAGGTCGTTCGCCAATCTCGGATATTAAGTACGCCCGGGTTTGACGCCGGCGGCCGTGGCTGAGAGCCTGTCGGCCAATGGGGGTTGGGGACATCAGGGGGTCGGTCGGGCGGTTCCTCGTCCTCGCCATCGTTACGGCGGCGATCTTCGCCGCGGTGACTGGCACGGCGAGCGCGGCATTCTCCGCAAATCCGACCCGCACCTTCCCAATCGGGACCTACCAATTCGGCGGCTACGCGCCCGGGTTCGACGGGACCTTCTGGACTGTCGCCACCGGCTCCAGCAGCGGCGGCGCCGTCGGCCACGTCGACGACGAAGGCAACAACCTCGGCGACGGCTTCAACATCAACGATTCCGCCGCGCTCGGGATCGCCTATTACGGCGGCCGGGTCTACATCCCGGTCGGCAGCAGCTACTCGCCGCGGATCATCTCGTACAACCTGAATGGCGGAGACCCGATTCATCCCGACAGCGCAACCGGCCCGCGGTTCGGGTCCAACCAGTTGATCCTGCGCGCCTACCCGGGCGGCCTCGGCACGGTCGCGCTCGGCCAGAACCAAAAAGTCGCGACCCTGAACCTCGCCTCGAACGTCGCCGCAAACCCCTGGTACCCGATGGCCTTCCACGGCAACGGGATCAACGATCCCCTGTACAACGTCGAAGTCGGCAACGCATTCGAAACCTGCTCCCTCGACGGTGAAGGGATCGTCATCGGGGAACCGGATAAATACTGCGGCAAATACGGCTACACGGACCCCGGCGACCTCAACAGCAAACATCCGGGCTTCAACTACCCGATCGACACCGCACCCGGGCTCGGTGGGCTCTACGTAGCCGAGAAAGACAACGATCGCGTCACCCACATCAACACCGTCGCCAACCCGGGGGCCACCATCGACTTCACGTTCGGCGGGTTGGGCAGCGGAGCCAGCCAGCTGAATGAACCGTTCTCGGTGGTCGTGCAGCCGGGGACCAACGACGTCTTCGTCAGCGAGCAGGGCAACTTCAGGATCTCGGTCTTCGACGCGGGCGGCCACTACATCGCCTCCTTCGGGTACGGGGTCCTCGACGGCTCCGACACGATGCAGGTCTGCGGGCTGGAAATCGGCCCCTGCCGAGCGGGGGTCTCCTACCTGACGGATCCGCGCTCCTACTTCACGCGGCTCGACTTCGGCCCCGAAGGCGAACTTCTCGCCTACATGCCGCTGACCGGCCAGATTCAGGTCTTTGGGGTGTCCGGGGCGCCGGGCTCCGGAGGGGGCGGAGGGGGCGGGGGACCGGCCCCCGGCGGCGCCAAAAAAGCCACAGAGCAGGTGCGCCTCGCCGCCAGCCCGATCAAGGTCAAGAAAGGCGCGAAAACGAAACTGACCGCGATCGTCAATCGCGGCAAAGAATGTGCCGATCGGAAAGTCCTCTTCCAGGCCAAGACCGACCGAAGCTGGGACAACCTCGGCCGGGCGGTCAAACCGGGCAAAGGCTGCAAAGTCTCGAAAAAGGTGAAGATCACCACCAAGTCAGTCTTCCGGGCGGTCCTGATCAACTCGAAAAATCAGGCGACCCTCGGGTACTCGCCCAGGGTCACCGTCAAGCTGAAATAGCTCTTCAGAGGTCGCCGCGGCTGCCGACGCCCCCGAAGAAACCCGGGAGCAGAAAGAAGAAGAACGCCAGGAACGAGATGAAGGTCAGGCCCTGGGTCAAGAGGTCGACGGCGACGATCGCCAGTCCGATTGCGATCAGGACCATACGGGTGCGAGGCCTGAGTCCCATCGACCGAGCCTACTGATGCGCAACACAGGGCAGGTCCCCCTGCCCCGATCAGCGCCCAGAGCCGCGCTTTACGACCTGGAATTGGGTCATCAGGCCGTGGTCCTCGTGGTCGAGCATGTGGCAGTGGATCACGAACTTGCCGAGGTAGTCGCTGAAGTGGCCGGCGACCAGGATCCGTTCGCCGGGGTGGAGGAAGAAGGTGTCCTTGAGGCAGTCTTCCCAGGGCGGCGGCCGTCTGCCGTCGCGGGCGAGCAGATACCAGTCAGTGTGGTGGAGGTGGATCAGGTGGGCGGTGTTGGTCCTGTTGGTGAACTCCCAGGTCTCGGTCGTGTCGATTTCGGGAAATGCGTCTGAGCGGGCCGGGTTGAACGTCCTCCCGTTGATCACCCAGGTCGGGGTGAAGGCGCCGCCGATTTCGATCGCCCATCTCCGGTCCGGCTTTTTCGAGACGTGCTTGGTCCAGGCGGGCAGCGGCCGCAGCCGGTGGGGCACCTTGGTCCGATCCGGCATCCGTCCCGAGCCGACCCGGAACTGCATCAGCGCCCCGACGTAGGGCTTCGCGCCGGGGCCGTTGTGGCCGCCGTGGTGAGGCCTGCTCCGTAGCTCGACAGAATCGCCGGAGGCGCCGGCGAAGTCGACGATCAGCTCGACCCGCTCTGCCGGTCCGATCATCACCTGGCTCAGGCTGACCGGTTTCGGCAGCAGGCCGCTGTCGCTGCCGATCAGGGTCATCGGCATCCCATTCGAGAGATGGAGGTTGTAGGGGCGGAACCCGGACGCGTTGAGAATCCGCAGCCGGTGGCGCTGAGGCGTGACCCGGTGGTGCGGCATGAAGGCGCCGTTGACGAGGACGCTGTGCCCGGTGACGCCGTCGGCGGGCGGCCTCAGATCGGTGAAGGGGTCGGTCAGCTGGTTGTCGCGGTCGAAGGTCCGCTCGGCGATCATCAGCGGGATGTCGCGCTCGCCCGCGGGCAGCGGCAGCGAGCGGTCGAGCTCGTCGTCGACGATCCACATCCCGGCCAGGCCGCGCCACACGTTGCGCGCCGTGTGGTCGAGTCGGTGGTCGTGGTACCACTGGAATGCCGCCGGTTCGGGACGGCCGTCTTCGTCGAGGTCGTAGACATAGGTGCGGCGCCGGCCGGGCTCGAGCAGGAAGTCGTTGCCCGACTCCTTCAGTGTCTGTCCCTGGGGGATCTGGCAGAAGAAGGACTTCGGATGGGCCTCGGTCAGGCCCCCGGGCTGGCCGTCGAACTGGGTGCGATTGTGGCCGCCGTGGAGGTGGACGGTGAGCTCGCCCGCCTCCGGCGGGAGCTCGTGGTCGAAGCTGACGCTGGTCCTGCGGCCGGCTGGGCGCCTTATCGTCGGTCCCGGAAAGGTGCCTCCGTAGGTCCACATCCGCGTCTTCGGGCCGGGGAGGATCTGCACCTCCGCCTCACGGATCGGGATCTCGATCCGCGCATCGTCCAGGACCCTCGGAATCGGCAGCCGGGCCCGAAACGGGACCGCGCCGGCCCGGGCGGGTTCCGGCCCCGCCGGTAGCGGGACCGGATTGCCCGACCGGGCCCAACCCGGGACGACCAGCGAAAGCGCCCCGCCCCCCAGGGCGCCGAGGAACGCCCGCCGCTTCAGGCGCGACTCTGGGGGGCGGTCCGTCGTCTCAGCCCCCTGGCAGAACTTCGATCGACCCATGCATCCAGGGGTGGATCGCGCAGATGAAGTGGATCGTCACGGGGCCTTTCGAGGTGTCGACGGAGACCGGAGCCGTGTAGGTGGCGTTCGGCTTCTGGCCGGTGAACCAGGAGTCGCCCTTCTTCGTCAAGCTGCCCTCGGTGTCCCAGCCGTCTTTGCCCGCCTCAGCGGGGTTCTTGGTCGGTGGGCCATTGCCCTTGACACCGTGCCAGGCGGCGATCGCTTTGCAGATGTGTTTCGGGGTGAAGCAGAGCTTCCGCTCCTTCTTGGTCTGCGGCAGTTCGGACTCGGTCACCAGCGAGAACGTGTGGGGGCCGACCTTTTTGGCATTCGTCTTGTTGGTGATCGTCAGGTCTTCGCCCGCGATGATGGTCTTCGGGGCGACGAACTTGAGGGTTTTCCCTTCTTGCTTGATCAGGACCGTGTTCGCGGTCGATCCGGTGGCGCTGTCGCCACCGTCGGCCCAGACTGGGCCTGCGACGCCGAACGCGACGATCGCGGCGGTGACCGAAACAACGGCCGAGCGGGAAGTCAGCCTCTTCAAGATTTCTCTCCTTTTCCGCGGCGCTGACCGGGCTGGCGGCGCGTTTCATCGGTTGAATAGGTCCCGCAAGGTATCGCCATGATTGGGTCATGGCAATGGGTAATTTTAAGGTCAGGCAACCTTTCGCAAATCGCCGTGGGATGCGGTTTTCGATTACCCCTCAACCTTCGTGACGGAGCGTCCGATATGAGGTCACATGGATCGCGCGAGAGACGGCGGCGCTGATCGGGCTGGCCCAGCGCCGCTTCCAGAACTTCTCCGAAGCCGCCGACTCGCTGTTGGGCACCCTCACCGCTGTGGTCCCTGGAGTCCTGGTCCTCGGTCGGCTCGACCGCGACGAGCAGATCCACTACGTGATCGAGGTCAGGGGTGACGGGATCGGCGGACTGCATCGAGGCGCGGCGCTGGTTCCCGCCGAGGCCGGCGTCAGCCCCGACTCGATGCGGACCATCGGAGCCGCCGATTGGATCACCGCACCCCTGGAGATGACGGACGGCCGCATCGCGGGGATCCTCTGCGCCGTCGCCACCGAGCCCAACACTTACCTGCCCGAGCACGCCGCCGAGCTGGGGATCGCCGCCCGTTTGCTCGGCCACGAATGGGAAAGCGTCCAGCTGCGCTCGGAACTACGGCGCCTGCGAGGCCAGGTCAATGCCGGTCCCAGCACCGATCACGACACGGGCCTCCCCGACCGAGACGGGTTCATGGACCTGCTGGGCGCCGAGTGGAAAGCCGTCGAGGAGGAAGCGGTCGAGTCCGTCCTCGTCGTCTGCCGCGTGGCCGGCACCGCCGGCGACAACGAGGCGCCGGTCGCCGGCGACCGGCTGGCGCTGAAGCTGGCGGCAGATGTCCTCGCCGGAACGGTTCGCGGCTCCGACAAAACCGGGCGAATCGGGGAGATGGCCCTGGGCGCGATCCTCGTCAACTGCAAGGTCGATGACACACCCGGCTTCGTCGCCCGCTACCTCGCGGCGTTGGAACGGGTCGGCAACGGCACCCGGCCGCCGCTCGAGGTCACCTGCGGGGTCCAGCCGCTCGCACTCACCTCGACGCCGGCCGAGGCTCTCAGCCTCGCCGAGGAGGCTTCGACCGACTCAGACCTGGCCTCACAGGTGGCCCCGGAGTGACCGAGCTCCTCTCCAGCTCTGCTCGCCGGAGCATCGCCGGTTTCGAGATCGGGGCCGCCGGGGTCACCCCGCCCTCCAACCCCGACCGCCGCGGCGTATTTCTCGACGACGTCGTCGTCGAGCTCGGCCTCGCCGACCGGGAGGCGATGGACGCCGCCGTCCAGTCGGCCCAGCAGGCGGAGAAGACCTTCGAGCGCTACGTGCTCGAATCCGGGGTCCTCGATGAGGAGCAGCTCTCGCGTGCCGTCGCCGAGCGCAACGGCCTCGATCACATCGACCTCGATCAGTTTCCCGTCGACACAGGCGCTGCCGAGATGGTGACCCGCTCCGCCGCCGAGCGCTATCGCGCGGTGCCGGTGGCGTTTGCGGCTGACGGAGCCGTGATCGTCGCCGTCGAGGACCCGTTCGACTCGCTCGGTCTCAGCGACATCGAGGCGATCACGCGGAGCGAGGTGCGCCCCGCGATCGCGGCCGCGAGCGGCATCAGGACTCTGATCGAAAAGCTTCCCGAGCAATCTCTGCCGCGGCCACCGGCTGTGGCGGAGGAGGTCGAGGAGGTCGAGGAGCCTGCTCCGGCGGTGTTGGAGGAGGAGCCCATCGTCGTGGACGTGGCGCCGCCCCCGAAGGTGGCAGCGCCGGAGCCGTCGCTGGAGGTGGAGCCGTCGCTGGATGTGGAGCCGCCCCCGAGCCAAGAGCAGACAACAGAGGAGGAACCAGTCGTGGAAGACGAGACGGTCGTGAATTTCGGTAATGGCCTGGTGGAGACCCAGACACCGGTCGAGAGGAGCCGCGACGGGTATTCGCCGGCCTTCGAGCCGGTGGTCGATCCCGCGCCGGAGTCAGAGCCCGAGTCGGAGCCCGTGAGTGGCCCAACCGAGATCGAGAGCGAGCTGGGGTCCCTGCAGGAGGTTGCCCGCCGCTCCGACGAGCTGGCCGGCAACGTCGAGCGGCGGATCAACGAGCTCAAGAGCGCCGACGAGAGGTCGGTTCAGCTAGAAGCCGACCTCGACGTCGCCCAGCGCCGAGTCGGGGAGCTCGAAGAGCGGATCAGCGGTGTCGACACCCTGGCCGAGGAGCTGCGCGCGACGACCGCGAAGCTCGAAGAGGTCAACAGGGTCCTGGAGGGAAGCGTCGGCTAGCGCCCTATCTGCGGCTCCTCGCCGTCGATCTCCTCGGCGGTCCCCTCGACGTCGTAATGGCGCCCTCCCGGCGGCGGAGGCGGTTGCGGCGGCGCCCCGGAGCCTGCGGCGCCGAATGCGCCGGCCGCACCGACGACAAAGAATCGGCGGCCGAGGTAGAAACCGAGGAACCGCCGAACGATCGCCCGGGTCGGGGGGATCAGCAGAATCGCACCGAAGATGTCGGTGACGAATCCCGGCGTCAGCAGCAGGGTGCCGCCGATCGCGACCATCAGGCCGTCGGCGACCTCGCGGTGCGGGAAGCGGCGCTGCGCCAGCGCCTCGTTGAAGCGCCGCCAGGCGCCCCGGCCCTGATGGCGCAGGAGCAGCGAGCCGATTACGGCATCGGCCAACAGCAGCGTCAGGGTCGGCAGGACCCCGATCGCTTCCCCGACCTGGATGATCACGTAGAGCTCGACGATCGGGACGACGATGAAAAGGATGACGAGGAAAACCATCACTTCAGCCTAGAGACCCGGCCTCACCGTCCAGCGAGAACGTCGGCCGCCTGCTCGAGCTCGGCGAGCGAATCGTCGATCCCCTCGGCGACCGCGTTGACGTCCTCCATCGAGTCGTAGTCGGCCAGCAGGCCGAACCCCACGCTCCCGTTATAGCTGATGATCGCCACCGCCAGCCCGTGGTTCTCGGGCAGGAACGCGATCGGGAAGACCTCCTGCATTTCCCGCCCGAGGACGTAGAGCGGGATCTGGGGACCCGGCACGTTGGTGACGATCAGGTTGAACAGCCGGGTCGAGAAGTTCAGGCGCGAGGCCTGGGCGAGGAGCGTCATCGGCGCGAAGTCGTTGAAGCGCGAGATCACTTCGGCGCCCAGGGCCTGCTTCGACCGCTTCAGGCCATCCATCTGCTCGGTGACCACCCGCAGGCGCCTGACCGGGTCCTCGAGGTAGACGGGCAGCGGGCCCCGCATCACGGTCAGCCGGTTGCCGAGCTCGCCGCGCTCGTCCTCGGTGCGGATCGAGACCGGGACCAGCGCCCGCAGCTCGAGGCCCTCGGTGCGAATACCGCGCCCGTGAAGCCAGCGCCGAAGGGCGCCGGTCACCACCGCGAGGACGACGTCATTGACGGTCCCGCCGAGCGTGTCCTTGATCCGTTTCAGGGTCGCCAGCTCCGAGCGGGTGAAGACGAAGCGCCGGTGCGACCCGATCGGGTCGTTGAGCGGCACATGGGGCGCCGGGTCGGCGAGCGCTCCGACGATCTCCCCGACGCCCTCGAGGGCGTCGGTCACGTGGCGCGCGGCGGTGTCGGGCCGGCGCACGGCGCCGAGGGCGCTCTCCGCCAGCCGCAGGGGGGCGCCGACGGCCTCGGAGAGGCCGCGAGCCACCAGCTTCGGGCCGGTCGGCGTCGGCTGCGGCCGCCAGCCGTCCTGGGGAGGGGGCGGATCCGGCGACGGCTCGAGGTCGAAGAGGACGGATCCGATGTCGACGCCGGAGATGCCGTCGACCGCGGCATGGTGGGTCTTGGTCAGGATCGCGAAGCGGTCGCGCTCGAGCCCCTGGATCAGCCACATCTCCCAGAGCGGCTTCGAGCGGTCGAGCTGCTGCGAGAAGACGCGGCCGGCCAGGCGCATCAGCTGCATCTCGCCCCCCGGCTCGGGCAGCGCCGTGTGGCGGATGTGGTACTTGAGGTTGAAGTTGACGTCGTCTCCCCAGAGCGGCCGCCCCGCCTCCAGCGGCGGCGTCACCAGCCGCTGGCGGAAGCGGGGTACCTTGTCGAGACGGCCGCGGACGTGGTCGACGAGGTCGAGGTAGGGCGGCGGCGGGCCCTCGAAGATCAGCAGGCCGCCGATGTGCATATGGCTCGACGACGTCTCGTTCGTGAGGAACGAGGCATCGGTGGCGGTGAGCCGGTCGAGGTGGCCTCCGGATGTGTCCATCACATCGCCTCGCCCTTCACTCGCTGCGCGAAGAACCAGATATGCACGCTTGATCGTTCCGCGCTCATGGCCGAAGGCTAGCCGGTAGCCATCGGTACCCTGCGCTCATGCCCTCGACTTCGATTTCCGCCCCACGGCGGGTACTGCTGGCGGCGCCGCGCGGATACTGCGCCGGCGTCGACCGCGCGGTGCAGACTGTCGAGCGCGCACTTGAGCTCTACGGGGCCCCGGTCTACGTCCGCAAGGAGATCGTCCACAACAAGCACGTGGTCGAGGAGCTCTCGAAGCGGGGGGCGATCTTCGTCGAGGAGGAGACCGAGGTCCCGGAGGGCGAGATGGTCGTCTTCTCGGCCCATGGCGTCTCTCCGGCGGTCCACGACAATGCTGCCAAGCGCGAGCTGCGGACGATCGACGCCACCTGCCCGCTGGTCACCAAGGTCCACGTCGAGGCCCGCCGCTTCGCCGCCGACGGGTACACGATCGTCCTCATCGGCCACGAGGGCCACGAGGAGGTCGAAGGGACCACCGGTGAGGCGCCGGCGAACATCGTCCTCGTCCAGACCGTCGACGAGGTTGGGACCCTCGACGTCCCCGATCCCGAGCGGGTCGCGTTCATCACCCAGACGACGCTCTCGGTCGACGAGACGGCGGCGATCATCGCCGCCCTGCGCTCGAGGTTCCCGGGGATCGTCAGCTCCAAGTCCGACGACATCTGTTACGCGACGACCAACCGCCAGATCGCGGTCAAGCAGCTCGCCAGCGAGTGCGAGCTCGTGCTCGTGATCGGGTCGACAAACTCCTCCAACTCCAACCGCCTGGTCGAGGTCGCACGCGAACACGGCGCCGCCTCGCATCTGATCGACAACCACACCCAGGTTCGCGAGGAGTGGCTCGACGGAGTCGAGACCGTCGGTATCACCTCGGGCGCGAGCGCCCCTGAGGAGCTGGTCGCGGCGCTGGTCGAGCTCTTCCGCGAGCGCGGCGCCGATGAGGTGTCCGAGCTGCGAACCGTCGACGAGAACGTCCGGTTCATGCTTCCGAAGGAGATCCGGGAGGAGCTCGCCGCGCGGGGTTAGCCGAAGGGTGTCGGTGGCCTCTCCGTCTGACAAGCGCCTCGCTAATTAGCGAGGCGCTTTGAGTATCCGCCAGCCAGAGAGGCCACCGACACCTTTCACGGCACGCCTGCGGCGAAGCTGAGGGATTGCGTGACCCTGCGATTTCCACCGGTAAGCGATGGAAATCGCAGGGTCGCGCACTAGGGGACGCCCGCGGCGAAGCTCACCGACCAGATCCCGAGTCCGGGCGAGGGGCGGAGGGCGAGGGTGTGGCGTTCGTGGTGGGGATGTTCGACGAGGGTGTAGAGAGCTCCCCTGTCGATTCGCACGGGGTCGATGGCCTCGCCGTCGATTTCGATCGCGATCTCGCCTTCGCCCTCGGCGGTTACGTGGGCGCCGCCGGCCTCGTAGGGCACCTCGAGCGCCTCGCCGTCCTCGCGCGCCACCCATGGCCGCTCCCAGGACCCGCCCGGGAACAGCTCGGGCGTCGGGGCGATCACCCTCTCTCCGGGGGCGTCGGTGGGGCGGACCGGGGCCATCGGCTCGGGCAGCTCCCGCAGCGCGTCGATTTCGCGCAGCTCGGCCTGGATCCCCTCCTCGGTGCCGCGGTACTCGCCCTCGCCGAATTGAAACCAGGCGAGGGCGCCGCCCTGGTTCCAGAGGAAGAGACTGGGCCAGCCCTCGCATCCGTAGACATTCCAGAGCTCGTGGTCGGCGTCGATCGCGACCGGGAACGGGACCCCGAGCCGCTCGAGGCCGGCGCCGACGACCGCCGGGTCGGACCCGAAAGGGAATCGCGGCGCCTGGACGGCGATCGTGCTGAGGCCGAGATCGCCGTACCGGCGGTCCCACTCGACCAAGTAGGGCAGGGTGCGGACGCTGTTCAGCTGAGCAAAGTCGATGAAGTGGACCAGTACCGGGCCCGCCGCGGTCAGCTCCGGCATTGAGCTCGGCGCCTTGCCGACCCACTCGATCCCCTCGGGGAGGTCCGGCGCCGCTATGTGATCACGCTCTGGTCGCATCCGCTGATCGGACGTTATCCTGGGCCACTCGGCACGGCGACGAAGGAGGATTCAGGTGAGCATCGATGTTTGGGAGCGGATTGAGCAGGCCCGCGAGCGGTGGAACGTCCTGGAGCATCCCTTCTACGAGCGCTGGTCCGCCGGCGAGCTGACCCGCGAGGAGCTGGCCGAGTACTCCGGCCAGTATCGCCACGCGACTGCGGCGATCGCCAGCCTCTCCGCGTCGGTCGCCGAGTCGGCTCCCGAGGACGAGCGTGCCGCGCTGCATCGCCATGCCACCGAGGAGGAGGCTCACATCGCACTCTGGGACCGCTTCGTCGACGCCGTCGGTGGCGACACCGGCGCTGCGCCCACGGCCGAGACCGCGGAGTGCGTCGAGGCCTGGACCGCCGAGGGTGATCGCCTCACCCAGCTCGTCCGCCTCTACGCGATCGAGAGTGGCCAGCCTCAGATCTCGAGGACCAAGCGGGAGGGCCTTGCCGCCCACTACGGGATCGGGGACGGGCCCGGCAACGAGTACTTCCGGCTCCACGAGAAGGCCGACGTGCACCACGCCGCCGAGGGCCGCTCGTTGATAGAGGCCCATCTCGACGGCGCCGATCCCGAGGCGCTCGCGGCCGCCGCCGAGGAGGCCTTCAAGGCCAACTGGCGGCTGCTCGACGGCGTCACCATCTCCGCCTAGCCGACGAAGAAACGCTGACCAAATAACGTCGTTGCGCTAAGTTGCGCAGCGATGATCGAGTTCATCGTCGCGGCGCTTCCGCTCCTGGTGCTGGTGCTCTCGCTGCTGATCGGGCGCTATCCCGGGCTCGACTCGGCGATGCGCCTGGCCGAGCGGATCGCCTCCGGTATCCGCGCCGGGGTCTCCCCAGCGCTGAACTCGAGCAGGCCCCGCCAGCCGGCCGCCCATGCGGCGCACGGCGGCCAGCTTCTCGGCTTTTCGATCGCAGGTCGCGCTCCTCCCGCCTAGCGCGGGTCCGAACGCACTGCATCGATCGAAAAGGAGAAACGCATGCCTTACAAGAGACTGATTGCGCTGCTGCTCGCACTGGCCGCGATCACCGGCCTCGTCGCCTGCGGCGGCGGAAACGAGACGACCTCGACCTCCGAAGGCGGATCAGCTACGACCACCGCGGAAGCCGTACCAACGACGATCGTCGTCCACGACGAAGAACCGGTAAACGGAGTCGAAAAGCTCGAATACAGCGCCGGCGAACAGGTCGAATTCAAGGTCAAATCGAACACGGCCACGGAGGTCCATGTTCACGGATACGAAATCGAGAAAAAGGTCCCCGCCGGTGGGACGGTCACGGTCTCGTTCCCGGGAGAACTCGAAGGGATCTACGACGTAGAGGTACATCCGGCTGAGGAACAGATAGCGGAACTCCGGGTCAACCCATGAGCTGGACCTTCCTGCCGTTCGCGCACGCGCTGGCGTCCCGGCAGGACCTGCCGATCCCGGCGTGGCTGTTCGCGTGGGGGGCTTCGATCGTCCTGATCGTCTCCTTCTTTGCGCTCTCGGTCGCCTGGCGCGCGCCCCGCTTCGAGGAGGAAGGTTGGCGTCCCCTCGGGGCGGGGCTGTCGCGGGTCCTGCTCAGCCTGCCCGCGCAGATCCTCTACGGCGTGATCGGCGTCTTCCTGCTTGGGGTCGCCGCCTACGCCGGGTTGCGCGGGACGGAAGCTCCCGATCGCAACTTCGCGCTGACCTTCATCTTCGTCACCTGTTGGCTCGGCTTCCCTTTCTTCAGCGTCGTGCTGGGCGACGTCTTCCGGCCGTTCAACCCTTGGCGCGCGGTCGGCCGTGCGGTGGGGGGGACGTTCTCGGGGATCGCGGGCCAGCGGCCCGCCCACCTCCGCTACCCCGAACCGGTTGGGCGCTGGCCGGCCGCGATCGGCCTGATGGCCTTCGTCTGGCTGGAGGTCATCTACGGCGGCAGCGGCGGCGTCGCCGTCGGCCTCAACCCGCACGTGACCGCGGTCGCGATCCTCGTCTACTCCGCCTACACCCTGGTGATGATGGGGCTGTTCGGAGTCGAGGAGTGGTGCGAACGAGGTGAGATCTTCTCGGTCTACTTCGGGATGCTCTCCCAGCTCGGCTGGTTCGGCGTCAAGGAAGGCCGGCTCGGGGTGAGGAAGCCATTCTCGGCCGCCGTCCACTGGGCGACGATCCCGGGATCTGCGGCGGTCGTGATCGCCTCGATCGCCAGCACGACCTTCGACGGCGCCCAGGAGGGGGCGTTCAAGGGTGGGATCGAATGGCTCTACGAACGCCTGTCCGACATCGGGATCGGCGGCATCACCGGGCTCCGGCTCACCGACACGATCTTCATGGCCCTTTCCTTCTGCGGGGTCGGCCTCGTCTACCTGATCGGCGTTCGCGGGATGGCGAGCGTCGACGGCGCCCCCTCGCGGGAGAAACTCCGCAAAGGGTTCATCCACACCCTGATCCCGATCGCCTTCGCCTACCTGGTCGCCCACTACTTCAGCCTCTTCGTCTTCCAGGAGCAGGCCCAGTTCACCTATCTGCTCTCCGACCCGCTGGGGACGACGACCACCGACCTGTTCGGGACCGCCTCTTCGGGGATCAACTTCAGGGTGATCAGCGCCAACACGATCTGGTACGTCCAGGTCGGCGTTCTCGTGCTCGGCCACGTCCTCGGCCTGACCCTCGCCCACGACCGGGCCACGGCGTTCTGGGGCGACTACCGCCAGGCGGCCAGATCCCAGTACTGGATGCTGGCGGTGATGGTCGCCTTCACCTGCTTCGGGCTCTACCTGCTGTCGGTCGCAAACGGGTGATCGAATGATCCGCCACCTCCTCCGCTTCGCGTCCGGGGGTGGCGGCAAGCGCCCAATCGGCGCCGCTCGCGGAGAATCAGATCGTGATGGTCGCTAATCGGTGCTTCGGTGGTCTGAGCGTGCGCTTCGTTCGGTGAGCTTGCTGCGGACCACCGAGAAAAGGACAATCACCAGTGGGGGCAGGTAAAGCACCCAGAGCCAGTGGCCGACGTGGGCTAGCGGCAGCACGATCCGCACAGGCTAAACGGCCCTGAGGGCGCTTCAAAGGATCTCGGCAAGGCGCTGCTCGAGCGCTGCTGAGATCTCGGTGCGGACCGGACCCTCGGGGAGGCGCTCGACGAGGGACTCGAGAAAGCCTTCGATGATCAGGCTCTTTGCCTCGGCGGGGTCGAGGCCGCGGGAGGTGAGGTAGAAGAGCTGGTCGCGGTCGATCTGGGCGATCGCCGCGGCGTGGGTGCAGCGGACGTCGTCTGCTTCGATCTCGAGGCCCGGGATCGCGTCGGCATGGGCCTCGGGGGAGAGGAGCAGGTTGCGGCTCTCCTGGAAGGCGTCGGTCTGCTGGGCGCCGGGGTCGACCCGGATCATCCCGCGCCAGACCGCCGTCGCGCCGGCGGCGAGGACGCCGCGGAAGGCGAGGTCGGAGTTCGTGTTCGGGGCGGCGTGCTCCTGGGTCGTGTCGTAGTCGAGGTGCTGACCGGGCCCGCCGGCGTATCCGCCGGTGACCCGCGCTTCGGAGCCGGGGCCCGCGAGGTTGGTCTCCATCCGGACCTTGCCGCGGGCCGAGCCGAACCCGAGCGCGGTCCATTCGAGGCGGCCGTCGCGCTCGACCTGTGCCCGCTGGGTGGCGAAGATCCAGGCCCGCTCGGAGATGTCCTGGGTGCTGACGTAACGAAGCCTCGCCGCCTGGCCGACGTCGAGCTCGACGACCGAGTTCAGCAGGGCGTTGGTCTCGTCGCCGGCTGAGCTGCAGTGCTCCCACACCTCGGCCTCGGCGCCCTCCTCGAGCACGACCAGCGTCCGCCAGGCGACGGCGGTGCCCTCATCGTCGAGCGGGATCTCGATCCGGATCGGCTCCTCGACCGTGACCCCGGCAGGGATGTGGACGAGGATTCCGTCGCGCCAGCCGGCCTCGTTGCGGGCGACGAACGGATCTTCGGCCGGGACCAGCGAGCCGAGCTTTTCCTCGATCAGCTCGGTGTGGCTCCCGAGGGCGTCGGCGAGCGGCAGGACGGTGAACTCGGCGCCGGCGCCCTCGATCGTGGCTCCGGCGTCGCTGACCTCGTATGAGTCGATCTCGAGGTCTGAGAGATCGGTGAATTCCCAGCCCTTCGCCTTATGGTCGGGCAGCGGCAGCGTCTGCGCGAGAGAGGCGCCCTGACGGCGCCTCTCCAAAAGCCAGCCGGGTTCGGTCGCCAGCGCCTCAGCCAATCGAGCCCTCCATCTGGAGCTCGATCAACCGGTTGAGCTCGACGGCGTACTCCATCGGCAGCTCTTTGGTGACCGGCTCGATGAACCCGTTGACGATCATCTTCGAGGCCTCCTCCTCATCGAGCCCGTGGCTCTGGAGGTAGAAGATCTGCTCGTCGCCGATCTTCGAGACGGTCGCCTCGTGGCCGACGTCGGCGTCGTTCTCGCCGATCCTGATCGTCGGGTAGGTGTCCGAGCGCGAGTCCTCATCGAGGAGCAGGGCGTCGCAGACGACCTTCGAGCGCGATTCGGTCGCCCCGTCGGCGACCTCGAGCAGCCCGCGGTAGGTGCTGCGCCCGCCGTCCTTGGAGATCGACTTAGAGAAGATCGAAGACGTGGTCCGCGGTGCGGCGTGAATGATCTTGCCGCCGGCGTCCTGGTGCTGGCCGTCGCCGGCGAAGGCGATCGAGAGGATCTCGCCGTGCGCTTCCGGGCCGAGCAGATAGATCGAGGGGTACTTCATCGTCAGTTTCGAGCCGAGGTTGCAGTCGACCCACTCCATCGTCGCCTTCTCCTGGGCGATGGCCCGCTTGGTGACCAGGTTGAACACGTTCTGGGACCAGTTCTGGACGGTCGTGTAGCGGACCCGGGAGCTCGGCTTGGCGACAATCTCGACCACCGCCGAGTGCAGCGAGTCGGTCGAGTAGACCGGCGCCGTGCAGCCCTCGATGTAATGGACGTCGGCGCCGTCCTCGCAGATGATCAGCGTCCGCTCGAACTGGCCCATGTTCTCGGTGTTGATCCGGAAGTAGGCCTGCAGCGGCATCTCGACCTTGACTCCGGCGGGCACGTAGACGAACGAGCCGCCCGACCAGACCGCCGAGTTCAGCGCCGCCAGTTTGTTGTCGTTGGCGGGGATCACCGTCGCCCAGTACTCGCGGACCAGGTCCTCGTGCTCGCGCAGTGCGGTGTCCATGTCGGTGAAGATCACGCCCTGGGCCTCGAGCTTCTCGTTGACCTGGTGGTAGACGACCTCGGACTCGTACTGGGCGCCGACGCCGGAGAGGAATTTCCGCTCAGCCTCGGGGATGCCCAGTCGGTCGAAGGTGTTCTTGATGTCCTCGGGGACCTCGCTCCAGTCGCGGCTGTTCTTTTCCGAGGCGCGGACGAAATAGTGGATGTCGTTGAAATCGATCTGGCCGAGGTTGCCTCCCCAGTTCGGGGTCGGCCGGCTTTCGAAGTGTTCAAGGGCCTTGAGGCGGAAGTCCCGCATCCACTTCGGCTCGTCCTTGTACTCGGAGATCGATTCGACGACCTCGCGGGAGAGACCCTTCGGCGCCTTGTAGGCGTAGCCGCTCTCGGAATCGTGGAAGCCGAACTTCTCCTTGTAGTCGGCGTTGATGCCGGCGAGCTCTCTTTTCTCTGCCACTGCCTCGGGCGTTGCCATTACTGATCGACCTCCAGGGTGATGGTGTCGTCCACGACGGCCGCCGTGTACGTACGCACCGGAGCATAGGCGGGGAGCGTCTTCGGCCTGCCGGTCGTCAGGTCGAACAAAGAGCCGTGGCGGGGGCACTCGACGGTGCAGGCCTCGGCGTCGAACTCGCCCTCGGCGAGCGGGCCGTCATCGTGCGAGCAGCGGTCCTCGATCGCATAGAGGGTGCCGTCGCAGTTGAAGACACCGATCTTCGCCCCGTCGTGCTCGACCAGGCGCATGCTGCCGGGCGGCAGCTCCGCGAGCGGGCAGACGGGGATCGATGTTCCGGCGGTCTCTGGCATGAGTGTCCTGGTGCTCTCCGCGCTTGATTAGTGCGGGTTGAGACTTAATCCTACTTCTCTGGTCGGATTTTAGCGGCCGGTCCGGTCCGGCTATCGGCGTAACGAGGTTTTCGCATCGGGATCGCGGGCAGTTGGGAAGGTGAGGAGCGACTTCAACGAGAAGGCGCAACGAGAGGAAAGAGGAAAGATTGATGACTGAGAAAACGAGATACAAGCCAGGCACGCCGTGCTGGATCGACCTCGGCACGCCTGACCAGGACGGCGCCGGAGGGTTCTACGGCAGCCTCTTCGGATGGGACCTGCACGAGGACGAGAACGCCGAGGAGACCGGCGGTTACCGGACGGCGCAGATCGACGGCCGGGCGGTCGGCGGAGTGATGAAGCTGATGCAGGAGGGGCAGCCCCCCGCCTGGCTCACCTACATCGCCAGCGACGATGCCGACGCCACGGTCGCCGCGGCCCGCGACGCCGGCGGCAGCGTCCTCGTCGAGCCGATGACCGTCCTCGACTACGGCACGATGGCGGTCGTCGCCGACCCGACGGGAGCCGCCTTCGGGGTCTGGCAGGGGGGCACCAACGTCGGCTTCGGCGTCGTCAAAGAGGCCGGCTCCATCAACTGGATCGAGCTCAACACCCGCGACACGGGGGCGGCGAAGGCGTTCTACGGCTCGGTATTCGGCTGGTCATTCGAGGATGCGGATTTCGAGGAGACCGGGACCTACACGGCGATCAGCCTCGGTGAGGACGCCTTCGGCGGGATCATCGACATCACCGACCGCGTTCCGGCCGAGGTTCCCGCCCACTGGCTCGTCTACTTCACCGTCGATGACGTCGAGGCGACGGTCGCGAGGGCGAACGACGGCGGGGGAGAGGCCGTGTTCGGCCCGACCGAGATCGCTCAGGTGGGCACCCTCGCGGTCCTCAAAGACCCATACGGCGCGGTCTTCGCGGTGATCCGGCCCGATCCGCAGGCGACACCGACCGGCTAGCGAGAACCATTAGAGGTGGGAGTCGGCGGCCGCCTCGGCGGGGTCGCCGGCCTCACCCTCGTCCTCCCATTCGGCGGCCTGCCCGAGGCTCGCGCTCTTGACGACCTTGAGCCCGAGCATCGCGCACTTCATCCGCGTCGCCGAGATCTCGATCCCGAGCAGGTCGAGGACGAACTCCTTCGGCAGCCGCAGCACCTCCTCGCGGGTCTTCCCGACCAGCTCGTCGGTCAGCAGCGAGGTGGCGGCGGTCGAGATCGCGCAGCCCTGACCCTCGAACGCGACCTCGGCCACCCGGCCGTCACCGTCGAGGCGGATCGTCACGTGCTGCTCGTCACCGCAGAACGGGTTGTTGTCCTCGTATTCGAGGTCGGGCTCGTCGAGCCGCCCGAAGTTGTGCGGCCGCTTGTAGTGCTCGAGGATCTGGTCGCGGTACAGCTCGTCCATGATTCGAGGCTAGCGAAGCGCCCTAACGGCACTCCGCCAGAGCCGCCGCCACGAACGTCGAGTGGGCGCCTAGAGACCGAAGACGCCGCGGGCGTCGTTGAGGCCGTCGACCAGGCGGTCGATCTCCTCGGGGATCGTGTGTACGGCGAAGCTGGCGCGGGCGGTGGCGGCGACGCCGAGGCGGTCCATCAGTGGCTGGGCGCAGTGGTGGCCGGCGCGGACCGCGACCCCGTGCCGGTCGAGGATCTCGGAGACGTCGTGGGCGTGGACGCCCTCGAGCTCGAAGGAGACCGGGCCGGCGCGGTCGGGGCCGCGGGGCGGGCCGAAGACCCGCAGGCCCTCGACCTCGGACAGCTTCTGCAGCGCGTAGTCGGTGACCTCCCGCTCGTGCTCGAGGACCGCCTCCATCCCGAGGCTGTCGAGCCAGCGCAGCGCCGAGGCCATCCCGATCGCCTGGGCGATCGCCGGGGTCCCGGCCTCGAACCGGGCGGGCGGGTCGGCGAAGGTCGTGCCCTCCTTGGACACCTTGCGGATCATCGAGCCGCCGCCGAGGAACGGCGGCGTCGCGCGGAGGATGTCCAGCCGGGCCCAGAGGGCGCCGATCCCGGTCGGCGCGTAGAGCTTGTGGCCGGTGATCGCGTAGAAGTCGACCCCAAGCGCGGCGACGTCGAGCGGCAGCTTGGGCGCCGACTGGGCGCCGTCGGCGAGCACCAGGGCGCCGGCATCGTGGGCGAGGCGGGAGATCTCCGCGATCGGGTTCTCGGTTCCGAGAACGTTCGAGATATGGGTTACCGCGACGAGCTTCGGGCCGCGTTCGAGCAGCTCGGCGAGGACGCCCATCTCGAGCAACCCGTCGTCGCCGACCGGGACCCAGTCGATCTCGGCGCCGGTCCGCTCGGCCAGCTGCTGCCAGGGCACGATGTTGGAGTGGTGCTCCATCTCGGTGAGGACGATCCGGTCGCCCTCGCCGACGTTGGCGTCGCCCCAGGCCCGCGCGACCAGGTTGATCGCCTCGGTCGCGTTGCGGACGAAGACGACCTCGCGCCGGTCGGCGGCGCCGATGTGGTCGGCGACGGTCGCCCGCGCCCCCTCGTAGGCTGCGGTCGCCTCGGCCGACATCGTGTGCGAGCCGCGGTGGACGTTGGAGTGCTGGCGGCGCTCGTAGCGGTCGACCGCTTGGATCGAGGCCAGCACCCGCTGGGCGCTGGCGCCGCTGTCGAGATAGGCGACCGGGACGCCGTTGACCTCCCGCTCCAGCGCCGGGAACGCGGCGCGTACCTTCTCGATCGGAAGGCCCGGGGCCCTAACGGTCATCAGGGATGCTCCCCCCACAAATGCGTCGCCCGAGCTCCGGTCGCAGACATCAGACCGTGATGCTCCCTCCGCTCGGGCTCGCCGCGGCCTCGACCTCCTCGCGGATCCAGCCGTAGCCCTTCTCCTCGAGCTGGGAGACCAGCTCGGGGCCGCCCTCTTTGACGATCCGCCCCTCGAACATGACGTGGACGAAGTCCGGTTTCACCATGTGAAGGATCCGCTGGTAGTGGGTGATGATCAGGACCCCCATGTCTGGGCCGGCGAATTTGTTGACGCCATCGGCGACGGTCCGCAGCGCGTCGATGTCGAGGCCGGAGTCGGTCTCGTCGAGCACCGAGATCTCGGGTTTCAGCAGCGCCAGCTGCAGCAGCTCCATCCGCTTCTTCTCGCCGCCCGAGAAGCCGTCGTTCAGGTAGCGGCTCGAAAAGTCTTTCGGGATATTGGCGAGCTCCATCGCTTCCTGGGCGATCTTCGCGAACTCTTTGATCTTGATCTCGGGCTCGCCGCGCGCCTCGCGCTTGGCGTTGAGGATCATCCGCAGGTACTTGCTGACCGAGACGCCCGGTATCGCGACCGGGTACTGGAAGGCCATGAAGAGGCCGGCGCGGGAACGCACGTCGGGGTCGGCCTCGGTCATGTCCTCGCCTTTGAAGGTGATCGTCCCGTCGGTCACCTCGAAGGCCGGGTGCCCCATGATCGAGTTGGCCAGCGTCGACTTGCCGGACCCGTTCGGGCCCATCAGGGCGTGGACCTTCCCCTTCTCGACATCGAGGTCGAGGCCGCGGAGGATCTCCTTGCCCTCGATGCTCACGTGCAGGTTCCTTATCTCAAGCTCAGCCATTCGTCTCCGTTTCGGTTTGTCTGGGTCAGGCGGCGGTTCCGACGGCCGCCGGGCGTTCCGCCTGGCCGGTCCCGCCGCCGCCGAACTGGACCAGCTCCGCCAGCGTGGTCCCGGCGAGCGCCTTGGTGACGCCGCCCTGGACCCGTGTCCACAGCAGCTTCGTCGCGCAGGCATGGTCGCCGTCGCTTTCGTGCGAGCAGAGAACCTTGCCCTCCGGTGTCTCGTGGAAGCACTCCATCGGCGCGATCTGCCCTTCGAGCGCCTCGACCACCACATCGAGCGTGATCTCCTCGGCCGGCATCGCGAGGCGGTAGCCGCCGTGCGCTCCCCGGGTCGAGGTGACGAGGCCGGCCTTGCGCAGGCGGGCGACGAGGTGCTCGAGGTAGGAGAGCGGGAGGCGCTCGGCCTCGGCGACCGCGCTGAGCGAGATCGGCGCCGCGCCGGGCTGGCGTCCGAGCTCGACCATAAGGCGCACGCCGTACTCGGCTTTGGTCGAAAACAGCATCGAAGTCAAATCCTACTAAGTGAGTCGGTTATGCGGATTCTGTGGTCGGTTCGGCATCGCCGATTTCGACGTGGGCGCGGCTGTCGCTTGTTTTGATCAGCACCAGGGTCAGGACGATGCCGACGGCGGCGAAGGCGGCGCCGCCGAGGAAGGCGATCTGGAAGCCATCGGTGAGCGCCGGCTTGAGGCCGTCCCCCGATTCGACCAGGCTTTCGGTGTGGGAGGTGGCGATCGTCGAGAGAATCGCCAGCCCGAGGGCACCGCCGACCTGCTGGGAGGTGTTGATCAGGCCGCTCGCGAGGCCCGATTCCTTCTCCTCGACCCCGGAGACCGCGGCGATCGTCGTCGTCACGAAGGCGAAGCCGAGGCCGGCGGCGGCGAGCAACGAAGGGCCGAGGATGTCGGTCAGGAAACCGCCGCCGACCGAGACCTGGCTGAACCAGAGCAGTCCGGCGACGATGAAGACCAGGCCGGCCACGAGCACCGGCTTGTAGCCGGCTTTGGTCACCAGGCTGGAAGCGATTCCGGCCGAGATCATGATCGTCACCGCCAGCGGAAAGTACGAGAGACCGGCGTGGATCGCGCTGTAGCCGAGCACCTGCTGCATGTAGAGCGAGATGAAGAAGAACATCGAGAAGAGGGAGGCGCCGACGAGGATGCCGACGACGTTGGCTCCGGTCAGGGTGCGGATGCGGAAGATCGAAAACGGGACGAGCGGCTGGCGCGAGCGCTGCTCGATCACCACGAAGGCCGCAAACAGCAGCAATGAGATGCCGATCAGGGAGAGGGTCTTGGTTGATCCCCAGCCGGCGCTCTCGGCATCGACCACCGCGTAGACGAGGAGGGAGAGTGCGGCGGTCACGGAGACGGCCCCGGCGACATCGAAGGCCCGATGCTCGCCGATCGCTCGGCTTTCCATTATCAGCCGCGGCGCCAGCGCAAACGCGATCAGGCTGACCGGGACGTTGACCCAGAGGACCCATTCCCAGCCGAGGCCGTCGGTGAGGATCCCGCCGAGCAGGACGCCGGCGGCGCCCCCGGCGCCGGCGACGGCGCCCCAGACCCCCAGCGCTTTGTTTCGCTCGGCTCCGTCTTTGAAGGTCGTGGTGACGATCGAGAGCGCGGCGGGGGAGATGATCGCGGCCCCCAGTCCCTGGGCGGCGCGGGCAGCGATCAGCTGCCCTTCGGTGGATGCGAATCCCGCGGCAAGGGACGCGACCGCAACCAGCAGCAGACCTCCCATGAACACGCGGCGGCGACCGAGCAGGTCCGCCATCCGACCTCCGAGCAGCAGGAAGCCGCCGAAGGTCAGGACGTAGGCGTTGACCACCCAGGCGAGGTTCTCCTGGGAGAAGTCGAGAGCTTTGCCGATCGTCGGCAGGGCGACGTTGACGATCGAGGCGTCGAGGACGACGACGAACTGGGCCGCCGCCAGCAGGATCAGGGCGTACCAGCGTTTCTCCAGATACTCCGCGGACGAGTTCATTCCGGGAGTCAAGCAAACCGGGGCGGTCGGCTCAGGGCTCGATCAGGCCGCGCCGGATCGCGTAGCGGACGAGCTCGACTCGGTCGCGCATCCCGAGCTTCCGCATCGCGTTTGCGCGGTGATTCTCGACCGTCTTCTCGGAGAGGTGGAGGATCGCCGCGATCTCCTTCGTCGTGTTCGCCTCGGCGACGAGCTTGACGATCTCCTCCTCGCGCGGGGTCAGCTCCTCCTCACCGGCGGAACCCCGCTCGAGCACGTCCTTGATCAGCGCCCGCTGGGCCTCGGGGGTCAGGAACGGCTCGTCGCGCTCGACCGCTCGGATCGCAGCCAGCAGGTCGGTGTCGGCCTGGGCCTTCAGCACATACCCCGAGGCGCCGGCCTTCAGCGCCTCGAACAGGTAGCGCTCGTCGTCGTGCATCGAGAGAATCAGGACCGCCACCTCGGGTGCCTGCTCGCGGATCTCCCGGGTCGCCTGCAGGCCGGTCAGCTTCGGCATCCGCACGTCGAGGATCGCGAGGTCGGGCCGCTCGCGGATCGCGAGCTCACGCGCCTCGGCGCCGTCGGCGGCCTCGGCGATCACCTCGATGTCGGGCTGGCGCTCGAGCAGCAGGCGCAGCCCCGAGCGGACGATTCCGTGGTCATCGGCGATCAGGACGCGCACAGCCGCCAGTGTCCCAACTCGAGGGCGAACCGGAGGTCCTGGCGACTTACCCGTGAAATGGACGGGAAAAGCGCCAGTGCCGATATCAGGATCGCAATGTTGGCCGGCCGTCAACACGGAGTGGTGGCGACTTCTCAGCTTCGTGCGGCAGGGCTGAGCGACGACGCGATCCGTGCGCGGGCCGTGGCCGGTCGACTGCACCGAGTGCATCGGGGCGTCTATGCGGTCGGTCATTCAGCGCTTGGGTCCGAGGGGCGCTCGATGGCAGCGGTTCTGGCGATCGGAAAACCATCGACTTCATCCAGCGGGCCCGTTCTTGAGCATTGGGGTGCAGCGGCCAGCCACCGCAGCGCGGCATGTTTGTGGGGCCTCCTACCCTCCGTCGATGGCCCGGCCGATGTGGTTGTCGCGGATTCGGGGGGAAGGGCGAGGCGAAGGGGAGTCCGCGTGCATCGGTCTCTCGGGCTGCGGCCGATCGACGTCACCCTGCGCCATCGGATACCGGTCACCACGCCAGCTCGCACCGTGGCGGATCTCACTCGCGCGGCGGAAAGGGGATGGCCCGGAGCCCCCTCAGACCGCGAGCTGCGGAAAGCCATACGGCAGGCGGGTGTCTTGGATCTGAGGTTGTCGGACGATGCTCACGGAGATCGGACCAGGAGTGACCTCGAGGCCGACTTCCTCGGCCTATGTCGGCGCCATCGTCTGCCGACGCCCGAGGTGAATGTGCGGCTGGGCGCCCATCTGGTCGACTTCCTCTGGCGTGAACGCAGTTTGATCGTCGAAACCGACGGCTACCTCTTTCATCGCGGAAGGGGAGCATTCAGAGACGATCGGCGCCGTGATCTCGAGCTGAGCGACCTCGGGTACAGGGTGATCCGGCTATCGGAAAGTCAGGTTAGGGGTGAAGCAGATCGGATCGCAGAAACGCTCCTGACCATCCTCCTGTGAGGTCGATGAGTCAGTTCCGAACCGCAAGGTGAACGGTGGTTCCCTGGTCGGGCCGGGACTCGATCGTCAGATCGGCGTCGACAAGCAGCGCCCGCTCGCGCATCCCGCCGATCCCGAGCCCCCGCTCGGACTGCTCGAAGGCGAAACCGCGACCGTCATCGGCGACCTCGAGCTCGACGCCCTCGCCGGACCGGCGCAGGCTGACCGTGATCCGGTCGGCGTCGCTGTGGCGGGCGGCGTTGCTCAGCGCCTCCTGGGCGACCCGGTAGATCACGAGCTGTACGTCGTCATCGAGGTCGGAGAAGTCACCGTCGGCATCGAGCGCCGTCTCGAGCCGGGGACGGGCGATCTGCTCGACCTGACCCGCGATCGCCGCCGTCAGGCCGAGGTCGTCGAGCGCCGTCGGTCGCAGCTGGCGGGCGAGGGCCAGCAGCTCGCGCATCGCCTGGTTCGCCAGCGCCTTGGTCTCATCGACCTCGCCGGCGAGCTCCGGCGGCGCAACCTCGCGGACGGCCTCGAGCCGCAGCAGCAGCCCGGTCAGGGATTGGTTCACCTCGTCGTGGAGGTCGCGGGCGACCCGCGCCCGCTCCTCCTCCTGTGCCCGGAGGGCGGCCGACCCGGCCCGCCGCCTCTCGGCTTCGAGCCGGTTCATCATCCGCAGGAAGGCGAGCTCGAGGCGCTCGACCTCCTCGGTCTCGCCGACGCCGTCGATCGAGGCCGGAAGGACCGGGCCGGGCCGGCTCAGGTCGACCTTCTCCATCTCCTCAATCAGATCCTCGAGCGGCGCGAAGCGGCGCCGCTGGGCGATCAGGGCGGCGGCGAG
Source organism: uncultured Solirubrobacterales bacterium (assembly GCA_963805455.1). GTDB lineage: Bacteria > Actinomycetota > Thermoleophilia > Solirubrobacterales > 70-9 > VRUE01. Next base: position 125,902 of record CAWDUJ010000010.1, read on the forward strand.
CGCCACCGCGAGGACGGCAAGCGCGACGATCGCGATCGTGCTCAGCGGTGCCCCCTCGGTCGCATCGGGCAAGCGTAGAGCCGCCGATCCCACCTGGGCAGCCCAAGGGGGGCGAATAGGGGCTGCCACCCATTGGCGATTTCCCTCCGCCGGGCAATACTTCACCGGCCCCCCATCCGACCAGGAGCGAATCGATGACCACCACCAAGCAGTCCACCTTCGGCGCGACCATCCGCACGACGATCCTGTTGGCGACGCTGACCGGGCTTCTGGTCGTGATCGGCGCCGCGATCGGTGGCCCCGAAACAGCCCTCACCTTCCTCTTCATCGGCCTCCTGCTCAACCTCGGGTCCTACTTCTTCAGCGACAAACTCGCGCTGAAAATGAGTCGGGCGAGGCCGCTCGAGGAGTCGGAAGCGCCTCGCATCTACCAGATCGTCCGCGAACTGACGACCCGCGCCGGGCTGCCGATGCCGCGCCTTTACCTGATCCCCCAGGAGCAGCCCAACGCCTTCGCGACCGGCCGCAACCCCAAGCACGCCGCGGTCGCGGTCACCGAAGGAATCACCAAGCTCCTCTCCGAGGACGAGTTGCGCGGAGTCCTCGCCCACGAGCTTGCGCACGTCCAGCACCGCGACATCCTGATCCAGTCGGTCGCGGCCGCGATCGGCGGCGCGATCACCTACATCGCGTACGCCCTGCTCTGGTTCGGCGGTGACGACAACTCGCCGCTCGGCGCGGTCGCCTCGCTGGCGCTGGTCTTGTTGGCGCCGCTCGCGGCCTCGATCATCCAGCTCGCGGTATCCCGCCAGCGCGAGTACGCCGCCGACGCCGGCGGCGCCGAAATCTGCGGCAACCCGGAGTCGCTGGCGAGCGCACTGCTGCGGCTCGAGCAGGGAGCTCAGGCGATCCCGATGAAGGTCAACCAGGCGGCCGAGCCGCTCTACATCGTCAAGCCGTTCTCCGGCGGCGGAATGGCGAAACTCTTCTCGACGCACCCGCCGATCGAGGAGCGCGTCCGGCGCCTCCGCCAGATGCGCCCCTCTCTCGGCTAGAGCGGACATATTCCGCCGCCTGCTCCCAGGGAGCGAAGCGACCGGTGATCCGGCGAAGCCGGATTCGTCCGCGGGCGGCGGCGGTGCCCCAACCCATCCGTCAGGCGCCGCCGGTTGGTGAAGTCAGGGGGGCGCTATACTTATTGAAGTAAAAGCCGATCCGGATTCGGGGATTTGAGTCAGATGACCACAAGCGCATCGACGAAGCAGCAGATCGAGGAGATAGAGCCGTTCGAGGCCGCGGCGGAGATCGAGGGCGGCGACGTCGTCCTCGTCGACACCCGCGAGCCCCACGAGTACCAGGAGGCTCATCTCGAGGGCGGCAAGCTCGTGCCGCCGGGTCTGCTTGCCGACGAAATCGCCACCGCCGCCCCCGACAGGTCGGCGCGGACGATCCTCTACTGCCGCAGCGGCAACCGCTCCTTCAAGGCCGCAGAACAGCTGCAGGAGCTGGGCTACGAGAACGTCGCCTCGATGGCCGGCGGCATCCTCGCCTGGCAGGAGCAGGGCCTTCCCGTAGTCGCCGCGACCGGGATGACCCCCGAGCAGCGCGACCGCTACTCGCGCCACACCCTCCTCCCCGAGGTCGGGGTCGATGGTCAGATCAAGCTGCTGAACGCCAAGGTCCTCCTGATCGGCGCCGGCGGGCTAGGCGCGCCGACCGCGCTCTACCTCGCCGCCGCCGGCATCGGCACGATCGGCCTGGTCGATGACGACGTCGTCGACGCCTCCAACCTGCAGCGTCAGGTGATCCACAACACCGAACGGATCGGCGAACCGAAGACGAGTTCGGCGCGGAGGACGATCGAGGCGCTGAACCCGGATGTCGAGGTGGTCGAGCACAACGGCCGGCTCGACGCGACCAACATCCTCGACGTCATCAGGGACTACGACATCATCGTCGACGGCGCCGACAACTTCCCGACCCGCTACCTGCTGAACGACGCCTCGGTCAGGCTGCGCAAGCCGGTCGTCTCGGCCTCGATCCTCGGATTCGACGGCCAGATCTCCACCTTCGTTCCCTTCGAGGGGCCGTGCTACCGCTGCCTCTACCCGACGCCGCCGCCGGCTGAGCTCGCCCCGAGCTGCTCCGCCAACGGGGTCCTCGGCGTGATGGCGGGGACGATGGGCACGCTCCAGGCCAACGAGGTGATCAAGCTGGTGCTTGGGATCGGCGAGCCGCTGATCGGGCGCCTGCTCCTTTATGACGCCCTCGGCACCCGCTTCACCGAGCTCAAGGTACGCCGCGACCCCGAGTGCCCGATCTGTGGTGAGAACGCAGAGGAGATCCCGGAGTCGGAGATGGGCCAGTTCCCCGATTACGAGCTCTTCTGCGCCGGTGCCGGCGGCGACCGCTAGGCGTCGCTCGAATAGGATCAGCGCGCGATGGCGACCGTTCGAATCCCTCCAGTTCTGCGGCAGCAGACCGGCGGCGCATCAGAGGTCGACGCCTCCGGGTCGAACGTCGGCGAGGTCCTGCGGGCGCTGACCGTCAAGCACCCCGCGACCGCCGAGCAGCTGTTCGGTCCTGACGGCGATCTGAATCGCTACGTCAACGTCTACCTCAACGACGAGGACGTGCGTGTGCTCGACGGCCTCGACACCGCCGTCGCCGAGGCCGACACGGTCGTGATACTTCCGGCGATGGCCGGCGGCCGCTAGCCCGTCCCGCCTAGTGTTCGAGCACAAGCCCGAGGAAGCGATTGGTTCGCTCCTCACGCGGTTCGTCCAGCACCTGTGAAGGAGGGCCCTGCTCGACTATCTGCCCGTCGTCCATGAAGACGACCCTGTCGCCGACATCGCGGGCGAATCCCATCTCGTGGGTGACGACGATCATCGTCATCCCCTCGCCCACCAGCTCCCGCATGACGTCAAGCACCTCTTTGACGAGCTCGGGGTCGAGCGCGCTCGTCACCTCGTCGAAGAGCATCAGATGTGGGTCCATCGCCAGCGCCCGGGCGATCGCGACCCGCTGCTGCTGGCCGCCGGAGAGGCGTTCGGGGTACTGATCGAGCTTGTCGGCAAGGCCGACCCGTTCGAGCAGAGCCGCTCCCTTTGCCCGCGCCTCTTGCCTGGAACGGCCGAGCGCCTTTTCCGGCGCCATCGTCACGTTCTGGAGTGCGGTGCGGTGGGGGAACAGGTTGAACTGCTGGAAGACCATCCCCACCCGCTGGCGGAGGAAGTTGACGTCCCAACCCGACTCTCCCTCGCCCGTCCCGGGCCCCTTACAGACATTCTGCCCCTCGAGGTAGATCTCCCCCCCCTCCGGAGGCTCGAGCAGGTTGATGCAGCGCAGCATCGTGCTCTTGCCGGAGCCACTCGGCCCGATCACGCATAGGACTTCGCCTCTCGTGACCTCGAGGTCGATTCCGCGGAGCACCTCGAGAGTGCCGAAACGTTTGTGGATGCCGTCCAGCTTCAGCAGCGGCTCGGCCATCTCAGGCGACCTCGATGTGGGACCCGCGTGTGATCTTCCCCTTGTTGCGCGCGATCAGTTTGTCGACCAGACGCGCCGCCGGAAGGATGATCACGAGAAACATAAGCGCACCGAGGGTCAGCGCTGAGGCGTTGAAGGTCCGCGTCTGGATATCGGTCGCGGTCTGGATCACCTCGTTCAGCGCGATCACGCTGACCAGAGTCGTGTCCTTGAGCATGGCGATCAGTTCGTTCAGCATCGGCGCCGGGATCTTTCGCACGGCCTGCGGAACGATCACGTTGCGCATCGACTGGAAATGGCTCATGCCGAGTGATCGCGCCGCCTCCATCTGGCCACCGGGCACCGCTTCGATGCCGGCCCGGTAGATCTCGGCCATATAGGCCCCGTACGTGACGACCAGCGCAAGCGATCCGAGCCAGAACGAGTCGGGTTTGCCGAACCATTGCGGCAACCTCAGGGTTTCGGGCAGGAAGCTGAGCGAGGGGATTCCGAGGCCGAACAGCAGGACCAGGATCAGGAGGGGGACGGCGCGGAAGACGTCGATGTAGGCGATCGTCAGACCGCGGATCGGTTTCGCCGGTTTTCCCGGGAGCTGTCGCAGCAGGGCCAAGACCAGCCCCCAGGCGAGCGCCAGGATCGCCGAAGCGACGAAGAGTTCGAGGTTGATGAGGAAGCCTTCGAGGACTTCGTCGAAGTGGTCCAACATGAAGCCGACATCGAAGAACTGGTTGAGGAATTCCTGCATCTCTTCTCTCGATCAACTGAATGGGGCCGCCTAAAACTAGAGGGGCGCCGCTGCCGGCGCCCCTCTTTCAACCACTCTTATTGCCCGCAGGGCGCGCTTTTTTACGCCCCTTCGCCGCCACTGACTTCGAGAATTTCCTTTGCGGGCGGCCGGTGGAAATACTTTTCGTAGATTTCCGCGAAGGTCCCGTCTTCCTTGATTTCGGCCAGGCCTTCGTTCAGTTCTTCGAGCAGCCCTTCGTTGTTCTTCCCCACCGCGATTCCATATTCTTCTTCGGTCGGAATCGGCGAGGAGACTTCGATCCCGGTCGTGCTCTTGACCGCGTTTTCGGCCACCGGGATGTCCATCACGACCGCTTCGACGACGCCTGACTTGACTGCATTCACCGCATCCGGCCCCTGCGGATAGGTGCGCAATTCACCCGCTTCCGCTTTTTCTTCGACGAATTCCGCGCCGGTGGTTCCCTTCTGGGCGCCGACCGTTGCCCCCTTCAGTCCAGCCACCGAGTCGATCTTGCCCCCTTCCTGGACCAGGATCGCCTGTTCTGCCTGGTAGTACGGTTCGGTGAAGCTGACCGTTTCTTCGCGTTCTTCGGTGATCGTCGTGGCCGAGGCGACCGCTTCGAATTTGCCCTGGGCGAGCTGGACGAAGATCGTGTCGAAGGAGGTGTCGGTGAATTCCGGTTCGCGCCCGATCTTTTCGCCGATCGCTTCCATCAGCTCGACGTCGAAGCCCTTGAATTCGGTCTTGGTCTGGCCGAATTCCTCGAATGGGGGATAGGGGACGTCGGAGCCGACGGTGAGCTTTTCGCCGCCCCCGCCGCCGGTGGTGCTGTCGCCGCCGCCGCCGCATCCGGCGGCGAGAATCGCCACTGCGGACACCGTGAGCGCGAGGGTCAATGCGGTTAGCCGGGTTCTGCCCATCTGGGTCTGCCTCCGTTCGGTGAGTCGGCCGGACATCGCGAAAATACCTTTTTCCGGCGCGCAGAGGCAAGCCGGTGGCCCCGCGGTCCGCGGCTATACTTTTTGAAGTAAGGGATTCGATGGTGCGCGACGAGCTACTCAACCGCCCCTGCGGGGGACGCTACAGCGACATCGTCGAGTCGATCGGCAACACGCCCCTGGTCGAGCTCCCGGGACTCTCTCCGAAGCCCGACGTCCGGATCTTCGCGAAACTCGAGGGTCGCAATCCGACCGGTTCGGTCAAGGACAGGGTCGCCAGGTCGATGATCGAGGCGGCCGAGGCCGATGGGCTGATCGAGCCCGGCAAGACGATCCTCGAGCCGACCTCCGGCAACACCGGCATCTCGCTGGCGATGATCTGCCGCCGCAGGGGCTATCCGCTGAAGGTGGTGATGCCCGACAACGTCACCACCGAGCGGACCCAGCTGCTCGAGATGTATGGGGCGGAGATCGTCTACTCGGAGGGCTCCAAGGGTTCGAACGGGGCCGTCGCCGTCGCGCTCGAGATGGCCGACGACCCGCAGTACTACATGCCGTACCAGTACGGCAACGAGGCCAACCCGCGCGCTCACTATGAGGGGACGGCGGTCGAGATCCTCGAAGAGCTCGACGAGGTCGCGGCGTTCGTCGGCGGCCTCGGGACCGGCGGCACCCTGATGGGCAACGGGCGGCGGCTGAAGGAGCACAATCCCGACACCCTGATCGTCGCCGCCGAGCCGATGCAGGGCGAGATGGTGCATGGGCTCCGCTCTCTCGACGACGGCTTCATCCCGCCGATCATCGACCTCAACCTGATCGACCGCAAGATCATGGTCTCCAACCGTGACGCGGTCGTCTGGACCAGGCGGCTGCTCGACGAGGAAGGCATCTTCGCCGGCGTCTCCGCCGGGGCGATCGCCGCGATCGCGGTCCGCATCGCCGGCGAGCTCGACGGCGGCAACGTCGTCTTCCTGATTCCCGACGACGGTTGGAAGTACCTCTCCTCCGGCGTCTACACCAAGCCGATCGAGGAGATCGAGAACCTGGATTCCACCGTCTGGTGGTAGTGCGGTCCGCTAGCCTCGCCGCGATGCGGATCGGCCAGAGCTTGATCGACGAGATCGTCGCCCACGCGCACGAGGACATGCCGAACGAGTGCTGCGGGATGGTCGGCGGGACCAGGGGGGAGGCGACGACGGTCTACCGGGCCGAGAACGCCGAGGCGAGCCCGCTGCGCTACTCGATCGACGCCAGGGAGCAGTTCCGCCTGATGCAGACGATCGAAGCGGCGGGGGAGGAGCTGGTCGGCATTTACCACTCCCACACCAAGTCTCCGGCCTACCCTTCGCAGACCGACGTCAACCTCGCCGGCTGGCCCGAAGCCGTCTATCTGATCGCCTCGCTGGCGGACCCGGATGCCCCGGTGGTGAAGGGCTTCTGGATCCGGGACGGTCAGATCGAGGAGACTGTGCTCGATGTCTGATCAGAAGAAGCTGGTCAAGGTCGCCTACGCGCAGCAGCAGGCCGAGGGCGAAATGATCCAGGGCCTGTTGACCGAGAACGGGATCCCGAGCTTGCTGCGGCGGGCGGCGGGCTTCGACGTCCCCGACTTCCTCGCTGCCGGGCCCCGCGAAGTCCTGGTCGCCGAAGAGATCGCCGACCAGGCCCGCGAGGTGCTCGAGGGGACACCGGGCACCGAGTAGATCAGTGGGCGCAGGTCCGGTAGTGCCGGGTCTGCTTGAAGCTGCGGCCGTCCTTCAGCTTGCCCCGGATCGTCAGCGTGTGACTGGCCCGGTTGCTCCCGCTGAGGTCGATCTTCGCGGTCCATGTGCGCTTGCCCTTGACCAGCTTCAGCTTGTGGCCGTCGAGGGTGAGGCGGGCGCTCTTCATGTGTGACTTGCTGGGACTGAGCTTGATCTTGAACGGGGCCTTCGGCAGGCAGGCCGCCCCGGGGAGGACGTTCACCGCGACGTCGGCGACGCCGGAGGGGCTGGCGCTCCCGGAGCCGCCGGCCGCGCCGGGGTCCGTGCCCGGGCAGCCGTTGCCGGTGCCGGCCGCGATCGGGCAGGCGTCGGCTTCGTCGTCGATGCCGTCCCCGTCGAAGTCGCCGACCGACGGCAGGCTGCCGTTCAGGGTCGTGACCTGGGCGGTCGGCTGGGAGACGCCCTGCCAGCCGACGTGGCCGCCCTGGCCGCCGCAGCCGCCCTTGCCGACCGTGATCGCGGTGTCGGCACCGACCACAGCACGGGCGTCGATCGCGAGGACGCCGACCGATGCGCCGCCGGCGCCGCCACCCCCCTGGCCGCCGGCGCCGCCCTTGCCGCCGTGGCCACCGGATGTGCCCGGCCATTCGCCGTTGTCGTAGATGTCGATGCCTGGTTCGCCGCCTTCACCACCGGCGCCGCCGGGCTGGCCGAGGCCGCCGCTTCCGCCCTTGCCGCCGTCAGCGCTGCGGATCACGGATCCGTCGACGATCAGGGCGTGGGCGCCTTCGCCGACGAAGACGCCGATCGAGCCGCCGCCGCCGGAGCCGCCCTTGCCGCCGGCTCCCAGGCGTCCGCCGGCGCCGCCGCCGGAGCCCGGGATGCAGGTGTCTGCGCCCATGCCACCGCCGCCACCGCCGGCGCCGCGGGTGCCGTTACCGCCGTCGGACCCAGGCATCGGGGCGTAAATCAGCGCCGCGCGGTTGAGGCTGTCGAGGCCCGGCAGGCCCGGTGCTCCCGGCAGGCCCGGGGATCCGAGTCCGCCCGGCCAGTACATTTCCCCGCCGATCCCGCCGCCGACTCCGGGATGTTCGGGGTCGCTCTGGCCGTTGGTGCCGCTGAATGGGTACGGTTTGAACCAGTCGCCCCCGGTCCCTCCCGAAAGCAGTCCGGCTGCTTCGCCGCCCTTGGCGCCAGGGTTGAATGTCCCGCTCAGCGCGTTCGGGTCGCAGTTCGGGTTGCCGACGCCCTGCTTGCCGTTCGGAGCCGCCGCCGGAGGCGTCTGGGTGGCGTTGGCGCCGGTCGCCCCGCCGCCGCCGACGGCCGGTTCGACGATGACGCGGCTCAGCGCGAACGCCCCCTTGTTCCAGGCGCGGACGCCGTAGGACGTGGTGCCTCCGAAGATCCCCTTGACCGTCAGCAGCTGCAGCACGATCCCCGGGACCGCGACCGTGACGACCTGGTTCGGGGCCTGAAGCATCGTCACGTTCGCAGCCGACCGCGACCAGGTCGCCGGGTCGTACCCGCCGTAGATGCCGATGTCCCCGGTTGTGCCGAGGATCGAGACCTTGCCGTCGTAGGTCCCGGCGGCGACGTAGACGTCCCGGTGCGCGGCCAGGCCCGCGACCACCGCCGCCGCGACGGTCGCCATCGGGTGACCGAAGCTACCGTCGTTGGCGTCATTGCCGCTGGGCGCGACGAAGATCGCGGAGGCCTTGTCGCCGTCGATGCCGTCGCAGTTGGTGTCGGCGAAGCCCAGATCGGGCTTGTCGGCGGCGCCCGGCGTGCAGGCGGCGAGCGCCGGAGTGCCGGCGCAGACGGCGAAGAGCGCCGTGACGAGGAGGGAGAGGGTGAGCAGGAGCGGGAGGCGGAGCCAGGTGGAATTTTTCATGTGGCGATGATTGCCGCGGTGCGGCTCCCCGGCCATGGGGCGCGCCGCCATCTTGCGGGCGGAAAACCGACCCCCTAGGGGGAGGCGGGCCGCGCGATCGCGCGCAGATGGTCGCGCCAGGCATCCTCGATCTCCGCGATCCGGGCATCGAATGCCGCTTCGAGCGTCGGGCCGCTTCCACCCGGCAGCAGCTCCATCGCCAGCCGCTCGCAGGCCTCGGGCCCCCGCTCGATCTCGAGCAGGTCGAAGATTGTGCCGCCGAGGATCACCGCATCGCGGCGCGACGGGGGGAAGGACGGCCTCGAGCTCTCGCGGATGCGGCGGATCACCGCGGCACGGTAGAGGCCGACCTGGCGCGAGAAGTACTGGGCGGCGCCCTCGACCAGCCAGGCCCAGCCGAGGTAGCGGGCGAACCGGCGCGGGGTCCAGGAGGGCGGCAGGTCCGGGTTGTTGGCGGCGATCACCAGCTGGGCATAGAGCCGCTCGGCGGTGCCGCGCAGCGCTTCGCGCGAGTCGTCCCCGGCGGCGCGCCGTTCCATGTGGAGGTCGTTGAGGACGTGGAGCTCACTCGACATCGCCCAGCCGGCGAGGTAGCGCCTGCCGGCCGGGGCGGCGGACCAGCGGGCAGCCGGCAGGAACGGATGCGCCATCGTCAGGAGCGCCGGGTTGGTGTGGACGACGACCGTGATTTCGCCGGGGACGACCGCGAAGCGGTCCTCGAGGCGCAGCCGGAGTTCCTCCATCCGGTCGAGCGTCCCCTCGGCGAATGTGGAGTCGCCGCTGTCATGTCTCGCCGTGAAGCTCAGCGAATGCGTCTCGACCCAGGGCATGCGGTTCGACCTTACATCTGAGGCAGCTGGGCCAAGCAGGTCAAGGACGCAGGGAGCATGGCGTGCTCCGCACGCGAGCGACAGAGGACAGCGACATGCGCAGTGCGAGCTGTCTCAGACGAGGGCGGGCTCGCGCTCGGCGCAGACCGACTGGATCTCCTGCCGGGCGCGCTCGTACTCTTCGTCGGCCATCACCGGGGTGCCCTCGAAGGGCAGCTCACGGTCGATCTCGACCCAGGAGTGACAGCCGTGGTACTCGTCGCGGACGCGGACCGTGACCGGCCGCGGGATCCGGTGGACCCGCAGAAGCAGGATGTGGAGCGGGTGACGCCGCTTCCAGTTGAGCCGCTTCTCCGCGTAGTCGGGGGTCCAGACGTAGAAGGGGGAGAGCTCATCGACGACACGCGGGTTTTCGACCGTGTAGTGGTCGGTCACCTCGGCCCAGCAGCGCAGTCGAACCCGGTCGGGCTGCGGGATGCCGCCGTCCTGGAGCAGCGCCCGCGGCGGCGGGTCCTCGTCGGGCCAGACGCCCTCCTCGAGGGCGCGCCTCAGCTCGGGATGATGGGACTCGCGGACGAGGTTATTCCGCTGGTGGTCGAAGGTCGGGTAGAGGAAGAAGCGCTCGTGATCGAGCTCAAAGTGCTTGTTCTCCTCGCGGATTCCTCCCTTGCGAAGGGTCAGCAATTGCTCGCCCTCGGCAAGCGCGCGGACCGTCACGGCCCATTCCTTTAAAGCGATCGGCATTGATTCAGTACCTGAAGAAGTCGAATAAGTCAGCGACTGGGGAAGAAGGTGGCCCCGGATCCTGTCCAGATGAGGCCCCGTCCAAGGCTCGGCATTCTAGACCAGGACCCGCCGTTCTCCAAATCGATTTTTCGTTAAGAACTGGCGCCGCCGCCTGGGGTTTCGATTCGCAAGCGATCTCCGTGACCGATGTCACCCTCCGCCTTTCCGGGCAGATCGGCGCCGTTGAGGAGATTGCGCCCCGGCGCCCCGTCGCCGCCGCCGCGCCCCTTCGGCGCGTGCCGGCGGCGCTCGGTGATCAGGGTGAAGCGCATCGGGGCCAGAGCCTCGAGCTCGCGGATGATTCCGTCGCCGCCCCGGTGGCGCCCGGCGCCGCCGCTGCCGCGACGGATCGCCAGCTCGCGGACGCGGAGCGGGAATTCGGCCTCGAGCGCCTCCGTCGGCGTGTTCAGGGTGTTTGACATCGCGACGTGGATGGCGCTCGGGCCGTCGGCGTCCGGGCAGGCTCCCTGGCCGCCGCCGATCGTCTCGTAGTAGGCGAACTCGTCGTTGGAGAGGGTGAGGTTGTTCATCGTCCCCTGCCCCTGGGCGGGGACCTCGCGGGCGCCGGCGAGAGCGCTGATCACGAGGTCCGCGACCCGGCTCGAGGTCTCGACGTTGCCGGCCGCGACCGCCGCCGGGTGGCGGGCGTTCAGCAGACAGCCCTCGGGTGCCAGGACCTCGATCGGGCGGTAGGCGCCGGCCGACGGCGGCGCGTCGGGGTCGGTCAGCACCCGGACCGCGAAGTAGGCGGCGGACTTGGTCACCGACAGCGGGCAGTTGAGGTTCCCCTCGACCTGAGGGTCGGTGCCGGCGAAGTCGAGGGTCAGGGACTCCCCGGAGATCGTCGCCTCGACCCGGAGCACGATGTCTCGAGAGTGGCCGCCGGCGTCGTCCTCGAGGACGTCCTCGGCCCGGTGGGTGCCGTCGGGGAGGGCGGCGATCGCGGCGCAGGTGCGGCGCTCGGCATAGGCGAGGATCTCCGCCATTCCGGCCTGCAGCAGGTCGAGGCCGTGGCGCTGGGCGAGCTCGGTCAGGCGTTCGGCGCCGACCCGGTTCGCCGCCCGCTGGGCACGGAGGTCGGCGAGGCGCTGGGCGGGAAACCGCATCTCTGCGGCTATGTCGCGGAGCTCGTGCATGCTCGCCGGCATCGGCGGGATCACGATCCCCTCCTCCTCGAGGCGGGTCGATGACGCCGGCATGCCGGCCGGCGTCGGACCGCCGACATCGGCGTGGTGGGCGCGGCAGGCGGCGAAGCCGATCATGACACCGCCGACGAACACCGGCGAGATGATCGTGATGTCGGGGAGATGGGTCCCGCCGCGGAACGGGTCGTTGAGGATCCAGGACTCTCCGGGACGCTGGTCGAGGTCGAGGACGGCGGCGACGGCGTCGGGCATCGAGCCGAGGTGGACGGGAATGTGCTCGGCCTGCATCACCAGCTCGCCGCGGGCGTCGAATAGAGCGGTCGAGCAGTCCTGGCGCTCCTTGATGTTGGCCGAGTAGGCGGAGCGAATCAGGGTTGCGCCCATCTCCTCGCAGGCCGCGCGAAGGCCGCCGATCATCACCTGCAGCGTGATCGGGTCGAGGCCGCTCACCGCTGCGCCTCGGCCCGGATCGTCCCGGTCTCCTCGACGGCCGCCGACCAGCCCGGCGGGACTACGAAGGTCGCCTCCGGCAGCTCGAAGACGACCGGGCCCTCGGCCTCCTGTTTCGCGGGGGGCTCGCCACGCAGGACCGGCGTCCGGAGCCACTCGCCGTCGAATCGGATCTCGCGGCTTCCCTCGAGGAGGTCGCCGGCGGGGGCGGCGGCCGGCGTGGGCCGCGGCCCGGGGGCGACGAGTGCGAGCCGGATGTGGACGAGGACGACCACGCCGTCGGGGTCGCGGTGCCCGTAGCGCTCCTCGTGGGCGCGCTCGAAACGCTCGACGAGGTCGGCGGGCTCGGGGCGGGCGCCGCCAGCGACCGGCAGCTCGAACGCCTGCCCGGAGTAGCGCATCTCATAGATGATCTCCGGCTCGGCCCCCTCGAGGCTGCCGCCAAGGTCATCGACGAGCGAGTCGACCTCCGCCGCGATCCGCTCGGTCGTCAGGTCCTCGCCGCTCAGCATCACCGTCAGGGTCGTGTCGCGGCGACGATCTGAGGCGCAGAGGCCGAGAGCCGAGAGGACCCCGCCCGCCCGCGGGCAGAGGATCCGGTCGATCTCGAGCTCCGCCGCGATCGCGGCGGCGTGCATCGGCCCGGCGCCGCCGAACGGGAGCAGAGCGAAGCGCCGCGGGTCGACGCCGCGCTCGACGGTGACGACGCGGAGCGCCCGGACCATCTCCTGGTTGGCGATCCGCACAATCCCCTCGGCGGTCTCGAGCTCCTCCAGGCCGAGCGAGGCCGCCAGTCCGGCCACCGCCGCGCCGGCGGCATCGGCGTCGAGGGCGACTCCGCCGGCCAGGGTCGAGTCCGGCGCGAGGACGCCGAGCAGGAGGTTGGCGTCGGTCACCGTCGGCTCGGTCCCGCCCCTCCCGTAACAGGCGGGCCCGGGGTCGGCTCCGGCCGAGCGCGGCCCGACGCGGAGCGCTCCGCCTGCGTCGCGCCACCCGATCGAGCCGCCGCCGGCGCCGACGGTGTGGACGTCGACCATCGGCAGCTGGACCACGCGGCCCTCGACCTCGCGGGAGTCGGTCCGCCTCACTTCGCCGCCCTCGACAACGCAGACATCGCAGGAGGTGCCGCCCATGTCGAGCCCGATCGCGTCGCCGTCACCCCCGGCGCGGGCGATCAGGCCCGCGCCGACCGCGCCGCCTGCCGGCCCTGAGAGGACGCTCCAGGCGCCCGCCCGCGCGGCGTCGGATGCGTCGGCGACGCCGCCCGAGGACTGCATCACGACCGGGCGCGGCAGCTCCGCGGCCTCCGCCGCCTCGGCGAGGGATCCGAGGTAACGGCCGAGGAGGGGGGAGAGGTAGGCGTCGATCGCGGTCGTCGAACAGCGCTCGAACTCCCGCATGCGGGGCAGGACCTCGTGCGAGGCGGAGACGTGGACCCCGGGGAGCTCGCGCCGCAGGTGCTCGGCGATGCGCCGCTCGTGGGAGGGGTCGAGGTAGGAGAAGAGGAGGCAGACGGCGACCGACTCGGCTCCGCTCTCGCGGACCAGATCGGCAAGGCGCTGCGGCTCCACATCGGGCAGCGCCTCGACGATGCCCTCGGGCCCGACTCGCTCGGCCGCCTCGAATCGCATCTCGCGCCCGACCAGCGGCTTCGGCTTCGGCGCGCAGAGCCGGTAGAGCTCGGGGCGGTTCTGGCGGCCGATCTCGAGCAGGTCGGCGAAGCCCCGGGTCGCGATCAGCGCGGTCCCGGCGCCGCGTTCCTCGAGCAGGGCGTTGGTGCCGACCGTCATCCCGTGCGCGAAGACCTCGACGTCGCCGGCCGCGGCGCCGGCCAGAACCTCCTCGACCGCGGCGATCACCCCGACCGATTGATCCTCGGGGGTGGTCGGGACCTTCGCGGTCCGGATCCGCTCTCCGTCGACCAGGACCGCGTCGGTGAAGGTCCCGCCGACGTCGACCCCGAGCAGCATGCGCTCAGGCCCTCAGAGCCAGGCCTCGCGACGGGTCGAGCCGTCGGGGCAGACGATGATGTGGATGCCGTCGAGCGCCGGGTCGAGGTGGGGAAAGTCGGCCCGCAGGTGGCCCCCGCGCGACTCCTCGCGCTCCAGCGCGGCGGTCGCGACCGCGACCGCGAGCGGGTAGGGGTCGCCGAGCAGCCGATCCAGAAGCTCGGGGCGGCGCATCGGGCCGGCGAGCTCCCAAACGGCGTCCCTGGTCCTCTCCTCCGGGGGCTGGAAGCGGCGATCGGGGATCTGCGGGCGCTCGCCGTCGAACTTCTCGGCCGCGGCGGCGCGGCCGGCGCGGCCACCGAAGACGAAACACTCGCTGAGCGAGTTCGAGGCAAGCCGGTTGGCCCCGTGGAGACCGGTGCACGAGCACTCGCCGACGGCGAACAACCCGGGCAGCGAGGAACGGCCCTCGAGGTCGGTCGCGATCCCGCCCATTGTGTAGTGGGCGGCCGGCGCGACCGGGACCGGCTCGGTTTCCGGCGAGAGGCCGGCCTCCGAAAGGGAGCGGAAGACGTTCGGGAAGCGCGAGGGATCGATTCCACGGAGGTCGAGGCGCACGCTCTGGGTTCCGTCGGCCTCGATCCGGTCAAGGATTGCCGCGGTGACGGCGTCGCGCGGCGCGAGCTCGTCGGTGAAACGGCGCCCCGCGGCGTCGAGCAGGGTCGCGCCCTCACCGCGGACGGCCTCGGTGATCAGGACCCCGTCGAACTCGGTCCCGGGGAGGGCCAGCGCGGTCGGGTGGAACTGGCAGAACTCGAGGTCGGCGAGGTCGGCACCCGCCATCGCCGCGATCACCGGGCCGGCGCCGATCGCCCCGCGTGGGTTCGTCGTCCGCCTCCAGAGCGCTGCGGCTCCGCCGGTCGCCAGCACCGTCGCGCCCGCCGCGATCGACTCGGCGCCCGTCAGAACCCCGTGACAACGCGATCCATCGCTCCATAGTGCGCGCATCGAGGTCAGCTCCCGGACCTCGATCCGCTCCTCGGCGGATGCCATCACCGCCAGCTTCGAGGTGATCTCGTGGCCGGTCTGGCTTCCCCCCGCGTGGACGATCCGCCGCCGGGTGTGGCCGCCCTCGAGCCCGAGGCCAAGTCCCCCGTCGGGGTCGAGGTCGAACTCGACCCCGCGCTTCTGCAGCTCGCGGACGATCCCCGGCGCCTCCTCGACCAGGGCCTCCACCGCCGCCGGGCGGCAGCAGCCGCGGCCGGCCGCGATCGTGTCGGCCGCGTGGCGGGCCGGAGAGTCTCCCGGCTCGAGGGCCGCCGCCAGTCCTCCCTGGGCCCAGTAGCTGGCGCTCTGCGAGAGCGGGGTGCGGGACAGCAGGCAGACCTCCGCTCCGGCCTCGGCGGCGGATATCGCGGACCAGAGCCCAGCCGCGCCACCACCCACCACGGCCACGTCGAACTCGCGGCCCGAGGTTATTTCCGCCTCGCCTCCTCGCGGATCGCCTCGATCTGGCCCCGCAGCCAGGCGGCCGCGCCTTCACGGGCACGCGCGTCGGCATCCGGGTCAGGTGCCGAGGGAGTGCTGGCGGCGGTTGCCGCCGCGGCGCTCGATGCCCCGGCTTCGCGCTGGGCCTCCTGGACCCGTTTCTCGGCAGCCTCGGCCTGGGACTCGATCTCGGTCAGGCGGCTCTCGGCGGCTGCGATTGCACTCTCTTTCGCCTCCCGCTCGCGCTGGATCTCCTCCCGATTGGAGGCCCGTAGCCTCTCCATCTCAGCGGCGTGATCGGAGCGGGCCTTCTCGAGCTCCTCCTGAGCCCGTAGCCGCTGCCCCTCGAGGTCGGCTTCCAGCGACCTGACCTCGGCGGTGGTCCGCTCGCGCGCAGCCTCGGCGGCCTCGCTCGCCTCCCGCAATTCGCGCTCGGCCTGCTCCGCCTTGGCGCTGAGGCTTCCGCCGCCCGACTGGTCCTGCTCCGCGCTCACGGTTTCAATCTATTAGTTGTCGCCGAGCAGAGAGCGGTAGGCGACGATCGTCCGCTCGGCCATCCGCGAGGAGGACAGGGAGGCCGCCCTTCGGGCGCCTTCGATGCGCGGGTCGGGGGCTTCGAGATGGGGCGCGACATGCTCGCGCCAGAGGTCGACCGCGAACGGCGCGCAGAGGGTTCCGGGCACCCCGTCGAGCGCGAACGGGGCGATCCCGACTGGAGTCGAGAGAACCGGGACGTCGCAGGCCAGGGACTCGACGCAGACCATCCCGAAGCCCTCGTTTTCTGAGGTGACCAGGACCGCGTTCGCGGCATTGATCCAGAGCGGCATCTGCTCGGGGTCGATCGAGCCGCCGGTGAGGAGCTCGGCGCCGGCCGCCTCAGCCAGCTCTGCGGCGCGGTCAGCGCGCTTCTCGGGCCGCGCCGGGTTGGCCGGGAAGAGGAGGAAACGGCCGTCGGGGTCGAGGCCCAGGTCGCGCCTCGCCTCTGCACGCGGGATCGAGTGGAAGCGATCGATGTCGGGCCCGGTGGGGAGGACAGCGGAACCCGGGACGTCCGGCAATCCCGGACGCCCCTGCTCCGGGAGGAAGAGCGCCCGGGAGACGGCGGCGGCGAGGTCGGCCCGCCAGGCGAGCCGCCGCGACATCGGGCCTACGAGCTGGTGGCGGACGTCGGTGCCGTGGAAGGTGACGATCAGCGGGCTGGCACCGGCGAGGCGAGCGCACCAACCTGCCAGCCCGTAATGGGCGTGGACCAGGTCAAAGCTCTGATCCCGCAGAAGCCGCCGCAGGCGCCGGGTGGCGGGGATGTAGTTGCCGCGTCCGGGCGGGAAGCCGAACAGCTCGACCTCGACACCCGCCCCGCGGATCTCCTCGATCTGATCCTGGATCCACCTGCCGCGCTGCGGAGCCGAGGCGTCGGGCATCAGGTTGGTGACGACGAGCACCCGCATCGGAGGTGAGGGTATCCAGCGGGACGAAGACTACGACCCGGCGAAAGCTCTCGGGCCCGGCGCTCAAGACGCCACCTCGGGCTCGGCGGCCTCCTCGAAGCCCAGCTGTGGACGCATCAGGCCGACCACTGCGGTCAGGGCGAGGGCGATCAGGACCGCCGCTGCCGCCAGCACATTCGGAACACCTTCGGCCAGTGCCCGGGCGCCGGCGCCGTTGCTGGCGGCGGCGAAGATGGTGATCAGCGCGCCGACGCCGAGGGTGCCGCCGAGCTGGTGGGCGGCGTTGACCAGGCCGGAGGCGGCGCCGGCGTCGGCGTCGGCCACGCCGGCCACGGCCGCGGTTGTGAGCGGCGTCAGCGCCGAGCCCAGGCCGATTCCGAGCAGGACAAGCGGCAACGCCATCTCGGTGATGTAGTCGGCGCCGGGGGAGATCCGGCCGAGCCAGAGCATCCCGATGAGAGCAATCGTCAGTCCGCCCGCGAGAACCCTGACCTCGCCGAGGCGAGGCGCGATCCGGGGCACGACCCGGACCATCGCGAAGACCGAGAGCGTCATCGGCAGAAACGCGGCTCCGGCCGCGAAGGCGCCGTAGCCCTGCACCCCCTGGAGGTACTGGGTGAGGAAGAAGAACGTCGAGAACATCGCTCCGACGACGAGAATGCGTGCAACGTAGGCGCCGACCCTGGTCCGGCTCGAGAAAAGTCGCAGCGGTGTTATCGGCTGGGCGGCACGCCGCTCGTTGAGGACGAAGGCGGCGAGGAGTGCCGCGGCGGCCGCGAACGAGGTCAGCGCCCAACCGTCGCTCCAGCCCTGTTCGGCAGCACGGACCATCCCGTAGACGAGCGCGGTCATGCCGAGGGTCGAGGTCAGCGCGCCGGTGAAGTCGAAGCGCCCGGTCCTGCGCTCGGTCTCGGGCAGGTAGCGCGGTGCCAGCCAGATCAGGAGGACGCCCAGCGGGACGTTGATGAAGAGTCCGCATCGCCAGGAGATCCACGAGGTCAGCATGCCGCCCAGCAGCAGGCCGACGCTTCCCCCGGCGCCCCCGACGGCGCTGTACCAGGCGACCGCCCGGGTCCGCTCCCGGCCCTCGGCGAAGCTGATCGTGAGCAGGGCGAGGGTCGAGGGAGCGGCGATCGCGGCTCCGACCCCCTGCAGGGCGCGGGCGCCGAGCAGCCAGGCCGGCGACTGGGCGACGCCGCCGAGCATCGAGGCGAAGGTGAAGAGGGCGATCCCGGCGACGAAGACCTGTCGGCGGCCGAAGATGTCCCCGGCGCGGGCGCCGAGCAGCAACAGGCCGCCGAAGGTCAGCGTGTAGGCGTTCTGGACCCAGGAGAGCCCGGTCGTCGAGAAATGAAGGTCGTCGTGGATGCTGGGCAGTGCGGTGATCACCACCGAGATGTCGAGGACGATCATCAGGTAGGAGCCGAGGATGATCGCGAGTACCAGTGCCGGATTGCGTGAGGTGGGGGCCATCGAAGTCCTTTTCTGAATCGCGGTGCGGTGCTAAACTGGAGGGGTCCTCCGGGTAATTCGGAGGATGCCTCCGCTTCCAAAGGGCACTATACGGAGGTCCCCTCCGTTTTGCAAGCCCGCCGAGGAAATTCATGAACGCGAACCCCACCGACGTCGCCTCTCTGGCCCCGAGGCCGAAGCGGGCCGATGCGCGGCGCAACTACGAGAAGCTCCTCGCCGCCGCCCGTGAGGAGTTCACCGAGGAGGGGACCGGGGCGACACTCGAGGACGTCGCTCGTCGCGCCGGAGTCGGGATCGGGACCCTGTACCGCCATTTCCCCACCCGCCAGGACCTGCTCGAAGCCGTCTACCTCGATGAAGTCCGGGCGATCTGCGACTCGGCCGACAAGTACGTCGACGAGCCGCCGCTCGAGGCGCTGACCGGGTGGCTGCGCGAGTTCGTCGGCTTCGCCGCGACCAAGCGCGCCCTCGCCGAGGAGCTGTTCAACTACATCGATCGCGACTCGCCGGTCTTCAGCTCCTGCGTGACGGCGATCTACGGCGCCGGCGAGGACCTGCTGAAGCGAGCCCAGGATGCGGGCGAGGTCCGCGCCGATACCGACATCTCCGACGTGACCAAGATGGTCAGCGGAATTGCCGGGATCCGTACCGCCGACCCCGAGCAGATCGACCGCATACTCGGCCTGGCGCTCGACGGGCTGCGGGTCAGCCCCTAGTTCGCAGTTTTCACTGCCGCGCCCGCGAGTTGGCACATCCGCGTCTGGATCGGTGACGCGGCTCGTCCGACCATCGTCGAAACCAGCGAACAGGAGGTTTCGATGATCTACGTGTTGATGGGCAGGGCGCACGCCGCGATCGCGCGTCGGGTGCAGGCGATACGGGATCTGGCGGGGGGCGAGCGGGGCCAGGGGACGGTCGAGTACGTCGGCCTGATCCTGCTCGTATCGCTGCTGATGGTCGGGATGGTCGCGGCGATGAAAGGGTTCAACGGGAAACAGGGGACGGAGCTCGCCGGGGTGATCGTCGACAAGATCAAGGAGGCCGTCGACAAAGTCAGCTTCAAATGAGCGGGCCGCGTGAAAGACTCGCCGCGTGAGCGTGGAGCGAGCAAGCGTGCATATCTGGTTTTTCGCTCAGCGAGCGAAGCGCGAGGATTGGTGATGGCGACGGCTTCCAGAAGCTATGACCGGGCGCCGGCCGACATCCGGCCGGTGACTATTGATCCCGGCTACGTGGCGACGGCGGACGGCTCGGCGCTGATCTCGCAGGGCGGGACCCGGGTGATCTGCACCGCCTCGGTGAATGACTCCGTGCCGAGGTGGATGCAGGGCCGGGGACGCGGCTGGGTCACCGCCGAGTACGCGATGCTGCCGGCCTCGACCGGGGAGCGGAAGGCACGGGATGTCTCGCGCGGGAAGCAGGACGGCCGCGGGGTCGAGATCCAGAGGCTGATCGGTCGCTCACTGCGGGTCGTCGTCGACTTCGAGGCCCTGGGAGAACGCAGCGTCTACGTGGATTGCGACGTGCTCGAGGCCGATGGCGGCACCCGCTGCGCGGCGATCACCGGCGGTTTCGTCGCGCTGCGGCTCGCCTTCCAGAAGCTGCTCGACAAGAAGCTGATCAAAGAGATGCCCCTGACCGGCTCGATCGCCGCCGTCAGCGTCGGGATGGTCGACGGCCGGGCGCTCTGCGACCTCGACTACTCCGAGGACTCGAAGGCGGAGGTCGACGCGAACGTAGTCATGACCGGGGATGGCGGTCTGGTCGAGGTGCAGGCGACCGCCGAGCGCACCCCGCTCTCCCGGGCCTCGCTCGACGAGCTGCTCGGCCTCGCCGAGATGGGGATCTCGCGTCTGCGTCAGGTTCAGGAGCGGGTTTCTGACAGTTGATCTTCGCCACCGGCAATAAGCACAAGCTGCGCGAGATGCGCGAACTGCTGCCGGGGGTCGAGCTCGAGCCGCTGCCCGAGGAAGTCGAACTGCCGCCTGAGGACGGCGCCGACTTCGCCGAGATCGCGCTTGAGAAGGCGCGGGCGGCGCATCGCGGGACCGGAGAGGCGGCGATCGCCGACGACTCCGGGATCGGCGCGGTTGGGCTCGACGGCCGGCCGGGAATCCACTCGGCTCGCTACGGCGGCGCCGGCGCGACCGACCGCGAGAACCTCGACAAGCTTCTGGTCGAGGTCGCCGGAGCCGGTGGCAGCCGGGAGGCGTTCTACACCTGCGCGCTGGCGATGGTCGAGGAGGACGGCTCCGAGCATGTCTTCGAAGGCCGCTGCGAGGGCCGGCTGACCGAGGAGCCGCGAGGGGAGGGGGGTTTCGGGTACGACCCGGCGTTCGTCCCCGACGCCACCGGGCCCGGCGATGATCGGACGATGTCGGAGCTGAGCCAGGCCGAAAAGAACGAGATCAGCCACCGGGGAGTCGCCGCGAGGCTGCTCGCCGAGCACCTCGGCGCCCCGGCGCGGCCGCGGCCATGATCCGCACCAAAAGCGGGGCGGCGGCGCTGTCGATCGCCTCCAACTCGCTCCTGATCGCAATCAAGCTGGCCGCGGGGGCGATCACCGGATCGATCGCGATCGTCACCGAGGCGGTCCACTCGCTGATCGACCTGATCGCATCGGTGGTCGCCTTCATCTCGGTCCGCAAAGCCGACGAGCCTGCCGACGCCGACCACCCCTACGGCCACCAGAAGGTCGAGAGCCTTGCGGCGACGATCGAGGGAATGCTGATCCTGGTCGGCGCCGGCGTCATCGTCTTCGAGGCGACACACCGCCTCGTCGTCGGCTCCGTGGTCGAATACCTCGGCGTCGGCATCGCGGTGATGGGCTTCTCCATCCTCGCCAACCTGGCGGTCTCGACCGTCCTCTCGAAACAGGCCCGGGCGCACGAATCGCCGGCGCTCGAAGGTGACGCCTCCCATCTCCGCACCGACGCCCTCACCTCGTTCGGGGTCATGGTCGGCCTGGCGCTGGTCCAGGCGACGGGGGTCGTCGCCTTCGACTCGATAACGGCGTTGATCGTCGCGGTCGCGATCGTCGCCGCCGGGGTCCGGATCCTCCGCCGCTCCTCGGGCGTCCTCGTCGACGAAGCGCTTCCCGACGAGGAGATGGACCGGATCGAGGCCGCGATCGCAGCCGCCCGGACCGAGGAGGTCGCCGGGTACCACAAGCTCCGGGCCCGCCGGGCCGGGTCCGGCCGCTACATCGACCTCCACGTCCAGTACCGGGCGGGCACCAGCCTCGAGCGTGCCCACGAGCTCTCGCACGAGATGCGGGCGGCAATCGAGTCGGCGTTCCCCGGCGCCGAGGTCCTGATCCACGCCGAGCCCGAGTCCTCGTTCCGCGAGCCGGACGGCCCGGGCGGGCCATACCGCTCCGGCTAAGGATTCGGCAGCAGGTTGATCCCGCCGGCGAGGCCGACGGCGGCGACCGTGACCGCGTAACCGCTGTAGCCGCTGACCCCGAGGAGGATGGCGGCGAGCGCGCAGAGCACCACGACGGTGGTCCAGGAGGCACGGGCAAGGGTCACGGGACGGTATTTTGGCCGACGTGGCCGACGACGTGTCCATTTCCTCGAAGGAGGCGCCCGGCGAGGGGGCGGCGGAGCAGGCGCTCGCCTTTCTCAACGAGATGTCGCCGGACATGCGGGGTGCCGCGATTCTCGGCGAGGACGGCTCGGTGCTCGCCGCCAGCGGCGACGCGATCCGGTGGCGCGAGGACTCGGCTGCCCTGTTCGCGGCCGCCGACCGCGCCGAGGAGGAGCCGGCCGAACAGATCCACATCGGGACCGAGCAGGGAGAGGTCTTCGCCCTGCGCCATGCTGGCCTCGCCGCCGTCGCCGTCACCGAGCGATTCGCCCTCGCCTCGCTACTGCTCTTTGACATGCGGGCGCTGCTGCGCGACCTCGCCGCCGGAGGGAACGGGGCATGACGCCGCCGAAGCCCCACCGGGTCTTCCTCGACAAAGTCTCCGGATACGCCGACGAGGCGGCGGCCTACATGCGCCGCCGCCGTGCGTCGCGTCGCCCCTTCGCCCGCCTCTACTACCCGGGCGGCCGCGCGGTCGACCACGCCGCCGACGCCGAGGCCGCCGGCGAGCTCTTCGTCGCCGCCGGGCGCCTGATCGAGGTCGCCGGCGAGCGCGGAGCGAGCGAGCGTCCATCTCTGTTTCTTCGCGAGCGAGCGAAGCGGGAGCAGTGATGGGGGGACATCCCGCCAACAGCGGCGCACCTGAGCTCTTCGAGGCCGGTGTCGGCGAGCGAGTCCTCGCCCGGGCGCTGGCCTCGGGTGGGGACTTCGCCGAGCTCTTCGCCGAACGGCGCCGAGGGCTCTCGATGTCGATCGACGAGTCACGGATCGAGTCGGTCCAGTCGGGGGCTGAGGAGGGCGCCGGCGTCAGGGTGATCAGTGGCGGCACCACCTACTTCGCCCACGTCGACGGCCTCGACCCCTCCGACCTCGAGCGCGCCGCCGACGAGGCGGCCGCGGCACTGCGCGGCGATCGGGTCGAGCCGCAGCCGCTGCAGGCGGTGGCGGCGACGCCGCACCGGATCGAGCAGCGCCCCGAAGACGTCCCCGCCGCGCGCAAGGCCGAGCTGCTGCGAGAGCTCGACGAGCGGGGGCGCGGCGCCGGAGGCGACGTCGCCCAACTGCTCGCCTCCTACGCCGAGGCCCGGCGCGAGGTCACGGTTGCCAACTCGGAGGGGCTCCTGAGCGGCGACGATCGGACCCGCACCCGACTCGCGGCCCAGGCTGTCGCCCGCCGCGAGGACCGGGTCGAGACCGGTGCGGAAACCCTCGGCGCCCAGCGCGGATTCGAGCTCTTCGACGACGACCCGGCCGAGATCGCGGCGAGCGCCGCCGGCAAGGCGCTGACCCTGCTCGATGCCCGCCCGGCCCCGACCGGGTCGATGCCGGTCGTCGTCGGCGGCGGCTTCGGCGGGGTCCTCTTCCACGAGATGACCGGGCACGGGCTCGAGGCCGACCACATCCAGAAGGGGGCGAGCGTCTACGAGGGCAAGCTCGGCAAGGAGGTTGCGCAGCCACTGCTGAGCGCCTACGACGACGGCCAGATGCCGAACGAGTGGGGCAGCGACGCGATCGACGACGAGGGAACCCCGACGCAAAAAACGCTGGCGATCGAGGAGGGACGGCTGACCGCCTACCTCTACGACCGGCTCCGGGCCGAGCACGACGGAGTCGGCTCGACCGGCAACGGCCGCCGCCAGAGCTTCCGACACCTGCCGATCCCGCGGATGACCAACACCTACATCGCCCCCGGCGATGCCGAGCCGGAGGCGATCATCGGCGAGGTCGAGCGGGGCTTCTACGCGGTCTCCTTCGCCGGTGGCCAGGTCGACCCGGCCACCGGCGACTTCGTCTTCGGCGTCTCCGAGGGCTACATGATCGAGGGCGGGAAGGTGACGGCTCCGTGCCGCGGCGCGACGCTGATCGGGAACTGCCTGCAGGCGCTGGAGTCGATCGACGCCGTCGGCAACGACTTCTGGATGAAGACGGGCATCTGCGGCAAGGGCGGGCAGAGCGTCCCCGTCGGCACCGGACAGGGGCACGTCCGGATCGCTGCGATGACCGTCGGTGGGACTGAGACATGAGCGCGCAGCGACCTAGCGTGCATCGATGCTTCTTCGCGCCGGGAGCGAAGCGCGAGGTATTGACATGAGCGAGCTGGATCCGGCCGGCGTCGCCGCTCGCGCGGTCGAGCAGGCCGTCGCGGCCGGGGCCGACGACGCCGAGGCGTTCGCCTCCGAGGAGTCCTCGCGGGAGATCCGCGTTCACGGCGGCGAGGTCGAGAGCCTCACAGCGGCGACCGGGCGCGGGGTCGGGGTCCGGGCCTGGATCGGCCGGCGCGTCGGCTACGGATACGGCACCGATATCTCCGAGGACGGGATCCGGGCGATCGGCGCCCGGGCCGCCGAGGCCGCCGCCGCGGCGGACGAGGACGAGTTCGCCGGGGCGCCGCAGGCGGCCGAGGCCGCGAACGCGGTCGACGGCCTCGTCGACCCCTCGCTGGCCGAGTGGAGCACGGAGAGCACGGCGCAGCTCGCGCTCGCGGTCGAGCAGGCGGCGCTCGCCGCCGACCCCCGCGTGGTCGGGGTCGAGCAGGCCGTCTACGCCGACGCGGTGGACCGGGTCGCGATCTCATCCTCGACCGGCACCGGGGGCGAGTTCGAGGCCTCGAGCTGTTACGCCTATCTGCAGGCGCTGGCCGAGGGGAGCGACGGGCGCGAGACGGGGCTCGGGTTCGGCCTCGCACGCGGGCCGGGCGAGCTCGACCCGGTGGCGATCGGGCGCGAGGGCGCCGAGCGGGCGACCGCGATGATCGGCGCCGGCAAGCCCGAGTCGCGCTCCTGTCCCGTCGTCCTCGACCCGACCGTCGCCGCCTCCTTCGTCGGCCTGCTCGGATCGACGATCGGCGCCGACGCCGTGCAGCGCGGCCGCTCCCCGCTGGCCGGCCAGGTCGGTGAGGAGGTCGCCGGCGAGGCCTTCGTCCTTCACGACGACGGCCTCGACCCTGTCGGGTTCGCCACCGCCCCGATCGACGGCGAGGGACTGCCCCGCCGCCGCACCGCGCTGATCGAGGGCGGCCGTCTGCAGACCTACCTCTTCGACACCTACACCGCCCGCCGCGGCAACGCCGAGTCGACCGCGAGCGCCGGCCGCGCCGGCTACCGCTCGCAACCCTCGGTCTCCGCCTCGAACCTCGTCGTCGGTCCCGGGGCCGCCGGATTCGAGGAGCTCCTCGTCGAGGCCGACGGCGGGGTCTGGATCAGCGACGTCGCCGGGCTGCACTCGGGGGTCAACCCGGTCACCGGGGTCTTTTCGGTCGGCGCCTCGGGTCGGGCGATCGCGGCGGCACACTCTCCGAGCCCCTGCGCGAGTTCACGATCGCGAGCGACCTGGTCTCGATGCTGCGCGCGGTACTGGCGGCCGGCTCGGAGCCGCGATGGGTGCCGTTCGGCGGCTC
The DNA here is from genome assembly GCA_963805455.1 of uncultured Solirubrobacterales bacterium. Classification (GTDB taxonomy): domain Bacteria; phylum Actinomycetota; class Thermoleophilia; order Solirubrobacterales; family 70-9; genus VRUE01. The sequence goes on from CAWDUJ010000010.1 coordinate 151,228, forward strand.
CGTCAGCACCCCTCCGCTGCTGATCGGCGAGATGGCCGTCAGCGGTTCCTGAGCGCGGGGCGCGCATGAACGCCGAATGCGCTGTTAGATTGCCGCCCGACCTCAACGACGACGGAGGAGCTTTGACGTGACTAAGGCTGAATTTCTGGACCGACTGGCAGCGGACGAGCGCGTAGGCAGCAAGAAGGCCGCGGGTGATGCGGTCGACGCGGTGCTCGACACGATCACCGACACTCTCGCCGGCGGGGGTGAGGTCAGCTTCACCGGGTTCGGCAAGTTTCACGTTGCCGAGCGCGGCCCCAGGCAGGGCGTCAACCCGCGCACCGGCGAAAGGATCACGATTCCGGGTGGCAAAGTCCCCCGCTTCTCCGCCGGCTCGGCGCTGAAGGCCAAGGTCAAGGGCTGAAACGGCTCTGACCCCGTTCGCGGATCGGCTCGCGGCGCTCGTCGAAGAGCGCCGCAGCCAGATCTGTCTCGGACTTGACCCGGACCCGGCGCAGCTGGGATCCGGGGAGGACTCACCGGCAACGACCGCTGACGCCGCCGAGATCGCGGCGTCGGCGGTCGTCGCTCACTGCCTGTCTCTGATCGACCGGGCCGGCCCGGCCTGCGTCGCGGTCAAGCCCCAGCTCGCCTGCTTCGAGCGCCTCGGCGCGCCGGGGTGGTCCGCCCTCGCCGAGGTCCGCGCGGCGGCACAGGCGGCGGGACTTCTCGTCCTCGCCGACGGCAAGCGTGGCGACGTGCCGGTCAGCGCGGCCGCCTACGCGCAGAGCCTGGTCGGGGAGACACCGACGCCGTGGGGGCCGGTGCCCGGGCTCGGCGCCGACGCCTTCACCGTCAACCCGCTGCTCGGCGGCGACTCGCTGGAGCCGTTCGTCGCCGCGGCCGAGGCCGCCGGCGCCGGCGTCTTCGCCCTCGTCCGCACCAGCAACCCCGGCGCCACGGACTTCGAGGACGTGCCCGCGCCGGTGGCGCCTCTGCACGAGCGCCTCGCCGAGCTCGTCGACGGGCTCGCCGACCGGCTGGCGGGCTCGGGGGCGTTGAGCGGAATGGGCGCCGTCGTCGGCGCGACCGAGCCGGGCCACATCGCGCGGCTGCGGGAGCTGATGCCGCGAGCGATCTTCCTGCTGCCCGGCGTCGGCGCCCAGGGCGGCCGACCGGAGCTGCTCGGGGAGGCCTTTGCGCCGGGGGCCGCGGCCGGCCTCGTCAGCGCCTCGCGCAGCATCGCCGGCGACGAGGACCCGGGCGCCGCGGCCGAGCGCCTGCGCGACGCCGTCTGGGATGTTTCCATCAACAGCGAATGAGCAAGCGATCCTCAGCCACCGCTCGAATCGTCGCCGTCGTTGCGTTGGTCTGCGGCGTCGCGATACTGCTGTTCGTGGTCGGGAGCTCGCTCAGCGGAAAGGGCGGCGACTCGGGGCAACATTCCAAGAAGGGCCAGGTGATCCGGGGTGAGAAGAAGGGCGCCAAGGGGAAGGCCCCCAGCGCCTATGTCGTCCAGAATGGGGACACCCTGACCTCGATCGCCCATGAAACCGGAGTCCCGGTCTCACAGATCCTGAAGCTCAACCCCGGCGTCGACCCGCAGATCCTGATCTCCGGCGAAAAGCTGAAGCTTCGCTAGGTGCTCTGCTGATGTCGGCCCGCCGCCTGATCGGCGCCGCCCTCGCGACGACTCTGGTGCTGGCGATGGCGAGCGCCCCGGCCGCCGCCATGGAGCGCCCGCCGAAGATCGCCGCCCGCGCCTGGGCGCTGATCGACGCCCGCACCGGCGCCGTGCTCGCCTCGCACGCGGCGCACCGCAGCCTCCCGATCGCCAGCACGACGAAGATGATGACCGCCTATGTCGCGCTGCACGACCTGCCGCTCGACAGGGTCGTTCGGGCCGCGCCCTACCACCCGATCTACGGCGAGTCGCTGCTCGAACTGCGGACCGGCCAGCGGGTCAGCGTCCGCGACCTCCTCTACGGGCTGATCCTGCGCAGTGGCAACGACGCCGCCAACGACCTGGCGCTCGCGGCCGCGGGGTCCGACGCCCGCTTCGTCAACGAGATGAACCGCCACGCGGCGGCCCTGGGCCTGACCGACACCCACTACGCGAACCCGGTCGGGCTCGACGAGAAGGGCAACTACTCGAGCGCCTACGACCTCACCGCCCTCGGCCGCCGGCTGCTCGCAATCCCGTCCTTTGCGAAGATCGCCGACTCCCGCACGGCGCTCCTCCACAGCCTCCACCCGCCGCGACGGATCGGAACGATCAACGACTTCCTGCTCGAGGTGCCGTGGGCGAACGGGATCAAGACCGGGCACACCTTCGCCGCCGACTACGTCCTGGTCGGCGCCGGCAAGCGCAGGGGCGTCGAGCTGATCTCGGCCGTGCTCGGGGTCTGGACCGAGTCCGGCCGTGACCTCGAAACGCAGCGCCTGCTCGATTACGGCTTCTCGCTCTACCGCAAGCGGCATCCGGTCCGCTCCGGCCAGGTCCTTGCCAGGCCCGACATCCGTTACGAGGACGGCACCCTGCCGCTGCGCGCGGCCCGGACGGTCAAGGTCGGCGTGCGGCGGGGCCAGCGGATCGACTTCTCGGTCCGGGCGCCGCAGGAGGTCGAGGGACCGATCCGTCGCGGCGAGGTGCTGGGGACGGTGACGGTGGGGGTCGCCGGGGGGCAGGTGGCGAAGGTGCCGCTCCGCGCCGGACGCGCGGTCGAGGAAGCGAGCACGCTCGAGCGGGCGCGCAGCTTCGTCGCCGACAACGCCCTCTGGATTGCGCTGGCGCTGTCGGCGATACTGGTCGCGGCGCTGTTTTTCTGGCGCCGCACGAGATGATCCTGACCGTCACCCTCAACGCCGCAATCGACAGAACGGTCGCGGTGCCGAACTTCAGGCTCGGCCACCGCCACCGCGCGGTCGAGAGCCGTACCGTCGCCGGCGGCAAAGGCGTCAACGTCGCCCGCGCGATCGGCCTCCTCGGGCGGCCGGTGATCGCCACCGGGTTCGCCGGCGGGCCGACCGGGAGCCGGGTGCTCGAGCAGCTGCGCAAAGAGGCGGTCCTGACCGACTTCACGGCGATCGCCGGCGAGACCCGGATCAACCTCGCGGTCATCGACCCGACTTCCGGCGAACAGTCGGAGATCAACGAGCGCGGGCCCGCCGTCAGCCCTGAGGAGGTCGAGCGGTTCGTCGAGCGGCTCAGCTACCTCGCCACCGGCGCCCGCCTCTGCGTCCTCGCCGGCTCGCTGCCGCCCGGCGCCCCCGCCGACCTCTACGCCCGCCTCGTCGGCGAGCTCCGCGAGCGAGACGTGGAGGTGATCCTCGACGCCGACGGCGAGCCGATGATGGCCGGAATCCGGGCCGGGGCCTCGATGGTCACGCCGAATGAACTCGAGGCCGAGGAGCTGGTCGGGCAGGAGTTCTCCGGCCGCGACGACGTGGTCAGCGGGGTGGCCGAGCTGCTCCGCCTCGGGGCCGGAGAAGCCGCGATCACCAGGCCCGACGGGTGCGTCGCCGCCGTCGGCGCCGGAGCCGAGCGCAGCTTCATCGAGGCCCGGACCCGTCCGCTCGAGCCGGTCTCGACGGTCGGCTCCGGCGACGCCTACCTGGCCGGTTACGTCGCCGCCCGCTACGACGGGATGGAGCCCCGCGAGTGCCTCGCCTACGCAGTCGCATGTGGGGCCGAGTCGACCCAGCATTTCGGCGCCGGCGTCGTCGACCACAACCAGGTCGAGCGCCTCCTCGATCAGGTCGAGCTCCAGGACTTGGAGGTCCACGCGGAAGTGTAGTCTGGCTGTTCAACGCCACCCCGCCCTGGAGGACCAATTGGAGATAGACATCGGTCGAGGCAAGAAGGGGAGGCGCGCCTACGGATTCGACGACATCGCGATCGTTCCGTCGCGCCGCACCCGCGACCCCGACGACATTGACATCAGCTGGACGCTCGGCCCGTATCGCTTCGAGCTGCCGCTGGTCGCCTCGGCAATGGACGGGGTCGTCAGCCCCGACACAGCCGCCCTCGTCAACCAGCTCGGCGGCCTCGGGGTGCTCAACCTCGAGGGGATCTGGACCCGGTTCGAGAATGCCGAGGAGCAGCTCGAGAAGATTGCCGCCGCGCCCAAGCACCTGGCTACCAGGGTGATGCAGGAGATCTACACCGAGCCGGTGAAGCCGGAGCTGATCGGACAGCGGATCAGCGAGATCAAGGACCGCGGGGTGGTGGCGTGCGGCTCGCTGACACCGCAGCGGGTGCGAGAGAACTACGAGATCGCGATCGAGGCCGGGATCGACATCCTCGTCATCCAGGGCACCGTGATCTCGGCCGAACACGTCTCGACGACGGTCGAGCCGCTGAACCTGAAGGAGTTCATCTCCGAAGTGCCGGTGCCGACCGTGGTCGGCGGCTGCGCCTCCTATTCCACCGGACTGCACCTGATGCGGACCGGGGCGGTCGGGGTGCTGGTCGGCGTCGGGCCGGGAGCGGCCTGCACGACCCGCGGCGTGCTCGGGATCGGCGTCCCGCAGGCGACCGCGATCGCCGACGTCGCCGCCGCCCGCGCCCAGCACATGCTGGAGACCGGTGAGTACGTGAATGTGATCGCCGACGGAGGAATGCGGACCGGGGGAGACGTCTCAAAGGCGATCGCCGTCGGCGCCGACGCGGTGATGGTCGGCTCGCCGCTGGCGCGGGCCAAGGAGGCGCCGGGCCGCGGCTTCCACTGGGGGATGGCGACCTTCCATCCCTCGCTCCCACGCGGCACCCGGGTCTCGACCAAGCAGGACGGAACAATGGAGGAGATCCTGCTCGGCCCGGCTCAGGAGAACGACGGCACCTTCAACCTGATGGGGGCGCTGAAAACCTCGATGGCGACGACCGGATACGAGGACATCCGCTCCTTCCAGCGGGCCGAGGTGATGGTCGCCCCGGCGCTGCAGAGCGAGGGCAAGAAGCTCCAGACCGAGCAGGCCGTCGGGATGGGCTCGAACGGACGAGCGGCGGTGTCGGCGGGAGTGGCGGTCTCCGACGATTGATTGCGTTCAGGGTGTATGCACGAGCGAACGCGAATCGAAATCTGAGGATTTTCGCGTGAGCGAGGTAGCCGCGACCAGTGCGCAGGGAGGTGGGGACCCGGCCGTGGCGGACGCGCAGCGGAGCACACGGCCGGAAACCGGTGTTGAGGAGGTCCTCGTTCTTGACTTCGGAGGGCAGTACTCGCAGCTGATCGCGCGGCGAATCCGCGAATGCGGTGTCTTCGCCGAGCTGCTGCCGGCGACCGCCTCGGCCGACTCGATCCGCGAGCGCCGGCCCAAGGGGCTGGTGCTCTCCGGAGGCCCGGCCTCGGTCTACGAGCCGGGGGCCCCGGCCTTCCCGACCGACCTGCTCGAGCTCGGGATCCCGATGCTCGGTATCTGTTACGGGATGCAGGCGATGGTCCAGACCCTCGGCGGCAAGGTCGAGGGGGCGGAGTCGGGGGAGTTCGGGCGGACCGAGCTGACCCTGACCGATGACGGAGGCCGGCTGCTCGCCGGCCTGCCCGAGACCCAGAGCTGCTGGATGAGCCACCGCGACGTCGTCCTCGAGCCGCCCGAGGGGTTCACCCCCCTCGCCTCGACCCCGGCCTCGCCGGTCGCCGCCTGCGAGGCGCCCGACCGCGGCCTCTACGGGATCCAGTTCCACCCCGAGGTGGTCCACACCCCCTACGGCACCGAGATCCTGACCCGCTTCCTGCGCGAGATCGCCGGCTGCGAGCAGCAGTGGTCGCCGCAGTCGGTGATTGCCGAACAGGTGGCCTCGATCCGCGCCCAGGTCGGCGAGGGCCGGGTGATCTGCGGCCTCTCCGGCGGCGTCGACTCCTCGGTTGCGGCGCTGCTCGTCCACCGCGCGGTGGGGGAGCAGCTGACCTGCGTCTTCGTCGATCACGGCCTGATGCGGCTGAACGAGGCCGAGCAGGTGGTCGAGGCGTTCGAGGGCTTCGGGATTCCGCTGGTCCACGTCGACGCCGAGGAGCGCTTCCTGGCGCGGCTTACCGGGGTCGACGACCCCGAGACGAAGCGGAAGATCATCGGCGAGGAGTTCATCCGAGTCTTCGAGGAGGAGGCGGCGAAGCTCGAGGACGCCCGCTACCTCGTCCAGGGCACCCTCTACTCCGACGTGATCGAGTCCGGCGGCAGCGACCACGCGGCGACGATCAAGTCCCACCACAACGTCGGCGGCCTCCCGGATGACCTCGAGTTCGAGCTGGTCGAGCCGCTGCGGATGCTGTTCAAGGACGAGGTGCGGGCGGTTGGTGCCGAGCTCGGACTCTCCGAACGGCTGGTCTGGCGCCAGCCCTTCCCCGGCCCCGGCCTCGCGATCCGGATCGTCGGCGGCGAGGTGACGAGGGAAAGGCTCGACATCCTCCGGGCCGCGGACGCCGTCCTCCAGGAGGAGATCCGCGCCGCCGAGCTCTATCGCCAGCTCTGGCAGTCGTTCTGCGTCCTCCCGGTCGTCCGCTCGGTCGGCGTCCAGGGCGACGGGCGCACCTATGCCTACCCGATCGTGGTCCGGGCGGTGACCTCCGACGACGCGATGACCGCGGACTGGGCGCGCCTGCCCTACGACCTGCTGGAGCGCGTCTCGAACCGGATCATCAACGAGATCAGCGGCGTCAATCGCGTCGCCCTCGACATCTCCTCGAAGCCTCCGGCAACGATCGAGTGGGAGTAAGCCCTCGGCGGACGTGCCGGGGGTTAGGGGCCACTATGGGTACCTAACAACCGGCACGTCCCCGGATGCCGTCCTTCGCGGTCTCGATAGCGATCCTCAGCCTCCTGCAGGCGGCGCTGGTCGCGCTGCCCCGGGCGCTCCCAGGGAGGTGGGCGCAGTCGCTGCGGAGCCCGTGGTGGGCGGCGATACCCGCCGGCTCGATCGTCGTCGTGATCGGAGTGGTCGAAATAACGCCGGGGTCGGCGAAGGTCCTCACCTACCTGGCGCTGATCGCCTGCCCGCCGTTGGCGGCGGCCGCCCTCGGCTGGCTGATCCGGGGCGCGCGGCCCGCCTGGGCCCTTGCCGTGATCCCGCTCTTCGCCCTCGCCTGGAGCGCGAAGGGGGCGCTCGCCGGTGAGGCCTCGGCCGCGGCGGTCTCGGCGCTGGCCTGTGTCACCCTCGGCTGGCTGCTCGCCTCTGCGGTCCCCGGTCGCTGGCTGCGATGGGGCATCTACGCGATGGCGACGATCGACACGATCTACGTCAGCGCCGAAATCCTGCAGGGGCCGAACGGAATCCTTGTCGCCGCCCACCCGGGAGCGCTGCCGCGTCTGCAGGTGATCCAGTTCGGCGCCGCGCAGATGGGGTTCGGGGACGTCTTCGTCGCCGCGACCACGGGCTGCCTGCTGGCGATCGACAGCAGGCGCCAGCTGATTGCCGCGGTCCTCACCGCCGTCCTCGGCCTCGGTTTCGATCTTCTCTTCTTCGCCTTCGACACCCTGCCGGCGACGGTGCCCGTCGCGGTCGCGCTCGCCCTGGCGCAGAGATATGGGGGAGCGCCGCTCAGACCCCGGCGAGCCGGGTGATGCCGAAGATCAGCGCGAAGCCCGACGCGGTCAGCCCGACTTTCTGCCAGGAGGCGTGGGCATGGGCCTCGGGCAGCAGGTCGGTCGCGCCCATGTAGAGGAAGAAGCCGCTGTAGAGGCAGAGCAGGTAGCCGAGCGCCTCCTCGGAGACCATCAGCAGCGAGCCGACGATCGCCCCCAGCAGGGGCGCGATCGCATCGACCATCAGCCAACGTTTCGCCTGCTTGCGATCACCGGACTGGCTGAGGATGAAGCTGACCGTGTTGAGGCCATCGGCAAAATCGTGGCTGACGACGGCGATGAAGACGAGGAACCCGGTGGTGGCGTCGAGGCCGAAGGCGAGGCCGATCCCGAGGCCGTCGATGAAGCTGTGGACGGAGAGGCCGAGAGCGCCGAGGACCCCGACCCGCTCGTGCGCGCGAGCCATGTCGGGGTCGTCGCGATGGTGCAGAACCAGCGTCCGCTCGGCGAAGAAGAAGACGAGGAAGCCGACCGCGACCAGAGCGGTCGCGCGGCTTGGGTCGCCGACGTTTTCGATCCCCTCCGGGAGGACGTCGAACAGCGCCACCGCGACAACGATGCCCCCGGTGAGGGCGATCACGGTCGGCAGCGAGTGGTGGAGGCGCAGGGCGATCTGGCCGCCGAGCAGCGTCGCGATCACGGTCAGTCCGGCGAGGGGGATTGCAACCGCGGGCATCGCCGGCCCTCAGCGCCCGCCGGCGCCGCTGCAGCGCGGGCAGGTTCCGCGGAGGACGACATCGTGGGCGGCGACGGCGAAGTCCGAGCGGCGGCTGATCGCCTCGATCGCCCGCTCGAGCTCGTCGCTGGCGAACGGCGCCAGCTGACCGCACTCCTCGCAGACGAGGTGATGGTGGTGGACGTCGGGGTCGACCCGCTCGTAGCCGGCGGCGTCGCCGCCGATCTCCACCCGCTGAACCAGGTGGAGCTGCTCGAGCTGCTCGAGTGTGCGGTAGACGCTGGCGCGGCCGACGGAGTCGAGCCGGCGGTCGATCTCGAGCGCGGTCACCGCGCAGGATTCGCCCGCCAGGAGCTCGACGACCTGGCGGCGCGAGCCGCCGCTTCGGTAGCCGGCACCGCTCAGTCGTTCTATCGCCAGCTCCGCCCAGGTCACGGCGGATGACGCTATCAGAGAATGAGACTCAGTCTCATTAGCTGTAGCGGTCCCAGCGTTCGAGATAGGGGAGCGGGTCGATCGGGCTGCCGCCCTCATACCAGCCCGGTGGTCCCCACATCTCGAAGTGGAGGTGGCACCCGACCGCATCGCCGGTTTCGCCGACGATCCCGATCGGCTGGCCGGTGCGGACGGTCATGCCTTCCTGCAGGATCGAGGGTTCGCGCATGTGCATGTAGGCCATGTCGTAGCTGGTCCCGCGGCCGTCGATGACGATGTAGTTGCCGGCGGCGCTCTGGTAGCCGGCGTACTGCACCCGGCCACCGCGGGCGGCGACGATCGGCACCCCGCACGAAGCCATCACGTCCTGCCCCTCGTGGGTGTGGCCGCTGCGGGCGGCGCCGAAACGCCCGGCGGCGCCGCCGAAGTCGTGCGCGCCGAGCAGGGGGAAGGCGTACCCGTAGAGCGAGAACCCGAGGCTGATCGGAGGCGCTTCGGAGGAGTGGGCTCGGCGCGGAGCGCCCAGCGGAGTCGCGGTGCCGGCCTGCGGCACGATCCGGAAGCTGTAGCGGCCGTTCGGCGCCGGCCGGCCTAGCGGCGTCGTCCCCGACCACCGGACTTTGTCTTCGACCCCGGGGGCGATGTCGTTTCGGTAGTAGCTGGCCATCACTTCTCCGGCGGCGTCGACGACGTCGATTCGGAGGTCGTTCAGGGGCTGATCGCTCCCGATCGAGTAGTGAAGGCTCGGGTACCGGACTCCGTAGTAGAAGGATTTGCGCGGCGTGACCTGGGCCGAGACGAGGCTGAGGGTGCCGGCGCTCGGCGCTTCGGCGGCCGGCGTGCCGGTCGCGGTCGGCGGCGCCGGGGCCATTCCGGCGGGGGTCGGCGCGCCGCCGGTCTCGGCCGCGGCGGGCGCGACAAAGCAGGCGAAAGCCACCGCCAATGCAATCAATCCAATTCCGGTCGACCGGAGCTTGGCACCAGTCCCGCTGCGCGCCACGTACATCCTCTCTTTCGATTCGCCTACGGAGTTAGCTGTCGGGCTCGCGCTGAAAGAGATGCGCTACGGACCTGTTCGGCCGATTCGCCCCGGGGACCTGCAAGGGTCCCTGCGGTTCCTCCGCTCCCGTCCGGTTGGCCCGGGCGGGATTCGGCACTGCTGGCGCGGCAGTATAGAGCGCCGTGCGGCTATGATGCTGCTCCGCCGCGCAGGGTTACCCGCGCGGTTTTTGCACGATGAAGACCTACGTTGCGACACCAACCGACCGCCAGCGCGACTGGTATGTCGTCGATGCCGAGGGCCAGACCCTCGGTCGTCTGGCGACCCGGATCGCCGATGCGCTGCGGGGAAAGCGCAAGCCCGAGTACACCCCGCACATCGACACGGGTGACTTCGTGGTGGTCATCAACGCCGAGAAGATTCACGTCACCGGCAACAAGCTGGAGCAGAAGCGCTACTGGCGCCACAGCGGCTACCCGGGCGGAATCAAGTCCCGGACCCTGGCCGAGATGCTTGACAGGCGCCCCGAGGAGGTGATCCGCAAGGCGGTGAAGGGAATGCTTCCGCGCAACCGCCTTGCCCGCCGCCAGTTGACGAAGCTCAAGGTCTACGCTGGCCCGGATCACCCGCACGCGGCGCAGAAACCGCAGCCGATGGAGATCCCACGATGAGCGACGACGACCAAAATAAAGAGACTTCAGAGGAGCCCACCCCGAACCCCGCCGACCCCGGACGCGAAGCGGAGGAGTCGGCGGTTGATGGCGAAGCCGTAAGCCCGAGCGAGGAGGAGTCGCAGTCCGATTCCTCTGCGACGAGCGAGGGCGACGAGTCGCCCGAGGCGTCCGAGGTTGAGGACGTGGCGCCGGAGCAGCTCGCCGAGGATGCGGCGACCGAGCAGGATGAGCCCGAGCCCGAGGCTGTCGAGGGTGTCATCGAGGAGGTTGAGGTCGAGGTCGTCGAGGAGCCCGAGGCCGAGAAAAAAGGGAAAAAAGCCGACGTCATCCCCGGCGCCGACCTCGAGCCGATCGCGGTCGAGGACCAGGAGCGCCCGCTCAGCGCCGAGGAGCAGGCCCGCCGCGATGCGGAGGAGGAGGAGCGCGCCCGCCGCGAGGCCGAGCTCACCGGTGAGTCCGACGAGGACCAGCCCGCGGCCCCCGCCCCCGCCAAGCTCGAGGGCGACGCCCGCTACCTCGCGACCGGGAAACGGAAGAGCGCAATCGCTCGCGTCACCCTGCTGTCCGGAAGCGGCGAGATCGTCGTAAACAGGCGGCCGCTCGAGGAGTTCTTCCCGAGGCCGCTGCACCAGACGATGGCCCGCCAACCGCTTGCGACCACCGGCTACGAGGGCAATGTCGACGTCCGGGTCAGGGTTCATGGCGGCGGCATCAGCGGTCAGGCCGGCGCGGTCCGCCACGGAATCGCCCGGGCGCTGACCGAGGTCGACCCCGAGCTGCGCGGCGAGCTCAAGCGCCGCGGCTTCCTCACCCGTGACGCCCGGGTCAAGGAGCGTCGCAAGGCCGGCCTGAAGAAGGCCCGTAAGCGTCCGCAGTTCTCCAAGCGCTAGGAGGCCGTTTGGCTGCGGAGCGCAAGCTCTTCGGAACCGACGGGGTCCGGGGAGAGGTCGGCGCCTTCCTCACCGCCGAGCTGGCGATGGCGCTGGGCCGGGCCGCGGTCGCCTCGCTCGAGGCGGATCGCCCGCAGGTCCTGATCGTGCGCGACACCCGCGAGTCGGGCCCGATGCTCGAGTCCGCCCTCGCCGCCGGCGTCGCCGAGGCCGGGGGGGACGCGCTCCTCGGCGGCGTCCTGCCGACGCCCGCCGCGGCGATCCTCGTCAAACGGCTCGGCCTCGATCTCGCCGTGGTCGTCTCCGCCTCCCACAATCCCTACCGCGACAACGGGATCAAGTTCTTCTCCGGCGCCGGGACCAAGCTCAGCGACGAGGTCGAGGCCGGGATCGAGAGCCTCGTCGCTTCCGCCCCTACCGCCGATCGCGCCGGCCACGTCCGCGAGCTCGACGGCGCGATGGAGGACTACCTGCGGGCGCTCGAGGCCGCCTTCCCGCTCGATTTGAAGGGCGTCACCGTCGCGCTCGACTGCGCCAACGGCGCCACCCACCGGGTCGCGCCGATCATCTTCGAGCGCCTCGGGGCGACGGTCGAGGCGATCGCCGTCGAGCCCGACGGCCAGAACATCAACGACGGCTGCGGGTCGACCGAGCTCGATTTACTGTGCGGTCACATCGCCGGCTCTGAGGCGACGATCGGGTTCGCCTTCGACGGCGACGGCGACCGGGTCCTGGCGGTCGACGGGTCTGGCCGGGCCCACGACGGCGACGAGCTCATCGCCCTTGCCGCGCGCGGTCTCGACTCGCGGGGAGAGCTGGGCGGCGGCGTCGCCGTCACGGTGATGAGCAACTACGGGTTTCACAAGGCGATGGAGGACGCCGGGATCGAGGTCGCGGTGACCAGCGTCGGCGACCGCTACGTGCTCGACGAGCTCCACCGGCGCGGCTGGGCGCTCGGCGGCGAGCAGTCGGGTCACATCATCGACACCCGTTTCGTCGCCACCGGCGACGGGATCGCGGCGGCGTTGATGACGATGCGCGAGCTCGGCGGCGGCGACCTCGCCGATTCGGTCCCGATGGAGAAGGTGCCGCAGGTGATGATCAACGTCGAGGTGGGCAACCGCGACGCGCTCGACGGCGCCGTCACCGTCTGGGAGGCTGTCAGGGAAGAGGAGGAGCCGCTCGAGGGCAGGGGAAGGATCCTCCTGCGCCCGTCCGGCACGGAGCCCCTCGTCAGGGTCATGGTCGAGGCCCCCGATGCCGGCGAGGCGGACGCGATCTGCGAGCGGTTGGCGGCACTCGTCAGGCGCGAGCTCGCCTAGGCTCGACCTCCGGGCGTCTACTCTTAATCGCCTCCAATGTGCGGAATCGTCGGATACGTGGGGGGCCGCCCCTGCCGGGAACTTCTCGTCGCCGGACTCGAAAAGCTCGAGTACCGGGGCTATGACTCGGCCGGCGTCTCGGTGATCGAGGACGGCCACGTCGACAGCGTCCGCGCGGTCGGCAACCTCGCCAACCTCCGGGCGGCGATGGAGGCCGAGGGGGGAGGCGGTGTCGCGGTCGCCGCACCGCCGGCGACGACGGGCGTCGCCCACACCCGCTGGGCGACCCACGGCCGGGTCACCGAGGAGAACGCGCACCCCCACAGCGACAGCACCGATCGCGTTCACATCGTCCTCAACGGGATCGTCGAGAACCACGCCAAGCTGCGCCGCCGGCTCGAGGACGAAGGGCAGGAGTTCAGCTCTGAAACCGACGCCGAGGTCGTCGCCCACCTGATCGCGGGCCACTACGACGGCGATCTCGCCGCCGCCGTCCGGACCGCGTTCGCCGAATTGCGGGGCCACTACTCCTTCGTCGCGATGCACGTCGAGCAGCCGGGGTTGCTGGTCGGGGCCCGCCGCGAGTGCCCGCTGGTCGCCGGCGTCGGCGACGGCGAGAGCTTCCTCGCCTCCGCAATCCCCGCCTTCCTGGCCCAGACCCGTCTCGCGGTCGCGATCGAGAACGACGAGATCGTCACGATCGACGCCTCCGGAGTCACCATCACCGACGTCGACGGCAACCCGATCGAGCGCGAGCCGGAGGAGATCTCCTGGGACGAGACCACGGCCGAGAAGGACGGCTACGAGACCTTCATGCTGAAGGAGATCCACGAACAGGCCGACGCCGTCGCCGAAACGATCGCCGGACGGCTGCCGGGCGACGAAGGGGTCGACCTCTCCGAGCTCGAGATCGAGGACTCCTTCCTGCGCGACGTGCAGCGGATCGTGATCGTCGCCTGCGGCACCTCCTACCACGCGGGTCTGGTCGGCCGCTACGCGATCGAGGAGTGGGCGCGGGTCCCGGTCGAGATGGACATCGCCTCCGAGTACCGCTACCGCAACCCGGTCGTCGGCGACGGAGTCCTGGTGATCGGCATCACCCAGTCCGGGGAGACCGCCGACACCCTGGCGGCGATGCGGCTGGCACGCGAGCGCGGAGCGAAGGTCCTGGCGATCACCAACGTCCGCGGCAGCCAGGCGACCCGCGACTCCGACGCCGTCCTCTACACCCGTGCCGGGCTCGAGGTCAGCGTCGCCTCGACCAAGACCTTCGTCGCCCAGGCGGCGGCGATGTATCTGATCGGGCTCCGGCTGGCCGAGCTGCGCGAGACGCTCCCGCCCCAGCGCCTGGCCGAGCTGGTCGCCGACCTCAAGCACATCCCCTCGAAGATCGAGGAGACGCTCGCTTCCTGTGAGGACCACGTCCGCGAGGTCTGCGAGAAGCAGAGCGACCAGAACTTCTTCCTCTATCTCGGGCGCCACATCGGGCTTCCGGTCTGCCTCGAGGGTGCGCTGAAGCTGAAGGAGATCTCCTACATCCCGACCGACGCCTACGCCGCCGGCGAGATGAAGCACGGGCCGATCGCGCTGCTCGACGAGTCGACTCCGGTCGTCTGCGTCGCGACCGAGAGCCCGGTGCTCGACAAGGTCCTCTCCAACGTCGAAGAGGTACGCGCCCGCGGCGCCTCGACGATCGCGATCGCGACAGCCGGGGACGACCGCGTCGCCGCGGTCGCAGACCAGACGATCGAGGTCGCCCGCACCGATTGGATCCTGCAGCCGATCGTCGCGATCCTGCCGCTGCAGCTGCTGGCCTACGACATCGCAAAAGCCCGCGGCCTCAACATCGACCAGCCCCGCAACCTCGCGAAGACCGTCACCGTCGAGTGATCGCCCGTCTTGCTCCGGCAATCCCCGCTGTGGTTCTTCTCGCCGCAGCCGGGTGCGCCGGGAGCGGGGGTTCCGGATCGGCACCGGCGCCGGTGAGCGTGGCCCCGCCGGGCTCGGTCGCCTTCGCCGAAGGGACGATTCTGCCGACCGGCGGGCTGAAGGAGAACACCGACGCGATTACAGAGAAGGTGACCGGCAGCCACGACCTCGGCGAGTTCATCCTCTCCAAGTTCGAGGAAAGCTCGGCCCAGCGCAGCGACCCGATCGACTTCGAGCGCGAAGTCGTGCCCTGGCTGGGCCCGGAGGCCGGGTTCTATGCCGGACGCTATGACGGCGAGCGCTTCAGCCGCGCCGGGCTGATCCTCCAGAGCACCGATCGCGAAGCTGCCCGCGAGTTCATCGACCGTCAGGCCGAAAGCGAGGACCACCCCGCCAAGGATTCCTCCTACCGGGGGGTCGAGTTCAAGGTCGGCAAGGACACGGCATTCGGACTCCTCGGCGAACTCGTCGTCCTCGCCGACGGGGCCGCCGCCTTCAGGGACGCGGTCGATGCCTTCGAGGGAGACTCGCTGAGCGGCGAGAAGCGTTACGACGACGCGATCGCCGACGCCCCGGACGACAGACTCGCGGATCTCTACGTCGACCTCCCCCCGATCCTCGAGCAGTCCCATGGCGCCATCGACCCGCAGGCCATCGGTCTTCTCGGCGGCGCCGGAGTCCCCCCGGATGCGACCTTGGTGGCGAGCCTGATCCCTCGCAGCGAAGACGTCGAGATCGACGTCACGGGCAATTTCCCGAGCGGGGGCGGGCCGAGCGGGGATGCCTCGAAGGCGCTCGAATCAATGCCCGCCGACTCGGTTGCCGCAGCGGGCATCCCGAGGTTCGGCGCCGCGCTCGAGACCGCGGTCGACGGGATCGAGAGGACCGGGATTCGCGGTGAACTCAAGCCGCACGAGCTGAAGGGCGCGCTGGACGCGGCCGGAATCGACATCGAGACGATCGCCTCGAGCCTCGGCGAGGCCGGCGTCTTCGTCGAAGGCACCGGCAAGAGCGACGCCGGCGGCGCACTGGTCATCAGCGCCGAGAACCCCCAGCAGGCGCAAGACACGGTCTCGAACCTCGGCCTCTTACTGCGCCGAACCGGCACCCCTGGTGTGACCGCCGTCGGCGGTCCGGCGGCCGGGCTCTCGATCCGAGGCCAGGATCAGCTCGGCGGCAAACCCCTGGTGGTCGTTGCCGAGGGCGCGAAGATCGCGATCGGGCTCGGGCTCGGCCCGGCGCTGAAGGGGCTCGACCCCGGAACCGAGCGGCTCGCGGAGAGCCCGAGCTACCGGGAAGCGGTGGTCGCCCTCGGCAAGACGCCGATCAGCGCCTTCGTCGACGGCCCGGGGGCCCTGCGGGCGGGGGCGGCATTCATCGAACCGGAAGACGAAGACGACTTCCACAAGGCCGAGCCCTATCTCGAAAAGATCACTTCGGTCGCGATCGGGGTCTCGGCGAAGGGCGGTCTCAGGACCACGACGATGATCGTCAGCCTCGAATAGAGAGAATGCGATGGAAGCCTGGCTGAGCCCCCTCTACGACGCCGATGGCATGCGCGCGATCGACCGCTGGGCGATCGAGGTCCAGGGGGTGCCGTCGCTCGAGTTGATGGAGGCGGCCGGGCGCGAGGTGGCGACCGCTGTTTCCGACCTCGCTCCCGAGGGCCCGATCCGGGTCCTCTGCGGAAAGGGCAACAACGCCGGCGACGGCCTCGTCGCCGCCCGTTACCTCGCCGAGGCGGGCCATGAGGTCGAGGCGCTGCTGATCTGGCCGGCGGAGGAGCTGAGCGGGGACGCGGCGGCCAACCAGGAGCGGTTCCGGGCGGAGCCGCTTGGGGACGACCCTGGGGCGCGGCTGGCCGGGTCGGGGGCGGTGGTCGACGCGATCTTCGGGACCGGGTTCGCGGGCGCGCCGCGGGAGCCCGCAGCCGCCGCGATCGAGGCGATCAACCGCTGCGGCGCCCCGGTCGTCGCCTGTGACATCGCCTCCGGGGTCGATGCCTCTACCGGGGAGGTCGCCGGGCCGGCGGTCGAGGCCGCGATCACGGTCAGCTTCCAAGCCGCGAAGCTCGGCCATCGTGTCGCCCCGGGCAAGTGGCTGACCGGGGAGCTTCGGGTGGTCCCGATCGGGATCCCCGACGGCGCGCCGTCGGACCCGGTCGGCGGTGAGATCGAGGCCGCGGTCCTCGAGCTCGCGCCCCGGCGCGGAAGCCGTTCGACCAAGTTCAGCTCCGGCCAGGTGACGATCGCCGGCGCCTCGCGCGGCCTGACCGGCGCCGTGCAGATGTCCTCGCTGGCGGCGATCCGAGCCGGCGCCGGCTACGCGACGGTCGCGGTCCCGGCTGACCTCGAGCCGGTCTTCGAGGCCGGCCAGCCAGAGGTGATGTCCGCCGGCTGCCCGGGGGGCGACGGGATCCTGGCGCCGGCTTCTGCGAAGGCGGTCCTGCGCGCGTTCGAGCGGGCCGCCGCGGGGGTCTTCGGGCCCGGCCTGGGACGGGACCCGGCCTCGGTCGAGCTGGCCCGCGAAGTGGTCGGGGAGATCGAGGCGCCGCTGGTCCTCGACGCCGACGGGCTCAACGCCTTCGCCGGGATGCCGGACCGGGTCGCCGCCCGCGTGGCGCCGACGGTCCTCACCCCCCATGGGGGCGAGCTCGGGCGGCTGCTGGAGATCGACTCCGAGGAGGTCGCCGCCCACCGCCTCGCCTCGGCGCGACGGGCCGCGACCGAGTCCGGCGCCGTTGTCGTCCTCAAGGGCGACGACACGATCGTCACCGATGGCGAGCGGGTGGCGGTCAACGTCGTCTCGGCGCCGGCCCTCGCGACCGCGGGTACGGGCGACGTGCTCTCCGGAATCGTCGCCGCGCTCCTTGCCCGCGGACTCGAGCCGTTCGCGGCCGCCTGCGCCGGCGTGCTTGCCCACGCCCGGGCGGGTAACGACGCCGCCGAGCGGATCGGCGCCGCGGAGTCGACGATCGCCAGCGACGTGATCGACTCGATCCCCGCCGGTCTGCGGCCCGGGTAGCGCGCCGGTCGAATAACCTCGCTCCATGAATTTTCTTCGCATCGGTTCCGGTCGCGATAACTCAGATATGCACCCTCCCTCCCCCGACACTCGCAGATGAAGACCGCGGCCGAGATGATGGACCCGGACGTGCCCGCGGTGGCGCCGGAGGCGGATGCGCGCGACGCCGTCGAGCTGCTCGCCAAGACCGAGATGGGAGCGATCGCCGTCATCGATGGGGCGCGGCACGTGATCGGCATCGTCAGCGAGTCCGACCTGGTCATCGCCGACGACGAGGCCGACCTCCACCTCCCCTTCCACTTCGATCTGATGGGCTCGCCGATCTACCTCGGCTCGATCAAGGGCTTCGAAGAGCGCCTCAACAAGGCCTTTGCGACGAAGGTCTCGGAGCTGATGACGACGGACCCGGTCACCGTCAGCGTCGACGACGATGCCGAGACCGTCGCTCGCAAGATCGCCGAGAAGCACCACAACCATCTGCCGGTTGTCGACGGCGAGGGCCGCCTTGCCGGCATCGTCACCCGAGCGGACGCGCTGGCCGCGCTCGTCGACTCGTAGATGTCGCGGGCGAGCGCCCGGATCGACCTCGGAGCCGTCCAGCGCAACTGCGCGCGGCTGAAGCAGGAGGTTGGCGAGGGCGTCGAGCTCTGCGCGGTCGTCAAGGCCGACGGCTACGGGCACAGCGCCGGCGCCTGTGCTGACGCCGCGCTCGCCGGCGGGGCGACCCGACTGGCGGTGGCGACCGCGGTCGAGGCCCAGCAGATCGGGCACGGGCTCCCGCACGTCCCGCTGCTGACGATGGGGGCATTGACGCCGGACGACCTCGACATGGTCCTCTCGACGGGCTCGGAGATCTCGGTCTGGCGCGAGGGGTTCCTCGGCCTGGTCGCCGACCGGGCACGGGCATGGGGGCGGCCGGCCAAGGTTCACGTCAAGCACGACAGCGGGATGGGCCGGCTCGGCAACCCGGACCCGGCGGCGGTGATCGGGATCGCCCGGGCGTGCGCCGCGAGCGACGACCTCGAGCTGGCCGGGGTCTGGACGCATTTCGCGACCGCGGACGAACTCGAATCGGGCTACTTCGACGACCAGCTCGAGCGGTTTGGAGTCGTCGCCGAGACACTCAGGACTGAGTTTCCCGAGGTGACGATCCACGCCGCCAACAGCGCCGCCGTCCTCCGCGACCCCAGGTCCCATTTCGACATGGTCCGCTGCGGGGTCGCGATCTACGGCCTCGACCCCTTCCAGGGTGACCCCGCCGAGCGCGGCCTCTCGCCGGCGCTCTCGCTCTCCTCCTACGTTGCCGACGTGAAGCCGTTCGCCGCCGGCGACAGCGCCGGCTACGGCCAGACGTGGAGGGCACCGGCCGACACCATGGTCGGCGTCCTGCCGCTCGGGTACGGCGACGGTGTTCGCCGCGGGCTCTCCAACAACGCCGAGGTCCTGGTCCGGGGCCGGCGCCACCCGGTTGTCGGCACCATCTCGATGGACAACCTGACCGTCGACCTCGGGGCGGAGACGGAGGTCGAGCCCGGCGACGAGGCGATCCTGATCGGCGCCCAGGGCGAGGAGTCGATTCTCGCCGAGGAGGTGGCGCGGCGCCTCGGGACGATCAACTACGAGATCACCTGCGGGATCTCGGCCCGGGTCCCGAGGGTGTTGGCGTGAGCGGCCTCAGCGATCGTCTCGGCGAGGCGCGGCCGGTCGCGATCGCGCGACGGGCGCTGTCGGACCGCGAGCCCGCCTGGATAGCCGGCGGGGCGGTCCGCGACGCGGCGCTCGGCCTCGAGGTCACCGACCTCGACCTGGCCATCGCCGGAGACGCCGCCGCTGCGGCGAGGGCGATCGCCGAGGAGGGCGACGGGCACGCCTTCGAGCTCTCGGCCGAGTTCGCGACCTGGCGGGTTGTCGCCAGGGACGGCGCATGGCAGGCCGACACGTCGGCGCTGAGGGGGGAGACGATCGAGGCCGACCTCGATGCCCGCGACTTCACGCTGGGCGCGGTCGCGGTGCCGCTCGCCGGCGGCGATCCGATCGACCCCCACAACGGCCTCGACGACCTCGAGCGGCGACTGCTGCGGGTGGTCGGCGAGGGCAGCTTCGCGGCCGACCCGCTGCGGTTGCTGCGCGCGGCCCGGATCGCGGCCGAGCTCGGGCTCGAGGTCGACCCGGCGACGCGGGTGCTGGCCCGGGCAGAAGCCGGTCGGGCGGCGGACCCGGCGGGGGAGCGGCAGCTGGCCGAGCTCCGCCGGCTGCTCGCCGGCCCCGACCCGCTGCGCGGGGTCGAGCTGCTCGACGACCTCGACCTGACCGCCGCCGTCCTGCCGGAGCTCGAGGCAACCCGCGGCGTCGAACAGGGCCCGAACCACCATCTCGACGTCCACGGCCACACGATCGCGGTGCTCGAGCAGGCCCTCGCGGTCGAGGCCGGCCTCGACCGCTTCGCCGGCGAGCGTGCAGACGAGGTCCGCGAGCTGCTCGAGGAGCCGCTTGCCGACGACTTCAGCCGTGGCGCCGCGCTCCGCTTCGGCGCGCTCCTGCACGACATCGGCAAGCCGGGGACGAAGGGGGAGCGCAACGGGTACGTGACATTCATCGGCCACGACGACGTCGGCGCCGAGATGGTCGCCGCGCTCGGCTCGCGCCTGCGGGCCAGCCGGGCTCTGACCGATTACCTCCGGGCGCTCACCCTCCACCACCTGCGCCTCGGCTTCCTCGTCCACGAGGCGCCGCTGCCCCTGCGGCGCATCCACGAGTACCTGCGGGCGACCGAGCCGGTCTCCGTCGACGTCACGCTGCTGACCGTCGCCGACCGACTCTCCGCCCGCGGCGGCGGGCCGTTCGCGACCGAGGAGGCGATCGAGGCCCACCTCAGCCTCGCCCGCGAGATGCTGGCAGCGGCGCTCGATTGGCGCCGCGACGGGCCCCCCGAGCCCCTGCTACGTGGAGACGAGCTCGCCGCCGAGCTCGGAATCGCACCCGGGCCCGAGCTCGGCGATCTCCTCGCCGAGCTCGAGGCGGCGCAGTACGCGGGGGAGGTCACTACACGGGACGAGGCTGTCGACCGCGCCCGCTCCATTCGCGGCTGACCCGGGAGGCGGCAACCAAACCCGCCGCGAATACCAATTTTTCCTCTACCATCTGTCGGCGGTGTCGCGTCCGAGTTGGCTGTCCTCTCGATGGGGGGTTCCATGTGGGCTCGGTGGCGATGACGTTCCAGGCCTCGAAGCGGATTCTTCTGGCTGCCGGCGCTTCGATCCTGGTCGCGGCGCTTGCACCTTCGAGCGCCGATGCCGCGGAAACCTCGATCGGCTTCGACGACCAGGCAACCGGCACGATCGTCGGCAACCAGTACGAAGGCCTGGGCGTCTTGTTCGACGTAAGACCCAGCGGTCCCGCAGAACTGCACCCCGTCGTCGTCGAACCGCCGGCGGGCGAGCCGCACTCCTCGCCAAAGGCGCTCGACGTCAGCCAGAAATGCGGCAGCGAGTTCCCCGAAGGGCACATGTGGGCCCGTTTTGCCGCTCCTCGGGGCTACGTTGACATTTACGCCGGGAACGTCGAACCAAGCTTAGGCTTCCCGGCGAACATCACGCTGCAGGGTTATGACCTTGGCGGCAATCCCATTAGCCGTCGCCAAAGACACTGAGGAAATCTCGGGGATCGGAGTCACCACCAGGCTCGAAATCTCGGACCCTGAAACCGACATCAGCTTCGTCGAGCTCACGAGTTCGGCGCTCTGTCACGTCGCCGTTGACGACCTCACCTTCGAATCGCTGCCGAGCACGATCCCTCCGGACTTCGGGCTCTCCGGTCCCAGCCTGGCGACGACGCTGACGCCTGGGGGATCGGCGAGCGTACCCCTGGTCCTGCACCGCAACACGACCTCGGTCGGCTCGATCAGCTTCGGGGTCAGCGGCCTGCCACCGGGGGTGGAAGCGAGTGTCAGTCCGAATCCGAGCAGCGGCCCGGATGGAAGCGCGCTCTCGCTGAGTCTCTCCGCAAAGGCCAACGCGCCGCCGGTCTCCAACGGCATCGTCACAGTCCAGGGCGTCCCCACGGCGGGGGCGGGCGAACTCGCACGGTCGGTGAAAATCCCGGTCTCGGTAGCGGGCAACTTCGACCTGCGCGCCCAGGGGCTCGAAGTGACGCAGGGGATCCAGCCCGAAGGAGGCCTGAAGCCGAGCGGCAGCAACGAATCGGGCGGCAGCTACAACTGGCTCACGCTGGTCGCGCACAAGCAGACAGCGGTGCGCTTCTTCGCCGACGCCCACGGCCAGATTGCGTCCGGCATCAAGGAAGTCGGGGCTCTCCTCTATGGGTTCAGGGACGGCCGCGAACTCCCCGGCAGCCCGCTGAGGCCCAACTATGGCCCGCCATCGACCAAGGGCGGCGGGCCGGGACTGACAAGCATCCAGGAGGACGACCCGGCCCCGGTGATGGAAGCCGAGCGGGCCAGCAACGAACACGCCTACACCTTCACCCTGCCGGTGTCCTGGACCTCAGGCAGGATCAGCCTTCGCGGGAGGGTGTTCCAGGAACCGGGATTCCCGTCACCGGGGCGCCGGCCGGAGTGCTCGACGGGCAACTGCAGCGCCAACAACGAATTCACGCTCAACGGCATCTCGTTTTTCAACACGAAGACGGTCGAGCTCGACACGGTGGCGCTGAGCGAGAACGGCAAGCTGCCCGTCGCGTCCAGCGTCGCCCTCGAAGACGCCAAGCTCGTCGCTCCATTGGCGGACCCGGGCTGGAACCCGCGCAACCCGAACGACGGCTTCACCGTCCTGCCCTACCAGGGGATCATCGACATCAGCGACATCATCAACGACAAGAGCCGCAATCCAACCGACAAGGGCTCTGCCGCACATGGTCGGGTGAAGGACTGGGCCTCGGCGATGGGCAACCCCAACTTCTCGACGATGGGGATCGGGACGGGCGAATTCCGAGGGGTGACGGGTGGTGGGATCGAAAGCGCCTTCGGTATCTACGGGAACGTCTCGGCGATCGGCTTCGATCCGACCAACTCGGAAGAAAACCGGCCTCTGTCGGGAGTGGCGCATGAGCTATTCCACCAGTTCGGACTGGACCACGCGAGCAAGGAATGCGGGGGCGGCGGGACCCCGTGGCCGCTGAAGCCGGGCGAGACCCACGCCGGGGAGGCCGCCGCTCTGCGGGTGGCACCCGGTGACCCGGGCTCGACCGAAGGGTTCGGTCAGCTGCTCGGGATCGGGCTGAGGATGGACTCCTATCCCTATCGGATCGTCGCCGATGGGGTGAGCTGGGAACAGAACATGGACCTGATGTCCTACTGCGTGGCGGAAGCGGGTGGTTGGAAGAACGGCGACCCCGGCGTCTGGGTCTCGCCGATCAACTGGTACGCCGTCTACCGAACCTTCGCGGCGTCGGCGGGCGCTCAGGGGAGCCGAGCCCGAGGAGGGCGACCCGACGTCCGCGTCGACCGGCGTCGACTGCGGGTGATCGGCTACGACGACGGTTCGGGCTTCACGTTCACCACGGTCGGGCCGCGGGTCGGGCCGCCGCTCAAGGCCGGAACCTCCGCCTTCACGCTCGTCGCCCGCGGTCGCCGCGGCCAGATCCTGCACAGGGCCCCGATGGCTGCGAACGAGATCCACGAGGACGAGATCGCCGAACAACTCGAACTCTCCGCGGAAGTCCCCAGCCATGGAGTCGAGAGTGTCGAAGTCCTCGACAACGGTGTCCCGGTCGGGAGGCGCAAGCGCCCCCGGCGTCGGCCGAAGGTGCGGGTCCTCGCGCCGCGCCAGGGCGCGGTCGTCGGGGGGAAGCGCAGAGTTACCTTGACCTGGAGGACCGCCGGTGCAAACGCCAGGAAATGCACTGCGTCTGTCGACTTCTCGAGTGACGCGGGACGGACCTGGCAGTCCGTCTACATCGGGCCTGACCGCGGCAGGGCAAGGATTCCCGGCAGGTACCTTGCTGCAGCCCGCCGGGCTCGCGTCAGGGTGCGAGTCAACGACGGCTTCGACGAAGCGGCCGCGATCTCGGACGCATTCACGACTCTCGCAGCTCCTCCGCTCGTGACGATCGGCAGGACCCCCGAGGGGCTTCCCGGAGACGCCCGCCTGCAGCTGACGGGACAGGCATTTCAGGCCGGGCCGACGACGCTCCGGGGAAAGAGGCTGCGCTGGTTCGACGGTTCTGTCCCTCTCGGCAGCGGGTCGGAGATCCTGGCGGGGCCTCTCCCTCCGGGGAAGAACCACATACGCCTCGTCGCCCACGGCGCGGGTGGATCGACTGCGACGGACGGCGCGATCGTCAGGGTGAAGCCGGTCCAGCTTCCATTCCTGCGATTGTCGATTCCGAAGAAGGTTGGCCGGCGAGCGAAGAGGATGGTGATCAGGGCACGCTCGGCCGTCCCAGCTCGGTTGACCGTCGACCGGGCCAAGTTCAAGATCGGGAAGAAGACTAAGAGGCTGGTCGTCTCGATCGGCCGACGGAGGCAGTCGTGGCTCCGAATGACCGTCACCGCCGACGGGGTTCATACGGCCTTCACAGAGCTTGTCAGGCGCGCACGGGCCTAACGTCGAACTCCTCAGGTAGCCTCTCTCGCCAGATGGGCAAAGAGGAGAAGATCGAGATGGAGGGCGAGATAACCGAGGCCCTCCCCAACACCATGTTCCGCGTCAAACTCGACAACGAGCACGAGGTGCTCGGTCACATCTCCGGCAAGATGCGCCGCCACTACATCCGGATCCTTCCCGGCGACCGGGTGAAGATCGAGCTCTCGCCCTACGACCTCGACCGCGGCCGCATCACCTACCGCTACAAATAACTCGCGCCCGCCGCGGGGTCGGGCTCGGCGAGCTCGGCGATCAGAGCCGACCAGGCGAAGTCGACCGCGCCGAGGCCGGTGCCGTCGCGGGGGTCGTAGTACTCGCGCAGGCCTTCGCGCTCGACTGCGCCGAACAGCCCCTGCGCCAGCCGCTCCGCCTCCTGCTCGTACCCGAGCCGTCGCATCCCGATCCAGACCATCCAGGCCGAGTTGACCCAGGTCGGCCCGCGCCAGTAGCGGCGCACCGGCCCGCGGCCCCCTCCGGGCTCGTAGCTGGGCTCGCTCACCGCGACCGAGGGCGGCGCGACCGGGGTCGCGAACTCGCGGGCGGAGAGCAGGTGCTCCTCGACCAGGCGCCGGCCGATCTCGTCGGGTAGGTCGGGGAGGGCAAGAGGTGCCAGCGACGCCCAGGTGACCGCCGTCGGCCGGCCGCCCCCCGGCTGGGCCTCGTCGACGAACAGGCCCCGGTCTTCGTCCCAGAGCCTGGCGATCAGCGCCGGCGTCGCCGAGGGCCGGCCGAGCGCATGCAGCGAGAGCGACCAGAGGGTGTTGACGAGGACCTCGCACAGGAGCGGGTCGCCGGCGTCGCGGATCCGCGAGGCGTCGAAGCCGAGGCGGCGGTTGTGGTGGACGAGGAAGGGAAACCCGATCCGCCCGACGGACCGCCGGCCCCAGACCTCTTCGAACTTCGGCGACGCATCGAGGCCGGACTCGTCCGGCTGGATTATCCAGATCAGCCCGTCGCCGTCGAGGTCGCGGTTGCGGGCCAGCCACTCGACCTGGGCGCCGATCCGCGGCTCCACCGCCGGGTCGCCGACGGCGATTCGCCATGCCCAGGCCAGCAGCGGCGGCTGGATCGTCTCGGTTTGAAACGAGCTGCGGGAGGTGACGTTGTAGAACGGCAGGCGCCCGAGGGAGACCGGTCGGTCCCAGAAGATCGTGTGGCCGATGAAGCCATCGTCGCGCTGCGCGGCGAGCAGGCTCTCGAGCTCGGTCCGGGCGCGGCCGGGGTCGAAGCGGCGCCAGACGATCGCCGCGAAGCAGGAGTCCCAATACCACTGCCACGGGTACCGGGTCGGGCTGGGCCGGGTGTAGGCGAAATGCGTCTTACCGCGATCGCCCTCGAGCCAGTTGCCGCGCAGGACCCGCTCGGCGATCTCGAGGACGGGAGCCGGCATCTAGGTGGAGCCGACCGCGAGCGCCGGCCGTGCCTCGACCCACTGGCGCCCGTTGGCGCGCTCGAGGGCCTCGGCGGCGTCGAGCAGGAGCTCGTCACGGCCCCAGGCCGCCTCGAGCTGGAGGCCGATCGGCAGCCCGTCGGAGCTGAACCCGGCCGGAGCGTTGATCGCCGGGGTCCCGGTCAGGTTGGCGAGGGCACCGCCGCGGACGTTGGCCTGGTCTGCGGTCTCCGGGCCCGACGGAAGCTCGACGACCGGCGAGGCGAGCGGAGGCGCGGGCGCCGGGACGGTCGGCCAGGCGAGGACGTCGACCTCCTCGAACAGCGCCGCGAGACGGCGCCGCATCAGCGTCCTGACCCGATGGGCCTGGGAGACGGCGATGGACGGGATCAGCATCCGGTACTTGGCGACGTTGCGGTTGATCAGGCTGACCTCGGGGCTCATCCGGTTGAGCTGGGCGGGGGTGACGCCCCCGAGCCCGTCGGAGTTGGCGATCAGGACCGCCGCGATCGTCGCCTCCGCCAGGTCCGGCAGGGCGACCTCCTTCACCGTTCCCCCGGTCTCCTCGCGGAGGATCTCGATCGCCGTCTCGCAGGCCTCCCCGACCTCAGGGTCGACGTCCTCGGAGGGGACGTCTCGGATCACCCCGATCCGCAGGCCGGAGGCGTCGCCCTGCGCAAGGTCCTCGCGAAACAGGGCCGAGGCCAGCAGGCGGCAGTCGGCAGCGTCGACGCAGAGCGGGCCGGAGACGATCGTAGTCGTCGTCGGGGCGGCGTGATGGCCGTCCATCGCCGAGCGGTTGAAGGTCGGCTTCAGCCCGGTCAGGCCGCAGTAGGCGGCGGGATAGCGGACCGAGCCGAGGCCGTCGGCGCCGACCGCACCGGCGACGAGCCGACCGGCGACCGAGGCGGCGGGCCCACTCGAGGACCCGCCCGGGCAGCGCTCGGTGTTCCAGGGGTTGTGGGCCGGGCCGTAGACGGAGATCGCCCCGGTGCTGCCGGCGCCGAGCTCTTCCATGTTTCCCACCCCGACGATCACCGCGCCGGCATCGCGCAGGGCGCGGTAGGGGCCGGACTCGCCCGGTGCCGTCGGCTTCAGCAGTTCGGCGCTGCCGAAGCGCTGGGCGCGCCAGGGCAGGGGCCACTCGTCCTTGATCACGACGGGAACGCCTCGCAGGGCGCCCTCCGGCGCCGCCGAGCCGAGCATCTCCCGTGAGTGCTCGGGGAAGGTCTCGATAACCGCGTTCAGCTCCGGGTTTCGCTCCTCGATCCGCTCCAGGGCTTGATCGAGGAGCTCGGAGGGGTCGGCGTCTCCCGCCGCGATCGCGGCCGCCTGACCCCGCAATGAGAGGTCGATCGGCCTCAACCCGACTCCTCTGGAGGCGGCGCCTGGGAGAGGTCGGGGTCGCTCTCGGCGAGCGTCGTGCCCGCGTCGAACTCGATCAGCCGGAGGATCGCCGGGCCGAAGACGCGGTGGACCCCCGCCATCACCGCGAGGTCGGTCTCGTCGGCCTCGATCCCGAGCGCGGCGGTGCCGGAAGCGACAAATTCCTCTCCGTGGTCGGGGGCGTCGTCCATGCTCGGCTGGCAACCCTAAACGACCGCCTGCCCGGGCCATGGCTGGCCGGGATTGTGCAAATCGCCCGATGAGCGGGCATTTGACCGGGTGTCCAGGCAGAATCGGGGCCGCAACCCTGCCTCCGGGGCGGGGTTCCAGGTGAGCCTTGCTGACCGCAACCGACAGTCGAACGCAGCGGAGACGGGCGGCCGCCGCCCTCTGCCTCGCCTGCGCCCTCGCGGCGCTGGTCGCCTTTGTGCGCGCCGCGCCGGCCGACTCCGCGCCCGCCCGGGTGATCATCCTCGGCCAGACCGACACCGCCCCGCCTCCCTCGTGCCCGGGGCGGACGGTGGGCAAAGTCGAGGTCGTCCCCTGCCGGGTCGAGGGCCACGTCAGCGGCTTCCAGGTCATGGCCGGCGGCGTCCCTGACCCGTACGTGGTCCCATTCGACGGCAAGATCGTCGCCTGGTCGCTCGCCCTCTCCCGGCCCTCGCGCGAAGACTCGGCGAAAACCACCGATGAGGTCGGGTTCTTCAACGGCTTCCTCGGCACTCCGTCGAAGGCCCGGGTCGGGGTCCTGCGCCGACTCGAAGACTCGAAGCCGCCGCGGTACAAGCTGGTCCGCCAGAGCCCCCTGGTCACACTCAACCCCTACTTCGGCAGCACCCCCGTCTTCGCCCTCGAGCACCCGCTGACGGTGCTCCGCGACCAGGTCGTCGCGCTGACCGTTCCGACCTGGGCGCCGATGTTCGCCTTCAACGTCGCCGAATCCAACACCTGGCGCGGCAGCCGCGCCCCCGGCCACTGCGTCTCCAAAGAAGACATCCAGGGCGGCCACCCGCAGCAGGTGGTCGGCAAGGTGAAGACCTACGGCTGCTACTACTCCGCCGCCCGGCTGCTCTACACGGCGACGATCGTCAAAGAACCCTGAGCCCGTTGCTCAGAGCGCTGCTTGGCGAAGCCCGCAGTGGGGGCAGTCGCTGACGTCGACGCCGATCAGCTGATCGCAGCGGCGGCAGGCGCGGAGGTTCTCCGGCGAGCGCGGCAGCGACGACGCCGACGGGGCCAGCGGCAGGACCGCAGCGACCGGAACCATCTCCTCTTCGGTCTCGCGGTCGGCGTAGACCGAGCCCGCCTCGGCATGGGCGAGCGCCTCACGGCCGGAGCCCGGCGCCCGCATCCGATAGAGCTGTTTCAGGTTCATCCGCGGGCACAATAACAATGGGTCCCGCGACGTCCGCGAGTCCCTGCCCGGAGGACCAATCAGCGAGCATCGAAATCTGATTCTGTGCGAGCGGCGTTGATGAGGCGGTTGCCGCCGCCCCCGGACGCGAAGCGGAGGAGGCGGCGGAATATGAGATGAGCGCGAGCGAACGAGAGCAGAGCAGCCGGCGGGTATGGATCGGCCGCCCCCGGACGAATCCGGCTTCGCCGGATCACCGGTCGCTTCGCTCCCTGGGAGCAGGCGGCGGTTTATGCGGGTACTGATCTTCCATGGCTACATGCTGCGGGGCACCGGCAGCAACATCTACACCGCGAACCTGGCCGCGGCGCTGGCGCGGCTCGGCCACGAGGTCCACCTCGTCTGCCAGGAGCGCGAGGTGAAGGTCGAGGGGGTCGAGATCCACAACCCCGACATCCACGGCCTGCTCCCCGTCTATCTCAAAGACCCCTACGAGGGATTCGAGGTCAAGGCCTTCCCGGAGGTGACCGAGGCCGAGCTCGACCGCTACATCACCGCCAACGTCGACGCGGTGCGCGAGGTCGTCACCGGCCGCGGCGGGGTCGACGTCGCCCTCGCCGGCCACCTGGTGATGGGGCCGTGCATCCTCGCCCGCGCCCGGATCGGCGACTTCGCGGCCAAGATCCACGGCTCGGCGCTCGAGTACACGGTCAAACCCAACCCCCGCTTCCTGCCCTACGCAGAGGAGGGGATGCTCGCCGCCTCCTGCGTCCTCACCGGCTCCCACCACACCGCCGAGTCGCTCTGGGAGGCGCTGCCGATCGTGCCCGGCCTAAGGGAGAAGACGAAGCTCGGGCCTCCCGGCGTCGACACCGGGGAATTTCGGCCGCGTCGGGGCGGGGGGCCGCGGCAGCAGATGGTCGCCTTCGTCGGCAAGCTGATCGTCTCCAAGGGAATCGACCTCCTGCTCGCCGCCTGGCCCCTCGTCCTCGCCGAGCACCCCGGAGCGCGGCTCCGGGTCGCCGGGTTCGGCGCCTACGAGGGTGGGGTCGACCTGCTGCTCGCCGCCCTCGACGCCGGCGACATCGACGCTGCCCGCGAGGTTGCGCGACTCGGCCGCGGCCTCGAGGGGGAGGAGCCGGAGCCGCTGCCGATCCTCAGCGCCTTCCTCGAGGCGCCGCCGCCGGGCTACGCCGACGCCGCCCGCGGGATGGCCGGCTCGGTCGAGCTGGTCGGGCGGCTCGAGCACGACGAGGTCGCCGAGCTGCTGCCGGACGCCGAGGCGCTGGTGATGCCGAGCACCTTCCCGGAGGCGTTCGGGATGGTCGCCGCGGAGGCCGCGGCCTGCGGGGCGCTGCCGGTCTCGGCGGGCCACTCGGGAATGCTCGAGGTCTCCCAGAGGCTTGCCGAGGCGCTCCCGCCCGAGGCCGCGAGGCTGACCTCCTTCCCGGTCGAAGAGGGTGCGGTGGAGATGATCGCCGAGCGGCTGAACGCCTGGCTCTCGCTGCCGGAGGAGAGGCGAGGCGAGGCCCGCGAGGCCCTTGTCTCCACCGCCCACCGGCTCTGGAGCTGGGAGGGGGTGGCCCGCGGGGTCATCGCCGCCTCACGGGGGGAGCTTGACCGTCTGCCGGATGCATAGAATGCGCCGCGCGTTTCCTGATTCCAATGGTGGGCCGCCTTCCGATACTGAAGATGTTTGCCGTCACCCTCGCTGCCACGGCGGCGATCTCGGCGGTGATGCTGCCGATCCATTGGAACGGCCAGGAGGCCTCGACCGCGGCGCCGGAAATCGATCACCTGCTCGACGTGATGATCGTCCTCTCGGCCTTCGTCTTCTCGCTGGTGATGGTGATGCTCTTCTACGCGCTGTGGAAATTCAAAGCACAGCCGGGCGATGAATCCGACGGAGAGCCGATCCACGGCAACACCCGGCTCGAGGTCGCCTGGACCCTGATCCCGACGATCATCGTCCTCTTCGGCGCCGGCTACAGCTGGAAGGTCCTCGACAACATCGAAAAGGAAGCCGACAACCCGCTCACGGTCCAGGTCTTCTCGCAGCAGTTCGCCTGGAGCTTCGGCTACCCCGGCAAGGACAACGCCTACTCCGAGGGCGTGCTCCACGTCCCCGTCAACCGCCAGGTCCAGTTCAAAATGCACGCCCAGGACGTGATCCACTCGTTCTGGGTGCCGGAGTGGCGGATCAAGAAAGACAACGTTCCGGGAATCACGACCACGGCCACCGTGACCCCGGACAAGGTCGGCCACTACCAGCTGATCTGCACCGAGCTCTGCGGCTTCGGCCACGCCGCGATGCGGGCCGAAGTCGTCGTCGAGCCGGCGCCGGAATTCCGAAAATGGGTCGCCGGCCTGAAAGAAACCGTGCCGAAACCGCTCGAGGATTCGGTAATCCAGGACACCGAGACCAACCCGGTGCCGCTCGGGGCAGGAGGGGCATAATGGAGGCGAGCGCCAGATGGTGAATGCGATCAAGCGACCGGGTTGGATCAGGGGCGTGCTGGGAGCGATCCTGGGCGCGGCCTTCGGCTTCGGCCTGGTCGTGGCGCTGCGCGCGATCTCCGGGCTTCCGATCTGGCAGACCGAGCAGACCGGATATCCCCACGTCGTCGTCCCGCTGGTGAGCGGGCCGCTCGGCTTCCTCGCCGGGTTCGGCTGCTTCGACTACTGGCTGCGCTGGGCCTTCGGCGCGCCGACGATCCCCGAGGACCACTCCCAGCACGGCGCCAAGAGCTGGAAGGACTACTTCCGCTTCAACACCGATCACAAGGTGATCGGCATCCAGTACATCGTCACCACCTTCTTCTTCTTCTTTGTCGGCGGCCTGATGGCGATGCTGATCCGGGCCGAGCTCGCCCAGCCGGGCTCCCAGATCGTCCAGGCCTCGACCTACAACAGTCTCTTCTCGACCCACGCGGTCCTGATGATCTTCGTCTTCGTGATCCCTGTCTTCGCCGGGATCGCCAACTACGTCCTGCCGCTGATGATCGGGGCGCCGGACATGGCGTTCCCGCGCCTGAACGCGCTCAGCTTCTGGATGCTGCCGCTGGCCGGCCTGCTCTTCATCGGCAGCTTCCTGGCACCGGGCGGAGCCTTCGACGCCGGCTGGACGGGGTACGCACCGCTGTCGACCGGTGCGCCTCTGGGCCAGTCGTTCTTCAACCTCGGTGTCCAGTTCGCCGGCGCCTCCTCGATCGCGACGGCGCTGAACTTCCTGGTCACGATCATCACCATGCGGGCGCCGGGGATGACCTTCTGGCGGATGCCGCTGCTGGTCTGGGCCAACCTCTCGACCTCGCTGCTGGTCGTCGCCGCGACGCCGTTCATCGCCGGCGCCCAGTTCATGGTCCTCTTCGACCGGCTCCTCGGCACCCAGTTCTTCGAGTTCTCCGGCGGCGGCGACGTCGTCAGTTACCAGCACATCTTCTGGTTCTACTCCCACCCTGCCGTCTACATCATGATGCTGCCCGGGTTCGGGATCATCTCCGAGGTCATATCGACCCATGCCCGAAAGCCGATCTTCGGCTATCGGCTGATGGCGTTGGCGCTGATCGGGATCGTCGTCCTCAGCTACTCGGTCTGGGCCCACCACATGTTCGTCGCCGGGATGTTCAGCTGGCTGCGGGTGCCGATGATGATCACGACCCTGCTGATCGCAGTCCCGACCGGGATCAAGATCTTCTCCTGGTTGGGAACCCTCTATTTCGGGAAGATCCACACCTACTCGACCTCGATGCTGTTCGCGCTCGCCTTCATCGTCACCTTCACGATCGGCGGGATCAGCGGCGTGATGCTGGGGATGGTGCCGATCGACATCCACGTCTCCGACACCTACTTCATCGTCGCTCACATCCACTTCGTCCTCTTCGGCGGCTCGGTCTTCACGATCTTCGCCGGCATCTACCACTGGTTCCCGAAGATCACCGGGCGGATGTACGACGAGAAACTCGGCCGCGTCCACTTCTGGGGGACCCTGATCGGGACCTGGGGCACCTTCATCCCGATGCACTGGATCGGGATGGACGGGATGCCGCGGCGCGTCTCCGACTACGCCGCCCAGTTCGGGGACTGGAACCTGTTGATCAGCTGCTTCGCCTTCATGCTCGGCGCGATCCAGCTGGTCTTCCTCTACAACATGGTCGTCAGCTGGCGCTACGGGCCGCGCGCCTCCTCCAACCCCTGGCGGGCGAACTCGATCGAGTGGCAGGTCTCCTCGCCGCCGCCGATCTTCAACTTCGATGAGATCCCGCGGGTCGTCGGCGGCCCCTACGAGTACGGGGTCCCCGGTGCCCGCCACGCGATCATGGGCGGCGAAGGCGCCGAGGTCGCGCAGCCGGAGCCGGCGAAAGCGGGAGCAACGTGAGCGAGGCGGCTTCAGAGGCCCGACCGCTGCTGATCTTCCTCAACGAGGTCGCCGGCGGCCGCAAGCTGATCAAAACCGTCCAGGAGCGCCTCGACAGGGTCTCCACGGTGGCCGTCGCGGC
The DNA here is from genome assembly GCA_963805455.1 of uncultured Solirubrobacterales bacterium. Taxonomy (GTDB): domain Bacteria; phylum Actinomycetota; class Thermoleophilia; order Solirubrobacterales; family 70-9; genus VRUE01. The sequence goes on from CAWDUJ010000010.1 coordinate 183,972, forward strand.
GCCCCAGAACCAGCCGGCCGCGGGCCAGCTGATCGACACCGGCGAGCTGCGCGACGCCGCCCGCGCCCGAGTCGAGGTGACGATGTCGGTTCTCTCCGAGTACGGGATCGACTCGGTAGGCGAGGTGATGGACCCACATCCTGCGCTGGCGCTGGACGACGCCGTCCGTGCCCATGACCCCGGCGAGCTGCTCCTCTCCTGCCTCGACGAGACCCGCTTCGGGTTCACCCGCAAGGACCTCGTCGAGTGGGCGCGAAAGCGGTTTGAACCAGAGGTCAAGGTGACCCACATTCCGGTCCGGATCATGGACGACTCGATCCGCCTCGACTTGATCCACACGCTCGTCGTCGCGACCCAGACGGTCGCCGCCCCCGACCTCGTCTCGCGGCTGAAGCAGCGGGCCGCGTCGCGGCCGCACCGCTTCACGATCGTCTGTCCACGGACCGAGGGTGTATCCGAGCCCGAGGTCGCCCGCGACCTTGCCGCGACCCTCGCCGAGCTCTACCGCGCCGACATCGACGCCACCGGCCAGCCGATGAGCCCGGACCCGTTCCTGGCCGTCAAGAACGCGATCGAGCACTACCAGGTCGACGAGGTGCTGATCTCCACCTTCAGCGGCGAGAAATCACGCTGGCTCGAGGACGATCTGATCGGCCGCGTGCGCGAGATCACCGAGAAGCCGGTCGAGCACCTCGAGGTCGGCCGCGGCGCCGAGGCGGTCGCCGCCGCCGTCGCCGAGGGGGGCGAGAGCTGATGGAGAGCGCGTCGGTCGCCCTCGGGCACGGCCACGCCGAGGAGCACCACGGGCCGCCGGAGGCCAACCAGAGCTCGCGAATCGACCGCCAGACGCTGGGGATCTTCCTCTTCATCGTCTCCGAGGTGATGCTGTTCGGCGCCTTCTTCGCCGCCTATTTCTTCCTCCGTGTGGTCGTCAGCCCGCCGACCTGGCCGCCGGAGCCGTTCGAGCTCCCCAAGCTGGTCGCAGGGATCAACACCGCAATCCTCGTCTCCTCGAGCTTCACGATCCACTACGCCCTGGTCTCGATCCAGCGCAACAACCGGAATGGGCTCAAACTGGGCCTTGCCCTGACCTGGATGCTCGGCGCGACCTTTCTCTTCATCCAGATCAACGAGTACGCGCACATCGGCTTCAGCGCCCGCGACCTCGGCTTCGGCTCGATCTTCTACTGCCTCACCGGCCTCCATGGCGCCCACGTTTTCGTCGGCCTCTGCCTGCTCGCCTTCGCCACGATCCGCGCCTTCCGCGGCCACTTCGGGCCCGAGGCGGAGGACCACCTCGGCGTCGAGGTGCCCGGCATCTACTGGCACTTCGTCGACGTGATGTGGATCGTCGTCTACCTGACGGTCTACATCCTCTAGACCGCGTCCCTTCCGCCCGCCGCGAGGATTGAACCCGGCCGCCGCCGGGGTAGTACAACCCACGTATGCACAATCCGCTGAGATCCGAGGCCGACGCGTTTCGCTGGGTCGTCGTCATCGGTGCCGGGGCGCTGGTGGTGATCGTGCTGACGGTGCTGACCAGGCCGGTCTTCGGAGTCATCCTCACCGCGGCGTTGATCGGAACCGGAGCCGGGATCGCCTACCGCAACGCGCGCGGCTCGATGCGGCGAACACTCGATCTGACCCGCGGTGGCGACGGCAGGCACCGGATCCTGGTCGTCGCCAACGAGACCGTCGGCGGTGAGGCGTTGCTGGCGGAGATCGGCAACCGCGGCCGCGGCCGCAACAGCCGAATCCTGGTCGTTACCCCCGCCCTGCCGGGGTCGCGCGCCCAGCACTGGGCCTCGGACACCGACAGGGCGACGGAGCTGGCGCGGCAGCGGATGGAGCTCTCGTTGATCGAGATCGACCGGCTGGGCCTGAGGGCGAAGGGTCAGATCGGAGACTCCGACCCCAACGTCGCGATCGAGGACGCGCTGCGGGAGTTCCCGGCCGACGAGATCGTGATCTCGACCCACCCGGCCGAGCGCTCGCACTGGCTCGAGCGCGGCGTCGTCGAGCGGGCGCGGGAGGAGATCGACCTCCCGGTCACCCACGTCGTCGTCGACCTCGCCGCCCAGCCGAGCGCGATCTAGCCCAGGGCAGGCTCCTTCGCCGGGTCCGCGCCCCGAACGTCGCCCTCGGAGCGCGCCGCCGAGGGCCGCGGCTGGAGGCGACCGGCGCTCGCAACCGTCCAGAGCATCGCCAGCCAGGTAGTCGTCGCGACGGCGACGTGCAGCCAGACCAGCTCCGAGGGAAGTTCCAGATACCACTGGAGGCCGCCGATGGCCCCCTGGAGGGCGAGGAGGCCCAATACGACGCCGAGGGGCCCAGAGGCGCGCCTGTCGCCTCCCTGGCGCCGCAGGAGGAGCCAGACGGCTATCGCCGCCAGGCCGAAGACCGCGGCGATCACCGAGTGGCGCTGCACTACCCATTCGAGGGTGCCCGTCCCCTCGAAGTCGAAGCGGTGAACGAGCTGGCCTTCGTGGGCTCCGGCGTGGGGGCCGGAGCCGGTCGAGAGGGTTCCGGCGAGGATCGTCAGCTGCCCGAGCGGGATCAGGCAGCGCACCGCCCAGACTCCGAGGCGATCGCCCGAGGCCCGCCGCTCACCCGGTTCGTAGCGGGAGCACCAGGCGAGCGCGAAGGCCGCGTCGAGCAGCAGCATCGAGAGGATGAAGTGGCAGGCGACCAGCCCCGGCGCGAGGTCGTACTTGACGACGAGGGCGCCGAGGATCGCCTGGCCGACGACCCCGAGCGGCAGCATCGCGCCGAACAGGGCCAGGTGCCAGCGGAACGGGCGCCGGAACCAGGCGAGGACGCTGGCGGCGATCACCGCGAGGCCGACGAACCCGGTCAGGATCCTGTTCGTGTACTCGATCACCGCGTGGGTGTCGAGCGGGGGGACGGTGCCGCCGTAGCATTTCGGCCAGTCCGGGCAGCCGAGCCCGGAGCCGGTCAGCCGCACCGCCGCGCCGGTCAGGACGATCAGCGCCAGCGCCGCCAGCGCGACCGCCGTCACCCGGGCGTAGAGCTGCGGCGAGATGTTCAGACGCTCGCGCATCGCCCACAGATCATGCCCCACCCCGCGACCGCGTTACTTCGAGCCGCCACCTTTTTTCGAAGTCGAGGTGATCAGGTATTCGACCAGGTTCTTCATTTCATCGGGTTTGATCGTGGTCCCGAATTCGGCCGGCATCACGTTGGCGGGGAAACCCTTGACGATCACCGCATTCGGTTCGACGATCGATTTTTCGATCTCGGCCGCGGTCTGACCGGGCAGGTATTCGTCGAGGTTGGGCCCGACCGTCCCGCCCGCTTCGGCGGCGGCCAGGGTGTGGCAGCCACCGCAGCCGTTGGCGGCGAAGACCTGCGCTCCGGGGCCCCCGGGGGCTTTGGGCGGCGCCGCGCCGGGCACCCCGGCCCAGCGGCCGACGTAGGCGGCGACGTCGTCGAGGGCCTGTCCGGTGACGACGTCAGGCGGCATCGAGACCGCGGGGTTGTCGTTGCTCGGGCGGGGGTTCTCGACCTGGCTCTTGACGATCCCCTCGATCGTCGAGTCGGGCTCGCCGGCGGAGCGGGCGGCGGCGAAGGCATCGTCGAGGTTCGGACCGATGTGAGCTGAGCTCCCGGACTCGGCGAGTGTGTGGCAGGTGCCGCAGTTCTGGATGAAGAGGGCGCGACCGCGTGTCTCGTCGCCGCTGGTCGTGCCGCAGCCCGAGGCTGCGATCAGCAGGGCCCCGAGTGCGAGCAGGGCGGAGATTGCGCGGATTGGGTTAGGTGACATGGCCATTTCGTGCGGCGCGAAGCGCGCCGGAGTCTATATGCCGGGTCACCCTAGAAAGCGGTTCATAACCGGCGAAGGTCGGGTACGCTTGAGACGATCAACACGATCTCGCGATCCCGACGGACGGAGGCCAGATGCAGGTACGGGATGGGATGTCGGAGGTGGTCCTCAAGGTGGGCCCGACCCACACTCTCCGCGAGGCGGCGGCGATGATGGTCGAGAAGGGAACCGGGGCCGCGCTGGTGCTCGACGACGAGACGCCGGGCGCCTGCATCATCACCGAGCGCGACCTCCTCAACTCGGTCGGCGGCGGCGAGGACCCGGACATCGAGCGGGTCTCCGACCACATGACCGACGGCGTCATCAGCGCCTCCCCCGATTGGAGCCTCGAGCGCGCGGCGGCGGAGATGTCGCGGCGCTCGATCCGCCACCTCGTCGTCGTCGAAGAAGCCGAGATCATCGGGGTGCTCTCAATTCGCGACATCGTCCGGGTCTGGACCTCGGACGGGGCGACCTCGGAGGTCCCGGTCGACTAGCCCTTCGGCGGGCTGATCGTCTCGACCGGGAGGACCGCTCCGGGGGCCCGCTGCCTGCGCGGCAGCCGGTAGTAGTCGGCGCGGGCGCCGGCGATCATGCTGCGCAGAGCCGCGAGCAGGATGATGCCGCCGATGATCGAGAAGACCCAGGCGCGGACCATGAAGCCCTCGGCATAGATCCCGCAGATCGCGGCAGCGGCGCCGAGAGCGAAGAACGCGGGCGCCCACGAGGGCCGCGGCGCGTAGACCAGCTCGCCGGGCTCGCTCACATGTTGGGGCTCAACGCTCATGACCTCATGACCAACTTTCGCGCTTCGCTCGCTGCACGAAGAACCAGATATGCCTCATTTGGCTCGCTCCACTCTCACGAGGCGATGTAGAGGACGGCGACGACGAAGGTGAGGGCGAAGATCCCGGCGGCGATGCCTCCGGCCACCAGGCCGGCGGTCATGTTGGCTTTCGCTGTCTCCCGGTCCACGGTCGGATTATTACTAGAGAACCCGGTCGAGCGGCATCGAGATGAAGAGCAGCGCCAGGTAGGAGAGCGAGAAGAGGTAGGTGCGGAGCGCCCAGCGCCGGTCGGCGCTGCGGAGGAGACGGACCGCGCAGTAGATGAACCCGCCGCCGAGCGCCATCGAGACGACCAGGTACTCGAACCCGAACCCGCCGGCGCAGAACGGCAGCTGCGTCACCGCGTAGAGGAGGATCGTGTAGAGGAGTATCTGGCGCCGGGTCTCGTCCTCGCCGCGGACCACCGGCATCATCGGCACGCCCGCCTTCGCGTAGTCGTCCTTCATCAGCAACGAGAGCGCCCAGAAGTGAGGCGGCGTCCAGAAGAAGACGATCGCGAACAGGTAGAACGCCGTCCCACTGAGGCTTCCGGTGACCGCCGCCCAGGCGACCAGCGGCGGGACCGCGCCGGCGGCGCCGCCGATCACGATGTTCTGCGGGGTCGCCCGCTTCAGCCAGAGGGTGTAGACGAAGACGTAGCCGAACAGCCCCGAGATCGAGAGCGCCGCCGCCATCGGGTTGACGGTCAGCGCCAGCAGTGTGAACGAGGCGACGCCGAGCGAGGCGCCGAAGACGATCGCAGCGCTCGGGGAGATCCGGCCGCTCGCCACGGGGCGGGTGGCTGTTCGCGTCATCTTGATATCGATGTCGCGGTCGATCGCGTGATTGATCGCCGCCGCGCCGCCGGCCGAGAGGGCGCCGCCGAGGCAGGTGAGGAGGACAAGCCCGATCGAGGGGTCGCCCGCGACGTACATTGTCGTCACCGTCGTCAGCAGGAGCAGCGACTGGACCTTCGGCTTGGTCAGCGTCAGGTAGTCGCGCAGCAGCCCTGTAGCCGCAGCGGGACGCCTCGAGACCGCCGCTGCACTCGCGTCGATTGCCACAACTAATCCCCCTCTGCTCGCTGCGCGAAGACCCAGATTGCGCTCATTTGACTCGCTCCGCGCTCATGCGGGCAGGCTACACCGGCTGCGACTCGCGAGCCGGCTCCTCCGGGCTGCTCGTGCGATGCGAGATCGCGTCCCGGATGTCGCGCATCGGCCTCGCGCTGCGGACGTCGGGCAGGACGTCGAAGTTGTGCCCCTCCGGAGGCGAGAGCGCGAACCACTCGAGCGACTCTCCGCCCCACGGGTCGTGACCGGCCTCGGTGCCGACGTTGCGGCTGAGGATCGCGTTGATCAGCGTCAGCAGGATCCCGATCGCGAGGATGAAGGACCCGATCGTCGCGATCAGGTTGTAGGCGTCGACCCCGGTGCTGCCGAAGAACTTGTAGGCGTCGACGACCTGACCCTCGAGGCCGCCGGCGAGGAACAGCGGAATGAACGTGACCAGGGTGCCGACCGCGATCGTCCAGAACGAGATCTGGGCCATGTTCTCGCCCATCGCCCTGCCGGTCAGCTTCGGGAACCACCAGTGCAGCGCCGCGAAGCCGCCGAAGACGGCGCCCCCGATCAGCGCGAAGTGGGTCGCCGCGGTGCTGTCGACGGTGTGCTGGACGCGCCAGGCCGAGGCGATCAGCGAGTGGCAGATCTCGGCCCCCAGCCCGATCGATATCGAGGAGAGGGCGCCGACGGCGAACAGCAGCGGCGCGTGCATTCGTGTCGCGCCCCCGATCAGGGTCGCGATCAGGTTGAAGAAGATCAGGCCGAAGGGCACGATCAGAGCCAGCGACATCACCATCGCGAAGTACATCCACCCGATCCCGATTGGGGCGGTGAGCATGTTCTGTGCCCAGGCGAGGGTGCCAATCACGGCGATCGCGACCAGCGACCCGATCGTCGCGCCGCGGTTGAACAGCGGCTTGCCGGCGAAGGCGGGAATGATTTCGGCGATCGCGGCGAGCGCCGTGATCAGGATCAGCATGTAGGAGCCGGTGTAGAAGATCCAGCTCAGGTGCTGCCAGAGGAGCGGCGAGCCGCCGGCGTCGCCGGCGAAGAAGACCCCGTCGAAGTTGCGATCGATCAGCAGCATCGTCACCGCCGCCAGGAACACCGGGCCGATGACCAGCATCAGCCAGGAGCCGATCGCCGCCGCCCAGGAGAAGATCGGCAGTCGCCGCCAGGCCATCCCCGGGGCACGGCACCTGCGCAGGGTCGCGACGAGGTCGATCGAGATCAGGACGAAGCCGAGGGTCGCGAGACCGGTCGCAGTGGCCCAGGCGTCGATTCCGTTGTTTTCGAGGAAGGCGAGTTCGTTCAGGGGCGCCAGTGGGTTGACGCCACCCTCGGAGGGGGTGAACAGGAGCCCCGCGTAGAGGGTCGTCGCCCCCGCGAGGTAGAGCCAGGCCCCGAGCTGGCCGAGGCGCGGCAGGGCGGTCCCGCGGGCGCCGATCTGGAGCGGCGTCAGGTAGTAGAAGAACCCGAACACGAGCGGGATCGCGAAGAGGAAGAGCGCGGTCGCACCGTAGAGCGAGAGCATCCGGTTGAAGAAGACCGGGGTGAGGAAGGTGTTCTCGGGGACCGCCAGCTGCAGTCGCATGATCACGAGCTCGAGCGCCGCGATCGAGAGGAATCCGAGGGCGGCGACGATCATCAGCCGACCGATGTCCTTGTGGTCGGGGCTGGTCACGATCTCGACCCAGCGCCGGCCGCGCTTGGGGAAGCCGTCGACGACCAGCTCGGGTGCCTTGCGCCCGCTCATGATTCCTTCTTCAGCTCGGCCACGACCTCGTCCTGGGCGGACTGGATGTCGGTTTTCGTCTTCGCGATGAAGTCTTCGTATTCCTCGGGCGAGACGACTTCGACTTCGGTTCGCATCGCCGCGTAAGCCTGGCCGGAGAGGGTCGCCGACTGGCCCCGGTAGGTCCCTTCTTCATCGGCTCTGAAGAACACGTGGTGGTGCTTCCCGGGCACGGCGTCGCTCTTGCCGGCGAGCGGGGGGACGTCCCAGGTGTGAACCACGTCGGTCGAGACGAGGTCGAGGTCGACGGCGGTGTCGACCGGGACGACCAGCTTGTAGTACGTGAAGGCTTCGTTCGGGTAGCGGTAGCGCCACAGCCACTGCTGCCCCGTCGCTTCGATCGCCAGCGGCTTCCCGTCTTTCGCCTGGAGGCCGGACGAGCCGGTCGACGGCGCCTCGCGGGCCTTCGTCGTGTAGACGGTCGCAATGACGAAGAGGACGGCTGCGAGCGCCGCGAGCACGCCACCGACCCGGATCTGGATGCCGCGACCGCCGGTGACCTCGCGCGGCTGGTTCCCGCGCTCGGCCCGAGAGCGCCGCAGCGCGACGAGGAGGGCGACGTTAATCGCGACCACGACGACGATCGCGGCGACGGAGCCGATCCAAAGCAGGGTGTCGATCTGGTCAGAGCCAGGGGAATGCGGCGACAAGGCGCGGCCATTCTAATCACGCAGGCCGCCGTCGCGGACGGCCGCGTACTTGTCCGCCTGCTCCTATACTCGCCGACCTCATGCGGATGCGATCCCGTGAATCTCCGGCGCTGCGCATCGCGGTCAGGGCCGGAGCCGCCGGAGCGATCGCGGCGGCGGTCGCCGTGCCGCTGCTCCGGCGCCGGTTGCGGATCCCCGCGCCGGTGACGATTGCAGCCTGCGCGACCGGCCCGCTGGCCCTCGCCGTGCTCTATCCGCGCTCGCACAAGCGCGACGTCGCGCTCTTCGCCCTCCAGATGTGGGCCTTCACGATGGTCCACGAGATCCCCTACGACGATCCCGACCGCCTCCGCGACCGGCTCCGGACCCGCTACCCGATCGTCGCCGACCGCGCGATCGGCCTCGGCCGGCTGCCGAACGCCCGCCTCCAGCAGCGCCTCGCCCGGCTGCCCGGTGTCGGGATCCTCAACCGAGTCCTGACCTGGGTCCACTGGCTCTGGTTCATCGAGCCCTACGCGGCGCTGCTCTACATCCTGATCTGCCACCCCGACCGCTTCCCGCGCGCGGCCCGTCAGATGGTCGCGGTCTTCGACCTCGGTTGCATCGGCTACTTCGCGGTCCCGACCGCGCCGCCGTGGTGGGCCTCCGAGCAGGGCCTCACCGGCGAGCCGGTGCAGAGGATCATGGTCGGGGTCGGGGAAAAGACCTGGCGCGGAGCCTGGCCGAAGATGTACGCGGCGCTCGGCGGCAACCCCTGGGCGGCGATGCCCTCGCTGCATTTCGCGACCTCGTCGATGGCGGCGATCTCGCTCACCGAAGCGGGCCGGCGCCCCGGCACCTTCGGTTGGGCCTACGCCCTCACTCTCGGCTTCGGCCTGGTCTACCTCGGCGAGCACTACGTCACCGACCTCGCTGCGGGGGCCGCCCTGGTCGGGACGGTGCGGGGCGGCGAGCCGCTCGTCGAACCGGCCGTGGAACGCGTCAACGACGGCCTCCGACGCCTGGAGAGGATCGCCAACTCCTAGATGTTCTAGCTTCTGCGAGGTGTCTCCGGAGGACTCGCCGAACGGGAATGGCGCCCCCACACTGCCGCTCTTCACGACGCGGCGGCTGGTGCAGACCATCGTCCTCGTCCTCGTCCTGCTGATCGCGATCTATTTCCTGTTCCCGAAGCTGGTGGGTCTCGGCGACTCTCTGAGCAAACTCGGAGAAGCCAATCTGGTCTGGGTCCTGGTCGCGATCGGGTTCTGCGTTTTCGGAATCGGGACCTACATCGCCCTCTTCAAAGCGGTCGTCGGGGGCGACGCCATGCGCCTCACCTGGGGTGAGACCTATGAGATCAACATGGCCGGGGTCGCGGCGACCCTGCTGTTCTCGGCCGGCGGCGCCGGCGGCATCGCGCTCACCTACTGGGCGCTGCGCAAGGCGGGGATGGAGCGGCACGACGTCGGCCGCAGGATGGTCGCCTTCCTATCCCTCCACTACGCCTTCTATCCGTTGGCGCTGATCGCCTTCGGCGTCCTGCTGCGGACCGGAGTGCTGCCGGGCAAGAACTCGGTCGAGCTGACGATCGTCCCCGCCGCCGTCGCCGGCCTCATCATCCTGATCGGCGTCCTGGTCGCCCTGACTCCTGCCGATGTCGGCCGCCGCCTCAGCAACCATTTCCGCGGCGAGCGCACCCACGCGATCATCGAGTCGATCGCCAAAGTCCCGGCGACGGCGGGGGAGGGGCTCCGGTTCGCGCTCGGGCTCTTCGTCCATCCCAAGCGCGGCGGTCTGGCCGTCCTCGGCGCCGCCGGCTTCTGGGCGGCGAACATCGGAATCCTCTGGGCATCGTTCCGCGCCTTCGGGATCCAGACGCCGATCGCGGTCGTCGTCCAGGGCTTCTTCCTCGGCATGGTCGCCAACCTGTTCCCGCTGGCGCCGGCCGGAGTCGGCGCGGTCGACGCCGGAATGATCGGCGCCTTCGTCCTCTTCGGCATCCCCGAGGAAACGGTGTTTCCGGCGATCCTGATCTACCGGCTGGTGGCGTTCTGGCTGCCGATACCGGCCGGTATCGTCGCCTTCTTCCAGCTCCGGGTCCGGGTCCAGAGCTGGGAAGAAGAGGGGCTGCCGATCGACCGTAGCGCGGTTGACGGAGGGGTTACTATAAAAAGTGAAGTATTAGACTCAGGCGGAACGAGATGAGTGATCAAATGAAGACAGAGAACGTGATCATCGTCGGTGGCGGCCCGGCCGGTTACACCGCCGCCCTCTACACCGCCCGCGCCAACCTCGAGCCGCTCGTCTTCGAGGGGTTCCAGTGGGGCGGGCAGCTGCAGAACACGACCGACGTCGAGAACTACCCCGGCTATCCGGACGGCATCATGGGCCCGGAGATGATGGGGCAGTTCCGGGCCCAGGCCGAGCGCTTCGGCGCCCGCCTCATCACCGACGACGTCGACAAGGTCGAGCTCTCCGACGGCGGCGTCCAGAAGGTCCATGTAGGCGACGACGAGTACCTCGCCAAAACCGTGATCCTCGCGATGGGGGCCGAGCCGCGCCGGCTCGGGGTTCCCGGTGAGATGGAGCTCTCCGGCTGCGGCGTATCCACCTGCGGCGTCTGCGACGGCGCCTTCTTCAAGGGGAAAAAGGTGGTCGTCATCGGCGGCGGCGACTCGGCGATGGAGGACGCGATCTTCGTCTCCAAGTTCGCCAGCGAGCTGATTCTCGTCAACCGCCGCGACGAGTTCCGCGCCTCGAAGATCATGCACGACAGGGCCGCCGAGCAGCCCAACATCTCCTTCAAGACGCCGTTCGTCGCCGAGGAGTTCATCGGCGGCGAGGAGGGCAGGCTGACGAAGGTCCGGCTGCGCAACACCGAGACCGACGAGGTCGAGGACCTGGCGACCGAAGGGGCGTTCGTCGCGATCGGGCACATCCCGAAATCGGAGATCGTCTCCGGCCACATCGACACAGACGAGGACGGCTACATCCTCACCGAGGGCCGCTCGACGCGGACCAACCTCGGCGGCGTCTTCGCCGTCGGCGACGTCGTCGACCGCACCTACCGGCAGGCGGTCACAGCCGCCGGGACCGGCTGCATGGGAGCCCTCGACGCCGAGTGGTACCTGCGCGACACGCCACCCTCACCCGAGGCCCACTGGCAGCGCGGCGGCGAGCCGACCGAGATCGCTCCGACCCCCGGCGCCTAGACGAGCTTCTGAACGACGAAGGTGCGAGCCCCGCGAGGGGTCTCGACCTCGACCGGCTTGCCGAGCTTCGCGTTGAGCAGTGCCCGGCCGATCGGAGACTCGGCGGAGAGGCGGCCGGCGCTGAGGTCGGCCTCGGTCGAGCCGACCAGAGTCCAGGTGTTGACCGTGCCGCTTTCCTGGTCGAGGACCTCGGCGGTGAGGCCGAAGGCGAACGCGTCCTCGGCGTCGGGCCTGGCCTCGATCACGACCGCCTTCTGCAGACGCTCGCGGAGGCGCTTGATCCGGGTCTCGAGGTGGGCCTGATCCTCTTTGGCGACGTGGTACTCCGCGTTCTCCTTGAGGTCGCCTTCCTCCCGCGCGACCTTGATCCGAGCCGACATCGCCTGGCGCCGCGGCCCTTCGAGGTCCGCGAGCTCGGCGCGAAGGTCCTCGAGGCCCTGTTTCGTGATCGGCTCGCCGCTGGTCTCAGCCACGGGGCGGAGGCTAGAGGAACGGCGTCGCCGACTCCAGGCCGGGGCCATCGTCTAATGTCGAATCACGGCCTCCTGCACCCACATCCGCGAAATCGAGCACTTCGAGCTGCCCGCCGAGATCGCCGGTTGCGAGGAGTGTCTGGCGCAGGGAATGAGCTGGCAGCACCTGCGGATGTGCCAGATGTGCGGCCACATCGGCTGCTGCGACAACTCGCCGGGCAAGCACGCAACCGCCCACAGTGAGGAGACGGGCCACCCGGTCATCCGCTCGGCCGAGTCCGGCGAGGACTGGAGCTGGTGCTACGCCGACCAGGCTCTGTTCCGGGTCAGCCCGCCGCCAGCCGCAGGTTGAACGACCTCGTCCTGGGCAGCGGCGACCCGTTGGTGGGCGTGTAGGCGATCCTCACCCTCACCCTTGCCCCGCGGTTGGATTCGAGCTTCTTCCTGGCCTTGCCCCGCGGCTTGAGGACCAGGGTCCCCCGCAGCGACGCTGTGCTGCCCGGCTTCGACTTCAACTTGCTGGGTTTGACGCCCCTGCCGGATAGCGCGACGACGCCGGTGCCGGAGGTCGCGACCGGAATCTTTGCGATCCCCTTCTCGGCATTGAGCACCGCCTTGCCGAGCTTGAAGCTGGCGGAGATGTTGACCGAGGCGCTGGTCTGGGCCGTCGACCCGGCGCCGTTGGACGCGGTCTCCCGACAGGTGTAGTCGCCGACTTCGGTCGCGACCAACGAGCTCGCGGTCGCTCCGGGGATCGGCCGCTCGTTTCGAAGCCACTGAAGGGAGATCCTCTGCGGGGCCCGATAGAGGAACGACTCGAGCATGTCGCCGGCCCACGAGCCCTGCGAGCAGCTGAGCGTCGCCGTGTGGCTCGCGACCAGCGGCACCAGCGGCCGGCCGGGCTTCGGTTTCCTCAGGATCCGTGGGGTCGGGCTTCTGAAAGCCGTGACGGCCGGCGCGGCGGTGCCGCGGGGGGCATAGAGCAGGACCGGCCAGGCCGGGCTGTCGCGGGTTGCCCCGGTCGTGTCGAGCAGTCCGAGCGGACCTCCTTCGGTGATGCTCGCGAAGCCGAGTGTGCTGTTTTCAGGCGCCCCCCAGAAGACCCTCTGGGCGATCGGATCGATCGCGATCCCCTGCAGGTTGCCGGTCTCGATGCCGTCGGTGAACACCGAACCGCCCTCGCCCCCGTTGACGTAGGTGATGGCCGGGGAGCTGCTGTTGGCCCAGTAGACGCGGTTGGTCGAGGCATCGATTGCGATCGACCGCGGCATGTCCAGGTGTGTCGCCGCGGACAGGTCGAGGGTCCCGCCTCCTCCGCTTCCGTCGAGATTGGCGAAGTCGATGTCATGTTCGCCGCCGTCGAAGTTGGCCCAGTAGATCCGGTTCTGGGCCGGGTAGACGGTGAGGCCGACCGGCTGTTCGACCAGCGCTCCCGTCGTGTCGAGTTTGCCGCCCCCGGAGCCGTCGAGGTTCGCGAAGTAGATGAAGGGGTCGGCGAAGTTGGCCCAGTAGACCCTGCCGCCGGCGGGATAGATCGCGAGGCCGTGAGCGTTCGAGACGGAGGCGCCGGTCGTGTTGAGGATTCCGCCGCCGGAGCCGTCGAGGTTCGCAAACCGGATCGAGTAGTCGAGTTCATCCCGGTTGACCCAGTAGATCTTCCCCGCGGCGGAGTCGATCGCCAGCCCTTCCGGGTGATCCACCGTCACCCCGGTGATCGGAATGTCCGAGCCGCCTCCGCCGGACACATTGGCGTGGGAGATGCTCCCGTCCCCTTCGTTGCCCCAGTAGATCTGGTCGGCGGCGCCGGCAGGGGCCACACCCAGGCAGAGTGCGGTCACCGTCAGGCCGAGGGACGAGATCAGGCGCATCGGTACCTGACTTTAGAGAACTACTGCGGGGTGACGATCGCGAATCCGGGATCGGGCTCATCGAGGAGGCCGAGCAGGGCGCCGAGCTTCTCGGGATCGCCCTCGACCCGCAGTCGCCCGGACGCGACCAGGTCCGGCAGCTCGGCCGATTTGAGCAGCAGCTGGTCGAGCGCCCGGCGCTCGACGACAAGCGCCGCGTCGGCGGTAGCGCCGTGCCTACCCCGGGCGTGGCGAAGGACGCCGTTGCGGACCGTGATCGAGTGCTCCTCGTCGGGGTCGGTCACGACCCAGTCGATCCGCAGGTCCTGGTCCCAGGCCCGCGGCCCGTTCAACCGGATGGCCATCGCGTCGAGCAGCTGCTCGACCGTGAGTCGGGCGAGGAAATCGGCCGGAGCCGGCGCGGTGGGAGTTCCGGAGGTGCCTTCGCGGAGCTCCTGCGCGCCCATCAGGAAGAAGTTGCGCCAGGTCGCGTTCTCGGCGCCATAGCCGAGCTGCTCGAGCGCGTCGGCCTGGAGCTCGCGCGCGTCGGTGTTTCCGGGGTCGGCGAAGACGAGATGGTTGGCGACCTCGGCGACCCAACGGTAATCGCCGGCGTCGAACGAGTGGCGGGCACGCTCGAGGGCCGCGTCGGCGCCGCCCATGAACTCAACGTAGCGGCGCGATCGCTCCTGCGGTGGGTGCTCCCAGAGGTGGGCCGGGTTGCCGTCGAACCAGCCCATGTAACGCTGGTAGATCGCCTTCACGTTGTGGCTGACCGAGCCGTAGAACTCGCGGCAGTGCCACTCTCCGGCGAGGCGTGGCGGCAGTTCGAGCTCCTCCGCGATCTCGGGCCCGGTCCGGCCGCCGTTGATCAGGCGCAGGGTCTGGTCGTGCAGGTAGGTGTAGAGGTCGCTCTGGCCGGTCAGCATCTCGACGATCTCGGCAGCGCCCCAGCGAGGCCAGTTGTGGCCGGCGAACATCACCTCGGAGTCCGCGCCGAAGAGCTCGATGGTCCGATCGAGGTGGCGGGCCCAGATCCGCGGGTCGCGGACCAGGGCCCCGCGCAGGGTGAGGATGTTGTGCATCGAGCAGACCGCGTTGTCGGCGATGCAGAGGGAGCCGCGGTCGGGGAGGAAGAAGTTCATCGCCGCCGGCGCCTCTGCCTCGGGGGTCAGCTGGAACACCATCCGGACGCCGTCGACGACCTCCTCCTGACCGGTTTCGACGATCTCGACCGTCGGCGGCACGAGGGTGATCGTTCCGAGCGAGGTCGTCTGCCCGAGGCCGGAGGTGAGCTGGCCGTCGGGCCCGCGCCCGAGCAGCGCCCCGTACATGTATCCGGCGCGGCGCGCCATCGCCGGGCCGGCGAAGACGTTCTCGCCGACCGCATGCTCGAGGAACCCGGCCGGGGCGAGGACCGGGACCCGGCCGGAGTGGACGTCCTCCTCGGCGACGACCCCACGGGCGCCGCCGAAGTGGTCGACGTGGCTGTGGGTATAGAGCAGCCCGGTGACGGGGCGATCCCCGCGCTGCTCGCGGTAGAGGGCGAGGGCCGCCGCCGCGGTCTCCGTCGTGACAAGCGGGTCGACGACGACGATGCCCTTCTCGCCCTCGATCACGTGCATGTTCGAAAGGTCGAACCCCCGCAGTTGGTAGAGCCCAGGGGCGAGCTGGAACAGGCCCGCGACGCGGTTCAGCTGGGCCTGCCGCCAGAGGGCGGGATTCGCCGTGTCCGGGGGATCGCCGTCGAGGAAACCGTAGGTGGTGAGGTCCCATGCCCTGCGCCCGTCCTCGCCATCGACCACCGCCGGGTCGAAGGCGGCGATGAGCCCCCGGGTTGCGATCGCCATCTCCGCGGCGGCCGCCTCATCGACTCCCGGCCCCGCTTCCCGATTGCGCGCCGCGGTGGCCGCGGTCGCCGGTCTGCGGCGCGACGCCACTCAGGCTCCCGCCGCAGCGACCAGGCCCGGGGCGGGGCGGTATGCCTCGCCATGCCGGCTTCGGAGCTCCTCGAGCAGCGCGACGGCGGGGGCGGCTCCGATCAGCTCGGAGAACTCGACCGGGCCCAGCGGCCAGTTGAAGCCGAGCCGCATCGCGGTGTTCATGTCGGTGGCGGTGCCGACCTCCTCTTCGAGGGCGAACGCGGTCTCGTTGGCGATCTGGGCGACGAGGCGGGGGAGGATCTCTCCCGCCGCCGGGTCGATCCGAGCCAGGTCGTCGGGGTCGAGAGTCGGCGCTGAGAGTCCGAGGTCGGGGTCGTCGGGGCGGTGGCGGCCGTCGCCGTAGCTGTAGTAGCCCTCGCCGCTCTTGCGCCCGAGTTGGCCGGCCTCGACCATCTCTTCCTGGATCGGGCTCGGTCGCCATCTCTCCGGTTGTCCGCCCTGCTCGTAGAAGGAGCGGGCGACGCTGAGGTTGACGTCGAGCCCGATCAGGTCGATCAGCTCGAACGGGCCCATCCGGAAGCCGCCGCCAAGGCGGCAGACCCGGTCGATCGTCGCCGCGTCGGCGACGCCGTCGCCGAGCATCCGCAGCGACTCGAGCGAGTAGGGACGGGCGAGGCGGTTGGCGATGAAGCCGGGGCTGTCCTTGGCGCGGATCGGCGTCCGCCGCATCCGCTCGACGACCTCGGTCGTCGCCTTGAGCGCCTCCGGTGAGGAGTCGGCGGTCGCCACCACCTCGACCAGCCTCATCCGTGTCGGCGGGTTGAAGAAGTGCATCCCGACGACGCGCTCGGGCCCGGGAGTCCGCGCCGCGATCTCGGTCACCCGCAGCGAGGAGGTGTTGGAGGCGAGGATCGTCTCGGGCCCGCAGGCCGTGGCGAGGTCGGCGAACAGGCCCTGCTTCAGGTCGAGCCGCTCGGGCGCAGCCTCGACGACGAAGTCACACCCGGCGAGCCCGTCGATCGCCTCGACGGTGGTCAGGAGGCCGCTCGCCCGCTCGGCGTCCTCCTCGCTCCAGGCCCTGCCGGCCCCCTTCGCCAGCGCCTCGGACACCGCCTCGTGGGCCCGACCGAGGACATCGGGGTCGGGATCCTGGATCATGGTCGGGTAGTCACCGAGGCAGGCCATCGCCGCGATCCCGGCGCCCATCGTGCCGGCGCCGACGACGCCGACGGCGTCGACGCTCACTGTCCCCGGAACTTCGGCTCTCGCTTCTCGAGGAAAGCCTGCATGCCCTCGACCCGATCCTCGGTCGCCATCGCCAGCTCGTAGAGGCGGCGCTCGTTCTCGATCCCGGCCGAGAGGGCCGTCTCCTCCGCCGCCAGCACGGCCTGCTTCGCGAGGCGGACGGCGATCGGCGGCCGCTCGGCGACTGTGCGCGCCAGCTCCAGCGCCTCCTGCAGGCAGTTGCCCTTGCTCGTCACCTTGTTGATCAGGCCCATCCGCAGCGCCATCGGGGCGTCGAAGGGGCGCCCGGTCAGCACGTACTCCATCGCCCGCTGCTTGCCGATGGTGCGGGCGATCCGCTGGGTGCCGCCGCCGCCGGGGATGATTCCCAGGGTTATCTCCGGCTGCCCGAAGTGGGCGTCCTCGGAGGCGACGATCATGTCGCAGGCGAGGGCCAGCTCGCAGCCGCCGCCGAGCGCGTAGCCGGTCACCGCGGCGACCATCGGCGTCCTGATCGCGGCCAGCCGGCGCCAGAACGATGCCGCCGGGTGTCGGAGTGCCTCGGCGAAGGTCCGTTCGCTCATTGCCCTGATGTCGGCGCCGGCGGCGAAAATGTCCTCGGAGCCGGCGATGACGACGCAGCGGATCTCCGGCTCGGGGTCGATCCGCTCGAGCTCGGAGGCGATCTCCTCCATCATCTCCGGCGAGAGCGCGTTGCGGGCCTCTGGCCGGTTCAGCCGCAGCAGGGTGACGCCGAACTCATCGGTGCTCACTTGCAGGTGGTCAGACATAAATTCGCGCTTGCGACGCTCATTCATTCCGCGCTCATGGGAGTCATCGCGTTGATGCCGGTCGCGGCACGGCCGATGATCAGCTTCTGGATCTGGGAGGTGCCCTCGTAGAGCGTCGTCACCCTGGCGTCGCGGAGGTAGCGCTCGACCGGGTAGTCGTCGACGTAGCCGGCGCCGCCGTGGACCTGGATCGCGAGGTTCGCGCACTCGACCGCGGCCTCGGTCGCGTGGAGCTTGGCCACCGAGGTCTCCATCGTGTTCGGCTTGCCTTCGTCCTTCAGCGCCCCGGCCCGCAGGACCAGCATCCGCGAGGCATCGCGCTTGACGATCATGTCGGCGATCATCTCCTGGACCAGCTGGAACCGGGCCAGCGGGACCCCGAACTGCTTGCGCTCCTTCGAGTACTCGACAGAAGCGTCGACGCAGCCGTCACAGATCCCGACACAGCCGGCGGCGACGCTGTAGCGGCCGTTGTCGAGGGCGCTCATCGCGACCTTGAACCCATCGCCGATCTCCCCCAGCATGGCGTCCTCGCCGACCTCGACCTCGTCGAGCGAGAGCTCGGCGGTGTCGGAGGAGCGCAGCCCGAGCTTGCCGTGGATCTCCTGGGAGGTGAACCCCTCGCTCTCGGTCGGGACCAGGAAACAGGCCAGGCCGCGGTGCTTCAGCGCCGGGTCGGTCTGGGCGAAGATCAGCGCCACCTCGGAGAAGTTGCCGAGCGAGATCCACATCTTCTGGCCGCTGATCGACCAGCCCGAGTCGGTCTTCGTCGCCCGGGTGCGGAGGTTGGCGGCGTCGGAGCCGGTGTCGGGCTCGGTCAGCCCGAAGCAGCCGAGGGCCTCGCCCGAGCAGAGTCGCGGCAGCCAGCGCTGCTTCTGCTCCTCGGTGCCCCAGCGCTCGATCGAGCCGGCGACGAGCGAGGTCTGGACCGAGACCACGGTGCGGGCCGAGGAGTCGGCGCGGCCGACCTGCTCGACGATCAGCCCGTAGCCGAGGTAGTCGAGGCCGCGTCCCCCGTATTTCTCTGCGACCGGGGCGCCGAGGTAACCGACCTCGCCGAGCTTGCTCGCCAGCTCGCGGTCGAAGCGGGCCGCCCGGTCGTTGTCGCGGACCCGGGGGGTGATCTCGCGGTCGGCGAATTCGCGCGCCGCCTCGGAGATCAGTCGCTGCTCGTCGCTCAGCTGGAAGTCCATCTCACCTCTGCGCTTTCGGTCGTGGTGTCAAACGGTCAGAGCTCCCTGCCGAGAGTCTCCTGGAAGGCCTGTTCGGCCTCGCGGGTTCGCGGCCCCGGGGCCCCTGGAAGCTCGACGCCATCGATCGCTGCCACGGCTTGGATCTCGCGAGTTGTCGAGGCGAGGTAGGCCTCGCCGGAGGCGCGCAGGTCGGCGACCGGCCAGGAGCCCTCTTCGACGTCGAGGGCCTTGACCAGGCGGTCGCGGGTGATCGATTCGAGGACGCCGTTGTCGAGCGCCGGGGTCCGCAGGCCGCCCTGCGGGGAGACCCAGAAGATCGAGGAGGTCGGCGGCTCGAGCACGGTTCCGTCGGGCAGGACGAGGACGGCCTCGTCCGCGCCCTGGGCCTGGGCGATGCGGGTCGCCTGCATGTTTGCCGCGTAGGAGAGCGACTTGACGCCGTTGAGGATCACCGACGGGCTGTAGGTGACGGTCGCGACCCGGACCGACTCGGGGTGGGCCGGGATCGGCTCCGTCGCCGCGATCCTGCGGCCGCCGCGGGTGACGATCAGGCGCAGCTGCCCGTCGACCGAGCCCGCCGCGGCGAGCAGGGCGGCGATCTCCGCCTCGAGCGCGGCGCGATCGAACTCGAGCTCGATCGCCGACGCCGAGCGCCCAAGCCGGTCGAGGTGGTCGACGAGGGCGAACGGGCGGCCGTGGTAGACGCGGATCACCTCGAAGGCGCCGTCGCCGCGGTAAAGGCCGTCGTCGCGGAGCGGGACCATCGCCTCCCCGGTCGGGGTGATCGTCCCGTCGACGCTTGCCAGCTCGGTGAAGCTCATCGCCGCGCGAGGCTACCGGTTCGGCGGCTCTAGACCCTCTCGAACACGGTCGCCAGGCCCTGGCCGACGCCGACGCACATCGTCGCGATCCCGTAGCGGCCGCCGCCGCGCCGGAGCTCGTGCAGGAGCGTGGTCGTGAGGCGGGCGCCGGTGCAGCCGAGCGGGTGGCCGAGGGCGATCGCGCCGCCGTTGACATTGAGGAGCTCCTCGTCGATCCCGAGCTCACCGACGCAGGCGAGGACCTGGGAGGCGAACGCCTCGTTGAGCTCGATCAGGTCGATCTGGTCGAGCTCGAGCCCGGCGGCGGCGAGGGCGCGGGGAATCGCCTCGACCGGCCCGATCCCCATGTAGGCGGGGTCGACCCCTGCGACCCCGGAGGCGACGACCCGGCCGAGCGGCTCGACTCCGAGCTTCTCGACCCCGGCCTCGGTCGCGACCAGCGTGCAGGCGGCGCCGTCGTTCAGGGTCGAGGCGTTGCCGGCGGTCACCGTCCCGCTTTCGCGGAAGACGGGACGGAGCTTCGCCATCCGCTCCAATGAGGCGTCGGGCCGCGGCCCCTCGTCGGCGGCGACGATCACGGTCTCGCGGCCGTGCTGCGCCTCGATCGGCGCGATCTCCTCGGCGAAGGCGCCGTTCTCGGCCGCCGCGACCGCGCGCTGGTGGCTGCGGAGCGCGAAGGCGTCCTGGTCCTCGCGGGAGACGTTGTAGCGCTCGGCGACGTTCTCCGCCGTCTCGCCCATCGACGCGGTCGAGGCGCCGACGTCGGCCATCCGCGGGTTGATCAGCCGCCAGCCGAGGGTCGTGTCGTGCATCGTCTGCTCGCCGCGCGGCAGTCCCCGTTCCGGCTTGGAGACGACCCACGGCGCCCGGCTCATCGACTCGACGCCCCCCGCCAGGTAGAAGTCGCCCTCGCCGAGCTTCGCCGCACGGGCGGCGGAGTTGACCGCCTCGAGCCCCGATGCGCAGAGCCGGTTGACCGTCGCCCCGGGGACGCCCTTTGGCAGGCCCGCGAGCAGCACCGCCATCCGCGCCACGTCGCGGTTGTCCTCGCCGCTTTGATTCGCGGCGCCGAAGTAGACGTCGGTGATCTCCTCGGGGTCGACTCCCGTTCGCTCGATCGTCGCGCCGACGACGTGGGCGGCGAGGTCGTCCGGCCGGACTCCCGAGAGCGCCCCTCGGTAGGAGCCCATCGGGGTGCGGAGGGCTTCGACGATGTAGGCCTCGGACATCCGCCGGAACCGTATCCTCTGGGCTATGGGTTTCGTCCTTGGCACGGTCGCTCTGCTGCTCTCGATGGTCTTCATCATCGTCTTCGTCGCCCACGTCAGCCAGCGCCGAGACGTCGAACTCGTCGACTGGAAGCCGACCCGTTCTCCTGAGGTCGAGGCCCAGAACGAGATCGACGACGTCCGCCAGATGGTCGAAGCCCAGAACGAGATGCGGCGCCGGCGCGGCGCCCCCGAGCTCGATGAGAACCTGCTGCGGGCCGACGTCGAGGTCGAGGAGGTCGAGCGCCTGCAGCGCGGCGACCCCTTCCAGAGCGACTGAGGAGGCGTGGCCCGGGCGCTGATCGTCGGCTGCGGCTGCCGCGGGCGCCTGCTCGGTGAGAGCCTGCTCGCCGAGGGCTGGGCGGTTCGCGGGACCAGCCGCGGCGAGGACGGGCTGGCCGCGATCGAGGAATCCGGGATCGAGCCGGCGATCGCGGATCCGCTCTGGCCGGGGAGCGTGCTCGAGCTGGTCGGCGATGTGGCGGTCGTGATCTGGCAGCTCGCCTCGGCCCGGCCCGAGGGCCCGGACGGGGAGGAGGAGGTGAGGGCGATCCACGGCGAGCGGCTCGAGCGGCTGCTCGAACGCCTCGTCGACACCCCGGTGCGCGGGTTCGTCTACGAGGGGGCGGGTAGCGTCGACGCCGAGGCGCTCGAAGCGGGAAGGCGAGCGGTCGAGAACGCGGCGGCAACCTGGCGGATTCCGGTCACCGTCGCCCAGGTCGTCCCGGACGATCCGGAGGCCTGGGTTGAGGGGATGATGGAGGCGGTCAGACGGCTCGTGGCCTGACCGCGGCAGCCGGATGGGTCAAAGGTCTAAACTCGGATAGGAATTTAGGTGAATCTAGGAACTAAGGTGGATGCCGGAATGAGCGGCGCATCGGAAGGAGTGGATCGATGAGTTTGAAACTTGGCGATATAGCACCGGACTTCGAGGCCGAGACGACCGAGGGCCCGATCAAGTTCCACGACTGGATCGGCGACTCGTGGGCCATCCTCTTCTCACACCCGAAAGACTTCACGCCGGTCTGCACGACGGAGCTCGGCTACATGGCCAGCATCGAGCCCGAGTTCGCGAAGCGGAACGTGAAAATCATCGGCCTCTCGGTCGACCCGCTGGAGAACCACGGGGACTGGGTCGACGACATCGAGGCGACCCAGGGCTCGAGGCCGGAGTACCCGATCATCAGTGACGCCGACTTCCACGTCTCGAAGCTCTACGACATGCTGCCGGCGGAGGTTTCCGGGGACCCCGGTGACCGCACCCCCGCCGACAACCAGACCGTCCGCAACGTTTTCGTCATCGGCCCCGACAAGAAAATCAAACTGATCCTCGTCTATCCGATGACGACAGGGCGCAACTTCGACGAGGTCCTGCGGGTGATCGACTCGCTGCAGCTGACGGCGAATCACAAAGTCGCTACGCCGGCCAACTGGCAGACGGGTGACGACGTGATCATCGCCGGCTCGGTCTCCAACGACGAAGCCAAAGAGATCTACCCTGACGGTTGGGAGGAGCCCCGCCCGTACATCCGGATCGTCCCCCAGCCCGGCGAGAAGGTCTAGCCGAGGCGATCGAGGAGCTCGGCGAGGATCCTCGCCGTCGCTCCCCAGATCAGGTGGCCCTCGACCTCGTAGGTCGGGGTGTGGATCGGGACGCCGCGCCGGACCAGGCGCCGCATCGCGTATCCGCGGTCGAGGACGTCGAGCGAGAAGGTGAGGAGCGTCTCGACCTCATCCGGGCTCGGCCGCAGGTCGAGCTCTGAGGGGTCGGGGATCCGGCCGACGAACGGGTGGATCCGATAGCCGGTGACGAAGGTCGAGGTGGGCGGCAGGGCGCCGCTCAGCTCGACCGACGCGGGCGCGAGCCCGATCTCCTCCTCGGCCTCGCGCAGGGCGGTCCCGGTCAGGTCCCGGTCGCCGGGGTCCTGGCGCCCGCCGGGGAACGAGATCTCGCCGGCATGGCGGCGAAGGTCGGCACGGCGCTCGGTGAAGATCAGGCCTGGTTTCTCGGGCCAGCCGTAGAGCGGGAGGAGGACGGCGGCGTCGGTGTCGCCATGGACCTCGATCGTCCGCGCCTCCTCCGGGGAGAGCAGTAGCTCTGCGAGGTCGGTCAGATGATCACCTGGACGGTGCCGCCGTCGACCGACCAGGCAGCGCCGCTGACGTATGACGCGCGCTCCGAGCAGAGGAAGACGATCGCCGAGGCGATCTCGCCGACCTCGGCGAGGCGCCCGATCGGCCGTTTCGCGCCGGCCGCCTCGAGCGCCTCCTCGCGGCTGCCGGCGCCGGAGAGTCGCTGCGACTGGTCGAGCAGGCCCCCGGGTTCCATCCAGAGCTCGGAATCGACCGGGCCGGGGCAGATCGCGTTGACGAGGACGCCGCTGCGGGCGTGGCGGTCGGCGAAGAGGCGCGAGAGCGAGAGCTCGGCCGACTTCGCGACCGAGTACTCCGGCATCGCCGCCGAGGGCCGCTTGCCGGCGGTCGAGCAGACGTTGACGATCCGGCCCCAGCCTCGCCCGGCCATCGTCGGAGCCGCGGCCCGCATCGCCCGCAGCGGCGCCATCACGTTGATCTCGAACTGGGCGCGCCAGTCCTCGTCGGGGACCTCGTCGAGGTCCCGCCACCGGGCCGAGCCGGCGTTGTTGACGAGGACGTCGAGGGCGCCGAAGCTCTCGGTGGCAGCCGCGAGCATCCGCTCGCCGGCGTCCTCGGCGGTGACGTCGAGCGCCAGCGCCTCGGCCCGGCCTCCCGCCTCGCCGGCCTCCAGGGCCGCTTCGGCGAGGGCGTCGGCGCCGCGGGCGACGAGCAGGACCGAGGCCCCCTCGGCGCAGAGCTGGCGGGCGGTCTCACGGCCGATGCCGCGGCTGGCGCCGGTGACGACACAGCCCCGGCCGTGCAGGCCGAGGTCCATCAGGTCGCCTCGATGCGGTAGGAGATGTCGACGTCGATCTCGTGCGAGAGGACTCGATGGACCGGGCACTTGTGGGCGATTCGCAGCAGCAACTGTCGCTGCTCCTCGCTCAGATCCGCCGGGAGGTGAATCGAGGCCGAGAACGAGCGCGGCGTGTAGTCCTCGTACTCGACGTCGACGGTGATCTCGACGTCGCCGAGCTCCCAGCCCTTGCGCTCCGCGTACATCTCCATCGTGATCGCGACGCAGCTCGCCAGGCCGGCGGCGACGAGCCTGGTGGGGGAGGGGCCGACGCCCTTGCCGCCGGCATCGGGCGGCTCGTCGACGACGAGCCGATGATCGCCGTCGTCGATTTCGACGTCGTGGGCAAAGCCCGAGCGGCGTCGCGCGACGACCCTCATGGCTTCAGGAGCGGCGCCGGCCCTCGAACAGCACCGGCTCGGTGACGTCGGCGAAGCGGGCCAGGGCGAATGCGTAGTCGGAGGCCCGGTTGACGAAGTGGACGACCGTCTCCCCGGCCAGCTCCCCCGCCTCGTTCAGGGCGCTGATCCGGCGCTCGGCCCTGCGGATCGTCGTCCGCGCGACGTCGAGCTGGGCAGAGAGCTGGTTGCCGCCAGGGATCACGAACTGCGGCGGCAGTTCGACCTGGTCCATGTAGTGGTCGATCCGCGCCTCGAGCTCGGCGACCATCGCCTCGGTCGTGCGGCTGACTCCGTCTTCGAGGCGCGCGGCTGCCTCCGGCGCAGTCGCAAGCTCGGCGCCGGCGACGAAGATGTCGTCCTGGAGGCGGAGGATGTCGGCCGCGAGCTCGGCCTGGTCGGGGCCGCAGAGGGCCCGGGCGACGCCGAGCTGGGAGCAGGCCTCGTCGAGCGCGCCATATGCCTCGGTGCGCCCGTGGTGCTTGGGGACGCGCCCCCCGTACCAGAGGGAGGTGGTGCCGTCGTCGCCCTTCTTCGTGTAGATCTTGACCATCAGCAACCCCGCTCCGCGCTCACGGCGTGATCCTACGCCGCGCGGCCGTCAGCCCACCGGGTTGAAGACCAGCCCGGTCAGGACCTTCGGGAAGAAGAAGGTCGACTTCGGCGGCATGTTTTCGTCGCTTTCGCAGATCGCCTTGACCTGGTCGACCGGGATCGGGCGGAGGATGAAGGCGGCGTCGTAGGTGCCGATCTCGATCAGCTCCAGAGCGTCGTCGACGCTCTTCGAGTAACCGATGCCGCGCTTGGCGAGGATGTCCTCTTCGCTGAGGCCGGCGATTCCCTTCAGGACCAGCGTCTCGAGGATTGCGGCGTCGAGCCGGCGATAGGCCTCTGGCTTGCCGGCGAGCTCTTCGTCGAGGGCGGCGATGGCCGAGTCCTTGAGCCGAAGTCGGAAGCCTCGGCCGTGGTGGGAGTCATAGAGGCCGAAGACGCCGACGCCCTCTTCGCCGAGGGGATCGAGCTCGTCGGTCGGGACCTCGGTGACATCGAAAAGCTCGCGCAACCCGTTGCCGAGAGCCTGCTGGCGCTCGGGGTCATCGGCGATGCCGGAGAGCATCCGGTGGGTGGGGAAGACCGTGAGGCCCGGGTCGTCGAGCCCGGTCAGCGCCATCAGTGTGTAGTTGTGGTCGCCCTCGCCGCCGACCTCGTCGCGGTAGGCGAGCGCCGTCTCGTAGCGGTGGTGGCCGTCGGCGATCAGGAGCTGGGCCCGGTCGAGGTGCTCGTGGACGGCGGCGTGGATCTCGGGGTCGCCGACCCGCCAGACCCTCGTCACGGTGCCCGATTCGTCGGTCGCCTCGCCCCATGGCTCCTGCCCCTCGATCGCCGGGGCGACAAGTGGCCAGGGATCGGCGGTGGCGAGGGAGAAGATCGCCGAGAGGTTGTGGCGGGTCGCGCGGGTGAGGTCGAGCCGGTCCTTCTTCGGGCCGGGAAGGGTGCGCTCGTGGGGGAGGACCTGGCCGGTGTCGAAGTCCTCGACCCGGACCCGGGCGAGGATGCCGTGCCTGGTGCGGGCCTCTCCGTCGGGGCCTGTGTAGTCCTGGGTCATCGCCCAGATCGCCGGCTCGGAGTCGCTCACGAGCGCCCCCGCCTCACGCCACTCCTCGATCGTCCTCGCAGCCCGCTCGTATGGGTCGTCCCCGGTCTCGGTCGGGCCGGTCTCGCCGTACGGTTTCGGCAGGTCGATCGCGACCGCGTTGTAGGGCGAGCGGGCCAGCAGCTCCTTGCGCTGCTCGGCGTCGATCACGTCGTAGGGCGGGGCGGCGACGTCGTTCAGCGAGCCGACGACGTCGAGGTCGTAGTGGGTCGCGAGGATCGGGCGGACATCTGCCATCGGGCCGGAAAGCTAGCGGGTCCTCGAGGTCCTGATACAACGAGGGCAAGATGGACGTCGCGCCGAGGACCGAGGACGAGCTGCGTGAGCAGGCGATCGCGCAGCTGAAGAAAAAGCGGGACTTCCGGACCCACATCTTCATCTACCTGCTCGTGAACACGATGCTGGTGGTGATCTGGGCCGTCACCGGAGCGGATTTCTTCTGGCCCATCTTCCCGATCGTCGGCTGGGGCATCGGCGTCGCCGCCAACGCCTGGGACGTCTACGGGCGCAAGCCGATCAGCGAGGAGGAGATCCGCCGCGAGACCGAGCGCCTGCAGGGCTAGCGGGCATCGGCTCTAGACTTGGGCGCGTTCGGGGCGTGGCGCAGCCTGGTAGCGCGCGGCCTTTGGGTGGCCGAGGTCCCCGGTTCAAATCCGGGCGCCCCGATTTCCGGCAGCAGCCATCGGCGCACGTACACTCTCGGTTGTCGTCACCACTTCTCAGGGGGGTCTCATGTTCCGCAGCCACCGTTTCGTCAAGCCCGTTCTCGCGCTGATCGCCGTTGGCGCGGTGGCGCTCGCCGTCGGTGGCTGCGCCCTGGTCAAACCAGGGAGTGTCAGTCTCAGTCAGCCACAGGGGATCGGGTCGGTGCGGGTGCACTTCGCCCTCTGCACGATCGGTGGCACTTTCTGCGGCCCCAACAACGAAGAAGAATCGCTCCAATACCTGGCAGGAATCGCGGCGCCTCCCGGGTCGATTCCGCCCGCAAGCTTCACCGCCACGCCGATCGGCGGCGGGACACCGATCGTCTTCACACGCAACGAAGAAGTCGCCCCCGAATTCGCGGCCTCCTCCGTGGTACTGCAGAAAACGCTCAGTGAAGCCACGAGCCCCGAAGAGAAAGAAGAAGTCGAAGCACTGAAACCGATAATCGGCGAAGCTTGGCCGCCCGCCGGTACGCAGGGATTTGGCTACCTCTCCACGCCGGTCCAGGAAGTCAAAGCACAGGCCGCGGAATGGTCGGTGGACGCCGACTTCGGCCTTCCGACCGCAGCGGATGGCGCGCCCTTCCCGGGACCGTTCACATCCTCGATCGCCTTGGGTTTCCGCGTGGTCTCGGGCGCCCAGTCGCCGACCCGGCCAGTCCGGTGCATCAGGATCCAAGAAGGAACCAAACCGGTGGAAAGCGAATCCTTCTGCGGCGGCGGCGTCCAGCAGACCCAGCTTGCCTCCTCTGATCTGCGGATCGCGGCGCCGGCGAAAACCGCTCAAGCGTTCGTCGGCGGCAGGGGCCAGGTCTCGTTCCCGCTCAAGTTCGCCGGCCCCCCGTCGCCGTTGCCAAGCTTTGCCCTGAGCGCGACGACGTCGGCCAAAGGCGGCAAGGCCAAACCCGCATCGACAACCTTCACGCCGGGGGCGCCCGACCCGACGACGCATCTGGCCCCGACCACGCCCGGCAAGGTGACGGTCTCCCTGCCGCGCAACATCAAGCCCAAGACCTACACGGTGACCCTCTCCGCGACCACTCCCCAGGGCGGCGTCGCCACAGGGGTGGCGAAATTGAAGGTGACCAAGCCGAAGCTCAAATTCGGCGCCGCTCAGCTCAACACCGGCAAGGGAATAGCGACCCTCAAGGTCACGGTCCCCGGCGCCGGGAAGCTGACGATCGCCGGCAAGGGCGTCGCCAAGGTCAAGAAGAAGGCGAAGAAGAAGAAGACGCTGAAGGTGAAAATCGCACCCACCGGCAGCGCCAGCGCCCAGCTCGGGAACTCCGGCAGCGTCAAGGTGAAGGTGAGGGCAACCTTCAAGCCGACCTCCGGCATCTCGGTCTCGAAAACGAAATCGATCGTCCTCAAACTGAGCTAGGGGCGCCGGGCGTGCGCCTTCGTCGATCGGCGATCGCGGCATTGGTTGCCGCCGTCGCGCTTTCGTCTGCCGCCACCGCTACCGCCGCGACCCTCTACCTGCCGAGCTACGGCCAGCTCGAACCGGAGGGGATCAACGCATACGGGGTCGGCGCCGAAGGCTCGCTGGCGCCGCTCGGCGGCTCGCCGTTCGCGATCGGCCCGCCCGGCCCCTCGCCCGAACCGAGCGGACTGGCCGCCGTCGGGTTCACGCCGGACGGGAGCAGGGGAGTTGCTCCGTTCAACTTCAAAGGCGGCGTGATCGGGATGACGATCGCTGCAAACGGGTCGATCTCCCCGGTCCCGGGCCCGACCCTGACGTCGCCGGCGTCCAGCGTTGCCGTCTCACCTGACGGGCGCTTCGCCTACGTGACGACGCGGGAATTCCCCCCGGGAGTGGGGGAGGGGGGGATCAGCGGCCTCTCGATCGAGCCTGACGGATCGCTCTCGATCCTCTCCTCGTCGCCGTTCGGCGACCCCGACGACGATTACGACGACGTTGCGATCACCCCCGACGGCAGATATCTCTATGCAACGGGAGGAGGACGGGTCCATCGCTTCGCGGTCGGGGCAAACGGAGCCCTGACGGAGCTCACGCCGTCCCTGGAATTCGGGCTGAACTCGCTCACCGTCTCCCCCGACGGGCGCTTTCTCTTCGGGACCGAGACGAGCTCCAGCCCGAGCCGGCTGATGTCGCTGACGATCGGCGCCGACGGCAGCCTGACCGAAACCGGCCCCCCGACGGAACTGGCCTCCACCGGCGTCGGCTTCATCTCCATCGGCCCCGACGGCAAGCACGTCTACGCACCGGTCGAGGGAGCCGACGCTGTCGAGGTGATCTCGGTCGGTGCCGACGGGCACCTGACCGTCACCGGCTCGGCCCCGGCGGAAACCCCCGGAACGAGCGCGGTCTCCCCGGACGGCCGATTCCTCCTCCACGGACATGACGACGGCTCCACCGGCCTCCTCGGGAGCATGTCGATCGGCCCCGGAGGCGACCTCACTCCGCTCGGATCGACCGTGGTCTGGAAATCGGGCGAGCCGACGCGCCCCCAGTTCCTGCCCCATCCCGCTCCGGTCGCGAGCTTCCTGATCAAGCGTGGCGCCCCGGGCGGGATATCCAAGTTCAGCGCAGTGGGATCGGCTCGGGCGACGCAGTTCGACTGGGACTTCGGCGACGGGGCCGTCGAGAAGAACGGGGGCCCGCTGACCACGCACATATACAGGTCAGCCGGGGTCTATCGGGTGACGCTGACGGTCGCCGACGCGCAGGGCTGCTCGACACAGCAGATCTACACCGGCCAGAGCACCACCTGCCCGGGCGGCGCCTCGGCGGCGATGACCGGTGTCGTCGACACCCTGCCGGCGATCACCAAGTTCCAAATCAAGCCGCGGAAATTCGTCCCCGGAACCAAGAGGAAGAGGGGGACACGCTTCCGCTACACGCTGACCGAGAAGGCGAAGGTCAGGTTCACCATCCTGCGGCGCAAGAGGGGGAAGCGCGGTGGTCGGAAATTCTCGAAGGTCGGTGTCGTCACCGCCTCTGGCAGGAGCGGGAAGAATCGGACCAGATTCACCGGCATCCTCAAGGGCAAGGCGCTGAGCCCGGGGACCTACCGGACCGTGGCGGTCGCGACCGACTCCCTGGGTGGAGACTCGGCCTCCGTGGTCTCTCGCTTCAAGGTGCGCTGAGCGTTTCAGGGCTCAGGTTTCCGCTGTCCGCCTCCGATACGAAACGGATGATCGAGGGAGAGGCAGAGGGCTCAAAGCGAACCGAGCGAGTTGTCTTCGAAACCGACCGCCATCTGGTGGCCGGCGACGTGGCGCTGCCCTCGCACGGCTATGAGAGTCGGTTCTCCGACGCGATCAATCGCGAGGACGTGGCCTTCCTCCGGCTCACCGACGTCGAGCTGATCCCGCTCGGCGAGGGTCAGGCGACGCGGCACGAGTTCATGCTGCTGGCCAAGGCCCACATCCGGCATGCGCGGCCAGTGGGCGACCCGCTCTAGCGGGCGGTGCGCTGCCGCCGGCCCTCGGTCCAGGACGCGAGGTCGAAGAGGAACGCGAGGCCGACGATGAACCACTCGAACCCGTAGACGCCGTTCGCGCCCGAGCCCCACAGCAGCGCGTAGGCCAGCGTCGTCCACGGCAGCAGGAAGAAGCCGAGGACTGGCACGAACCAGCTGTCGAAGGCGTCGCCGATCAGGTCCGAGAAGACCAGGACGAAGAACAACGCCAGGCGCGGCGAGATCAGTGCGAAAAGGATTGCGAAGCAGCCGATTGGCGCAGGCTACCTGAGCTTGACCTTGACCCTGAAGCCCGGGGGCTTGAACCGGCCCGGCGGCGGCCGCTGCCCGACGACCCTGCCGGGCCGGGCGCCTGATTTCCGCACCCGCTTCACCCTGCCGAGCCGGCAATTGGATTCCCTCAGCCGTTTTCTGACCCGTTTCAGCTTCTTCCCCTTCAGCTTCGGAACGGAGCAGGCTTCGTAGGTGTACTGGGGCGTCGGTGCCGTCGTTGTCCCGCCGGGGGTCGTGACCGCGATCGTGACCGGCCCCGGTTTGGAGACGCCGGTGGTGACCGCGGTGATCTGCGTTTCGGAGTCAACCGTGAAGCTCGTCACCGACTTTTCGCCGAGGACCACCTTGGAGACGTTGACGAAGTCGGTCCCGGTGAGAATGACTTTCGTCCCGCCGCGTATGTTCCCGGCCGCGGGGCTGATCGAGGAGATCGAAGGGACCGGCTGGACGTCGGCATTGAACGCGAACGCCTCTTCGGTGTCGGGGAATTCGGCTTTGGTCGGAACCCCGTCCGGAGGCGGCGGGAGCCAGACGATGAACGCGGCTTCCGGCTGGCCGGTGAACGAGAGGAACCCGGCCTGGTCTCCGGCGGGTTCGACCGCTTCGAGCCCGATCGTGTCGCCGGCCTGGATCGGGATCGTGGTCGGGAAGGTCTGGAGCGAGGCTGAGGGGCTGCTCACGCGTTCGCTGATGCCGAGCGCGGTGTAGACGTTGCCACCGTTGGGACGGAGGACCCGCAGCCGGAACGGCCCCCCGACCGTCTGGTTGACCCGCCAGCTGATCACCCTGCCGGTGACCGGCGAGGTCGCGTTCATCCCTTTGGGTAGGCTCGAGTTTGCCCACAGGCTCGGCGACCCGCCGAAGCCGCCTTTGAGCGGGACGGCCTGCTCGAGCGGCGGCCCGACCGTGACGATCGCCCCCTCCGCGGCAGGCGCCGCGAGCCCGAGGGTCGCCACGGTTGCAATCAGCAGAAGCCTCCCCATTACCGACCAGCGTAGCGCGGGCCGGGGAAATCGCCAGGCCCGGATCGAGAGGCCTGTATGGTCGATATGACCGCGAAAGGAGCCCCAAAGAGATGAGCAAGTTCGGTGACCTGATGATGTCCCTCAGCCCCCAGAAGACCAGCATGCCGGCCCCCGAGGATGCGCTTCCCGGCCGCAGTGAGCCCGCCTTCGAGATCCCCGACCGCAACGTGGTCCTCCACACGCCGATGCAGCCCCCGTTCCCCGACGGGATCGAGACCGCCTACTTTGCCCTCGGCTGCTTCTGGGGCGCCGAGCGCCTCTACTGGGGACTCGACGGGGTCTACACGACCGCGGTCGGCTACATCGGCGGCACGACCCCGAACCCGACCTACGACGAGGTCTGCAGCGGGCGCACCGGCCACGCCGAGGCGGTCCTCGTCGCCTACGACCCCGACAAGGTCTCCTACGCCGACCTGCTCAAGGTCTTCTTCGAGGAGCATGACCCGACCCAGGGGATGCGCCAGGGCAACGACATCGGCACCCAGTACCGCTCGGCCATCTACTTCCTCAACGACTCCCAGAAATCGACCGCGGAAATGGCGCTGAAGGCCTACGACGAGGACCTGCGGGCCGATGGCCACGACGCCGTGACCACCGAAGTCGAGCCCGCCGGGCCCTTCTACTACGCCGAGGACTACCACCAGCAATATCTCCACAAGGTCCCGAACGGGTACTGCGGACTGAAAGGGACCGGCGTCAGCTGCCGGATCCCGACCGTGGCTTCCTAAAGCCTCACACCCGGCGCGGCGACTAGCATCCCGCGACCGTGACCCCATCGTTTGGCTCTTACGTCGTCGGCTGCCTGGCGACGATCGGCATCGTCTCGGCAGTCGGCCTCGGCGGCTACTGGCTGCGACGCTGGATCGCGCCGGAATTCTCCGGCGCCCTCGCCAGGCTCGCCGACGCGACGATCGCGGTCGCCCTGCTGCTGCTCGCACTCGAGGTGCTCGGCTCGCTCAGCATCCTGACCAAGGGCTGGACGATCGTCGTTCCGATCGCGTTCGGCCTGGCCGGGGCCGCCCTCGGTTGGTGGATGGCGCCGGCGGAGTCGAAAGCGGTGAGCGCCCCGAAAGTCCAGATGATGGCGCTGCTGATCGCGATCGGCGTCGCCTCCTGGGTCGTCGCCGAGTGGACCTTTCCCGCCCAACAGAGCCTCGACTTCGGCATGTTCGGGGGCGACACGACCTGGTACCACATGCCGTTCGCGGCGCGGTTCGCCCAGGAAGGGTCGACGGTCCCACTCCATTTCACCGACCCGCTGCGGCTGGTCGCCTGGTTCTACCCGGGCAGCTCGGAGCTGATCCACGGAAGCGCGATCGTCCTCTTCGACACCGACTGGCTCTCGCCGTTGATCAATCTGATCTGGCTCTCGATCGGGCTCCTGGCGGCCTGGTGCATCGGCCGTCCCTACAAGGTCGGCCCGGCGACCCTGGTCGCCTCGGCGCTGGTCTTCTCGGCCGGGGTGATGATCGAAACCCAACCCGGCGAGGGACGCAACGACATCATGGGGCTCGCTTTCCTGATCGCCTTCGCCGCGTTCCTGATCAACGGCCATCAGCGCCGCGCCCCCGACGCCGGGGCGGTCCAGGACACACCCGAGAGCGATGCGCCCCTGCTCGACCGGGGCCCGCTGATCATGGCCGGGATCGCGGCCGGGATTGCGGTCTCGGTCAAGCTCCCGCTGCTGGCGCCGGTCGGCGCGATCACGGTCGGGATGATTCTCGTCAGCGGTCGCGGCCGGCGCCTTGTCACCGCCGCCTGGCTCGGCATCCCGATGGTCATCGTCGGGGGCTACTGGTACCTGCGGGCGGCGATCCACACCGGCGGCAACCCGATCCCGCAAAGCAAATTCGGGCCGCTGCACCTGCCGACGCCCAACCAGATGCCACTCGATCCGAGGCCGCGGTTCTCGGTCGCCGACTACATCTTCAACCCGACGATCTACCGCAAATGGTTCTTCCCTCAGTTGGAGAACGCCCTCGGCCCGCTCTGGCCGCTGATCCTGATCATCGCCGTCGCCGCCGCCGTCTACATCGCGGTCAGCTCCCGCAACAGGGTCCTGCGGGTGATCGCCGCGGCGGCGCTGCTCACCGCCGTCGTCTATGTCTTCACCCCGCTCACCGCCGCCGGCCAGGAAGGCTCGCCGACCGGGTTCTTCACCAACACCAGGTATCTGATGCCGGGGCTGCTGCTGGCTTTGACGCTGGTGCCGATCGCCCGGCCGTTGCGCGCCCCCGACAGCCGCGCCTGGCAGACGCTGATCTTCCTCACGGTCGTCTACGCGATCACGGTGCTGACGACGCCTCGCTGGTATCCGGGCTACATCGTCGGGACCATCTTCCTGACGCTGGCCCTGGTCTGGGCGCCGGCGGGACTCGGGCTGATGCGCGCAAGGGGCGAGGTGACGCGGGGCGTCGTCGCGATCGCCGGCGCCGGCATCCTCCTGCTGGCGGTGGTCCTGGGGCGCGCCCAGGAGGTCCAGTACTACAAGAACCACTACACCCGGGTGACTCCGTTCCTCCAGGAAGGGGGGCCGCGCCAGGCCTACACCTTCGCCCGCAATCAGCACGACAAACGGATCGGGATCGCCGGCTCCGGCGAGATCTACTTCGGCCAGTACGGGTTCTACGGCGCCAACCTCGACAACTACGTCCAGTACATCGGGGTCCCGGGCCCGCGCGGCCAGTACCGGCTCTCGACGACCTGTCGTCAGTTTCGCCGCCGCATCAACGCCGGCGAATACGACTACCTGATCATGAGTCGCGCCACCCAGGACGCCGCCGACTCGCCCTACTGGTATCCGATCTACGCCTGGGTGAAAACGGACCCGGCACTCGAACAGATCATCGAAGAGCCGGAGATCACACCGCAGCCGGACTTCGTCTTCAAGGTCAAGGGCAAGCTCGACCCCGACGGCTGCGACAACATCAAGCGGGAATAGCGGCGTGCCGGCGGATCAGGTCCGCCGACCGTTCCGGCCGCTCCCACCAGAAGAGGTGGCCGACGTCCTTGAGCAGCTCCGGCTCGACCCCGACCAGCGCCGCGATCTGTTCGCCGTTCGGTGAGCGCAGGAGCCGGTCGGCGGTGCCGTGGATGATCATCGTCGGCATCGCCAGCTCCCCGAGCCGCTCGCTGGTGTCGTGCCTGCCGCAGGCACGCATCTGTTCGTAGATCACCGGCGCCGGGGCCGGCAGCGCTTCGGCCATCTCGCGGAATGGGCCGAAGTTCGAGTCGTCGGCGCGGAAGGCGGGGGAGAGGTTGATCTCCCACATCGCCCGGTAGACCTGGACCGGGTCGCCCGATTTCCACGCTTCGCCGAGCAGCGCCAGGTCGGCGGGGTCCATCAGGGTGCCGTCGGGTCCGCCGCAGTAGGAGGCGCCGATCGTCAGGGTCCGGACCCGCTCCGGGTGTGCGAGGGCGAGCTCCTGGGCGATCATCCCGCCCATCGAGATGCCGACGACGTGGACGCTCTCGAGCCCCAGCGCGTCGAGCAGCGCCAGGGCGTCGCCCGCGAGGTCGACGATCGTGAACGGAATCTCCGCGCGCGCCGACCGCCCCATCCCGCGATGGTCGTAGACGATGCATTCGAAGTCGCGCTCCAGCGCGTCGAGGAACGGCCTGCCCCAGGCGAGGTGGGTCGCGGCCATCCCCTGGATCAGGAGCATCGGCTCACCGGAGCCGGAGCGCTCGTAGTAGAGCTCGGTTCCCGCTGCGTCGACCGTGGGCATCGGGCGGATCCTAGCTTGCAATTGCGGGCGCCCTTGAGGAGGATGGGCGCGATGAAACGACTGATCCTGGGCCTGACACTCGCGGCATTTGCCGTAGCCCTGATTCCGTCCACCGCGTCGGCGGCCACACCCATCGGCTTTGTCGGCTGCGATGAAAGTGCCGAAACTCCGCAGCCCTCGCACAAATGCCTGACGACAGACTCCCCCGCCGCCTATTTTGAATCCTCCGAAGAAGTCGAATACGAAGCCTGTCTGTACGAAGGCGCAGTTGAACTGACCTGCGGCCCGCCCACCCTGGCGGAAGCCGACACCCTCTCCCAGAACTCGCTCGAAGCACCCGCGGGGGCATACGAAGTGGTTTGGTTCGTCGCGGGCACCGCTGAAGAACTCGCTGAATGGGCGATCACCATCGAAGAGCCGGCGCCGCCACCGCCGCCGGTACTGCCAGTCGCCCCGCCTGCTGTGGCCCCCGTGCTGCCGACCGTCAACACGGAGTGTCTGGCCGCCCAGAAAAAGGTCACCCGGCTCAAGGCCAGGGTGAAAAAAGCCCATGGTGAGCAGAAGGCCAAACTCAAGTCGAAGCTGAGAAAGGCCCGCGCCGCAGCCAAGGCGGCCTGCGGGTAGGCGTCAGGCGTCGGACTCGGGTCCTGAGGCAGTCCCGGCGTGCCCCGGCCACCAGGCCCGCTTTCCGAGCCTGTAGGTGATCGCCGGGATCAGCAGGGCTCGGGCGATGAAGGTGTCAATGAGGACGCCGACCGCCACTATCAACGCCGTTCCCAAACTCCCACGAGCGTTGCACTTCCGACCACGGAAGACTTGTCAGGATCATCTGGGGTGACTAAGCATTGGGGATTGAGTTCCGCCCCCCGACCGAGCCGCCTTCGCTCTCACGCATCAACTGCTCCACTGCTCGAAGCCAAGGCCCGTGGCTGCAGGTGAGCTGAAGCCCGATGCCCTAAGGGGTAGGGGGAGGGAAGGGTCCTGGGCTCCGCGCCCACCGTAAATCTCATATACATCAGCCACAGAGATTTCCCCACTAACGCGCCTTTTCCAGTAATCGATTGACTGGCCCCCCCTTAGGGACTACCGTCGTGACAAGGGCCTTATGCGCCTTGGAGGCGGGGCCGTGGCCACCAACCCACCGGAGGATAGATGCGCCCGAAGCTGACCTACGCGAACGTGGTTGCGACGCTCGCGCTCTTTATCGCCCTGGGAGGTGCTTCCTACGCCGCCTTCAAGCTGCCCAAGAACAGCGTCGGCACCAAGCAGCTGAAGAACAACGCCGTGACGCTGAAGAAGATCAAGAAGAATGCGGTCAACACGGCGAAAATTAAGAAGCAGGCTGTCACCGCCGCGAAAGTTAAGAAGGGCACTCTGACGGGGAAGCAGATCAACGCTTCGACACTCGGTACCGTGCCCGCGGCTCAAACGGCTCAAACGGCTCAAACGGCGACCGCGCTCTCCGCGCCGGAAGAATGGCACGTGGTAGGGGCGCAAGGAGAGCCAAGCTTCGAAGCCGGATGGGAAAGCGCAACCGTCCCCCTTCTTGAGAGCGTTGCGTTTTACAAGGACCACGGGGGGGTTGTTCACTTGAGGGGCGAGGCGACCGGAGGCTTGTCCGGTGCCATTTTCCAACTGCCACCAGGCTTCCGCCCCCCCAGCGGGAAGATCCCCTCATTTCCCGTGCCCTGTTCTGGTACCGGCGGTACGTGCAACAGCATCAACCTGGGCAGCATTTACATAGCCGGGTCAGGCCTCTCCAATGAAGGCGACCTATTGGTCGCCCCGGGGACAACCTCTGTGACCCTTGACTCGGTCGCCTTCCGCGCCGAATCCTGAGCAGCGACCGACCGAACCTGAGAGGGTCCGGGGCGGCCCCCTTCCATTTGCTTCAGCCCACTAACGCGCCTCCCGCCGAATTGATCAATCCCCCTCGGAGGTCTACCGTGCATGGTGAGGCCTCGGCCCGTTGGGGAGGCAAGGCCAAAAGCGCGAACCCAATGGAGGCCTTAGATGCGCCCGAAGCTGACCTACGCGAACGTCGTCTCGACGCTCTGCCTATTCCTGTTGCTTGGCGGCGGAGCCGCCTACGCCCGGTCCCACCTTGCGAAGAACAGCGTCGGGACCAAGCAGCTCAAGAAGAACTCGGTCACGACAGCAAAAATCAAGAAGGAAGCCATCACTGCGGCCAAAGTCAAGAGAGGGACGCTGACCGGAACGCAGATCAACGCTTCGACCCTCGGAACGGTCCCTGTCGCCCAAACTGCGAATTCGGCAACCGTGGCAAACTCGCTCCCTGCTGCCGAATCGTGGCACGAAGTAGGCGCCCCCGGCGAGCCTGACTTTTTGGGTGGCTGGGAAAATTCGGGACCTGGAAATATCCCCGCGGGCTTCTACAAGGATCAGCTTGGGACTGTCCACCTTAGAGGATCAGTGAAAAATCCCCCCCCGGAAGAAGACAACATCATTTTCACACTCCCCCCAGGTTTTCGGCCCACCCCCGAATTGGATGCCGTGTTTACCGCTTACTGTACTGGCGGCACAGCCTGCGAATTGTTTGGGGGCCGCGTCGATATCTTGGGTAAGGACTATGCCGAACTGCCTGACGATTCGGGGCTCGTCTTGTCGTCGTCGCCCACCAACCAGGTGAGTCTTGACGGCATCACCTTCCGCGCCGAATCCTGAGCCCCCTCAGAGATCCAGCCCACTAACGCGCCCTCTCGGACTCCGCCCATACTGGCGATAGACTTCGCTCACCATGAGCGTCTGGATGTTCCGCGCTCATCTTGTCCTCGGCCTGGTCTTGATCGGCCTCGGGGTCGGTGAGCTCGTTCGAGGCGGACTGGGGCTCGGTTTGACCTACGTTGCCTTTGGCATTGCGTGGTGTGTTATCGCCTTCCTGAGACGCAAGGGCATCTTGCCTACCGCTTGAACGAAGCCGCCGCAGCCGAGTCCTTACGCAGAGTTGCCTGACTAACGCGCCTTGCTTGCTTCCCGGTTGACCCAGTCCAATCCGGGGGTTACGGTCGAAGTGAGGGCCTCGGCCCTTTCGGTGGGCGAGGCCGAAAGCACTGGCCCGAAAAGGGGGCAAATATGCGAAAGCGCATCCGGGGCAGCTTCAGCTACTCCAATGTGATGTCCACACTCTGCTTCTTCCTGTTGGTTAGCGGCGGAATGGCGTTCGCCGCCGGCCACCTCCGCAACAACACGGTCGGCCCCAAGCAGCTAAAGAAGAATGCAGTGAGGACAGCAAAAATCAAGAACAAGGCGGTGACCGGGGCGAAGATCAAGCCCGGGACGATCACCGGGACTCAGGTCAACGCTTCGACTCTTGGCATCGTTCCCGCGGCACAAACCGCACAGACCGCGGCAGCCCTTGCGCCCTCGGAAGCCTGGCATGAAGTAGCGGAATTCCTCAACGGGTGGGAAAGCACGACTCAGGTCGTTGGTGGCCAACCGGAACCGGTGGCCTTCTACAAGGACAAGGAGGGAGTCGTCCACCTGAGGGGTGAGGTCAGTCAGGGAACGCCGAACACAGTGATCTTCCGGCTGCCTGCGGGATACCGTCCGGCCAGCGGCCACTTCATCGAGGAGCCTGTGTCGTGCTTCGGCGGGATTCGTTGCCCTTACGAAACGAACAGCGTGGCGATCACCGGCTCGAACTTCCCGAGTCCAGTGGGTGATGGCGCGGTCCTCTCACCAGCCGAGACCAAAAGCATATTCCTCGACGGCATCACCTTCCGCGCCGAATCCTGAACAACGACATGCCGGCCTATCCTGATAGCGCGTTCTGACGACAACCGAAGGGAGCATGATGCTCGATGTCGCACAACTAAAGTCGGCTCTTAGCGAAAGGGGAGCCAAGGCAGAGTGTCTTTCATGCGGGTCTGATGACTGGGCCGATCCGCGATTCGTCAACTTGGCGAATACGTCCGCCTATTTGCTGATCTGTAATCAATGCGGCTTTGTTCGACTGCATGCATCCAAGGTCATAGCGTCCTAGGAAGCTTCCCCGGAGTTTCAGCCAAGATGCCACTGTGAGGAAGCTCCATTGGCGTCATTAGGGCTTTCGCTCTGCCCTCGCAAAGGGGAAGGCCCTCCTGGGCGACCATCGGTAGATACGCCCCCATTGAAAAGGGACGAAAGGGGACAAACGCCGAGAATGCACCCGCGAGAGCAGCAGAGGACAATCAGAGCCGCACCGAGGAAACGGCTGCCTAGAGCCGAAAATCTAGGCGTCTGCCCCCGTAGCTCAGTGGACAGAGCGACGGCCTTCTAAGCCGTGGGTCGCTGGTTCGAATCCAGCCGGGGGCGTGGGGCATCGATCATGCCTGTCGCGGGTTTAAGTGGGTGATGGAGCGCAGGGAGCGACAGACCGACATCGCACTTGCGTTTCTCGCCTGCGCCTCGTTGGTCGGCATGGTCCTGTTCCGCAGGGTCGGCTAGCCGGCCCGAAGGGTTTGCCGGGATTCGGCCTCGGGTACTCCCGTCGCCATGACACTCCCACTGATACTCATCATTGTCGGGATCGTGCTCGCGCTGCTCGTGAGCTGGATCCTAGGAATCATCGTGATCGTGATCGGCCTGGCGATGCTGATCGTCCCGCGTCTGGGGGCCGGCCGAACCTCACGCATCTGAACCTCGGGCAGCTCCTGGCGCTGGCCTAGACTGGCGCCATGGAGCTTGCCCCTTTCGTCGTCTGCCCGGAGACCCTGGGGCCGCTGGAGGCCCGCGACGACGGGTTCTGGTCGCCGCAGGCCGAGCGCCTCTACCCGGTCCGGGAGGGGCTGGTCTTCATGGCCTACCCCAAGCGAGACGCCTCGATGATCTCCGAGACGATGGAGGAGGAGCGAGAGTGGCAGGGCACCGACGAGGTCGCCTCTCGGAATCTCGAATTCGTCCAGGAAAACGCCTCACGGGCGGTCGACTTCGTCAACATGCTGCGGCCCTTCGTCGAGGTCGACGGGCGAGCGCCGCGGGCCCTCGAGCTCGGCTGCGGAAACGGCTGGTTCAGCTGGCTGCTGGCGAGGTCCGGGTTCGAGACCTGGATGTGCGACTTCGAGTCGAACTCCCTCGCCACCGGCCTCAACCTCGAACACCCCAACCTCGGCGACGGGAAGCGCTTCGTCGCCGACGCCCGTTATCCGCCGTTCGCCGACGGCTCGATGGACCTTGTCGTCTTCAAAGAGTTCGTCCACCACGTCGAGGACTACGAGCTCCTCTTCAGCGAGGCCAATCGCGTCCTCCGCGACGGCGGCGTGATGGCGCTGATGGAGCCGGTCCGCAGCGTGCGGACGACCATCTATGAGATCCGCCATCCCGACCCGCACAAGGGCCACCGGATCACCTGGCCGGGCGCCTACCTTAGGGCGATCCGCGGCGCTGGATTCGAGATCGCGCACGAGGCCTACGAGTACACGCCGCGACCGGAGCAGGGGGGCTTCGGAGCGCGGATGCGGCAGCGGGCCGCCGGAGCCGTCGATGAGCGGCGGCCGACCGGGGACCGGTTCACGCGGCTCCACTTCCACCTGATCGGTGGCGCCCAGCTCGCGATCGTCGCCAGGAAGGCGCGCGCCATCCCGGCCCGCGAGCGCCCGCCGATGACCGTGATCAGCCCCGAAAACCTCGAGGTCGCGGACTCGGGCGCGAGCCCCTACGAGAGGTTTCCCGCCGTGCTCGACGAGGCGGCGTCGCAGCTCGATGGCGCCCCGGCCTGAGCGAGCCCGGAGCGGCTGATGGCAGCCTGGAAGCTGCCGCTCATCGTCTGCGCGATCACCCTGCCGATCCTCGCCGGGTTTCTGACCGCCGGCCCGGCGCTCGGCGTCGCGGTCGGGGCGGCCGCGGTCCTCGCCCTGCTGGTCATCGCCGCCCGCCAGCGGCCGCTCGGCCCGATCGGCGCGCTACCGCAGGACGGCCACCACCGCCTGCTGCTCGTCGTCGCCGGTCCCGTCGAGGAGCCTGGCGACGTCCGCCGGATCAGGGAGGCGGCGGGCCTCGAGCCAGGGGCCGATGCCGAGGTGCGGGTGCTGGCCCCGGCGCGGATCGGCTTTCTCGATCGCTGGGCCTCCGATGTCGAGGACGCGCGCCACGAGGCGCAGCGCAACCTCGTCGCCACGGTCGCGGCGCTGGCCAAGGACGGGATCGACGCCGAGGCCCGGGTCGGGGACGAGGACTTCGTCCAGGCCATCGAGGATCAGCTGCAGAGTTACGCCGCCGACGAGGTGGTGCTGGTCAGCGTCGACGAGGCCGGCTCCGACGCCGCGGAGCCGGCCGTCGAGGAACTCCGGTCCAGGTTGCGGGCCGACTTCCACCACGTCGTCCTCGGCGCCGGCTGAGCGCTCAGCAGATATGGGGGCGGGCCCTGCTCTTTACGACCTGGAAGGCGCTGCCGGGTATCCGCTTCAGCTGATCGAGGTTCTCGTCGTCCCAGCGGCGGTCGCTGGTGCCGCTGATGTAGTAGTTGGATCCGTTGTCGGCGACGATCATCCCGTAGTGCTTGAGGGCGAGCGCGATCGCCCGCGCCGGGCCGCTGAAGCGGTCGAGCCCGTAGCCCGCCCGCAGTCGCAGCCGCGTTCCCATCGCGGGGGCGTTGGGGTTGGAGGTGTCGCCGGCGCAGTGGGAGGCGGGGTGGACCCAGGCATTCCGGGTGCTCCCGAAGGTGACGCGGATCGCGTGTTCGACGTGTCCCGCGGCGGCCTCGTCGTAGCGGACCAGACCCGGGAAGATCGGCAGCCCGGCGGCGTCGGCCGAGGTCCAGGAGTCGGGGCGCAGGGCGCTCGAGCGCAGGTCCCAACTAGCGCCCGAGTCGGCGTTCCAGTGGGGGCCGCCGCCTTGCTCGGGGAAGGCCCGGTAGAGCTCGTAGAGGGTGCAGCTCCCGCTGTCGATCGCCAACACGTGCCGGTCGCCATCGCTGCCGGCGCCACCCTCGACCGGGGCCGAGGTCGGGATCGGGAACGGCCCCGGGTCGCTCTCGTCGCCGTAGGCGGTGTAGTGGATCGCCAGGCCGGGCTGACGGGCCCCGACCACCGCGTAGGGGAAGCCGTAGGGCCGGGGGGAGCCGAAGTCGGGGTGCAGCAGGCCGCCTCCCTGGCCGTCGATGTAGGCAATGGTTGCGGCAGAGTTCCGCGCCACAGGGGCCTTGGAGATGTCCTGGTTCCAGGCGGCCTCGCTCGGAAGCGAGGGCGCCCGCAGCGAGAGCGAGGTCGGCGGGTCGGGAAAGACCGGGCAGCCGCCGAGGTCGGGGTAGGGACCGACGGCGCCGGCGGCAGCCGGGGCGCTCAGGCTGACGAGCGCGACCACCAAGCCCAACAGGGGGCGTGTGAGTTTGACCCTCCTATGCGCGGTCAAACTCACACAGGGGGTTGGCCATCGCGGATCCGCAGCCGTCCGACGTCGAGCTCCTCGACCTCGAGCTTGCCGATCTTCGCCCGCCTGATCGCCAGCCGACCGACCGTAAGCCGACCGATCGCGAAGCCGCCGACCGCAGCCGC
This sequence comes from uncultured Solirubrobacterales bacterium, assembly GCA_963805455.1. Lineage (GTDB taxonomy): Bacteria > Actinomycetota > Thermoleophilia > Solirubrobacterales > 70-9 > VRUE01. The sequence continues at coordinate 226,475 of CAWDUJ010000010.1, forward strand.
GCCGACCGCCAGCGCTCCGATCGCCGCCGCGCCGCGCGCCTGGGCGCCGATCGCCATCGCCGGCCACGCCTGGGGCTTGGGCCTGGAATTTCGGGCTACCTTTTTCCCCACGCACCAACCGTAGCGCCTAATTTCCTTGCCATCGTGAGCCGGTCTGATCCTCTGCTCGTCGTCCAGCACGTCCCCTGGGAGGGGCCGCACCGGATCCTCGAGGCGTTCGGGGACCGCTGCGTGATCGCCGTCCGGCCGTTGGACGGGGACGAGCTCCCTGGCCACGGGGAGGTTGCGGGTGCGATCTTCATGGGCGGTCCGATGGGGGTGGGGGAAAGCGACGCCCATCCGGGATTGATGATCGAGCGCGATTGGCTCAGGGAGGCGATCGAGGCCGGGCTGCCGACGCTCGGCGTCTGCCTCGGTGCCCAGCTGATCGCGCGGGCGCTCGGTGCCGAGATCAGGCCGGGCAAGGCCCCGGAGATCGGGTTCGCGACGACCAGGGTTCGCGACCCCGGCGACCCGGTCGTCGGCGGCCTCGCCCCCGACGCCACGGTCCTTCACTGGCACGGTGAAGTGTTCGACCTGCCCGATGGGGCCGAGCTGCTCGCCTGGTCGGCAGGGACCCAGGTCCAGGCATTCCGGGCCGGGAGGGCCTGGGGGGTTCTGTTCCACGCCGAGGCCGACGCCAGGTTGGTCGAGTCCTGGCTCGCGGTCCCGGAGATGGCCGCTCAGGCACACGCCGCCCTCGGCCCCGACGCCGAATCAATCCTTCGCCGGCAGGCGGCCGAGCATGAGGAAGAGCTGGTCGCTCGCTCGACACCTGGGTTCCAGGCCTTCGCGGGCCTGGTTGCCGGTAGATTGGACGATCCGCGGTGGACGTAGCTCAGCTGGTAGAGCTCCTGGTTGTGGTCCAGGCGGTCGCCGGTTCGAATCCGGTCGTCCACCCCTCAAAAATCTCCTGGTAGGGAGCCGATTTGACGAAACTGCTGTCGGATTCGGATTCGCTCGATCTACTACAGGATCTACTCATCGCCTTCGGACTCATAACCCGAAGGTCGCTGGTTCGAATCCCGCCCCGCTATAGGAAAAGGCCCCGGAAACGGGACCTTTTCAGGACCCGGAGGGCGATTCGGCACAGTGCCGTGGTACCGCGGTGGTACCAAGGTCTCCGAAGCTCTTGAGAACAATGCGAGCGTGGAAGTCAGCAGAGCGGCTCCGAAATAGCAGCACGCGGTCGCCGAGTATGAGCAGCGCGGCCCGAGGCTCGGTGACAAAAGACAGCGGGAATTCCGGGATCTTTTGCCCCTCTGTCCAGTCGACCGCCACCAGCATCAATTGAGATGCTCCTGCAATGACCGAAGCCAACTTCCGCCGTCTGTCGATGGCCGATCTTGACGAGATAATTCTGCGCAGGCTTGTCGGCGAAGGAGAGGCACTGTTTGTCGAGCGCAAGCGGGAACAGCCGAAGAATGGAATCGGCCCTGCCGTCGCCAGCTTTGCCAACACGCTTGGCGGCTGGCTACTGCTGGGTGTCGCTGACAAGGGCGGCCTCGTCGACTTCGATCCAGGGCGCGGTGATTTCACCGACAAGGTCAGGCATTTGCTGTCACAGCAAGTCGATCCGATCCCGCCCTTTGCCGCCGCTGTCTCGGAACTAGACGGCAACAGGGTCGGGGTGATTCGCGTTTTTGAGTCGGCCGACACCCCACATCTCGTTCTTAGTGACGGATCGGTGCCAATTCGCGAGCCGGGCGGAATGCGGCGGATTCAGTCGCATGCCGAGCTGATCGAGCTTGCAAAGCGCGGCAACGAGGCCCGAGCCGAGGCTCGACATCGATTGCACTCCCTGCCTTACTTAAGCGCCGGGCTCGAGCCAGGCGCACGCGGCTCAGATGCCCCTCCCCCCGGCCGCCAGTTCGTCGTGCGGGTCGCATCCCTCACACGTTCGGAGGGGTTTGCCGACAGGGTCCCTCAGCACTGATTTCGGCATAAAGGCCCGGGAGTTATCGGCCGCGCTCTTCCAGGGGCCCGATCCAGCCGACCCCGGTCATCGCCTTGTCGATGGCAGCTTTGACCAACGAGGCTTCAACTTCACGACCAGCCAAATCGGAACGGCCGACCGCTCCTCGATCATTGCCGATGCCGGTGGCGTTCTTGCGGGGAGAATCGAGTGGCCGCGGAGCGATGTGACCACGTTGCGCCCGGAGTCAGTGCGTGATGCCCTCATATCGCTGCTTCCAGCGTTGGCCCAGCTTTTCCGGGAGCTCGATACCCAGGGCCGCGCCCTCTCCCAGTTCAACCTGATTGGCTTCGGCGGCGTCGAGTTCGTCCACCAGCGCGCTGGGGCCGGCCCGCTTCGCAACGATCAAATCGAGATCGGGGGCGAGCTGACCCTGCCACCCGCGGATGATGAGATCGAGACTGTGGCCGGAGCTTGGATCAATGAGCTAGCGAGATCGGCCGGCCTTGAGGCTTGGCAGGATCTGCCGCGATAGGCGAAACCTGGACGAGGATGAGAGACAGTGCCGCGCAGGAGGCCCGCACAAACGGCCGTATTACCCCGGGTCGATCCGGTAGGCGCCTTTTCGTGTGAGCAGGGATTTTGGCTTTGTAGGGCTGCTTGCAGCGCCTATTTAGCGGTCGCCGTCCGGTTTGATCCGGTGAAAACTGGCTCTTTGGGGTGGGACTGGCGCACCAATGGCGGACGGCGAGCTGACGGATGCCCTGGCGACCCTCGCCGATCGGCGGCATTCGACGCCTACATCGCGAGCGCCTTGCGGGTTGGTAGCGTCCCGCCCGCGATGTCCATGGCCCCCCTTTGCTGCCAACTCCGGTCCATCGTGCGACGCCACGATTCATTCAAGAACAGGACCGAGGGTCAGCGCCGGAAAGAGTCCATGCAATGCCCGTGAGTGACCCACCCGCCCGGATGAAATCGTTTCGGTGGGAGCATGAGATGACCCCGTTGGTTGAGTCCTGCGCCGAGCGGTTCGCGCGATCGCCGGATGGCCACGATGCGGTATTGGCTGAGATCCCTGCTGCGGTCGGCGTAGTAGATCTACTCGTCGTGAGGTTCGATCGAGATGCGTTAGCCAGTAGGGCAGCCTTGGGGATCGGTCCGATTTGCTCAAAGACCAAGATCCACGTGCTCGACGCCGTTGGTCCGAAGCGGTGGCGGCGGATTGACACGATTGCTCGGCAGGTCGGATCGAACGGGCCCGCCCTTTCGCGGTCAACTCTGCTTCCGTTGGCCGACATGGGTCTACTCGAGGTGGACGGAAGCCGCATGCGGAGCACCGGTATTTGGGCACCTGTGGCGGCTCACGTTACGGCCATCGAGCTCAAGCTGGAAAAGTGGCGGTCTGCGCTACGGCAGGCCGACAACTTCGCACTGAGCTCGGACCGGACCTGGGTTGTGCTCGACCACGCCAAGTCAAGCGCAGTCAGGGCGCACGTAGAACATTTTCGATCGGTTGGAATTGGCCTGGCGGCAATAGACCCGGAAGGCAAGGTCGATGTTTTCGCGCGTCCGAGCGGCCGGCGTCGTCCGGCGGTCCGTTGGCTGAGATCCCTTATGGCCGAGCGAGCTTGGGCCGCTCACGGCGGGTCGATCAGCGCCTAGATCAAGCCCCGCCAGGCATCCAAAAATCCGGCCTGAACGCGGTCTTGAACGCCGACGCTGAGTTCGTCGCGAAACGAGATTGCAGCGTCGAGCCGGCCGCCGACCATGGTCGCGCGACCGGCGCGGTCTAGCGGCGCTAGCCGCGCGGCTTCCTCATTGGCCCACCAGATTTGATGGCGTTTCGCAGCGTCTCCATCGTACGTTTCCCCCATCGCGGCGCACTCGGGACAAGTGCAGGTTTCGTACCCGCCAACGGATTTCAGTTCCTCGTGGACCCGCCATTTCACGGTGCGCAGTAACTGTGGCTCGAAGTAGGGGTTCGACGGCTCGTCGGGGCTGGTCATCGGAATACCGGGTTCCCGGTCCCCCCACGATGAGCCCGCGAGCCCGCCTGAGAACCCCCACGCACCCCAGGTCATCGCAAGCCATCCAAGCCAGCCGGCGTGGGGCAGCACTAGGTCGATGCCGCCAGCGTAAGCGGCAAGGGTGACCTCTCGGATGCCTGCGAGGTAGCGGCGGTCACTAATTGGGGGTAGCTCAGCGTGGAACGCGCGGAAGACGAGGCCTTTCGCACCCGACGACACGATCGCGTTGCCGAGGCGGGTGCGGTGCGGCTCCTCTCTCACATGAGCGCGGTCGACGGCAAGGCCAAGCCACACGGGGGCCTCTCCCGGTTCGTAGCTTGCACGAATCGCGGCGGCCGCGTCGAGGACCGCGTAGAGCTCTTCCTGTCCTTTCGCGGCCGTGATGATGGGCGACGGAGTGACAACGATGGACGGCGCCCGGCCTGCGCCACGCAGGGCCGCCGACAGCTGGTGGTCAATCGACTCTTTCATCCAGTTTTCCCATGTCGCCTGAGAGCCAGGACGAGGTTTCTTCGTCAGCCAAGGAAAGTGCTTTTCTTTGGTTTTGGTCGGCTCACGGTCGATGCAATGCCCAATAGGGTCGAGAAATGCGTCGCCCTTTGAACGGGCCAGCTCGAAAAGGGGGTCCAAGGTGGATGGGGCATTCACGGGCGCGAGGACGGTGCCGGGCCTTCCGCCCGGCTCGCCAGCAAGGCTGTCCGAATACGCCACGAGCTCATTGGCGTTTCTGTTGCCGTGCTGTAGCCAGAATCCCGGCCTCATGATGGCGGCCACACCGCGTCGAGCAGTTGGAGGGCTGCCTCTGCCGACGGCCTTTTGTAGGCCGCCATATCGACCGTGGCATCCACGAAATCGCGAAATCCAGCAGGCCGCGACCCAGGGATGAGGGCCCCGGCGCCCAGCCGCTGAAACCAATCGGCAGGTGGCGCCGTCTCGCCCCGGCGGAACGGATGGGCGCCGCTGGCCAACTCCGCTGCGACCACCCCGAGCGCCCACATATCCGTCTGATCGATCGCCCGCTCGCCGCGCAGTTGCTCGGGGGCCATGTAGGGCCAGGTACCAGCGGCCCATGGGTAGACCGTCATGCTCGTCAAATCGAGCAATCGACTTAGGCCAAGGTCTATTATCACCGGCCTCGCCCAGTCCCCGTCCCGGAGAATGATGTTTTCGGGCTTGATGTCGCGGTGAACGATCTGATTGGCGTGAAGAACCGCGAGGCCGGTGGTCACGCCGTGAATGCATGCCCGAAGGTGGTCGTCGTCTGGCAGCGACCCCGGGTCGATGTGGCTGCGAACATCGCCACCGTCGATGAACTCACTGACCAGATAGCAGTAGCTCGTCCCGTCGCTTGCGACCAGGTTGTCGCCGTATCGATGGACATCGACAACGAGTGGTGAAGAGACGCGCTCCAGCGCCTTCACCTCGCGATCGAAGCGTTCGGGCTCAGGGTTCTTGACAATCACCTTGAGTGCCTCCACCACTGCCCCCTTCTCAAGGCGCCAGCATTCGCCGCTTCCGCTCGGCTGGCCAATCGGCGAGACTGCGTCGAACGGACCCAGCTGTGCCGATATCTCATCCTCCCGAAAAACCCTTGCCATGGTGGAGGGGTTCCTACCACGTGCGGCCGGCGCGATCAATCTGAGTATGTCGGCGGAGTCCCTAACCTGGGGCGAATCAGGGGTGTGGATTGAAGTGCGGATCCGACGGTTCGTGGCGGGTTCATGGGCCTTTCCTCGATCAAGGTAAGCTTCGATCTCTATGGCCACCTCATGCCGGAACCGAGGCCGAGGCTACTGCCTTGCTAGGTACATATCTGACTGCTGAGGAAGAGGCTGGGAGCCGAACCGCCAAGGCTCCAGCACCGCGCAGTGTGTGACCAAGTTGGCGGCATTAAGTTCTATAGGTTCCTCGGCGCTGAATTCCTCGATCCAGGGTTGTAGGTGTCCTCGAGTGAGCATGAGCGCGAGTGGGTCGAGGATGCATTTCGGGCTCCAGCACGGCGCACCTCGGGCGCGTGCCGCTCGCAATCGGCCGGAAACCCACATGGGAAGTCGGGCATCGGGCCGTGCTGGGTGTCTAGTAGCTAGACGCTCCCCGCCTGATCAGCTTCTTGTTCACGAATTCGTCGACGCCCAGCCTGCCGAGCTCGCGTCCGAATCCCGACCGCTTGACCCCACCAAACGGTAGCTCGGGAGCACGCACCCCGATCAAATTGATGAACACCATGCCTGCGTCGATCTGATCGGCGACCCGCGTGGCCTGCTCCTCGTCGTTGCTCATGATGTACGCGCTCAGGCCGAAAGGGGTGTCGTTGGCCAGGGTGACCGCCTCCTCCTCCGATGCCACGCGGTAGACCTGGGCCACCGGTCCGAAGAACTCTTCGCGGTACGCGTCGTTGTCCGGGGAGATGTCGGTGAGGAGGGTAGGTTCGAAGAAATTCCCGTCGCGGCGGCCGCCGACGAGGAGGGTCGCCCCACGATCGACCGCGCGGCGGACCTGTTCCTCCAGGCGTTGGGCGGCGGTCTCCGAGGAGACCGGGCCGATAGCGGTCTCGGATGAGCTCGGGTCGCCAGGCTTCACCGCGCCGAGAACCTCGCCGAGCCTCTCGACGAAGGGCTCGTAGAGATCGTCGGCGACGATCATGCGCTTAGGTGAGTTGCAGGCCTGGCCGGCATTCCCGAGCCGCGCCGTCGCGGCGGTTTCGACCAGCCGGTCGAGGTCATCCGTCCCGAGGACCACGAAGGGGTCGGAGCCACCGAGCTCGAGGACCACTTTCTTCAGGTTCCGACCGGCGATCTCGGCTACGGCGGCGCCTGCCCGCTCCGAGCCGGTGACGGTCACACCGCAAACCCGCGGATCCCCGATCACCCACTCGATTTGCTCGTTGGTGGCGTAGATGTTCTCGTAGGCCCCTTCGGGAAATCCGGCGTCGCGGAAGATCTCGGAGATCGCCTCCGCCGATTCAGGGCACTGGGGAGCGTGCTTGAGGATGATCGGGTTGCCGATCAGCAGGTTCGGGGCCGCCACGCGGGATACTTGGTAGTAAGGGAAGTTCCAAGGCATGATCCCGAGCAGGACGCCGAGCGAGCTCCGCCGGATTACCGCGGACCCCTCGCCCCCGAGGAGCTCGATCGGTTCATCCGCCGTCAGCTCCTCGGCCCGATCCGCGTAGTACTGGTAGATCGTGTTGGTGTAGTCGATCTCACCGAGCGCCTGCGTGATCGGCTTGCCCATCTCACGGCCGATGATCGCCCCGAGCCGTTCGCGCCTCTCTGAGTGCAGTTCGCCGACCCGGCGCAGGAGCGCTCCCCGATCGGCCGTGCTGGTCGAGGACGACCAGCCTTGGTGCACACGCTCGGCTCGGTCGATGGCCGCCCGAAGCTCCTCGTCCGTGATCGTCGGGTACTCCTTGACCGTCTCGCCGGTCGCCGGATCGACGACCGCGTACATGGCGCTCATGCTTGTCCTCCTGGTAGACGACTACGGGCGACCGGACCTTCCTCCACGATCTCCCCGTCACACATGACGGCGACACGATCGCATAGCTGTTTGACGACCGCAAGGTCGTGGGAGATGAAGAGCATCGTCAGGCCCAGCACCCTTGGAGGCGCTTCAGGAGGATCAGTATCGAGGCCTGGGTCGAGACATTGACGAGGCACGTCCCGGGGCACCTCCGGCGCCGGCCGCGGCTCGACCCGCAGGTCGCGCGGCCCGTGGAGGACGGTGCCTCGGTTCTGCGTGCGCCCTCGCATCCCTAGGTTCCCTTCTCGCCCTCGGCGTCCTCGGTGACGGCGAGGCTCGTCTTCCCCCCGGCGGCGACGCGCACCTCTGGGCCGGCGTCCTGGATGTTCTTGAGGATCTCCGGGTCCGCACCCTGGTCGGTAATCAGCACGTCGACCTCGGTCAGCGGAGCGAAGATCGAGAGGTGAACGTTGCCGAGCTTGGAGTGGTCGGCGACCACGACGACCCGCAAGGCAGCGTCCATCATAGCCCGCTTCACCGCCGCCTCAGCCGGGCTGGGGGTGGTCAGTCCGGTGCTCGGGTGGACGCCGTAGGCGGCGATCATCGCGACGTCGACCCGCACCTCTTCGAGCGAGTGCAGCACCCAGCTGTCGACCGTCGCCAGCGTCTTCTCGCGGACGCGACCGCCGAGCATCATCACCTCGACCTTCGGCTTCACCATCAGCCCCTCTGCGACCGGCAGCGAGTTGGTCACCACCGTCACCTCGCGATCGTCGGGGAAGAACTCGACCAGCGCCGCGGTCGTCGTCCCGGCGTCGATCAGGAGCGCGCCGGCGCTCGGGACCTCGTCGACGGCCGCCAGCATGATCGCCCGCTTCTCCTCGCTCATCGTCACCGCCCGCTGGGCGACGGTCGGAATGATGTGGGTCCGCTCGATCGGGATTGCGCCGCCGTGCACCCGCCGCAGCAGCGTCGCCCGCTCCAGTTTGCTGAGGTCGCGGCGGATCGTCTCGGTCGTCACCGCGAAGCGGCGGCCGAGCTCGTTGACGTCGACGCGGCCGTCGCGGCGGGCGATCGCGAGGATCTCCTGCTGGCGCTCGGAGGCGAAGAGGCCGGCCACGGGCCCCATCTGGAGCTCCCCTGGCTCCGCCTGCGACCCGTCGGCTCGATCTGACTTCTTCATCGGCGGCGTCGGAGCCGCCGGCGAGTGTCCAGCGGCTCGGGGTGAGTTTGTTCTATCTGCTTTTTGTGTTGGGTTGGCACTTGTTTCCTGCCCGTTATAGTCCGTCTCGGTGGGACGGCGGCCTCGTTTCAGCGCCGCGTGCGCAAGCAAAGCTTTACAAAGTCCCCATTTTTCCTGATCCAGAGCAAAGAAACGGAGGCAGTCGGCAATCGCAGGCGTTTTTGGGAAGCGATGTGTGCCTTCTCCTGCGCATCCGGCATATAGACCAATGAAAACAGAAGACAACACGCAGGAGGCCGCCTCTGTCGACCGCCCCTCGCCGCCCGTCCCCTTGTTTGTCCTCGCCTGCGACCACCGGGCATCGATCCCGGTGATGTTCGGTGACATGGTGTCATTGGCAGATTCGGAATCGGTCGAGCGCATCAAGTGGGTCGTCTTCCGCGGCCTGCTGGCGGCGATCGAGGACGACGAGAATCGGGTCGACGATTCCGCCGGACTGCTGGTCGACGAGATCTTCGGCGGCGCGGTGGCACGCGAGAGCCGAGCGCACGGGATCTCGCTGACGATGCCGATCGAGGCTAGCGGCCCTCCCTTTCGGCTCCAATATCCCGACGACTTCGTCGCCCACGTTGCCACCTTCGAGCCCGACTTCGCCAAGGCGATGATGACCATCAATCCCGAGGAAGGCCCGGCCTATCGGCGCCAGCTCGACGACCTCGCGCGGGCTTTCGCCGAGCTCGAGTCGCGGCTTGGACGGAGCCAGGGGATGATGCTCGAGCTGATCGTGCCGCCGACCGAGGAGCAGCTGGCGCAGTGTGGCGGGGACCAGGAGCGTTTCGACCGCGAGCTGCGCCCGGAGCTCGTCTGCCGGGCGATCGACGATGTCTACCGGCTCGGCATGTGGCCGACGGTGTGGAAGCTCGAGGGCCTCGAGAGCGTGGCCGACTACGAGCGCGTCTCGGGGACCTTCCGCCGGTATGACGACGCCGTCCGGGCCCTCGTGCTGGGTCGCCGGGCTTCCTCCGAGCGGGTCGCCTACTGGCTGCGGCTCGCCGCGCGCGACGACGGCTTCGACGGCTTCGCGATCGGTCGTAGCATCTGGGAGGAGCCGATCCGCGGGTTCCTCCGCGGCGCCGACTCCGAAGCTACGGCGATCGCCGCGATCGGCGACCGCTACGCCGAGTTCGTCGAGATCTATCGTCAGGCCGCGGCGGGGTAGAGACGAACCGTGGGCCGCTTCGCCGGACTCGACCTCGGAACCTCGAACATCAAGGCCGTGGTACTGGGCGAGGACGGCGGCCCCCTTGGCCGCGCTGAGCAGCCAACGCCCTGGATGGGGACCGAGCTCGACCCTGGGCGGCTGCGGGCGACGGCGCTGGGCACGCTGCGGCGGGCGCTCGGCGACGTCGAGGAGGCGATCGCCGCACTCGGGGTCACTGGCTTCGCCGAGTCGGGCGTCTCGATCGACGCCGCCGGCGAGCCCTGCGCGCCGATCGTCGCCTGGCACGACTCGAGGGGCGCCCGCGCCGAAGCCGAACTGCTGGACCAGTTCGGCGCGGAGGGCTTCGCGGCGGCGAGCGGGCAGCGCGTCGACCGGCGCCTGACCGTCCTCAAGCAGCGCGAAATGCACCGCGACGGCTTCGACGCGCAGCGGCGTTGGATGGCGGTGCCGGAGTGGATGGTGCAGGCGCTCGGCGGTGCGCCGGGGCCGGAGCTCTCGCTCTGGTCGCGGACCGGCTTCCTCCGCATCGGCGAGCCCGCGATCTTCGCTGAGGCGGCCGACTGGGCCGGCTTGCCGTGGCGCGAGCAGCCCGAACCGGTGCCCGCCGGCGAGCCGGCGGGCACCGCGAGCGGCGGCAGCGGCGAAGAGTGGCTCAGCGGCGCGGTGCTCACCGTCGCCGGGCACGACCACCTCTGCGCCGCGCTCGGCGCCGACGCGGTCGGCGACGAGGTCATTTTCGACTCCTGGGGCAACGGCGAGGCGCTGCTGCGCAGCGCCGAGGAGCCGCCGGCGCCGGCCGAGATCGTCGCCGGCTTCAACACCAGCTGGCACGTGCTCGCGGGTCGGCGGACCGCGGTGCGCGGCACCCGCAGCGGCCTGCTGCTGAAGCACGTGCTCGCCCAGCTTGGGCGCAAGGATTCCTCTCCCGAGTTCGACGAGCGGGCGCTACAGGTCGTCCTCGACCGCCGCCGAGAGATCCGATTCGAGGAGAGCGGGACCATCCTCGCGCGGCCGCCCGGCCTCGACGAGGCGGCGGTCTGGCGGGCAGCGATCGAGCTTGCCTTCAGCCGTGTCCGCGATGCGATCGCCGGGCTCGAGCGTCTCGGTGGCCCGGTCTCGCGCGTTGTCGGCTCGGGCGGCTGGTTGCACAGCCCAGCGATGCTGCAAATGAAGGAACAGGCGGTCGGCGGATTCGAGCGAAGCGAGGTCGAGGAGCCAGGCGCGCTCGGCGCGGCGTTGCTGGCGGGATGCGCCGCGAGAGCTTGGACGCTGGAGGAGGGGATCGCAATTACCAGGGCTACGAGGGGAATGACGAGTTGAGGGCGGTGGTCATCGCCACGCCGGACGAGGTCGAGGTGGCGCAGGTCCAGGACCCGTTCGGCCGCCGACGAGGCGATCGTGCGGGTCGAAGGCTGCGGCATCTGCGGCGCCGACCGCCACGCGGCTGCCCGAGCCCCACTTGGCGCCTGCCGCGCCTACCCGGGCGGCGACGAACGCGCGCGCTTCGGCTTGGATCCATTCGCCTTCGCCGGCGCGTCGTGGAGTCCGAGCGCGTTCGTCCACAGCAGGTTGAGGGTCGTGACGAGCTTCTCGAAAGGGATCTTCTCGCCGAGCACATAGACGATGAACGCCATCCGACCCACCATGGCGCTGAGCGCATGTGCGGCCACGTGGGCATCGATCGCGCCGTCGACCCTGCCTTCCTTCTGGAGGCGGCGGATCAACTTGGCGTTGCGATCAGCGAACGCGCGGGCCCGCATCCGCCGCAACTCCCTGAAGTCGCCATCGATCTGCGCGACCTGCTCGAACAGTGCCATGAGACGGGCGTTCCGTTTGTAGGAGTGGATGTACTCACGATTCGACGCGTCGATGAGTGCGACGACGTCCTCGCCGCCCATTCGTTCCTGGACGTGGGGATGAAGCATGTCCTCCTGCACCGCCTCGACCACCGCGGAGAAGACTTCCTCCTTGTCGTCGAAATAGGTATAGAAGGATCCCGACGAGACTCCCGCCTCCTTCGTTATGTCGCTGATCCTGGCGTCGAGATACCCGTCCCTTTCGAAGACCCGCCGGGCGGCAGCCACGAGGGAGGCGCGGGTGCGCTCACCCCGATGGCTGCTCGGTGGCGGCCTTCGGATGCCTACCATCTTCCGATCTGACATCTCCCCATCCCTTCCAAAGATTGCTCTACGGCATTAAACCGAGGTAGACGGATCCTAGGCCGCCCTCCGCCACTCATCCGGGTACCCCGTCCGGCTCCCTGGTCGACTCGGGGACCGCAATATCCAGCGGGGGCAGACCGGTGGTCGCGTCCAGCAGCTCCTTCGTGAAGTCGTTCTCCGGATTCGTCAGGACGTCCGCGACCGTCCCCTCCTCTACGATCTCCCCGTCATACATGACGGCGACCCGATCGCATAGCTGCTTGACGACCGCAAGGTCATGGGAGATGAAGAGCATCGTCAGGCCCAGCTCCCGTTGGAGGCGTTTCAGGAGGATCAGTATCGAGGCCTGGATGGAGACGTCGAGGGCCGATACCGGCTCGTCGGCGACAAGCAGCTTGGGCTCGACGGCGAGGGCGCGGGCGATGCCGATCCGCTGACGCTGACCCCCCGAGAAGGCGCGCGGCCGCTTTTCCATAGCATCCTCAGGCAGGCCGACCATCTCGAGCAACTCGATCGTGCGGGCCCGGGCCGAGGCCTTGTCCGCCGCCAGGCCATTGACCCGCAGCAGCTCGCCGATCGTCGCCCCGACGGTCAGCCGCGGGTTCAGCGACCCGTAGGGGTCCTGGAAGACCATCTGGATCGCACGACGCTGGGCAGGGTCCTTGTCCGGTCGCAGGGGCGCGCCGTCGAATGTGACCGTCCCCTCAGTCGGGCGCTGCAGGCCGACCACGCAGCGGGCGGCTGTCGACTTGCCCGCGCCCGACTCGCCGACCAGGGCGAAGGCTTCGCCGGGCTGCACCTGGAAGTCGATGCCGCGGAGGGCTTCGAACGACTCCCTGCGGCGGAGGAACACATCGCGGCCGCCGCCGAAGCAGACCCGTAACCCGCGAGCCTCGAGCAACGGCTCAGCCATCGCCCGCCGCAGCTTTCTGGGACAGCAGCTCGTGGCGGCGACAGGCCGTTTTTCGGCCGGCGCCGATCTCCACCAGGGAGACGGGTCTCAGGCATTCCGGATGGGCGAATTCACAGCGGGGTGCAAACGGGCAGCCTTCGGGCAGTCCGCCCACCGGGGGGGGCGACCCAGGGATAGCCCGCAGTTTCTCGATCGTCGAGTCCCGGGTCGGTACCGTCTGCAGGAGCGCCAACGTGTACGGGTGCCGCGGGCGACGGAGGACCTCTTCGGCGGGCCCTTCCTCGACCATCCGCCCCGCGTACATCACGACTATCCGGTCGCACACCCGGCCGGCGACACCGAGGTCGTGGGTGACGAGGACGATGCCGATGTTCAGTTCGCCGGCGAGACCGACGATCAAGTCAAGGACCTTCATCGTCACCGTGGCGTCGAGCGCGGAGGTCGGCTCGTCACAGAGGAGCAAGGATGGTTCGCCGGCGACGGCGATGGCGATCACGACCCTCTGCCGCATCCCGCCGGAGAGTTCGTGCGGGAACAGCCGGTAGCGTCGCTCGGCTTCGGTGAAGCCCATCTTCCGCAGCAATTCGATCGCGCGCGCCTTGGCCTCGGCACGGGAGAGGTCGCAATGGGTGCGAGCTGCCTCGGCAATCTGCGGGCCGATCCGCATCGTCGGATTGAGCGCCGTCATGGGCTCCTGGAAGACCATCCCGACGACCCCGCCGCGCAAGCGTCGCATCTGCCGATCGTCGGCATCGGCGACATCCACCCCGGCGACCTCGATGGCACCACCGCTGACCGACACCCCGGTCGGCAGGAGGCCGGCGATCGCCCTCAGGGTCAGGGACTTTCCCGAGCCGGACTCGCCGACCACCCCGACGACCTCGCCGCGGCGGGCATGGAGGCTCGCGCCGGTGATCGGCTCGAGAGCGTCCTCGCCTCCGCCGATGGCGAGGCGAAGATCGCGGACTTCGAGCAGATCGCCCGGCGACTCTGCGGTCTGTTGCACGGCCGGCTCCGTCACCGCGCGTCCAGCTTCCGCGCCAACCCGTCGGCGATCAAAGCAAAGCTGAAGCCGATGAGGATGATTGCGAGACCGGGGATGACCGCCAGCCACCACTGGTTGTTGAAGAACGGCTGGGCTTCCGCGATCATCGTCCCCCAATCCGGCGCGGGGGGCGGGATGCCCAGTCCGAGGTAGCCGAGGGTCGTGACGAAGAGGATGATCAGGACCGCATCCGACATCGCATAGACGATCGACTGAGTGATCATGTTGGGAAGGATGTGGCGGGTGAGCACGCGCCAGGTCGGGACGCCCCCCACCTGAGCCGCCAGCGCATACTCCATCGATGCCTCACGACGGGTCGACGTCCGCCCCAATCGGGCGTAGACGACCCAGTCGACCGCCGTCACCGCAACGATGATCGTGGCCACACCCGGCCCAAGGACGAAGACCAGGGCGATCAACAGGACGAGGATCGGGAAGGCGAAGACTACATCGGTGACCCCGATCAGGAGAGAGTCCGGCCAGCCGCCGCGATAGCCGACCAGGACACCGAGCACGGTGCCTATCAAGAATGGGCCGAGGAGCGCGCCAAGCGCGATGAAGATGTCGTTCCGGTCCCCGTAGATCAGCCGCGAGAGCGTGTCGCGTCCGAGTTGGTCAGTGCCCAGAAGGTGACCCGCCGTACCCGGAGGAGCGAGCGTCTGAGTCAGATCCTGTTTGACCGGGTCATGAGGGGAGATCACCGGCGCGAACACCCCGACGAGGATCAGGAAGCCGAGGATGCAGAGACCGAACATGAGCTCGCCGTTGCCGCTGAAACGACCGCCTAGCCTTGATCCCAGGGGTCGGCTGAACTCGGCAGGCCGCAGCGGTGAACGGAACTCGGCCTCGACCTGCGAGGTGGAAGGCGGGCCCTGGATCTCCTCGGAAAGTGAATCGGTCACCTGGCCTCCACCCGCGGATCGAGCAGGGCCTGAATGAGATCACCCATGATGTTGACTGTCACCACGACCAGGGCAAGGATGAGCGTGACCGCCTGGACCACCGGAAAGTCGCGATTGCTGATCGCTTGCAGCATCAACGCACCGACGCCGCCAAGGCTGAAGACCTGTTCGATCACGAGCGTGCCACCGACGAGGAAGCTGATGTTTACGGCAAGGACCGTGACGGTCGGTGCCAGGGCATTGCGGAGGACGTGGCGTATCCGGATCCGACGCTCGCTGAGCCCCTTGGCCCGTGCCGTGGTGACGAAGTCGGACTCCGAGACCTTGAGAATCTCCGCCCTCAGGCTGCGGACGACCAGCGGGATGATCCCGGCCGCGATAGTCAAGCTCGGCAAGAACAAGGATTCGAGGTGCCCGGTGAATCCGGTGCCGAACCCCGCGGAGGGAAACAGACCGGCATCGATCGCGACGTACTGGATCAGCACCAGGCCCAGCCAGAAGCTCGGCACGCCGAGCGAGATCACGGAGAGGACGCGAATCGACTGATCGCGCCACGCGCCCGGCTTCGAGGTGGCGAAGAGCGCGGCCGCCATCGAGATCGCGACGGTCAGCACGGTCGCATAGCACAGTAGCCACAAGGTCACCGGCATCCGCTCCATCACCAACGCCCCGGCCGACTGCCCGTATCGCAGTGAGGTACCGAGATCGCCGGTCAGCAACCTTTCCATGAACAGGAAGTATTGAGCTGGCAGGGACTTGTCGAGACCCCAAAGGTGATGGAGGTTTTCGATGCTCTGCGGGGTCGCACGGATGCCCAGTGCGGTCTTCGCCGGGTCCCCAGGGACCAAGTGGATCAGGAAGAAGACGATTATTGTCACCCCGATCACAACCGGTATCGCCTGAAGGAGACGCCGGACGAAGAACCGCACGTAGGCCATGGTCTATTCCATGAATCCCGCTTCGCCGAACCAGGCCACGCCGCCCCTACTGACATAGAAGCCGGTCAGGTTGCTGCTCTGAGCCCAGGCGTAAGGGGCCGCCGCGACAACGATCACGTTCTGTTCTTCGGCGACGATATCCTGCATATGCCAGTAATCTTCTTCGCGCTTTTTATCGTTCACCTCCTGTACCGCTTTCGGAAGTAGTTTCTCCATCTGGGTGGTGTCGGCACCAGTCCAGTTTCCTTCGTACGCGTTGTAGAACGAGAACAATTCAGCAGCCTCTCCCGAGGGCTCGTAGTTGTACACCGCGAAGGCGTCGTATTCGCCTGCGATCGCTTTCGTCACCGAAGTGTTGCTATCCGTCTTTTCGATGTTCACCGTGAAGCCAACTTCTTCGAGGTTTTGCTGGACGACCTGGGAAGCGGTCACCCAGAACGGGTTTTCCTTGGCGAACATCAGCGTGGTCTTCGGTTCCGCGCCTTCCTTGACCGCTTCGGCTACCAGTTCTTTCGCCTTTTCGATATTCTGTTCAGGCGCTTCGATATTTGGGTTGTACCCATAGATCGGCGGCGACACATAGGCGCCGACCGGTTCGCCGTGGCCGCTCAACGCTGCCTGGACGATGCCTTCGCGGTCCAAGGCGATGTTGAAGGCTTCGCGGATCTTCTTGTTCTGGAACAGCGGCTTGCGCACATTCAGCATGATCTGGAAGCTGATCCCGAGCGGCGTATCCACGACTTCCGTCTCGGGGGCGTTTTCGATCGATTCGAGCTGCTCCCACGGCGGTTGGTAGATCAGATCGAGCTCGCCGCCGCGCAGCTGCGAGGCGCGGCTATTCGGATCTTCGACCGTGTGGAAGACGATTTTGCTGAGGTAGGGTCGATCCGGGATCCAGTAGTGAGGATTCTTCGCCAGTGTCATCGATTCGCCCTTTTTCCAGGAGACGAATTCGAACGGTCCGGTCCCAATCGGATGTTCACCGAATTCGGCTTCTGACTCGCCACCGAAGTTCTTCGGCATGATCCCGAAGGACCACTGGCTCAGGTTCAGCGGCGTTTCCGGCGCCGGGACTTTGTTCTTGATCACGACAGTCGAACCGTTTGGTGCTTCGATCGCCGTCACGTTTTCCAGCAGCGCTCCGTAGACTTCACTCTTCTTTACCGATTCGAGGGAGAAGACGACGTCGGCCGAAGTCATCGGTTTACCGTCGGAGAACTTGACGTTCTTCTTCAGGTGAAGCGTCCAGACTTTTTCGTTTTCTGCGGTTTCGAATTGTTCGACGAGCCACGGCACGGTCTTGCCTTCGGAGTTTTCTTTGAAGAGCGACTCGTTGATGGCCGAGATCACGTTCACGTCGGCCGGGACATAGGCCAGCAACGGGTTGAGGGTGATGTTTTCTTCCGCGTTGGTGACGTTGATGGTGCCGCCCTGCTTGGGCGTCCCTGCCGATTCGCCACCGCCGCCACTACCACCTGAGGTGGAGGACGAAGATGAGCCGCTGCCACAACCTGCGACGACCACGACCAGCACGGCGAATATCGCCAACGCGAAAATCCGCAACTTCCTTCTATCGCTTGAACGCATTTCTCTCCCTTGGGTCCCCAAACTTATTCCGAGTTCAACACAATGAATCGATGGCTACTCACGCGGTAACGGGTACCTGCGATGGAATCACCCTATGCGTTACTGAACTTGACGTCAAGTCCATTTCGCGGAAGCGGGTCTGAAGCCGGTCGCTCAACTCGCTCGCCTTCTCGAG
Organism: uncultured Solirubrobacterales bacterium; assembly: GCA_963805455.1. Taxonomy (GTDB): domain Bacteria; phylum Actinomycetota; class Thermoleophilia; order Solirubrobacterales; family 70-9; genus VRUE01. The sequence goes on from CAWDUJ010000010.1 coordinate 244,045, forward strand.
CGTCACCTTGAACCCAACTTGTCTGCCCTAACGGATCGCAATCGGGTTGACCGGCCCACCGACACCCCCATGGATAGGCAATGGCGCCGCCGCCAGGAGAAAGTCGTACCGGTGGTCCACGGCGCAGGCCGCGGCGAGCGTGTCGAGCTCGAAGATCTCCCCGAGGATCATCCCCATGTAGACCAGGCTAACCTCGTGTAGCGGGAGGCGCGGCGGGCCGATGGCGAGGTTCTCAACCGCCCAGTTGTCGCAGGCGACGGCGCTGACACCAAGTTCGTGGAGCAGGGGCAGGCAGCTGAGGTCGATGCCGGGCTCGTCCGGGGTCAGCGGACCTGTCTGCGCGAAGGCTGACCAATCGCCCGCCGCCGAGACTCTCCCGAGATGGCCGGTCCGCACCAGGAGGGCATCTCCGGGCCGCAACTCCACCTCTTGGCTGTCGAGGACGTCCTGCAGCTGGTCGGCCGTGATCGGGTGGCTCACCGGCAGAGCTTCGACGCTCTGGTGGCGGGCGACGTCGGCCAGGACTCCGCGCGTAGCCATCCGCCTGGCGACACCGCGGATGTCGTTGCGGCGAGCACCCCTGCTGGTCACCTCGGCGGCGCTGACGCCGCCGTACATCTGGTCGCGATGGAAGATGTGCGAGAGGGCATCCCAGTGTGTCGCGCCATGCACCGCCATCGCGATGACGTCGTCGGAGCCCGCCGTGACTTCTGGATCCGGTGACGTGTCGGCACCCACCTCGGTCATGTAGTGCTGCAGGTTGATTCGTCCCGAGCCGGCCGGTTGGGGCTTGTCGGGGCGCAACTCGAAGCCGAGTGAGAAGGCGGTGCCCTCACGAACCGCAGCGGCCCCCTCGAGCCGCTTCGCGGGGGTGACCAGGTTGAGCGTGCCGAGCTCATCGTCACGCCCCCAGCGGTCCCAGTTGCACAACCGCTGGGCAAGCCGGTCGACGAGAGCGTCAAGGTCCTCGGCGCGCCCTGCCATCAAGTCCTGCCGGTCTCAGGCCAGCCGGTTACAGGGCCCAGGTCGACGATGTCGTAGTCCACCTCGGTCGTCCTCGGGACGGTCCTGGGCCTTCCAGTAGACCTTCCGCGGCTCCACCTCACGACTTTGCCTGCATCATGTGGCGGCGCCGTCTGGCCTCGGTCCGCACCTCCTCGATCTGATCCCCGGTGAGGATGCTGGGCTCGCCGAAGACCTGGGCCCGCCAGTAGAGCTCCGACAACCACTCGAGCACCTGCGCCAGCTCGTAGGCCTTCTCCAGCGAGGGCCCGTGCACGAGCGCCCCGTGGTTGCGCAGCAACACCCCGCGACGATCCCCGAGCGCGTCACGGACGGCGTCGGCCAGCGCGTCGGAGCCGAATCGCTGGTAGTCGGCGATCTCGACCCGGTCGCCCCCGAAGGCGTGGACCGCGTAGTGGATCGCCGGGAGCTCGGCGGCCGTCGAGGCGATCGTGGTCGCATAGACCGAGTGGGTGTGGACGACCGCCGCGGCGTCGGTCTCCCGGTAGAGGATGGTGTGGAACGGGGTCTCCGAGGAGGGTCGGTCGCCCTCGATGGAGTTGCCGTCAAGATCGACGACGCAGAGCTGGTCCGGGGTGAGTCGGTCGTATGGCACGCTCGATGGCGTGATCACCACCTGGTCGCCCGTGCGTACGCTGATGTTGCCCGCGGTCCCCTTGACCAGGCCCTCCTCGTGCATGCGCCTGCAGGTCTCGACGATCTCACGGCGCACCTGCTGGATGCTGTCCTCGCTCACTTCGGTCCTTTCGTTCGGGTCCGGCCCATCGATGGCGACCTGGCGACAGGGTCAACCGGTCGGCTCGGCCACCCCGGCGATGTCGTAGTCCACCTCGGTCGTCCACTCGGGACGGTCCTGGGCCTCCCAGAAGACTTTTCGCAGCTCCAATGAGCGGGGGCCGGGACGGCCGTCGCCTGCGCCGATCGGCTTGCCGTCGAGCTTGCCCACCGGCATCACGCCGCCGGCGGTCGTGGTGAAGAAGATCTCTTCCGCGGCGCGCAGCTCGTCGACGTGCAGGAGCCCCACCCTGGTCGGCATGCCGATCTCCTCGGCCAGTTCCAACGTGGCCAACCGGGTGATGCCCAACAGGCAGCCCTCCTCGGGCGTGCGCAGGACACCGTCGACGATCGCGAAGACGTTGTAGCCGGCACCCTCGGTGACGTTGCCCTCGGGGTCGAGGAGGATGCCCGCTTCGGCCTCATCGCCGATCGCCTCCCACTGGCCTTTGAGCAGGTCGCCCCACTGGAAGTTCTTCACCCTGGGGTCGATCGAGCGGGGCGAGGTGCGAATCACCGAGCTGACGATCGCCGTGATGCCCCGTTCCTGGGCCTCGGGGCTGAACACCCAGACGTAGGGGCAGACGAAGGCGTAGAGGCGATTCTCGTAGCGGCGCGGATCGCGCACGCCACCGGGCGGCACGCCGCGGGTGGCGATCATGTCGACGTAGCTGTCCCGCAGGCCGCTGCGGGCGACCATCTCGATCAGCATGCTGCGCAGCTCAGCGCCTTCGAGGGGCAGCTTCATGTGGAGGGCGGTGTAGCTCTGCTCGAAGCGCTCGAGGTGCTCGTCGAGGAGGAAGAAGCGGCCCTGCCAGGTCGCGACGACGTCATAGGTGGCGTCGGAGCGTGTGAAGCCGGCCTCCACCAGCGGCAGCCGAGCCTCCGCCAGCGGGACGAACTCCCCCTCGACGTAGGCGAGGCCCTGGCTGAACGGACTTTCGGATGACATCTCACACCTCCGTGGGTTACCCGCCACCCCTGTGACAGGGCACCGGAATCTGGATCACGCGACTCTGCGCGAAGACTAGATGGGATTGAACCTGACATCAAGTCCAAGTTGCTCCCATACGGCTGATGCTGCCATCTGGATGGTTGAGCTCCGACCAGACCAGCATCCGCGGCACCAGGCACAGCGGTCGAGGACATCTCGCGTCTCACGTCACCCTTTCTTCATACGACCGACGAGCTCCTCGGCGATCGCCAATGAGGAGGTGGCCGCAGGCGAGGGAGCGTTGCGAACCCACAGCACGCGGCCGGAGGCGCCGATTCGGAAGTCGTCGACCAGACTTCCGTCGCGGTCGATCGCCTGCGCCCGCACGCCGGCCGGAGCCCGTACGAGATCGCCGGCGGAAAGCTCGGGGACGAACTGCCGCGCCGCGCGCGCGAAGCGGGGCTTGAAGGCCGAGGCGATTTCGCTGCATCCGGCCGACCAATGGCGGGCCATCATCCGCCATGTGCCGGGCCAGGCGAAGGTCTCGGCGACGTCGCGCGGATTCACGCTCCACCAGCGGTAGCCGTCGCGGGCCAAGGCCAGGACAGCGTTGGGCCCGAGCCAGACCTCGCCGTCGATCCGCTTCGTCAGGTGGACGCCGAGGAACGGGAGGGCCGGGTCCGGAACCGGATAGATCAGTCCGCGGACCAGCTCGGCGCGATCCGGGCGGAGCTTCCAGTACTGACCGCGGAAGGGGACTATGCGTGGCTCCGCCGGCTCACCCGAGGCCCGGGCGACCCGGTCGGCCTCGATCCCGGCGCAGACGATGACGTGGTCGGCGGAGATCTTGGCCCCGGCGGTGAGCTCGACGACGGCCGAACCGGGCCTGGTGCCGATGCGGCGGACCGCCGCGGCGGTGCGGATCTCGCCGCCCGCAGCGACGATCGCGTCGGCCATCGCCCGCGCGACGGCGGTGAAGTCGACGATCGCGGTGGCCCGCGAATGCAGCGCCCAGAGACCATGCACGTGCGGCTCGATCCGCCTCATCTCCTCGCCGTCGAGCCAGGTGAGACCCTCCACTCCGTTCGCGTTCGCCCGTTCCGCAAGTGCCTCCAGTCGCTCCCTCTCCTCCGGCTCGGTTGCGACGACCAGCTTGCCGCACTCCTCGTAGGCGATGCCGTACTCGGCGCAAAACTCGCGCAACAGGCCCATTCCTCGACGGCACAGCCGCGCCTTCAGCGAACCAGGCTGGTAATAGAGACCCGTGTGGACGACGCCGCTGTTGTGGCCGGTCTGCCCCAGCCCGACCTGATGCTCCCGCTCGAGTACGACCACCTCGGCGCCAAGGTCGTCGCGGAGCACCTCCCGTGCCGTCGCCAGGCCGACGATCCCGCCACCGACGATCGTTACGCGCATGACGTCGAAGTGGGTCGGCCGGCCGACCCCGACGCCCCGTCGGTCGGCGCCGCCACCGACTGGCCCGACGGCTCCGTCATCAGGCTGGGATCGCCGCTCTGGCGATGTCGTCGACCGGCGCTGGCGACCTCGACGCCAGGAACTCGAGCGTGCCGGGCAGGTCGACGATCCCGGCGTCCGAGCCGAGACCGGTCGCGGCCAGCGCGGCGGAGGCGGCACCGAGCCAGACCGAAGACTCCAGTTCCCACACGTTCGCCATGGCGACGATGAAGCCGGCCACGAAGGCGTCGCCGCAGCCGGTGCTGTCGACCATCTCGACCTCCAGCGCCGGTACCCGGGCTTCCCCCTGGGGGCCCCTGGCGATGCTGCCTTCTCCACCCAGGGTCGCGACCACGTTTTCGACCCCGAGCCCGCGCAGGATTTCGATCGCCGTCTCCGGGTCGTCGCTGCCGGTCAGGCCCGCCAGTTGGTGCTCGTTGGGGAAGAAGTACTGCGCCTGTCCCAAGACCGGGGCCAGTTGCTCGCGGATATTCTGATCGCAGACCGAGAGCACGTCGAGGGTCGTCTTCACCCCCCTTTCCCGGGCGACGGCCATCAGCTGGGCCAAGGGCTCGAGGACGGGCTCGGCGAGGATGTCTGCCCCGCCGACGTGGAGTACGTCGGCGGCTGCGACGACGTCACGGTCGAGGGCCTCGAGGCCAAGGTGGGTCGGGCCGCGACGGACGAGCACGGTGTGGCGCTCGCCATCCTCGCCGATCATCAGGATCGAGATCTGGGTTCCCGCCGCCGGGTCGCGGACGAGCCGGCTCACGTCGACTCCGTGGTCTTCCATCAGCTCGGTGACGATCCGGCCCTCGAGGTCGTCGCCGATCGCGCCCATCGCGGTCACCTGCGCTCCCAGCTTGGCCAGGTCGACGGCGGTCCCGGCGGCGGTCCCGGCGGCCGTCATCCGGAACTGGTCGAGGTGGACCAGCCCGGCGGGCGCCGGCGGTCCCGGGACCGGGCTCGCCAGGAGGTCGAGGATGTGGACGCCGAGGCAGGTGACCTTCGGCGACCTCACGACTTTGCCTGCATCATGTGGCGGCGCCGTCTGGCCTCGGTCCGCACCTCCTCGATCTGATCCCCGGTGAGGATGCTGGGCTCGCCGAAGACCTGGGCCCGCCAGTAGAGCTCCGACAACCACTCGAGCACCTGCGCCAGCTCGTAGGCCTTCTCCAGCGAGGGCCCGTGCACGAGCGCCCCGTGGTTGCGCAGCAACACCCCGCGACGATCCCCGAGCGCGTCACGGACGGCGTCGGCCAGCGCGTCGGAGCCGAATCGCTGGTAGTCGGCGATCTCGACCCGGTCGCCCCCGAAGGCGTGGACCGCGTAGTGGATCGCCGGGAGCTCGGCGGCCGTCGAGGCGATCGTGGTCGCATAGACCGAGTGGGTGTGGACGACCGCCGCGGCGTCGGTCTCCCGGTAGAGGATGGTGTGGAACGGGGTCTCCGAGGAGGGTCGGTCGCCCTCGATGGAGTTGCCGTCAAGATCGACGACGCAGAGCTGGTCCGGGGTGAGTCGGTCGTATGGCACGCTCGATGGCGTGATCACCACCTGGTCGCCCGTGCGTACGCTGATGTTGCCCGCGGTCCCCTTGACCAGGCCCTCCTCGTGCATGCGCCTGCAGGTCTCGACGATCTCACGGCGCACCTGCTGGATGCTGTCCTCGCTCACTTCGGTCCTTTCGTTCGGGGTTGAAAGTTGCGCGAAGGCTCGGAGCAGGTCGGACCGGGCCGAAGATCGGGTCGAGGCGGTGCGGACGGACGTCAGGCTAATTCAGATTGAAACTGACGTCAAGTCCAAGCGAGACTCCGCTCACGCTGGTCAGCGAGGGCCGGGCGACAGGAGTGAGGCAGGTGGCGGCGACGCAACCGTGGAGAGGCAGCCGACCAGCGCACTCAGCCCGGTACGCCATTCGAGGTCGTCGCTCAACGAGTGACCACTTCCGTGCTCAGGCGCTCACTCGGCCCGTTTCCTTCGCGGGCTCGAATCGCCGCAGCTCCTCGCGCGCGATTGTCCGCTTGTGGACCTCGTCGGGCCCGTCGGCGAGACGCAGGGTGCGCTGATGGGCGTAGAGTGCGGCCAGCGGGAAATCGTCGGAGACGCCGCCGCCGCCGTGCACCTGGATCGCGCGGTCGATCACCTTCAGGGCGACCTGCGGCGCAGCGACCTTGATCGCGGCGATCTCGGTTCGGGCGTACTTGTTGCCGATCGTGTCCATCAGGAACGCGGTCTTCATCGTCAGCAGCCTGATCATCTCCAGTTCGATCCGCGACTCGGCGATCCAGTCCTGGATGTTCGATCGTTCGGCGATCGGCCGGCCAAAGGTCACCCTTTCCTGGGCCCGTTCGCAGAGCAGGTCGAGCGCCCGCTCGGCTGCCCCGATCGAGCGCATGCAGTGGTGGATGCGCCCGGGCCCGAGCCGCGCCTGGCTGATCGCAAACCCATCGCCATCACCGGCCAGCAGGGCGGTGCCGGGGACGCGAACGTCGTCGAATTCGATTTCGGCATGCCCCTCGCGGTCGAGGTAGCCGAAGACGGGCAGGCCCCGGAGGATCTTGACTCCGGCGGTCTCGAGCGGGACCACCAGCATCGACTGCTGCTTGTGCCTCGGCCCCTCGGGATTGGTCTTGCCCATCACGATCAGGACGCGACAGTTCTTGTGGAGGGCGTTCGAGATCCACCACTTGCGGCCGTTGATCACGTATTCGTCGCCGTCGCGCTCTATCCGCATCTCGATGTTGGTGGCGTCGGAGGAGGCGACCTGGGGCTCGGTCATCGCGAAGGCAGAGCGGATCTCCCCCGCCAACAGCGGCTTCAGCCAGAGCTCTTTGTGCTCGTCGGTACCGAAAAGCGTCAGCACCTCCATGTTGCCGGTGTCGGGAGCGCTGCAGTTCGTCGCCTCGGGGGCGAGCAGCGGGCTGCGCCCCATGATCTCGGCGAGCGGCGCGTACTCCGCGTTCAGCAGCCCTGGACCCAACTCCTCATGAGGGTGGAAGAGGTTCCAGAGGCTCCGGTCGCGAGCATCCTCCTTCAGCTCCTCGAGGATCTGTGGATGGTGGTTCGGGTCGCCGCCGGCCTCCATCTGCTGCTGGTAGACGGCCTCGGCTGGAAATATCCGCTCGTCCATGAACTCCTGGAGCCGCACCAGGAATTCCTTACAGCGGTCGGTCAATTCAAAATTCATCCGTCCCTCTCCCTAAGCCTGGCTTGGCCCCGAAGTTGAAGACGACGCCAAGTTCAGCCTAACGCAACCCGGTCCCTCCCACGAGGCCCAGGCACCTTCGACGCGCCGTTGGAGGCGGCGCAGCCCCCGTGAGCCGGAACGGGTGGTCGAGGAGGCGGTCGCCTACGCCGAGGACCTCGCCGCCAGCTACTCAGCGACCTCGCCGGCGATCATCAAAGGGCAGGTTCAGCGGGACCAGAGGGTCGACTTCGACGCCGCGTTCGAGGAGTCCCGGCTCTTGCTGCCCGGGTCCGTTCCGCCGTAACGACGTGGCGGAGGATGTCGTCAGACTGCGTGGAGCGGCGAACGCCGAGGTCCGCCCCCTTGGTCGGACGTCCGCCGGCTGAACCCCGCGCGGTCGATCTCCCGCTTGAGGACCTTGCCGGTGGAACCCTTCGGCAGGGCGTCGACGAACTGCCAGAGCCGCGGGACTTTGTAACGGGAGAGTCGCTCCTTGGCCCAGAGGCGTATTGCCTCGGCGTCCGGTTCGGCGCCGGGGCGGAGCGCCACGACGGCTGCCACCTCTTCGCCGAAGTGGTCGTCGTCCACCCCCGCAACAACTACCTCGACGATATCGGGGTGCCCGTAAAGGACCTCCTCCACCTCGCGCGGGTAGATGTTGTAGCCGCCGCGGATGATCAGGTCTTTGATCCGGTCGACGATCTGCAGGTCGCCTTCGGCATCCCTGGCGCCGAGATCCCCGGTGTGGAGCCAGCCGTCGCGGATCGTCTCAGCGGTCGCCTCTAGCCGACCCCGATAGCCCTTCATCACGGTCGGCCCCTTGATCAGCACTTCGCCCACCTCTTCGGGACCGACGTCGTTGCCCTCGGTGTCGACGACCCGGACGCTCGTGCCAGGCATCGGGAGGCCGACGTAGCCGGCCTTGCGCGGTCGGTGGAGGCCGTTGAAGGTGGCCGCACCGGCGGTCTCGGTCAGCCCGTAGCCCTCGAGGATCGCCGTGCCGAGACGCTCGGCGAAGCCCTTGAGCACCTCGTCTGGCAGCGAGGCACCGCCGCTGAGGCAGACTCGCAGGGTGGAGGTGTCGGCAGGCTTGTCCGCGGACTCGTGGAGGATCGCGTTGTACATGCTCGGCACCCCGGCGAAGATGGTGAGCCGGTCCGTCGCGATCATCTCCAGAGTGTCGCCGGCGTCGAAGCGGCGCAGCAGGGAGAGCGCGGCGCCGTTGCTGAGCGCCGCGGCCATGACCACCGAGCCGCCGAAGACGTGTGAGAGCGGCAGCGCGGTGCCGGTGCGATCATCGGCGGAGATCTCCAGCATCTCGGTGAAGGCCGCGACGGTCGCGAGGAGGTTGGCATGGGTGAGTTCGGCGCCCTTCGGCCGACCGGTGGTGCCGGAGGTGTAGAGGATCACCGCCGTGTCGTCCTCCGCCCTGGGCTCCGGCCCCGCGCTCGGCGGGGCCTCCGGCACGCCGTCGAGCGCGGGGCCGAGCCGCCACAGCTCGACCTCCTCGCCGCAGGCGCTGGTCGCCGCGTCTGTGCACTCGTGCCATACGAGCGCCGCCACGCAGCTGGAGTCCTCGAGGACGTAGGAGATCTCGGAAACGGTTGCAAGGGGATTCATCGCGACCACCGTCGCCCCCGCCGCCAGCGTGCCGAAGTAGGCGGGCGGAAACTCGGGCACGCTCGGCGCGATCAGCAGGACCCGGTCGCCCGGCTCGACGCCATGAGCCCGGAGCGCGCCTGCGACGGCGGCGATCCCGTCAAGGAAACGGCCGTAGGTCCAGGTTGCTTCTTCGCCCTGCAGCGCAACGCTCTCCGGTCTCTCGCTTCCGTGCCGCCAAGGTGACAGCGCGGCGTTTGCCATCTCGCTCCGATCCCGTCTCTTGCGTCGATCCCCGCGACCATCCCGGTCGTCCTGGCTCATAATCTTTTACCAGTCTAGGTGAGCTCAGCAAGTTAGTGAGAGGAATTACGAAAGGGAGGCGAGCGCCACAAGGGGGAAACAGATCGCGTCCCCTACCTGGGCCTCGGCAAGAGCTTGATGAGCTTCGTCGCCGCCTCGGTGAACGACGTCTAGCGCCCCACCTACCGGGCAGGATCAAGCTGGATGTCCCTGTCAGGCTGGTCGGCGCCGATTTCGTCCGGGCCTTCAATTCCCGCCCAGTCGAGCAGACTACGGGATCGCGGGAGTTTGCCTTTGGGCGTCTGATCAGGTTCGTCAAACGCGAGGGTCACAGCCGTGTTCCGGCGCTATACCGCGACGACGACGGTTCAAGCTGGGGGCGTGGTGAACCATCAGCGGACGCAGCAAGGTCGCGGCCAACTCTCCAAACAGCGGGAGCGGCTATTGGACGGTGCCGGGGTCGGTCTGGGGATGAAATGAGGCCGCGTGGAAGACGGTTACGACCGGCTGCTGGAGTTCACCGAGCGTGAGGGCCAAAGCCAGTTGCCAGGGGGCTATTGAGACGACGACGGTTTCAAGCTGGGGTGGTGGGTTACCCAGGAAAGGGCGGATCACCGTCACGGAAAGCTCTCCGATGAGCGGCAGAAGCGGCTGGAAGCCTTGCCTGACTGGGTTTGGAATACAAGAGAGGCCGCCTGGGACGCGGGCTTTGAACCCTTCAACGCTTCGCCAGGCGCGAGGGCCACAGCCGGGTTCCGACGGCCTGCCGCGACGACCACGGGGTTACTCTTATTAGACTGCTGCGCTTTTCTTATGATCCCCCCGATCTACTAGTTGGTCTACTAAACCCGCCGAAACTCAGGTCATATGGCAGAGTTGAGCTGACCCGAGCCAAGGCTAGACGGCGTCATTTCGCCGAATCGGCTGGAGTTGTGGTCCAGGCGGTCGCCGGTTCGAATCCGGTCGTCCACCCCTCACATAGAGCCAAATCTGGGGATCTGCCGAAAAAGGCTGGACCCAATTTGGACCCAAATCCCGAAAACCTCCTCTGTTGGGGTGGCCATCGAAGGAATCGCCCAGGCCATTCCTGAATTGTTTTGGGCCGATCCCAGTTGAGCGGAGATGATGACCGAGGCCGCCAAGTTCGCGCGCTGGGGTTCTAGAGCGTATTCCGGGGTACCTTGGTCAGCGGAGTCGGGACCTCTTTTCGATCCTCGGCAATGATGGGTTGGACGTCAGCCTCCTGGTTGGCGTCCAGGCGGTCCCCGGTTCGAATCCGGTCGTCACCGAAACGAAGGCTCAGGAAGGGCGCGGGCCACCCAGGTTGACCGCCGCCCCAGCCAGCATTACGCTCGATGCCAGGGCCTCGGCGCTGCGGGTTCGAGGCCGGAAGCTACAACCCACAGAGGGGAATCAAGATGCCCAAGCGCCTACGGCCTCGGCTTACCTTCGCCAACGTCATCTCATGCCTCGCGCTCTTCGTCGCGCTCGGCAGCGGCGCCTACGCAGCAATCCACCTGCCCAGGAACAGTGTCGGCGCCAGACAGCTCAAGAAGAACTCGGTGACAGGTGCAAAAGTCAAGAACCACTCGCTCACTGGCCGCGACATCTCGACCTCAACCCTAGGAACTGTTCCCAATGCAGATCATGCCGCGAGCGCAGGTCATGCCGCGAGCGCAGATCAGGCAGCGGGCGCAGGTCATGCCGCGAGCGCAGATCAGGCAGCGAGCGCAGGTCATGCCGTTACGGCGGATGACGCCGAAACTCTACAGGGCATCGTCCCGTCGTCCTTCGTGCAGGGGCATGGATCGACAATCGCAGGCCGGCGCGATCTGGATTTGGCAGAGGTCGTGCCGCCGATTGATCTGTCGGGTATCGCCAGTCTCACCGCAAAATGCATGCTCGGCCCGACGGTGGGGTTCAACCTCAAAAACACCTCTGGGGGAATCATCGATGTCTCAGCATCGATTAATAGTGCGTTGCCAGTCTTTTTCATCCTCGGTAACGAAGGGGTAAATCCCTTCGAAGACGCTCAACCGTTCACAGTGGATTTGCATCTCGCAACTCGGGAATCTCCCCCGGAAGTTGCGACGATTTTTGTAGTTGCGAGTTTAGAAGACCCGAAAACATGTGATGTTTTCACCCAAGCGATTATCGGCGCCTAGGGGAGTCAACCCCCGGAAACCGACGACGCCAAGTTCGCGCTGGGCGTCTAGGCAGGAGTTGGGAGTCAGAGAGGGTCATACAGCGTCTATTTCGTCCCCACGACGTCCTCACGAGGGGCCTTCTCGACGGGACAGATGGAACGATGCATCGAAGTCCTGAGGCAACCTCCTTGGACCTCTTTCTCGATCCTCGGCAATCTTCAGTGTCGAGCTCGGCGAGGACTGGGGAACGGTGAGTCAAGAACTCGCCCGGTTGATGGCCGATGCCAAGGACACGCTCGAGGCCGAAAAATTCACTAACGGTTCCGGTGAAGATGAGCCCGAAGGAATCGTCACGGGCGCGAGCGAAGTCGTCGAAACAAAAACCAAAGAAAAATTCGAAATCGGCGACGCGTACTCACTCCAGGAGAGCCTGCCGCCCCGCTGCCAACGGGGAGCCACTTTCCTGGCATCCAACGCGATCAGCAATGTGATCTATCGGTTCGTCGCTTCGGGTAACACCGAAGAGCCGCCGCTGATGGATAGCGACAGGTCGGCGATTTTGGGGAAGCCCTACGCCGAGGTCAGCGGCATGTTGACGGCGGTAACAAAAGGCAAAGTCGTCCTGCTCTACGGCGACGTAGCGCGAGGATTCAAGGTAATCGACCGGCTCGGCGCGAGTGTCGAGCTGATCCCGCGTCTCTTTGGCGAAGAAGGTTTCCCGAAGGGCGAACGTGGCCTGTGGTTCCACCGGCGGACATCCAGTGCGGTCATCGTCCCGAACGCGATCAGGGCGCTCGAAGTAAAGCCCGAATAGGGCCTAAGACTTCGGCGGCCGCTCTGCCCCCGACGAAACCCCCTACCCGCCCTGGCCACATGGCCCTCGGCGGGGCCGCCGCGCCGGGCGGGTCGAGGCTTTAATCCTCTCGGTGTTCGACGTGTCGGTGCTCAGGATTCGGCGCGAAAGGTGACTCCGTCGAGGCCTACGAAGGTCGCGCCGGTAAACCCAACCACCGCGCCATCAAATCCCGTGATCACACCCGGGCCGTAGATCGTCAGGGGGAATGTCCCTTCGCTGCAGGGGCCGCCGGAGCAGGTGGCCGCAACCTGAATGAATTTGCCACTCGCTGGCCGGAACCCCGGGGGAAGCTGGAATATGAGCGAAGTTCCTCCAGGTTTGAGTGTTCCCTTCAGATGCACGATCCCATCGTGGTCCTTGAAGAATCCGGCCGTTTCGTGTCCAGGGGTGCCCAGATTTTCCCATCCGTTTTGGAAGCCCGGCTCACCAGACGCACCCACTTCGTGCCAGCCTTCCGGCGAAGCAAGGGAGTTCGCCGTGGTCGCCGTGGTCGCCGTGGTCGCCGTCGGCACGGTGCCAAGGGTCCCAGCGTTGATCTGCGTTCCGGTCAGCGTGCCTTTCTTGACCTTGGCGGCCGTGACGGCTTCGTTCTTGATTTTCGCCGTGGTGACCGCGCTCTTCTTCAACTGCTTGCTTCCGACCGAGTTCTTGCGCAGGTGACTGGCGGCGTAGGCGGCTCCGCCGCCAAGCAACAGGAATAGGCAGAGCGTCGAGACGACGTTCGCGTAGGTCAGCTTCGGGCGCATTCAAGGCCTCCGTTGGGTTCGCGCTTTTGGCCTTTGCCTCCCCAACGGGCCGAGGCCCTTCGATCACGGTAGTCCTTTGCAGCGGCGGGGTCAATCCGGGAGGCGCGTTTGGGGTCTGGTGTCAGGATTCGGCGCGGAAGTCGATTCCACTGAGACTGGCATATTCGCCTATGACCAACACCACACCAGCTTCTTCCGGAGACGCGTTCGATCCTAGGACATCCGCGAACCCGTCTCCTGAGAGAGAGCAGCCGCCGCCGTCACACTCAATTGGGAAGTAGAGGCGTTCGGCGGACCGGTAGCCGGGCGGCAGTTGGAAAACGGCCGCACCTGTTCCGCCACCTACGTAGCCCTTGAGATGAACGATGCCATCATGATCCTTGTAGAAGGCTGCCGTCGCCCAGGTACCACCAAAATTGTGCCAGGAATTCTGAAACCCCGGCTCGCCCGGTGCCCCAACCAAGTGCCAGTTTTCCGGGGGGGCAAGCGAATTAGCTGTAAGGGCAGTGTTTGCCGTATTCGCAGTGTGAGCTGCATTCGCGGCGTTTGCCATTGGTACTGTGCCGAGCGTCGACGCGTTGATCTGCTTGCCGGTCAACGCGCCGTCCTTGACTTTGGCGGCGGTGATTGCATGCTTCCTGACTTTCGCGGTCGTCACTGCATTCTTCTTCAACTGCCTTGCGCCGACCGAATTCTTGCGCAGATGGCCGGCAGCATATGCACCGCCCCCGAGCAGCAGGAAGAAGCACAGCGTTGACATCACATTCGCGTAGGTCAGCTTCGGGCGCATATCAGCGTCTCCTCGGTCGTGGTTCTGGCCCCGCACCCGAAGGGCCGAGGCCCCGTCGATCACGGTAGCCCTCTTCGGTAGCAGGGTCAATCCATAGCGCGGCATCGGGCAGCGGTCGAGCTGGTCGTCGGCAGAGCCCTGGCGAAATGGGGTCGCGGGCGTTCCCTTCTTTTTAGGGATGCCCGCTCTGGACACCCGCGCAGTCGAGCGCACGTTCAGCTCGCCACCGAGCTTGCGGCGCGCACCCGGGAAACGGCCTCCCCAGTCGTTGCGGCTCCTTGGCCGGGAATGGGGTCGGCTGACGTGGGATTGAACTGCCATACCGTGTCCTATGCCCCTGGAAAGTCTGTCAACGGCAGTCCCCGAGGAACTCGCACACAGTGTGCGCGCAATCGCCGCCGCCGACGAGAACCGTCAGCTACCTGCTTCGGAGGATGCTGGAAAACACGGTAGGGGAACCTTCGACCGATACAGCAGCGGGGCACAAAGGCACATGACCCCCAGCAGATGCAAGAGGAGCTCGACGCCCTCAACTGGCTCGGTGTCGAAGATGGGGTAGACGGCGGGGAACGCCTTAGGTCGGAGCGGGAGGCGAGAGCCAACTAACTCGGCGCGGCGCTCAGCCAAGTGCGCTCCCGCGAACTCCAAGCCGCCGCCGAACGCCAGGGCGATATCACCGCCGCCCAATACTTCAGGTTTCACCGCCACCGCCGATTCGGCTCCGACCGTCCCTCCCAATCCTCCCGGCCGCAAGTTGGCAGTTCGCGTGAAAGCCAGGGCAAGCCGACCCGGACCCGCGGCAGTCGCCGCACGACGGGCGCTCGCGCCGGGCCAGACGACCCCCGACCCTGAACCTGAAGCCCAAGCGGGCACCTAGACGAAGCAGGGGGGCGGGAATGAGTTCCGCGCCGAAAACACCGCTCAACCCCACCGAGCTGGCGAAGTTGAGCATCGTTGAGTGCGCTGATCTCTACCGCGAACTCGGCATGCTCAAAACTGAACCGGTGGCCGCCGAGGAAGTGGTCCGCCGGATCGTCTTTTGGCGGGATAGATCTACAGGTCTCTGAAGACGTCCTTGGATCGACTTCGGTTGGCGCCCATTCGAGTGGCCGGCTCTATT
>CAWDUJ010000011.1:0-67997 GCA_963805455.1 uncultured Solirubrobacterales bacterium
ACCTCCCGCGACTCAAGGTGGGTCGCCACCTTGCGCTTGACGCGCTGGAGGGCGTTGTCGACCGTCTTCGTGTCGCAATCGAGGCGCTCGGCGGTCGTCTCGTAGGAGTGGCCGTCGAGGTAGAGCGAGAGGACGCTGCTCTCGAGGTCGGAGAGCACCCCGCCCGCACCCGAGAGGCAGGAGACAAGGCTCTCGAGCTCTTCGGAGGCGATCACCTGGTTGACGGGATCGGCGACCGTGGGGCCGGGGAGGATCTCGTCGAGGGTCGTTTCGGAGTCGCCGGCGGCGGCCGGGGTCTGCGAGAAGGAGACGTACTGGTTGAGGGGGGTGTGCTTGTTGCGGGTCGCGGTCTTGACCGCGGTGATGATCTGACGGGTGATGCAGAGCTCGGCGAACGAGCGGAAGCTCGACTCGCGGTCGCTGCGGTAGTCGCGGACGGCCTTGTAGAGACCGAGCAGGCCTTCCTGGATCAGGTCGTCGCTCTCTCCTCCGAGGAGGAAGTAGGACGAGGCCTTGAGGCGGACGAAGCCGCGGTAGCGGCGGACGATCGCGTCGTAGGCATCGGTGCGGCCGTCCTTGGCGAGGGCGACCAGGTAGTGATCATCAAGCTCAGGTTGAGGGTTAGTTTCCTGCTTGAGAGAACCATTGAGGCGACCACGGGGGAGCCGCAATTCCTGCGTAGGCGACGAAAGAGCCACAGAACCTTCTCCTTGAGATGAAGGGACGTGGCGCCGGTACCTCCCCTAAGGCGCCCTGTATGGACGGAGCAAAACTCAGACTCAACCTGAGGTTCACCCTTGTTGGCGCGGTAGTCTTACCGCCGCGCGGAGTTCTGTCAACCCCAAATTGCGATTTTTTGCAAACGCCGTTGCAGGTGCTACCGGCGCTGGCGGACCGCCTCGACCAGAAAAGCGGTCGCAGCGGCGCTGACATTGAGCGATTCGACCCGGCCGCGCCGGGGCAGGGCGGCAAGGCCGTCGCAGGCGTCGGCCACGCGTGGGCGGATCCCCTTCCCCTCACCTCCGAAGACGAGAACGGTCGGCCCCGAGAGGTCGACCGCCCAGGGCGGGTCTTCGGCGTCGGCGTCGGCGCCCCAGATCCAGTAGCCGGCGGTCTTCGCCTCGGCGAGCCAGTCGGCAAGGTTGCGGACGCGGGCGATCTCGAGGTGCTCGACGGCGCCGGCGGCGGCCTTGCAGGTGACCGCGGTCACCTCGGCCGAGCGACGTTCGGGGAAGACGACCCCGGCGGCGCCGACGAACTCGGCCGAGCGGCAGACGGCGCCGAGGTTGCGCGGGTCCTGGACCTGGTCGAGGGCGACCAGCAGCGAGTCTTCCCGGGCGAGCAGCGCGCTCCCCTCGACGTAGGGATAGGGATCGGCTTCGGCGACGACGCCCTGGTGGTCGGGCGAGCCGCAGAGCCGCTCCAGCTCCTCGGGCGAGGTCTCCGGCGCGCGCCAGACCCGGCGCACCGCCCGCCGCCCCCGTTCTGCCTCCTCGACCGGGCGCTTGCCGTAGATGATCTGGCCGTCGTCGGCCACGCTCAGCCCCTCGGCACCAGGCGGGCGCCCTCGGCGGAGTCGCGAACCTCCCAGCCGAGCTCGGCGAGGCGGTCGCGGATCTCGTCGGCGCGGCCGAAGTCCTTTGCCGCCCGCGCTTCCTCGCGTTCGTCGAGCAGGCGTTCGGCCTCCTCCCCCGCCCCGCCCTCGGCTTCGGCGAGCGAGTCGAGGCCGAGGATCGCGAGCATCTCGCGCAGCGCCTCCGGGGCCCCTGGAAGCTCGGTCCGGTTCGCCTCGGCGACCAGCTCGAAGGCCTCCGCCATCGCCCGCGGCGTGTTGAAGTCGTCGGCGAGGGCGTCGCGGAAGGCCTCGGCGCGGGCGGTGACGAACTCATCCTGCTCCGACGTGCCGGTTGTTAGGTACCCATGTTGGCCCCTAACCCCCGGCACGTCCCCCGGCGGGTGCTCGCGGAAGAAGTTGCGCAGGCGCTCGACCCGCGCCGCCGCCTGCTCGATCTGCTCCTCGCCGAAGGCCAGCGGCTGGCGGTAGTGGCCGGAGATCAGGTAGTCGAGGACCGCGTCGCGCCCGTAGCGCTCGAGCGCCTCGGAGAGCTGGAAGATGTTGCCCTCCGACTTCGACATCTTCTCGGCGTCGGTCTCGATCATCCCGTTGTGCATCCAGATCCGGGCGAAGGCCCGCCCCGCCCCCTCGGACTGGGCGATCTCGTTCTCGTGGTGGGGAAAGACGAGGTCGGAGCCGCCGCCGTGGATCGCGAATTCCGGCCCGAGCTCGGCCTCGGCCATCGCCGAGCACTCGATGTGCCAGCCGGGGCGCCCCGGCCCCCAGGGCGAGTCCCAGGAGGTGTCCTCATCGGGCTTGTGGGCCTTCCAGAGGGCGAAGTCGAGCGGGTCCTCCTTGAGCGAGGCCGAGCCCGCCTCCTCGCCCTGGTCCATGTCCTCGGTGCGGCGGTTGGAGAGCTTGCCGTACTCGGCGTCGCTGCGGACCTTGAAGTAGACGTCGCCGCCCGACTCGTAGGCATGGCCGGTGTCGATCAGCTCGGCGATCAGCTGCAGGATCTCGCCGATCGTCTCGGTCGCCAGCGGCTCCGAGTCGGGGCGGCCGAGCCCGAGGCCGTCGGTGTCGGCGAAGTAGGCCGTGGTCATCCGCTCGGCATACGGGGCCGAGTCCTCCCCCAGCTCGCGCGCGGCAGCGTAGATCTTGTCGTTGATGTCGGTGACGTTGATGACCAGCTTCGTCCTGAACCCCTCCGAGCGCAGGAACCGCGCCAGCAGCGAGAAGACGACGAACGGCCGCGCGTTGCCGATGTGGATCCGGCTGTAGACGGTCGGCCCGCAGGCGTAGATCCCGACCTCGGCCCCCGGGTCGAGCGGCAGCAGCTCGCCGGTCAGGGTGTCCTTGATCTGCACCTCGCGCATGGGCGGATGCTATTCGGGTCGAGTCGGGTGAGCGGGCGCGTAGCCTCCGGATTGCGATGTGCACGCTGGTCATCTCAATCGACCCCGAGGCGGAGTGGCCGGTGCTTCTCGCCGAGACCCGGGATGAGTTCCGGGCGCGGGCCTGGGAGCCCCCGGGGGAGCGGTGGCCGGAGCATCCCGGCCTGGTCGGGGGGCTCGACCTCGAGTCGGGCGGGACCTGGCTGGCGGCCAACCCGGGCGAGCGGCGGGTGGCGGTGATCCTCAACCGGATCGAGCCGACCGGGCTGACCGACGAGACGGCGCGCAGCCGCGGGCCGCTGACGCTGTTCGCGGCCGAGGCGGGCGCCGGGGCGATCGCCGCCGAGGACCTCAGCCTCGTCCGCCCCTTCAACCTCGTCGTCGCCGAGCCGGGCGAGGTCGCCTGGTTGCGCTACGACGGCGCCGAGCTGACCCGGAACGAGGTCGCGCCGGGCCTCCACATCCTCACCGCCGCCGACCTCGACGACATGAGCAACACGCGCCAGCGCCACTGGCTGCCGGAGTTCGAGAAGGCCGCGGCCCCCACACCGCCGGATGGGTGGGGCGGGTGGCCGGAGCTGCTCGCCGACGTCGATCGGCCCTACGACGATCCACGGGCCCTCAACGTCCGCCACGGCGGCGCCGAGGGGATCTTTGGCACCGTCTCGGCATCGCTGCTCGCGCTCGGCTGCGACCGCCTGAGGTTCGATTTCTGCCCCGGCCCGCCCGACCGGACCGAGTGGGAAACGGTGCTCTAGCCGGCCTTCCGCTTCGGCCGCAGGACGGTGAATCGGACCACCGCGGGGACGCCGGTGGCACCGGTGGGGCTGACCGCGTAGACGCTGAGCCGGTGCCTGCCGAACTTCAACCTCGAGAGCTTCGCCGGCGAGGTGCAGGGCCGGAAGACGGCCCGGCCATCGACCTTGCAGAAGAAGGTCGAGCCGGGGACGTCGGCGCTGAACCTGACGAGCGCGCGGTGCCTGCGGATGCGCGCCGCCGGGTGCTTGCCGATCTTCATCTTCGGGATCCGGTCGATCTTCGGCGCCACCGGCAGGACGGGCGGCGGCGCGGCCGGTGAGCTCGGCGAGACCAGGTGCAGGGGCGCCGATCCGGTGATTTCGGGGTCGACCGAGGTCACGGTCGCGGTGATCGTCGGCGTCCCGATCGTGCTCGACGCGGTCAGCTCGGCGCTGTAGCTGCCGTCTTCGTTGTCGGTCACCGGCCCGATCTGGAGATTGGGGTCGCTCGAGCTGAACTCGACCACCTCGCCCGGGACCGGGACCTGGGCCCCGTCGGCCACGGTCGCGCGCGCCGTCGTCTTCGATTTCCCGTCGGCCGGCAGCTGCGAGGGCGAGAGCGCAACGTGCGCCTGCGACGCCGGGCCGGGGCAGGGCGTGTTGCCGGGCCCGGAGTCGATCGAGTGCTGCTGCGTCCCTTCGAAGGGGCCGAGCGAGCCGTTCCAGGTGCTGACCGTGCTCTGCACCGGGTAATCGCCGCAGCGGACGGCCGTCCGCAGCAGACCGGCGCCCGGGTAGAGGCGGAGCACGATCCTCGAGATCGGGAACTTCGGCAGGTTGGCGCTGATGATCAGCCCCCCGGATTCGGGATCGGTGATCAGCGTGAGGACGAGCTTGAGGTCGATCCCGAACCCCGACCCGAGCAGATAGAGGCGGTGGCCCCCGCCCGGCTGCAATCCCCCGAAGTAGACCGACCCGGTGACTTCAGCCGGCGCCTGGCGGGGGTGGGCCCCGCCGCTCCGCGCCGCCGCCCTGAGCGGATTCGGCCCGCCGAGCGTTTCCGGAACGAGCGGGGTGCTGATCCGCACCGACCCGACCCTCGCTTCGGTCGGGCACGACCCGGGGCCCTCGACCCCGATCGCGGCCTGTTCGGCGCTACAGCTCGGATAGTCGGCGGCCGCACCCGAGTCCAGTCGCAGCCCGCCGGAGAAGTCGAGGTCGACCGACTTGGCCGGCGGCGGGGTCGGGAAGGCGGGCGACACTTCCTGGGGCACGGTGAGGTCGAGATCGAGGCCGGTTGTCGACCTCGTCTCCGAGCCGGTCGCAACGCTGAGCGCCGGATTGAAGGAGAGGAGGTTGCATCCGGTCGCGCCGGTCAGGGTCGAGCTCGCCGCCGTCGTCACCCCCGGGTCCTGGTAGGTCTCGAGGCGAAATCCGACCGGCATCGTCGGGCTGCAGGAGCCGGGATACCCGGTGAGCGGAGTCACCGGCGACCCCGACGCGGTCGGTTCGGTGTTGCAGCTGAAGTCCGGCAGCCCGGGGCAGCCTTCGGAGCCGAGCGGGAATCGGGCTTCGTCGTGGGCGGGGTCGGCCGGAATACCCCAGAGCTGCAGGGAGAGGCTCCTCAGCGGCGCGGCCACCGGCAGGTTCGGGATCGTCAGCCTGAGGCCGTCGTCTTCGCCGCTGCGGAACCCGAGCTGCATCGACTGGGTGAAGGCGAGGGTCGGGATCGTGAACGCGAGCCGGCCGTATTCGCCGCTTCCCGCCGCCACCGCGTAGATCGGCGCCGTCCCGTACAGAAAGGACGGATTGGCTTCCCTGCGGGCCCGGACCGTCGCCAGGCCGACCTGGGAGTCGGGCGAGCATTCCATCGTCGCCAGGTCTTCGAGCGAGCAGCGCGGGACCGAGTACATGTAGGCGCTGAGGCCGGCCGGCTCTTCGACGACGAGGCTCTTTGCCGTTTCGGGCGCCCCCGGGTTGGCCATCGCCGCGGAGATCATCAGGTTCGGGTGCCCGCCGGCCTGACTGGCGCTGGTGGTCGTCAGGACCGATTCGATCTGTCCGGCGGCGCCGGCGCTCGGGGCCGTCGCCCCGGCGATGCCGAGGCAGAGGATTCCGATCGTGAGCGCGTTTCGGAGCAGTCGAGCAAACACATCTATCCCAAACACCTTTGGGTGGGAATGGATGCTAGAGGGGGGTCGCGACTGCTAAAACGTGCGGTAGCCGGGCCCTGCCTGGGCCTCGGCGGCGCGCGACCAGGTCGGCGCGGTCTCATCGGCGGCGGCCAGCGCCTCGCGGCGGGCGCGCTTGGCGCTCGCCTTGATCTCCTCCTCGGCCGCCTCGCGAACCCGGGCCTCACGCTGCTCGGCCTGGATTCGGATCCGCTCGGACTCCGCCTCGAGCTGCTCCTCGGCGCGTTTGCGGGCCTGCTCGGTCGCTTTCCCTTCGACCTTCTCGACAAGTTTGCGGACCCGATCCTCGGACTCGCGGCGGATCTCCTCGGTGCCCTTCATCACCCGCTCCTCGATCTCGGCCTCGAGCCTGACAATCGCCTCGTGGGCCTCCTCGGCCCTCGCCTCGGCGTCGGCGGCGCGCTGCTCGGCAGCGGCGACGCGCCGGTCGGCATCGGCCTGATTCCCCTCGATCACCTCGCGGACCCGGTTCGAGGCCTCGCGTTCGGTTCGCTTGACGGCGGCGGCGACAGCCTCCTCGGAGTGGGTCTTGGCGGTGGCCAGTCGCTCGTCGGCGCTCTTCTTCGCGGCTTCGAAGGCCTTCTCGGCGCGGTCGCGGGCGTCCTCTGCGCGCGTGGCGCGAGCCTCCGCCTCCCGCCGACTCGCGCGTTCTGCGGCGATACGACCGCGTCCCTCCTCCCCGAGCTTCGCCAAAGTCTCTTTCGCGCGCCGCCTCAGCTCGGCGCTCTCCTTCTCGACGCGGGCCCCGCTCGCGGCGAGCTCCTTCTCGCTGTCGGCGACCCGCTCCTCGCTCGCCTTAACCAGGTTGAGGGCCTGCTCGGCTATCCCGCGAATCTCGGCGGTCGTCTTCTCGACCGCATCCAATTTCACCGCCGGCTCACTCATTTTCGCGGGTTTCACGTCCACCGACGCAACCTACTACGGGCCTCGGCGCGCGATCTACCGTCCCGACCGTTAAAACGTCCGCAAATTGCGGGGACTTTCGGGGCCGCTGTTACGATCGCCGGCGATGAAGGCGACGAGACGCTCAGCGTTGATCGTCGTGGCGTTGGGGCTTCTCGTGTTTGCGTCTCCCGCCGCGGCGGACCGGGTCTATTTCTCCAACGGCTCCGGCATTTTCTACGCGGACCTCGAGACCGGCGCCGGCGCCAAACTCGAAGTCTCCGGGACCTCGGCAACCGAAGTCCGGGGAATCGCGATCGACCCTGCCGCCGGGAGGATCTACTGGTCGGCCGGATCGGGAGGCAGCTCGCGGATCGGGTTCTCCAACCTCGACGGGAGCAGTGGCCAGACACTCGCGACCACCGGCGCGCCGATCAGCTGGCCGGTTGCCGTCTCGCTCGATGCAACGTCCGGACGGGTCTATTGGGGCAACTACCAGGGCCCCGGCGGGCGGCTTGCCTATGCGAAAACCGACGGGAGCGGCGGCGGTGAAATCAGCACGACCGGGGTGACCGCCGGGAACGTACTCGGGATCGCGCTCGACCCCTCCGCCAAACGGCTCTACTGGACGACCGAGAACAACACCCTTCCGTCCTACGCGAATCTCGACAACAGCGGGGCCACCGAACTCAACGCCACCGGGGCGACGGTCGGGGGACGCTTCTACAAGGGCGCGGCGATCGACCCGGTAAGCCGACGCTTCTTCTGGACCAGCTACAAAAGCGCGTCTCCCTATGACCCGGTCGTCTCATCCGCAGCGCTTGACGAATCCGGCGGGTCCGACCTCGCGACGCCTGGGGCGCCGGAAGAATTCGCCGAAGGGGTGGCGATCGACCCAACCGCGCGCCGCATCTACTGGGCCAATATCGGAGTTCTCCTCGGTGGCGGCATCTATTACGCCGCGCTCGACGGCAGCGGCGCCCACAAGCTCAACATCTCGGGCATCCCCGTCGCCGGCGCCAACTACCCCACTCTGCTGAAAGCGCCGCTCGGGACCGGGGCGCCGAGCCTGACCGCGCAGATCGCGCTGCGACCGCGGTTCCTGACCTGCGACGAAGGCGCCTGGGCCGGGAACCTGCCGCAGGCGCAGGTTTATCGGACGCCGCGCAGCTTCAGCTACCAGTGGCTTAAGGACGGCCAGCCGGTTGCGGGCGCGACCAAATCGAACATCGGCGTCGAAGGAAGCCCCGGCGGCGACTACGCCTGCCAGGTGACCGCGACCAACGCCGGCGGCTCGACCTTGCAGACGAGCGCCGCGCAGTTCGTCTGCTGCCCGATCGGGCCGAAGGCGACGGCGGCCCGCGTGGCCCCGGTCAAGGCCGGCAAGGCGCAGCTGAAGCTGACCTGCCCGGATGGCGTCGACCCCTGCGCCGGCCGGCTCCACCTCGAATCGAAACGGCCGCCGCGCAGGGCCCGATCGTCGGCCCGCAGGAAGCCGAAGCTCCCGAACCTCCCCGTCACCTACGGCGAAAAGTCGTTCTCGGTCCCCGCCGGGTCAACCAAGACCGTCAAGGTCAAGCTCAACAAACGCGCGAAGTCGCGCCTGCGCAACGCCAGGCGCCACCGCCTGAAGGCGGTCCTGGGCGGCACCGGCGTCGACCCGCGAACGATCCTGCTCAAGGAAGCGAAGAAGAAGCCGAGGAAACCGCGCCGCTAGCCCGACTGCTGCGGCTCGCGGTCGTGGAGCTCGCGCTTGAGGACCTTGCCGGTCGCGTTGCGCGGCAGCTCGTCGAGGAACTCGAACTCGCGGGGCGCCTTGTAGGCGGCGAGGTGCGCCTTGACGTGGCCCTTGAGGTCGTCGTCTGAGATTTCGGTTCCCTCGACGAGGACGACGAAGGCCTTCAGCCGCTGTCCGAACTCCTCGTCTTCGACGCCGATGACGGCGACCTCGACGACGCTCTCGTGGTCGGCGAGCAGGTCCTCGACCTCGCGCGGGAAGACGTTCTCGCCGCCGGAGACGATCATCTCGTCGTCGCGACCGTCGACGAAGAGGCGGCCCTCGCTGTCGAAGTGGCCGACGTCGCCGCTGCTGAGAAGGCCGTCGATCGTTTCCTTGCCACCGCCGCCGGTGTAGCCCTCGAACGACATCTCGCTGCCGACGAAGATCCTGCCGACGTCGCCGCGCGGGACCTCCCTGCCGTCCTCGTCGAAGAGCTTGACCACGGTGCCGCGCGGGGGCCGGCCGGCGGTCCCGGGCGCGGCCCGCAGGTCCTCGGGCGTCGCGACCGTCGCCATCGCGACCTCGGTCGAGCCGTAGAGGTTGTAGATGCTGTCCCCGTAGCGGTCCATCCACTCGAGAGCCAGATCGCCGGGCAGCGCCGAGCCCGACATCGCGGTGATCCGCAGCGAGGAGAGGTCATAGGAGCGAAGCGTCTCCTCCGGCAGCTGCAGGATCCGCTGGATCATCACCGGGACGACGGCGAGGACCTGGGCGCCGTGCTCCTGGACCGCCTGCAGCGTCCCCTCGGGGTCGAACCGCCGCCGAAGGACGAGGGTCGAACAGGTCGGCAGGCCGATCGCGAAGTGGAAGAAGCCCCAGGAGTGAAAGAGCGGCGCCGCGACCATCATCGTCTCACGGCTGCGGTAGGGAATCTTGTCGATCATCGCGGCGACGGTGTGGAGGCCGTCCGGATTGCTGCGCTGGGCGCCCTTAGGGGTCCCGGTCGTCCCCGAGGTGAGGATCACGAAGCGGGGATGGTCGGGCGGCGGCTTCAGGTTGGCGTCGTCGTTGGCGGCGATCAGGGTGTCGAGCGTCGGCTCATCGGCCTCGCCGTCGGCCCAGGCGATGACGCGGTCGATGGCCGGGTCGACCCCCTCGAGCAGGCCGGTGAACTCCTCGTCGTAGACGAGCACCTTCGGTTCCTCGCGGCGGGTCACCTCGACGAGCTGCGGGCCGGCGAACATCGTGTTCAGGTAGAGCGCGCTGGCGCCGATCTTGGCGCAGGCGGCGGTGATCTCGATGAAGCCGCGGTGGTTGCGGCACATCACCCCGACCCCGTCGCCGTACCCGAGCCCCATCCGCTGGAGGGCGTGGGCAAGGGCGTTGCTGCGGCGGTGGAGCTGGTCGAAGGTGAGCGACCCGCGCTCGTCGATGATCGCCGTCTCGTGCGGGTAGTGGATCGCGGCGATCGCGATGCCGGTCGCCGGCGAGGGCCCCCAGCGCACGAACGTGGCGCCGATCTTGGCGGCGACGTCGGGGCGCATCAGGCCGACGATGTCCGCTTGGTGAGCGACCTTCGCGACGAACGCTTTGTCGGCGACCGTCTTGCGGACGCTCGACCCTATGGAGCGGAGGGTTCCCATCCCGATCGCGAAGACTATTCGCTCTCCACCGAAGCGACCGCTATGCAGGCGATTCCCTCGCCGCGGCCGATCCAGCCCATCCCCTCGTTGGTCGTCGCCTTGACGCTGACCCGGGCGGAGGTGGCCTCGGCGAGAACCCGCTCCATCTCCGACCGCAGCGGGCCGAGGCGCGGCTCCTCGCAGACGACGGTCGCGTCGATGTTCTCGATCCGGCCGCTCATCATCCCGACGACCGTCCGCAGCAGGTCGATCGAGTCTGCGTCGCGCCAGCGATCGTCGTCGTCGGGGAACAGGGTGCCGATGTCGCCGAGGCCGCCGGCCCCGAGCAGGGCGTCGATCACCGCGTGGGTGAGGACGTCGGCGTCGGAGTGGCCCTCGAGCCCGAGCCCGTGCTCGACCTCGACCTCGACCCCCCCGAGGATGAGCGGGCGGCTCGCGCCGAAGCGATGGCTGTCGTAGCCGATCCCGACCCTGCTCATCCGATCCGACTCCAGTCGCCGCTCGCGGTGCTCGAAGACGCAGATCTCCCCCACCCCGAGGCCGTCGAGGAACTCGATCGCCTTCTCGTACTCGAACCCGACCTGCTCCGGCAGATGGGCGTCGGAGGAGAGGGCGAAGGGGGCGCCGGCCTCGATGCACATCTCGGCGAAGGCGGGCGACGGGTAGAGCTCGCCGACTGGCTTGCGCAGGCCGGCGGTCGAGAGCTCGACCGCGACACCGCTCTCGGCGATCGCCTCGACGGCGGGCTCGTAGTAGGTGCGGGGGTCGCGATCGGGCAGCGGCCGTCCCCTGCCCCAGACCTTGACCAGGTCGGGATGGGCGAGGATGTCGAACAGGCCCGAGCGGGCGGCCTCGGCGAGCGCCTCGAAGTAGCGGGCCCAGACCCTGTCGGGGTCGCCGCTGCGCTCCCAGATGTCGAATCCCTCGTGGTCGACCGCGTCGTCGCCGATGAAGTGGACCGAGCCGACGACGTAGTCGAAGCCGCGCGCCTCGATCAGGTTCGCGGTCCGGTCCTCGGCGCCGGGGACGAAGTCCATCTCGATCCCGAGCCGCAGCTCGGTGCCGCGGACGAACTCGCAGTAGGCGTCGATGTCGTCTACGGCCTGTTGGCGCCAGAACGGATGGTCCCAGAGCTCGAGCGACTGGGTGAAGCGGTGGACGTGCTCGGAGACGCCGAGCTCGGCGATTCCCGCCGCGTCCGCGGCCTCGAGGTAGCGGTCGACGTTCTCGGCGGTGAAGTAGCGTTCCGCCGTCGTCCCGTCCTCGTCCGGCCGGAGGTGCAGGTGGTAGTCGGTCAGCACGCACTGAGACTAGGTGACGCCGAGCGGGGATACCCTGACGAGCATGGTCCACCTCCGGATCGTCGTCTCGGCGGAGCTCTCAGGCAGGGTCGTCGACCTGCTCGAGGCGGCGGGCTCGACCTGCAACCTGATCGTCCTCGAGGGCGCGGCACGCAAGCCGCACGGCGACGTGATCCTCTGCGACGTCGCCCGCGAGGAAACCAGCGTGATCATCGAAGACCTGAAGGAAATCGGGGTCGCCCGGAACGGCTCGATCTCGCTCGAGGAGATCGATTCCCAAATCTCGGAGGCGGCGCGCCGCGCCGAAAAGGCCACCGAGGGCATCCCCTCCGACGCCGTCGTCTGGGAGGAGGTCGAGGCGAGGACCTCGGAGGATGTCGAGCTCTCGGGGACCTTCCTGGCCTTCATGGTGCTCGCCTGCCTGATCGCATCGGTCGGGATCTTGGAGGACTCGCCGATCCTGATCGTCGGCGCGATGATCGTCGGCCCCGAGTTCGGCCCGCTCGCAGGCCTCTGCGTGGCGGCAGTCGAGCGCCGCTGGGACCTCGCAAGGCGCTCGCTGAGGGCGTTGGCGATCGGGTTCCCGCTCGCGATAACCGGCGCGTTTCTCTTCACGCTGTTCTGCAGGGCGATCGGGATAGTCGACTCCGACTTCGCCAGCAACAACGCCTCGCTGGTCGAGTTCATCGTCAAGCCGAACGAGTTCTCGGTCTTCGTCGCCTGCTTCGCCGGCGCCGCCGGAATGCTCTCTCTGACCTCGAGCAAGTCGGGGGCGCTGATCGGTGTGCTGGTGTCGGTGACGACGATCCCCGCCGCCGCCAACATCGGACTCGCCGCAGCGCTCGCGAACTGGGCCGACTGGCGCGGCGCGATCGCCCAGCTAAGCATCAACCTCTCGGCGATAGTGATCGCGGGGGTCACCACCCTGATCCTGGAGCGACGCGTCTACGAGCGGCGAAGGCAACGCCACCTGCGGGACGGGACCAGGGTGCGGGCGGGCCTCTCGGAGAGCGACCTGCGCAGCCGGCACGAGCGGCGCCAGGAGCGCCACCAGGAGCGCGAACTGGAGCGGACGAAGGATGCCTAGGGCGAAAGGGGCCGCCGCCCAGCTGTCGATCCTCGCCGCCGCGTTCGTGCTGGGCACCGCACTCGCCGCCCTGCTCGGCGCGGTCAGCTTCGGCGTCGCCCTCGGCGTCGGCCAGCTCTTCTTCGCCGCCGCTCTGGTCTGGCTATTGCTGAGCTGAGCGCTCCTCGAGGAGCATCTCGGCGAGGCGGAGGTCGAACGGGGTCGTCACCTTGATGTTCTCGGGCTCGGAGGCGTGGATCAGGACCCTGCCGCCCGCCGCCTCGACCAGCATCGCCTCGTCGGTCGCCTCCGCGACCTCCTCAGGATCGGTGTCGAGCGCGCGCCGCAGCGCCTCGACCCGGAACACCTGGGGCGTCTGCACCGCCCAGAGTTCGCGCCGATCGATCGTGTCCTCGACGATCCGCGCTCCGTTGACCACCTCATGGGGGGACAACGGAGCGCGCGTCCCCTCCTCGGTGGCGCGCTTGATCGTGTCTGTCACCGGGGCGGCGGCGATCGCGCCGTCGGCGTCGCGATCCTCGACCAGGGTCTGGACCACGGCGTCGACCAGCGCCGCGGTCACCAGCGGCCGCGCCGCGTCGTGGATCGCGACCAGATCGGTCTCGACCCGCTCCAGCGCGTTGGCGACCGATTCGGCGCGGGCCTCACCGCCGGCGACGACGAACAGGTCCTCGCCGGTGAACTCGTAGGTGTGCTCGGCGGCGCCCGCCGGCGCCGCGACCACGATCCCGTCGATCGAGCCGGCCCCGCGAAGGGCCTCGATCGACCACTCGACCATCGGCCGCCCGCCGACCTCGACGAAGGCCTTCGGGCCGCCGGCTCCCAGTCTCAGACCGGAGCCGGCGGCGGCGATGACCGCTGTTGCCGTGCCTTTAGGCGGTGGCGGCGAAGCGCCCCTCCAGAAGGCCGTCGAGGTACTCCTCGGCGCCCTCCTCGTCCTTGTCCAGCGCGTACATGAACTCCGACGCGAGGATCTTCTTGGCCCGCGTGTACATCTGCTTCTCGCCGGTCGAGAGGCCCTTTTCCATCTCACGGATCGCGAGGTTGCGGACGACCTCGGCCAGCTCGAACACGTCGCCGGTCTTGATCTTCTCGCGGTTGTACTTGAAGCGCCGATTCCAGTTTTTCGGCATCTCCGAGACGTCGTCGGTGAGGACGTCGGTGACTTTTTTGATTTCTTCCTCGTCGATCACGCGACGCAGACCCGCCACGCCCGCGTTCTCGCAAGGCACCATCACGGTCAGTTCGTTGTGGAGGATCTTGATCGTCAGATATTCCCGTTCCTCCCCCATCAACTCACGGGTTTCTTTCTTCATCACGAGGCCAGCTCCGTGATGGGGATAGACGACCTTGTCCCCCTCCTCGAAGTCGCAGACGTAAACGACGTCGTCCTCGATGACCTCGACTGCATCCTCTAGCTCAGGAATCGCTCGCTCCTTTTGTTCGATTTTCGACGGCCCTCTCGAACCGTCAACTCTGCAAGTACCGGTCGACCAGATCGACCTCCTGGAGCCGCCGAAGCCCCTCGCGGATGTCCTTGACGCGAGTCGTGCCGACTCCGTCGACAGCCGCGAGCTCGGCGTCGGTGGCCGCGATCACGTCCTCGAGGCCGCCGAGCTCCTGGATGATCTTCTGGACGACAAGCTTTGGAATCCTCGGGATGCGACCGAGGACGCGGTAGCCGCGCGGGCCGACCGGGAAGTCGAGGGTGTTGAGCTTGCGGTCGTAGCCGAGCAGCTCGGCGAGGCGGCCGAAGTCGAGGACGTCCTCGTGCGGCAGCCGTGAGAGCGACTCCTGGACCGTTTCCAGGTTCTGCTCGGAGTCCTCGACCGAGTAGTCGCGGATCAGCGCCGTCTTTTCGGCGGCGACGCCGACCATCGACTCCTCCAGCTGCATCTCGATCAGGCGGCCCTCGGTGCCGAGCTCGACTATGTAGCGCTCGACCTCGACCGCCATCCGGGTCACGAGCTCGGCCCGCTGCAGGACGGAGAGGGCGTCGTAGAGGACGGTGCCGCCTTCGAACTCGAGGACGCTGAGGCGGGTCGCGACCTGGTCGAGGCGCTCGCGATACTTCTCGAGCGTGGCCAGGCCCTGGTTGGCCTTGGCGAGTACCGCGGGGATGTCCTGGAGGATGTACTTGGTCCCCTCGACGTAGAGCGAGACGACGTCGCGCCGCTGAGAGATCGCGATCACCAGGGCGTCGGTCTGTTTCGAGACGCGCTCGGCAGTGCGGTGCCGGGTGCCGGTCTCGCTCGAGAGGATCGTCGGGTCCGGCATCAGCTGGACGTTGGCCCAGACGATCTTGGTGGCCTCGCAGTTGAGGACGATCGCGCCGTCCATCTTTGCCACCTGGTAGAGCATCGCCGGCGTGTAGTCGATGTCGAGCTTGATCCCTCCGGAGAGCAGATGGGAGATATCGCTCGGCTCGGCGACGACGACGAGAGCACCGGTCCTGGCGTGGACGATATTGTCGATTCCCTCACGCAGCGCGCCGCCTGGCGCGACGATGTCGAGGGACCTCAGAAGCCTGGGGTCCTGACGTTCAGACAACTCTTGAAGCTCATCCCCAGGCAATGACGACATCACGGTCTAGGATGCCAAATTCCGCTCTGGAATGCGATCTGCCTAATCCCTAGTGGAAAGGTCGGAAAGGCAAATGTCAAGCCGATCCCTCACTCAGAGGTGGAATCGGCGGTGATGACGGTGATGTTGGGCCTGATCTGGGGCCGGATCGCACGCTACGGAGGGGTCCGGGCCGGGCGGGTGGACGTCGCGGACGAAAGTCCAGGTGAGGACGGTGCCGATCGCGCAGAGCGCGACCGCGACCCTGGCCGAGCCGGCGACCGAGGCCGCGAACGAGTCGCCGTTGCCGTGCAGCGCGTTGAAGGCGGCGCTGGTCGCCGCCAGAGCGCCCGGAGAAGGGCGAGATCGCGATCATCGGCGCGGTGATCGGGAGAATCAGGACGCCGGCCTCGATCGCCGAGTGGCGCCGGAGAGATCGCGGTCGGGGTCGATCCCCCAGCGGACGCCGACCTCGACCAGGTCGGGGTCGAGGGCCCAGCGGTCGGGCCGCTCCTCGCCCTCGTGCGCGGGGCTCGCGCCCTTCAGCGCCATGCACCCGGTGTTGTCGCCGATCGCCCGGATCTCGGCGACGTCGGCCTCTGAGAGGCGCTGCTCGGGCAGCGCCGCGAGCTGGGCCCGCTTCTCCTCGATCGGGATCGCGGCCGGCCCGGTCTCCTGGATCAGGGTCGGGACGACGCACTCGACCGCCGGGTGGGCGAGATTCCACTGGCAGGCGAGCTGGATCGGCTTCAGCTCCTCGCGCTCGGCGATCGGGATCACCCTCTCGAGCTTCTTCAGGCCGGCCTCGATCCAGCCGTCGGGGCGGAACGCGCGGTGATCGCCCTCGGCCAGCTCCATCCCCACCTCGATATCCCCCCAGAACAGGCCGCCGTAGTCGACGACCCGGGTGATCACACGGACGTCGTGGCTGGCCGCGGCCTCGAGGCAGAGCTCGCCGGGCCAGGGCTCGAACGGGTTGAGGATGACCATCGCCCAATCGATCCGATCGCCGAAGCGCTCGAAGCAGGAGATCAGGTCGAGGGTGAACCCGTTGGCCGGGCCGGGGGCGACGCCTATCCGCGCGGTCAGGCCCGCCTCGCGCAGAGCCTCCATCCCGTCCCAGACCACCTCGCTGGTGTAGCCGATCCGGTCCGGGTTGTGGAGGAGAAGAAGGTCGAACGAGGGGGCCCCGAGCCGCCCGAGGCTTTTCTCGGCGGCCATCTTCAGGTACTCGGCGTAGGCGTCGGGCCCGCGCAGCGCCGGGTCGGTGAAGCGCGGGAAGCCGCGAGGCCCGTCGCGCTCGCCCTCATAGAAGTCATGGCCGACGGCGCCGACCAGCGAGTAGCCCTCGCGCGGGACCCCGGTCAGCGCCCGGCCGAGCACCTCGTCGGCCTCGCCCTGACCGTAGGCGTCGGCGGTGAGGACGGTGTCGATCCCGTCGCCCGGGCGCAGCAGCTTCTCGAGGCGCTCCTCGTCGACAGTTTCGCCGAAGCGGAGAAACCTGCCGCCGCTCCAGGTCCCGATCGCACTGCGGCCCGGCTCGCTCATGGTTGCGAACCGTAGCGGTCGGCCCGCTTCGGACTTCGGTCGAAGAATTGGGCGCATCTGCGAAGTGCGGCTACGATGACCGAGGACCATGGGGGGCCGATCGGGAAAGTCCCACGTTTTTCCTGCACGAGCGGCGATTCTGCTCGCCGCGGTCGCGCTGTTGACCGTGGTTCTTTCGCCCACCGCGAAGGCCGCCGAAGGCCTGCTCGACCCGACCTTCGGCAGCGGCGGCTTCACGATCCTCAACGAACCGGAATCCCCCCAGGAGGGTCTGGCCGACGTCGTCGTCCTCCCCGACGGCAAGATCCTCGCGGGCGGGATGAGAGGGAGCTCCGAAGGCTTCCTGCTCGCCCGCTACAACGCCGACGGCACTCCCGACCTCAGCTTCGGGCCCAACGGGATCAGGGTCCTTCCCGACACCAACACCGCCGGGGCCCCACGCAGGATCAACGACATCGCGCTGCTGGGAGATGGCCGGGTCATCGCCGCCGGGCTCGGGCGCGGCCCCGAGCCGGAACTGTTCGACGCCTTCGCGGTCGGCCGCTATCTGCCGAGCGGCCTGATCGACCCTGAATTCGGCCACGCCGGGCTGAGGGTCCTGGAACCCGACGGGCCGGGAGAAGCCCAGGGCATGGACCTGGCACCGGACGGGAAGATCGTCGTCTCCGGATACAGGGTCGAGCCGACGCTGCGTTACGAACCGGCGGTGCTCCGCCTCACCGCCGGAGGGACCGCCGACTCGACCTTCGGGCCCGCCGCTCCGGTCGGATTCGCCCTCTTCAAAGTCCCCGGCAGCGAAGAAAGCCAAGCCCATGCGGTCAGGGCGCTGGCCGATGGCTCGGCGATCGCCGGGGGTATCTCCGAGGTCGGGGCGTGGCTGGCCAAGCTCGACAACAAAGGCCAACTGGTCGGCGGTTTCGGCAACGCCGGCTTCGCGGTCGAGGACCTCGGGGAGGAAGCGGACCCCTCCGGGGAGATCAACGACATCGCGATCCAGGGCGACGGCCGGATCGTCGTCACCGGCTCCTCCTTCCCGGCGACCGATACCAAGTCGCAGCTGATCGTCGCCCGGTTCACCGCGGGGGGCGACCTCGACCCGAGCTTCGGAACCGGCGGTGTCTTCACCCTCGACGCCACCGCCGGCTACGACGAAGGCGACGCGCTCTCGGTCCTCGCCGATGGCAAGGTCCTGGTCGCCGGGTTCCAGGGCTCATCAAACACCTGGCTCCTGCGGCTGACCTCGGGCGGCCAGCTCGACCCGACCTTCGGCAGCGGCGGGCAGACGGTCGCAAGTGCTTCCACCGAGGCCGATGTCGCCGAGGGCCTGGCGGTGCAGCCCGATGGGCGGCCGGTGATCGCCGGGGCCGCCGAGAACCCGGGAAGCGGCCTTGCCGAACTCCTCGTCGGAAGGTTCACCGGGCCCGAACCGGTCAAGGTCAGCGCGATCCCGACCAGGGAGCGCTGCAACGGAAGGACGGCCTCGATCGTCGGCACCGCCGGCGCCGACAGGCTCAAGGGCACCGCCAAGGCCGACGTGATCGCCGGCCTAGGCGGCGCCGACCGGATCAGGGGCCTGGCCGGCAACGACGTCATCTGCGGCGGGCCGGGCAGGGACACGATCAACGGCGGCCCGGGCAGGGACACCCTGCTCGGCGAAGCGGGCAGGGACAGGCTGCTCGGCGGCCCGGGGAAAAAGGACCTCTGCAATGGCGGCCCGGGCAGGGACGTCAAGAAAGCGGACGGCTGCGAGCGGAGGCGGAAGCTGCCCTAGGAGGCGTCGTCGGGCCCGGAACTCGGCTCGGTCGCCTCGGGCGAAGGCGAGTCCTCGTCCGTCGCGTCCTCACCGCCGTCCCGTTTGGCGCCGACCCCGACCTTCTCGGGCTCGGGCTTCTCGGGCGTTGCCTTCAGCGGTGTGGTCGGCGCGACGATCCGCAGCGAGAGGGGTTTGTCCTCCTCGTCGCCGGAGGGGTCGCGCTCGACCAGCACTGTCGAGCCGGGGGTCATCTGGCCCTGGCGCAGGACTTCGTCGGCGAGGGGATCCTCGATGTAGCGCTGGATCGCGCGGCGCAACGGCCGGGCGCCCATCGACGGGTCCCAGCCTTTGTCGACCAGGAGGTCTTTGGCCTCGTCGGTGAGGTCGAGCTGGAGCTCGTGCTCGGCGACCTGGACTCGGACCCGGTTGATCATCAGGTCGATGATCTCCTTGACCTCTTCCTTGGCCAGCTTATGGAAGACGATGACCTCGTCGATCCGGTTGAGGAACTCGGGCCGGAAGACTTTTTTGAGGTCGCCCATGATCCGGTTTTTCATGTCGTCGTAGGACATCCCGGTCTCGTCGGCGACCGTGAACCCGATCGAGGTGTTCTTCGCGATCTCCGAGGCCCCGATGTTCGAGGTCATGATCACGATCGCGTTGCGGAAGTCGACGGTCCGGCCCTGGGCGTCGGTCAGCCTCCCGTCCTCGAGGATCTGGAGCAGGATGTTGAAGACGTCGGGGTGGGCCTTCTCGATCTCGTCGAGAAGGAGCACGCTGTAGGGCTTGCGGCGCACGGCCTCGGTCAGCTGGCCGCCCTCGTCGTAGCCGATGTAGCCGGGCGGCGACCCGACGAGGCGGCTGACCGCGTGCTTCTCCATGTACTCGGACATGTCGATCCGGACCATCGCCTCCTCGTCGCCGAACAGAAACTCGGCGAGGGTGCGGGCGAGCTCGGTCTTGCCGACCCCGGAGGGGCCGAGGAAGATGAAGGAGCCGGCGGGCCGCTTCGGGTCCTTGATCCCGGCACGGGAGCGGCGGATCGCCTTCGAAACGGCCGTGATCGCGACCTCCTGGCCGATCACGCGCTTGTGGAGCTCCTCCTCCATCCGGATAAGTTTCTTGGTCTCGGCCTCGGTCAGCTTGAAGACAGGGATCCCGGTCCACATCGAGACGATGTCCGCGATCTCCTCCTCGCCGACATTGGGCCGGTCGCCCTCCTCGCCCTCGGCCCACTCGTCTTCGAGCTGGCGCTTGCGGGTCGTCAGCTGGCGCTCGGTGTCGCGCAGGTTTGCGGCCTTCTCGAACTCCTGGGCTTCGATCGAAGCCTCCTTGTCGCGCCTCGTGCTTTCGATTTCCTCCTCGAGGTCGCGGTAGACCGGCGGCGCGCTCATCGACTTGATCCGCATCCGCGACGCGGCCTCATCGATCAGGTCGATCGCCTTGTCGGGCAGGAAGCGGTCGGAGATGTAGCGGTCGGCGAGCTCGGCGGCGGCGCCCAGCGCATCGTCGGTGATGTTGACGCGGTGGTGCTGCTCGTAGCGCTCACGCAGGCCCTCGAGGATCCGGACGGTGTCCTCGACCGAGGGCTGATCGACCTTGATCTGGGCGAAGCGGCGCTCCAGCGCCGAGTCGCGCTCGAGGTATTTGCGGTACTCGTCGAGCGTCGTCGCGCCGATCGTCTGCAGCTCGCCGCGGGCCAGCGCCGGCTTCAGGATCGAGGCCGCGTCGATCGCGCCCTCGGCGGCGCCGGCTCCGACCAGGTTGTGGAGCTCGTCGATGAAGAGGATGATGTCGCCGCGCTGGGTGATCTCTTTCATCACCTTCTTGAGGCGCTCCTCGAACTCGCCCCTGTACTTGGAGCCGGCGACCAGCGCCGCGAGGTCGAGGGTGTAGATCTGCTTGTTCTTGAGCAGCTCCGGCACCTCGCCTTTGTTGATGCGGGCGGCGAGGCCCTCGACGACGGCGGTCTTGCCGACGCCCGGCTCGCCGAGCAGCACGGGGTTGTTCTTGGTCCGACGCGAGAGGATCTGCATGATCCGCTCGATCTCGGTTTCGCGGCCGATGACGGGGTCGAGCTTGCCCTCCTCGGCGAGCTTGGTCAGGTTGCGGCCGAACTGGTCGAGCAGTTTCGAGGACTTCTTGCCCTCGCCACCGCCGCCGGCGCCTGCCGCGGCGCCCTGGCGACGACCGCCGGGACCGGACAGCATCCGGATCACCTCGTTGCGGATCTTGTCTGAGTCGGCGTCGAAGTCGAGCAGGATGCGGGCGGCGACCCCCTCGTTCTCGCGGACCAGCCCGAGCAGGATGTGCTCGGTGCCGATGTAGTTGTGACCGAGCGAGAGCGCCTCGCGAAGCGCCAGCTCGAGGACCTTCTTGGCCCTCGGCGTGAACGGGATCTGGCCGGAGGTGACCTCCTCACCGGAGCCGACGATGCGGACGACCTGTGAGCGGACGCGCTCGGTCGTGATGTCGAGCGACTCGAGAACCCGCGCGGCGAGCCCCTCCTCCTCGCGCAGCAGGCCGAGCAGGATGTGCTCGGTGCCGATGTAGTTGTGCTTGAGCGTGCGAGCCTCTTCCTGGGCCAGGACGACTACCTGTCGGGCTCGCTCTGTGAATCTCTCGAACAATTGGCCTCTATCTCGCTACTGGTTGATAAAACGCTTTTTTGTGGCCGAAGTATCGGGGCGTCTGTCTCCGATATCGGAGAAGTTCCTTCGTGCCCTTTAAACGATACCGAGGGCGCTCCCCTGGCTTCGGGGGTCCGAAGTTCGCTGGTAGCGGGTTTTTGAACGCCGAAAGGTGCCGATTCAGGCGCGCATGGCGGGAAAAAGCACCACTTCGCGGAGGCTTTTGGCTCCGGTAAGAATCATTGCAAGCCGGTCAACCCCGAGGCCGACCCCCCCGGTGGGGGGCATTCCCTGCTCGAGCGCCTCGATGAATCCCTCGTCGAAAGGCTGCGCCTCCTCGTCTCCGCGCTCGAGCTCGACGGCCTGCTGTTCGAAGCGCCGGCGCTGCTCGTCGGGGTCGTTGAGCTCGCTGAATGAGTTGGCGATCTCCATCCCGCCGATGAAGGCCTCCCAGCGCTCGACCAGGCCGGGCTCGCTGCGGTGGGCCTTGGCGAACGGCGAAAGCTCGACCGGGTAGTCGAGGACGAAGGTCGGCTGGATCAGCTCCGGCTCGACCGATTTCGAGAGCAGCCCGTCGACCAGCTTGCCCCAGCCCTCGGTCGGGTCGGGCTCGGCCCCCATCGCCGCCGCCAGCTCCTCGCGGCCGGGATGCTCGGCGATGTCGATCCCGGCGCGCTCTTTGATCGCCTCGCGCAGGGTGATTCGCCTCCAGGGCGGGCTGAGGTCGATGGTCACCCCGTCGCGCTCGACCTCGAGGCTGCCGAGCACCCGCTCGGCGACCTCGGCGACCAGGTGCTCGAGATCGTGGGCGGTCTTCTCGTAATCGGCGTAGGCCTCGTACCACTCGAGCATCGTGAACTCGGGGTTGTGCTTGTGCGAGACACCCTCGTTTCGGAAGTCCTTGCCGAGCTCGTAGACGCGGTCGATCCCCCCCACCACCAGGCGCTTGAGGTAGAGCTCGGTCGCGATCCGCAGGTAGAGGTCGCGGTCGAGGGCGTTGTGGTGGGTGACGAAGGGCCGGGCGAGGGCGCCGCCGTAGAGCGGCTGCAGGACCGGCGTCTCGGCCTCGACGAAGCCGTGCTCGTTGAGCCAGTGACGGATCTCGGTGATGGTCTTCGCCCGCTGCGCGAAGATCCGGCGGCTGTCCTCGTTGGCGAGCAGGTCGAGCTCACGCCGGCGGTAGCGGGTCTCGACGTCCTCGAGGCCGTGGAACTTGTCCGGCGGCGGTCGCAGGCTCTTGGCCAGCAGCCGCCAGTGGTCGATCGCCAACGTCAGCTCGCCGCCGCTGCGGGTCGAGAGCGCCGTCCCCTCGACCCCGATCAGGTCGCCGAGGTCGAGGTCGACCAGGAGCCGGAACGGCTCCTCGCCGAGCACGTCTTCGCGGGCATGCAGCTGGATCTGGCCACCGCCGTCGCGGAGGTCGAGGAAGCAGGCCTTGCCGTGGCCGCGGCGGGCGACGATGCGCCCGGCGACCCGGTGGCGGGACTGGGTCTCGAGCCCGGGAGCCAGCCCCAGGTGGGCGGCCCGCACGTCGGAGATCTCCTCGCGTTCGCCGAAGCCGTGCGGAAACGGCTCGACGCCGGCCTCCCTCAACATATCCAGCTTTGCTCGCCGGTCGGCGAGCACGCTGGTTCCACCCACCTCCTCGGCTTCCGCTCCCTCGCGAGAGTCAGATTGCGACGCTCGGTCGCTCCCGCGGTCGGAGGTGGGCGGGTGGTCTTTGTCCTGCTCAGGCTCGGTCATGAAGAGCCGAGCCTATCCGGGCTCAGGCGCTCTCGATTTTCGTGATTTTGAGTTTTTTCTTCGGGCCGCGCGGGACTTCGACCGAGACGACGTCGTTGCGCCTGCGGCCGATCAGGGCTTTGCCGATCGGCGACTCGTTCGAGAGCTTGTGCTCGAGCGGGTCGGCCTCGGTCGAGCCGACGATCTGGAACTTCTGCGAGTCGCCGGATTTCTGGTCTTTGACGTGGACGACCGAGCCGACGGTCACCTCGTCGGTGCCGACGTCCTTTTTGTCGATGACCGTGGCGCGGCGCAGGCGCTCTTCGAGCCGGGCGATCCGCCCCTCGAGCAGAGCCTGTTCGTTCTTGGCGTCGTCGTACTCGGCGTTCTCGGCGATGTCGCCGAACTCGCGCGCTTCCTTGATCCGCAACGCGACCTCGCGCCGTTTCTCGGTCGAGAGGTCCTCGATTTCTTCTTTGAGCTTCTCGAGCCCTTCGGGGGTGATGACTGCCTGCCGAGTCACTTCCGACCTCGCTTTGGTGGTAACTGGTGGAAATTCGGGTCCATGACCCAAAAACGCCCTGGTACGACGAGAATCGCCGACGCACCTGGGCCAGAAGCCGCGGGATTATAGCGAGGGGGTTTCGCCGCCTCTGGCGGCGCCCCTGCGACCTATTTCTTCTTCTTGACCTTGAAGCTGTACGTCGCCGGGCTGGAGTCCGTTCCGGCGGCGCTCACGGCCTCGACCGAGAAGGTGTGCTTGCCCCGCTTGACCCTGTAGGTCTTCGGCGACGTGCAGGGGGCGAAGGCGCCCTTGTCGAGCTTGCACTTGAAGGTCGCACCGGGGGCATCGGAGCTGAAGCTGAACTTGACCTTGGCCCTGTTCTTGCTGGTCTTGACCGTCTTCTTCGGGTGCGAGCCGAGGGTGGTGTCGGGCGTCGTCGCGGCAGACGACGTGGATTTCGGAGCTGGCGGGGGCGCGGTCACTGTTTTGGTGACGACTTTGTGACGATGCTCTTGCCCGTGCCTTTGTCGTTGTCTTCGGCAAGACCGCGAAGGTGAGCTGGCCAAGGGTCGCGGTGTCGAATACGGCGCCGTTCGCCACCGTGCCCGCGCAACTCGTCCAGTCCCGTTTCGATTTCCGGCGGTGCATGCTGTAGACGGCGCTGACCGCCTGGCCTTGGGTATAGCTGGCGCCGTCGCCGGTGCGGTGATCGCGATCGAGGGCGGAGGGTTGTAGGTGATTTCGACCTTGGGCAGGGCGCTGAATTCGGCGAGTTCGAAGTGGCCTCCGAACGGCACCAGGGACGAGCCCCCGCCACCACCGCCGGCCCCCGATGTGCAGGTTCCACCGCCGCCACCGCCGCCGTAGAAGCCGCCCCCGCCGCCGCCACCGCCGCCACCTGACAGTTCAGCTTGTTCGCCGCCCTTGCCACCTAACCCGAGGTGACCGGCTTCACCCATCGAGCAGGTGCCTCCGCCTCCCACGCCTCCTTGTGTTTCGGTGGGGTGCGCACCGCCTTCGCTTCCCCCTTCACCTGCGTTTCCATTTTCGCCCGCGGATCCGCCCTCTCCGCCGATTCCGGTTTCGCCGCTCGCGCCGCCCCCGCCTCCGCCGGCGGCCACGATCAGGCGTGTGTCAGTGGCCAGGCCGGCGGAGCGTGCATGGTGCGGACGTCGGACGCGCCGCCGCCGCCACCGCCACCGATGCTGCCGGCGTCCGCACCCCCGTTGAAGCCGCCGACGCCCCCGCCCGGCCCGCCGGGATGGCCATCGCCGCCGACCTCGACGTAGAGCGTCTGGCCCGGGTCGACGCTGAGTTCCCCCGTCACCATCCCCGCCTTGGCGGTGAGGATTTCCCTCGCCCGCCGTGACCCGCAATCGCAAGCACGTGCAACCTGGTTGACGCCGATCGGCACGGAGAAGGTCTGCTCACCACCTGTGTATCCGAACGTCGGATCGTCGCCTGGGCGGGCGCAACAGAAATGGCTGCGCAACAGAAGGAGAGCAACGCGGTCAGAACGAAGTTCCGTCTCAAATCCCTTTCCACGGCGAGCCTACTCCGATGGATCAGGATTTCAAACGGACTCGGCCAACCGTTGGTACTGCGGGGACCGCAGTCAGGCGAATTCCCGCTGCGACGAGCTCGCGGGCCCGATCAAGGTCGGCGCTCTGCTGGAGCTCCCGCGCCGCATCGCCCTCGAGCTGCAGCGAATCGACGTACCAGGGGTAGAACTTGCGCAGGTAGCGGGTGGCCCGCTCGCTCCCCAGGTGCTCCTCGGCGCGGTCGATCGTCCAGAGCAGCTCGGCGACGACCTCCTCGCGCCGCGGCGGCTCCGCCCGGCGCCCGGTCAGCTCCTCGAAGACCCAGGGATTGCCGAGGGCGCCGCGGGCGATCATCACCGCGTCGGCACCGGACTCACGGTAGGCACTGCGGGCCGCCTCGGCGCTCTTCAGCCCGCCGGAGACGATCACCGGCACCTCGAGCCGCTCGGCCAGCTCGCGGGTCAGCTCGTAGTCGGGCTCCCCCTTGTGGCCGACCGACGCCGCCCGCGGATGGAAGGCGATCGCCGCCGCCCCGCCCTCCTCGGCGAGCCTGACGGCGAGGTCGAACCCGGAGCGGTCTTCGGCCCGCAGGCCCGAGCGCAGCTTGACCGTCACCGGCCGCCCGCTCCCCTCCCTCGCGGCCTCGACCAGCGCCAGCGCCAGCTCGGGGTCGGTGAGGAGCTCGACCCCGGCTCCGGTCCGGCGGACCTTCCGCACCGGACAGCCCATGTTGATGTCGATCAGGTCGGCGCCCACCTCGGCGGCGATCGCCGCCCCGGAGCGCATCGCCTCGGCGTCGTGGCCGAAGAGCTGGATCGAGACCGGGTGCTCGTCGGGGTGGATCCGCATCAGCTCCCGCAGGGTGCGCTCGTTGCGGTGGTGCAGGCCGAAGCTCGAGACCATCTCCGAGACCGCGAGGCCGGCGCCATGGCGCTTGGCCTGGAGGCGGACGAACCAGTTGCCGATCCCGGCCAGGGGCGCGAGCAGGACCCGGTTCTCGATCCGGATGCCGCCGATCTCGAACGGGTCGGTCAGAGGCGGCTGTGGCTGTTCAGGCGTTGCGGGCATGGACGAGTCGCAGCCCGGTCAAGGTAAGCATCTCGTCGAACTCGTCGATCGTCTCGGTGAAGGGGACGATCCGCGAGGCGAGGCCGCCGGTCGCGAGCAGGTCCACATCGCCGAGCTCGTCCTCCATCCGGCGGACGACGCCGTCGATCATCCCGGCGAAGCCGAAGACGACCCCCGACTGGATCGCGGCGGCGCTCGAGCGGCCGATCGCGGTCTCCGGTTCGGAGAGTTCGATCCGGGGGATCCGGGCCGCGCGTTCGACCAGCGCGGTGAGTGAGATCTCGAGGCCGGGGGCGATCGCGCCGCCGAGGTAATCGCCCTCGGCGGAGACCGCGTCGAAATTGATCCCGGTGCCGAAGTCGACGACGATGCAGGCGCCGCCGAAGCGCTCGTAGGCGGCGACGGCGTTGACGAGGCGGTCGGCCCCGACTTCGAGCGGGTTGTCGATCCGGATCGGCATCCCGGTCTTGACTCCTGGGCGAATCGCGAGGAAGTCGGCCGTCAGGTAGCGCTCGGTCAGCTGCTCGTATTGGAGGCCGAGCGGCGGCACGACCGAGGAGACGCAGACGGCATCGATGTCCTCGAGCTTGATCCCGCTGAGCGCGAGCATGCCGCCGATCCGCTCGGCGAGCTCGTCCCCCGTCGCGCCGGCGCGGGTCTGGAATCGCCAGTGCTCGACCAGGCGCTCGCCGTCGAAGGCGCCGAGGTGGGTTTGAGTGTTGCCGATATCGGCGGCCAGAAGCACGCCGGTGATTATCTCCGACTGCATAGGATTGGCGACGATGAAGGTCCGGCTCTACACGGTGCCCGCTTCGCACCCCGGCATGACGGCGCAGCGAATGCTCGCCCACAAGGGGATCCCGTTCAAGCGCACCGACCTGCTCCCGGCGGTCTCCAGGGTGGCCGTCCGCGCCCTCAGATTCCCCGACAGGACCGTTCCGGCGATGGTCATCGACGGGCGCAGGGTGCAGAAGTCGAGACTGATCGGCCAGGAGCTCGACCGGGTTCAGCCCGAGCCGCCGCTCTACCCCTCCGACCCCGAGAAGCTGAAGGCCGTGCTCGAGGCGGAGCGCTTCGGCGACGAGGAGCTGCAGTCGAACATCCGCCAGATTCTGATCTGGGCGATCAGCCGGTCCCCCGAGGCTCGGCTGAGCTACCTGCAGGAATCGAAGCTCGGCGTCCCGCTGGGCCTCGCCGCCAAGACCGGCGGCCCGTTGATCGCGATCGCGACCCGGCTCAACGACGCGACCGACGAGAACGTCCGCGCCAAGCTAGCCGCCCTGCCGGCGCTCCTGCAGCGGGTCGACGACGAGATCGCAGCCGGCACGATCGACGGGGAGCAGCTGAACGCGGCCGACTTCCAGATCGCGGCGAGCATTCGCCTGGCGCTGACGACTCGTGACCTGCGGCCGCTGATCGATTCGCGGCCGGCGGGAAGGTTCGCGCGCCGGGTCGTTCCCGACTTCGCCGGCGATATGCCGGAGGTCATTCCCCCGGAGTGGCTGGAGCCACTTTCCGCCGCCTCCTCTGCTCCCGCTAGCGCGCGCTAAGCACCCCCGGACAGCTTTCGCTGCCGGACCCGTTCGGCGACGTGCGGGAATCTGGCGACGTTGAGGTTGACGACGGCCCAGGGGACGAAGATCGCCGGGGCGCCGAACATCACCACCGCCAGCGCGCCGCCGGAGAGGCCGCCGATCGCCGCGAGGAGGATGA
This sequence comes from uncultured Solirubrobacterales bacterium, assembly GCA_963805455.1. GTDB lineage: Bacteria > Actinomycetota > Thermoleophilia > Solirubrobacterales > 70-9 > VRUE01. The sequence goes on from CAWDUJ010000011.1 coordinate 27,554, forward strand.
CGAGCCATCCCCAGACGATCGAGGCCGCGGTCGGCGCGATCACGAAGTCGGCGAGAAGCTCGATCCGCCTGATCCCCTCGGGCCGGTCCGCCCAGGCACGCGTCCTGTGCAGGCGCGACCAGGCGATCGGCATCCCGATCAGCTGCGCCCAGGCGCCCATCCAGATCGTCGAGATCGCCAGGGCGCCGATCAGCTGGATCGCAGTCATGCGACTCCTATCGGCGCGAACCGCCCTCGGCTAGAGGGCCTGGGCGCGGATCACCCGCTGCCCAGGCCCAAGGCCCGCGAGGGCGTCGGCGAGGCGGGTCCCGTCGGGAAGCGCCAGCTCGGGGTCGAGCTCGAGCAGGGGGACGAGGACGAAGCGCCGGCTCGTCACCTCGCGGTGGGGCAGGGTCAGGCGCTCGGTATCGAGCTCGAGGTCGCCGAGCAGCAGCAGGTCGACGTCGAGCGGCCGTGGGCTGTGGCGGGGGGCGTCGAGGGTGCGCCCCCGCTCGACCTCGACCCGCTTGCAGAGGTCGAGCAGCTCCTCCGGGGAGAGCTCGGTCCGGATTCGGACCGCGGCGTTGAGGAAGTCGGGCTGGGCACAGGACCTCGCCCACCGGCTCGGTCTCGTAGGCCGAGGAGATCGCCTCGACCTCGACTCCCCCCTCGCGCAGCAGCTCGACCGCGGCGCGCAGGTGGGAGGACCGGTCGCCGACGTTGGACCCGAGCCCCAGGTAGCCGACGCGCTCAGGCCTCCTCGCCGTTTTCCTCGTTCTCCTCTTCGGTTCGGTCCTGGGTCACCTCGACGGCGACCTCCTGGACGGCGAGGGGCAGCGGCGGCTCCGGCTTGGCGACCCTGATCCGGACCGACTCGCAGCGGTAGCGCTCCATCAGGCGCTCGCCGGCGACCTGGGCCAACCGCTCGAGGGTGCGGTAGCTGCGCTCGGTCGCGGCGAGGGCGACGATGTCGCAGACGTCGCTGTAGTCGACCGTGTCCTCGAGCCGGTCGGTGAGGACCGCGTCGCAGTCGGGGACGTCGAAGGAGACGTCGAACTCGAGCCGCTGGCCGATCTCCTGCTCGGCGTCGGAGACGCCGTGGTGGGTGTAGATCGAGAGACCCCGCAGGTCGACCTCGACCCGCGATTCGATCCCGTTGTCAGCCGGTTGCTCCATGGGTCCTTGGTCGGCCAACTTATCCCAGGATTGCTTCGGCGACCCGGACCGCCTGCGCGACCTCGGCCACATCGTGGACGCGGAGGACGTCGGCGCCCTCGGCGGCGGCGAGGACCGAGGCGGCGATCGTGCCCCCGAGCCGCTCGCCCACGTCGGAGCCGTCGATCTTGCCGATGAAGCTCTTGCGCGAGGCGCCGATCACCAGCGGCCGGCCCAACGATCGGCGGAGCTCGCCGAGGCGCCGCAGAAGCTCGAGGTTGTGCCCGAGGTCCTTGCCGAACCCGATCCCTGGGTCGAGCCAGACCCTCTCCTCGGCGACCCCGGCGGCGATCGCCGCCTCGAGGCGCTCGGCGAGGAACGAGCGGACGTCGTCGACGACGTCGTCGTAGGTCGGGTTCGCCTGCATCGTCCGCGGGTCCCCCTGCATGTGCATCAGGATCAGGCCGGCGCCGCGCTCGGCGCAGAGCGCCCCGAGCTCGGGCTCCGCACGCAGCGCGGTGACGTCGTTGACGATCGTCGCCCCAGCATCGAGCGTCGCCTCGGCTACCGCCACCTTCGAGGTATCGATCGAGACCTCGTGCCCCTCCTCCGCCAGCGCCGCCACCACCGGCTCGGTCCGCGCGACCTCCTCCTCGGCGCTCACCACCTCCGCCCCCGGGCGCGTCGACTCACCCCCGACATCCAGGATCCCCGCCCCCTGCTCAGCAAGCTCCATCCCATGCCGAATCGCCTTGTCGGCGTCGAAGTACAGCCCGCCATCAGAAAACGAATCTGGCGTGACATTCACAACGCCCATGAGCTTCATCCGCCGCCTCCTCCGCTTCGCGTCCGGTGGCGGCGGCGATGCATCTCGTCGGTTCGGGGAGGGGTTATTGGGCATTCTCCGGACTGGCGGATACTCAAAGTGCCGACCTAATTAGGTCGGCACTTGTCAGGACGGGGGATGCCCAATGACCCCCCGCCAACGGTCAGCTTGCGTCGCCTCCGGCAAACCCAGGCCGTGGCCGCGGTGAAGGCCTCGCGCCCTCGCGTTGCGGCCGCTCCGGCTCGGGTTCGGGCTCGACCGGCTCCGGCTCATCCTCGTCGACGAACACCTCGCTCTCGGACTTGCCGTCGAGCAGGGCGACGAACTGCTCGGCGTCGATCGTCTCGCGCTCGAGGAGGATGTTCGATACCCGGTCGAGGTCGTTGCGGCGCTCGCTCAGCAGGTCTTTGGCGGTCTGGTGGGCGGACTCGACGATCCGGCGGATCTCGTCGTCGATCTCGCGCGCGATCTCGTCCGAGTAGTCGGGTTCGGAGGAGAACTCGCGGCCGAGGAAGGGCTGGCTGCGGTCGTGGCCGAAGACGCGCGGACCGAGCCGCTCCGACATCCCGAACCGCATCACCATCTGCTTCGCGGTCTCGGTCACCTTTTCGAGGTCGTTCGAGGCGCCGGTCGTGATCTCACCGAAGACGATCTCCTCGGCGGCGCGGCCGCCGAGCGTCATCGCCATCGTGTCGGTCAGCTCGGCGCGGCTGGTGAGGAACTTGTCTTCGCTCGGGAGCGAGATCGTGTAGCCGAGGGCCTGGCCACGGCTGATGATCGAGACCTTGTGGACCGGGTCGGTATTGGGAAGAAGGTGGCCGACGATCGCGTGGCCCATCTCGTGGAAGGCGGTGACGAGGCGCTCCTTCTCCGACATGACCCGGGTTTTCTTCTCGGGGCCGGCGATCACCCGCATGATCCCCTCCTCGAGCTCGTGCATCGAGATCTCTCGGTTGCCCGTACGGGCGGTCAGGAGGGCGGACTCGTTGATCAGGTTGGCGAGGTCGGCGCCGGTGAAGCCGGGGGTCTGTCCGGCCAGGGCGTCGAGGTCGATCTCCTTCGCCAGCGGCTTGCCGCGGGTATGGACTTCGAGAATCTGTTTGCGGCCCTTGCGGTCGGGCCGGTCGACGACGACCTGGCGGTCGAAGCGGCCGGGCCGCAGCAAGCGCGGGGTCGAGGATGTCGGGCCGGTTGGTGGCCGCGATCAGGATGATGTTGTCTTTCATCTCGAAGCCGTCCATCTCGACGAGCAGCTGGTTCAGCGTCTGCTCGCGCTCGTCGTGGCCGCCGCCCATGCCGGCGCCGCGGTGACGGCCGACGGCGTCGATCTCGTCCATGAAGATGATGCAGGGGGAATTCTGCTTGGCCTGCTCGAAGAGGTCGCGGACGCGGCTGGCGCCGACGCCGACGAACATCTCGACGAAGTCCGAGCCGGAGATCGAGAAGAACGGGACCCCGGCCTCACCGGCGACGGCGCGCGCGAGCAGGGTCTTGCCGGTTCCGGGGGGGCCGTAGAGGAGGACACCCTTCGGGATCCGCGCCCCGAGCGCCTGGAATTTCTTCGGGTTCTCGAGGAACTCCTTGATCTCGTGCAGCTCCTGGACCGCCTCATCGACGCCGGCGACGTCGCGGAAGGTGATCTTTGGCGCGTCGACCGACATCCGTTTGGCTTTCGATTTGCCGAAGTTCATGACCCGCGAGCCGCCACCTTGCATCTGGTTCATGAGGAAGATCCAGAAGCCGAGGAAGAGGACGAACGGGAGGACGTAGGTGAGGAGCGAGAGCCAGCCGCTGCCGCCTTTCGGCTTCACCTTCGTGGACACGTTGTTTTCGACCAGCAGGTTCTCCAGGCTCTGCTCGGTGTTGGGCGGATACCCGGTCGAGAAGGTCTTGCCGTCTTCGCCGTTTTGGGGCTTTTCCTTGACGTCGAGCTTGTTGTCTTCGGTGTCGAAGGTGGCTTCTTCGATCTTCCCGGTGGCGATCAGGCCCGTCTTCGGCGCGATCAGCTGGTTGTAGGTGGGAGGCTCTTCGCCCGAGGGGCTGCTGATCATCTTCTGGGCGACGAAGGCGAGGATCACCACAAGAAGGATCGGAAAAGCGGCGCTTTTGAAAAATCGCCTCATAGAGGGAAAAATGAGCGTACCAGGGCGTTTTCGGCCGCTCTAGTCCTTCAACGCAGCTACGAAATCCAGGTTGCGGTGGTGCTGCGCATGATCGAGCCCGTAGCCGATCGCAAACCGGTTCGGGATCTCGAATCCGACATAGCGCGGTTCGAGCTCGACCCGGAGGCGATCCGGCTTGGCAAGCAGCGTGCAGACCTCGAGCGAGGCCGGTTCGCGGGCGTTGAGGCTGCGCATCAGGTAGTGGAGGGTGAGGCCGGAGTCGATGATGTCCTCGACGATCAGGACGTTGCGGCCGGCGATCGGGGCGTCGAGGTCCTTGAGGATCCGGACGACCCCGGAGGAGTCGGTCGCGGACCCGTAGCTGGAGACCGCCATGAAGTCGATCTCGCAGGGGACCGAGATGTGTCGCATCAGGTCGGCGAGGAAGATCACCGCGCCCTTCAGCACCCCGACCATGACCAGGTCGCGGCCCTTGTAATCGGCACTGATCTCCGCGCCGAGCTCGACCACCCGGCGCTGCAGATCCTCGGCCTCGACCAGGACCTCCCCGACTTCCGAATCGCTCATATTAATTTTCGCGCTTCACTCGCTCGCAGGGACCGGATATGGATGCTCGTTCGCTCCGCGCTCACGGACGCAGTCTAGATTGGGAGAGCGGGATCACGCCGCACTGGGATTCGTGGAATTCGGGGACCGCGTTGGCGATCGCGAAGGTGTCGCCGCCGGGAGAGTTGGAGAGGCCGACCCGGCCGGCTCCCGGGAGTGAGACCGCGAGCGAGCCACTCCAGCGCTGGTCGGCGCAGCTGCGATAGCGGCCAACACCGCTGAACGGGACGGGTGGACTGACCTCGAGATTGCGGGGTGATTCTCCGAAGTCGTAGCTGCCCGGGCCGCCACGGGCGACCGCGAGCCGGAGGACGGCCAGCTTCCCCACCGACCCGATCGCGAAAGCTTCGTAACCGACGTCCGCCCGACCGAGCTTCGGGACCCGGAACCGGCCGAGATGATTGAAGCCCCTGGCGAACTGGTCGGAGGATGGGCGCCCCGCCCTGAACACGGCGAGGCCGCCGCGAGCGAAGGCCAGTGCCCCGAGGGCGGTCGGCCACCCGGGCGAGCTCTCGACTGTGTCGAAGGGGTGGGCCGGCCCGACCAGTCCGCAGAGACTGCGCGGCAGCGGAGCGATTCGGCCGAATGCATGGGTCGATGAGACCTTCGTGTAGCCGCCCTCGCCGCGGAACCGGATCGTCCCAAGGAAGATCCCGTCGGTGTATTCGCGTCGCGGCGGTGAGTAACTGCAGAAGCTCTTCCGGTGACGCGGACGGTCGGTTCGCACCTGCCGGGGGAAAAAGGTCACGTCGACGAGGCCGAGATGGCCGAACCAGGCCCTGATCGAGCCGCCGGTGACCCGCCCGGCCGTCGCGATATACACGGCCGCCGTCCGCTTGCTGGTGACGGCGAGCCTGACGTCCTTGCCGCTGCCGCCGATCGTGACGAGGTAGCCGTTGGACGACTTGATGCTCAGCTTGGCGCCGGTCCGGTGACCGGGTAGACCGGCCGCCGAGGCCGGCCCGGCGGCGAGGAGCGCCACGAGAACGATGGCGGCGAGGATGGCGCAACCCCGCTCAGCGCTCCGCATGCAGCACCCCCCGCTCGACGACGGCGCGGACGCCGCCGCCGAGGTCGAGCATCGCCGTGCCGGTGCGTCGCAGTCCGGCGACCTCGTCGGCGTGGTTGGCGGCGCCGGGGACCGGGCGGCCGGCGGCGCGGTCGGCGAGCTGCTGGACGACCAGCCGGCGCAGCGCCGGCGGCAGCTCGGCGAGGCGGCTGAGCTCGATCGTGTTCCGGTGTGACCCGTTGCGAGCACTGAGCTCCGCGTCGACGAGCTCGTCGAGCACCTCGGCCTCGTCGCGAAGCAATTCGGCGGTCCGCAGGACGTTGCTGGCGGCGGCCGGGTGGACCTCGGCGAGCGCCGCCGCGAGGCCGTGCCGGACCCGGTTGCGCGCGTAGGAATCGGCGTCGTTGGTCGGATCGTCGCGCCACTGCAGGCCGCGCTCCTCGCAATAGGCGGTCGTCTCGGCGCGGGTGAAGTTGAGGAGCGGCCGGACCAGCCGGCCGCTGTTCCGGCGCATCCCGAGCAGGGCTCGTCGGCTCGGTGAGGATGCGAGCCGGTAGAGGATCGTCTCGACCTGATCGTCGGCGGTGTGGCCGGTCGCGATCAGGTCGTCTCCTCCGAGGGCGAGTTTCGCCGCCGCCGCGTAGCGGGCGTCGCGGGCCCAGGCCTGGAGGTTGCCCGACCCCTCGGGGCGGCGCGGGTGCTCGACCTCGAGCTCGACCCCGAGCCGCTGACATAGCTCGACGCAGAATTGCTCGTCCTCGTCGGAGTCGCCCCGGAGCCCGTAGTTGACATGGAGCGCGGTGACCGCCTCGACCCCGAGCAGCCGGGTGACGATGTCGAGCAGGCAGACCGAGTCGCGGCCGCCGGAGAGCATCGCCACCACCGCGGTCCCCGGCGCCAGCAGGCCCTCCTCCCGTACCGCCTCGAGCATGCCACTCATTCGGCCCGGACCAGGAAAAGCTCGGTCGGCTCGGGGAAGCCCTTGAGGATGACCTCCCCGATCGGGGAGCACGTCAGCCCGCGTTCACCGAGGCTCTCGGCGACCGCGTCCGTGACCATCACCTCACCGGCGAGGGCGCGGCCGACGACGCGGTGGGCGAGGTTGACGTGGGTGCCGAAGTAGTCGCCGTCGCGGTAGACGGCCTGGGCGTAGTGGATCCCGACCCGGGGCTGCGGGCGCTCGGGGAAGCGGTCGAGGAGGCCCACCGCCCACTCTGTCAGCGACCCGGGGTCGGGCGAGACGACCATCACCTCGTCGCCGATCGTCTTCACCACCGTCGCCTCGGGGGGCAGCGTCGACTCGACCGTCTGGACGAAGTTCTCGACGACGTCGAGCGCCTCGAGGTCGCCCTCTTCCTCGGTGTAGCGGGTGAAACCGGTGAGGTCGATGAAGCAGAGGGTGACCGGGACGTGGTGGACCTGCGAGCCGGAGGCGCCGAGCTCGCTCTCCATGTGGCCGACGACGTCCTGCTCGAGGAAGTAGCGGAGGTAGCGCTGGTGGAGGTACTCGGTCAGCGGAGCCGCCATCGGCAGGATGTCGCCGGCCAGCTCGCCGATTTCCTCCGCCATCTCCAGCTCGGGGACGGCGTCGCGGATCAACGGCTCGTGGACGTAGAGGTGGAAGAGGCGGACCTCGGCGTCGGCGATCCGCCGGATCGACTGGACGTAGACGCGGACCAGCTGCAGGAAGGCGACCAGCGGGAAGCCGGCGGCGAGGACGCCGGCGCAGTGCCGCATCGCGCTGACGTCCTCAGGGCTGAGGAGCCGCTCGCGGCCGAGCGGGGTACCGAGGATGACGAGGATCCGCTCGATCAGCTCCGGCTCGAGACCGGTCTCCTCCGAGACCTCCTCGATCGTGACCTGCTGCTCGTCGCCGCGGGCGAAGAGCTCCTCGGCGAAGCCGAAGGCGAGCCGGCCCTCGCGGCCCGCTTTCTTCAGTTCCTCGAGCGAGTGGCCGCGCTCGCGCATCCGGGCGACGACGCGCGCCTGGGCGGCCGCAGCCGCGGTCCAGCGCCCCCGCCGGACCGGGACGATCTTCTCCGCCGCCCAGCGTTTCAGCGTGGCGGTCGAGACGCCCGACCGGCGCGAGGCCTCACTGAGGCTGATCCGCTGTTCCGCCATTGTCAGAAAATTTTCGCGCTTTGCTCGCTGCGCAGAGAGTCAGATTTCGATGCTTGCTCACTCCGCGCTCAGGTCGAGGCTACGCCGCAAAGGGGGCGGAACGACGAGCGGGGCGGCCGCCGGCCGCCCCGCTCGGTCGCTGGATTTGCTCACGATCCCGCTACGCGGGGATCTCCTCCTCTGAATGCGCCTGGAGGACCGGCTCCCCGTCCTCACCGGTGCGGATGCGAATCGCCTCCTCGACCGGCAGGACGAAGATCTTGCCGTCGCCGACCTCGCCCGTGCGGGCGTGCTTGAGGATCGTCTCGACGACGAGAGACTTGTCTTTGTCCTCGACCACCACCTCGACCTTCAGCTTCGGCCGGACGTTCACCGTCAGGCTCGAGCCGCGATAGGTCTCGACGATCCCCTTCTGGCGCCCGGACCCCTTCGCCTCGATGATCGATAGGGACGGAAAGCCCCTGTCGAGCAGCTCGGCGCGGATCGGCTCGAAGGCCTCGTGGCGGATGAATGCCTCGATCTTTTTCATGTCCTCACGCCGCCAACCTATGAGCGACCGGGACGGACGTGTTTGGACTGCTGGAGGAAATCCGCAGGAGGCGGTTCTCCCATTGTCATAGGGTCGGATCACGATGCCGTCCCGCCTCCGACCGACCGCGCCGATCGCCCCCGACGCGATCCTCGTCGGCGACCCCGGGCGGGCGCTGCTGCTCGCCCAGGAGCTGCTCGAGCAGCCGAAGATGAGCAACCACGCCCGCGGCCTCTGGGGCTACTCCGGCCAGACGCCGAAGGGTCGCGAGCTGACGATCCAGGCGACGGGGATGGGCGGGCCGAGCGCCGCAATCGTCCTCGGCGACCTCGCGCAACTCGGAGTGAGGCGGGTGATCCGGGTCGGGACCTGCACCTCGCTCGCGCCCGCGGCCAAGGGCGGGGACATCCTGCTCGCCACCGAGGCGTTTGCCGGCGGCGGCAGCTCCGCCGCCCACGGGGTCGAGCTCGGCGGAGCGGTCCTCCCCGACGCCGACCTGCTGGAGCGGTTGCGGGTCAGCCTCGGTGAGGATGCGCGGGCCGTCCGGATCGCCAGTCTCGACCTCCACCCGGTGAACGGGGCCGACGCCCCCGGCGGTGCCGAGGCCGCCGACATGCAGACCGTCGCCGTCCTCGCCCGGGGACGGGAGCTGGGGGTCGCGGCGGGGGCCGTCCTGGTCGTCTCCGAGGCCGGTGGCACGCGGCTCGACGACACCGAGCTCGAGTCGGCCGCGGAGCGCGCCGGCCGAGCGGCAAGCGATGTACTCTCAACCTAAAGTAGAGGGTTAGTCTGGGCTCTTTGCGCCCTTCATCTCACGGCGGATCTCGGCGACGTCGCGTCCGAGCCCGTCGAGCTGGTCCTCGACCTCCTCGAGGCGGCGCGAGAGGGAGCGGATGCGGCGCTCGAGGCGCTCGACCTCGGCCGCCGAGGGCAGGTTCAGCGCCGCGAGAGCCGCGCGCTGGGCGTCGGCCGCCTTGTCGCGGGCCCCGAACGCCGCGGCCAGCGCGTTCTCCAGGACCTCGCTGTCGATCAGCGCCTGGGCGAGCTCGCCGATCGCCTGCTCGCTACGGGCCCTGATGCCCTCCTGGTCCTGCGTCTCATCGGCCATTGACAGAAGCTTAACCAGCGCATCCGGGGCGCCTGAAATCCTGCCCGTCGATGGGCGTCGGGGCAGCGAAGTTTGACGGCCTTGATTAAGGCCATGTTGGGGGCATCGTGCCTCTCGACATACGGTCCTCTAAAGCGGGTAGCTTTTCCGAGTCTCTTGCGTGGGGAGAGGACACGACCGGGGTCGATGACCCGCGGATTCGCATATTCGAGGCGCCGCTGAATGAGAAACAAGCTCGCATTGATCATCGCGCTGGCCGGCTTTGCGGTCGTCACAGCCCTGGGCGTCGGCCTGGCCGGCGCCGATTCCGCGCCTGAACTCGGCGGCAGCGACGCGATCGGTATCACCCCCGGGTCCGGCCCCGCCCTCGGCGAAGTGCCCGAGTGCGAAAACGAACTCGACGACGACAACGACGGCCTCGTCGACATGGAAGACCCCGACTGCCTCGAACCGACCGACACCGAAGAGAACCCGGCCCCGGCTGAACCGGAAGCCGAACCGGCTCCCGCGCCCTCGCCCGCACCGGCGCCCGCCGCGCCAACGGCCCCCGAAATCGCCCCGGCTGTCGCCGACGCCAATCTCAAAAACGGCTCCTCCCTCAACGCCGCCGACGCCCGGGACGCCGGTGGCGTCACCCACAACCAGGAACTCGACGGCTCCGGCGGAGGCAGCGGCATCGGCGCCGGCGGCGGAATAGCCGCGCCGCCCGCGACCGCCGGGGTCCAGCCCGCGGACCACGGCGCCGACGGTGGGTCCGCGGCCTTCGACGAAGGAGGCGCGCCGACCGCCGCCAACCCGACGGCGACCTTCGCGATGTTCGGCCCGGCCCCGGTCGGGGTCCCCAATTTCGTCATCGACTCGTTCGAGATCCCGCCCTTCCTGCTCCCGATCTACCAGGCCTGCGGCACCGAGTACGGGGTGCCGTGGGAGGTCCTGGCCTCGATCAACAAAATCGAGACCGCGTTCGGGACCAACCTCAATGTCTCGAGCGCCGGGGCGATGGGCTGGATGCAGTTCATTCCCTCGAGCTGGGAGATGTACGGGCTCGACGCAAACGGCGACGGGCGCGAGGACCCCTACAACCCCGTCGACGCGATCTGCGCCGCCGCCCACTACCTCAAGGTCGCCGGCGCCGGCCAGGACCTCTACAAGGCGATCTTCGCCTACAACCACGCCGACTGGTACGTCGAAGAGGTCCTCCTCTACGCCCGCGCCTACGGCAAGCTGCCGCCCGATCTGGTCGGGTCGCTGACCGGCCTGACCGAAGGCGCACACTTCCCCGTCGCCGCCGACGCCCGCTACGCCGACGACCTCTCGACCCGCGCCGCGCTGAAGGATGCGACGCCGGGCCAGCGCCACGAATACGGCAACGCCGCCGCGGTGATCTCCTCCTCGCCGACACGCCGCGGCATCAACATCTTCGCCGACCAGGGCTCGCCGGTGGTCGCCGTCAACGACGGCGTCATCGTCAAGAGCGGCACCTCGCCGCTGCTCGGGCACTACGTCGTCCTCCGCGACGCCTACGGCAACCGCTATACCTACGCCAAGCTCGGCAAGCTCGTCCGCAAGCAGCGCACGGTTGTGATGCCGACCGGCAAGGAACGACAGGTCCCGGTCGACAGCGAGAACATCCGCCCCCGCCTCTTCGCGATCCCGAGCCGCGCCGCCGCGGGCGGCGAGTCGGAGGCCTACGAAAAGGTCGACAACGCCGGCGCGAAGGGCGCCGACGGCACCCTCAAGGTCGGGTCGAGGGTCATAGCCGGGACCGTCCTCGCCCGGATCGGCGGCGCCGCCGAAGGCATCGACCCGCACATCAACTTCTCGATCCGCCCGGCCGGCCGCGGCGCCCCCCGGATCGACCCGAAGCCGATCCTCGACGGCTGGAAGCTGCTCGAGGCGACCTCGATCTACCGCGCCAAGGGCAAGAACCCGCTGAGCACCCAGCTGAGCGGCGCCGGGGTGCTGCTGCTGACCAAGGGCGCGCTGCAGCGACGGGTCCTGGCCGACGAAAACCTCGACATCTACGAATGCGGCCGCGCCGACATCGCCTCGGGCCAGATCGACCGCCGGATCCTGGCGATGCTCGAGTACCTGGTCTCGAAGGGCTACAAACTGGCGATCACATCGCTGAAGTGCGGCCACAGCCTGATGACCTCCTCCGGCTACGTCTCTGAGCACTCGACCGGCGACGCGGTCGACATCGCGACGATCGACGGCGTCCCGGTCACCGGCCATCAGGGCCCCGGGACGCTCACTGACGAGCTGATCCACACCGTGCTGGCGCTGCAGGGCACGATGCACCCGCACCAGGTGATCTCACTCGAGGACCTGCCGGGTGAAACGAGCTTCGCCCTCCCCGACCACTATGACCACGTCCACGTCGGCTACCACCCGCTCGGCGGCCAGTTCGACGATCAATGGAGCGCGATGCTGAAGCCCGAGCAGTGGTTGAGGCTGACCAACCGTCTCGACGAAATCGAAAACCCCGAAGTGTCGACTGAGCCCTCCGAAGCGGCGCTGCCAGATGGCCACCACAAGAAGGCCAAGCGCGGCGGCGGCTCGGGCGGCACCAGCGGCGAAGACTGACGCTCTGCACTTCGGATTCGCTCAGTTCGAGTTCGCCGGGTCGCTTCCGGTGGCTGACGGCCGCTACCTGACCCGCGACGGCAGCGAGGAGGGGCCCGAGAGCGTCCTCGTGCTGGAAACGCTCGGGGCCCCGGCGCCGCCGGGGCGGCGCCGCAGGCGGCCGAGCCAGGCCGACGCCGAGGAGGAGCTGCCGACGCTGCCGCTGACCCGGGTCACCGCGGTACGCGCCCACACGCCATTCGATGACACCGCCGGCGCCGCCGCCTGGCTCGACTCCGCGCTCGCCGAGGAGGGCTCGATCGACGCCGTCGTAGCCGAGGGGATCGCGCTGCTCAACCGCGCGCTGCACGCACAGGCGACCGCTGCCGCCGAACCGCACGGGGCCGAGGTCGATCCCGAGGCGGCGGTCCGGGTCCGAATCGGGATCGGCAGCGGCGATGAGGTCTCGGCGGGGCGCTTCACCGAGGCTCGCGACGTCGACATCAGGGCCCCCGCCTCTCGCCGTCGGCGCCGGGAGGAGGAGCTCCGCCCCCAGGAGCGGGTGGCGGCGGTGCTCGGCCGCCGCGAGCGGATCGACCCCTGCGAGACCCTGGTGCTGCGGGCCCGCGCCGACCTCGACGCCGGCCGCCTCCGCGAGGCGGCTCTGCAACTGCGGGTCGGCCTCGAGGCCCTCCTTGTCGAGCTCCAGGGCGCCCTCGTCGACCCCGGCCACGAGGAGGACATGGAGGCCCTCACCGAGCGCCGCCATGAGGCAGGCGAGGCCGCCAACATGGCGCTGCGTGGAGAGCTCGATGCCGAGCGGGCGCAGAATATTCGCGAACTGACTGAAATCTGTGAGCGGGTTCTCCGCCGCCGACGCGTGTTGCGGGGCTGATCGGGCGCACGGCAAATAGGCCCACGGGCGCGGTTGCAGGGTCGGCTCGTGGCAACTACTCTCGCCGGGATGCAAAAGATTCGCAATCGGATGCACCGAAGCGTTGCGCCGATCGTCGCTGTGGTGGTCATTTTGTCGGTGGGCGGCATGGGCACCGCACAGGGGAGTTCCCGCCCGCCGGAAAGTTCCGCGAACGCGGCGAAGAGTAAGAAAAAGAGTTACGCCTTCAACGCGGCTTGGAAGACGGGCCCGCAGGACGTCATCGGCGAGGGCGAACGAGGATCAGGCGTCGAAGGCACCGATGAGGCCAAGCTGAGGGGCCTGCCCTTCGCAAAAAAAGCTCTCCTGGACGAGCTTTCTCAGTTGACGTACAACCATCCAGGCGAAATCCCCCGCATGGACTACAGCGGTACGTACCACGTCACCTTCGACGCCGACGTCTTCGACCGCGGAAAATTCATTGGGACGTTCAGCGGCTTCTTCGACTACTCAGTCGACTCGGAAGGCAACCCCACGGCGGCCCCCACCGGCCAAATCACCGGCGGCACCCGCGAGTTCAAGGGCGCCACTGGAAGCTTCACGGTGCTGGACCTTCATTACACGAGCAATGACCCCGCGAAGCAAGCGGGGCGCTGGAAGGGCTCAATCCGCTACTAGCCTGACGGAATGTCTCTGGTCGAGACGCCCGACTCTATTTGGAGTCGAACGCTGGTCGAGATCAATCCGGGCACTCCGGCCGATCCAGGGACATCATCGCCTGGCATACGACGATGCGGGAATGTTCCCTGGTCCCGAGATTGCTGCTTTCACGCGAAGGGAGCAGCGGCCGAAGAGATGCAAGCGCATACTGAACGCATGTCGGAGCCGCAAGCCGATATCCAGCCAGAGCTCTGGGTCAGAGATGGCCCGGCTGCGGTGGCGTTCTACGAGCACGCGCTCGGCGCGGTCGTCGAGCATCGTGTCGTCGGTCCCGAGGACTCCGACGTGATAGCTCAGCTATCGGTGGCCGGGGCCCGGTTTTGGGTTGCCACCGGGTCAGAGGAGCTGCACAGGTTCAGCCCGAACGAGATCGGGGGAGCGACCGGACGGATGCTGCTTGTCGTCGATGATCCCGAGTCGCTGCTCGAGGCTGCAGTCGCGGCGGGTGCGAGGCAGACAAGTCCAGTCGGAGAGGAGCATGGCTGGCGTCTCGGGCGGTTCGAGGACCCCTTCGGCCATGAGTGGGAGGTCGGTCGGCCGCTCGGTGAATGGCCACCGGCGTCCGAGTGATCCGGTCCACCGCTGCTGCTTCGCGCGACGAGGAGAACTGCCGCGACTTCGCACCAGCGCAGAAGCGGACCGACATGGCATGACAGCTGTCCTCAGGCGTCCAGCGCCCGCGTTTGGGGTGCCCGCCGCCGGGTATCGGCGAACTAGTGAGCACTGCCGAGGAACTGCTGCGACTCGAGCGCGAAGGCTGGCATGCGCTGTCGACCAGCGGCGAGGCGGCCGAAAGCTTTTACGCCGAGAACTTGGCATCGGAAGTCTTGATGCTCCTTCCAGGCGGCATCGTCCTCGACGACCGAGAGGCGGTCGTTGAATCGATGGGCGGCTCGCCGTGGATCTCGTTCGAGCTTTCCGATGAGCGGGTCCTTGAGCTCGTCGACGGGTCCGTCGTCGTCGCCTACCGGGCGACCGCTTACCGCGAGGGCGGCGAGCGCTACACGGCGCTCTTCAACAGCACCTACGTTCGCGAAGACAGCGCTTGGCGGCTGGCGTTCCACCAGCAGACGCCCGTCTGAGTCGCGACGACCGGGCGGCTCTCGCTTCGCGCGAACAGCAGAAGCGGGGGAGAGGCCGTTGGCTCACCTCTGCGTCCTATCCCCAGAACGCGGCTAGAGGGCCAGCTGGCGGGTGACGACGTCGTCGAGCAGGGACTCGGCGAGGTGGTGGGCCTCCTCCAGGGCCACGCCCTCTATCGAGGGGATGCCGATCACGGTGAGGCCGGCGGCGCGGGCGGCGGTGACGCCGGTCGGCGAGTCCTCGAGGGCGACAACCTCGGGGCCGGCCTCGACCCCGAGCCGGCGGCAGGCCTCCAGGTAGGGGTCGGGCGCCGGCTTCGGAGCGGCGACGTCGTGACCGCTGACGACGACGTCGAAGTGATCCTCGAAGCCGACGATCTCGAGGGAGCGGAGGACGAATCGCAGCGGCGAGTTGGAGACGAGCCCGATCGGGGTCCCCCGCTCCCGCAGGTCCTCGAGCAGTTCGCGCGCCCCGACCATCGACTCGACCCCGTGCTCGAGCTCGGCGACGACGAGATCGTTGAGCTCGTCGATCAGGCCCGCGGCGCGCCCCTCCTCCCCCAGCCTGCGCTCGAGGATCCCGCCGGCGATCTCGGCCGAGGTCCCGACCAGCTCGAGCTTGTCGGCAGCCGTGAACTCGAGCCCACGCCGCTCGAAGAGGTCCTGCTCGGCTCGGGTCCACACCGACTCGGTGTCGATCAGGAGCCCGTCGTTGTCGAAGACGACCGCTGTTGGGGCGGCGGGATCCACTGCGCCGCAGCATAGAGTTGCCGGATGGCCTTCCACGTCGAGATCATCGCCACGACCCTGCGCCACGCCCGCGTCTTCAACCTCGAGGAGAGCGAGCTTCGAAGCGAGATCGTTCAGCCCTGGATGACGAACCAGATGATCGAACTCGGCGATCGGGAGTGGCTGCCCGAGGAGAGCAAGCTGACCGTCCTCGAGGGTCGCCGGCTCGAGGGCCCCGACCTGGGGATGGGCCAGGGATGGTCGAACGCCCTGCGCACCGCCGAGGATGTGACCCGCCGGGTGCTGGAGGAGGCCGAGAGAGAGGCGCCGCCACCACCGGTCGCGGTCGCGGTCGCGGGCGAGACCGTGGAAGAGGCGATCGCGGGGCTGCGCGAGGGGAGCAAGCCCCGCCCGCTCGACCTCGCCGCCGCTCAGGCGGCGATTGACCGCCGCGACCCGGAGGTCGCGGCGGTCATCGTCGTCACTCGGCCGCGGCCGGAGCCGGGGTCGAGCCGAAGCTGAGCGGGACCCCGCGCGGGATCACCATCACCGGGTAGTTGGCGGCCTCGACCGCGTAGTCGCTGGAGGCACTGAGGGTGACCTTGCCCTGCGGCGACTCCGGGCGGGAACCGACGACGAGCAGGTCGACCCGGCCGCCGCCGAACTCGACAACGGAGGCGCCGAGCGCCGCGGCGAGGCCGTCGGCCGTCTGGCGCGCCGCCTCGTCGCCCTCGGTGATCACGCCAACCGTGTTCACACTGACCGAGGGGTGTTCGCGCAGGCCGGCCGGAGCGACTGCGATCGCCGCCGGGCCGCCGAGCAGCAGTTTGTGAGCTGAGATGCCCGGCTTGACCAGGCCCTGAGCGGTGCGGTACTCGGAGCCGAAGGCGATCACGTCGGCGCCCTCTTTCTCGGCCAGCTCTTCGAGGCCGACGCTGGTGCCGGCGTTGACGACCACGTGCTTGGGCATGTCCGGCGTGCCGGCCGTCTCGGCGCCGTGGGCGAGCAGTTCCTCGGCGTCCTTCTGCTCGAGCGATTCGCCGTAGGAGTGGCGAACGTAGGCGAGCGAGAGCTCGGCCCCGTTGATGGCGAGCAGGCGACCGAGCGCCAGCGCGTCGCGGTCGTTGTCGGTGTCGTCGTAGGAAACGATGATCTTGAGAGCCATTCGGTGCCTCCGTTGTCAGTGGGACTTGAAGTTCGGCCTCCATCGTGATCTCTGTCTTGTATCAGTGCAACTGTTAATGCCTATCCATCAAATAAGCTTTACTTATGCTCAATGTCAGTCGCCTCAACGCCTTCCGCGAGGTCGTCGAGCGCGGATCCTTCTCGGAGGCGGCCGACGCGCTCTCCTACTCGCAGTCGGCCGTCTCCCAGGCGATCGCCACCCTCGAGGGCGAAGTCGGCGCCCCATTGGTCGAAAGGCGGCGCGGCGGCGCCAGGCCCACCGCGGCGGGCGCCGCCCTGGCCGGCCACGTCGACGGGATCCTCGCCCAGATCGAGGCCGCGGAGGACGAGATCAGGGCGATCTCCGCCGGCCGCGGTGGGCGCTTGCGCACCGCCTCGTTCCCGACCGCCGGCGCGACCCTGATGCCGCAGGCGATCGCCGGCTTCCGCGCCTCGCACCCGGGGGTCGAGGTGACCCTCGCCGAGGGCGAGCCCGAGGAGGTCGGGCCGCGACTGCGCGCCGGCGAGTTCGACCTCGTCCTTCTCTTCGAGTTCCGCGGCGTGGGCGAGCGGCTGGAAGCGGGCGTCCGCCGCTTCCCGCTCTTCGACGACCCTCTCGACCTGGCGCTCCCCGCCGGCCACCCCCTTGCCGAGCGGGAGGAGGTGCGGCTCGAGGACCTGCGTGAGGAAGCCTGGATCCAGACCTCCGCCACCAGCCCCTGCGCACGCCACGTTGTCCGCTCCTGCCACGCCGCCGGCTTCGAGCCACGGGTCTCCTTCGAGAGCGACGACTACCTGACCGTGCAGGGGCTGGTCGCCGCCGAGGTCGGTGTGGCGCTGATCCCCCGCCTCGCCCTCGCCGGCAGCCGCGAGGACATCGCAATCCGAGAGCTCAGCCCGTCAAGCCCGGTGCGCCGGGTCCTCGCGGCGACCCCGCGTGCGGCGGCGGTGACGCCGGCGGTCGCGACGATGCTCGACATTCTCCGCGAGCTCTCCCGCGGCCGCGGGCCGACGGGGAGCCCCTGAAAAACGAACCGCCCCCGGGAGATGGGGGCGGTTCGTTCGCTCCTTGTTGTTGACCGGGCTGCCTAGGGAGAACTTCCGGCCGGCGCCGTGCTCACTCCGTCCGGGTACCCGAGTGACGGAACATCCGACGGGTACACCTCGTGGCCGTGGACGGCGATGTCGCCGACTTCCATTTCCTCCTCGCTCATCCGCAGCGGCACGAAGAGGCCAACCAGCTTGAGGAGGATGAACGTGCCGATCGCCGAGAAGGCGATCACCCACGCCGCTGTGTACGTCTGGACCCAAAGCAGGTGGAGCCCACCGCCGGAGATCAGGCCTTCGTGTTCGCCCGCCATCAGGTTGTTGGCGAAGATCCCGACCAGAAGGCCGCCGGCGACGCCGGCGAAGCCGTGCGTGTAGACCACGCCGAGGGTGTCGTCGACGTTGCGGAACGGACGCACCCGGCTCAGGTAATTGAGTGCCAGATAGACGATCGTCGCGGCAATGACGCCGATGATGATCGCGCCCCAGCCGTTGACGAAGCCGGCGCCGGGGGTGATCGCGACGAGGCCGACGATCATCCCGTTGACGGAGCCGATCAGGCTCGGCTTGCGGCCGGTCAGGTAGTCGAGCGCCACCCAGACCAGGAAGGCCACCGCGGTGCAGATATT
This sequence comes from uncultured Solirubrobacterales bacterium, assembly GCA_963805455.1. Lineage (GTDB taxonomy): Bacteria > Actinomycetota > Thermoleophilia > Solirubrobacterales > 70-9 > VRUE01. The sequence continues at coordinate 45,820 of CAWDUJ010000011.1, forward strand.
GGTGTTGAGCAGCGATGCCGAGGCGATTTCGCCGGCGCTGTACCAGTCACCGCCGTTGAAGCCGTTCCAGCCCATCCAGAGCAGGCCGGCTCCGACCGCGACCATCGCCAGGTTGTTCGGGGCGTCGACCTCGCGGTCGCGCTGGAGGCGCGGCCCGATGATCCACGCCGCCACGAACCCGGAGACGCCGGCCGCGAGGTGGATCACGTAGCCGCCGGAGTAGTCGATCGCGCCCTGCTGGGCGAAGAAGCCGCCGCCCCAGATCAGGAAGGCGTTGATCGTGTAGACCAGCAGCGTCCAGAGCGCGACGAACGGGATCCAGGCCTTGAAATTGACCCGGCCAAGGACGGAGCCCAGCATCAGGATCGGCGTGATCGCCGCGAAGACGATCTGGAAGTACGCGAGCGTCGATTGCGGGAAGAGGAATTCTTCTTCCGCGAGCTCGGGAATGTGCGCCTGTTTGAGCAGTTCGTGACTGCCCAGGATCGACCCGGGCTTGCCCCAGAAATTCGCGAAGAAGCCGCTATTGGTCAGGTGAATCGGCTCTCCGAACCCCATCTTGAAGCCGACGAGGACCCAGAGGACCAAGACGATCGCGAAGGCGACGAACGACATCATCATCGAGTTCACCGACCAGCGTTTCTGCATCACGCCGCCGTAGAGGACCACGAGGCCGGGGATGCTCATCAATCCGACCAGGGTCGCCGCGGTCATCTGCCACGAGTTGGCGCCTTCGCTCAACCATTCCATAGATCCGACATTTCCTTTCCGCTGATTGGGCTCAGAACGAGCCCATTACGTGTCGCGATCCACCCTTCCGGTAGTGGCCCGCCGCCACTACGTACGAATGTCTAAAGATCGCCGCCGATTCTTCGCCCGACTGGCGGTGGTGTGCCTGAATCGGGGCAAATAAGCTGCCCGGGATGCCTCTCGAAGGACATTACGCGCGACAGACAACGCCGCTCTACAAGCTCAGCTCGCGCGAGATCAAGGCCGCCTCGGCGGCTCTGCTCGTGACGCTCGTCGCGATGCTGGCGCTGATCTTCGCCACGGTCGGAGACAGCAACCCGGCGACGCCGCAGGGCTGCATCAGGGCCAGTGTCGCCGGGATCGTCGGGGCCCAGACCGTCAGCGCCTGCGGCGCCGACGCCGAAGCGCGATGCGCGCACGCCGTCCGCTTTGACGACCCCCGCTCCAGCACGATCGTCGCCGAGTGCGAAAGTCAGGGCGTGCCGACCACCGGGAAGCCGGGCCGGGTGAGGCCGTCCGACCCGATCCCCCGCAGCGCCGGCCTCGCCGCGCCCTAGGCGAGCGCGGTGACCAGGGCGTTGAGCTCCTCGTCGACCTCGCCCTCGAGCTTCAGCACCGCATCGCCGTCGTAGGGCGTCGCGCCCTTGGTGACGATCGCGAGCTGTCCCCCACCCGCCAGCGTCACAGCCGGCAGCCCGGCGACCGGGTGGACGACGAGGGAGCTGCCCACGCAGAGCATCAGGTCGGCCGTCGCCGCCAGCTCCTGCGCACGCCTCATCGCCTCCTCGGGCAGGAGCTCGCCGAAGAGGACGACATTCGGTTTGACCGGCCCGCTGCAGGCGCGGCACTCCGCCACCCCGTCGGCGTTGAAGAGCGCGTCGACCTCCTCGATCCCGTAGGAGGCCCCGCAGCGGGTGCAGGAGGAGGTCTCGATCGAGCCGTGGACCTCGACCACGTTCTCGGAGCCTGCCGCGCGGTGGAGGCGGTCGACGTTCTGGGTGATCACACCGTCCAGGAGGCCGCGCCGCTCGAGCTCGGCCAGCGCCTCGTGGGCGCGGTTCGGCCGTTTGTCGCCGAGCGCGTGGAAGCGGGGCCGGTAGTAGGACCAGAACCGGGCGGGATCGCGCTCGAAGACGTCGATGTGGGCGACCTCCATCGGGTCGACCTCCGCCCACAGCCCCGTCTCGGGGGTGCGGAAATCCGGGATCCCGGAGGGCACCGAGACGCCGGCCCCGGTCAGCGCCACCACCCGCTCGGCGCCGGCCACCAGCTCGGCCAGCCGCTCGGCCCCCGCTACCGGGGCTACCTGCCGCTCCACCGGGCGCTGCGTTTGCCGAGGAAGGCGGCGATGCCCTCCTTCGCGTCCTCGCTGCCAAAGGCGGCGGCGAAGCCGCCCTTCTCGGCCTCGATGCCCTCGTCGAGGTCGGCCCCGTCGGAGACGAGCTTGATCTGCTCGCGGGCGATCGGCGCCTGGCCGGCCAGCTTCCGACCCCACATCAGGGCCGTCTCGAACAGCTCGTGATCGGGCACGACCCGGTTGACGAGGCCGAACTCGAGTGCCTCTTCGGCGAGGATCGCGTCGCCGACCAGGTTCATCTCGAGCGCCTTGTTGGAGCCGACCAGCCGGGGCAGCCGCTGGGTGCCGCCGAAGCCGGGGATGATCCCGAGCTTGATCTCCGGCTGGCCGAAGACCGCGGCCTCGGCGGCGATCCGGACGTCGCATGCCATCGCCACCTCGCAGCCGCCGCCGAACGCGATCGAGTTGACGGCGGCGATCGTCGCAACGCTGTCCTGGCCGAACTCCCGCAGCAGCGCATGGGCCGAGTCGATCAGCTCTTTGCCGCTCGATTCGTCGAGCTTGGTGAACTGTTTGATGTCGGCGCCGGCCGAGAAGACGAGCGGGATCGAGGAGGCGATCACCATCGCACCCACCCCCTCGGCGGCCTTGACCCGCTCCCAGACCGCGCCGAGGTCGCGGATCACGTCGGGGGAGACCGCGTTCATCGGCAGGTTCGCGAGCCAGGCGATCGCGACCCCGTCGCGGGTCTCGAGCTTGACGGTCTCGGCCTGGTCTCCCTCGTCAGGCTGCGGGTAGGGGTAGAAGCCCTGGCCCGATTTGAGTCCGAGCCGGCCCTGGGCGACGAGGCGCTTGAGGATCACCGGCGGCGCGAACCGCTCGCCGTATTTCTCCTCTAGGTTCTCGATCCGCTCGAGTACCTCGTCGAGGCCCTCGACGTCGGCGCGCCAGAACGGGGGCAGCAGGCCTTTGCGTGGGTCGAGGCCGGAGCCGGCCATCATCCCGACGTCGATGTCGCGGACCGAGCAGACGCCCTCTTCGACCAGGCTGCAGGCCTCGATCAGGGCCCGGCCGGAGAACATCGCGATCAGCTCGTCGGCGTCGGGGTCGGCGTCGCCGGGGATCGTCTGCTCGCCGTCCTTGTAAAAGCCCTCGCCGCCGCTCTTCGCGCCGAGCTTGCCGTCGGCGACGAGCTGCTGCAGACCTTTGTGGACGTAGAAGCTGTCGCCGTAGGAGTCGGCGAGGTGTTCGGCGGTGTGGAGGGCGACGTCGAGGCCGAGCAGGTCGGTGAGGAAGAACGGGCCCATCGGGGCCAGGTTGGCGCCGAGGATCGCCTCGTCGATCCCCTTCAGGGAGAGGCCCTGATCCTCCTGGGCGCGCCAGATCTCCCCCATCGTCGCCATCAGGACGCGGTTGACGACGAAGCCCGGGACCTCGCCGCAGACGATCGGCTGCTTTCGAATCGCCTGGGCGAAGTTGTAGGCGGCGGTTGCCGACTCCTGGCTCGTCTCTTCACCGACGATGATCTCGATCAGCGGCATCACCGAGGCCGGATAGAAGAAGTGGAACCCGACGACCTTCTCGGGCCGCAGGGTCGCTTCCCCGATCTCGGTGATCGAGAGCGAGGAGGTGTTGGAGGCGAGGATCGCGTGGCCCGGCGTGACCGCGTCGAGCTCACGGAAGACGGCCTGCTTGATCTCCATCTTCTCCGGGACCGCCTCGATCACGAAATCGACGTCGGCGAAGACCTCGTAGGAGGTCGTGCCGACGATCCTGCCGAGCACTTCGTCGAGCCGGGCGTCGGCCTCCTCCTGGGTCATCTTTTCCTTTTCGACCAGCCGGGTGAGTTTGCCGTCGGTGATCGAGCGCGCTTTCTCGACCGCGGCATCGACGAACTTCTGGTCGATGTCCTTGACGACGACGGGGATGTCGGCGGTGGCGATCGCCTGCGCGATCTCGCCGCCCATGGTGCCGCCGCCGACGACGGCGGCCTTGGAAACGAACATGTGGCTGGACCCTCCGGAGTATTGGCTTGGGAATGCGGCCTGCGCCGCGGGAGCTGAGGCTATCCGGTCTGCCGCCTAGCCTCGGTTCCGATGAGCGAGATCGTCGAGGGGCTCGGTGCCGAGGATCGCGAGCGGATCGCCCGGCTGCGGGCCGATGGCCACTTCTTCTGGGCCGATCTCTGCCTCGACCATCACTCCGGCGAGGAGGTCGGCGAGGCGTTTGAGATCCCGCCCCACGCGCTGGCCCCGCTGCTCAGCTTCGGGCATGTCGGCAAGCCGTCGCGAAAGTTCCATGCCGACACCGACCACGTCGTCTTCCCCTTTCACTGCTACCTCGATCCCGACGCCGCGGGGGAGGACGAAGAATGGATGGAAGCGATCGAGGTCAACGTCCTCGTCCATGGCGACTTCATCCTCACCGTCCACCGCGAGGACGTCTCGCTGCCGGGCTATCTGCCCGAATACAGCCCGGAGGGGCGCAGCGAGCAGTACGTGGTCTACGTCGTCCTCGACGCGATGGTCGCGACCGCCTTCGATGCCCTCAGCGCCACCGAGCTGGCGCTCGAGGGGTTGCAGGTCCTGGCCGGCGAAACCGGCAACGCGCGGGTCCGGGCCGGGACGCTGCGGGCGATCAACGTCAGGCTGACGAGGATGCGCCGGAGGCTGAGCCCGCTGCGCGGCAGGTTCGAGCGGATGGGACAGGAGATCGGCCAGGTGAGGGGGCTCGAGTCCGACAGCCAGAGCTATTTCGGTCGCGTCTACGAACAGCTGAACCGGCTGATCGACGGGATCGACGCGGCATCGGACTCGATGGCCCAGGTGATGGACCTGCGGATGAACGAGACGATCTACTGGCTGACGGTGGTGGCGACGATCTTCCTGCCGCTGACCTTCATGACCGGGTTCTTCGGGATGAACTTCGATTGGATGGTCGGGAACATCGAATCCCCCGCCGCCTTCTTCGCGCTCGGGATCGGCGGCCCGCTCCTCAGCACCTTCCTGATCTGGTTGGCGATCAGACGGCGGGGAACGCCGGTCCAGCCCGACCAGGACGCCCTCGAGCGACTGGTCACGACGCTGCGCCGCCCACTTCGCTGAGCCCGCCGCACCGAACCGCGGCGACAGATGGGACAAGGGCGCCGAGCCAACGTTGTACTGACGTACAAAGGCATCGAAGGCGCGCTCCTATTAGGCTGCTTTGGCTCCTCGAAAGGGATTAAGAAGGAAATTTCGTTCGCGTCCGCCGGACGGGCGCTCGACAGTGGGAGAAGACCTAAAGCGATGACTCGTATCCGCCAGCAGAACGTGACAGCAGCGCAGTGGAGCTCCAACGGGGAGGCTCTCGGCGCCCTCGACCTGACCGTGCCGGAGAACAACCCTTTCGGCGCCAATGTCTTCTCGGTGGCCGTCCAGCGCGAACGGCTCCCCGGCGACGCATTCGAGAAGCTGCAGGCGACGCTCGAGGGCGGCGGAACCCTCGACGCCGACCTCGCCGACACCGTCGCCGAGGCGATGAAGGAGTGGGCGCTGGAGAACGGCGCGACCCACTACACCCACATGTTCCAGCCGCTGACCGGGTCGACGGCGGAGAAGCACGACTCCTTCTTCGAGCCCACCGACGAGGGGCAGTCGCTGGCCGGATTCTCCGGTAAGGAGCTGATCCAGGGCGAGCCCGATGCCTCCTCGTTTCCGACCGGCGGGGTCCGCGCCACCTTCGAGGCTCGCGGCTACACCGCCTGGGACCCCACGTCCCCGGCATTCATCCTCGAGAACCCGAACGGGGCGCTGCTCTGCATCCCGACCGCGTTCGCATCCTGGACCGGCGAGGCGCTCGACGCGAAGATTCCGCTGCTGCGCTCGATGGACGCGCTCTCGCGCTCCGCGATCAAGGCGCTGCGCCTGCTCGGCGACGAGGAGAGCCAGCGCGTCTTCACCACGGTCGGGCCCGAGCAGGAGTACTTCCTGATCGACGAGCAGTACTTCTTCGAGCGGCCCGACCTGATCGCGACCGGCCGCACCCTGTTCGGCGCCAAGCCGCCGAAGGGCCACGAGCTCGACGACCACTACTTCGGCTCGATCCCGGAGCGGATCCTCGCCTTCATGCTGGAGTCCGAGCTGGAGCTGCGGAAGCTCGGGATCCCGGTCAAGACCCGCCACAACGAGGTCGCTCCCAACCAGTATGAGATCGCGCCGATCTTCGAGAACTCGAACGTCGGCTCCGACCACCAGCAGCTGACGATGCAGACACTGGAGAGCGTCGCCCGCCGCTACGGGCTCGTCTGCCTCCTGCACGAGAAGCCCTACGCCGGCGTCAACGGGTCCGGCAAGCACAACAACTGGTCGATGGGCACCGACGCCGGGGCCAACCTCCTCGACCCAGGCGACACCCCGGCGGAGAACATCCACTTCCTGTTCTTCTGCGCGGCGGTGATCCAGGCGGTGAACAAGCACCAGGGGCTGCTTCGCGCCTCGGTCGCCAACATCGGCCAGGACCACCGCCTCGGCGCCAACGAGGCGCCGCCGGCAATCATCTCGATCTTCCTCGGCGCCGAGCTGGAAAAAGTGTTCGAGGCGATCGCCACCGGCGAAGGCGACCCGAACACGCCGGCCTCGTTCCTCGAGCTCGGAGCGGAGGTGCTGCCGGCGCTGCCGATGCACGGCGGCGACCGGAACCGGACCTCCCCGTTCGCCTTCACCGGCAACAAATTCGAGTTCCGGGCCCTTGGCTCGAGCATGTCGCTGGCGTTCCCGAACACTGTCCTCAACACGATTGCCGCCGAGGCGATCGACGAGCTCGCCGGCAAGCTCGAAGAGAAGCTGAACGGGGGGACCGAGATCCCCGAGGCCGTGATCGAGGTCGTCAAGGACGCCTACCAGGCCAACAAACAGGTCTGCTTCAGCGGCGACAACTACGCCGAGGAGTGGCACGACGAAGCCGAGCAGCGCGGCCTGAAGAACCTCAAGACCACACCAGAGGCCCTGCCCGAGGTTCTCTCCGACCAGACCGTCGCGGCGTTCGAAAATTACGACGTCCTCTCCAAACGCGAGCTCGAGTCACGCTTCGAGGTATGGGTCGAGCAGTACACGATCCGGGCCAACATCGAGGCCGAGACGACCCACTCGATCGCAAAGACGATGATCCTGCCGGCCGCACTGCGCTACCTGGCCCTGATCAAAGAGTCGGGCGCGGCGCTCGGGGTCGCGGATGAGATCAAGGCAACGCTCGAAGACCTGGGTAGGTCGCTCTCCTCGCTCGAGGACGCCAACCTCTACCCGGACGGCCTCGAGGGCCTCGAGCTGGCCGAGCACGCCCGCGACAAGCAGCTCGCGGCGATGGCCGAGGTCCGCGAGGCCGCCGACAAACTCGAGAAGATCGTCGCCGACGACCTCTGGCCACTCCCCAAGTACGAGGAGATGCTCTTCATCAAGTAGGCCTCCGGCCGGGTCCTGTCGCCGGGGGTGGCACCTCGTCCTCGAAGGCTGCGGCGAGGAACCACCCCCGACACCACCCGCCGGAGGAGCGGCCTGCTTGGGAAGAGCTAGCTGCGTGGGTTCAGGTCAGCCGACCTTGGCGCAGATTGCGTAGAGCTTGAGGTCGATCGAGGTGTCGACGGTGGTCGAGTTGTTGAACAGCTGGGCCGACCAGGCGGTGCCGTCTCCATTGGGGCCGCTGAACGAGATCGTCACCTGACGCTGCTGGCCGTTCTGGGCCGCGTTGGTGCCGAGGTCGGCGCCGCCGCCGATCACCCGTTTGCCGCCCGGGCAGTCCAGCGTCTTGACGTCGCTGAGACCACGCTGGCCGCCGCTGTTGATGACGAAGACTTCCGAGAAGGTCGTGCTGACGACCTCGTAGCCGGACACGCCCGAGCTCCCGGCCGCCCCTTTGGCGCCGGCGGCGCCCTTCGCGCCCTTCGCGCCCTTCGCGCCCTTCGCCCCCGGCGGGCCCTGGGGCAACTTGCCGAAGACCTTGCAAGACACCTTCCTGCCATTGCGGACCTTCGTCGGGCACTTGATCTTGATCTTTGCCTTCGAATCATGGGCACCGCCGGCGGCGAGGGCGCCGGCGGCGAGGGCGATCACCGCGATGGCGGCGATCGAACCGATTGCGAGAACACGGCGTGGAGACTGCGGAGATCTGTTCATCCCCTTCCACTACCCGGGGAGGGCTCAACTCATGCCGGCAGAGTGATGGTGCTCAGCAGGTACTCGCCCTGATTGCGCAGCGAGCCGTCGTCGGCTTCGTTGGAGCTCTCCTGCAGCTCGACGAGGGCGCTCCGCGCCGCCTCCCACTTGCCCTGGGGCTCGAGCATCGCCTTCGCGATCACGACCGGGCCGAGGTTCGCCTCGGTTTCTTCGCGCCACCGCTGGAGAGACTCGAACTCGAAGGTGGCCATCCTTTTCTCGAAGCCGAGCTCGACGTCGGCGCCGGCAAACAGGCCGCGGACGTGATCCTCGTCGCCCCACATCGCGGGGGGAACGAACTCCGCCGGTGGCGGCGGCATGTGCTCGGCGAGAGTTTTGAACATCCGGCCGATCTCACCGGTTGGGGTCCAGGCGGCGACGCCGATGGTGGCCCCCGGCCGCGCGACCCTGACCAGCTCGGCGGCGGCCGCCTCCTGCCGGGGCGCGAACATCACCCCGAAGATCGAGGTGACGCGGTCGAAGGAGTCGTCGTCGAACTGGAGGTCTCCGGCGTCCCCGACGACGAACTCCCCCTCGAGGCCGGCGCTCTCGAAGCGGGCGCGGGCGGCGTCGATCAGCTCGGGGACAAGATCGAGGCCGGTGACACGGGCGCCCCGTCGCGCCGCGGCTTCGGCCGCGTTGCCGCTGCCGGTTGCGACGTCGAGATAGTCGTGCCCCTCCCCCACGCCGATCGACTGCACCGTCCGGTCGGAGACCTCCTGGATTCGCGGAGCAAACCCCGGCCAGTCGCCCGCGGTCCATACGGCTCGCTGCCTGGCGGTGAGCTGCTCTGCGGTGGCGTCGTCCATGCGTCCTCCTGATGACCGGTTTGACGGATTAGCGCGACGCTATCCCCTGGGGATCGGGGCGGCAAGTGAGGTCGCTCACGCGGTCTAGACTCGTCTCGTGTCCGGCGCCCTGCAACGCGCATCTCTCGTCCTTGCCGTCCTCGCCTGGCAGTTGTTCGTGCTCACGGCCGGCGCCGAGGCCCGTGTCGCGTTCGTCACCGACGGCTCAGGCCACGTCGTCGCCTTCGACACCGGGACCAATCAGACCGTCGGCGCTCCGATCCAAACCGATATCGGCCCCTTCGGGATCGCGATCACACCCGACGGGCAGAAGGCCTATGTGACCAACGTCGACGTCGGACAGCTGCAGGTGATCGACCCCGGCACCAGGCAGGTGGTCGGCTCGCCGATCATCGTCGGCGGCGGCCCTGACGGCACCGCGATCACCCCCGACGGGCGGCGGGTCTACGCCGCCACCAACGGCCAGCAGACCGTGGCCGTCGTCGACACCCAAACCGGCTTGGTCGGGCCGCAGATCACCGTCGAAACCGACCCGGGATTCGTCGCGATCGCGCCCGATGGCCGCAGCGCATACGTGACCAGCTTCAGCTCCGGCGACGTCTCCGTCCTCGATCTTGGGAGCAACCAGGCGACCGCTGCGATCACGGTCGGCTCCCACCCTCGTGGCATCGCGATCACACCCGACGGCCGCAGGACATATTCGACGAACGAAGGGTCGGGCTCGGTCTCGGTCATCGACACCTCCACGAACCACGTCGTCGGCTCGCCGGTACCCGTCGGCGAAAAGCCATACGGGATCGCGATCACCCCGGACGGGGCTAGGGCATATGTCGCCAACGAAGGGTCGGGGTCGGTCTCGGTGATCGACACTGCGACGAACCAGGTGGTTGGCCCGCCGATCCCGGTCGGCAGCGAACCAAAAGGGGTCACGGTGACACCCGACGGGACCAGGGCATATGTGGCCGTCGAGGGGGAACACAACGTGGTCGCGATCGACACCGCGACCAATCAGGTCGTGGGCTCGCCGATCCCGGTCGGAGCCTCGCCGCAGGCGATCGCGATCGTCCCCGACCAGGCGCCGATCGCCGCCTTCACCTCCTCGACGGCCCGGCCGCAGGCGGCAGCGTCCTTCGACGCCACCGCCTCCCGCGACGCCGACGGCACGATTGGCCGCTACGAATGGAACTTCGGCGACGGCTCGGCCGCTCCCAATGGCGGGCCGACTCCGCAGCACACCTACAGCCGTCCCGGCAGATATCGCGTGACCCTGACCCTGACCGACAACGAGGGCTGCTCGACCTCGATCCGGTTCACCGGGCAGACGGCCTACTGCAACGGGTCGCCACTGGCAAGCCAGACGGCGTTCGTCTCGGTCGCATATCCGGCGGTCCGCGTCAGGTGCCCGAAGCGCGCGAAGCCCAAGGGCTGCAGGTTCAAGCTGGTTGCGGTGACGAAGAGGCGCAGGGGCAAGGCGATGACGAAGATGACGAAGGCAAGGGTCAGGGCCGGGCGCTCGATGGCCGTCTCGCTGAAGCCAAAGCCGCGATTCGCCGCCAGGCTCGCGACCGCCCGCAAGGTGCTGGTCAGGGAGAGGCTCACGATCAGGGGGTCGGCGCGGAGATTGCTGCGGCGGCTGCCCCTCATCCCGGCGACGGGTTGAGGTCGGCCAGCAGCTCGAGCAGGCGCGGCTCGGGCTCCTCGTCATCGATCAGGACGGCCGTGCCGGGCCATCCGTAGCGCAGGTATCGGGCGTAGGCCTGGCGCGAGCTGAGGTCGGGCTCGTAGATCCAGCAGCCGGTGTTCCAGTAGCGGGTACGTGAGTCATCGCGCGAGCAGACGTCGGCGAGGGGTTGGTGGGTGTGGGCGAAGACGATCCTGTCGGCCTCGCGGTTCCAGCCGAGGTTCCGGACGACCTCGGCGAACGCCTCGAGCGCGTGCTCGGAGGGGTCGCTCGGCGAGACCACGCTCGCGGCGGGATAGGCGGCCCGGGGCAGGGCGGCCGCCGGCGCGGGCTGCTCGCGGTGCTGGCGCTCGGTCTCCTCGCGGACCACCGAGTCGAAGTGCTCCTCGCTCGGGAGCACTTCCTCACCACCGCGCTCGCGGATCCGGTTGGCGAGATGCCTTGCGCCCCGGATCGGCATCCCGACCACCTCGCCGATCGTCCCGGCGCGCTGGGCGGCGCGAAAGACGTTCCGCTGGGCATGGGTCCCGTGCGGCATCTGCGCCGCGATGTAGAGCCACTCGGTGAGGAGGGTGATGACCGACTCGTAGTCGGGGATCGTCTTCGGGTCCTCCGGGCCCCCGGTCGCGATCGACCAGAGGGCTTTGGTCAGGAGCCGGTCGCCGCGGGAGCCGCTGAGGCGCGCATGGGGGTCGAGGTAGTGGCCGTGGGTGCAGAGGACCCCGGCGAAGGTGTAGGTCGGGTAGGCGATCTCGACCGAGATCCCGGGCAGCCTGTGTTCGAGGAACGAGCGGAAGAAGTCCGGCCCGGTGCCGTCGGTGAGGCCCAGCTCACGCGGCGTTTCGCCGGCGGCAAGCTGAGCCTCGAGCCGGCTCTCGGCGTCGCGATGGACGAAATGGTGGTCGTGGTTGCCGGCGATGAAGACGAGTCGGCCGTCTCTCAGCTTTTCGCCGATCAGCCGCAGCAACCCGTCCGAGGCGTCGATCGCGTCGGCGACCGAGCCGAAGAGGAAGTCGAACAGGTCGCCGAGGAAGATCAGCTCGTCGATCCCCTCCAGCGCCGGCTCGAGCCGCTCGAGGTAGCGCTCCTCCTTCAGCAGGTCGCGACCGGTCCAGGCGCCGAAGTGAGTGTCAGAGATGACGAGGGCGCGCATCCCCCTACTTGCCGCCTCCTCCGGTGACCTGGCTGATCGCGAAGATCTCGGCGAATTTGAGCAGGCCGAGGGTCGAGTGCGGCGAGGTGGCGCTGCTCCGCATCCGGACCTCGGCTCCCCCTGGGCCGCGGACCTCGACGATCGTGCAGATGTCGCCTATCTCCCACTCGCCCTCACGAGTCCCGTAGTCGGCCTCGATCGCCTCCATCTGTTCGGCCATGTGTTGACCGGCCTTGCTTTGGTCCAGCGCCATCGGCAACCCCTTCCGGTGCAGTGGTCGATTCGTCCGAATCGACCCTAGATGATCGATTCCGAATGACCATCCATGCGTCAGAGGGGGGGCAGCACCCGCATTGGCAGGCCGCCCTTCGGGGAGAGGGTCGGCATCTGGCGCACGGTCACGGTGCGGCCCGGCAGCACGTCGAGGCGGAGCCGCTGCAGGAGCATCGTCGCGACCAGCTTCACCTCGGTCTGGCCGAAGCGTTTGCCGATGCAGATCCGCTGGCCGCCGCCGAAGGGGACGTAGGCCCCGCGCGGAAGAGCCGCCTTGCGCTCGCGGGTGAAGCGCTCGGGGATGAAGGCCTCGGGCTCGGGGAACACCTCGGGGATCCTGTGACTGGCCCACGAGCAGTAGGCGAAGTAGGCGCCCTTGGGGACGCCGTAGCCGCCGAACTCGAAGTCCTTGATCACCCTGCGGGGGCCGATCCAGGCGGGCGGGTAGAGGCGCAGGACCTCGTCTAGGACCATGTCGAGGTACGGCATCTCGCGCTCGATCTTCTCGATGTCGGGGATCTCCCCGCCGAGGACCGCGTCCTGCTCGGCGACGAGCTTCTCGATGACGTCCGGGCGGCGGGCGAGCTCATACATCATGAAGGTGAGGGTCGAGGTCGAGGTGTCGTGGCCGGCGAACATCAGGGTCATCACCTGGTCGCGGACCTCCCGGTCGGAGAAGCCCTGGCCGGACTCGTCGCGGACTTCGAGCAGCAGGCTCATCACGTCGCGCCGGCCCGATTCGGGCGACCTGCGCCGCTCGGCGATCTCTCCGAAGACGATTTCGTCGAGAACACGGCGGGCGGCGAGCATTTTCCGCCATGGCGAGCCCGGGCCGCGGAGGAAGCGGGCGGCGAACTCGATTCCGTAGAACTCGAGCGCGCGCTCGAAGTTCTCGGCGGCAGCCGCTCCCTTGCCGGCCTCGTCGGGGTCGAGGCCGAGCAGGGCGCGCATCGCGATCCGCATCGCGAGTCCGCGCATCCACTCGTAGATGTCGACGACCTCGCCGGGCCGCAGGGCATCGATCATCGGGCCCGCCTCGCCGACCATCGCGTCGACGGCGGCGGCAACCTGCTCGCGGTGGAAGGCCGGCATCATCGTCGTGCGAGCGTGGTGGTGATACTCACCGTCGATCGTCAGCAGGCCATCGCCGAGCAGGGGGATCAGGTCGCCGAAGCTGCCGTCGCGCCAATGAAAGTTGTCGGGGCCGGTGACGGTGACGAAGTGATTGGCCTCCGGGCCGAGCATGAAGACGACCCGGCTGTGAAGGAGGCGCAGGGTGAAGATCGGCCCGTAGCGTTCATAGGCGCTCAGCAGGATCGGCAGCGGGTCGGTGGCGATCCTGTGGGTCCGGGCGACGCTGATGTCGAGATCGCCGGGCGGGAACTTGCCGCGGACCCGCCATTCGGACGCCAGGTCGCCGCCCAGCCGCCGGAACGGGTTCTGCGTTTTCAGCGGCGGTTTCGGGACGGCAGCCGATGGCGGCGCGGGTGTCGCGGTCTCGAGCGGCATCGTGGTTGATCCTAGTTGGCTGGCTGGCCAGTCGCAGCCGCGAGCTGGCCGCAGGCGGCGGCGATGTCGCGGCCGCGGGTGAGTCGAACCGTCGCCCCGAGCCGGTGCTCGGCGAGGATCGCGCGGAAACGCTCGATCCGCTCCGGAGAGGAGCCGTCGTAGGCCCCGGTCGGGTTGTAGGGGATCAGGTTCACCTTGTATACGCGGGGGTCGAGCAGCGCCGCGAGCTCGCGGGCGTGCCGGGGGTGGTCGTTGACGTCGGCGAGCATCACGTACTCGACGAACACCTTGCGACGGCGAAGGGCGCGGTAGCGCTCGCAGGCGGAGAGGACCTCGGCCAGCGGGTAGCGGTCGTTGACGGGCATCAGCTGCGAGCGGAGACCGTCGTTGGGGGCGTGCAGCGAGAGTGCGAGGCGAACCGAGGTCTCGCACTCGGCCAGCCGCTCAATCCCGGGAACCCAGCCGACGGTGGAGATCGCGGTGCGGCGGTTGGTGACGCCGAGGTCGGGCAGGGCCGCACAGGCCTCGAGGACGGCGTCGATGTTCATCATCGGCTCCCCCATCCCCATGAAGACGATGTGGTCGATCGGTTCGACCCGGCGAAAGTGGAGGGCCTGGTCGATGATCTCATCGGCACTGAGGTTGCGGCCGAACTTCATCTGGCCGGTGGCGCAGAAGGTGCAGGTCAGCGGGCAGCCAGACTGCGAGGAGAGGCAGACCGAGCGCCGGCCGTCGCGGTAACGCATCAGCACCGCCTCGAGCGGCCGGCCGTCGCCGGTTGCGAAGAGGGCCTTGACGGTCCCGTCGTCGGATTTGGCCTCGGCCCCGAGGGCGATGGTCGAGAGCGGGACCTCGGCGGCGAGCCGCTCGCGCAGGCGCGAGGGCAGGTTGGACATCTCGGTGTAGTCGCGCGCTCCGCGCGCCACCCACTCCCAGACCTGGGCGGCGCGGTAGTCAGGCTCCCCGGCGTCCGCCAGAATGGTCTTCAGCAGTTCACTATCCACGCACAGAGTTTGACCATTCAGACAACAAGCCGCGCCATCCTGCTTCTCCTGCTCCTGGGCGCCCTCGCTCTCCCGAGCCCGGCCCAGGCGGGCTCGGCCTGCGAAGCCGACCAATGCCTGACCGTGGTCACCAAACCCGATGGCACCTACACGCTGGCGATCCCCGGCAATTACATCGGCTTCTTCTACCCCGAGCTGGACGGGTGCACCTGGGCCGTCGAAGCTCAGTACGGCGACGGCTCCGAACCCGGCGAGTACGTCTTCAGCGAGACCGACGGCCTCGAAGCCGAACATACCTATCCGGCGCCGGGGGTCTACACATTTGACGCCTACGCGACCGAAGGGCTTCACGACGGCACCTCGGAAGCGTGCCCCAACCTCCACGTCCAGGCGACGGTGACCTACCCGGAACCGCCGCCGCCGAAAGAACCCGAAGAACCCGAGCTCGAAGAGCCGGTGAAAGTCCCGGCCGGGGGGTCCGGCGTCGCCGCCCCACCGCAGATTCAGCTACCGGACATCCAGCTCCCGGCGGCGGCGACCGACCGGTTCTGGCGCGATTGCGGCAAGAGCATCCGCGCCCACCGCCTCCCCTGTCGCAAGGCCCGACGGGTGATCGGCGCCGCGAGGTCGATCCTGACCCGCGCCCGCCCGTCGGAGCGCCTCGCGCAGGGCGCGGTCTTCAAGGCGGAGGGCTTCAGCTGCCGGCTGCGAGATGACGCCGCCGGCTCGGTCAGCTGCTGGCGCGGCCGGCAGCGGGCGCTAGGAACCTGAGCTCGGCGGCGGGTCCACCGGGGGCGGCGGATCAGCCGGGGGCGGCGGGTCCACCGGGGGCGGCGGATCAGCCGGTGGCGCGGGCGGCGCCGGCTCCGCCGGCTGCTGCTCGAGCGGCGGCGGGGTCGCGTCCGCCTGCGGCGGGGGCAGCTCCCCTCCGGGGATCGGGTCGGCTTCGACCTCCCAGACCTTGTTTAGCTCCGACTGGACGTAGAACCAGAGCGCCGGCGATATGACCAGGTAGAGGATCAGCGCGATCCAGCCGTTGAGCGGCTCCTTGCCGGCGACGCTCGAGGTTCCCTGGACCCGCTTGGTCCCGCGCCAGTAGGTGATCAGCGCGGGGACGATGATCAGGCCGCCCGGAAACAGAGCCAGCACCGAGTTGGTCGGGTTCTGGCCGAGATCGAAGCCCTTCGCCTTGCCGTAGTCGCTCATCTCACGGTTGATCCGGTACCACCAGACCAGGTGGTAGATGCCAAGGGTGATGATCGGCAGCAGTGCCGCTGCCCAAGGGCTGCGGACCTTCACCTTGTCCTGGGTGCCGCGGATGTTCATCTCGTAGGCCATCGGACTCCATTTCTGGGAGGGGACAGGCCGACCCTAACCGATGGGTCAGGGATGAATCCGCTCTCCCCGCTTCAGCATCTCGATGTATTTCCTCAGGCGGCGCTCGCGGGTCTCGGGTCGCTTCGCGTCGCCGAGGCGGTGGATGATCGCGTAGCGATTGGCGCCATCGAGCTCCTCGAAGCTTTCCCGCGCGGCCCGGTCGCGCTTCAGCTCGCGCTCAAGGTCGGGCGGGATCTTCGCCGTGCTCGGAGGCTCGTAGGCCGCGTCCCAGCGCCCGTCGGCCTTTGCCGCATCGACCGCGGCGAGTCCCGACGGGCGCATCCGGCCGGCGCCGATCAGCGCCTCGACCCTGTCGCGGTTCAGCCGCGACCATTTGCTGCCCTGCCGGCGAGGTGTGAAGCGCTGCAGGTAGTGGCGCTCGTCGAAACGCCTCACCTGGCCGTCAATCCAGCCGAAGCACAGGCCGAGCTCAACCGCCTCCGCGTAGGTCACGCTCTCGACGCCCGAGTCCTTTTTGGCCAGCTTCAGCCAGATCCCGGTGGTTTGCCCATGCTCCCGTTCGAGCCAGGCCTCGAGCTCGTCGGCGGTGGCGAAGAGGATGACCGGCAGTTCGTCGGGCACGCCCCCATTCTGGCCGAACGGAAATACAGACAGGCCCGGGAAGGTGGGAATGCCTTCCCGGGCCTTGTCTGTCGAAGCAAGGTCGTGCCCACAGGGGAGGGGACGACCTCGGTCCCGACCCGAAGGCCGGGCAAAGCGAGCGACAGGAAGCGCTCGCCCCGGGTACCTGTAATAAGAACAGATACGGACCAACTTGTCAAGGGCAAAGAGCAAATTCCTGCCGTTTCCGGCCAAATTAGCCGGACATCGCCATACCGCCCTGTTTCTAAGCGCGATCCGCCGTGTCGGCCCAGCCCTTCGCTCCGTCGAACCCGAGGTGGGGCAGCAGGGCGAGGCAGACGAGCTCCGGGATGGCGTCTTCGAGAAGATCGAGCCGCTCTGAGCGCAGGTGGTAGGCGACGATTGCGGCGATCGCCCCGACCAGGGCCTCATCGGTCGGGCCGGCGGATCGCTGCTTCGCGGGACCCTCGCCGTCGAAGAGGCCGGCGAAGCCGTCGACCATCTGCAGGTAGTCGCCGTGGCCTCTCGCGGTGCGGGTCTCGATGACCAGGATCTGGGCGGCGCCGGGGTTCGAGACGCAGAAGTCGACCGCTCCCCGAATCCCGGCCGCGACCTTGGCGGGCCACTCGTCCTGATTCGCGCAGGCCTTGCGAACCGCTCCCTTCAGCTGTTCGAAACTGGTCGAAAAGTCATTCATGCCGCGCCAACCGATCGGGGCGGGATCACCGGTCAGGACTCCCGCCGGCACGCGGCGGGGCACAGCCATCGAGGCCCCCACGGAGGCCAGCCAAAACAGCCAGGGATGTGGCGCTCCCGCCTTACGCAAGAAGACAGCCGCTATAAGAACACAAACGGACCTTATAGTCAAGAAGGACCGGAAAGCGCTTTTCGCCCATTTTCGGCGCTCTGGTGCGGGAAATCCGCTATCCGATGAGGAAAGGCGCTCCTGAGACCTGGGCCTTCCCGACCCGTCGCCTTTGAGCCTTTGACGTACCGCCCTGTCGCCTCGCCCGGCAGCTGCGAACCGATTCGATCGCCAGCTCTTCGCCACCCGCGAAGGTGTAGGTGGCGCGGGCGAAGGAGAGGAACCCGGCGGTGAATTTCGGCGGCACCGGGCAGGAGGCGCTCAGGTAGCTATGACGTTTTCCGTGGTAGAAGAAGTCGCGGGCGACCTCGATCCGGAAGTTGGAGACGTGCGGCCAGGTCCCGACCGACCGTTTCAGGGTGGTGACGAGGACCGTCCGGAACGCCCCCTTCTGGCGATGCACGGCGAACGGGATAACGAAGGAGACGGGGGGATCGGTCGTGTAGGCGTGGACCAGGACCGCCGGCCTCCCCACCTTGGTCTTGCCGTTGAACGCGAGCAGGTTGGCTCGGATCCCGAACGGAGCTTGGTTCGGGACGAAGATTTTCGCGTACAGCTGCCCGCGCCCGACGAGGGCGCCGCCGCAGGAAGAGATCGCCTGCTGGCTGTCGATGCCACGCAGCCGAACCTGCGGGCAGACCGGGAGGCCGCGGGTGAAGAGCAGCCCTCTCCAGGCGAGTTCGAGTTTCAGCCGGTCGACCCGTGGAAGCGGCGCGTTGTCGGAGGTGTGGATCCCGCCCGCTAGGTGAACCGAGACCGGCGCCCGTTCGTGGCGGGGGAGTTTGCGGGGGCTGATGCCACCGTCGAGGGAGACGATCAGGTTGCCGCTCTGCGTCCGCTCGGCACCGGCGGGCACCGCGAGAAGCGCCAGGCCGGCGAGGGCGATCAAAGCCACGGCAAGCCGAGGCCTTCGCCGCTTCATCTCACCCGAACCTCGAGAATTTGAAGCTGCAGTAGTTGAAGCCGAAGGCGAGGGTGACGTTGTTGGCGAGATTGCCGTGATGGATGAAGCGCGCGGTCAACCGCTGGGCCTTGATCGTGTGGCCTACCCTGAGCTCCTTCGCGATTTCCTTCAGGTACTGCTCCTGGCGCTTGAGGTAGCCGAACCATTTCTGCAGCCTGACGGTGTCCGCAAGCGGCCGCGGGACGGCGGTGATCCGGTTGATGGTCCCTCCGAATATCGAAGCCGCTTTTTGGAATTTCCTCGCCGCGACCGGAATCCGATCAGGATCCTGGACATCGTCGCGGACGCCTTTCATCGCAGTCCGCGTTGCCATCGCACCCGGTTTGCAGATCGACTCCAATTCCGAGACGTAATCGGTCCGCGACGGCCCTTCCGTCGGCGGCGTCCCGGCATTGGTGGTTGATTCCTCGGCGTAGGCTGAATTGCCGATCAGACCCACTGTAAGCGCCACCGCGAAAACGGCCAACACGGCACGCCATCCAACTCGACCCATCTGTTCCCCTCTACAAATTCCCTGTTGACGTCTGGCTGGACGTCCGTTGAACTGTACCGCGTCGTTCGGCTTTTAGCGGTACGTGACTGTCCTCAGATTGCGCTCTGGGTGCGGCTTTGACGGGGTAGGAGGCGGGCGAGCCAGGAGGGTGTGTGCCAGACCCGATCGCCGAACAGGAGCATCAGGGCCGGCAGCAGAACGATCCTCACCACGGTCGCGTCGAGCAGCACTGCGACGGTCAGACCGACGCCCATCTGGCTGACGGTCGCAACCGGCGCCGCCGCGAAGGAGATGAAGACCGCGGCCATGATCGCCGCCGCGCCGGTGATCACCGAGGCGGTTTTCTGCAGGCCGTATTCGATCGCCGCCCGGTTGTCGCCGTCGCGCTCGTAGCGCTCCCGCATCCTCGCGAGGAGAAAGACCGCGTAGTCGATCGAGAGCCCGAAGGTGACGCCGAAGATCGCCGCCGCGCCGACGGTGTCGACGTATGGGTGGCCTCCGAGCGGATAGCCGTCGGGGATCTTGCAGACCAGGGCCATCACACCGATCGCGGCGGCGACCGAGCCGAGGTTGAGGACGACGGCGATCGCGGCCAGCAACGGTGCCCGAAGGATCAACAGAAGCATCAGGAAGCAGGCGATGACGACGGCGCCGACCACCAGCGGGATTCGGGCTCTTGTCACCTCGCCGTAATCGTTGATCACCGCGGCGCCGCCGGTCAACCCGGTCACCAACCCTCCCTCGCGGCCGATCCGCTCGGCGTCGGCGCCGAGCCGATCTCCGACCGCGCGCGACTCATCGGTGTTCAGGCCGTAGTCGGAGATGACCAGCATCCGCGCCGCCTGGCCGCCGCCGTTGACGCTGACCGCCTCGCCGGCGAGCTCCTGGCGCCGCGACGACGCGCCTTCGAGCGCCGAGAGCACGAAGTAGCCCGAGTTGAACAGGCCGGGGCTGCTGCGGTGGAGGCGGCGGGAGCCCTCGACGAGCGGATTGGCCACGGCCGAGACCCGGATGCTCGAGCGGCGCAGCCCGACTTCGAGCGGGCGCGATCGCTGGAACCCTTCCGCCAGCCCGGCCTGCAGCGCCCCGGCACCGCCCTGCAACGCGGTCAGCCCGTCGGCGAGACGCTCCGCCCCTGAGCCGAGGCGGGAGAGGCCGCCGGTCAGCCCTTCCGAGGCTCCTTCGAGGCTTCCGACCCCATCTTCCAGCTTCGCCCCGCCTTCGACCAGGTGGTTGAGCGCACTGTTGACCCGGTCGGCGATCCCACGCAGCCGCCTGACTTCGTCGCGGGCCGAGGCGATCACCCGGGCCAGCGTCCGCGAGCGCCGTGCCTGCGGCACGAGCGCAGGATCCTCGCCCGCGGCTTCGGCGAGCTGGGTCGCCAATTCGCGGGAGCGGCGAAGGGCGTTGTTCTGGAGCTTCGGCTGCAGGGTGCGGAGGCCGAGCTCGAGGGCGAGACTGCCGACCGCTGTCTTCCGCTGGCCGTCGGCGAGCTTCTTCGACCCTTCGCCGAGCCGTGCGATCGCGCCGCTCGCCTGCTCGCCGCCAGCCGCGGCCTTTTCGAGGCCGCCGGCGAGAAGCCCTGCCCCCTGGCTCGCCCGTTCGGCCCCGAGGGTGAGCAGGGCGCTGCCCGCGGCGCCCTTGGCGAGGCCGCCGCGCAGCTCGGTGACGGCGTCTGCCGCGCGCCGCAGCCCCGGCCCGAGCCGGGCGAGGTCGCCGGTCCCGCCCGGGCCCGTGCTGGTGAAGGTCTCCCCCAGTTCGCGCAGCGGCTTGGTGCCCTGGGCGATCGACGCCGGCCCGACCACCGCCCGGATCCCGGGTTGGGAGGCGATCCGGTGCTGCCACCTGCTGAGCAGGGCGAGCCTCTCTGGGGTGGTGATCGGGCCTTCCGGCGCGGCCGCGAGCAGGACGAACGGCGCTTCCCACCCGGGCCCGACCGCGGCGTCGATCGCTTCCGCGTTCTTGCGCGCCTGGTTCGAGCTGGGCAGCTCGTCGATTCCGGGCGCCGCCGTGACCAGGCCGATCGCCGGGGCGGCGAGCAGAAGCAGCGGCACCGCGATCAGCACCGCGGCGAGGCCGGGGCGGCGGAGCGCCCCCGCCGCCATCGCCGCGACCCGGGAATGGGACCCGCGTGAGCCCCCGATCGCGACGGCGTTGACGCGGTCGCCGAGCAGGGTCAGCAGTCCGGGCAGCGCCCCGACCGCGACGACGACGCTGAGGACCGTCGCCACGCCGACGGTGACCGCCAGCGAGAGCAGCAGAGAGCCGGGTTGGACGAACGCCGACAGCGCCAGCGCCGCCAGCAGGGTCGCACCGGCGGAGACAGTCGTCCGGCCGGCGGTCGCCCGGCTGCGCTTCGCGGCCTCGTGCGGGTCGAGCCCCGCCTCGAGCTCCTCGCGGAAGCGGGAGACGATCAGAAGCGAGTAGTCCACACCGAGTGCCAGGCCCATCATCGTGCAGACGACGAGCGAGATCGCGTCGATCGTCATCACCGAGCTGAGGAGGACGAGGACACCCCGGCCGGCGACTACGGTCAGGGCGCCGAAGGCGAGCGGTATCGCGGCGGCCACGACAGAGCGGAAAACGAGCAGGAGGACGATCAGGAGCAACGGCACGGCGAGGAGCTCGGCGCGCTCGGTCGCGTTGACCGTCTCCTCCTGCAGGGCTCGGGAGACGGTCGCGAAACCAGACTGCGTCGCCCGCAGCGGCGGGTGGACGTTCTGTTCGAGGATTTCTTCGAGTTCGGGGACCGTCTCCCGCATCGCCGTCGCCAGCGGGTGGTGGTAGTCGACGATGATGAGCGCCCTGCGGGGGCCGGGCCGCAGCGCATCGACGGTGCCCCGATCCCAGGGCGAGATCACCGAGGCCCCGGGGCTGTGGCGCAGCGCCCGCACCAGCGAGGGCCCCTGCTCTTCGATCTGCGCCGGCGGCCCGGTCAGCAGCACCGCGAACGGGGTCGAGTCGCCGAAGTGCGCCTCGAGCAGGTCTTCGCCCCTGGCGCTGCCGGTGTCGGAGATCCGCAGCGAGAGCGGGTCGAGTTCGTCCTGCACGTTGATCCCGACCACGCCGAGCACGGCGCAGCCGAGGAGCACCGCGATCAGGGCCGCGACGGCGGGCCGAATTCTCACCTAGCGAGACCCCGGGCTACGGCCAGCGGGTAGGGGGCAGCCTGTAGCTGCAAGCGAAACCGAGGTTCGTTCCGGCTGCATATCCCCGTCTATTCTGAGGCCTGT
>CAWDUJ010000012.1:0-4494 GCA_963805455.1 uncultured Solirubrobacterales bacterium
GACCGCCGCCGGCTTCTCAGCCGGAGCCGCGGGTCTCGGTCGCTTGCGCTTGCGCTTCTTGCTCAACGGCCGTAAGCCGTCCGGCTAACGGGCATCCCGATGAGACCTTGACCCGCCACCAGCCCATCAGCATCCCGATCGGCCCAAGGCGGGGACGCGAGTGCCAGTGCCCACAGCCCGGCAGACCGAGGTCGTCACGACTCACCTGCACCCACTTGAAATCTGCCGGCGAGGCCAGCATCTGACGCACCAACTCGTGGTTCCGGGCCTCGACGCGGGCGCGCTCGCCCAGGGTCAGCCGCGCCTCGGCCACCCGCTCGGCAAGATCGTCGCGCAGCCGCTCGAGCTCGCCGAGGCAGAGAACCCGGGGCTCGCCGCCGAGCGTGGCGACACGGTGGTCGATCTCGACTCGGCCGAAGGCCTCGGCGAAGAGGCCGGCGAGCTCGCGCTCGAGATGGCCGACCTGACGCCGCAACTCGACCCTGGCGAGGCGCTCGTCGACCTCGACATGAAGCTCATTCAGGCTGTCTCTTTCGAGCAGATCCGGCATCGGGCTGACTGCGAGTGTAGATCACAGCCAGGCCGTCGCAAGCCAGAAATCGGTTAAGCGACTCCGAATGAGTTGCTTACGCCGCGAGCGTGGTCGCGGCCATCCACAGCGCCTCGGAGACGGCGATCTGCGGCACGCCCTTGACCTGGACGGCGACGATCGCCAGGCGGGCGCTGGCGGGGCCCATCTCGTGGCCCTCACCGGCGTTCCCGAAAAGCAGGTCCACCGGGCGCTTCTCGTCGGCGATCGTCAGCGTCCCCCGGGCGAGCTCGCCGGGCCGACCGGCAAGCGACTCCCCTGGAGCCGAGTCGCGGATGCAGAGACCGCCGTGAAGCCGCTCGGCGTCGAAGGCACGCAGGGCCACTCCGGTCTC
The DNA here is from genome assembly GCA_963805455.1 of uncultured Solirubrobacterales bacterium. Lineage (GTDB taxonomy): Bacteria > Actinomycetota > Thermoleophilia > Solirubrobacterales > 70-9 > VRUE01. Next base: position 924 of record CAWDUJ010000012.1, read on the forward strand.
GACGGTGGCGACGGTGAGCGCGTCGGCGGGCAGGCCGTCGCTCTTGAAAGCCCCTTCCCGGATGCGCTCGAAGGCAAGCTGCTCGACCGGAGTCCGGGTGCGGTCGGGGTCGAGGCCGATCTGGCGGAAGAAGACCCGGTAGGCCCACGGGATCGGCCGTTCGCGCATGCGGATCGCCTGGGCGCCGTAGAAGCGGTCGGAGAGGTCGCGCAGGCGCCGGCGAACCGGCTCGGGGCTCTTGCGCGGCGAGGCGTCGACCTCGACCCAGGCGATCCCAAGGCCGGGAAACTCAGCGGCGATCCGGGGTGCCACCAGGCCCTGGCTGAGCTCCGGGTCCACCACCGGCTCGGAGGCGGCGCTCATCTCCGCGCCGCCTTCCGGCTGGCGCCAAGCAGACGCTCGACCCGGACGGCGAGCTGAGCGGCGTTGAGGTCGCCGATGCTGGCGCTCTCAAGCGTCCCGCCGGGGTAGACGTAGGCGAAGGTCGGGCAGCCGCCGACCTTGTAGAGGCTGGCGACGGCGCCATCGCGGTCGTAGCCGACCGGCAGCTTCCAGCCGTGCCGGCGGATCAGTTCGCGGACGGTTTCGCGGTCGTCGCGCACATCCAGCGAGAGGAAATTCACCCGTCCACGGTAGCGCCGGTAGGTGGCATCGACGATGTCCTGCTGATCGGCGCAGTCGCCGCCCTCGGTAAACCAAAACGAGATCACCAGCGGCAGATCGAAGAAGTCGCAGACGCGGAGCGCACCGGGGGTGTCGATCCGGCAGGCGGCGGCGCGACGGGCGTCCCCGGGACAGGGCAGCGCGGAGCTTTCGCAGTCGTCCTGGGCGACGTTGGCGTCACCTTCGAGCTGCCCGGCGGCGGCCGGCACAGCGAACTCCGGCAGCGGCCAGCGCGGCGGCTGGCGATCGAGGCCGAGCGTTCCCTCAGCGCCACCGCCGTTCAGGGTTCCAATCGTGGCGATGACGAGGATGACGAGGAAGAGCAGACCGACGATGACCGAGTAGCGATCCCTCATCGCCCCTCCCTCCAGACGAGGACGGCGGGCAGCACCACCAGCACCCCGGACAGGGCGACGGCGAGATCGATCACGGTGACGAAGCCGAAGTCCCGCAGCATCTGGATGTCGCTGGCGACAAGCACCGCGAAGCCGGCGATCGCCGTCGCCCCGGAGGCGAGCACGGCGGCCCCGGTGCGCTCCCAGGCCCGCCGCAGCGCCTCCTCCACCTCACGCCCGCCGACCCGCTCCTCGTGGAAGCGGCCGGTGAGGATGACGCCGAACTCGGTCGAGATCGCGATCGTCAGCGCCCCCAATGCCGCCGACATCGGGTTCAGCGGGATCCCGGTCAGCCAGAGGATCAGTGAGGCCCAGCCGGTCGCCATCAGGGTCGGCACCAGCGGCACCAGCGCCCGGCTGAGGGAGCGGTAGACGACGAGCAGCACCAGCCCCACCGCGAGCAGGCCCGCGAGCGTCAGCCAGTAGCGACTGGCGGAGAGATCGGAGGCGGATTCAGCGGCGATCGCCGAGAGGCCCGCCAGCCGCACCTCCACCCCGGCCGGCGGTCCGCCGGGGGAACCGGGCTGCCCGATCTCCGCCCGCACCCGATCGATCAGCGCCTGCTGGTTCTCCAGCGACTCGGTGCGGATGCCGAAGGACAGCAGCGCCTCGTGCCCGACTTCACCGGTTTCCGGGTCCAGCGGCGCGACCTGCCGCAGGGCATACGGCGACAGCGCCGCCAGCGTTGCGTCGATGCCCCGCCGCGTCAGCCTGTCCCCGCCCCGGGTGAGAAAGTCGGAGAGCGCCGGCCCGGGACAGACGTCGGCGTCGAGGCAGTTGGGGTTTTCGCCGCTGAAGCCGTTGTCCTCGAGCACGCGCTGCTTGAAGCCGGCCATCCAGGCGATCGTGGCCGGGTCCGTCAGGTCGGGAGCCTCGATGCTGACGTCGAGCTGGCCGGAGACGCCGGTGGTGCGCTGGAGGGTGTTGAGGTTTTGGATGGCGGAGGAGCCCTGGGGGGCGAGGGAGCGGACGTCGGAGACGGTCTCGACCTGGGTGCCCAGGGTCCAGCCGACAACTGCCAGCGCCAGGCTGACGCCGAGGACTCGCTTTGGGTGCGTCAGGGCTAGGGACAGGGCGCGTTCCGACGGGCGGGTCCTGTCATCGGGGGAGAGTCCTGCGGGCGGGGGCTGCGCCTCCGTTCTCGGACTCTCCCCCGATGCCACCCCCCCGAGGGGCGCGTTGTCCCCAGGGCTCTTGCGCCTAAGAGTAAGAGCCGCGAAGCCTGCGGTGAGGGCCAAAGCGAAGGCGAGGGCGATGCCTACGAGAAGCAGCAAGCCGAAGCTCCGGACCATCGGCGTGGGAGATAGCTGGAGGGCGAGGATGCCGGCGGCCGTGGCGAGGCAGGCGGCGGCGATCGTGGGGCCGCCGGTGGACGCGGCGGCTCGGGCAGCAGCAATGCCTTCGGCCCCATTGGCTATCTCCTCGTCGAAGCGGGATTGGAATTGGATCGCGTAGTCGACGGCGAGGCCGATCAGGATTGGCAGGGCGGCGATCGAAGCCATGGTCAGGGAGCCGCCGAGAAGGCCCATGAGACCGAAGACGAGGGCCGCGGCGGCGAGGGCGATTGCCAGCGGCAACAGGCGCAGACGGGAGCGGAAGACGAGGAGCAGGGTCAGCGCCATCACCGCCAGAGCAACGGCGAAGAGGACGAGGAGGGCGTTCTTGAGGGCGTGTTCGACGCCGTCGACGACGACCGGGGCGCCGGAGATGACGTAGCTGCCGCCCTTCAGCTCGAAGCAGGGCGCGGGAGCGCCTTCCTCGGCACAGGCCTGGCGAGGGGTCGAGTCGTTGACCGCCGCATCGATCAGGTCGAGGGCACGGGCGCGCTCGCCGGCGCTGAGGTCAGGCTTGAGCCGAATCGCGATCTGGGCCGAGTGGCCGTTGGGGAAGAGGTAGGCGAGCCGCGCCTTCGGCGTGCCCCGGGCGCGGGCGAGGTCGAAGACGACGGTGGCGACGAATTCTTCGTTGTCGAGGCTGGGGGCGCTGGTGATGCCATAGCGGGCGGCGACCGAAAGTAGAAATTCGCGGAACCGGTCCGGCGCCACCCGCGCCGCCAGGTTGCGCAGCTGGGTGTCGATCTGGAGCACGGACTCGTTGAGGAAGGTGGCGGGCCCGGCGAGGAACTCGACCGGGTCGAGCGCCGCCAGTTCGGCGCAGGGCCCGGGGATCGGCTCCGCCCCCTCCGGCACCTTGCCGGAGAGACAACCCTCGAGGCGCAGCAGACGGAAGATGTTCGAGGTCAGGATCAGCCGCTGCAGATCCCCCTTTGCGAGCACCACCACCGGTTCCTCGCCAAAGGCATCGCGCACCTGCTGCGTCGCCCGGTAGGTGGCACTGTCGCTGTCGACCAGGGTCCCGACCCCGGCATCGGCCGGGATCCGGGTCGCGCCGATCCCGGCGGCAAGCGCCAGCACGAGACTGAGCGCCAGCACCGCCCGGGCGTGCCCAGCGGCCCACGCGGCAACGCGGCCGAACCACTGCCCAGCGCTCGACCCAGCTGGGATAGGCCCTAG
>CAWDUJ010000013.1:0-109751 GCA_963805455.1 uncultured Solirubrobacterales bacterium
CGAGCTTGACCCCTCCCTGCCCGATCAGGCGCCTCGCCTCGCTGGAGCTGATCTCGAACAGGCCGCCCATCAGCTGCGGCAGATGGACCTGGCCGCCGTCGCTCCCGGCGTAGGGAGCGAGGCTCGCCTCCTCGAGATCGACCGGCAGCTCGTGGTCGACGAAGAGGCGGTTGAAGTGCTCCTCGGCCGCGGCCGCCCCGATCTCGCCGTGATACCGGGCGACGAGGCGTCGCGCCAACTCGCGCTTCGCCTCGTTCGGAGGCCCGGTTGGAACTCCCTCGTTGAGGAGGAGCCGGAAGTACTCCTCCATCGCCGCGTCGGGGACACGCATCAGCCGCCCGAAGATCTCCTCCGGGGCATCGGTGACGCCGACGTAGTTGTCGAGCGACTTGCTCATCTTCTGCTCGCCGTCGATCCCGACCAGGATCGGGAGGGTCATGATCGATTGCTGCGGCCGGCCGTAGGCGGCCTGCATGTCGCGGCCGAAGAGGAGGTTGAATTTCTGGTCCGTCCCCCCCACCTCGATGTCGGCGTCGATCGCCACCGAGTCATATCCCTGCAGCAACGGGTAGAGGAGCTCGAGGGCTGCGATCGGCGCCCCTGCGCCCATCCGCTTCTGGAAGTCGTCGCGCTCGAGGAGCCTCGCCACCGTCGTCTTCGCGAGCAGTGAGAGCAGCTCCTGCGAGTCCATCCGCAGCCACTCGCTGTTGAAGCGGACCTCGGTCCGGTCGGGATCGAGAACCCTGAACGCCTGCTCCTGGTAGGTCGCGGCGTTGGCCGTGATCTCCTCTGCCGTCGGCATCGGGCGCTGGCTCGAGCGGCCGCTCGGGTCGCCGACCTGGGCGGTGAAGTCGCCGACGATCAGAACCACCTGGTGCCCCGCGTCCTGGAACTCGCGAAGCTTGCCGAGGACGACGGTGTGGCCGAGGTGGATGTCGGACGTGGTCGGGTCGATCCCGAGCTTGACGCGCAGGGGCCTGCCCTCGGCGAGCTGCTCCTTCAGCCTCCCCGCAGGCAGCACATCGACCGCGTTGCTGGTCAGATCCATTGCTGGGCAATGCTAGACTGCCGCGTTCGCTCGGCGGCTGAACGCCGTGCCGAATCCCTTGATGGCGCCTCTTGGATTAAAGCCTCGCCGGCGGGGCGGCAAGGAGCCGCCCCCGGTGACGAAACCCCCTCCCGAGAAGCCACGGAGGCCGCAGCTGAAGAAGCTGCGCATCCTCTTCGTGCTTCTCGGCCTCGCCGTGCTCGCGGTCGTCTCGTTGGTGTTCGGGATGATGGCCGCCGTCTCGCAGGACCTGCCGGCGATCTACAACTTCGCCCAGTACAAGGCCTCCCGGAACAGCGTCGTCGTCGGCGACAACGGCGAACGGCTCGGAACCCTGACCAGCGACCAGAACAAAATCCTGCTCACCTCGGGCCAGATCTCGCCGAACGTGAAGAACGCGGTTGTCTCGGTCGAGGACGCGCGCTTCTACGAACACAGCGGCGTCGACTTCAGGGGCATCAGCCGCGCGCTCCTGCACGACATCCTCAGCCAGAGCGCGGAACAGGGCGCCTCGACGATCACCCAGCAGTTCGTCAAGCAGGCACTGGAAGCGGAAAGCAGCCGAACGGTCCTGGAGAAGTTCCGCGAGGCGGCGCTCGCCTACCGGCTCGAGCGCCACTGGAGCAAGGACAAGATCCTCACCGAGTACCTCAACACGGTCTACTTCGGCGAGGGCGCCTACGGGATCGAGGCCGCCGCCCGCACCTACTTCGGATCGGCCCACCCCGGCTGCGGCACCGAGACCGATCCCTGCGCGAGCGTGCTCGAACCATACGAGGCCGCGCTGCTTGGGGGGATCATCCAGTCGCCCACCGCCTACGACCCGAAGATCTACCCCGAAAACGCCCTCGGGCGCCGCAACCTGGTGCTGGAAAAGATGTACGAACAGGACTACATCTCCCAGGAACAGATGGTCGAAGGCCAGCAGCACGCGCTGCCCTCACCGGACAGCATCGAACCCCCGACCTTCGAATCGGAAGCCCCATACTTCGTCGCCTATTTGCGCCAGCAGTTGCTCGAACGCTACGGGGCTTCAAAGGCGTTCTACGGCGGCCTCAAGGTCAAGTCGACGCTCGACCTGCAGCTGCAGGAAGCGGCCGAAGAAACCATCGCCTCCTACCTGGGCTACCTGCCGGCCACCGCCTCGGTCGTCGTGATCGACAACCACAACGCGGGGATCAAGGCACTGGTCGGCGGCTCCGACTTCAAGGAGAAACCGTTCAACCTCGCCACCCAGGGGCGCCGCCAGCCCGGGTCCTCGATCAAGCCGTTCACGCTGCTGACCGCACTGGAAGAGGGGATCTCCCCCGCCACCAGCTTTGAATCGGCGGTCCAGGAATTCCACTTCGGCAAGCACGGGAAGGAAGTCTTCGTCGTCCACAACGACGAAGACTCCTACCTCGGCTCCTGCTCGATCGAATGCGCGACGACCTACTCCGACAACTCGATCTACGCCCAGCTCGGCCTCGAAGGGCTGGAAGGCAAGACGGTCGAGGACCGCACTCGCTCGATCGCGAAGACGATCCACGCGGCCGGATACAAGGACCCGATCTCGACCAACCCGGCGATGGTCCTCGGCGGGCTCAAAGAAGGCGTGAGCCCGCTCGGCTGGGCCTATGCCTACTCGACGATCGGCAACAACGGCGACCGCGTCAGCGGCACCCTCGCCCCGGTCCCCGGTGACAGTCCGGTCGCCTTCACCGAAGTCACCGACAAGGACGGCCACCTGATCAAAGGCGGCGACAACGACTCGATTCACACCCAGGCCTTCGAGCAGGGAACGGCCGAAGAAGCGAAGCGGATCCTCGAAACCGTGGTCTCCAGCGGAACCGGCACCCATGCCCAGATCGGGGCCGAAGGCCAGTGGGGCAAGACCGGGACGACCGAGAACAACGGTGACGCCTGGTTCTGCGGCGGGATCTCCGACGAAGTCACCGCCTGCGTCTGGGTCGGGTACCCGGACACGACGACGCCGATGAGCACCCTCTACGAGGGCGGCCCGGTGATGGGCGGGACGTTCCCGGCGCTGATCTGGGCCGGCGTGATCTCGGCCTGGCAGGACATCACCGCCGAACGGGCAGCGGAAGCGAAGGAAAAGAAGGAGGCGGAAAAGAACGGGGAAGATTTCGAAAGCTCCGGGGAAAGCACCTCCGAAGGCTCCTACTCGCCCCCGTCGACCTACTCCGAACCGGAAGAAGCGGCACCCGAAGAAGCACCGACTCCCGAAACTGAAGCGGCGCCCGAAAGCGAAGCGGCGCCGGAACAAGCGGCACCCGAATCGAGCGGCGGGGTCAGCAGCGGCGGCGCCGCGGCACCCGGCTGATCAGCTTGGCGGCTTCGGCTTCGATACGTACGGGTTGCCGGAGAGGGAGAAGCGCCAGGGGCGCTCCGCCGCTTTCGTGATCCCGACCCGGGGGCCGGTGACGATCTCGCCGCTCCAGCCGTCCCGGCGGGGCAGAATCAGGAACGGGTCCGAGGAGAGGTCGGCTCCGTTGGAGTCGAGCCCCACCCCGAGCGCCTCGGTCAGCTTGCCCGGGCCGGAGCAGAGCTCGAGGTCGTCCTCGCGGTGGCGTCGGCGCCGCATCTCCGCCAGGCCGTGGGTCGGCTCGAGCGCCCTGATCAGCACCGCGGCGGCGTCGCCCTCGGGCTCGGCGACGAAGTTGAGCAGGCTGTGTATCCCGTAGGAGAGGTAGACGTAGGCGCGGCCCGGTGGGCCGAACAGGACCTCGGTGCGGTCGGTGAGCCCGACGTGGGCGTGACATGCGGGGTCGTCGCGCTCATAGCTCTCCGTCTCGACGATGACGCCGCCGCGCCCCTCATAGAAGAGGCGGCACCCGATCAGGTCGCCGGCGACCTCGTGGACGGAGCGGTTGAAGAACTCGATGCCCAGACGGTGCTCGATCGCCACCGGGCCACCGCTCACCGCTGCTCCTCGGCGAGCCGTGCCTCGACGGCGGCCAGCGTCCCGCGGGCGAGCTCGATCTGGGCCGCGAGCGGCTCCGAGCCGGTTCCGCCCTCGATCCGCTTCGACTCGAGCCAGCTCTCGCGGCTGAGGACGTCGTAGTAGGAACCATCGAGCAGCTCGCTGCGCTGTCGCAGCTCCTCCGGTGTCAGCTCGGAGAGGCTCTTGCCGCCCTCGACCGCGTCGCGGACGAGGCCGCCGACGACGCCGTGGGCCTCACGGAACGGCATCCCCTTGCGTACCAGCAGGTCGGCGATCTCGGTCGCGGCGAGCATCTCATCTCCCGAGGCGGCCTCGAGGCGCTCGCGGTCGAACTCGACGCCGGCGAGCATCCCGTCGGCGGCCTCGAGGCAGGGCTCGATGGTGTCGATCGCGTCGAACAGCGGCTCCTTGTCCTCCTGCATGTCCTTGCTGTAGGTGAGCGGAAGGGCATGCATCGTGCCCAGCACCGTGAGGAGGTCGGCGGCGACCCGCGGCGCCTTCGCCCGCAGGAGCTCGGCCGAGTCGGGATTCTTCTTCTGGGGCATGATGCTCGAGCCCGAGGAGAAGGCCTCGTCGAGCTCGCAGAACCCGAACTCGCTGGTCGACCAGATCACGATCTCCGAGCCGAGGCGCGAGAGGTGCATCGCCGCCGTCGACGCCGCGGCGAGGTAGTCGATGACGAAGTCTCGGTTGGAAGCGCCATCGATCGAGTTCGCCGAGAGGTGCTCGAAGCCGAGGTCGTCGGCGACCTCGCGCCGGTCGATCTCCCAGTTGACGCCGGCGAGGGCGCCCGAGCCGAGCGGCATCACCGAGGCGCTGTCGAGCGCGAACTGGAAGCGAAGGACGTCGCGGCCGAGCATCCAGAAGTAGGCGAGCAGGTGGTGGCCGAGGTAGACCGGCTGGGCGCGCTGGAGATGGGTGTACCCGGGCATCGGCCAGTCGCGGTGACTCTCGGCGAGGCCGAGGATCCGGCCCATCAACGCGCCGCAGAGCTCGATCGCCCGCAGCGAGTGCGCCTGGACGACCATCGCGACGTCGGTCGCGACCTGGTCGTTGCGCGAGCGACCCGTATGGAGCTTGCCGGCGAGAGGCCCGACCTCGGCCTCGAGCAGGCGCTCGATCGCCATGTGGATGTCCTCGTCGGCCTCCTCGAATTCGAACCCGCGCTCGCCGATCCGGGCCCGGACCCGTTCGAGGCCGGCATCGATTTGCTCGAGCTCCTCGGCGCTGAGGACGCCGACCCGCTGGAGGGCGCTGGCGTGCGCCCGCGACTGGTCGATGTCGTAAGGAGCCAGGCGCCAGTCGAACTCGACCGAGCGATTGAGCCGCCAGAAGCGGGGGTCGGGGTCTTTGCGAAAGCGCGACATCGAATTCACCCTCAGCGTATTGACGCCGCCAGGCCCCGGCAGACCCGATCCACCTGAGACTCCGTCATCTGCGGGAAGAACGGCAGCGCCAGAGAGCGGCGGGAGGCGTCTTCGGCGACCGGGAACTCACCCTCCGAGTAGCCGAGCTCGCGCAGGTGCGGAAAGAGGTGGATGCAGGGCATGTAGGCCTTGGAGGCGATGCCGCGCTCGTCGAGCCGGGCGATCGTCGCGTCGCGGTCGACCTCGGCCGGGAGGCTCACCGTGTAGACGAACCAGCCGCGGCGCTCGGCGCCACGCCCCGGTATCGGGGACTCGACGCCCTCCACCGCGTCGAGGCGCTCCGCGTAGAGGTCGGCGAGCTCCACCCTGCTCTGCAGCATCGCCTCGAGCTTCCCGACCTGGGCGGTGCCGATCGCGGCGGCGACGTCGGAGAGCCGGTAGTTGAACCCGAGGCCGGCGTGGTCGAGCCAGCCCATGTCGGGAGCCCGACCCTGGTTGCGCTCGCTTCGCAGGCGGGCGGCGGTCTCGGCGCCGTCCGGCACCAGCATCCCGCCCTCGCCGGTGGTCAGCTGCTTGTTGGCGTAGAAGCCGAAGGCGGCGAGGTTCCCGCGGGACCCCACCCGCCGGCCCTCGGCGTCGATCGCCCCGAGCGCCTCGCAGGCGTCCTCGAGGATCCCAAGGCCGCGGCGGGCGGCAATCTTCTCGAGCTCGGGCATCGCGGCGGGGTAGCCGAAGATGTGGACCGGGAGGATCCCCGCAGTGCGCTCGGTCAGACCCGCCTCTGCGGCGGCTGGATCGAGGTCGAGGGTGACCGGGTCGACGTCGCAGAAGACCGGCCGCACACCCTCATAGAGGAGGCAGTTGGCAGAGGCGACGAAGCTCAGCGGGCTGGTCAGGACCTCGTCGCCCTGACCCCAGCCCAGCGCCCGGACCCCGAGGTGCAGAGCGGTCGTACCGCTCGAGACCGCGACCACGTCCTCGACCCCGAGCCAGGCGGCGAAGTCGCGCTCGAAGCGTTCGACCATCGGGCCAAGCGAGAGGCGGCCCGAGCGCAGCACCTCAAGCACGAGGGCCTCCTCACGCTCGTCGATCTCCGGCCTGGCGAGCGGGATCGGGTCGGTGTCGGGCCCGTCGTTCATTGCTGAAAGGCGTACTCCAGCGAGTCGACCAGGGCCTCCCAGGAGGCCTCGATGATGTTCTCCGAGACACCGATCGTCCCCCACTCCCGCTCGCCGTCGGAGGAGTCGAGGAGGACGCGGGTGATGGCGCCGGTTCCGTGGCTCTCGTCGAGGATCCTGACCTTGTAGTTGGTCAGCTCGATGTCGGCGAGGTGCGGGTGGCGGTCGACGATCGCGCCGCGCAGGGCCTTGTCGAGGGCGTTGACCGGGCCGTTGCCCTCGGCGACGCGGACGTAGCGCTGGCCGTCGACCGTGACCTTGATCGTGGCCTCGGTCTCAACCTCGCCGTCGGCGCGCTTCTCGGTCGTCACCCGGAAGCTCTCGAGCTCGAACAGCGGGTTGTAGCGACCGGCCTCCTCGCGGAGGAGGAGCTCGAAGGAGGCGGGCGCCGCCTCGTAGTGGTAGCCGCGGTGCTCGCGCTCCTTGAGGCGGGCGACGGCGCGCCCGGCAGCCTCCTCGTCGATCTCGAGCCCGGCCCGCTCGGCCTGGCTCCGGATCGTCGCCTTGCCGGAGAGCTCCGATGGGAGGATGTCGCGGGCGTTGCCGACGGCCGCCGGGTCGAGGTGCTCGAAGGTGCGGGCATCGGCGGCGACGCCCGCCGCGTGCATCCCGGCCTTGTGGGCGAACGCGTTGCGGCCGACGTAGGGGGCGTCGGCGTCGGGGGTCACGTTGCAGACCTCGTCGAGGTAGTGGGCGGTCTGGGTCAGGTTCGCGAGCTGCTCGTCGGTGACGACCTCGAACCCCATCTTCAGCTGCAGCGCCGGCAGGATCGAGGCGAGGTTGGCGTTTCCGCAGCGCTCGCCGTATCCGTTGACCGTGCCCTGGACGAGGCGGGCGCCGGCCGCGACCGCGGCCAGCGAGTTGGCGACCGCGCACTCAGCGTCGTTATGGGTGTGGATGCCGACCTCGACCGCGTCGCCGAGCTCGGCAACCACCGCCGCGGTCGCGGCGCCGACGAACTCGGGCAGGCTGCCGCCGTTGGTGTCGCAGAGGGTGACATTCTCGGCGCCGGCGTCGGCCGCGGCACGCGCGCACCTGATCGCGTAGCCGGGGTCGTCGCGGTAGCCGTCGAAGAAGTGCTCGGCGTCGAACACCACCCGCTTGCCCTGCTCGCGGCAGAAGGCGACCGAGTCGGCGATCATCGCCAGGTTCTCCTCCGGTGAGACCCGGATCACCTTCTCGAGGTGGAGACCCCAGCTCTTGCCGACCAGGCAGGCGACCGGGGCGAAGCACTCGACGATCGTCCGCAGTGCCTCGTCGTCCTCGGGCTTGGTGTCGCGCCGCCGGGTCATCCCGAAGGCCGCGATCGTCGCGTTCTCGAGGCTCAGGTCCTCGAGCCGCTCGAACAGCTCAGCTTCCTTCGGGTTGGAGCTCGGGAAGCCGGCCTCTATGAAGTGTGCCCCGAGGTCGTCGAGCGCGTCGATCACCTTCAGCTTCTCATCGACGGAGAGCGACATGCCGGGCCCGCCCATGCCGTCGCGCAAGGTCGTGTCGTAGAGCTTCACCTGTTCCATCTGCTGCCTTTCGATTCGAGAGATCGGGGAGAGGGCCTGTTAGCCCGCATGCGCAGCCGCGCCGCGCCAGCCGCTAGGCGGCTGCGGTAATTCGCCCGATTGCCTCGAAACCGTGCAACATCAGGAGCTGACCTTACTCGGTTGGTCAGCTTCGCTGGGGACCTCGATCGGGTCCAGCCACTCCAGGTACTCCTCGGCGCGCCCGCAGAGGGCGTCCTCGAATTTGGCCTGGATCACCTTCGTGATCTCACCCGGCTCGCCGAGCTCGTGATCGTCGACCGACCGCACCGGGACCAGCTCGGCGGCGGTGCCGGTCAGGAACATCTCGTCGGCGAGGTACATCTCGGCGCGGGCGATCGAGCGTTCCTCGACCTTGTAGCCGAGGTCGAGCGCAATCTGGATCACCGAGGCGCGGGTGATCCCGTCGAGGATGGACGAGGTGTGCCCTGGGGTCAACAGGGTGCCCTCGCGGACGATGAAGACGTTCTCGCCGGAGCCCTCCGAAACGCAGCCGTGCTGGTCGAGGAGGATCGCCTCGTCGTAGCCGGCGTTGGCCGACTCGGTCTTGGCGAGGATCGAGTTCAGATACTGGCCGGAGGCCTTGGCGTGCGGGATCAGGCTGTCGCCGGAGATTGTGCGCCAGGAGGAGACCTTGGTCCGGATCCCGTGCTTCTTGCTGTCCTCCCCGAGGTAGGCGCCCCACGGCCAGACGGCGATGATCACCTCGATCGGAGCGCTCTGCGCGTAGAGGCCCATCTCGCCGTAGCCGCGGAACGCGAGCGGGCGGATGTAGCAGGAGCGCAGCCCGTTGCGGCGGATCAGCTCGTGGGTCGCGGTCCGCAGCTCCTCGGCGGAGTAGGGAAGCTCGAAGTAGTAGAGCCCGGCCGACTTCTCGAGCCGGTCGAGGTGCTCGCGGTGGCGGAAGACAGCCGGCCCGCGCTCTGTCTCGTAGCAGCGGATGCCCTCGAAGACGCCGGTCCCGTAGTGGAGCCCGTGGCTGAGCACGTGGACCTTGGCGTCCTCCCAACTCACGAACTCCCCGTTGTGCCAGATCAGCTCGGCCGTCTCCATGGCGGAAAAGCTTAACGACCCATCTGGGTCAGGACCGCATCTGTGATCTGGCTGGTGCCGACCGTGCTCTCGCCAGCGGCGGCGAGGTCGGCGGTGCGCAGCCCGCTCTCGAGCACGGCATCGACAGCGGTCTCGATTCGCTCTGCCTCGGCCGCCCGGTCGAGGCCATGGCGGATCATCATCGCCGTCGAGAGGAACGTAGCCAGCGGGTTGGCGATTCCCTGCCCGGCGATGTCGGGGGCCGAGCCGTGGACGGGCTCGAACAGCCCGGGGGCGCCCTCGGCGCCGAGGCTGGCCGAGGGGAGCATTCCCAGCGACCCGGTCAGCATCGCCGACTCGTCGCTGAGGATGTCGCCGAAGAGGTTCTCGGTGACGAGCGTGTCGAACTCGGCGGGCCGCGAGACGAGCTGCATCGCGGCGTTGTCGACCAGCAGGTGCTCGAGCTCGACGTCCGGGTACTCGGCGGCGACCCGGGTGACGACCTCGCGCCAGAGGCGTGAGGTCTCGAGGACGTTCGCCTTGTCGACCGAGGTGACCCGGGGCCTGCGGCCATCGGATCCGGCGCGTCGGATCGCCGCCTCGAACGCGGTGCGGGAAATCCGCTCGATCTCAGCGACCGAGTACTCGCAGGTGTCGTGGGCGGAGTCGCCGTCGCGGCCGCTGTCGCCGAAGTAGATGCCGCCGGTGAGCTCCCGGACGACGAGGAGGTCGGTGCCGGCGATCCGGTCCTCGCGCAGCGGGCTCGAGCCGACCAGGGCCGGGCTGGGGCGAACCGGACGCAGGTTGGCATAGAGGCCCATGCCCTTGCGGAGCCCGAGCAGCCCCTGCTCGGGGCGCGGCGCGTCGGGGTCGGTCGTGTCCCATTTCGGGCCGCCGACGGCACCGAGCAGGACAGCATCTGAGGCCCGGCAGGCCTCGAGCACCTCGTCGGTGAGGGCGACGCCGTCGGCGTCGATCGAGCAGCCGCCGAGCAGCCGCTCGTCGAACTCGAACTCCCCGAGGGTCTCGAGCAGCTGCTGCGCGGCGGCGACGATCTCGGGCCCGATCCCGTCGCCGGGCAGGAGGACTATCCGTGGTCTTGGGCTCATGAATAAATGGCTCCCGCTTCGTTCGCTGCGCAGAGAATCAGATTTCGATGCTTGCTCACTCCGCGCTCGCACGCGCGTCGATGTTGAGCCGGACGTAGTCGAGGACCAGGGGATCTCCCATCCGCTCCATCACCTCGGCGATGAACGGGTCGCGCAGCTCCTTCGGCAGAGCCCGGATGTAGGGGCCGAGCGAGACGGTCCGCAGGAACGCGAGCGGCTCCTCGGGCCGCACCTCCTTCGGTTCGAGCCAGCAGCGGACATCGGTGAAGCCAACGTCCTCGAGGATCTCGGCGGTCTCATCGGCGCCGCGGAAGTTCCAGGCTTTGGGCACCTCCGCCAGGTACCCGCCGTACTCGTCCATCGCGGCTACACCCACGATCACCTCGGCGAGATTGGCGACGTTCCCCCTGCCGCCGCATTGGGCGACCAGCCGGCCGCCGGGCGCGAGCGATGCCCCGAGCCGGGAGAAGAGGTTCCGGTGGTCCTTGACCCAGTGGAAGACGGCGTTGGAGAAGATCGCGTCGACCCTCTCATCGATCTCGAGCTCTTCGAGGTTTCCGTGGCGGACGTCCGCCCGGGGGCCGAGGACCTCGCGGGCCTTCTTCACCATCTCCCCGGAGCCGTCGATGGCGATGACCCGACCGCCGGGCAGTCGTTCGATCAGCGCCTCGGTGACCCGGCCCGAGCCGCAACCAGCGTCGAGCACGTACTCGTCACCCTCGAGCGGCAGGCGCTCCAGCACCTCGAGGCCCCACCGGAACTGGGTCTCGGAGACGCGGTGGTAGACCTCGGCGTCCCACTCGCGCGGGCCGGTATGCGATGTCTCCGGGGAGGACACGCTCAGAGGCCTGTTGTCACCGGGCCGCGCCCAGCGCCGCCCCCCCGCTCGAACTCGTCGATCGCGGTGACGTTTTCAAGGGTGACGCCGATGTCGTCGAGCCCGTTGAGGAGGCGGAATTTGATGTCGGGCTCGATCTCGAACTCGAAGACCCCCGCGGTCCCGCAGCTGATCGTCTCGTCGTCGACATCGATCCGCGCCTCGCCGGCCTCGGCCACGGCGCGGCAGTGCTCCTCGTCGAGGATCGCCGGCAGCAGCCCGACCTTGGTGCAGTTGACGTAGAAGATGTCGGCGAAGGACGGGGCGACGATCGCCTGGAACCCGAAGTCCTCGAGCGCCCAGGGGGCGTGCTCGCGGGAGGAGCCGCAGCCGAAGTTCCGCCCGGTGACGAGGATCGGGTTTGGCTCGAGCTCGATCTCGCCGGAGCGGATCCAGTCGTAGAAGAGGAACTCCCCGAAGCCGGTCCGCTCGACCCGCTTCAGGAACTGCTTGGGAATGATCTGGTCGGTGTCGACGTCGGCCCGGTCCAGGACCGAGACACCGCCCTCGATTACGTCAATCGGCCTCATGCTCAGCTCCAATCCCTGATGTCGACGAAATGGCCCTCGATCGCGGCCGCGGCAGCCATTCTCGGGCTGACCAGATGGGTCCGGCCGCCCTTGCCCTGGCGGCCCTCGAAGTTGCGGTTGGAGGTCGATGCGCAGCGCTCGCCCTCCATCAGGATGTCGGGGTTCATCCCCAGGCACATCGAGCAGCCCGCCTCGCGCCACTCGAATCCGGCGGCCCTGAATACCTCGTGCAGGCCCTCCTCTTCGGCGGTCAGCTTCACCTGCTGGGACCCCGGGACGACCATCGCCCGGACCGAGTCGGCGACCGTGCGGCCGTCGACAAATTCGGCGGCCTCGCGCAGGTCCTCGACCCTGGAGTTGGTGCAGGAGCCGATGAAGACGCGGTCGAGGGGAACCTCGGTCATCGGGGTGCCGGGGTCGAGCGCCATGTAGGAGAGCGCCCGTTCGGCCGACTCGCGGTCGGCGGGAGACTCGAGCGCGTTTGGGTCCGGGACCGAGTCGGTGACCTCGACGACCATCCCGGGCGTCGTGCCCCAGGTGACCATCGGCGAGATCGCGGAGGCGTCGACCTCGACCTCGGTGTCGAAGGTCGCCCCATCGTCGGTGGGCAGGCTGCGCCACATCTCGACGGCGGCGTCGAAGTCGTCGGGCGCGGCCTCGCGGCCCCGGACCCACTCGAAGGTCGTCTCGTCGGGGGCGATCATCCCGGCCCGGCCGCCGCCCTCGATCGTCATGTTGCAGATCGTCATCCGGCCCGGCATCGAGAGGCTCTCGATCGTCGGGCCGGCGTACTCGACGGCGTGGCCGACCATGCCGCCGGTGCCAAGGCGGCCGATCGTCGCCAGGATCAGGTCCTTGGGCGTGACCCCCTCCCCCAGCTCGCCGCTGTAGAGGATCCGCATCGTCTTCGGCCGCTTCTGGACCATGCACTGGGTCGCCAGGACGTGCTCGACCTCGGAGGTGCCGATGCCGAAGGCGAGCGCCCCGAAGGCGCCGTGGGTGGCGGTATGGCTGTCGCCGCAGACGATCGTCAGCCCGGGTTGGGTGACGCCGAGCTCGGGGCCGATCACGTGGACGATCCCCTGGCGGTCGGAGCCGAGCGAGTGGATCGGGATCTCGAACTCCTCGCAGTTGCGCTCGAGCGTCTCGACCTGGATCCGGGAGAGCTCGTCGGCGATCAGCCGCGCCGCCTTGGTGCCGTCGGTGGGGACGTTGTGGTCGGCCGTGGCCAGGGTCTTGTCGGGCCGCCGGACCGTCCGCCCGGCGAGCCGCAGCCCGTCGAAGGCCTGGGGCGAGGTGACCTCGTGGACCAGATGGAGGTCGATGTAGATGAGACCGTCGGAGACCTCGTGGGCCTCCCAGATCTTGTCGAACATGGTCCTGGGCATCGGTGCCTCCTCTATCCCCTCCGCAACCCCGCGGCAATCACCGCGAGGAACCGGGCCGGGTCGTCGGTTTCGTTCTCGAAGTGGTGTGGCAGGTCGGCGTCGAAGGTGACCGCATCCCCCTCGTGCAGCTCGTGGCGGCTGCCGTCGACGATCAGCGCCAGAGCGCCGCCGAGGACGACGGTGGTCTCGCGGCTGCCGGGCTCGTGCATCGGCGGATCGTCCGGGCCGCCGGTGGCCGCCCCCGCCTCGAGGACGTGGAGGGAGACGTCGGCCCGCTGTCCGGGCAGCGGCGGGGTCAGCTCCTCGAACCGATGGCCACCGCGGGAACTGCTGCGGCGCTCATCGGAGCGGCTGATCACGACATGCTCGCCCTCATCGAGGCGCAGCAGCTGCGACAGGGTCAGGTCGAGGCCGGCGGCGATCTTCGCCGCGACCGCGATCGTCGGGCTGGTCTCCCCGCGCTCGACCTGCGAGAGCATCGGGGCGCTGACACCGCTGAGCTCGGCCAGGTCTCGCAGCGAGAGGCCCATCGCGTCTCGCAGCGCGTGCACGCGGCGGCCGACCTGGGCCGAATCCGCAGTCTCGGCTTTGCCCTCGTTGGGCGCGTTGTCGGGACGCTCTGTCGCCTTGGCTGTCATTACGGTCGTACGCTATCACATACAACTACCCTTGGCCGAGCCTGTCATTTCCCTCGCTATCCGGGGGAAATCACATGGTCGGCATTTTGGTTGCCATTGAGCATTCGTCGAATATCGGCGAGGACCGCCTCCGGCTGATCGAGGTGCTCATGGGTCACGCGCCCGACCTTCCATCCCAGGGCTTGCAGTCGTCTATCGCGAGCCCGGTCGGATTGGAAGGCGGCATCGGTCCCATGCTCGGCTCCTCCGTCAAGTTCGATGATCACCCGATCCTCAGACCAGAGACAGTCGGCTTCGATCAAATGTCCTCCGATGTCGACCAGAACATTCAGTTCGGGCTGCCGGATGTCCGCCCCCGCGAGCATTGACGCAAAGCGATCCTCGAGCGGGCTGCGGGTGCGACCCCTGGGCCCGACGCCGAGATTGCCGAGTGATGTTCGGAGTCGGGCGATACCCCGGTGTCCTCGGTATTCCTGCAGCATTCGCCTCAATGAGTCGGAGTCGATGCCGTGGCGGTATTGGGCCTCACGTATGGCGGCTTCGAGGCCGGGCACCGGAACCGCACCAGAGATGTCGACGATTGTTCGCCGAAGGGATGTGATCGGGATCCCCTTCCTAATCCCGGTCTCTCCGGTCACGTGTCGGACTTGATGCCGTCTCACGTCGCCGATGTGGCGCCTGGCCGTTGGGGTGGATATCTCGATGCGCCGGCCGCGATCCCGGCGCAATATTCCCCAATGAACCGCCGCCGAACGGTGGCTGAGGACCGCATCCGGCCCACCTGCGAGGACCGCCGCCATCAGCATGCCCTCGGGTCGAAGTTGCCGCTGGCCCACCGCGTACACGCCTGAGTGAAGGCGATGCAGGTACCCGCGATGGATCCGGAGGTCGATTCCACCCTCCGACACTCCCAGCTCGATCAACTGCGGCCGGGACACCACGCCATGTTGCCGTTCCGCCAACTCCGCGATGAGCCAATCTGGATGCCGAGCCTGCGATTTCCCTCGACTACCTGGGGATATCGCAGGCTCGGCGGGCATTGGACGATGGTGGTCGCCCTGCCTTGACGGGTGGCGCGGGGTTTGGGGAGATTGTGCGCCAGGACCTGGGGTCCTGGCGCTGATCCCTAGGGGCCCGGGGTGCGCTCGACCGCGGCCTCGGCGGTTGCCGCCTCGGCCTCGCGGATCGCGGCGCCCTCGAGGGCGTTTGAGAGCGCGCGGACGTAGGCGCGGGCCGAGGCCTCGAGGATGTCGGTGGCGACACCCTGGCCGGTGGCCAGGCGCCCGGCGGCGCGCAGCATCACGCTGACCGAGCCGAGGGCGTCCTCTCCTCCGGTCACGGCCTCGACCGTGTACTGGCGCAGCTCGCACTCGGTGTCGGCCGCCTTCTGGATCGCGAGGAAGATCGCGTCGACCGGGCCGTCGCCACTCGACTCGCCGACCGCCTCCTCGCCGGAGGGCAGCTTGACCGCGACCCGGGCCAGCGGCTCGCGCCTCGACCCCGCCTCGACCTCGAACCAGGCCAGCTCGTGGGCGTCCTCGCGCTCACGCATCTCGTCGGAGACGATCGCCTCGAGATCGAGTGCCGTCACCTGCTTCTTGCGGTCGGCGACCTCCTTGAACCGCTTGAAGGCGGCGTTCAGGGCGTTGCCCTCGACCTTGAACCCGAGCTGCTCCAGGGCGTCGCGCAGGGCGTGCCGGCCGGAGTGCTTGCCGAGGACGATCGAGTTCGACTCCAGGCCGACTTCGGTCGCGTCCATGATCTCGTAGGTCGTGCGCTCCTTCAGGACCCCGTCCTGGTGGATGCCCGACTCGTGGGCGAACGCGTTGCGGCCGACCACCGCCTTGTTCGGCTGGATCGCATAACCGGTAAGGCGCGAGACCATCCGGCTGGTGCGGGCCAGCTCACGGGTGTTGACCTCGGTGCGCAGGCCATGGACGTCCTCGCGGGTCCGGACCAGCATCACGATCTCCTCCAGCGAGCAGTTCCCGGCCCGCTCGCCGATTCCGTTGACGGCGCACTCGACCTGGCGGGCGCCGGCCAGCAGCCCCGCATATGAGTTGGCGACCGCCATCCCGAGATCGTCGTGACAGTGAACCGACAGCTCGACCTCGCGCAGAGCCGGGACCAGCTCGTACAACCGCTGGAAGTAGGCTGCGTACTCCTCCGGCGTCGTGTACCCGACGGTGTCGGGGATGTTGACCACGGTCGCGCCCTCCTCCACCGCGATCGCGCAGACCTCGGCGGTGAACTCGACGTCGGCCCTGGTCGCGTCCATCGGCGAGAACTCGACGTCGGGACAGTAGGACTTGGCGAGCGCGACGGCGGCCCGGGCCTGGCCCTTGACGTCATCGCGGTCGGTCTGGAGCTGGTGCTCGATGTGGATGTCGGATGTCGAGATGAAGGTGTGTATCCGCGGTCGCTGGGCGTCGCGAATCGCCCCCCAGGCAGCATCGATGTCGGCCTTATGGGTACGGGCGAGGCCGCATACCACCGGGCCCTCGACCCCGCGCGAGATCGCCTCGACCGCCTCGGAGTCACCGGGCGAGGTGATCGGGAAGCCGGCCTCGATCACGTCGACCCCGAGCCGCGCGAGCTGCTGGGCGATCTCGACCTTTTCCGCCGTGTTGAGTGAGATCCCCGGCGACTGCTCACCGTCCCGCAGGGTCGTGTCAAAGATGTGGACGCGGTTTGCGCTATCCGGTGTTGGTGCCACTGGTCCTACCTCCTTCTCGCTTCGAATCGAATGACCTTGTCTCTCGCGGCTCTCGCGCCGCCCAGCGCTATTCCCCCCGAAGGGGGAGGAGAAGGAGAAGCGCGAGGCTGTCGGGCCGATAGGTCACTCGTCGACCACTTTAGCGCACGGTCCGCGTACGGCAATAGGCTGCGCGAATGGAGTCCGACTCCGGCGGATCGACCCCCACGCCCTGGCTGGCACTGCTCGCGATGGGGGCCAGCGTCATCGTCATCGCCAACGACTTCTCGGCGATCAACGTGGCGATCCCGACGATGGAGAAGGACTTCCACACCAACGTCAACACGATGCAGTGGGTGATCAACGCCTACGCGCTGACCTTCGGCGTCCTCATCGTCACCGGCGGGCGCCTGGCCGACATGTTCGGCCGCCGCCGGGCGTTCTTCCTCGGCACCGCGATCTTCGCCTCGATGTCGGCCCTCGGCGGCGCCGCGCCGACCGAGACGTGGCTGATCGCGACCAGGGTCCTGATGGGGGTCGGCGGGGCCCTGATGTGGCCCGCGATCCTCGGTATGACCTACGAGATCCTGCCCGAGGAGAAGGCCGGGCTCGCCGGCGGGATCATCATCGGCGCCGCCGGCCTCGGCAACGCCGTCGGCCCCCTGATCGGCGGCGTCTTCACCGACCTCCTCACCTGGCGCTGGATCTTCTTCGCCAACGTCCCGGTGGCGATCTTCGCGGTCCTGGTCACCTACCGTTTCGTCCACATAAAGGACCCCGAGCGCGGCGACCAGAGGATCGACTACGCGGGCGTGACGGCGATCTCATTCGGCCTCGTCTCGCTGCTGATCGCTCTCGATCAGGTCGACGACTGGGGATGGGGCGACCCGAAGACGATCGCGCTGCTGGCGCTGTCGGCGATCCTGATCGTCGCCTTCCTCCCGATCGAGCGCCGGGCGGGCCGCAACGCCCTGATCCCCAGCGAAATGATCGGCAACGAGAGCTTCCGCGCCTCCTGCTTGGCGATCCTCTTCGTCTCGGCGACCTTCTTCGCCTCGCTGCTCTACCTGCCGCAGTTCATGCAGAAGCATCTCGAATACACGCCGCTCGAGGCCGGGGTCGGGATGCTCCCCTTCCTCGCGACCTTCGCCGTCATCTCGTTCATCGCCGGCCCGCTCTACAACCGGCTGGGGGCGAAGCTCCTTGCCGGTTTCGGGGCCGCCTGCCTGACGATTGCGCCGTTCATCTTCTCGATGGTCGACACCGGCTCCGCCTACGGCTCGCTGATCCCCGGGATGGTCATCCTCGGGTTCGGGATCGGGACGTTCTACCCGACCGCCACCACGGCCGGCGTCACCTCGGTCGACGAATCCCAGACCAGCCTCGCGGGCGGAATCGTCTACATGTTCCAGATCGCCGGCGGCTCGATCGGACTTGGCCTGACGACCACCGTTTTCTCGGCCCAGGACACCTTCGTCGACGGCATCCAGGCCGCTTTCCGACTCGACGCGATCCTCGCGGCGGTCGGGTTCGTGATCGCGCTGCTGTTCGTCGGCGGCAAGCTCTGGGGCCGCGGCCAGGAGGTCGCGTCGGAGCCGGCCGCCGGCTAGCGCCCCGGCGCTACTTGATCACGTTGGTGCCGGGGCCGCCGCGGGCGAAATCGAAGCCCGGGCCGGTCAACAGCTTGTCGTTGCCGGGGCCGCCGATCAGGACATCGGTGCCGGGGCCGCCGATCAGGACGTCGTCTCCGGGTCCGCCGATCAATCGATCCGGACCCGGCCCGCCGATCAGTTTGTCGCCACCGCTGCCGCCGGCGAGGGTGTCACGCCCGGTGCCTCCGCGTACGGTGATCGGGATCGTCACCCCCCTCGAGACCGTGACATGGTCGTCACCGCCGGCGGCGTTGACTTCGAAGCCGGCGATCGGCGGCGCGGCGCAGACGAGCTCGTTCGGGAGCCCTTCGGGGTTGGTGCAGACTTCGCCGCCGACTTCGAGCGGGACGACGGAGTCGATCACGTAGCTGTGGCCGTCGGGCGTGAGCCAGATATGGATCGTGTTCGATGCCGATCCGCCGGCGAGCAGGACGGTGAACCTTCCCGGGGTGGCCGCGGACGCCGACGACAACAATGTCGCCGCAATCGCGAACGAGATGACGAATGCCCTCTTCATGGAAAATGCAGGCCCTGACTCGGTTGCGCTCCGGCCCCCACTAGGGAAACAGCAATACCCGGCCGACGTTGCGGCTTTGGCCGATCATTCGGCGAGTATCGCCCACCCGGACACACCCCTTGAGCAGGGGGAGCGTATCTAGAGATCGACCGAGCGGCCGAGCGTGAACCCGTCGAGCTCGTGAATCTTCGCGATCGTCTCCTCGCGGACCGGAGCGTCGGTGGTCAGCGCCATCACCGCCTGCTCGCCGCCGGCGGAGGCCCCGACGGCAGCGGAGACGATGTTCACGCTCTGCTCGCCGAAGATCGACCCGACCCGGCCGATCATCCCCGGCTGGTCGGCGTAACGGAAGACGGTTAGGTGGTCGGCGAAGGGCAGGTAGAAGCTCTCGCCCCAGACCGAGACGAGGTAGGGCTCGTTGCGCGGCCCGACACCGGTCCCCGAGACCCCGGCGGTCTGGTCGCCGATCCGGACCGTGACCAGCTCGGTGAAGTCATCGGAGCCGGTGTCCTTGGTCTCGATCAGCTCGATGCCGCGCTCCTCGGCCATCTGCGGCGCGTTGACCAGGTTGACCGGCTCCTCGGTGTTCCCGGAGAGGATGCCGACGAGGACGGCGATCCCGAGCAGGCGGGTGTCGTGGGCGGCGATCCGCCCCCGGAACTCGGCGGTGACGCGGTCGACCGAGCCATCCCCGAGCCCCTGGGCGAGACGGCCGAGCTTTTCGCAGAGGGGGACGAAGGGTGCCAGCGCCTCCATCTCCTCCGGCCGGACGGCGGCGATGTTGACGGCGTTGGTGACGACACCGCCGCTGAGGGCCGCGGTCACCTGTTCGGCGGTGACGATCCCGGCCCGGTCCTGGGCCTCCGCGGTCGAGGCGCCGAGGTGCGGCGTGACGACGACATCCTCGCGGCTGAAGATCGGGTGATCGGTGAACGGCTCCGAGGGGAAGACGTCGAGGGCGGCTCCGCCCAGCTTTCCCGACTCGAGGCCGGCGAGGAGGGCGTCGAGGTCGACGAGCTCGCCGCGGGCGCAGTTGATCAGCCTGGCGCCGTCCTTCATCGCGGCGATCGAACCGGCGTCGATCAGGCCGATCGTCTCCGGGGTCTTGGGGACGTGGAGGGTGACGATGTCGGCTGCGCCGAGCAGGTCCTCGAGCTCGGCCGCTCCCTCAACCCCGAGCTCGCGGAAGCGCTCCGCGGAGACAAACTTGTCGTAGCCGATGACGTCCATCTCGAAGCTCTGGGCGCGTCGTGCCACGAGCTGGCCGATCCGGCCGAAGCCGATCACGCCGAGCGTCTTGCCGTAGAGCTCGGCTCCCTTGAACTGCGACCGCTCCCAGGCCCCGCCGACCAGCGTCGCCTGCGCCTGGGGGATGTTGCGGCAGAGCGCCAGCATCAGCGCCAGGGTGTGCTCGGCGGCGGCGACCGAGTTCGATTCGGGCGCGTTGGCAACGACGATCCCGCGCCTGGTGGCGGCGGTGATGTCGACGTTGTCGACCCCGGTTCCTGCGCGGCCGATGACCTTGAGATTGTCGGCGCGGCCGATCAGGTCCTCGTTCAGCTGCGTCGCCGAGCGGACCAGGATCGCGTCGTAGGAGCCGATCGCCTGGCGCAGCTCCTCATCGGACATCTCGAACCCGAGGTCGACGTCGAAGCTCTCGCGCAGCAGATCGATCCCCGAGTCGGCGATCTTCTCCTTGACCAGGACCTTCACGACAATTCCTCGCGCTTCGCTCGCGGCGCGAAGAGGCGGAAGATGACGTTTGCTCGCTCCGCGCTCACCGGGTCACCTCGTCGACGTTCTCGATCACCCAGTCGATGCAGGCGGTCAGGGCCTGGACATCGGCGGGGTCGACGTTCGGGAACATCCCGATCCGCAGCTGATTGCGGCCCAGCTTGCGGTAGGGCTCGACGTCGACGATCCCGTTTGCCCGCAGCGTCGCCGCCAGCGCCGCGGCGTCGATGCGGTCGCCGAAGTCGATCGTTCCGACCACCAGCGAGCGCTTGGCCGGGTCGGCGACGAACGGCGTCGCCGCCTCCGACGCATCGGCCCAGCCGTAGAGCGCCTCCGAGGAGGCCCGGGAGCGGCCGACGCACCAATCGAGGCCGCCTCCGGCGAGCATCCACTCGACCTGGTCGGCGACCAGCAGCAGGGTCGCGAGCGCCGGTGTGTTGTAGGTCTGGTTCTTGCGCGAGTTCTCGATCGCGATCGGGAGCGAGAGGAACGCCGGCTGCCAGCGCCCCGACGCTCCGTCGAGCTCCTCGGCCCTGGCGACCGCGGCGGGGCTGAGCAGCGCCAGCCAGATCCCGCCGTCGGCGCCGAGCCCCTTCTGCGGCGCGAAGTAGTAGGCGTCGGACTCGGCGACCTCGACCGGCAGTCCACCGGCCCCCGAGGTGCCGTCGATCAGGACCAGGGCCTCTCCCGCTCCCGGCGGCCGCCGGACCTCGACCATGACCCCGGTCGAGGTCTCGTTGTGGGCCCAGGCGATCGCGTCGGCGGCGGGATCGGCGGCCGGCGTCGGCGCGTCGCCGGGCTCGGCCTCGATCAGGATCGGGTCCGCGAGGAAGGGCGCGCCAGCGGTCTCCTTGGCGAACTTCTGCGAGAACTCGCCGTAGGTGAGGTGAAGGGCGCGATCGCGGACGAGCCAGGCAGCGGCGGAGTCCCAGAACGCCGTCGTCCCGCCGTTGCCGAGCACGACCTCGTACCCGTCGGGGAGCCCGAAGATCTCGCCGAGGCCGTCACGGATCAAGCCGACCAGGTCGCGAACCGGCGCCTGGCGGTGGGAGGTGCCCATCAGGTCCGAGCGCTCGGCGAGGCGCGCGAGCGCCTCCGGGCGGACCTTCGAGGGACCACAGCCGAAGCGGCCGTCGGCCGGCTTGAGGTCGGTGGGGATGGCTGCGGTTTTGGTCGTTGCTGTCATGTCGGCGGGGGCGACAGGTTAGTGACCCGCCCGGGTGGACCCGACCTCGAAAACTCGGGGCCGCCGTGGCATAGGATTAGGCAATGGCCGATGAGCAGGGCACAGGAGTGATCGAGGGCGAGGGCTATGCCGTCGCCAACATCTCCGACCTCGGAGACGGCTGGGGGTTCCGGAAGGTCCGCAAGGGCCTCGGCGTAACCGCCTTCGGCGTCAACGCGATCGTCGTGCCCCCCTCCTACGACACCGGCCGCCATTACCACGACGAGCAGGAGGAGCTCTACTTCCTCCACAGCGGCAGGATGGAGATCGAGTTTGGCGATGGGACCTCGCACGTGCTCGAGCCGGGCGGGATGGCCCGGGTCGACGCCTCGACGGTGCGGGGGCTCCGCAACCTCAGCGACACCGAGGACGCCGTCTACGTCTGCATCGGCGGCAAGGACGGCTACGTCGGCCGCGATGGCAGGGTCCCCGAGGGCGAGGCCGGTCCGGCCCACGGCCCTCCCGGCGCCGCCTGAGTCAGCCCTAGAACTCCTGGTCGATCCAGGACATCGTGCCGCGGAGGTCCTTGCCGACCTCTTCGATTTCCTTCTCGGCGCCCTCCTCGCGCATCCGCGAGAGGTTCTCGCCGCCGGCACGGTTCTCGGCGATCCACTCACGGGCGAACTCGCCTGACTGGATTTCCCCGAGGATCTCCTTCATCGCCGCCCGTGACTCCTTGCCGATCACCCGTTTGCCGCGGGTCATGTCGCCGTACTCGGCGGTGTTGGAGATCGAGTAGCGCATCCCCTGGATCCCCTTCTCGTACATCAGGTCGACGATCAGCTTCAGCTCGTGCAGGCACTCGAAGTAGGCGAGTCTCGGGTCGTAGCCGGCCTCGACCAGGGTCTCGTATCCGGCCTGGACCAACTCCGAGGCGCCGCCGCAGAGGACCGCCTGCTCGCCGAAGAGGTCGGTCTCACACTCGTCCTTGAAGGTCGTCTCGATGATCGCGGCGCGGCCGCCGCCGATCCCCGCGGCGTAGGCGAGGACGAGATCGTGGGCGCCGCCGGTCGCGTCCTGGTGGATCGCGATCAGGTCCGGGACCCCCTGGCCTTCCTTGAACTGGCGCCGGACCAGGTGGCCTGGCCCCTTTGGGGCGACCATGCCGACGTCGATGCCGGGCGGCGGCTTGATTTGGTCGAAGTGGATCGCGAAGCCGTGCGCGAACAGCAGCAGGTTCCCGGGGGCGATGCCGTCGGCGATCTCGGCCTCCCAGATCTCGGCCTGCTTCTCGTCGGGCAGGAGGACCATCACGATGTCGCCGCGGCTGGCCGCTTCGGCGATGTCGAGGACCTCGAGCCCGGCCTCTTCGGCTTTGGCCCTGCTGGATGAGTCGGGCCGCAGCCCGACCACGACGTCGACCCCGGAGTCCTTGAGGTTGAGAGCGTGGGCGTGGCCCTGGGAGCCGTAGCCGAGGATTGCGACGGTCCTGCCCTCTAGCTTCGAGAGGTCGGCGTCCTTGTCGTAGAAGATGTCGTCGGTCTGCATCACAATCCCTCGCGCTTCACTCGCGGCGGATAAAACCAGAGATGCTTGCTTGCTCGCTCCGCGCTCATGGCGGGCAGGCTAACGAAGCGCCCGCCTCAGCAACTTGCCCGAGGGCGTCCGTGGTAGCGCCGAGGCGAGCTCGACCCGCTTCGGGACCTTGAATCCGGCGAGCGAGACGGCGCAGTGCCGGCGGAGGTCGTCGGGGGTCGCGTCGGAGCCGTCCTCGAGGACGACTACGGCGGTGACCGCCTGCTGCCACTCGGGGTCGTCGCGGCCGACGACCGCCGCGTCGGCGACCTCCGGATGGCGGAGTAGAACCTGCTCGACCTCGGCCGGGATGATGTTCTCGCCGCCGCTGACGATCATGTCGTCGATCCGGTCCTCGACGTAGAGGAAGCCTTCCTCGTCGATCCGTCCGAGGTCGCCGGTGTGGAGCCAGCCGTCGGAATCGGCGCGGCCGGGGGCCACGGTCGGCCCCTGGACCAGGATCTCGCCTTCCTGGATCCGCAGGTGGGTGGTCAGGAGCGGCCTGCCCGCCGAGCCCAGCTTGCGCTTGGCGTCGGCCGGGGCGAGGGTAGTCACCTGCGAGCAGGCCTCGGTCAGGCCGTAGGTCTGGACCACGGTCGCGCCCTTCGAGATCGCCTCCTCGAGCGGGTCTTCTGGCACCGGCCCGCCGCCGATCAGGATCGCCCGTGGGCCGGAGAGGTCGGTGCCGGCATCGAGCAGCCGGGTCAGCATCGTCGCGACCAGGGAGACGACCGAGATGCGGTCCTCTTCGAGTGAGGCGGCGACGCGGTCGACGTCGAAGCCGTCGTGGATCACCGCGGTGGTGCCGTAGAGGACCGAGCGCATCACGATCCCGAGGCCGGATATGTGGCTCAGGGGCAGGCAGCAGAGCCAGCGGTCCTGGGGCTCGACCCCGATGTTGAATGCGGACCCGACCGCGCTCCAGAGGAAGTTGCCGTAGGTGAGGCCGACGGAATCCGGGGTTCCGGTGCTGCCGGCGGTGAGGACTCGGCAGCAGATCGCGTCCATGTCGTGCTCCCCCAGCAGCGGCAGGTCGGCCTCGGTCTGGGTCAGCTCTCCGGGGTCGTCGAGCTCGATCGCCGGTTCGGTCGCCTCGATCACGGCGGCGCGCTCCTCGGCGCCCATAGATGGGCCGAGCGGGAGGAGGACGGCGCCGACCTTGAGCAGCGCGTGGACCAGGACGGCCTGCTCGCGGCGCGGGTGCATGCTGAGGGCGACGGTCGAGCCGCGGCGCACCCCGTGGGCGGCAAGCCGGCGGGCGACCCAGGTCGCCTCGGCCTCGAGCTCGGCGAACGTCACCTCCTCGCCGTCGGCGACGAGCGCGGTCCGGTCGGGGCAACTCTGGGATCTCTGGGCAAGCCAGTCGTCGAGCTTCATATGGGCCGGGATATCGTTGCCATGATGCCGAACCGCCACAAGGATGCCCCACCAGAGGAAGAGCTGTACGCGCCGATCGAGTGGCGGGCGGCGGTCGAGGGGTACGAGGACATCCGCTACGAGCAGGGTGACGGAATCGCCAAGATCACGATCGACCGGCCGGAGGTTCTGAACGCGTTCCGGCCCCAGACGCTGATCGAGATCTCAGCCGCGCTCGAGCTGGCCCGCGAGGACACCGAGGTAGGGGTGGTCGTCCTCACCGGCGAGGGCGACCGGGCGTTCTGCTCCGGCGGCGACCAGAGGGTCCGTGGCGACTCCGGCTACGTCGCCGAGGGAGCCTCTCTCGGCCGCTTCCACGTCACCGACCTCCAGGTCCAGATGCGGCGGCTGCCGAAGCCGGTGGTCGCGATGGTCGCCGGCTGGGCGGCGGGCGGAGGCCACGTCCTCCACGTCTGCTGCGACCTGACGATCGCCGCCGACAACGCCCGCTTTGGCCAGACCGGGCCCCGGGTCGGGTCATGGGACGGCGGCTTCGGCGCCTCCCTCCTGCGCGACCTCGTCGGGACCAAGAAGGCGAAGGAGTTCTGGCTGTTGTGTCGCCAGTACGACGCCGAGGAGGCCGAGGAGATGGGCCTCGTCAACACCGTCGTCCCGCTCGAGAGCCTGGAACGCGAGACGGTCGCCTGGTGCCGCGAGATGCTCGCCCTCTCCCCCTTCGCCCTGCGCCTCGTCAAGTCGAGCTTCAACGCCCACGAGGACGGGTACGCCGGGATCCAGCAGCTGGCCCACGACACCAACCTCCTCTTCTACGGCGCCGACGAGGCCCGCGAGGGGCGCGAGGCATTCAAGGAGAAGCGCAGGCCCGACTTCTCGAAGTTCCCGAGGCGGCCATGAGCGCGGAGCGAGCAAGCGTCCATATCTGGCTCATCGCGCAGCGAGCGAAGCGCGAGTTAGTGCCATGAGGATCTGGCTGATGGCGGCCCGGCCGCGGACCCTGCCGGCGGCGATCGCTCCGGTCCTGGTCGGCACCGCCGCGGCGGTCGAACTGTATGGCAGCCTTCCCCGGGCCGGCGCCTTTGCCGCGGCCCTCGTCGGCAGCATCTTCATCCAGATCGGGACCAACCTTGCCAACGACTACTCGGACGCGAAGCGCGGGGCCGACACGGCCGACCGCCTCGGCCCTGTCCGCGTCACCTCGGCCGGACTGGTCGCGCCGCAGCGGGTCCTGACCGCGACCTGGATCGCATTCGGTGTCGCCGTCTCCTGCGGGATCTACCTGGCGACTGTCGCCGGGGCGGTGATCCTCGTGATCGGCGCCTTCTCGATCGCCGCCGGCGTCCTCTACACCGGAGGCCCCCGGCCCTACGGCTACGCCGGGCTCGGCGAGGTCTTCGTCTTCCTCTTCTTCGGCCTGGTCGCGGTCAACGGCTCCTACTACGTCCAGGTCGAGCAGCTCGACGCGCTGCCGCTCGGGCTCTCGATTTCGGTCGGGTGTCTGGCGACGGCGATCCTCGTCGTCAACAACGTCCGCGACATCGACACCGACAGGCGGGCCGGAAAGACGACCATGGCGGTCCGGCTCGGTCGCCAGAACGCGGTCGGCTTCTACCGAGGCCTGATCCTCGCCGCCTACGTGGTGCTGCCGATCTCCCTGGTTGGCGCCTCGACCAGCCTCTGGCCGCTGATCGCGTTCCTCTCGCTGCCGCTCGCGGTGCCGCCGCTGCGGACGATGTCGAATCGGACGGGCGCGGCCCTGAACGAGGCTTTGGCCGGCACCGGCGCCCTGCTCGGGGTCTTCAGCCTGCTGGTCTCGATCGGCCTCCTGATCGCCAGCTGATCTCGGCTACCCTAAGCGGCGGAGGGGTATTTACATGTTCTCGATGCGAGGTGTCGTCGGAGCCGTGGTGGTGATTGCCGCCCTGGTGGCAACTGCGAGTTCGATGGCCGCGGACAACCTTGTCCAGCCGTCGGGGACGTCCGGGTGCGTGACCGAGTCTGGACTGGCGGGCGAATGCCAGGACGGCCGCGGCCTGGTCGGGCCGCGCGCGATCGCGCTCAGCCCGGACGGTGAGAACGCGTACGTGGTCGATGAGGCCTGGGACAGCGTCGCCACCCTCAGACGCGACGGCGGCAGCGGCGCCCTGAGCCCGATCTCGACCCCGTCCGGCTGCCTCTCGATGACGCCGAACTACGACGTCTGCGGCGAGGGTCGCGCCCTCGGCGGTGCCCGCGACGTCGCCGTCAGTCACGACGGCAAGAACGTCTACGTCGCCGCCCCGACCGAAGACTCCGTGGCGGTCCTCGATCGCGACGCCGGCGACGGCCACCTGACCCAATCGAGCGGCGACGACGGCTGCGTCAGCGCCGGCGGCTCGGGCGGATGCGGGGAAGGCAATGCCCTCGACGAACCGACGTCGGTGGCGGTCAGCCCCGACGGCAATACCGTCTACGTCGCCTCGAAGGGGCCCGCCGGGGGGATCGCGATCTTCGAACGCGATCCCGAAACGGGCGACCTCAACCAGGACCCGGGGGCAGCCGGCTGCATCAGCGACGCCAACGCCGGCTGCGTCAAAGGGCTGAGCCAGATGTCGGGGATCGAAACGGTCGAGGTCAGCCCCGACGGCCGGTCCCTCTACGGGCTCTCCCCCTCCAGCGACGCGATCACGCTCTTCACCAGGGACACGGAAACGGGAGAGCTGACCCCGGTCCCGGCACCGGACGGATGCATCGTCAGCAAACCGGCCGAAGAATGCACTCTCGCCACCGGGCTCGGCGATCCACGGGCGATCGCCTTTGCGGGCGGAAACGCCTATGTCGCCTCGGAACGACGCGACGCGATCCTCGTCTTCGACCGCGATGCCACCTCTGGGAAGCTGACCCAGAAGCCGGGGACCGCGGGCTGCGTCAGCAACACCGGCCTCTCGGACCCGATGCAGAACGGCACGGCCGGGGAGTGCGTCGACGGCGTCGCGATGGACGGGATCAGCTCGGTCGCCGTCCTCGCCGATGGGTTGGAGCTCTACGCGACGACGAAGGAAGCGGCGGGCGTCGTTGTCTTCGAACGCGCCGCCGACGGGACGATCGCGCAGCTCTCGGGGACGGCCGGGTGCACAACCGAGACCGGCCTCGAAGCCCCGAACCTGCCCTGGACCGGAGGAACCTGCGCCGACGGCCGCGCACTGCTGCAGGCCAACGGCGTAGTCGCCAGCGGCGACAGCCGCAACGTCTACACCTCGGCCCGGATCGGTGGGATCGCCGGCTTCGACGTCGTCGCTCCCTCCGCGCCAGAGCAGCCGGCGGCGGCTCCCCCACCGCCTCCGCCCGCCGTCAGCCCGGCTTGCGCGAGCGCCCGGGGAAAGGCACAGAAGGTCTCGGCGCGATTGAAAACCCAGTCCCATGAAAACAAGCGGAAGGCCCTGAAAGCGCTCTACGCACACCCTGGACCGGGCAGAGTCAAATTGAAAGAAGCCGCCGACCGCGGCCGGCGCAGGGCAAAGCGGTTGAGGGTCGACCTGCGGAAGGCCAACGCGGCGGTGAAACTGGCCTGCGGCTGAGTGCTGCTCGAGTGCAATGCTTGGGGCATGCGCATCGCCTCTGTCGAGGTCGTTCCCTACGCGCTCCCCTTCCGTGCGCCGTATGTGACCGCCGTCGGCAGCCTGGAGCGGCGCGAGATGGTGCTGCTGAGGCTGCGCGACGAGGAGGGCTTCGTCGGGCTCGGCGAAGCGGTGCCCCTGACCCTCCGCGCCGGCGCCGGCCTGGCCCAGGTGGTCGCCGAGCTCGAGGGGCTGAGCGATCGCGACAGCCTCGATGAGCAGGCCCTCGCCGGGGACACGGTTGCGCTCTCGGCCCCCGCCAGGTGCGCGGCGCTGACCGCGCTCGCCGACCTGCGGGGACGGCGGGCCGAGGAGGAGCACGGAACCGTCCCCGGCCCTCCCCCGCCCCCGGTCCGCTGCAATGCGACCCTCTCGGCCGGCGAGCCGGGTGAGGTCGCGGCCGAGGCATTGGCGTGGGCCGAGGAGGGCTTCTCCTCGTTCAAGCTGAAGCTCGGGACGGGCGACGACCTCGGCCAGGTGCGGGCCGTCCGCGAAGCGGTCGGGCCAGGCGCCCGGATCAGGGTCGACGCCAACGGCGCCTGGGATGTCGAGACGGCGAAGCGGACGCTCGGCGACCTCGAGGAGCTCGACCTCGAGCTCGCCGAGCAGCCCGTCGCCAGCTCCGAGGAGGCGGTCGAGGTCGCGGCGTCGACCTTGATTCCGATCGCCGCCGACGAGAGCGTCGCCAGCCGGGCCGAGGCCGAGCGCGCCGTCGCGATGGGCGCCTGGTCGCTGACCGGGGTCAAGCTCTCGAAGGTCGGCGGCCCCGAGGCGGCGGTCGAGATCGCCGAGGTGATCCCGACCTACGTGACCAGCGCCCTCGATGGCCCGGTCGGGATCGCGGCCGCGGCCCAGGTCGCCGAGGCACTGAGCGAGGAGTTCGCGCACGGGCTCGCGACCCAGCGCCTGTTCGCGGCGACGATCGCCTCGGTCGGCTGCGAGCTGGCCGACGGGATGCTCCACCCTCCGCCGGGGCCGGGCCTCGGGGTCGAGATCGACGAGGCCGCGCTCGAGGCACACCGGCTCTAGGACCGCGTAGGTTCCAGAGCCGTGGACCCCACGAACGCCAACACCGCCCTCGCGTCCGCCTTCGTCGAGGAGCTGGCGCGGTGCGGGATGCGAAGCGCCGTCCTCTCGCCCGGCTCGCGATCGACGCCGCTGGCGGTCGCGCTCTGGCGCCAGCCGGAGATCGACGTGACTGTGATCGTCGACGAGCGCTCGGCCGCCTACTTCGCGGTCGGTGCCGCCCAGGCAAGCGGTACCCCGGTCGCCGTCCTCTGCACCTCCGGCACCGCGGCGGCGAACTTCCACCCGGCCGTCTGTGAGGCCGACCTCTCCGCGGTCCCGCTGATCGCGCTCAGCGCCGACCGGCCGCCGGAGCTGCGGGACATCGGCGCCGGTCAGACGATCGACCAGATCAAGCTCTACGGGTCCTCGGTGCGGTGGTTCTGCGAAGTCGGGACCCACTCTGCCGACGACGACGGGCTTCTCCACTACCGCTCGACCGCCTGCCGCGCCTTCGCCGCCGCGCGCGGGGAGCCGCGCCCGGGCCCGGTCCACCTCAACCTGCCGTGGCGGGAGCCGCTGGCACCGATCGCGGTCGAGGGGGCGGTCACGGCGACCGACGAGCTGGCGCTGCGAGGCCGCGACCAGGGACCCCTGACCGCAGCGACCCCGATCGACCTCGAGCCATCCCAGTTCCTGCTCGAGGAGGTCGCGAAGCACATAGATGAGGCGCTCTCGGGGGTGATCGTCGCCGGGCGCCAGCTCGACCCGGGGCTGCGCGAGCCGCTCGTCGACCTCGCCCGCGTCGCCGGCTTTCCGATCCTCGCCGAGCCGACCTCCCAGATCCGGTGCGGGCCCCACGACCGCTCGCATCTCGTGACCGCCTACGACCTCCTGCTGCGCGATGAGAAGTTCGGAACCCGGGTCGTCCCCGACCTCGTCCTCAGGTTCGGGGAGATGCCGACGAGCAAGCCGCTGCGGGCCTGGCTTGCCGCCTCCGGGGCCGATCAGATCGTGGTCGACCCGCGGGGCGCCTGGAACGACCCGGCCCGGCAGGCGGCGGCGATCCTCAGGGCCGACCCGACCGATCTCGCGGCCGGGTGGACGGCGCGCCTCGGCGAGGATCGCGAGCCGCCGGAGGCATGGATCGCGGCCGAGTCCGCGGCGCGGGAGGCGATCGGCGCCGAGCTCGACGGCCTCGACACCCTGACCGAGCCCGGATTGCACTCGACCCTCGGCGAAGCGCACGCCGACGGCGACGTCGTCTACACGGCGTCGAGCATGCCGATCCGCGACCAGGAGGCGTTCCTTGGGGCTGTCGACGCCGACGCCCTGTTCCTCTGCAACCGCGGCGCCAACGGCCTCGACGGCCTGATCTCCTCCGGAGTCGGGGCGGCGGCGATAACCGGGCGGCCGACGACGATCGTCACCGGTGACCTCGGCCTCCTCCACGACCTCGGAGCGCTCGCCGCGCTGCGCGAGGTCACGACCCCGGTCCGGATCGTCGTCATCGACAACGACGGCGGCGGGATCTTCCACTTCCTGCCCCAGGAGAAGGCTCTCGACTCAAGCGAGTTCGAGGCCCTGCTCGGGACCCCGCGCGGCGTCTCCACCTCCCGCGCCGCCTCCCTCTTCGAGCTTCCCCACCACCGCCTCGGCTCGCTCGAGGAGCTGCCCGAGGCGCTCGCCGCCGGAACCAGCCTGATCGAGGTCAGAACCGACCGCCACACCAACGTCGAGCTCCACCGCCGCCTGGCGGACCGAGTCAGCGCCGCGATCTCCTGAACAGCCCGGCGAGCCTGCGATTACCCCCGCTATTCGGGGGAAATCACAGGCTCAACCAAGTTGTCAGCAGGCGATCCGGCTCGCCTCGCGGCCGGGGCCCGGGCGACCAGGCAATGGGGGCGGGCGCCGAGCGCGCTGCCGAGGGTTCGCACACTGCCGCCTTCAGCATTCGCCGATCGCGGCGAGTTGGCTTCGGGAAGAGATTCGACCGGGTCGACCGTGAACGACCCGCGGCCCCTCCGGTCTACCGGCAGTTGCCGAGCTGACCTCGAGTGCCATCCCCAGGCCGCGATGAGGGCGACGACGACCTTGGCGGTAGCGATCACTCCGTCAGCAACGGCAGCAGCGCCTGGAGCTTGACCTCGGTCTCGGCCAGCTCGGCGGCCGGGTCGGAGCCGGCAACGATGCCACCGCCGGCGAAGAGGTGCGCCTCGCGGTCGCGAAGCAGGGCGCTGCGGAGGCCGACGCAGAATTCGCCGTCCTCGGTTCCGTCCATCCAGCCGACCGGCCCGGCGTACCAGCCCCTGTCCATGCCCTCGAGCTCGCGGATCGCCTCCGCGGCGACGGGGCCCGGTTCGCCGCCGACGGCCGGCGTCGGGTGCAGGAGGCCGGCGATCGAGATCGCCGAGAGCGGTTCTGCGAGCTGGGCGATCACCGGCGTCGCCAGATGCTGGATGTTGGCGACGCGGACAACCTCCGGCTCCTCCGCCGCCTCGACCCAGACCGAGTGCGGACGGAGCTTGCGGACGATCTCCTCGACGACGATCCGGTGCTCCCGGCAGTCCTTGTCGCTGCGCAGCAGCTGCTCGCCGAGGTGGTCGTCGATCGAGGGGTCGGAGCTGCGCCTGGTCGACCCGGCGAGGGCGACGGTGGAAGCGCTGGCGCCGGAGCGGCGGATCAGTAGCTCGGGGCTGGCCGCGAGGAACGCCGCCTCCGGCGTCCCGCAGCAGATGCAGAAGCAGGAGGGGAAGTGCTCGCGGAGGGCGCCGAAGACCGCCGCGGGGTCATGGGCGGAGGGCGCGGTGACGACGACCTCGCGGGCAAGGACCACCTTCTCGAGGTCACCGGCGCCGATCCTCTCGGTCGCCTCGGAGACCGCCAGCTCGAAATCCCCGGGGGGCCGGGCGCCGAGGATCTCCGGGCGTTCGGTGCGGTGCGGGTCGATCAGGGCCAGTGGCGCCTTCCGCAAACCCGAGACCCTTCCCTCGGCGCGCTCAGCGGCGGCGTCGAGGTCGTCGCCCGGGCCGACCACCAGGTTGACCGTCAGGTAGGACTCCTCCCCGGCGCGGCAGATCGAGACCTCGGGGAGGCACATCGTCGCCGGGCTAAACGAGGACCAGTGTGAGGAGCGGGCACCGTCGGGGTCGAAGGAGAAGCCACCGGTCCAGACCGGGCCGGCGCCCGCGGGCAGGCCGCCCGGCTCCTCGATGACGGCGCCGTCGCCGACCCGCAGGCACTCCCGGGCGACGTCGCCGAAGCGCGCCGATCCACGCGAGGTCGCCTCGTGGGCGACGCCGAGCGCGGCGAGAGCGAATTCCCGGTCGGGCTGCTCCCAGCAGAACCAGCGGTCAGAGGCGAGCCTCGAGGCGAAGACCGTGGCGCAGGGGTCGACCTCGTCGACGCCGACGGTGACGCTCGCCAGCGACCGGCGCCCGGAGCCCGCGGCCTCGTGCAGGGAGGCGCGCAGGGACTCTGAGAGTGACGAGGCCCAGGCGTCGCCTGGAGCCGACATCTCAGTCGGCGCCCCTGGCGATCGCGATCTCGCCGGTGCGGACCATTTCGATCAGGCCGTGCGGGCGGATCATCCTCTCGAAGGCCTCGATCTTGTCGGCCGATCCGGTGACCTCGATCGTCAGCGTCCGTTTCGAGACGTCGACGATCTTGGCCCTGAAGATCTCGGCGAACTGGATGATCTCGGCCCGGTTCTCGACCGCGGCCGAGACTTTGAACATCGCCATCTCTCGGGCGACCGTCTCTGCCGGCACCATGTCGCGGATTTTGAGAACGTTGACGAGCTTGTGGAGCTGCTTCGTCACCTGGTCGATCGGGTGGACGGCACCGTCGAGCGTCAGCGTGATCCGCGAGATGCTCGGGTCGTCGGTCGGCCCGACCGCGAGGGTGTCGATGTTGAACCCGCGGCGCGAGAACAGCCCCGCGATCCGCGCCAGAACGCCCGGTTTGTTCTCGACCAGGATCGAGAGGATGTGCTTGCGCCCGCTGAGCTGACCGGGGACGTGGAGCTCCTCGAGTTTGACCAGCTGCGGGGTCCCGGCCTCCATCAGCCCACCGCCTCGGGCGCCTCGACCATGTCGCGCGCCGCCTGGCCGGGCGGGATCATCGGGTAGCAGTTCTCCTCCTGGGCGACGCGGACGTCGAGCAGGACCGGCCCGTCGGTCTCGATCGCCTTCACCATCGTCGCCTCGAGGTCGTCGGCGTTCTCACACCGCATCCCGGTCGCCCCGAACGCCTCGGCCAGCTTGACCCAGTCCGGGCTGACGCCCATTTCCACCGCGCTGTAACGGCGGTCCCAGAACAGCTCCTGCCACTGGCGGACCATCCCCATGTAGCCGTTGTTCATCAGGAATACCTTGACCGGGATCTCTTCGTTGACGCAGGTCGCGAGCTCCTGGCAGGTCATGATCAGGCTGCCGTCGCCGGCGAGGCAGACGACAAGCTCGTCGGGCTCGGCGACCTTGGCGCCGATCGCCGCCGGCAGCCCGAAGCCCATCGTCCCCAGCCCACCGGAGTTGATCCAGTGCCGGGGCTTCTCGAACCCGTAGTACTGCGCGGCCCACATCTGGTGCTGGCCGACGTCGGAGGTGAGGATCGCGTCGCCGTTGGTCGCCCGGTGCAGCGCCTCGACCATGAACTGCGGCTTGATCTCGCCGTCCTTGCCGGGCTCGTAGCGGAGCGGGTGCTCCTGCTGCCACTCGCGGAGCTGCTTCCACCAGGCATCGAGCCGGGTCGGGTCGGTCTGCAGGGCACGGTACTCGCGGGTCAGCTCCGGCAGCACCAGCTTGACGTCGCCGACGATCGGGATGTGGGCGCCGACGTTCTTGGAGATCTCGGCCGGGTCGATGTCGAGGTGGATGATTTTCGCGTTCGGCGCGAACTCGGCGAGTTTGCCGGTGATCCGGTCATCGAAGCGGGCGCCGATCGCGACGATCAGGTCGGCGTTGTCCATCGCCCAGTTGGCGGTGACGGTGCCGTGCATCCCGAGCATTCCCAGCCACTGCTCATGCGAGGCGGGGAAGGCGCCGAGGCCCATCAGGGTAGAGGTGACCGGGAAGCGGTCGGCGGCCGCGAGCTCGCGGAGCTCCTCGGAGGCGTTGGCGTTGACGACGCCGCCGCCGGTGTAGAGGATCGGCCGGCGCGCATTGGCCATCGCTTTGGCGGCGATCCGGACCTGTTTGATATTGCCCTTGCTCATTGGTTTGTAGCCGGGCAGCTCGACCGGTTCGGTCCGCGGCGCGTACTCGATCTCGGCCCGCGAGAGGTCCTGCGGGATGTCGAGCAGGACCGGCCCCGGCCGCCCGGTCGAGGCGACGTGGAAGGCCTCGTGGACGTACTCGGGGATCTGCCGAGGGTCGGTGACCTGGAAGGAGTGCTTGACGAAGGGCAGAGTTGCGCCGAGGATGTCGGCCTCCTGGAAGCCGTCGGTGCCGATCAGCTCGGTCCTGACCTGGCCGGTGACGAAGATCGTCGGAACCGAGTCCATCATCGCGTCGGCGATCGCGGTGACGAGATTGGTCGCCCCGGGGCCTGAGGTCGCGAACGCCACCCCGACCCTCCCGGAGGCCTTCGCGTAGCCCTCGGCGGCGTGGCCGCCGCCCTGCTCGTGGCGGACCTGGATGTGGCGGAAGCCGGCGTCGACGAGCGCGTCGTAGGTCGGCAGGTTCGCCCCGCCGGGGATGCCGAAGATGTCGGTGACACCCTCGGCCTTGAGGCTTTCCATCAGCGCGTCAGCAGCTCTCATCGGACTGCCGATGCTACCAGCGGGCCTATGCGCGGCCAGCAGGGGATTTGAGTGGGTTCCAGCGCGTGTGCGGGTCGATCGAGCTCTCGATCGCCCGATCCTTGTAGCGCTCGATCCCGTGCAGCATCGACTCCACCAGCTCCTCGCCGAGCAGGTTCGGCTCGAGGCCGAGATCGAGCAGCTTGGTGTGGGTCGCGTTGTAGTAGTGGTCTTCGAGCTCGACCCGCGGGTTCTCGACCTGCTGGACCTCGACCGAGTAGCCGAGGTGCTCGCCGGCGGCCTTGACCAGCACCGCGAGCTCGTTGACCGAGAACTGCTCGGTGAACTGGTTGAAAACGCGGAACTCGCCACGGTCGGCCGGGTTTTCGACCGCCAGCTCGACGCAGCGCAGTGTGTCGCGGATGTTGAGGAAGCCGCGGGTCTGGCCGCCGGAGCCGTAGACCGTGAGTGGGTGGCCGATCACCGCCTGGGCGCAGAAGCGGTTGAGGACGGTGCCGAAGATCTCGTCGTAGTCGAAGCGGGTGATCAGCCGCTCATCGCGCGCGGTCTCCTCAGTCTCGATCCCGTAGACGACCCCCTGGTTGAGGTCGGTCGCGCGCAGGCCCCAGATCCGGCAGGCGAAGTGGACGTTGGTCGAGTCGTGGACCTTCGAGCAGTGGTAGAGCGAGCCCGGCAGTTTCGGGAAGGGCAGGGTATCGGTCCGGCCCTTATGCTCGATGTCGATGTACCCCTCCTCGATATCGATGTTGGGTGTCCCGTACTCGCCCATCGTCCCGAGCTTGACCAGATGGCAGTCGGGGACGTGGTCGCGGAGCGAGAACAGCAGGTTGAGGGTTCCGATCACGTTCGTGTGCTGGGTCTCGACCGCGCGCTCGCGGGACATCATCGAGTAGGGCGCCGAGGCCTGCTCGCCGTAGTGGATGACGGCCTCGGGCCGGGTCTCGGCGACGACCTCGTCGAGGAAGTCGCCGTCCTCTACGGCGCCGACGTAGTTGCGGATGTGGTCCCCGGTCAGCTCCGCCCAGGCGGCGACCCGCTCGTCCAGATCGCGGATCGGGGTCAGCGTGTCGGTGCCGTGTTCGCGGTGCCAGCGACGGCGGGAGAAGTTGTCGAGGACGGACACCTCATGGCCGCCTGCCGAGAACCTCAGGGCAGTCGGCCAGCCCAGGTAGCCGTCGCCCCCAAGGATCAGAACGCGCATAGGCGCGGCAGGGTAGCGGAGATGGGCGACGTAGCATCCGCACCGTGGGCGGAGCGCGGGCACTGGCACTGGCACTGATCCTGCTGCTCGGCCTCGGGCTGCGGCTGGACTACGCATGGGAGGGGCGCGAGCCCGTCTACGACGCCGTCGCCTACGCGCAGATCGCCGCCAACCTCGAGCGCGGCGAGGGATTCACCGTCGGCGAAACGGCGACCCAGCCGTCGAGCAACTACTCCCCCGGTCTGCCGCTCCTGGTCGCCGGGCTCTACCGGATCACCGGAGGCGTGCACGAGCGGCTCGCCCGGATCGTCCTGGCGCTGGTCGGGACGCTCGCCGTCCTCTTCACCTTTCTGATCGGGCGCCGGCTCTCGGGGTCGGTCGCCGGGCTGATCGGTGCCGCGGTGGCGGCGATCTACCCGGCGCTCCTCGAGTACGGCGGGATGCTGATGTCGGAGCCGCTGGCGACGACGCTGCTGGCGGGGGCGGTCCTGGCGATGCTCTGGGCGGCCGACCGAGAGGGATGGCTGCGCTTGGCGCTGCCGGGGGTGCTCCTCGGCGCGCTTGCGCTGACCCGTCCGGAGTACCTCGCCGTCGTCTTCCTCCTCGGGGTGATCGTCGCGTCGAGGGGCATCGGCGGCGGCTGGAGGCCGGCTCTCGGCCAGGCAGCGGTGCTGCTCGCCGGTGTCGCCCTGATCGTCGCCCCGTGGACGGTCCGCAACGCGATCGCGCTCGACCGCTTCGTGCCGATCTCGACCGGAGGCGGGCAGGTCCTGTTCGCCGGCTCCTATCTGCCATCCGACGGCGATCCCGAAAAGGTCGGCCGAGAGGTCCTCGAACGCCACCCTGGGCTGACCCGGGAGCTGGCGGCCCGATACGACGCTCCCGGCGCCGGCATCGACGCGGTCCTATCCAGGGCCCGCCTCGAGCAGATCCTCGCGGCGCTCGCGGCCCAGCGCTACCCGGAGCTCGCAACAGACCGCGCGCTCGCCCGGATGGGGCGCGAACGCCTCTGGGGTGAGGTCACCGGCGAACCCCTGCCCTACCTCGGATTCCTCGCCGCGAAGACATGGCGGGTTTGGGGCCACGGGCCGCGGGAGGTGATGCGGCGGCCGGCCTGGGAGGTCCTGCAGTGGGTTCTGCTCGCCCTCGGGATCGCCGGGGCGGCCGTGCTGATCGCCAGGCGCCGCTGGGAGGTCGTCCCGATCATCACCGTCATCGTCGCGATCACGGCGACGAGCCTGGTCCTGGTCGCGACGCCGAGGCGGGCGCTGGTGATGCTGCCGCTCACCGCCGCCCTCGCCGGGGTCGGGGCGGTGAGTGCGGAGCGAGCAAGTGTCCATATCTGGCTCTCCACGCGGCGAGCGAAGCACGAACGGTCGTGAGGACCTGCGGGGATAGCCTGGCGCGACGATGGAACGGCTGATCAACTGGGCCCGCGGCCTCCCCGAGCGGCACGGGCGGAAGACATTGATCCTCCTGGCGCTGATCCTGGCGCTCGGATTCGGGCTCCGCGCGTACCGGGTGGTCGAGCCGCTGGCCAGCCCCGGCGACGACGCCCACGCCTACTACGACCTCTCGAAGTCGCTCTATGAGGAAGGGACCTACGGCAGCCCGGAATTCCGCGACGCCAGCGACTGGTCGCCGGGGGCGCCGCTCCTCTACGCGGCATCGTTCTACGCGACCGGCGGGGCACGCGAAGGGACGGCGCGGATCGTCGAGCTGCTGCTCGGACTGGCGACGATCGTCGTCGTCTACCTCCTCGGCCGCAGGGTCTGGTCCGCTCCGGCGGGGCTGATCGCCGCCCTCGGCGTCGCCGTCTACCCGCCGTTCATCCACTCGACCGGCGCCCTCTACAGCGAGCCGCCGGCGATGCTGACCCTGCCGTTGGCTGTCTTGCTGTTCCTGAAAGCGCAGCCTCCTCTGCTCTCGCTCGCCCCTGAAGAAACAGAGATGGACAGGGCCTCGCTTCCGCGTCCGGGGGCTGCTTTCTCCTACTACGCG
Source organism: uncultured Solirubrobacterales bacterium (assembly GCA_963805455.1). Taxonomy (GTDB): domain Bacteria; phylum Actinomycetota; class Thermoleophilia; order Solirubrobacterales; family 70-9; genus VRUE01. The sequence goes on from CAWDUJ010000013.1 coordinate 37,920, forward strand.
CTCTCAGGGTTCTGCTTCGGGCTGACCGCGCTGATCCGGCCGGAGTACCTCGTGGTCGCGGTCGCGTTCGTCGGGATCGCGGCTGTCCACCTCTGGCGGGCGGGCGAGTGGCGGCCCGGCACGAAGCTGGCGGGCGCGGTAACGCTGGCGGTCGCGATCGTGATCCCGATAATCCCCTGGACGGTCCACAACATCGTCACCCTCGACCGGGCCGTCCCGATCAGCACCGGGGGCGGCAAGGCCCTCTACGTCGGCACACTGCTGCCGGCCGACGGGGAATATCAGCAGGCCAAGGCGCTGCTCGTGAAGCGATACCTCGGCCGCGACCTCGAACCGGGCTCCGAAGCGCTCGACAACGTCGAACCGACACCGCTCTTCGACCGCGTCGCCGAACGCTATCCCGACCTACCGCGCGACCAGGCCCTCGGCAAGATCGGCAAGGAAGACTTCCGCAACTACATCGACAAAGACCCCAGCGGATACGCGGCGATGACGGTTCGCAAGGTCTGGCGGATGTGGAGCGGTGGCGTCGGTGAAGCGACGAGCGGGACCGCCGGCAGGGCGATCCAGGTGCTGATCGTCGCCCTCGGTCTCGCCGGCATGGCGCTGCTCGCTGTGCGCCGCCGGTGGGGGGACCTGGTCGCGATCGCGACCCCGATCGTCCTCGTCACCCTGGTCGGCGCGGCGACCCTGGCGGCTTCGAGGCGCAATGAGGTGCTGATGACACTGGTCTTTCCGCTTGCCGGCGTGACCCTGGCATCGGCCTTCACCGCCCTATCCTCCTCGGGCCCATGGTCACGGCAGACGTCTTCCCCTCAGAGCTGACTGCGCTCCGCGCCGTCGGGTTGCTGCTCGGCCTGGCCCTGGTCGTCTACGCCATCGCTCGCCGCCGGGCGCTGCGCAACGCCGACGTCCTCATCCTGCTCCTCGCCGGGTTCGGGCTGGCGCTCGTCTCCGGCACCGAAATCACCGACACGCTGCTCTCGGCCTTCTCGTTCGAAAAGGGCAACGGTGGCCGGATCCTCGGCCTCGCCGTGTTCGCGATCATCATCCTCTTCATCCTGATCCTGCGAGCGCTCGCGCAGGCGGCTCGAAACTCGCGCCAGATGTCCGCGGTGCTGGAGGGGCTCGCCTGGGAGGAGTTCCGCCAGGCGGCGCTGCCAGAGCGGTTCCGGGGCAGGATCGCGGTCGTCGTTCCCGCCTTCAACGAGGCCGAGAACATCGGCTACGTCCTCGACCGGATCCCGAGCGAGGTCTGCGGAGTCGGGACGACGGTGCTGGTGGTCGACGACGGTTCCCGCGACGGGACCGGCGACGTCGCGGCCGAGCACGGCGCTCTCGTCGCCCGCCATGTCATCAATCGCGGCGGCGGCGCCGCCCTGAGGACCGGCTACCGGCTGATGGTCGAGTCCGGCGCCGAGATCGTCGTCACCCTCGATGCCGACGGCCAGCACCTTCCCTCGCAGATGGAGCGTCTGGTCAAACCGGTGCTCGACGGAGAGGTCGACGTCGCCCACGGCTCGCGCGTGCTCGGCGACGCCGACCGCAACCACCTCGCCCGCGAGATGGGGATCGTCTTCTTCAACCGGCTCGTCTCGCTGATCACCCGCACCCACGTCACCGACTGCTCCAACGGCTACCGCGCGGTCCGGACCACCGCCCTGCCGCAGCTCGTCCTGCGCCAGGAGCAGTTCCACACCTCCGAGTTCATGATCGAGGCGATCAAGCGGGGCGTCCCCGCCAAGGAGGTGCCGGTCACGGTCGAGCAGCGCCTCCACGGCCACTCGAAGAAGCCCGCGGTGGTCCGTTACGGGGTCGGCTTCGCCAACGCGATAGTCCGGACATGGCTGCGGTAGCAAGGCCGCCCCGCCGCCCCCGGACGCCGGGAGCGAGGGTCGGTCCATCTCTGTTTCTCCCGGCCCGAGCGGGAGCAGAGGAGGCGGCGGATTATCTGCACGCCGGGGTGCCGCACCGCCTCGGGGTCGGGCAGATAGAGGTCGGTGCCGCAGCGCGGGCAGACCTGGACGTAGAGCTTGACCGCCTTGCCGCAGGTCGGGCACTGGCGTTCCGGTTCGTCTTTGTCGATCCGATAGAGCAAGGCGGCGATCAGCCCAAGCACCGGCACGACGGCGCCGATCAGGAACCAGATCCAGAACGAGCTGCCCTTTGCGCGGCCGACTATTCCGGCTGAGAGGCCGAAGGTGAAGGCGATGACGAGGTATGCCATGGCTCAATTGTCTCGCCCAGGCGTTTCGGGTGCCCGATCGACCCGACCTCGGAGATATCGCGCCGGAACGGCAGGCTCGCGGTCCAGTCGACCACGGCGCGCACCTTGCGGGCGAGGCCCGGGATCTGGCTCATGTGGTAGGTCCGCGCCATCCACCAGGCGGGGAAGCCGCGGAAGGTCCGGTGGCCGACCATGCCGACGGCCTTGTAGCGGCCGAGGTTGACGAACGACGCTTTGCCGCGGTAGGTGAACGGGCGGGGCTCGCCGACGCCGAGCTCGGCGGCGATGTTGTGGGCCGCGACCGGGCCCTGGCGGACCGCGTGCTGCGCGGTCCCCGGCGTCGTCCCCCCGTTCGGATCGGGTGCGGCGGCACAATCACCGATCGCCCAGACCGAGTCCATGCCCTGGACCCGGAGGTGGGCGTCGACGGGGACTTTGCCGCGCTCGTCGAGGGGCAGGCTCAGGTCACGAAGGATCGGGGCCGGGGCGACACCGGCGGTCCAGACCACGGTGCGTGTCGGGATCAGCTCGCCCTTCGAAAGCCGGGCGCTGTCGGGGCCGACCTCCTCCAGGGTGGTCTCGAGGCGGATGTCGATTCCGCGGCCGCGGAGCTCCCGCAGCGCGTACTCGGCCAGGTGGAGGTCGATTTCGGGCAGGACCCTGCCGGTGGCCTCGACCAGGATCCACCGCATCCCGTGCAGGCGCGCCCGCGGGTAGCTCTGGATCGCGTCGGCGGCGAAATCCTGGAGCTCCGCCAGTGCCTCGAGGCCGGCGTAGCCGCCGCCGACGAAGACGTAGGTGAGGAGGCGGTCACGGGCGGCCGGGTCCTCGGTCGCGTTCGCCTCCTCGAGGGTTTCGATGACGTGGTTGCGGAGCCAGATCGCATCGGCGAGGCTCTTGAACCCGATCGCGTGCTCGGCCAGTCCCTGCACCGGCAGGACTCGCGAGACCGATCCCAGCGCGATCAGCAGCTGGTCGTAGGCAAGCTTTTCGACCGGGCCGCCCTTCGTCCGCAGATCGACCGTCTTGGCCTCGGGGTCGTGGGCCGTGATCGCCCCGAGCCGGAGGTAGGTCCGGTCGAGGATGTCGCGCAGCGGGGTGACGACGTGGCGGGGCTCGAGGGTACCGGCCGCGGCCTCCGGCAGGAACGGCGTATAGAGCATGAAGTTGGCGTCGTTGACCAGGGTCAGCCGCGTCGACTGGACCGGCATCAGCCGCTCGAGCCGGCGCGCCGCCATCGCGCCGCCGAATCCACCACCGGCGATGACCACATTCCAGGCCATTGCCTCACCGTACCACCTTGTAACAAGTTGTCACAAAGTACGGAAGGTAACTAGAGGCCCATCATCTGGAATTGGACCTTCTTCGCGACCTCGAGCAGCCCGATCGCGACATAGGGCCTCGCGTCCGCCCGGACCCGGACGTTGGTGAACTCGCCCTCTTCTCCTTTCGGCCCGACCACCTCGACGATGGTCACGACCCGCCCGATCTGGGCGTCGGAGGGGATGTCCTGGTCCTCTTCGATCTCCTGCATCATCTCCTGGATGTGCTGGCCGAGCGCGGATTGATCGATTGCCATCTATTCCTCTCCGAGTCGTGTGTTGATTAGCCGATCCTCTCGATGATCAGGCGGTTGACCTCGCCGCCGTCGGCGCGGCCCTGGGTCTCGCGCATGACGGCACCGACGATCTGCCCAATTGCCTTGCGGTTGCCGCCGCGGATCTCCTCGACGGCATCGGGGTTGGCCTCGATCGCGGCCGCGACGACGCCCTCCAGCTCTCCCGAATCGGCCTGGCCGAGGCCCTCGCGCTCGACGATCGCCGCCGGGTCCCCTCCCTCGGCGACCAGCGTCGCCAGCACGGTCTTGGCGCTGCCATGGGTGATCGCCTTCTCATGCACCATCGTGACGAGTGCGGCGAGGGCGCCAGGCTCGACCTTCGAGTCCGCCGCGTCGCCGTCGCCCGCCTGGCGCAGCGCCGCCGCGAGCTCGCCGGTGACCCAGTTGGCGACCACCCGCGGCTCGACTCCCTCCGCCTCGGCCGCGGTCTGCTCGAAGTAGGCAGCGGTCTCCGGATCCCCCGCGAGCAGCGCCGCGGTGTCGGCGGCGACGCCGAGCTCCTCGCTGTAGCGCCTGGTCCGGGCCTCGGGCAGCTCCGGCAGCGACTCGCGCGCCTCGCGCAGCATCTCCTCGGTCGGCGCCAGCGGCACGAGGTCGGGCTCGGGGAGGTAGCGGTAGTCGTGGGCCTCCTCCTTCGAGCGCAGCGCGGTCAGCGTTCCGTCGGCGGGGTCGAAATGGAGCGTCTCCTGGACCACCGTCCCCCCCTCCGCGATCAGCTCGCGCTGGCGGGCCAGCTCGGCCTCGATCCCACGCTCGAGGAAGCGGAAGCTGTTCATGTTCTTGAGCTCGGTCTTGGTCCCCAGCTCCTCGCTTCCCGCCGGGCGGACGGAGACGTTGGCGTCGACCCGCAGGCTCCCCTCCTCCATGTTGACGTCGGAGACGTCGAGCTGGCGGACCGTGGTCCGCAGCAGGCGCGCCCACTCGGCGGCTTCTGCGGCTCCGCGGAGGTCGGGCTCGGTGACGATCTCGACCAGCGGCGTGCCGCCGCGATTGAAGTCGACCAACGAGGCGCCGGAGCCGTGGATCCTGCCCGTCCCGCCGAGGTGGATCATCTTCGCGGCGTCCTCCTCGAGATGGGCGCGGTGGATCCGGACGTCGCCGAGCCGGCCGGCGCCGGCAAGCGGAATGTCGTACTGGCTGATCTGGTACGCCTTCGGGTTGTCGGGATAGAAGTAGTTCTTGCGGTGGAAGATCGAGCGCGGCGCCACCTCGCACTCGAGCGCTGCTGCGATCTTCAGCGCGTACCGGATCGCCTCTTCGTTGGGGACCGGGAGGACGCCGGGGTGGGCGAGGCAGACCGGGCAGGTGTGGACGTTCGGCTCATCGCCGAAGGAGAGCTCGCAGCTGCAGAACATCTTCGTCCTCGTCGCGAGCTGGACGTGGATCTCGAGCCCGATCACCGCCTCCAGCTCAGGCACCGTCTTCCCCCTCCGGCCGGGCGTCGAAGCCGAGGTCCTGCTCGAGGGCGAAGGCCGCCTCCAGCAGCCCCTGCTCGGCGAAGGCGGGGGCTGCGATCTGGAAGCCGACCGGCAGCCGCGGGCCGCCGCCCTCGGGCTCGGCGAGCCCGGCCGGAATCGAGATCGCCGGGATCCCCGCGAGAGGCATCGGCACCGTGAAGAAGTCGTTCATGTACATCGCCAGCGGGTCGTCGGTCTTCTCGCCGAGCCCGAAGGCGACCGAGGGCGAGGTCGGGGTGACGACGAAGTCGAAGTCCGAGAAGACCGCGCGGTAGTCCTCGGCGATCTTGGTCCGGACCCGCTGTGCACGCCCGTAGTAGGCGTCGTAGTAGCCGGAGGAGAGTGCGTACGTCCCGAGCATGATCCGTCTCTTGACCTCCTCGCCGAAGCCGGCGGCGCGGGTCTCCTCGTACATCTCGATCAGGTCGTCGGCCTCGCGCCTGATCCCATAGCGGACGCCGTCGTAGCGGGCGAGGTTGGCCGAGGCCTCGGCCGGGGCAATCACGTAGTAGGCGGAGATCCCGTGCTCGGCGTGGGGAAGCGGCGCCTCGGCGATCTCGCCGCCGAGGCCCTCGATCCGGGCCAGCGTCGCCTCGAAGACCTCGCGCACGCCGGAGTCGATCGCGTCCTCGCCGAGCTCGGCCGGGACGGCGAAGCGCAGCCCACCGAGGTCCTCACGGACCGGCGGCACGATCCCACCCTCGATCCCGACCGAGGTCGAGTCGCAGGTGTCGCGGCCCTCCATCGCGCCGAGCAGGAGGGCGGCGTCGGTGACGTCGCGGGTGAGCGGCCCGCACTGGTCGAGTGAGGAGGCGAAGGCGATCATCCCGTAGCGCGAGATCGCGCCATAGGTCGGCTTCAGACCGACGATGCCGCAGAGCGAGGCCGGCTGGCGGATCGAGCCGCCGGTGTCGGTCCCGATCGCGCACGGGGCGAGGCCGCCGGCGACGACCGCCGCCGAGCCGCCGGATGACCCGCCCGGCACCCGGGACCGGTCCCAGGGGTTGCTGACCGGCCCGTAGGCCGAGTTCTCATTCGAGGACCCCATCGCGAACTCGTCCATGTTGGTCTTGCCGAGGACGCGGGCGCCGGCGGCGTCGAGCCGGCGGACGGCGGTCGCCGTGTAGGGCGGCACGTAGCCCTCGAGGATGCGTGAGCCGGCCGTGGTCGGCATCCCCCCGGTGCAGAAGATGTCCTTGACGGCGACCGGGATCCCGCGCAGCGGCCCGTCGGCGACCTCGTAGGAGCCGGCGTCCTCGATCGTGGCGAGGTAGGCGTTGAGCTCGTCGCCGGCCGCCGCCGCCTGCCAGGCCTCGAAGTACTCCTCGGCGGAGATCGCGCCGGAGGAGATCTCGGCGGCGGCCTCGGCCACCGTCAGCTCGAGCAGCTGGTCACTCATTCTGCCTGCGGCGAGGGGACGCGGAACGCGCCGTCGGCCGCGTCGGGAGCCTGCTCGAGGACGACCTCCTTCGGCCAGCTCGGCCGCGGGACGTCGGGGCGGAGCACGTTCTCGAGATCGACCACGTGGGAGGTCGGCTCGACGTCATCGAGGTCGAGCTCGGCGATCCGGTCGACGTGCTCGAGGATTCCGGAGAGCTCGCCGGTCATCCGCTCGACCTCCTCATCGGAGAGGCGCAGGCGGGCCAGCCTGGCGACGTGCAGCACCTGGTCGCGGTCGATCATGAAAATGCCTCGCGCTTTGCGCTCATGGGCCCGGATTCTATGGATCGCTCAGGGAGCGGTGACGGTGCGCGAGCGGGCGGCGAGACAGACCACGGGCCGCGACGGCAGGTGGTAGCTCAGGGTTTCGGCGTAGACCTTCGACCCCTTCAACCGCGGGGAGGTCCGCACCCCCCAGAGGTCGGCGCCGGGGAAGACGGCAGCGATCTTCTTGTCCTTCCCCGGTTCCACTTTCATCACCCGGACCGTGCTTTCGGTGCAGAAGGTGGAGGGGGCTTCCGATTCGACCGTGCCTTTGACCTTGTGTTCGGCGCGATCGACGTAGATCGTCAGCTTCACCGGGTAGGTGTGGGTTGTCTCCCCGGAGACCGCTGGCACGGCGGCCGCGAGGACCGCCACGGAGGCCAGGAATGTCGCCCCCAGGCGGGCCGATCGTCTCATCGGGCGACCGTACCACCAGGTTCGAGCTCCGATTGGCTGCCCAGCCAGTTATTGTCCCCGCACGATGGGGGGAGCCAGAGCGGAGCAGTTCGTCGTCCTCAGCCTGCGGCTGCTCGCGGCCAGCTTTGCGGTCGTCGGAGTCCTCTTCATCGTCGCGCCCGACGGCGTCCTCGGGGTGATCTCCGACCTCGGCGACGACATCGGCGGCTTCACCCGCGCCCCAGAGACGACCGAGCAGCTCTGGCTATCGCTCGGCTTTTCCTACATGGTCGTCATCACGGCGATCTGCCTCGTCGCCCAGGCAGACGTCGTCCGCTTCCGGCCGCTGATCGCCGTCCTCGCGGTCGGCAAGACAGCGTCCTCACTCAGCTCGCTCGCGTTCTACCTCTTCGACGAACACGTCTTCGCCTATCTCCTCAACTTTCTGGTCGACGGGTCGCTGGCGCTGCTGGCCCTCTGGCTCTGGTCGCTGGCGGGGCGGATCGGGCGCTCTCCGGACCCCGGCTGAAGGAGCGCGCCGGGGCTTTCGGCCGCCGAGCAGCGCACCCTGAGCGCGATCTGCGGGGCGATGGCACCGGCGCTCGGCGGCCTTCCCGCCGCCGAGGTCGAGGTCGATGTCTCCGGCCGCGTCGCCGGGTTCGTCAGGTCGCTCTCGCCGCGGATGTTGGCCAGGATCAGGCTCGCGCTGCGGCTGTTCGAGTGGCTGCCGTTCCCGTGGCGCTTCAGCCGTCTCGACCTCGGCGCGCGCGAAGACTTCCTGCGCCGTATGGAGGACTCGCGCTTCAGCCTGTTCCACGAGCTGGTGTTGATGGCCAAGACCTTCGGGACGCTCGGCTACGCGGTCGACCCCGGCGTCGAGGGCGCGCTCGGGATCGAGACCGGCTGCGCGCTGGCCGACGGCTCGCTGCCTGAGCGGGCCGGCTCGCTCGGCGACCTGTCCCCGGCGGGCGAGGGCGAGGAATGCGACGTTGTCATCGTCGGCTCCGGCGCCGGCGGAGCCGCGGCCGCCGTGGTCCTCGCCGAGGCGGGGCTCGACGTAATCGTCCTCGAGGCCGGCTCCCACTACAACCGCGACAACTACCCGGACGACCAGCTCGAGGCGATCGCCTCGATCTACCGAGACGCCGGCCTGACCATCGCCGAGGGGAGCCCGGCGATCCCGGTGCCGGTCGGAAGGACGGTCGGCGGGACGACGGTGATCAACTCCGGAACCTGCTTCAGGGCCCCCGAGCAGGTCCTCAAGCACTGGCTCGACGGCCACGGCGTGGAGTGGGCGAGCGACCTCGATCCCGACTTCGCCGAGGCCGAGGAGTTCCTCCGCGTCCGCCAACTCGACCCCGAGCGGATGGGCCGCAACGGCCAGCTGGCGATGGAAGGAGCCGAGGCGATGGGCATCAGCGGCGGCCCGATCTCGCGCAACGCCGGCTCCTGCGTCCAGTGCAGCTCGTGCCCCTACGGCTGCCGGATCGACGCCAAGCGCGGGATGCACGTCAGCTACCTGCCGCGGGCAGTCGCCGCCGGGGCCAGACTGCGGGCCGGAGTCGAGGCGCACCGGGTCCTGGTCGAGGACCGGCGCGCGGCGGGCGTCCGCTGCAGGGTCACCTCGGCCGAAAACGGACGCCCCCGCGCCTACACGGTTCGCGCCCGCCTGGCGACGATCGTCGCCGGCGGCGCTCTCGGGACGCCGGAACTGCTGAAGCGCTCGGGCCTCGGTGGCGATCAGGTCGGCCGCAACCTCCATCTCCATCCCGCCTGCTGGGTCGGCGCCCGCTATGAGGAGGAGGTCCGGGGCTGGGACGGCGTGATGCAGAGCTACTACGTCGACGAGTGGGATGCGGAGCGGGTCCTGCTCGAGGCGACCTTCACGCCGCTGCCATTCGGCGGCGCCTGGCTGCGTGGGACCGGGCGCGAACACCAGGAATCCCTTCTCGCCTACGACCACGTTGGCTCGATCGGGGTCCAGTTGACCGATCACTCGACCGGGCGGGTGGGCGTTTCCGGCGACGGGTCACTGCGGATGACCTACAAGCTCAGCGACGAGGACGCTGGGCGGGTCGCGTTCGGGATCGCCCGAGCGGCCGAGATCCACTTCGCAGCCGGAGCGTCGGAGGTCTACCCCAACATTGCCCGAGTTCCGGTTCTGCGGCCAGGGGATCTGCCGACGTTCGATGCGACGACCTTCCGGCCCTCGGAGCTGCGGCTGGAGGCGTTTCACCCGATGGGCACGGCACGGATGTCATCGGACCCCGGTGCCGGCGTCTGCGCCACCGACGGCTCGGTCCGTGGCGTCGCCGGTCTCTACGTCGCCGACGCTTCGCTTTTCCCGACCGCGGTCGGGGTCAACCCGATGATGACGATCATCGCCCTCTCGAAGCGAGTCGCCGCGGGGATCGTCGACGCCACGCCGGCCTGAGCGCCCCGGCGATGACCCACCCTCCGAAAGGAGTCGATATGACCCCAAACGGAGATTTCGACTCGGATCAGCCCTGCGGTGGGGGTGGCGGCGCCGGTGGCGGAGGGGGCTGCTGCTCGGGCGGCGCCGCGGGGGGCGGGGGTTGCTGCTCGGGCGGCACCGCGGGCGGCGGGGGCTGCTGCTGAGGCGGAGGGGGCGGTGGCGGCGCGTGCTCCTGGGGCGGCTGCGGAGGTGGCGGCTGCGGTTGCGGTTGCACCGGCTGTTCGGGCGCGGGTGGGGCCTGCGGCGCCGGCTGCTCCGGGTACCCCGGGTGTGCGGGGACCTGGCCGGCGGGCGGCGGTGGAGGCGGAGGGGGCGGCGGAAGGTGCTCGCCCCCACCACCACCTGGAGCGGCGCCGCCACCACCCCGGCCCGAGAGCCGGTCGGCCGCGTCGCCGAAGGTCGTCCCTTCCTCGCGCATCGCGCTGTAGCCGCCGTAGGCGATCCCCGCGGCGCAGATCAGGCTGACGAAGATCCAGATTTTGAGCGTGATGTCGACCGAGACCCCGCCGAAATCAGCGCCGCCGGGCGGGCTGATGATCCGGTAGAGGATCAGCAGCACGGCGAGGCCGCCGAGCACCGCGACCAGGGTGTTGAGGGAGAACGGAGGCTCGATGTCGGCGTCGGTGAGGCGGATGACGGCGACTGCGAGGGCGACGACGATCGCCGCCAGCAAAAGGATCGGAATGATGTCGAGGGCATCCCAGGCGCTTCCGCCGGCGCCTTCGACGGTTCCCGAGAAGCCGCTGACACCGGAGACCTTGGCGCCGAACCAGTCGAAGAACATGAAGATGAAGAGGAGGATCCCGGAGACCGCGGAGATCTTCTCCCCTTTGCTCAACTTGTCGAGTTCCATCTGCTCGCTTCCTCCAGAGAGTTCGGGGACCGGCCGGATTCGGACCCTACACCCGCGCGCGGGCGGCAGCCATCGTGTTGACGAGGAGCATCGCGATCGTCATCGGCCCGACCCCGCCGGGTACCGGCGTGATCGCCGAGGCGACCTTCGCCGCCTCCTCGAAATCGACGTCGCCACTGAGCCCGTCGTCGGTCCGGTTCATGCCGACGTCGATCACCACCGCGCCGGGCTTGACCGCCTCGGCGCCGAGCAGCTTCGGGACCCCGACGGCGGCGACGAGGACCTCGGCGCGGCGGCAGACGGCGTCAAGATCGCGGGTCCGAGAGTGGCAGATGGTGACGGTCGCGTTCGCGTCGAGCAGCAGCCGCGCGACCGGCACCCCGACGAGCTTCGAGCGGCCGACGACGACCGCCTCCGCCCCCTCGAGCTCGACCCCGCGGGAGCGGAGCAGCTCCATCACACCCGCCGGCGTGCAGGGGGTCAGGCCCGGGGTCCCGTGCGCGAGCAGCCCGGCGTTGACCGGGGTCAGGCCGTCGACGTCCTTGGCGGGGTCGATCGTCCCCACCACCGTGTCGGGGTCGATCTGGTCGGGAAGCGGAAGCTGGACCAGGATCCCGTCGACGGCGTCGTCGAGCCCGAGGCCGGTGACGAGGTCGAGCAGGTCCTCCTCCTCGGTATCTGTGGGAAGGCCGTGGTGGATCGAGGCGATCCCGACCTCCTCGCAGGCGCGGCGCTTGTTGCGGATGTACACCTCCGACGCTGGGTCCTCGCCGACCAGAACCGTCGCCAGCGCCGGCGGCCGCCCCCTCTCGGCGACGTAGGCCTCGACCTCGACCTTGACCCGCTCGCGAACCGCGGCGGCGACCTCCTTGCCGTCGATCACCTCAGCCGCCAACCGCTACCGCTTCCTGATCGGGGCGTAGTCGGCCATCAGCTTGCGCTCCGCGCCGTCCTCGGCGAAGCGGACGACGACCACGCCGCCGGGCTCGACCGCGGTGACGACGCCGTCTCCGAAGGCGGCATGGATCACGTCGTCGCCGGTCCGCAGCTCGAGGGTCGGCCCGGGATCGATCGGCGACGGGCCGGCGGGGGCGCTCATCGTCCCGCCGGACTGGAACCCGGGCGCGCTCGAGTGGCGCTCGGTCAACTCGGCAGGCAGCTCGTCGACGAAGCGCGACGGGAGGTTTCGCTCGGCGCGCCCGAACAGCCGCCGTTCGCGGGTCCAGGTCATGTAGAGGCGGCGCCTGGCCCGGGTGATGCCGACGTAACAGAGCCGCCGCTCCTCTTCCTCTCCCCCCTCTTCGAGCGCGCGCATATGGGGGAAGGCGCCGTCCTCGCAGCCGACGATGAAGACCGTGTCGTACTCGAGGCCCTTGGCGTTGTGGAGGGTCATCAGCGTGATCACCGACTCGTCGCGAAGGCCGTCCTGCTCGGAGTAGAGCGAGATCTGCTGGAGGAACTCCTCCAGCGGCGAGAGGTCGCTATCGCCCTCGAGCGCGCGGTTGGCGTCGAACTCGGCGGCGACGCCGACCAGCTCCTCCAGGTTCTCCGCCCGGCCCTCCGCCTCGACCGTGCGCTCGGCGGCGAGGGCGTCGAGGTAGCCGGTCTCCCGCAGGCAGGCCTCCAGCAGCTCGGCCACCGGGCTCGAGTCCGCCCTGCCGCGAAGGTCCTCCATCGTCTCGTGGAAGCGGGCGATCGCCTTGATCGCCGCCGCCCCCATCCCCGGCACCTCCTCGACCGCGCCGGCGACCTCCCAGATCGGCCTGCCGGTGGTGTTGGCGTGCGAGGCGAGCCGGCCCTGGCTGGTTTTGCCGATCCCGCGCCGCGGCGAGTTCACGACCCGCCCGAAGGAGACCTGATCCGAGGGGTTGACCAGGAGGCTGAGGTAGGCGACCGCGTCCTTGACCTCGGAGCGCTCGTAGAACTTGGTGCCGCCGATCACCTGGTAGGGAAGCTCGAAGCGGACCAGGGTGTCCTCGAGCACCCGGCTCATCGCGTTGGTCCGGTAGAAGACCGCGACGTCCTCGCGCTTCACCCCCTCCTCCTCGCCGAGGCGCTCGATCTCGCCGGCGACCCAGCGCGCCTCCTCGTGCTCGTCGGAGAGCTCGGATAGCTGGACGGGATCGCCGCCCTTCAGTTCGGTCCAGAGCCGCTTCGGGCGGCGCTGGCGGTTGTGGTCGACGACCGCATTGGCGGCGGAGAGGATCGTCTGCGTCGAGCGGTAGTTCTGCTCGAGCTTGATCACCTCGGCCTCCGGGAAGTCGCGCTCGAAGTCGAGGATGTTGCGGATGTCGGCGTGGCGGAAGCCGTAGACAGACTGGTCCTCGTCGCCGACGACCATCAGGTTGCCGTGCTCGGCGGTGAGCAGCTGCAGGAGCCGGTACTGGGCGCGGTTGGTGTCCTGGTACTCGTCGACGAGGACGTGGCGAAAGACGCTTCGCCAGCGGTTGCGCACCTCCTCGAACAGCTCGAGGGCGTTTACCGTCCGCACCAGGAGGTCGTCGAAGTCCATCGCATTGGCGGCCAGCATCCGTTTCTCGTAGAGCGCGTAGGCGGAGGCGGCGGTTTCCTGGAAGGTGTTGTCGTGCGCCGCCTGGGTGAAGGTGTCGACGTCGATCAGCTGGTTCTTGGCGCCGGAGATCTGGGCGCGGATCGAGCGCGGCGGGTAGCGCTTGGGGTCGATGCCGAGCTCGTCGAGGCAGCGTTTCAGCATCCGCAGCGAGTCCGACTCGTCGTAGATCGTGAAGCTCCGCGAGTAGCCGAGGCGCTCGGCGTCGGCGCGGAGCATCCGGGCGCAGGCCGAGTGGAAGGTCATCACCCACATCGCCCGGGTCGAGCGCCCGACCAGCTCGCCGACCCGATCCCGCATCTCCGAAGCGGCTTTGTTGGTGAAGGTGATCGCGAGGATCTCCCCCGGGCGGGCGGCGTCGGTCGCAAGCAGATGGGCGATCCGGCGGGTCAGTACCCGCGTCTTGCCGGAGCCGGCGCCGGCGACGACCAGCAGCGGCCCCTCGCCGTGGAGGACGGCCTGCCGCTGGGGCTCGTTGAGATCGGCGAGCAGGCGCTCGGCGCGGTCGGCCCCGACCTCGGTCGGAGCGGCCTCGGGCGCGCCCTGGAACTCATTCGGGGACTCGGAATCGGTCTGGAGCATCTCCAGCCGAGAATAGAGGGGCGGGCGGAAGGCTCAGCCTCCGGCCGAGGAGCGCCCGGTGCGGGTGCGCAGCTCGGGCTGGCCCTCGGGCCGGCTGCCGTTGCCGTCGAGCTCGCTCAGTCGCTTCTCGAGGTCGGCGATCCGCTCCGAGAGCCCCCGGATCGCCTCGGCGATCGGGTCCGGCAGGTGGATCCAGTCGGTGTCGGGCCCTTCGACCCGCCGGCCTTCGACGCGCACCGGGTGCCCGGGGTTGCCGACGACGGTCGAGCCGGGCGGGACGTCCTCGACGACGACGGTGTTGGCGCCTACCTTGGCGCCGTCGCCGACCGAGATCGGGCCCAATAGCTTCGCCCCGGAGCCGATCGTGACGTAGTCGCCGACCGTCGGATGGCGCTTGCCGGGCTGGAAGCCGGTGCCGCCGAGGGTGACGCCCTGGTAGAGGGTCACCCGATCGCCGATTTCTGCCGTCTCGCCGATCACGACGCCCGATCCATGGTCGATGAAGAACTCGTCGCCGATCCTCGCCGCGGGGTGGATCTCGACCCCGGTGATCGCGCGGCTGAGGTAGGCGATCATCCTCGGCACGATCGGCACCCCGGCCTCGTGCAGGGCGTGGGCGATGCGATGGGCGAGCAGCGCCTGGACCCCGGCCCAGCCGCTGAGGATCTCGAAGGTCGAGACGCCCTTCGACGCCGGGTCGCGCTCGCGGGCGGCCCTGACATCGGCCCGGACCTCGCACAGCACCCTGTTCAGAGCCTTGATCATGGTGTGAAGAAGGGTAGGGACACGTAGCGCTCGCCCGAGTCGCAGACGATCGTGACGACCCGCTTGCCCGCAAGCCCAGGGCGGGCGGCAACCTCGAGCGCGGCCTTGATGTTCGCGCCGGCGGAGATCCCCGCCAGCACCCCCTCCTTGCGGGCGGCGAGGCGGGCGGTCTCGAGCGCGTCCTCGTCATCGACGGTGATGATCTCGTCGATCACCGAGCGGTCCAGCACCTCGGGGACGAAGCCCGGGCCGATCCCCTGGATTTTATGCGGGCCGGGGGCGCCGCCGGAGAGGACCGGCGAGGTCGCGGGCTCGACCGCGACGATCAGGGTCTCGGGGCTGCGTTCGCGCAGCATCCGCCCGACCCCGGTGATCGTGCCGCCGGTTCCGGCTCCGGTGACGAAGGCGCCGATCTCGCCGTCGGTGTCGCTCCAGATCTCCTCGGCGGTCGTCCGCCGGTGGATCTCGGGGTTGGCGGGGTTGGAGAACTGCTGTGGCATGAACCCCTTGCGCTGTTCGCAGATCTGTTCGGCGAGATCGACGGCCTCGTTCATCCCCCCCAGCGAGGGGGTCTCGCGGACCTCGGCGCCGTAGGCGCGAAGCAGCTTCGTCCTCTCTCGGCTCATCCCCTCCGGCATCGTCAGGATCAGCTCGTAGCCGCGCGCCGCGCAGACCATCGCCAGCGCGATCCCGGTGTTGCCACTGGTCGGCTCGACAATCACCGTCCTCCCGGGCCCGATCTCGCCCGCCTCCTCGGCGGCGTCGATCATCGCGACACCGATCCGGTCCTTGACCGAGCCGCCGGGATTGAGGTACTCGAGCTTGGCGCAGACCTCCGCGCCCAGCCCCTCGCCGAGCCGCCGCAGGGCGAGGAGCGGCGTGTTGCCGACCGTGGCCGATGCCTCTGCGCCGATTCGCATCGGGGAAGTATTGCCGGGCATCGCTACCTTTTGAGGGCGATGAGATGCAGGGGCGCAATCCTCGCTGCATTCGCGGCACTTGTCGTGCTGCCGGCGACCGCCTCCGCTGCGTCCCTGGTGCCGCTGGCCTCCCCCGGCTCGTTCGCGAGCGAACCGGTCTTCGCGACCTCGCCTCCCGGCGACCCGCGGGTGTTCGTGGTCGAACGCGGGGGCGGCGTCCGGATCGTCGAAAACGGCGCCCTCCTCCCGACGCCCTTCCTGACCGTCGAAAACGTCGACACCGACGTCGAGCGCGGCCTGCTCTCGATCGCGTTCCCGCCCGACTACACGACCAGCGGGCTCTTCTACGTATTCACCGTCGCGGCGGGCCCCGACGAACTCGAACCCTCCGCCCAGGCCGGGCAGATCAGGATCGTCGAGTACCACCGCTCCGCCGATCCCAACGTCGCCGAACCCGACTCGGCGCGACTGGTGTTCAGCGCCGAACACAGCGCCGGGAACCACAACGGCGGCCAGATCATGTTCGGGCCGGAAGGCCTCCTCTACGTCACCCTCGGCGACAACGCCAACAGCTCGAATGCCCAGGATGTCGGCAACTTCTTCGGCAAGATCCTGCGAATGGACCCCGGAGACCCTCCCGGGGAAGCGACCTACAGCGTCCCGGAATCGAACCCCGTCTTCCCGGAAGACCTGAGGACGGCGATCTACTCGATCGGGCTGCGCAACCCGTATCGGGCCTCGTTCGGCCCGAGCGGCGAACTGATCGTCGCCGACGTCGGCAATGGGACCTGGGAGGAGATAGATGTCGGCGGCCCGACCGGGACGCCGGCGGCGACGACGCTGGCCGGCGCCAACCTCGGCTGGCCCGATTGCGAGGGCTTCTGCCCGTCACCACCGCCTCAGTCGGGCTTGACCGAACCCGTCTTCGAGTATCCGCACTCCGGCCCCTCCAATGAGACCAGTGGCTGTGCGGTGCTCGGCGGCTACGTCGTCCGCGACCCAAGCCTGGCGGGCCTGACCGGCCGCTACCTCTACGGCGACCTCTGCCGCTCTGACCTGAGGACCCTGAACCTCGGCGTGCCGGGAGCCGACCCCCAACCGGCTGGGATCTCGATTCCCTCGGGCGATCTGCGTGGCTTCGGCGAAGACTCCCGCGGCTGCGTCTACGTGGAGACGACCGAGAACGTCTACCGGGTGGCGCCCTCCGCAGACGCCGGTGCCGCCTGTTCGCCGAGGCTTGATTGCCTCTGTCCGCCGCCACCTCCCCATGATGGAACGGGCGCCGACCGGCTCGGTGTTGGACTGGCGCGAAGGAAGCATCAGCGACTGCGTCGCTATCTCACCTTCACGATCACCTGCAGCGAGGTCTGCGCACTCTCCGCGACCGGGTCACTTCGGATCCACTCGAGGCCAAGGTCCTCACAGGTCTGCCCGGCACACGACAGCCGCCCCGGCTGCCCCGGTGACTTCCAGCGTGCGAGTCTGCCCACGGGCTACGCCGGTACCCCGGTCGAGCTCCATCTGAAGCTGAAAAGAGGGCCCTTCAGGAGGGCCAAGGCGGCGCGGCGCGATGGCGACCGGGTCAAGGCAGTGCTGCGCGTCACCGGTCGCGATCAGGCCGGCGCCACGACGGTCAGGAGATTCGGCATCCTTCTGCGCTGAGCGCGGATTGACCCCTAGGGCCAGCGTGAGCAGTCGTTGATCGCGGCTTCGCGCTGCGCGGTCACGGCCGAGTTCGCCTTCAGGGCGACCGGGCTCTTGAGGCCGACTTCCTCGAGGCAGTTGCGGTAGTGCATCTCGCCGCCGATCCAGAAGAGGAGGAGGACGACGATCAGTGCGGCCACCCCGATCGCGATCGCGGCCGATCGCTTGATCGTCGCTGTGACGTCCATTTTCACGCCCGTCGCCACCCCTTTCGGTTTCCTCCGGAACCTCATTCAACCCGGCCTAGGCTATCCGCATGGGATCCGAGTCGCCGGGCCTCAGGATTCAGCTCTGAAGGTGACCCCATCGAGCCCGATGCTCGCGCCGGTTCCTGGTGCCACCAGGCTTCCTTCATTGGCGATGCCAGAGCCGAAGATCACGAGCGGAGTTGATCTACTGGCACATTCGGATCCGCAGAATGCCAATGGGAGGATGATCTTCCCGCTCGCCGGCCGGTAACCGGGGGGCAGATGAAAGATGACCGACCCCGGGGTGCCGGCCCCGACCAGCCCCCTGAGGTGGACGACGCCGCCGAGGTCCTTGTAGTAGCCGGCCGGCACGAACGGGACTTCCGGGGGCGCGTTTTTCCAACCGTTCTCGAGCACTGCGTCCTGCCAGTTTTCCGGCGGGCCGAGCGTGTTCGCCGTCTGCGCCGTCGGCACGGTCCCCAACGCCGCGAGATTGACCTGGGTGCCGGTCAGCGTGCCGTTCTTGAATTTGTTCCCGGTGATCGTCTGTTTCTTGATCTTCGCCCCGGTGACGGCGTTCTTCTTCAGCTGCTTGGCGCCGACCGCGTTCTTCGGCAGCTGGGTGGCGCCATACGAGATCCCACCGAGGGCGATGAAGACAGCCAGCGTCGACAGCACGTTTGCGTAGGTCAGTCTCTCGCGGAGCGTCCTTCGTCCGGTCATGATTCGGCCCTGAAGGTGATTCCGTCGAGCCCGACGGAGGTTGCGGCCGGGGCGATCGCCTGCACGGCCCCTTCCAGACCCGGCCCCGAACCGGCGATGAACAGCGGCGTCGCCAGTGGAGATGGAGAGCAGCTCCCGCAGAAGGCCAGCACGGCGATCGCCTTCCCGCTGGTCGGCCGATAGCCGGCCGGCAGGTGGAAGAGGAAATTGCCGGGCGTCCCGTCTTCGAGCAGGCCCCTGAGGTGGACGATGCCGTTCTGATCCTTGTAGTAGCCGGCCGGATCGATAGGCACCCCCGCGGGCGGGTTGTGCCAGCCATTCTCGGGCACCACGGCGTGCCAGTTCTCGGCCGGCGCCAAGGTATTCGCGAGCTGCGCCGTCGGCACGGTCCCCAACGCCGCGAGATTGATCTGGGTGCCGGTCAGGGTGCCCTTCTTCACTTTCGCTGCGGTGATCGTCTGTTTCTTGATCTTCGCCCCGGTGACCGCGTTCTTCTTCAGCTGCTTGGCGCCGACCGAGTTCTTCGGCAGCTGCGTGGCGGCGTAGGAGACCCCCCCGATCGCGAGGAACAGCGCCAGCGCGGTCATCACGTTCGCGTAGGTCAATCTCTCGCGAAACGTCTTTCGGCCGCTCATGATTCCGCCTTGAAGCTGATTCCATCCAACCCGAGCGTGGTCCCGACAATCGGCAGCAATGCTCCATCCTGGGCGCCGCCGGAAACGTTGGACCCGGCGATCAACACCGGGGCCGAGGGGCCGGTGGGGCACCCGCCGCAGAGGGCAAGTGGGGTGATCACCTTTCCGTTCGTCGGGCGGTAACCCGGAGGAAGGTGGAATATCGCTTTGCCTAGGGTCCCGCCGGAAACGACTCCCCTGAGGTGAACGACGCCGGCGAGGTCCTTGTAATAGCCGGCCGACACAAACGGAGCTTCCGGCGGCGCGTTGTTCCAGCCGTTCTCGAGTACGGCGTCATGCCAGTTCTCGGACGGGCCGAGGCTGTTCGCCGTCTGTGCGGTCGGCACGGTCCCGAGCGTCGTCAGGTTGATCTGGGTCCCGGTCAGGGTGCCTTTCTTGATTTTGCCAGCGGTGATCGTCTGCTTCTTGATCTTCGCGCCGGTCACCGCGTTCTTCTTCAGCTGCTTGGTGCCGACCGAGTTCTTCGGCAGTTGCGTGGCGGCGTAGGAGGCCCCGCCGAGGGCGAAGAACACCGCCACCGTCGCCATCACGTTGGCGAATGTGAGCCTCTCTCGCAGCCTCTTGCCCTCGGTCATGCGGCCCCAAACGGTTGGTGGATCGGACGAGGTTGGACATTGGAAGCTAGACGCCGCAGGCCGCCACGTCAATCCCACATCAGCCTTCGGCGGGAAGGCTGACCGATTCGAGCCCGACAACGGTCGCTCCGGCGCCCGGTTGAACGGGCCATCCTCGTTGTCCGAGACACCTGCGCCGAGGCACCGCCGTCGCCGATTCGGTGCAACCGAGGAGCTGGAGCTGTCGATCAACGAGCTGCCCCGGGGCTTGGGCGATCACGACCACCTGTGATATAGGGAACCCGATGGTTTTGCGTACGTCGTCGCGTCCAGCGCCGATTCTTGCCTTGGCTCTCCTTGCGGTCGCCCTGACGGCGAGCGGGTGGGTAGCTCCGAAGGCGAGCCAAGCCTCCGTAACCCTTGGCAGCGCACTCGCTGTCGAGCCGACCACCGTCGACGCCTGCACAAACCTGAACACCGGGCGCGGCTGCTTTGCCGTAAACGATTCCATTCCTGGACGCCTGCTGGCGGCACCCTCCAGCGGGGTGATCGTCCGCTGGCGAACCCGCGTGGCAACCGCAACAGATGCCCAATCGATCCGCATTCGAATTTTGCAGCGCCTCGGGCCCAAAAACTTCAAGATCGTCTCCTCCGGCTTGCTCGAACCCATTCCCGCCGGCGCTGGGACCTACACATTCCCGGCAGCAGTTCCGATTGCCAGTGGCGAGGAGGTCGGCCTCGAAGCCGAATCGGGAAAGCACATCGAGTACCAGGCACCCTCTCCGGAAGCGCACAGCTTCGTGTTCAATCTCGAACCGAATGTTGACAACTCGGAAACTCCGCCCCCGGTATTCGACAATCCGGGACTGGAGGCCACCTTCAACGTCGACGTCGAGCCCGATTGCGACAATGACGGGCTTGGCGATGAGACACAGGACCCAGATACCTCAACCTGCGCCCAGCCTGCGCAACCCTCCAAACCTTCGAATGCGTTCATTCTCGGAAAGCCGAAGCTGAACACGAAGAAGGGGATCGCCAGAGAGCGTGTCACCGTCCCCGGCCCGGGCAATCTCACCCTCACGGGGAAGCAAGTAGTCACCGCATCCGCTGCGGTCAGCGCGGCGGGTACCGTGAACCTGATGGTGAAGTCGAAGGGCAAGAAGAAGCGGAAGCTGTTGAAGAGGGGAAGGGTGAAGGTGAAGATTGTCGTCACGTACACCCCGACTGGCGGCACTCCGAGCAGCGTGGACAGGAAACTGAACCTCAAGAAGCGCCTGCATTAGAGGCAGCCTCCCCGTTTGCCTGTTTGATTTGTTTCGCGGCGAGTAGGGCAATGTGGGCACGGCTTCCGAGCGCCGAGGACAGCGATCAGGACGGGGAACCTTCAGGACTGCCGGGAGCATGGGGACGACTTGAAGGGGTCGCTGAACCTCGAGAGGCAACATCCCCCAGGGGGCACCGAAGCAGGGTGAGATAGTCGATCGGTCCCGTACCTCCGCTCCCACCGAAATGGAGAACCCATGAAGGCCCTGCGATCCAGGATCGCGTTTGCGAACGTGATCTCCTGCTTGGCTCTGTTCGTCGCCCTCGGGGGCCTTGCGGTAGCCGCCGGCCTGCCCAGGAACAGCGTCGGACCCAAGCAACTGAGAAAGAACTCGGTGACAACCTCGAAACTCAAGAAGGAAGCCGTCACCGCGGCCAAGGTCAAGAAGGGGACGCTGACCGGCACCCAGATCGATGCTTCGACGCTCGGAACAGTTCCGACCTCGGTCAGCGCTCAAAATCTCGGCGGGTTGAGCGCCGATCAGATTGCGCAAAGCTCGAAGCTTCGATGCCCCGCCGGAACTGAGCCCGCCGCCGGCGTCTGCTTCGAGACCTCGGGGAGGCCAGGAGCCAGTTTTCACGAACGCCCTCGAAATCTGCGGGAATGCAAACCGCAGCCTGCCCAGCATGGGCGAGCTGGCCGCCTACCTGCTCAGCGTGGACCCGTCAGCGGAAAGCTGGGCTGGGTCGCAGTACGCGTCCGGGCTCCAGTTCTACGCAGCGTTTGCGTACGCAGAAAGCGGACTGTTGGGCCTCGGAGTCTCGGAAATCTCTAACTCCCATCCGTTTCGATGCGTCCCCCAAGCGACGAACTGAACGGCTAGCGGTCGTTGTCGGGCGGACTTCCATCGGCCGCAGAACCCCTGTGTTCGATCCGGGAGAAAATCTCGAGTAGGAGTCCCAGACGCCTCCGTCCCAAATGGAACCTGCATTTTCCATTTTGGAGAAAGCGCGAGGGGCTGGGCTCAGGATTCGGCGCGGAAGGTGATGCCGCTCAATGTGTCGATTTCCGGAGAGTTGGAGGATGTCCATACGTCTCCTTCAGAGATCGTAGCCCCGACACTCGCATTCACCCCCGAGCCGGCGATGCGCACCCCGGATGAAAGGGTCGGTTCCCAGGTGTTTTGCGCGGGCCGGTATCCGGGAGGCAGCGTGAAAATGGCTCCCTCGACGCCGATTGCGATCCTGCCTACAAGGTGAACGATCCCCTCATAGTCCTTGTAGAAGCCAGCAGGGGTGTTGGGGACGCCTGGGGCTCCGCTTGGGGCATTGGTGTCCCCGTGTTGGAACGCCGGCTCCCCGGGCGCCGATGATATGGGTCGGTTCCGCTGGGGTGATCGAGTTGGCCAGGTTCGCAACCGGAACGGTGCCAAGAGTCGAAGCGTTGACCTGAGTCCCGGTGATCATCCCGGGCTTGATCTTCGCCCCCGTCACCGCGTTGTTCTTGATTTTCGCTGTCCCGACGCTGTTCTTCCTGAGGTGGGACGCAGCAAAAGCTGCACTCCGCCGAGCAGAAGGAACAGGCACAACGTCGAGATCACGTTCGCGTAAGTCAGCTTCGGGCGCATCTGGACCCCCCCGTTGGGTTTGCGGCTTCCTGCCTTGCCCGGCGGAGTGCCGAGGCTCTGCGGATGACCGTAGTTCTCTGCAGCAGCAGGATCAATCCGGGGGGCGTTGGGTCTGAAGATTCAGAGGAACGGGTTGAAGGGGGGCCGGCCTCGACCCCCCCTCCTCCGATTTCGGTTCGTCAGCTCAGGAATCGGCGCGGAAGTTGATCCCGTTGAGGCTGAAGGATTCCGCGAGGGCCGGAGCCTGAACTGCCCCGTCGATGATCGGCGCAGGGAATCCCGACCCGACGATCGACGCGGACGCCACCGTGGAGGTGCAGGGGCCGCCGGTGCAGGACGCGGGGAGGAGCATGATCTTTCCAGTGGGCGGACGGTAGCCGGGGGGTAGCTGGAAGACCGGTACTTTGGTTCCTCCCACCACAAAGCCCTTGAGGTGGACGATTCCATCATGGTCCTTGAAGAAGGCAGCGGTTTCGGCAGGGCCCGGCAGGTTATGCCAGGAGCTGAGAAAGCCGGGGTTGCCCCCCGTCCCAACCTCGTGCCAGCCCTCGTTCGGAGCCAGGGAGTTTGCGGTCTGGGCGTTGGGAACGATGCCGAGCGTGGAAGCGTTGATCTGCGTCCCGGTCAGTGTCCCGCTCTTAACCTTGGCCGCAGTCACGGCCTGGTTCTTGAGCTTCGCCGTGGTCACCGCCTGGTTCTTGAGTTTCACCGTCCTCACTGCATTCTTCTTTAGCTGCTTGGGGCCGACCGTGTTGTTGCGGAGGTGGCCGGCGGCGAACGCCATTCCGCCACTCAACAGCAGGAAGAAGCAGAGTGTGGACATCACATTGGAGTAGCTGAAGCTGCCCCGGATGCGCTTTCGCATATTTGCCCCCTTTCGGGCCAGTGCTTTCGGCCTCGCCCATCGAAAGGGCCGAGGCCCTCAGATCGACGGTAACCCCTGGATTGGACGAGGTCAACCGGGAAGCAAGCAAGGCGCGTTAGTCAGGCAAATCTCCCCAAGATCGAGGAGTGAAGAACCTGCCCGGTCGTGATCTCGCGTTGAGGGAGCCGGCGATAGCTCGGGGCAATCGCCTGATCGAGGTCGGGGCCTACGGTGCGCTATTTCAGCGTCCCGTTTTCCTTCCAGTTGATCTCGTAGACCAGCTCCCCGTCCCGGTCGGCCTAATAGTCGCCTCGATGCTCGTCCAGGCCCGTTTCCTCTCCGAGGCTGGTGCGCCGGGGCTTCTCGGCCCTCGGGAGTGCGGCGTCCAGCCCAATTCGCTCGCGCTCCAGGTAGTGATTGAGCCGTCTCGAACTTCGACAAGCTCCCCTCCAAGCCTTCGACCTGCTGGCGAGCCTAGGTGAGTTCGCCCTGAAGCTCGGTGGCCTTTTCCCCCGCTACTCGAAGGTCAGCGCTCTCAACGCGTTCGGCCGGAGCTTGGCCTTCTGGTCCTCGGAGTGGCGGATGAGGTCTTCGACCCCCATCGCCACCAACTCGTTGAAGGTGACCGTCGATTCGGGGGCTCTGCCTTTTTCCCCGAGCTGACCTCGGAGTTGCCGCTGGGCCTCGCCAGGCTCGAAGACTTTGCGGTCGCCGTGGGTGACCCCAGCCATCAGGGCCATCGCATGGACGCGAGGGTCGGAGGGACCACGGACTCTGACGTAGCCGGCGAAGCCGTTTTTGATCTCCCGGCAAACAGTCTCAGCCTACTGGCACAGCTTCTCGCTCTCCTTCTTGGATTGTTTTGCAGGGTGGGGCTAAGACGGGCTCTCAGGTGAGGCCGAGCCCCGTCCCCCACTTCAAGAATCGCATTGGACTCGCGCCCGCTAAGGGCGGAACACCCGACGCGCAATCCGTTGACGTTCGGTTGACGCGAGAGAGGGGGATTTGGCTCGCTAGAGCCAACTCCCCCGTCTCAATTCAGATGAAGTACATCCCCGCGCCGGCCTCTTCGGCTTCGCGGCGGGCGACTTCTGCGATTGTGGTCTGGCCGAAGACCTTGCGCAGCGAGGTGACGCCCTCGGCCCAGATCCCCCCTGCCTCTTCGGCCTCCTGGCCGATCTTGCCGTCGAGGGTCTGGACGACCTCGAGGACGGTGATTTCATCGGCCGGGCGGGAGAGCGTGTAGCCGCCTTTCATCCCCCGGTGGGAGGTCAGGAGGCCGCCGCGGCGGAGCGTCGAGAACAGCTGCTCGAGGAACTGCTCGGGCATCCCGCGGCGCTCGGCGACCTCTTTTATCGGGACAGGGCGCTCGCCGGAGCGCGCCAGCTCCGCCATCGCGACGACGGCGTAGCGGGACTTCGAGGTGATCGAGATCACCTGTCTTTTCTACCGCACGGACCGGACCCGGCTCGGCTAGGATCGATCTTTGGGTTCCGAGCGCCCACAATGCCTTGTGATCGACGGACACCCGCTGGTTCGCCTCGGAGTGCGCGAAGCCCTGCGGGGCGACTTCCAGGTCCACGAGAGCGCCAACCGCGCCGAGGGCCTGGAACTGATCCGAGATGTCGGTTACATCGACGTCACGATCGTCGACCTGCGCCGCTGGGGGAACGGCGAGGGCGCCGAACTGAGTGGCCGTGAGGCGATCCGGACCCTGCGCAGGACCGAGCCCGGGATGGGGATAGTGGCCCACGGCGACCGGCCCGAGCGCCATATCGCCAACGCCGCCCTGCAGGCGGGCGCAACCGCCTACGTCGCCAGAACCGCAAGTCCCGAGGACCTTCGGCGCGCGGTCGAGGCCGCGATCGAACAGGAACAGTTCGTCGACCCCGAGGTACCGCCGAAGGGGAGCCGGGGCCAGCTGACACGGCGCCATCGCCAGATCCTGCAGCTGATCGCCAACGGGGGATCGACGACGGCCGCGGCGCGCGAGCTCGGCCTCAGCGAGGAAACGGTGAAGACCCACACCAGGAACGCGCTCGGCCGGCTCGGGGCGCGCAACCGAACGCACGCGGTGGCGATCGCCCTGCGCGAGTCGCTGATCGAGTAGCGGCGCCGGCTAGATCCAGCCGTGGTCGCGCGCGGTGAGCACGGCCTGGGCGCGGTCGACGGCGCCGATCTTGCCGTAGACGTTGTGGAGATGCGTCCGGATCGTCGAGACCGAGAGCTGCATCTCGCCCGCGATCTGCTTGTAGACCATGCCGTCGGAGAGGTAGCGGAGGACATCGAGCTCGCGGCTCGAGAGCGGGCAGGGCTCGGCGGTGCGCTGGCCCTCCTGGCGGGGGTAGGGCAGCTCGTAGAGCAACTCGCGCACCCCGTCGGGCTCGAGGCCGCAGCGCTTGGCGACCGTTCGCAGGCGCTCCGGGCTCGCCGCCTCTCCCTGCGCGTAATGGGCGATCATGTCGGCGGTGGCGACGAGCGCAGCAAGGCCATCGGCGTCATCGGCGTGATGGCGCTCGATCGCGACCGCGATCCGCTGCGGGACGTTCCAGCGTCGGGCCAGGACCCCGCCGACCAGGGCGTGGTCGATCCCGAGCTGCTCGCGTTCCTCGCGCAGGCGGTGCTCGGGGGTGTGGGTGACGGCGTCGAAATAGCTGCGGTGGCCGGGGTGGAGCTTGGAGATCACGAGCCGGCCGATGTCGTGGATCAGGGCCGCGACGGCGAGCTCGTCGCGCTCGGGCCAACCGACCGCGCGGCCGATCAGCTCGGCCGCCTGCTGGGTAGCCCTGGCGTGGACGCGGAAGCGCTCCGGCCGCAGCTCCCAGCCGCCGTTGGGCTCGAAGAAGTCGAAGACCGGCGCGGTCCCGGCGATCGCCAGCACCCCCGATGGCCTCAGCACCTCGATCGCGGACGGCACGCTGGCGACGTCGCCGCCGCCGCCGGAGCGGTTGGCGAACCGCAGTACCGAGATCGTCAGCGCGACGTCGGACTCCACGGCGTCGACGAGGTCACCGATCCGGGGCTGGTCGGCGGTCGCTGCCTCGAGTACCTTGGCGCGGGCCTCGACCAGGGCCGGGAACCGCTCAACCGACTCGAACGCGGAAGCAAGGCGGGCACCGGGCGCCGGGGTCGCTTTGGACCCGCGCTCTTCGGTTGCTTTTGCCTTGGGAAGGGTGGTTGAGTTCGATCGGGCCAATTGCGGCCTCCGTGAGTCTCATCGGCAAAAGAGGACGCTCGGTTTAGAACGAGCGTCCACATAATTGGGGAGAAAACGTCCAGACGTTGTACTCGGCGGCCCCAGACGGGGTTCACCGTTGGCCCCTCGGTCCGGTGCTTCAGGCGTCCAGGCGCGCGATCGCGGCGTCGATCCGGGAAAGCGTCTCCTCGCGCCCAAGGGTCGCGACCGACTCGAATATCCCAGGCGACACCGTGGTCCCGGTTATCGCGACTCGGATCGGCTGGTAGAGCTTGCCCGCCCCCACCCGGAGCCGCTCCGGGAGCGGGCTGAGCGCCTCCTCGACCGCTGCGGCGTCGAACTCGGCACAGGCGGCGAGCGCCTCGCGCGCGGAGCCCAGCAGTTCCGGCGCGTTCTCCTTCATCGTCTTGCGCCAGGCCTTCTCGTTGTCGACTGGCGCCTCGAACAGGAACCGGATCAGCGGCCAGACGTCCTCCAGGGTCTGGGCTTTCTCCTGGGCGATCTCGCAGGCCGCGCGCAGCCGCGCGTCGACGTCACGGCCGAGGTGGCGGGCGACGGCCCCTGTGTATTCCTCGATCGGCATCTCCCGCATGTAGCGGCCGTTGATCCAGCGCAGCTTCTTCTCGTCGAAGATCGCCGCGGACCGGCCGACGTCCTCGACCCGAAACCGTCGGACCAGTTCCTCGGTCGACATCAGGGTCGCGTCGTCGTCGGCGCCCCAGCCGAGCAGCGCCAGATAGTTGCGGACCGCGGCCGGGAGGTAGCCGGCGTCGCGGAGCTCCTGGACCGAGGCGGCTCCATGGCGCTTGGAGAGCTTGCGCCCGTCGGGCCCGTGCAGGAGCGGCAGGTGCGCGTAGCGCGGCGCCTCGTGGTCGAGCGCCTCGAGGACGAGCAACTGCTTCGGCGTGTTCGAGAGGTGGTCGTCGCCGCGGACGACGTCCGTTATCCCCATCTCGGCGTCGTCGACGGCTACCGCGAAGTTGTAGAGGACAGTGCCGTCGCCGCGAGCGATCACGAAATCGTCGAAGCTGCCGTTGGGGAAGCTGACCGGCCCCCGGATCGTGTCCTGGACCACCGTCTCGCCCTCGTCGGGAACCCGGAGCCGGACGGCGGCGCCCGGCTCCTCTCTGGCGTCGCCGCGGTAGCCACGGTCGGCGCCGTGCTCGGCCTTCCAGGCCTCGACGTCCTTCGCCGTCGCCGGGTCGCGATAGGCGGCACCGGACTCGAGCAGACGGGCGAGCGCCTCCTCGTGAGCCTCACTGCGCTCGGCCTGGGAGATCGGCCCCTCGTCCCAGTCGAGCTCGAGCCAGCCGAGGGCGTCGAGGATCTGCTCGACGTTCTCCGGCGTCGAGCGCTCGCGGTCGGTGTCCTCGATCCGCAGCACCAGCTCGCCGTCGGAGTGGCGCGCCGCCAGCCAGTTGTATAGCGCGGTCCTGGCGCCGCCGATGTGGAGCGCCCCGGTGGGCGAGGGGGCGAATCGGACCCGCATCGCTACCGCCACTTGACGGTGCAGCCGACCGCCTTGGTCTCAGGCCGCCCGACGCTGTGCCCGGCGAGGAGCGAGTCGAGGGCCTCGCGGACCCAGGCGGCGTCGTGGGAGGGGTCGTCGTAGTCGTCGTCGGGCGCGCCCTGGTAGCGGACCTCGAGATCGGCGTCGAGGACGAAGACGTGCGGCGTCTTCTCGGCACCCCAGGCGCGGGCGACCTCCTGGCTCTCATCGTGGAGGTAGGGATGGGGCCAGTCCTCGGCCGCGACCCGCTCGGCCATCGCCGCCGGCGCGTCGGCCGGATAGCGATCGGAGTCGTTGGAGTTGATCGCGAGCGTGCGGACGCCGCGCCCGGCGTAGTCGCGGGAGACGGAGTGGAGCCGGTCCTCCCAGGCGAGCGCGTAGGGGCAGTGGTTGCAGGTCCAGTAGACGACCGTGGCCGGCGCAACCGAGCCGGAGAGGGAGTGGAGCTCGCCGTCGGTGGCCGGCAGCTCGAAGTCTGGCGCGCTCATCCCCGGGAACCTAGCGCCGCTCGAAGGTCCTCGGGGTCGGGGAGCGGCGAGGCGCGGCCATCGCGGCGCCGGTAGACGCGGCAGGTGAGCGGCGACCCGCCGTCAGGAGCCATCTCGGCGACATCGACACCGTCGACGCGGATCGTCGGTGAGCCCGGGAAGGACTCGCTGGCGGCCTCCACCTCGGTCTCGATCTCACGGACCTCGATCGCACCGGGGTCGAGGCCGAGCTCCTCCATCACCTCGCGTAGCTCGGCGATCCCACGCTGCCACGACGGACAGCCGCTCCACCAGAGGAACTCGACGCGGGGCATGGCCATTGCTCTGAGCTTAGAGTGCAGCCTGATGCTGATCGGAGCACACGTCTCCACCGCCGGGGGCCTCTCAAACGCGATCGAGCGCGGGACCGAGCTCGGCGCCGAATCGATCCAGATCTTCAACCAGAGCCCGCGGATGTGGCGGCCGACGCGCTACGGCGATGAGGACTTCGCCGCCTTCCGCGAGGCGATGGCCGCCTCGCCGGTCGAAGCCGTGGTGATCCACGCCGTCTACCTGATCAATTGCGCGACGATCGACAAAGAGTTGCGCAAAAAGTCGCTCGCCTCGCTGACCCACGCGCTTCGGATCGGCGACGCGATCGGCGCCGCCGGTGTCGTCCTCCATCCCGGCGCCCAGAAAGGTGAGCCGCTGCAGGCCTCGATGAAGCGTGCGGGCAAGGTGATCGCCGCCGCCCTCGCCGAAAGCGACGGCTGCCACCTGGTGCTCGAGCAGACCGCCGGCCACAAAGGCCTGCTCGGCCGCGACTTCGACCAGACCGCCGAGTTGATCAATCTGGCCGGGAGCGGCAAGAGGCTCGGGCTCTGCCTCGACTCCTGCCACCTCTTCGTCCAGGGCTACGACGTCACCGACCCAAAGCACCTGAGCGAGATCGTCGACGAAGCCGACACCAAGGTCGGCCTCGAGCGGCTCCGCTGCCTCCACGTCAACGACGCCGCAGCCCCGCTCGGATCCTGCCGCGACCGCCACGCCAACATCGGCAAGGGCGAGATGGGCAAACGCGGCCTCGCCGCGTTCCTCTCGGAGCCCCGCTTCGAGGGCCTGCCGGCGACGCTGGAGACCCCGGGGCCGCGCAAGAAAGGGCCGGACCGCAAAGAAGTGCAGGCCGCGATGCGCCTCCGCAAATCCGGATTGAAGGCTCGCGCTACCTGATCTGCATGCCGGAGATCGCGCGCGAGATGACGAGGCGCTGGATCTCGGAGGTGCCCTCGAAGATCGTGTAGATCTTGGCGTCGCGGTGCATCCGCTCGACCGGGAACTCGCGGGTGTAGCCGTTGCCGCCGAGGATCTGGATCGCCCGCTCGGTGACCCAGACGGCGACCTCACCGGCCTTCAGCTTCGCCATCGAGCCCTCGGCGTTCTCGAAGGTCTGGCCGGACCGGCCCATCCAGGCGCCGCGCCAGACGAGCAGGCGGGAGGCGTCGATCTCGAGCTTCATGTCGGCGAGCGCAAAGGCGATCGCCTGGTTCTCGATGATCGGCCGGCCGAACTGTTCGCGCTCTTTGGCGTACTCGAGCGAGTACTCGTAGGCGGCACGGGCGATGCCAACTGCCTGTGCGCCGACCGTCGGCCGGCTTGCCTCGAAAGTCTGCATCGCGGCCTGGGACTTCGACTTCTTGCCCTCCCGGACCCGGGCCAGCCGCTCGTCGAGCCTCTCTTTCCCACCCAGCAGGCAGGAGCCCGGCACCCGGCAGTCGTCGAGGTGGACGTCGGCGGTGTGCGAGGCGCGAAGGCCATGCTTCTTGACCTTCGCGCCTTGCTCGCACCCCTCAGTCCCCGGTGGGACCACGAAGGCGGCGTGACCGCGAGATCCCAGCTCGCGGTCGACGCTCGCAATCACGACATGGACGTCGGCGATCCCCCCATTCGTCGCCCACGCCTTCTGGCCGTTGAGGACCCACTCGTCCTTGGCCTCGTCGTACTTCGCGGTGGTGCGGATCGCTGAAACGTCGGAGCCCGCATCTGGCTCCGACGAGCAGAAGGCAGCCACCTTCGGCTCGTCCGCGGTGCCGAAGCACTGCGGGATCCACTCACCCAACTGCTCCGGGGTTCCCTGCCCGAAGATCGCGGCGACCGCCAGAGAGGTACCGAAGATGCTCATCCCGATACCGGCGTCGCCCCAAAACAGCTCCTCATTGACGATCGGGAGCGTCAGCCCCGTCTCGTCGGCCCAGAACTGGGCCAGGCCTTCGAATCCGTAAAGGCCGATCTTGGCGGCCTCCTGGATCACCGGCCACGGCGTCTCCTCGCGCTCGTCCCACTCCGACGCGGCTGGCCGGACGACGTTCTCGGCGAAGCCGTGGACCCAGTCGCGGATGTCCTTCTGGTCCTGATTCAGCTCGAGGGTGAACTGCGGGCCCTCGGCCGCGGCCGGGGCGCCGGCCGCCTCCGCGACGAGGTCTTCCGCCTCCGCCACCGCCGCCGACTCACTCATCTGGATTCTCGCGTCCCGACCCCATGGATCGCGGGATGGTACACCGAATCGTGTCTATGTCGAAACGGAACGGGTCAGACGTCGCGGAGGTCGAAGGCCCGGAGGCCCTCCTGCCCCTCGTCGGAGCAGTCGTAGAAGCGGCGGTTGACGCAGTCGTAGCTGGATCCCTGGCCCTCGTAGGCCCGCTCGACCGAGAACTGGCAGTGCGGCAGGCTCTCGCCGGTCATCTTCACGCCGCCGAAGCCACCGGGTTGCTGGACGGCCTCGAGCTCGACCTTGGCGGCGAAAACCTCCTGCATGCATCCGACGTACTGGGTGCCGGTGAGGGCGTCGACGAAGCTGTAGAGATACCGGCACCCGAGCTCGATGCAGCCGCGCGGCTCGATCATCTTGTCGCAGAAGGATCGGCACTGGCGGCACTCACCAGTCTTCTCGCGTGTAGCCGGCATGAGAGAAGTTTAGGGAGCGCAGCGGCTCAGGCGGCCATCGCGTCGGGGCCGAGGACATGGTCGAGCTCGGCCCGCAGCCCGTTCGAGGGCCGGACCCGGTAGCCGTCGCCCAATCGGAGCTCTGTCGGCGCGCCCTCGGCGCCGTTGATTGCGAGCAGGACGTCGGCGTCTCCCTTGTGGTGGACGAGCACTTCCTTGAGCTCGTCGAGGAGCCCGGGGCGGCCGTGGAGCGTCACCGCGTCGATCTTCAGCTTCAGCGGTCCGGCGGGGGCCCCGGCGGCGGCGATCTCCGCCCGGTCGGGCTCGAAGCGCTCGGCCTCCTGGACGACGAGCTTGGTCTCGCCGCGGTCTTTGTGGTCGATCCGGCCGCGAACCAGGACCACGGCGTCGGGCTCGATCACCGCCGCGCTCTCGGACTGGTCGACCTTGAAGACGAGCATCTCGATCTGGCCCTCGACGTCATCGAGCGTCGCGAACATCATCTGCGTCCCGCTCTTGGTCCTGATCTTTTTCGCCTCGGTGACGATCCCCCCGACCGTGACCCAGGAGCCGTCCGCCTTCTTCGCGAGGTCGGCGATCGCACAGTCGACCCGGGCCCGCAGCGCCTCCCTCACTTCGGAGAGCGGGTGAGAGGAGAGATAGGTGCCGAGCGTCTCCTTCTCCAGCGCCAGCAGCGCCGCCCGGTCGAACTCGACGGCGGAGATCGGCGGCCGGTGCTGGTGAGCGCCGGCCTTGACCCCGTCGTCGGCCGCCGGCTCGGCGAAGTCGAAGATCGAGCCCTGGCCGAGCTGGGCGTCCTCCTGGGCCTTCTGGCCGGCGGACTGCGCCGCCGGCAGCGCTTCGAGCATTCCCCGCCTGGTCGCGCCGGTCGAGTCGAGGGCGCCGCACTTGATAAGGCATTCGATCGCGCGTTTGTTGACGGCGCGGGCGTCGACCCGCTCGCAGAAGTCCCAGATCGAGGCGATCGGCGTCTCCTCGCGGGCGCGGAGGATCGCCTCTACCGCCGAGTGGCCGACGTTCTTGACCGCGTCGAGCCCGAACCGGATCGCATTCTCGCTGACGACGAAGCTGTGGTCGGAGGAGTTGACGTCCGGCGGCAGGACGTCGATCCCCATCTCCTCGCAGCGGTTGACGAAGAACGGCACCTTGTCTTTGGTGTTCATCACCGAGGAGATCACCGCCGCCATGTACTCGGCCGGGTAGTTTGCCTTGAGGTAGGCGGTGCGGTAGGAGATCAGCCCGTAACAGGCGGCGTGGGACTTGTTGAACGAGTAGTCGGCGGCGGCTTCGTTGAGCTTCCAGAGGTCTTTGGCGACACCGCCCGAGGTCCCGGATTCCTCCAGCCCCTGCATGAATTTGTCTTTCATCGTCGCCATCAGGTCGCGCTTCTTCTTGCCGATCGCCTTGCGCAGATCGTCCGCCTGGGCGCCGGAGAATCCGGCCATCTCGCGGGCGATCGCCATCAACTGCTCCTGGTATATGACGCAGCCGTGGGTCTCCTCGGTGATCGACCGCAGGCGCGGGTCCTGGTAGCGGACCGAGGCGGGGTCGGCCTTGCCCTTCGCGTAGGCGGGGATGTAGGCCATCGCGCCGGGCCGGTAGAGGGCGCCGAGCGCGACGAGGTCGGCGAACTCGGTCGGCTTGACCTTGCGCAGCGCATCTCGCATCCCGTCCGACTCGAACTGGAAGACGCCGGTCGAGTCGCCCTCGGCCAGCATCTCGTAGGTCCTGGCGTCGTCGATCGGGATCGCTTCCATGTCGATCCGCTCACCGCGCGAGCGCTCGATGATGTCGATCGCGTCCTCGATCACGTCGAGGTTGCGGAGGCCGAGGAAGTCCATCTTCAGCAGCCCCATCTCCTCGATCGGTCCCATCGAGTACTGGGTGACGATCTTGTACTGGCGCTCCGCTTTGCCGGTCCCGTTGCCACCGCCGTTGCCGCCGCTCGGGGCGCTGCGATCCTCGGCGAGCTGGAGAGGGACGATCTCGTGCAGGGGGCGGTCGGCGATCACAACCGCGGCGGCGTGGATCGAGTTGTTGCGGATGATCCCCTCGAGGCCCTGGGCGACGTCGACGATCTTCTTCGCGTCGGGCTCGGCGTCGTAGACCTGCTTCAGATCGGCGCCGGACTTGAGGCATTCGGCGAAGGACGGGCTGCGGCCCATGATCGGCTCCGGAATCAGCTTCGCGAGCCGGTCGCCGGTTGCGTAGTCGTAGCCGAGGACCCTGGCGGCGTCGCGGGTCGCGGCGCGCGGGGCCATCTTGCCGAAGGTGATGATCTGGGCAACCGATTCGCGACCGTATTTGTCGCCGACGTAGCGGATCATCCGCTCGCGCCCGCGGACCGAGAAGTCGATGTCGATGTCCGGCATCGATTTGCGGCCGGGGTTGAGAAAGCGCTCGAACAGGAGATCGTTGGCGAGCGGGTCGAGGTCGGTGATGTTGAGGACGTAGGAGACGATCGAGCCGGCCGCCGACCCGCGGCCGGGGCCGACCGCGATCCCGCTCTCCTTTGCGTAGCGGACGAAGTCCCAGACGATCAGGAAGTAGGAGGAGAAGCCCATCTCCTCGATCACCCCGAGCTCGAACTCGAGCCGCTTCACGGCCTCGGCCGGGACCGGATCGCCGTAGCGCTCGCGCAGGCCCTCGCCGGCGAGCCGGCGGAGCATCTGCTCGGGCTCGGAGCCGTCGGGGGTCGGATACTGGGGCAGCAGCAGCTTGCCGAGCTCGATGTCGACCTGGCAGCGCTCGGCGATCTCGACCGTGGTCGCGATCGCCTCCGGCCACTCGGCGAAGGAGTCCCGCATCTCCTCGTTGCTCTTGAGGAAGAACTCGTTGGTGTCGAAGCTCAGCTTCGGCGCCTCGAGGGTCGATTTCGTCTGCACGCAGAGCAGCGCCGCGTGATTGTCGAAATCCTCGCGGCGCAGGTAATGGACGTCGGCGGTGCCGACCAGCGGCCGGCCGACCTCGCGGGCTACCTCGACGATCCCCCTGTTCGCCTTCTCCTGCTCGTCGATCCCGTTTTTCTGGACCTCGAAGTAGACCTGCTCGGGGCCGAAGGCCTGGATCAGATCGTCGATATGGCCGCGGGCGTCGTCGCGGCGCTCCTCGACAAGGCGGCGGCAGAACCGGGACTGCAGGCACCCGGTTAGGACGATCACGCCGTCGGCGTGCTTGGCGAGGAGGTCCATGTCGACGTTCGCCTTGCCGCGTGAGAACCCCTCGAGGAAGCCGGCCGAGGTGAGCTGGACGAGGTTGGCGAAGCCGGTGTCGTTCTCGGCAAGAAGGGTGATGTGATTGCGCTCGTAACGGACCTGCTCCTTGATCGCCTCGCGGTCCTCGACGAAGTAGGCCTCGAGGCCGACGATCGGCTTGATGCCGTGCTTGTTGCAGGCCTTGTAGAGATCGACGGCGCCGTTCATCACCCCGTGGTCGGTCAGCCCCAGCGCCGGCTGTTCGAGCTCCGCCGCCCGCGCCGCCATCGCGTCGATCTTGCACGCCCCGTCGAGCAGCGAGTACTCGCTGTGGGCGTGGAGATGGACGGCGGAGTCGACGCTCATGGTCTGCGCTCGATCATGCCAATCGAGGCAGATGCCAAGCTCACGAAATGCGCGGGATCTGGGACGACTTCGCCCAGTTTGGGAGACCGGTCAGGAGGTGGCGATGAGGTAGGAGGTGAATGCGCAGCGGGCGCCACCGCCGCCGTAGTTGTTGGAGTCGCTGGCGACTTCGGCGCCCTTGATGAAACCGACGACCCCGACCTGGATGCTCGTCGTCCCTAGGATCAGGGTCGCGCCACCGGCGAGAGTGCTGGCGGTGGTCGGAAGGACCGCGCCGGACTGGCCGATGATCCGTTTGTTCTCGGCCGTGTTGGGGTTGAGATATCCGTTGCCCGAGCCGCCGGGGAACGTCGTCGACGGGCCCGCTCCGAGCATCAGGGCCCCGGAGGCGCTCGTCGAGGCGTAGACCCTGGCCTGCATCCCGCCGCCGTTGAAGCATTTCGCGTAGATCGTGAACGGCCCACGCTGGATCAGCGTGTGGGCTGGGGCGGCGCTTTCGAGCGCGTTCGCCGCATCGACACGGACCGTCCCTCCGGGCTGGAGGGTGTCGATCCGCTGCAGTACCCCGGCGGAGAGGTTCCCTTCGGCAACCGCCCCGGAGGCGAGCTTGCCGGTCGTCACCGCGCCGGCCAGCAACTTGTTGGTGCCGACCGAGGAGTTGGCGAGACGGGAGTCGTCGATCGTCTCGGGGGCGATCTTCGCCCGCTTCACCGCGTTCTTTGCGATGTCGGCGGTCCTGACCGCGCCGGGGGCGATGTTGCGCGACCTGACGGCGTTCTTGCCGAGGTGTGACGCGGCAAGCGCCGAGGCGCCGCCGATAGCGAGGACGACGGCGATCGTCGCCATCACGTTGGCGTAGGTGAGGTGGGGACGAAGACGGCGCACGCGGCCCGCAAGCTAGCGGGCGGGTCGGAGGGCTCCGCTCAGGCGCAGACCCAGGCGCTGCCGCCGGAGTCGGCCCAGATTTCGGCCGCGATCCGGTCCTGCTCGGCCTTCGGCGCGCTCTCGGGCGATCCCTGGCCCCCGTAAAGCGCCCAGGTCGAGGGAAGGATCTGGTAGGCGCCGCCGGCGCCGCTGGAGGCGTTGACCGCTCCGTAGTTGCCGCCGGACTCGCACATCACGATGTAGGTCGGGATCGAGAACGGGCCCCCGAGCCAGCGGCCGACCGTTTCTTCCGCTTCAGCCCGGCTCGCGGCTTCGGCAGCCTCGATCTCGTTCACCCACTGGCCGATCCTCGTCTTCAGCTCCGCCAGCGAGGACTCGCGGGTCGCGCTCAGCGAGGCGAACCGCGACGCCGCCGCCGCAGCAGCGCTGCGGACCGAGACGACTTCGTCACGGGCGCCGGCGAGGCGTTCGTTGTAGGCGACGACCCGCGCCTTCAGCGCCGCGACCCGTTCGAGGCCCTGCTTGACCGCGTCGCGGACTTCCTCGACCCGCGAGGCGAGCTCGGTGTCGGAGGCCTGGATCCGGTCGAGGTACTCGGTGCGGGCGGCGAGTTCGTCGAAGTTCGAGGAGGCGAGAATCACGCTCGCGGTGTCGGGCGAGCCACTCATGTAGATATCGACCAGGCGCTGCGCCAGCGCCCGCCGGGCCCGCCTCAGGCGGCGGCGTTCGGCTTCCAGGTGCTGCCGGGTGCCCTCGACCTTGGCCGCGAGCCGTGCCGCGCGTTCCTGCCCGGTCGCCAGCAGCGCGCTCAGCTTCTGCTCGCGGGCGGCGGCTTCATCGGCGCGCTGCTTGGCGACGGAGAGCTGTTCCTGGGTCGAGCGGATCTCGCCGGCGAGTTCCCCGGCCTCGGTCTGGGCCGCCGCGACGCGGTCCCGCAGCGCGCCGACGTCCGCCGCTTGGGCGGTGGCGCCGGCGAGAACGACCAGCACAAGCGGAGCAATTGCAGGGATTCGCCGCACGCGACCGGCGAGGGTAGCGGAGACTGTGAGCAAACACTCACAGGTCGACCATAAGCCGCAACGGATCTTGCGGGCCGGTCAGCCCTCGGGGACGTCTCTTGATGCGAGGTAGGCGGCCGCGGCGCCGATCGCGAGCGTGGCGACACCGGCGCCGATTCGGATCTGACGTGAGTAGTTGGCACGCAGGTAGAAGATGCCGGTTTTGACGACCAGACGGCCGATCAGCGCGTACATCAGCTCTCCCCCTCTCCCCGCCGGCGAATGCGGTGCGCCATCCGCGACTGCAGCGACCAGAGCTCGATGAATCCGGGCGAGGCGGCCTGGGAGAACAGCCCGCCGGACTCCTCGAAGGTGGCGAGCTGGGCGTCGTAGACGGCGTTCGGCGAAGAGCGGGTGACAACCCGGGCGCTGCCCTTGAAGAGCTTGAGCCCGATCGAGCCGGTCACCTGTGCGTTGGCGGCATCCATGAAGGCGTCGATGTCAGACCTTAGAGGCTCCCACCAGAGCCCGGCGTAGACCAGGTAGGCCCAGCGGCGGTCGAGCTCGGGCTTGAACTGGTTCTGGTGGATCGTCCCGACCAGCTTCTCGAGGTCGGCGTGGGCCGCGAGCAGGATCGCGGCCGCCGGCACCTCGTAGATGTCGCGGACCTTGAGCCCGACGATGCGGTCCTCGATGTGGTCGACGATCCCGACACCGTGGCGGCAGCCGATCTCGGCGACCCGTTCGAGCAGCTCGACCAGGCCGAGCCGCTCGCCGTCGAGGCCGACCGGCACCCCCGCCTCGAACTCGACGGTGATCGTCTCCGCCTCGTCGGGCGCGTCCTCGGGCCGGGTGACGAGCTGGAAGACGTCGTCCTCGGGAGCGTGGTCGAGGTCCTCGATCCAGCGGCCCTCCGAGGACCGGCCCCAGAGGTTGTCGTCGATCGAGTAGGGCGTCGTCTCGGTCCCGCCCTTGACCGGTATCCCGTGCTCACGCGCGTAGGCGATCTCCTCCTCGCGTCCCATCTCCCACGACCGGACCGGGGCGATCGTCCGCAGCTCCGGGGCGAGGGTCGCGACGGTCGCCTCGATCCGGACCTGGTCGTTGCCCTTGCCGGTGCAGCCGTGGGCGATCGTGTCGCAGCCTGATTCGCGCGCCTGTTCCACCGCGAGCTCGGCGATCAGCGGCCGCCCGAGCGCCGTGAAGAGCGGGTAGGCGAGGCCGTAGATCGCGTTCGCCTTGATCGCCGGAGCGACGAAGTCGGCGGCGAACCGCTCGCGGGCATCGACGACGTGGCACTCGAGCGCGCCGAGGCGCTTCGCCTTGTCCTCGATCACCCCGTAGTCCTCGCCCGGCTGGCCGAGATTCACCGTCAGGCAGACGACCTCGGCCTCGTAGTGCTCCTGGATCCACTTCAGCATCACGCTGGTGTCGAGGCCCCCCGAGTAGAGGAGCAGGACGCGGCTGACCTCCGCGGGGTCGGCCTCGTACGTCGTTGTGCGCGCCTCGCCCGAGGTCAAGGCAAGACCTCGCGCTTCGCTCGCTGCACGAAGAACCAGACTGCGACGTTTGCTCGCTCCGCGCTCAAGGCGCTTCGAGCCCGCCGCTTTCCCCTTCTTCGTCGGGTTCGGCTGTTTCTGTGGTGGTCGGGGTCGTCGGTTCGGTTTCCTCGGTCGTTCCCGTCGATTCGGTCGATCCCTCGGTGGTGTCGGTCGATTCCGTGGATTCGGTCGAGATGCTGATCGATTCGGTCGGCGTCGAGGTCGTGTCGCTGCCGGAATCCCCGCCGGCGATGACGATGATCGCGATCGCGAGCCCGACGATCACCGCGATCAGCCCGGCGATCAGGAGTCGCAGGTTCCCGTGCGGCCGGCCACCGCCACCGTCGTCGCCGCCGTTGCGATCAGGCGGCTGCCCCATCACCCTGGTCGGGTCGTCGTGCACGGTTACTCCTCCGGGCCCAGAATCGCGTCGAGGAGCGCACTGGGGTCCTCGATCCCCGCTCCGGCGCGAAGCCGCTTCTCGATCTCGTTGCGGGAGGCGCCGGAGACGGCCATCTGGGTCGCGAGCAGCCGGGCCCCGGACTCACCCGCGCGGCGCGGCGGCGGGCCATCGGGCTCGGGGGCCTCGGGCACGGCCTCGACCGTCCTCAGCCGGGGGCGCTTCGGACTCGGCTCCTCAACCGGGTCAAGATCGTCGGCGATCGCGCGGAGCCGTTCGGCGACGATCCGGCCGGCGCGCTCGGAGGCCTCGTCGATCGTGCGCTGAGCCTCCTTCTCGGCGTCGTCGATGACCG
Source organism: uncultured Solirubrobacterales bacterium (assembly GCA_963805455.1). Classification (GTDB taxonomy): domain Bacteria; phylum Actinomycetota; class Thermoleophilia; order Solirubrobacterales; family 70-9; genus VRUE01. The sequence continues at coordinate 76,980 of CAWDUJ010000013.1, forward strand.
ACGCGGCGGCACGCTCGGCGGCGCGCACTATCTCCGCCAGCCGCTCGGAGGCTTCGGTGACGGCGCCGGAATCGCGACGCTCCGGTGGGAGTTTGCTGGCGTTCATCTGGCAAAGCTTAAGAGCGATTCCCCGATAAGCGCAACGGCGCGCTCGATCTGGGCCTGATCGATCGTCAGCGGCGGCAGCAGCCGCAGCGACTGCGGCTCGGGCGCGTTGACGATCGCGCCCCGCTCGAGCAGGTCGGCGGTGATCGGCGCCGCTTCGAGCCCGTCCTCGAGCCCAATGCCGAACATCAGGCCGCGGCCACGCACCTCGCGGACCCCGTCGAGCGCCTCCAGGCCCTCTCGCAGTTCACCCCCGCGCTCCCGCACCGCGCGCAGCAGGGCGGGGTCATCGACGATGCCGAGGACGCCAAGCGCCGCCGCGGCGGCGACCGGGCCGCCGGCAAATGTCGAGCCGTGGTCGCCGGGCTCGAGGACCGAGCCGGCCTCGGCGTCGGTGATGCAGGCGCCGATCGGGAAGCCGCCGCCGAGCGCCTTTGCGCTGGTCATCACGTCGGGGCGAACCGGGGTCTGCTGGTAGGCCCAGAGCGAGCCGGTGCGGCCGATCCCGGTCTGGATCTCGTCGAGCATCAGCAGCGCCCCGACCGCGTCGCAGGCCTCGCGCGCCGCCAGCAGCGTCTCGTCGCTGAGCGGATAGATGCCGGCCTCGCCCTGGATCGGCTCGATCAGGACCGCGGCGGTGGTCTCGTCGACGGCGCCGCGCAGCGCCTCGGCGTCGTCGAACGGGACCGAGCGGAAGCCCTCGAGCATCGGGCCCAGGGCCGGATTCGCCGCCAGGCCGGGCGTCGCCGAGAGTGAGCCGTAGGTGCGGCCGTGGAAGTCGCGCTCGAAGCTGACGATCGTCGGCGCCGAAACCCCGCGGCGGTGGGCGTGCTTGCGGGCGATCTTGATCGCGCACTCGTTGGCCTCGGTCCCGGAGTTGGAGAAGAAGACCCTGCCCCCCAGGCTTGACTCCGAGAGCCGCTCGGCGAGCCGCACCATCGGCTCCGTGTAGAAGAGGTTCGAGGTGTGGATCAGCCGCCCGCTCTGCTCCCGCACCGCCTCGACCACGTCGGGGTGGCAGTGGCCGACCGAGCAGACCGAGATCCCGGCCAGGAGGTCGAGGTACTCCTTGCCGTCGGAGTCCCAGAGCAGCGTCCCCTCGCCGCGGACGAACTCGACCTCACCCCGGCGGTAGGTGTGCATCAGATAGCGCTCCTCGAGCCCCTGAAGATCAGCGAGATTCATCGGCCGGCCACCCGCCCATCGCGGACGCGGACGGGCATGAGCGACCCGCCCGCCGCGGACGCGGAAGCGAGCGAGCGTGATCTCCGGGTGTGACGAGCGCGAGCGAGCGGGAGCAGAGCAGGCGGGCGGAACTTGTTCATGAAGTCACCATCGTTCCGATGCCGGCGTCGGTGAAGAGCTCGAGCAGGAGGCTGTGCGGTTTGCGGCCGTCGATGATGTGCGCCGACTGGACGCCGCCGCCGATCGCGTCGATGCAGGCGGTGAGCTTGGGCCGCATCCCGCCGCCGATCCCGTCGAGCGCCGCCTCGACCTCGGCGACGGTCGCCCGCGAGGTCAGCGAGGACTCGTCATCGGGGTCGGCGAGCCAGCCGACGACGTCGGTGAGGAAGATCGCCTTGTAGGCACGGAGCGCGGCCGCGACCTTGCCGGCGGCCTCGTCGGCGTTGACGTTGTAGGCGTTGCCGTCGCGGTCGGAGGCCGATGAGGCGACGACCGGGATGTAGTCGGCGGCGATGTGGTTGAGGACGTCGACATCGACGCGGTCGATCGCGCCGACGAAACCGACCTGCTCGGCGTTCGGCACCGGCGAGGCGCCGAACAGGGAGCCGTCCTGCCCTGAGAGCCCGACCGCGGGCTGGCCGTGGCTGTTGATCCGCTGGACGATGTCCGAGTTGACCTTCCCGAGCAGCACCATCCGGGCCACCTCGACCGTCTCGGGGTCGGAGACGCGGAGCCCCTCGTGGAAGCGGACCTCGAGCCCGAGTCGCTCCATGTACTCGGTGATCTCGGGCCCGCCGCCGTGGACGATCACCGGGTTGAGGCCGACGTACTTGAGAAGGACGACGTCGGTCGCGAAGCCCTCGCGAAGGGCCTCGTCGCGCATCGCCGAGCCGCCGTACTTGATCACCACGGTGCGCCCGTGGAACTCCCTGATGTAGGGGAGCGCCTCGAGCAGGGTGTCGACGTTGGTGCTCACGGTCTCCTCTCAGGTCGTGTACTCGGCGTTGATCCGAACGTACTCGTAGCCGAGGTCCGAGAACCAGACGTGGGCGTCGTGGTCGCCGCGTCCCAGCCGCAACGACACCTCGGCCTCGGCCTCCTCGGCGGCGAACTCGGAGGCGTCGATGTGGTCGAGCCCGAGCTCCTCGACCTCCTCGCCGGCGAGCGCCATCCCGGCCGCCTGGGCGACCCGGCCCCAGTTCGGGTCGCGGCCGAACAGCGCGGTCTTGACCAGCGGCGAGTTGGCGATCGCGCGGGCGGCCAGCTCGGCCTCCTCGGCGCTGGCGGCCTCGGTGACCCGGGCACACCCGACCCGGGTCGCGCCCTCGCCGTCGGCGACGATCTCGATCGCGAGCTGGAGCAGCACCGCGTCGAGCAGGCCCTGCGGCAGCGGCAGGCCGGACTCGCCGCTCGCCTGAAGCAAAACCATGTCGTTGGTGCTCATCTGGCCGTCGACGGTGATCCGCTCGAAGGAGCGGTCGACGGCCTCCCGCAGCGCCGTCTCGGCGCCGTAGGGGCCATCGAGGACGGCGTCGGTCTGGACGAAGCAGAGCATCGTCGCGTAGCCGGGCTGGATCATCCCCGCGCCCTTTGCCTGGGCCGAGAGGGTGACGCCATCGCAGCGCACGGTGCAGCGCTTGGGCCCGCGGTCGGTGGTCATGATCGCCTCCGAGAACTCGGCGCCGCCGTCGGGACGGACCACGGCGGCGGCGCGGCGGATGCCGTCGAGGACTCGGTCCATCGGCAGTGCCTCGCCGATTTTCCCGGTCGCCGCGATCGCGACCACCGAGGGGTCGAGGTCCAGTTCCTCGGCGGCGGCCTGCTGGATCGCAACCGCGTCGCGCATCCCCTGCTCGCCGGTGGCGGCATTGGCGTTGCCGGCCTTGACTGCGGCGGCGCGGATCGCGCCGAAGTCGACGTTTTCGCGGCAGAGCCGGACCGGGGCCGCGGCGGCGGCGTTGCGGGTCAGGAGCAGGGCCGACTCGACCTGCTCCGATCCGGCGACCACCACCGCGGCGTCGGTGTTGCCGCTCTCCTTCAGGCCACAGGCGACGGCGCCGGCGGCGAAGCCGGGCGCGAGCTGGGCGGGATCGAGCTCCTCGACGCCATCGGGCGGCTCGACCCAGCGCGACCTGAAGAAGCCCCCGCTCACCGCAGGCCCTCGGTCTCGTCGAGGCCGAGCATCAGGTTGAGGTTCTGGACCCCCTGGCCCGACGCCCCCTTCCAGAGGTTGTCGATCGCCGAGAAGGCGAGGACCTTCCCCCGCTCCTCGACGGTTACGTAGACGTGGCACTCGTTGGTGTCGCGGACGTCGCGCAGGCCCGGCGGCCGGTCGACGACGTGGACGAAGGGCTCGTCCGCGTAGCGCTCGGCGTAGAGCGCCTGGACCTCGTCCTTGGTGACCGACGCCCCGACCGTCGCGTAACAGCTCGTCAGCTCGCCCTGGTCCAAGGGCAGCAGGTGGGGGACGAACGTCACCGGGGTGGCGCTGCCGAGCGCCGCCAGCTCCTGTTCGATCTCGGGCCGGTGGCGGTGCCCCTCGGTCTTGTAGGCGAAGGCGTTCTCGTCCATCGAGACGTAGTGCATCTCGTCCCCCCCGCCCCGCCCGGCGCCGGAGACGCCCTGCTTGGCGTCGATCACGACGTCGGTGAGGATGCCGCGCTCGGCGAGCGGCGCCAGCCCGAGGACACTCGCGGTCGGGTAGCAGCCCGGTGTCGCAACGAGCTCTGCCGTCCTCAGCTTCTCGCGATAGAGCTCGGTCAGGCCGTATACGGAGCCCTCGAGCAGTGCAGGGGCGCCGTGTTCCCCGTACCAGAGCTCGTATGTCGGGAGGTCGCGGAGGCGGAAGTCGGCGGAGAGGTCGACGACGAGGACCCCGAGGCCGCGGAGGGCGGCGACGGTCGGAGCCGCTGCGCCGTGGGGGTAGGCGACGATCGCGGCGTCTATCCCCTCGAGCCCGTCGAGGTCGAGCTCGGTCAGCTCGAGCGGGACCCGGTAGCGCGGGTAGAGGTCATCGAGGCGCATGCCGGCGTCGCTGCGCGAGGTGATCTCGACCAGCTCGAGTCGCGGATGGCGCCAGACGATCTGGGCCGCCAGCGCGCCGGTGAACCCGGAGGCGCCGGCGACCAGGACCCGCGCCGCAGGGTCGCCGTCGAGCGGCTGTCCCGCCGCCTCATTCACGGAGCGTCCCCCCGATCTCACCGAGCTTGGCGGCGATCGAGTCGCGCAGGCCGGCCACCTCCTCGTCGGTCAGGGTCCGGTCAGCGGCCCGGAACTCGAGCCGCAGCGCCAGGCTCTTGCGCCCCTCGCCCAACTGCTCGCCCTGGTAGAGATCGAAGACCTCGGCTGAGCGAAGAAGGTCTCCCCCTCCCTCCAGCACGGCGGCGCGCACCTCGGCGGCGGGGACCGAATCCTCGACGACGACGGCGAGGTCCTGGAGGACAGCGGGGTGGGTCGTCAGGTCCTCGAACTCCTCCTCCCAGGCCGGCGAGGCGGCGACGAGCGGCGCCAGGCCGACCTCGAAACCGGCGGCGGCGTCGACGTCCCAGGCGCGGCAGACGAGTGGGTGGACCTCGCCGACCCAGCCCGCGAGGGCCCCTTCGACCAGCACCTCGGCCGAGCGGCCGGGATGTAGGAACGGCTCGCTCGCGGGCCTGAACTGGAGTCCGACGCCGAGCCTCGCGGCAAGCCCCTCGAGGGCTCCCTTGAGGGCGAAGAAGTCGGCGGCGGTGCCCTCGCCCCGCCAGGAGCCCGGCTCGAGCGCGCCGACCGCGAGACACCCGATGCGATGGGGCTCGTGGAACGGTGCCGGCTGCCTGCCTGGGAAGGCGCCCGCGAGCGGCCCGCCGCCGCCCCCGTCGGGCGCCAGGTAGACCCGGCCGGACTCGAACAGTGCGACCCGCTCGGCGCCGCGGGCGAGGTTGCCGCGGGCGACGTCGAGCAGCGACCCGAGCAGGGTCGTCCGCATCACCGAATGCTCCTCGGAGAGCGGATTGGCGATGACGACGGAACCGGCGCGGGGGTCCCCGTCGGGGATCCGCAGCCTGCCGGCATCACCCGGGTCGGTGAAGCTCCAGCCGACGATCTCGTCGAAGCCGAGGTCCCGCATCGCGTCCTCGGCCCGGCGGCGGAGTTTCTGCGGGCGGGTCAGCGCCCCGACCCGACCCATCGAGTCGGGGAGGGTCGAGGGCAGGTGCTCCTCGAGGCCGTGGACCCGGCCGATCTCCTCGATCAGGTCGACCTCGCGGGTGACGTCGCTGTGGCGGTCGGCGGGGACCTCGACCAGGAGCTTTCCGTGGGCGGTGTGGATCGTGAACCCGAGCCGCTCTAGGTACTCGATCTGCTCGGGCTCCTCGACCTTCATCCCCAGCAGCCCCTCGACCCGGTCCTCGCGCAGGCCGATGTGATGGTGGGGCGGAATCTCTCCGGCGATGTCGATCGTCCCCCGGACCAGCTTCGCCCCGCAGAGCTCGACCATCAGCCGCGAGGCGATCCGCTGCGCCCGCATGCAGAGGTCCGGGTGGAGCTGCTTCTCGAACCGCGAGGAGGCCTCCGAGCGGAGGCCGAGCAGGCGCGAGGTGCGGAGGATGTTGGTCCCGTTCCAGTTCGCGACCTCGAGCAGGACCCTGGTCGTCTCGTCGGAGACCTCGGAGACCTGGCCGCCCATGATCCCGGCGATTCCCGACGGGCCGTTGCTGTCGCAGACGAGGACGGTCTCGGCGTCGAAGGTGCGCTCGACACCGTCGAGCGTCGTCATCGTCTCCCCCTCGGTGGCGGCGCGCACCGTCAGGGCGCCGTCGGGGACGCGGTCGAGGTCGAAGGAGTGAAGCGGCTGTGCGGTCAGCAGCATCACGTAGTTGGTGATGTCGACGACGTTGTTGATCGGGCGCTGCCCGGCTGCGGTCAGCCGGGCCTGCAGCCAGGCCGGCGAGGGACCGATCTCGACGTCGGTGAAGACGCGGGCCGTAAAGCGCGGGCAGAGGCTGGGGACCTTGACGGCGACCGAGGCGTAGTCCTCGACCGAGCCGTCGCCATCTGCGTGGGCGTCGTCGTGCCAGGGCTCCGGTCCGAGCGGGGCGGCGGTAACCGCGTGGACCTCGCGGGCGACCCCGTAGACGCCGAAGCAGTCGACCCGGTTGGGGGTCACCTCGAGCTCGAGCACCCGCTCGCCGATCGGCAGGGCCTCACCCAACGGCGCCCCCGGTGCGGGGCCGTCGTCGAGGACCATGATCCCGTCGGAGTCCTCGCCGATCTCGAGCTCGGCGGCGGAGAGGATCATCCCCGAGGAGGTGACCCCGCGGAGCTTCGCCTCACCGAGCTTGGTCCCACCCGGCATCGTCGCCCCCGGCAGGGCCACCGCGACGGTCTGGCCGGCGGCGACGTTCGGGGCCCCGCAGACGATCGTTCGCGGCTCGGTGTCACCGGTGTCGACGGTGCAGACGCTGAGGCGGTCGGCGTTGGGGTGCGGCTCACAGGTCACGACCCGGCCGATCACGAATCCGTCGCCGTCGGGAGGGCCGACCGCGACGACGCGCTCGACCTCGGTCCCGGTCATCGCCAGGCGTACCGCGAGCTCGTCGGCCCCGATCTCGGGGTCGCAGTGCTCGCGCAGCCATGAGTAGGGGACCTTCATGATGCCCCGCCAATGCGCCGCTCGCGCAGAATCAGATTTCGCCGTTCGCTCCGCATTGGGCTTAGAGGAACTGCTCCAGCATCCGGACGTCGTTGTCGAAGAAGCGGCGCAGGTCCGGGACGCCGTGGCGGAGCATCGCGATCCGCTCGACGCCCATCCCGAAGGCGAACCCCTGGACGCGCTCGGGGTCGTAGCCGTTGTCGGCGACGAACTCGAGGACGTTGGGGTCGACCATCCCGGCCCCGCCGACCTCGATCCAGCCGATGCCCTTGCAGAGCCCACAGCGCTCGCCGCCGGCGAGGGCGCCGGTGCCGTCGCAGGCGAAGCAGGAGACGTCGAACTCGACGCTGGGCTCGGTGAAGGGGAAGAAGTGCGGCCGCATCCGCGCCTCGCGCCCCTCGCCGAAGATCGCCCGCAGCAGCTCTTCCAGAGTCCCCTGGAGATCGGCGAGCGTGATCCCCTCGCCGATCGCAAGGCCCTCGACCTGGTGGAACATCGGGCTGTGGGTGGCGTCGGAGTCGCGGCGGTAGACCTTGCCCGGCATGATCAGGAAGACCGGCGGCGGCTCGGTCTCCATCGCCCTGGTCTGGACCGGCGAGGTGTGGGTGCGGAGCAGGACCTCGGGGTCGGATTGGATGTAGAAGGTGTCCTGGAGCATCCGCGCCGGGTGCCCGGGCGGGTGGTTGAGAGCGGTGAAGTTGTAGTAGTCGTGCTCGACCTCAGGGCCCTCCAGGACCCGGTATCCGAGACCGACCATCACGTCCTCGATCTGGCGGGTCGTGCGGGTGATCAGGTGCAGGTGCCCGGCCGGCGTCGAGGGTGCCCCGGGCAGGGTGACGTCGACGCGATCATCGGCGAGGCTGCCCTCGAGCTCGGCCGCGTCGAGGTCGGCCGCGCGGGCCTCGAGCAGCGCCTCGAGACCCTGGCGGGCCCGGTTGGCGCCGCTTCCGACCGGCCCCCGCTCCTCCTCGGGAAGGCTCGCGATGCCGCGCAGGATCGAGGTCAGCTCGGCTTTGCGGCCGAGGTAGCGGACCCGCAGCTCCTCGAGCTCGGCGGTCCCCCCCGCGGCCTCGATCGCGGCGGCGGCCTCGGCCCTTATCTCCTCGATACGGTCAAGCATCTCCGGTGGCCTCCCGCATGGCGCGCGACGATATCCAGGAAATCATTGTTCGCGCTCGCTCGCTCGCGATAAATCGGCTTTCGACGCTGCGCTCGCCACGCGCTCAGCGGAAATAGCGGCCGCGGCGGCGACGTTGAGCGACTCGGCGGCGCTGGGGCGCAGCGGGATCGTCACCCGCTCCTGGCATGCCTCGAGGACCGACTCGGGCAGTCCCTCGCGCTCGGCGCCGAGGCAGAGCGTGGCCGCGCCCTCGAGCGCCCCGAGCCCGGCGCCGCCATGGGCGACGAGCGCCGCCCGCGGCTCCGGAGTGGCCTCGATATCGGCGCGCACGAGGGGCTGGGCGAAGATCGCGCCCATGCTCGCCCGCACCGATTTCGGGCCATGCGGGTCGGCGCAGTCGGGACCGAGGACGACCGTGCCACCGAGCAGCGCCACGGCGGTGCGGAGGATCGCGCCGACGTTGCCGGGGTCGGCGACCCCATGCAGGTAGACGCAGGGGGCCTCGACCGCGTCGCTCCAGCGCAGCGGCCAGACCGCGATCGCCCGTGTCCCGGACCCGAGCGTCGAGACCTCGTCGAGGAGCCCGGGGTTGACCTCCTCGCCACCGAGGCCGCTGCCGGCGGCGGTCAGGACCAGATTCGGCTCCGCCCCGGCGGCGCGGCCGGCGTCGAGCAGGTCCTCGCCCTCGGTGACGAACAGGGCCTCGCGGTCGCGGTGCCGGCGCTCGCGCAGCTTCCGAACCAGTTTCAGCTTCTCGTTTTTGGGGCTTTCGATCATCGTGTTTTCTCCTGGAACGACAACGGGCCGCCTGAATTCAAGCGGCCCGCCTGGGAATCGGAGTGTGGCTGCAACTAGGCGGCCGCACCCTCCCGGGCGAGCTCGACAAATCGGCGGAACGCATCGCGGTCGTTGACCGCGATGTCGGCGAGCATCTTGCGATTGACCTCGACCCCGGCGTTGCCGAGGCCGTGGATGAGTTCGGAGTAGCTCATGCCCTCGAGGCGGGCGGCGGCGTTGATCCTGGTGATCCAGAGGCGCCGGAACTCGCGCTTGCGGTTGCGCCGGTCGCGATAGGCATACATCCCCGAGCGCTGCACCTGCTCTTTTGCGAACCGGTACGAGGAATGCTTGCGGCCGTAGTAGCCCTTCGCTTCCTTGAGGACCTTGCGCCGCTTCTTGCGGGCGTGGACGGAACGCTTTACGCGGCTCACTTCTTGCCTCCGAGCAGGGTCCGGATCCGCGCTTCGTCAGGCTTGGCGATCTCGACCGGACGCCGCATCTGCCGCTTCCGCTTCGGTGACTTTTTCTCGAGTATGTGGGACGAGAACGCGCGCCGCCCACGGAGCTTGCCCTTGGCGGTCTTGCGGAAGCGCTTCTTGGCGCCCGAATGGGTTTTCATCTTCGGCATCGGGACCGGTATTGAAGCAGACCGGACGCCGGACGCCGCAGGTACTCTGGCGCGCATGAGCGCGGAGCGAGCCAAATGAGCTCAGTCTGGTTTATCGCGCAGCGAGCGAAGCGCGAGGCGTTTTCTTGAGATTCGTCTACGTGGTCGGTACCCGTCCGAACTTCGTCAAGACCGCGCCCGTGATCGCCGCGATGCGGGCGCGCGACCCGGACGGGCGCCACTCGATCGTCCACACCGGCCAGCACTACGACCGGATGATGTCGGAGATCTTCCTCGAGGAGCTCGGCGTCCCCGAGCCAGATCACATGCTCGAGGTCGGCTCCGGCAGCCACGCCCAGCAGACCGCCCTGGTGATGCAGCGGCTGGAGCCCGTACTCGCCGAGGAGAAACCCGATCTGGTCTTCGTCCCCGGCGACGTCAACTCGACGCTCGCCGCGGCGCTGACAGCGGCGAAGGCGCTGATCCCCGTTGCCCACATAGAGTCGGGGCTGCGGAGCTTCGATCGGACGATGCCCGAGGAGATCAACCGGATCGTCGCCGATGTCCTCTCCCAGCATCTCTTCCTCCACAGCGATGAGGCGGTCGAGAACCTGCGGGCCGAGGGGATCGCCGAGGACCGGATGCACTTCGTCGGCAACACGATGATCGACACCCTGGCCGCGCTCGAGGACCGGATCGGCGCCGCGGGGGCTGCAGCCAAGCTCGGAGTGGAGGCCGGCGGGTACCTGCTGGTGACCCTCCACCGCCCCGCCCTCGTCGACGGGCCGCTGCTGGGCGAGACGATGGCGGGCCTGGCCGCGGTCGCCGCCGAGATTCCGGTCGTCTTCCCGGTCCATCCCCGGACCCGGAAGATGCTCGGCGACATTGGAACCGAGCACGCCGGACTGAAATTGGTCGATCCGCTCGGCTACGTCGAGTTCCTCTCGCTGCTCGCCGACGCCGGTGCCGTCCTCACCGACTCGGGCGGGATCCAGGAGGAGACGACCTACCTCGGCGTCCCCTGCTTCACCCTGCGCGACAACACCGAGCGTCCGGTGACGATCCGCGCCGGGACCAACACACTCCTCGGTCTCGACCCTGCTGCGATCGCCGGCATCCCTGCGGCACTCTCGGAGCGACGGGGAGGCCGCCCCGCCCCTCCCCCGCTCTGGGACGGCCACGCCGCCGAGCGGATCGCCGACGCCATCCTCGACTGAGCGAGGCGCTTTTCGAAAGCGATGCTTTGGAAAAGCGCCTCAGCCGGTGGCCGCGTCTGCGTCTGCTGGAGCCTCGGCGTCCGCCCCGGCCTCAGCCGCGGCCTCGGCCTCTTTCGCCCTGGCAGCCTCTTTGCTCGGGGCGAGCATCATGCTCATGTTGCGGCCCTCCTGCAGCGGCTCGGACTCGATCGTCGCGAGGCCGTCGAGGTCCTCGTAGAGGCGCTGCAGCAGCGCTCGGCCGCGCTCGGGGTGGGCCTGCTCGCGGCCGCGGAACATGATCGTGATCTTGACCTTGTTCGACTGGCGCAGGAAGCGCTCGACGTGGCCGCGCTTGGTTTCGTAGTCGTGGTCGGCGATCTTCGGCCGGAGCTTGATCTCGCGGACGTTTACCTGCTGCTGGTGCTTGCGGGCGGCCTTCTGCTTCTGCTCCTGCTCGTACTTGTACTTCGAGTAGTCGAGCAGGCGGGTCACCGGCGGTTTCGAGTTCGGCGCGACCTCGACCAGGTCGAGGTCGGCGTCCTGGGCCCGTTGCAGGGCGTCGGGGGTCTCGACAATCCCGAGCTGCTCGCCTTCGGCGCCGATCAGGCGCACTTTCGGCACCCGGATCCGGTCGTTGATCCGCGTGGTGTCGCGCTCAGGGGGGCGCCGATCGAACCTGCGAGGAACAGGCACTAGGTAAAGAGGTGGATCTTCAAGAGGACGAGGTAATCGGACAAGGCCACGGGGCGCTCAGCGGCGGCGAATGTTCGGCGTGGCGTCAGTCAAGTGCTGGCCAGTATAGAGGCCGGGCGCCAAACCGGCGAGAAATCGTTCATCCGGCGCTGTCGCCCTCGACCCGGGCGGCGAACTCGGCAATCGGCATCGCCCCGAGCTCGCCGTCCTCGTGTGAGCGGACCGCGACGGCGCCCGCCTCCTGCTCGCGGTCGCCCACGACCAGCATGTACGGGTAACGGCCGAGCTCGGCGTCGCGGATCTTCTTCCCGACCGACTCCGAGCGCTCGTCGACCGTGACCCTGACGCCGGCCTCGCGGAGCCCGGTGGCGACGGCGCCGGCGTACTCGAGGTGGCGGTCGGAGACAGGCAGGATTGCCGCCTGGACCGGCGCCAGCCAGACCGGGAAGCGGCCGGCGTGGTGCTCGATCAGGATCCCGGCGAAGCGCTCCATCGAGCCGAGCAGGGCCCGGTGGATCATCACCGGCCGCTGCTGCTCGTCGTCGGCGTCGGTGTAGGACAGGTCGAAGCGCTCCGGCATGAAGAAGTCGACCTGGCAGGTCCCGCATTGCCAGGAACGCCCGAGCGCGTCGGTGACGTGGAAGTCGATCTTCGGCCCGTAGAATGCGCCGTCGCCGGGGTTGAGCTGGAACTCGCGCTCCTGGGCGGCAAGGGCGCCGCGCAGCGCGGTTTCGGCCTGATCCCACTGCTCGGCGGTGCCGATCGACTTCTCCGGCCGGGTCGAGAGCTCGACCCGGACGTCGTCGAACCCGAACCGCTCGTAGAGCTCGTCGATCGCCTCGCAGACGTGGGTCACCTCGTCGACGATCTGCTCCGGCGTGCAGTAGATGTGGGCGTCGTCCTGGGTGAAGGTGCGCACCCGCAGCAGCCCGTGGAGGACGCCCTCGCGCTCGGCCCGCGAAACCTGGCCGAACTCGGCCAGCCGCAGCGGCAGCTCGCGATAGGAGTGGCGCTCGGAGCCGAAGACGAGGCAGGCGCCCGGGCAGTTCATCGGCCGGATCGCGTACTGGCGATCGCCGGACTCGGTGAAGAACATGTTCTCGCGGTAGTTGTCCCAGTGGCCGGAGCGGTGCCAGAGCTCGACGTCGAGGACCTGGGGAGTCTTGATCTCCTCGTAGCCGCGCTTGCGGAGCTGGCCCTGGACCTCGGCTTCAATCAGATGCAGAAGGGTCGTCCCGTTCGGCAGCCAGAACGGCATCCCCGGCGCCTCCTCGCGCAGCATGAAGATGCCGAGCTGGGGGCCGAGCCGGCGGTGATCGCGCGCCTTCGCCTGCTCGATCCGCTCGAGGTGAGCCTCGAGATCCTTGGTCGTGAAGAACGCGGTCCCGTAGATCCGGGTCAGCATCTGCCGGGTCTCATCGCCCCGCCAATAGGCGCCGGCGACCGAGTTCAGCTTGATCGCCTTGATCCGCCCGGTCGAGGGTCCGTGCGGGCCCCGGCATAGGTCCTCGAACGGCCCGTTGCGGTAGAGCGAGACGGTCTCGACGCCTTCGTTCGAGACGAGGTCCTCTATCAGCTCGACCTTGTAGCCCTCGCCCTGGTCGCGAAAGATCTCGATCGCCTCGGCAACCGGCACGTCGCGGCGCGAGAACTCCTCGTCGGCGGCGATGTGGGCGCGCATCGCCTCCTCGATCGGCTCCAGGTCGGCGTCGGTGATCCTGACGTCCTCGGGGAACTCGAAGTCGTAGTAGAAGCCGTCCTCGATCGCCGGGCCGATCGTCACCTTGGTCCCCGGGTAGAGCTCCTGGACCGCCTCGGCCATGACGTGGGCGGCGTCGTGGCGGATCAGCGCCAGCGCGTCGTCGTCGCGATCGGTGAGGATCGCGATCTCGCCGCCGTCGCTCAGCGGCGCCGCGAGGTCGCGGAGCTCGCCGTCGACGGTGATCGCCAGCGCCGCCTTCGCCAGGCCCGGCCCGATCGCGGTGGCGGCGTCGGCGCCGGTGGCGCCATCGGGGAGCTCGAGCGGTGTGCCGTCGGGCAGTTTGACGGTGATCGTGGTCGCGGAACTCGACATGCGCGGCATGCTACGCGGGCGCCCCGTGTGGTGGTCAGCCTGACGGCCCCTGGCGGGCCTGGCGCACCGCGATCAAGGGGCAGTCGCCGGCTCCGGAGGCCTGGCCGGTCCTGACCCAGAGCAGGTACGGGTCCGCCTCCTCGCGCAGTTCCATGTCGGGGAACGGCGGACGGGGGTGCTCGTCGGACGTGATCACGAACCCGACCCCGGCCGGGAGGTCCGCCGGCGGGTCGTCTTCGTCGGCGATGCAGACCCGGCCGCCGCGAAGCTCCCAGTCGAGGTAGCGCTCGCCGTGTTCCTCATCGAGCAGCTGCCGGGGGGCGAGGACGAGGGTCGAGCCGGAGGCGATCAGAGGACGCAGACCGGTCAGAGCGGGCGAGTAGCTCGACGGCCCCACAGGGGCGTTGGCGAGGGCCAGCAGCGAGCAGAAGCCGGCGGCCCCCAGGTAGGCCCAGATCAGGAGGCCGGAGCGGCCCTCGGCGCCCGGGGCCAGCCAGGGGGCGACGATGGTGAGGGCGATGACCGGGGCCGCAAGCTCGAGCGCCTTAGCCGCGGTGTACGGGGTGCCGCCGATCCTCGCCGCCACATAGAGGAGAGCGACGGCGCCGATGCCGGCGAGAATCGAGCTCTCACGACCGCGCACGCAGCGCAGCAGGCCGAGGACCAGGAGGACGGCGGCGAAGGCCGCGCCGAGGTAATAGACGACGGCCGGGACGGCCCCGTCCCCCGCCGCGACCCGGAAATCGCCCGAGAACCAGATCCCAAGGGCCGTCAGCGGCGACACCTGGCCGAAGAGGTTGCCGAGCCCCGGGCCGTTGGGGTCGAAGGTCTCGAAGTTGTGGAATTCGATCATCCGCCCCAGCTCGGGCAGGGCACCGACCGCGAACACCGCGAGGGCCAGCAGCAGCGGCCGCACCGGCAGCCGCCTCTCGAGCGCGAGCCAGGCGATTAGGATCACCGAGAGCCAGATCAAACCCGGAAAGCTGTAGGTGTAGACGGCGCCGACCGCGATCACCGCGGCGGGGACGAAGCGAAGCGGCAGCTCGCGCCACTCGGGGCTCCGGGTCGTCTCGCGCAGGGCGAGGATGAAGGCGAGGACCCAGAGGGCCTGCATCGTCTCCTTGAACGCGCCCTGGGCGAAATAGGAGGCAACCAGATACGGGAGGCCGACGAGAAGCGCGGCGGCGGCGCGGTGCAACCGGGGGCGGTCGGGGAACGCCGCAAGGGCGGTCATCGGAGCGATCACCGCGACCGCGACGCTGAGGCCGGTGAAGCCCTCGACCAGGGAGACGCCGAGGCCATTGTCGAGGCCGACGACGATCGCGTGTGGCCCCATCGGATAGCCCTGGCGCAGGAGTTCGGAGCCGAAGCCGTCGGCGAGCCTGGAGGCCGCCAGCAGATGCTGGGACATGTCCGGGTTGAAGCCGGTGCCGAGGATGCCGAAGTGGCCTTCGACGAGGAACGGAAGCGAGGCGGCCGCCAGCGCCGCCAGCGCGACCGGCCCTCCGAGTCGGAGAGCCCCCCTTTTCCCGCGGACGCGCCGCCGGAGGAAGCCGATCGAGACCACGGTCGCGACGGCGACCACGATCGCGGAGATGACGCCGTCGCCCGGAAGACGGACCGTCCCCCAGCAGATCGCCGCGACAAGCGCCAGACCGACCGCGGGCGCGAGCCAGCTCCAGCGGCGGACGCCGCAGAGCGCCAGGACAGCCTGGCCGATCGCCAGCGATGGGACGCCGACGGCGAGCACTGCTGCGTAGGTCCCGATCACCAGGCAGCGAGCCTAGACTCTGGACATGGCGTTCGTCCCGCCCGCCCGCCACCTGCTCCGCGCCAAGGACCTCGCCGACGCGCGCTATTTCGAGCCACTCGACGTCGACGACATGGCCCGTGCGGCCGGCCTCTCCCGCGCCCACTTCAGCCGCGAGTTCCGCCGCGTCTTCGGCGAGCCACCGCACACCTATCTCCTCACCCGTCGCCTCGAGCGCGCCGCGGCATTGCTGCGAAACACGGACCGCTCGGTCGCCGACATCTGCTTCTCGGTCGGGCTGCAGAGCGTCGGCTCGTTCACGACCAGCTTCAAACGGGCGTACGGTCAGACGCCGACCGAGTACCGCGCGGCCCACCCGCCGGCGTCCCACCACGCTCGGGTCCCGGCCTGTCTCGTCCGGCTTCACACCCGGCCCCGACACAGCACGTTTGGAGAAGACAGCACCCCGGCCTCGACCTAGCATCGCCGGCGACCGATCAAACCAGTTCAGGAGGAGAAATGATGAGGATTGCCAACGCACAGCTCTGGGTCCACGACCAGGACGAGGCGCTCGCCTTTTACACCGACAAGCTCGGGATGGAGATCACCGCCGACGTGACTCTGCCGGAGATGGACGGCTTCCGCTGGCTCACCGTCTCGCCCCCCGGCCAGGAGGACGTCTCGATCGTCCTGATGGCGATCCCCGGCGCACCGGTGATGGACGACGAGACCCAGGAAGAGGTCAAGGCGCTGATGGCGAAGGGATTCGCCGGAACCGTCTTCCTCAGCACCGATGACTGCCAGGCCTCCTATGAGGAACTGAAGGCCCGCGGCGTCGAGTTCGTCGAAACGCCCGAAGAGCGGCCATATGGGATCGACTCCGGGTTTCGGGACCCCTCCGGGAACCACTTCCGGCTGACCGAGGTGAGGCTGCCGGCCACCGCCTGAGGCGAGCTTTGGCGTCCTGGGCGTCTGGGAGCCTCCGCGGCGTTCATTTCCGAGCGTCACGGAGGCTCCTCATGAAAGCTCGCATCCCCCGCCCGACCTATGCAAACGTGGTCGCGACGCTGGCGCTGTTCATCGCCCTCGGTGGGGGCGCAATCGCCGCGTCAAACCTGCGCAAGAACAGCATCGGGCCGAAGCAGCTGAAGAAGAACGCGGTGACGACGTCGAAAGTGAAGAACAAGGCGATCACCGGCGCCAAGATCAAGCCCGGGTCGATCACCGGCACCCAGGTCAACGCCTCGACCCTCGGCACCGTCCCGGTCGCGACTCTCGCCAACTCGATCGCGCCGTCCGAAGCCTGGCACTCCGCGAGCCTGGAGAACGGCTGGGTCGGCCCGGATGTCGGCCCGCCATCCGCGGAGACCCCCGGCTTCTACAAGGACCGTGAAGGAACCGTCCACCTCAAGGGCTTTGCACGCAACGGCACCGTGGGCAAAGCGGTGTTCCACCTCCCGCCGGACTACCGACCGGCACCCGGGAAAATCCTCGTCGAGCCCGGTATCTGCCTTGGCTGCGGGGCCGTCCCGGTCTCGGTCGTGTCGATCTTCGGCTCCTCACTGACCAATCCGGCCAACGAAGGAGCGGTCTTCATGCCGGAAGCGACGACGATCGGATTCGACGGGATCACCTTCCGCGCCGAATCCTGATGGGCACAACTGGGCTCGAACCAGTGACCTCCGCCTTGTCGAGGCGGCGCTCTCCCAACTGAGCTATGCGCCCGGGAAACGGAATCTAGCAGCGGGCGAGTGCGTACGAAGATCCGGTAAATCCCTGGTTTTGGGGATGGAGGACGGATCTGCAACTGCCGATGCAGAGGGTGAAACTTCTCGGCGCACGGCGTGTTTCTTTATCTACAGTCGCCGACCGCGACGACGAGTTTCAAACTTGAGGACCGACGAGCCAGCGATTTCTTGATCAGCCTGGTGGCACGTCCTTCGGAACCAAAGGGCCCCTTCCGGGGCCCTTTTCCGTTCTCCGCTCAGGAGTGAGGAACGAGGAGAACCGACGTTTCCGCCTCGTGCACCACCCGCTCGCTGACGCTGCCCAGGGATTTGATCCCCGATAGGCCCCGCCGCCCGCAGACGATCAGCGAGGTTCCCCTCTCGGCCGCCGCTTCGACGATCTTGTCGGTCGGGTGGCCGTCGACCGTCGAGAGCTCCGGCCTCGCGCCGGTCGCCCGCTCGATCTCCTCGAGCTCGTCCTCCATCACGGCGTCGGAGTCGGATTGCTTGCCGTCGGAGACGTGCAGCACCTCGAGCTTCCCGCCGTAGGCGGCCACCAGAGCCCCGGCAGCCGCGGCCGCGGCCTTTGAACCCTCGCTGCCATCGGCGGCGAGCAGGATCGTGTCGAGAAACCCGCCGCCGGATGGCTCCCGGGCGATCATCAGCGGCCGCTCGGCTGCATGCACCGTCTCCCTCGTGGTGCTGCCGAGGACGATTTCCGAGACCCGGGAATGATCGTGGGTGCCGACCACCAGAAGGTCGTGGTTCTGGGCCTCGGTGAGAAGGACCTTCGACGCGTATTTCCCGGCCGGCATGTCGGAGGTCGCCGTGACACCAGCCTCCTCGGCCAGCCTCATCGCCTCGGCCATGGCGGCCTCGAGGCTCTCCTTGGTGTAATCGGGTCGCAGTTCGAAGCTCGCGTCCACGGCGACGAAGCGGAGCGACGTCTCGGGCGTCTGCAGGGCGATGCTCGCCCGGGCCGCGATCGTGCTCGCGGGGTTGCCTTCCACCCCGCAGAGGATGCTCTTGAACGGCGTCGTTTTCGCTCTCGCCTCCATCGACCCGGCAGCCTATCCCGGGAGATTGCGAACGCGCCGCCCGATCTTCTCATCCTGCGGGTAACCGGCCGAATCCCAGAACCCACCGGCGCCGTCGTCGTCGAAGGCCACCAGGGCGGTGACCCGGCGGGCACCGCGACCGCGGAGGTACTCCTCGCCGGCCCGGGTCAACTCGAGACCGATGCCCTGACGACGGTGGTCCTCCCGTACGGCGAGGCGATACATGTTCCCCCGCCACCCATCCCAGGCCGCGATCAGGACGCCGACGATCTCGCCCTCATGCTCAGCAACCAGCAAGGCCCCGGGTGAGTCGGAGATCAGGCGCTGGATGTCTTCGGCGCGATCGGGCGTGCTCGCATGCCGGCTGCGCTCGCTCTCCCAGAGATCCAGCACCGCCGCGGCGTCACCGCTCCCCGCCGGGCGGACGCAGATTGCCACCGCCCTGCTCAGCGCCCCTCCCGACCCGGCCGTTCGCTCATGAGACGGGGATCGCGGCACCGGACAGAGCGCAATCAGTGAACAGGCCCCCGTCGACAGCCGTCACCACCACGTTGATCTCGAACATCGCCGAGCCGTTGCGGAGGAAGAGGTCCAGGCTCTGCTGCCCGCCGGCCCCGATCACGTAGCTCGCTCCTGAGCCGATCGCACTCGGGCCATTCACGTAGGTCGCGGCGGGATTGCCGCCGCCCGCCAGCGACGACGTCCCTTCGGTCGTACCCGGCCCGGTGACCTTCATCGTTGCGTTGCCGCCATTGCATTTCAGGGCGGTGGTCCAGGGGCCGGCGGTGCCGGCTGTGGCCGGCGACGATTCGGTCGAGGAGTTCGCGGCGGCGAGTCGGAACGCGCCCGGGCCCTGCGGGCCGACGCCTCCGGTCGCCCCCGGTCCACCCGCGGGACCTGTCAACTGGCTCTGGTGGGACTTGACGTAGCTCGCAACCATTCCATTCCTGGCAGCTGGACCCGCTTCGTGAAGACGACCGTCGGGTCCCAGTTCACCGTTGACGGCGTCCGCCGACATCATCGGCGGCAGCCTGCACGGAGTAGTCGCCCGACGTCCCCGACCCGCCCCGTGCCCGCCCCCGAATCGGACCGTCCGATATTTCCCGTCGAGACCGCGGACCGCGCGGTTCCAGTTCTCCACGCTGCGAAACCGCCGCTGAGGAGGACGACGGTCCGTGTCAGCGCGTGTGAGACAGTCTGCCCTGCGGCCGCCGGCGCTCTGCCGGACCGCGCAACTGGAAGGTGAGCATGGACTCAGCGCAGCAGGAGTCGAATGGCGAGACCCGACTCGCGTACATCCTCGGGGTGCCACTGGCCGAGAACGTGATCCGCCAATGGCCACAGATGCGAGAGATCGTTCGCACCAGTCAATTGGTCGGCGACGTCGAGGGCAACTTTCCCGAGCTGACGCTGGAGGTCGGCCGACGCCTTCAGTTCGACGAAGGCGTCGTGGTCGAGTGGACCTGCGACTACGGCGACGGGCGCCTCTATCGAAATGTGACGATCGGCGAGCTGGAAGACGGCAGCGGCGGTGCGCGTAACCGACTACTGGGGTGAGCCCACGACCACCCCGGAGTGGAGGCAAGAAAAAACGGACCGCCTTGAAATGCCGGGCGATGGAGTTTGGCCGGACGGCGAGCACCTCGGCCACTACTAGCAAGCAGCGGGCAGGTATCGGGGCCCTTCCGCGCTCTCAGCGCGAGCCCGACCCCACGGCGACTCTCTCCTCTTCGAGAACGTGCTCCTGCTCGGCCGCTGGGTTCCCATGTCCGAACCGAACGTCCGGCAGGATGCGGTCGAGCCAGTCGGGTAGGTACCAGGCACTCCGGCCAGCAAGGCGCAAGGAGACGGGCAGCAGCAGCAGCCTGACCAGGAAGGCGTCGAGCAGGACGGCGACACCGAGGATCGTGCCCATCTCCTTCGGCGGCAGCGGCCCCGAGAGCGCGAAGGTGAAGAAGACCGCGACCATGACTCCTCCCGCCGCGAGGATCACCCGGCCGGAGTGTGCGAGGCCGCCGACCATCGCGGCCTTCGCGTCTTCTGTCTCCTCCCAGTGCTCCCGCGCGGAGGAGAGCAAGAAGACCGTGTAGTCCATCGCGACCGCGAAGATCATCGCGAAGAAGAAGATCGGGCCCCAGGCGTCAAGGAAGCCCTGCGATTCGAAGCCGAGGAGGCCGGAGAGGTGGCCGTGCTGAAAGATCAGCGTCGCGACGCCGAAGGCCGCCGCGGTCGAGAGCAGGTTGGCAAGCACCCCGATCGCAGCGATCAGCGGCGCCTGGAAGGCGATCAACAACAACAGGAAGCCGAGCACGAGGATCACGCCGATCGCCAGTGGCGTCTTCGACGCCAGCGAGGTTTCGAGGTCGTGGTTTTCTGCCGAGGGACCACCGAGGAGCGCCGCCGGGGGGAGATCGGCTCGCAGCCTGTCGATCGTGCCGGAGGTGGTACCGGTCGAGGGGCCGGTGGTCGGGACCGCCTGGATCAGAACCGCTCCACCGCCGCCCGCCACCGCTGGAGCGACCGTTGCGATCCCGGGGTCGGCGCTCAGAACCGCCAGGGCCGCAGCACTGTCCGCGCGGGTCGCCGTCACCTGCAGCGTCCCCGGCGTGCCCGGCCCGAAGCCGGCGCTGATCTGCTGATAGCCAACCCGCGAGGAGTCGTTCTTCGGCACCACCTTGATCGACGGCATGCCGGTCTTCATGCCGAGGATCGGCGACGCCAGGACAAGGAGAGTGACGAGAGCGAGTCCGCCGAAGACGAAGGGCCGGCGCCAGAGCAGCTCGCCCCAGCGGGCGAAGCGGGGTGAGCGATGCTCGCCCGAATGCGCCCAGGGGAGGGCGAGCCTGTCGATCCGCGGTCCGAGCTTGGCGAGTACCGCCGGCAGCAGGGTCAGGGCCGCCGCCAGGATGAAGACCACCGCGACGATGATGCCCAGCGCGACCGAGCGAAAGGCCGGGCTCGGGACCAGCATCACCGCTGCCAGCGAGACCATCACCGTCAAGCCGGAGAAGAGGACGGCCTTGCCGGCGGTGTCCATCGTCTCACCGACCGCGTCGGCCGGGTCGCGGCGCTGGCCGAAGAGGGCGCCGCGGAAACGCATGACAATGAACAGGGCGTAGTCGATGCCAAGCGCGAGGGCGAACATCAGCGCGAAGTTCATCGCCCAGATCGAGATAGGGGCCAGCTTGGTCCCGAGGTAGAGAACTCCGGCTGAGGCGATCAGGCTGACGATCGTCAGCATCAGCGGCAGCCCGGCGGCAACGAGCGAGCCGAAAGCAAGAACGAGGATCGCCAGCGTCACCGGCCAGGAGATCAGCTCCGACTTCAACATCGCTTCCCGGTTGGCTTCGTTGAAGTCCGACCACATTCCGGGGGCCCCGGTGAGGTTCGCTTCGACCCCCGCCTGGGAGACCGCGGCGACTTCGGACTTCAGGTCGTTGGCGGCGGCGACCATTTCGTTCGGGTTCTCGGCGGCGGTGCCGGCGATGATCGCGGTGTGACCATCGCGGGAGATTGAGGAGCCAGGATGGGGCGAGACAACGCTGCCCACCGCGGAGTTCGCCACGAGAACACTTTCGACCCTGGCGACGCTGCGGCGGAACGCCGGGTCGGCCAGGGTCAGTTCCGGCGAATACACGGCGACCTGCAACGCGTAGGCGCCGGCACCGCCGAAGTTGGCGTCGAGCTGTTCGCGGACCTTGACCGATTCCGAGCCATTGGCCTGCCACCCGGCACCCGAGAGCGCGGTCTCGACCCGCGGCGCCAGCACCCCGAGGCCGACGGCAACGAGCGCCCAGGTGAGGAAGACGGCGCGGCGGTGGGTGGCGGCAAAGTGGCCGAGCCGCCCGATCGGCCCGAGGGGGCTCATCTGTCGCAGGCTGCCTTGACGCCGAAGTAGCGCCGCAGCACCAAGGAGCTCGGGCAGTTGCCGAAGGCGACGAACGCGAGTTGGTTGGCGGCGACAAAGCCGGTCAACAGCAGGAACCAGGGACTGACGAAGGCGCTGAGCAGAGCGCTGAGACCGGTCATCGTTCCTGCCATCACGAAGAGGATCCGCTCCAGTGGCCAGGCGTCGCGACGGCCCTGTTTCACCGACTGAAAGGGGGCTTGTTCGGTCGTGGCAGCCATCGCTATCCTCCGATTGTTGATCTACAAGTTCACAACTTAACAGTTGTAGAGTACAGTAACAGATGATGAAGAGCCCACTGACCCCTGACGCCGCCGAGTTGATCGCCCGCCGCTTCGCCGCCCTTTCCGATCCGACCAGATTGCGCATCATCGACCTCCTGCGCACCAGGGAAGAGGCCTCGGTGGGGGACCTGACCGAGGCCCTCGGCGCCTCCCAGCAGAACGTCTCCAAGCACCTCTCCTCCCTCCTGACCGAGGGCTTCGTGGCCCGCCGCAAGCAGGGGACCAGTTCGCTCTACCGCATCGCAGACCCGGGTGTGCACGAAATCTGCGAGGGCGTCTGCGCCGGCATCGAGACGCAGCTGGTCGAGCTCGAAGCCGTATTCGGCGACTGAGCTCGAGCCCCTGGGCCTGTGTGAGCTTTGTCCGGTCGCCGGTTGATCTGGCCCGATCGGGTACAGGGTCCTTGAGAACGCAATCGAGAGGAACGAATGACCCAGCAGACAAAAGCCGAGCGGAGCGAGTCAGCCAAGAAGGCGGCCGCGACGCGGCAGAAGAACGAAGCAAAGAACAGCGGTAACGACCTCAAGAACGCTGCCGGCAACGCGGTGGACGCCGCGAAGGACATCGGCGGGACCGCTGTCGACACCGCGGGCAAGGCCGCCAAGGCCGTCTCCAAGCGGATCGGCTCCTAGCCCCAAGCAACTTAGAGCGCGGCGGCCCGCCCGCGGGCCGCCGCGCTGCACATCGCAGGAGATGGCTCAGCGGCGCTGAGGACCACCTCCGCCCCCCGCAGGCGATGTGACCAAACGCGGGACTGGATGATTGCGGGGTGGAACTCGGGCTCGCGATCGCCTTCTGCATCGCCTTTGCACTGACGAACGGCTTTCACGACGCCGCCAACGCGATCGCCACCCTGGTCGCAACGCGAGGCGCCCGGCCGGGACAGGCGATCGTCCTCGCCGCCGTCTTCAACATGCTCGGGGCGCTCCTGATCGGCACCGCGGTCGCCGACACGATCGCTGGGATCGTCACCGTCGCGCCCGACGAAGCGGTCGCGACGATCGGTGCCGGGGTGCTCGCCGCGACGCTCTGGAACCTGCTCACCTGGTCGCGCGGGCTGCCCTCGAGCTCCGCCCACGCGCTGGTCGGCGGCCTCGTCGGCTCGGCCTTCGCCGCCGCCGGCATCAACGCGATCCAGTGGGGCGGCCTCGACGGCTGGCGGCCGGTCGGCGTCTTCGGAGTGCTGATCGTGCTCGCCGTGTCGCCCATGCTCGGCCTCGGCTTCGGGCTCCTCTTCGCCCGCCTGGACGGGCGCCTACTGCGGCGGGCGACCCGTCACGTGAAGACTCCGATCCGGGCCGCCGAGTGGACGATGTCCGCCGCCCTCTCCTTCGGACACGGCGCAAACGACGCCCAGAAGGCGATGGGGGTGATCGCGGCACTGCTGCTGGCCAGCGGCCACATCGACACCCTCACGGTGCCGCTCTGGGTCAAGTTCACCTGCGGCGCCGCCCTCACCCTCGGCACCGCGATGGGCGGCTGGCGGATCATCCGCACGATCGGCCGGCGCATCTTCCGACTGGCTGCGATTGACGGCTTCGCCAGCCAGAGCGCCTCGACTGCGGTGATAATCCCGGCCTCCTATCTCGGGGCGCCGGTCTCCACCACCCAGGTGGTCGCCTCCTCGGTGGTCGGCGTCGGCGGCGGCCGGCGGCGCTGGCACCACGTCCGCTGGGGCGTGGTCCGCTCGATCGCCTTCGCCTGGCTCTTCACCCTTCCCGCCGCCGCGGCTCTCGGGGCGATAATGCTGGTGATCTGGAAGGCGGTCAACTGAGATGAGATTTCGACGCTGGTTTCTCCCGCAGTCGGCCGACGTCCTCGGGATGCTCAGCGAGCAGGCGGCGATCACCGTCGGGGGGATGGAGGCCCTCGCCGCCTGGGCGGGTGGCGAGGCCGCGGCAGCCGAACGCCTGCGCCTGCTCGAGCACGAGGCTGACAAGCACAAGCGCGAGCTGCGCATTGCCCTGACCGAGGCCTTCTCGACGCCGCTGGAGCCGGAGGACCTGTTTGAGCTCTCGACCGGCCTCGACGAGGTGATCGACAGCGCCAAGAACATCGTCGGCGAGGCCGAGGCGATGCACACCGAGCCCGACGGGGCCACTGCCGAGATGACGACACAGCTTCTGGAAGGGACCAAACGTCTTTCCCGCGCGCTCGAGCTGTTCGCTGCCGGAGACCGCGGGGGCGCCACCGCAGAGGCCGACCGCGCCGTCAAGGACCAGCGCCACCTCCAGCACAGCTACCGCCGGGCGATGTCGGCCCTGGTCGACGTCGAGGACGTTCGCGAGATCGCTGCCCGCCGCGAGCTGTACCGGCGCGTGGCGAGAACGGGAGATGACCTTGTCAGGGTGGCGGAGCGAGTCTGGTATTCGGTGCTGAAGGAAAGCTGACGCTCACGCGGGCGGCTCGGCGGCGCTCGGAGCCAGCGCTTCCTCAATCTGATCGCGCCGGTCGGCCGAAAGCAGTGGTCAGTCGGGCACATAGGAGAAGACGTCGGCGAGCGCTGTGGACCCGCAGCGCTCGGACCGTGCCATTGCCCACGTCGGCCATGGGAGCAATTGCCGCACTTGGGCTAGCCGAAGGTGAAGGCATAACCCTCCACTCCTGCTTCCGGTTCCAGGGTGAGGATGTGCCGCCCGACCTTGGGCAGATCGACGAGGTTGTAGAGACGCTGGCCGCTGACCGTCACCGCGCCGCCGTGGACATCGGAACCGGCAACGTTCGCCGATATCGGCTCGCCGTCCAACTTCACCACAACTTTGCGGTCGCCTCCCGGGGAGCCGAGCACCAGGTAGACCCGACGCGCGCCGAAGTTCAGGTCGAGGGAAGCGTCCTTCCCAGCCGTCACCGAGTCGAATCCGACATCCCAAACGCCGTCAAAGGCGAACCCATTGGGAGGTGGAGAGCCCGGCGCTTTGAAGTCGTGCGAGCCCTGGGCGTAGTCGGGGTTGGTGAAGCGTTCGGCGCGGGCGGCGCCGAGGTAGGTCTCCGGGGTGGTGACCGTCGTCGACGGCGCCACCGCCTTGACCTGGGTTTCCTTGGCGGAGACTTGATCCCCCGCTTCAGCGAGAAGATCACGAATCACCTTCTCTTTCTCGCCATATTCGCCCTCGCCGAAGTGCACGTAGCGGACCCTGCCTTTGGAATCGATGAAGTACTCGGCGGGCCAGTACTGGTTGCCGTAAGCGTTCCAGGTCGCCTGTTCATTGTCTTGGGCGACCGGATAGTGGATGCCGTTTTCCTGGATCGCGTTTTCCACGTTGCTCGCTTCGCGCTCGAAGGGGAACTCGGGAGTGTGCACGCCGACGATCGTCAGCCCGTCCTTGCGGTACTTGGTGTCCCAGGCCTTCAGATAGGGAAGCGTCCGGATGCAATTGATGCAGCTGTAGGTCCAGAAGTCGACGAGGACGACTCGACCGCGCAGGCCTCGCAGCGTCAAGGGCTTGTCACCTGGCGTGTTGAACCAGTGCTCGTTGCCGACGAATTCCGGTGCTTTTCCGAGCACCTTCAGATCAAGGTTGCCCTTGGGGTTGGTTTCAGGTGCCGCCCCGGTGGCATCGGAGCCGACTCCGTGTGAGCCGCCGCGGATATCGGCCAGCGCCGTTTTGGCCTGGGCGGTGTTCTCGAGATTCTTGGTGGGGTTGACGAGGAAGCTGGGCAGGCTGCTGGCGATGTGATTTTGGAACTTGATGTCGTAGTCGCCGAGCATCGCCAGGGCGACGAGGACCATGACGCCACCCATCGCGATCTGCAGCCCCACTCCACGCTGAGCCAGTGGCCGCACGACCTTGCGGCCGCCGAGCATGAGGAAGTAGAGGACGACGGCGGAGCCGATCCCGTAGCTCAACGCCACGGCGAGCCGACCGGTGCTGAAGGATTGCGAGGCAGAAACGGTGATGACACCGGCCAGGATCGGCCCGGCGCACGGCGCGTAGACAAGGCCAAGACTGGCACCAACCGCCGTCCCTGACCAGAAGCCGTCGCCCTTGCCTTTGGCGACCCCCGCCCTACTCGCAAACTGACTCATCCAGGCCTCGAGCCGTGCGGCGAGCTTCGGGATCATCAGGGTGATCCCGAAGCCGAGCAGGACCACGATCGCCAGCTTGCGCAGGAAGTCGTTAGGCAGGCCCAGAGCGGAGATCACGTAGACGAGCGCCACCGTCGCAAAGGTGAAGGAAACCGCCAACCCAGCGACTATTCCCAACGGACGCCGGCGACCGCCGGTCGCGCCCGCCGAGAGCGCGATCGGCAGCACCGGCAGTACACAGGGCGAAAGCGCCGTGGCAGCGCCCGCGATGAATCCAAAGAGGATCAGCAGTGCCATCTGGCCCCTGCTCAGCCCTTCATGTGATCGCCGGAGGAGCCTTCGTCCTTCATGGCTTCGCCTTCGTCCTTCATGCCCTTGTCTTCGTCCTTCATGGCTTCGCCTTCGTCCTTCATGGCTTCGCCTTCGCCCTTCATTCCCTTGTCTTCGTCCTTCATGGCACCGGCTTCGTCCTTCATCCCCTTGCCCTGGTCCTTCATCGCGCCGCCGTTTTCGTCCTTCATGGCTTCGCCTTCGTCCTTCATCGCGTGCGTCGTCGTTTGACCAGTCGCGGAATCGGAGCTGCCTCCGCAGCCCGCAAACCCAACCGCTCCAGTCACACCGATCGCCGCAACCAACGGAATCGCCGCTGCCCGCCTGAGATCCATTCGCTCCTCCTTTTCGAGTGTCAAGGGGAGACACGCTAGGAGGGAAATGTGACGAGAGAAGAAACGCCGGCAGCTGGCAACCTCGCGGCCTCCGGTCGGGCAGAGAGGCGGAAATCTGCCTCAGCGACCCAGCCTCATGCGTCAGTCCCACACCAAAACAGGTGGTTACAACCGGATCTAGGCGGACGGAGTGGGCTCCACATAGGGCCTCGTAAACGTCTCTATCGAGCCAGATTCCGCAGGCCAGAGGGAAAGGCGCCTACCGGAATCGAACCGGTGTAAACGGCTTTGCAGGCCGCTGGCTTCTAGGTCCGTGTCGCTCGGGTCGCTCAGGCGCGCTTAGGTTCTCTGAGTTGCGCTCACTTAGGCCCGGACCCTCGCGTTTCGTGACACGGTTCGTGACTCGCTCTTGCCAATGGTCGGTCCTCGGCCGCCACACCTAGAGGAGTTTTCGTCCGAACCGGTCTGGGCGACGCCTAGGTACCCTCAGCCAGTGACTTCGCCGACGGCATCCCGTCGAGCCGGGGCGCTCGACTCTCGCCGAAGGGCTGCTGCAGCGATATTGAGCTGTCGGCGATTGCGCCCAATGATGTCGGCTCGCATAGGCGATCAATTGGCTCGCCTCCTTCGGCACCGCGCAAAGCGCACGGACACGGGCGGGGTCGTGGAGCAATTGCCGACTACGACCCAGATTGCATCAGCGGCGGCCACCCGGCCAAGTCGAACTGGCCGCCCAGAGACGATGAATCTCGCCGGGACTGAATGGCCGTCCTTCTCACCGGAAGTCGGGAAACCGCCGTCGGAATTGAGGCTCCGCAAGCGTCTATTGCCGTCGCGACCCCCATCGTGGTCATAAACGTCGTTGTCGAGTCAGTAGCCAGCACAAGGCATCCGTGAAGGTGGATGACTGGCGTGGCACATCCACGATTCTAACGTCGTCGGATCGTACAGGTAGCTGAGTCGCCTCGCCTTCGCGCCGAATTCCCGTTTCCAGCCGTTCGAGCCGAGGTTGCGCAACGCGGCATCGGCGACTCGATCGTAGTCCTGGTGGCGATGATGAGCCCTGCAATCGTGGAGCTGACATCGAGCAACGCCGCTAAGAGAGCTCGGTAGGCTTCGGCCGGGACTTGTCGATGGCGCTCAATGCGCCGTCGCCGACAAGTTGCTGAAACCGCCCGGCCCTGACATTGACGGCGAAGATCGGCGAAGCGGCAACTACATCAACCGATCGCGTCGAATCGGATCGTCAACAACCTCCGACGAGCTGAGACAGCCGCTGAGATGGTCACCGCCGACCTCGACTACCAAGGCAGGCGACTCGACGCAGCGGATAGTGCTCGAGCAGAAAGGCGCCCACTTCGTCGGTTGACCGCGTTCGACCAATCGCGTTTCATCACGGGGCTATCTTGTCTCGCGACGCCGAGGCTCCCGGGGCGATGCCCTCGCTAGGCCGGTGATGACGAGCAGGGCCTAGCTCGACAGTGTGCGGAGCCGAAGCGATGCGCCGTGGCCTCGGCCCTGGTCTGCGTCTTTCGATTTCGAGGCTCTCGGCAGGTCCACTGAACGTCGCCCCGAACGCCTCCGTCGAGCGCCGCCGCGTCCTCGCGCCTCGGCTTGATGGTGCAGGTAGCGCTGCGTGGTCGAGTAGTGCTGGTGGCCCATGTAGGACTGTACGGCGTAGGGGTCGAGCTTCTTGATCGCGGCCGTGCCGAAGGCGTGGCGCAGGTCGTGGAACCGGATCCGGCGCAGGCCGGCCCGTTTCCAGCGCCGCGTAGTAGCGCTTGCGCAGCTCGAAGTGGTCCAGGTGGTCGCCGACCTCCGAGCAGAAGACGAGATCGTCGTCGGTGGTGAAGTGTTCGCGCTCCTTGAGCTCGCCGAGCGTGTCGATCACGTCGGGCATCATCGGCACGCTCGGACCCGCTTGCCCTTCGGCACCTTCTCGCGCCCACTCGTGAAGTTGCGCCGCACGTGGAGCAGGCCGCCGACGAAGTCGACGTCTCACCAGCGCAGCGCCAGAAGCTCGCCCTGGCTTAGGCCGGTGAACGCCGCCGTCTTGTAGATCGCGGCGTCCTGCTGCGTTCTCGGCGGCGCTGGCGAGCTGCTCGATCTCGTCCCGGTCCAGCGTGTCGAACTCCCCCGAGTAGACGACCTTGGGGCGCTCGACCAGGTCGGCGGACGCCGGGTTCTCGGGGAGGCCCCAGACGCGCTTGGCCCGCTTGAAGATGCCGTGCAGCACGGTCAGGTGGCGGACGATCGTCCGGTTCGACAGCTTGCCCTCGGCGATCAGCCTTTCCTTGTAGGCGTCGATGTCGTCGGGGGTGATCGTCCTCGAGCGGCCGCTCGCCGAACTCCTGGAGCAGGTAGCCCTCGATCACGCCGCGGTAGTCGCTGGCGGTCTTGGCGTCGATCTGGCGCACCTCGCTCGACGAAGCGCAGGTACTCGGCGGCGGCGTCGCGGAACGTGACCCCGGAGGGTTCGACGATCGCCTGCCGTTCGACGTCGACGAGCGCCTCGCGCAACTTCCGATCGGCGTCTTTTCGCGTGAAGTGACCGGGCGGGGTCGGGCCGTTCGCGCTCGACCAGGCTGGCCCGAGCTTGCGCCGTACCTGCTTGCCGTTCGGCTGCCGGTAGACGAGGAAGTAGACGACGCCTTTCCAGCCGCCGCTGCGCTTGCGCTTGACCGACTGGACCGACCCGGTGACGCGGCCCATCAGCCCTGCCCCCCGTTCTCGGCGATCTGTCGCAAGGCTCGGCCCCACGACCTCCCGCTGCTCGGCCTCGCGCTCGCGGACGTCCTCAAGCGGCTCGGGAAGCAGGTCGTCGAGTTCATCGCGGACGAGTTCGACGAGGGCGCGCTGTCCGAGTGCCTCGACCTCGATCGCCTCGTGGCCCTGACCGTCGCGCCCGTCCACCTTCCAAATCGGCTCGATTCCTGCGCCCCTCGCCAGCGCCTCGGTCATCCCGAGTCGGTCCCATTCGAGTTCGCGGCCGCTCGCGCGTTCAAGAACGCGGCGAGTGTGTCCCTCAATGTCGGCACCGGAGCGGTCGAGGTCTCCGAGGTACAGAACCGGCCGGTCGTTCTCGACCAGGAGGGGCGCGACTTCGGTGACCAGGAAGCCGTGAGCCTGTCCTTTTGTCCCGGCGATCGGGCAGAGGTAGTGACTGGCGACGGCGTGCCGGAGAACCCCCGCCGTGGCGAGGGACTCGGTCAGGATCAGCGGCGGCTCGAAGTCCCAGGGGTTGATCCGCGCCCGATTCACCGCGGCCAGAACGAAGTCGGCGACCGAGTCGTCGTCGTAGCGCCAGTCGGTCACGGAGCGCTGCTCGTCCTCAATCCAGCCCCAGGGGACGACGGCCTGTTCGCGTAGCCAGGTCACCGCGTCGGTGACGTCCTGGGCGCCGGGAGGCCAGCCGCGGTTCCGGCGCTTGTTCGGACGACGGTCGTCCGGGTCCGGCTTCGTCGCGTCGCCTCGCTGCTCTAGCTCGTAGAAGACGAAGCGGAGCGAGGTCGGGACGCCGTCTTCGCGGTCGTGTTGAAGCAGAAGCTCGTGGACGACCTGCCGCGTCCTCGCCGCCTTCGTGTTCGGGCGTCCGTACGCAGTCGCAGCGCTGGACATAGAGTTCTCGTCGGGCATGGAGCTAGGACCTCCGTGTCAAGGCCCTCGGTCGGCGTTACCGCGCCTCCGGGGGCCGCTTTTTCGTTCCCATACAGGATAGCTGAGCCTCACCGTGGCACCCTTCACGGCACGCGGGGGATCGGCCTAACAGTCACGTTTCTTCACCGTTCGGTTCCGGGGTGACACCCTGGCGGCACCAGCCGATCGCGACGAGGTCGAGCGCGAGCCGCGTCCGGGCCGAGTCCTCGCGTGGAATCACGAGACGGTCGTCCTCGATGAACCGCAGGACCCGTTCGAGCGCGTCGAACTCTCGCTCGCGGGATTCGGTCTCGACCGCGGCGGCCGCACCGACCAACTCCGCGTCCCAGTCGAGTCCGCCGCTGAGAACGAGGATCGCGCTCGTTTCGTCGGCGACGGTCAGCATCGGCGAGCCTCTACGCGCCCCTCTCGCGCCCTGAGACGCCTGCGCGACGGCTCATACGCGCGGACGTCCCGGCGGCGCCTGAGAGGTCGGAGAGACGCGCGAGGGCGACTGCGATGGACAACGCGGAAGCACTCGCGTCGCCCCTCCGTTTGGTGAAAGCACGCCGTCGCCCCCATCCGCAGCCGGTCGATTTCTTCGCGGGCGGCGATCGCTTCGGAGGCTTGGATCGGCTCGACCTGTCCGCCGAGCAGTCGGGTCGGGCCGAAGAGGACGACGCCCTGGAACGCTTTCCAGCGATCGACGTCGTCGGAGAGGTCGACGCGGTAGCGGGCGAACTCGACGAGATGCTCGGGCGGGTCCTCTTTCTCGATCCATTCCTCGATCCCGAGCCAGCCGGTCGGGGTCCGTTTTTCCTCTTCGAGCGCGTTGTCGGCGCGCTCTTTCGCGATCCGGTAGGCGTCCGCGAACTCGTTCTGATCCTCGCCGAAACTTGAGGCGGTCGAGTAGGTCGCGCCGATTCTCGCCCGCAGGTCGCTGATCGCGGTCTTCGTCGCGACACAGAGTTGCTCGATCGCATCCTCGGCCCGGCGTCTGTCTTCGCGGCGGCGAAGGCGCGGGCGGCTTGCTCGTGGCGTTCGCGGTGGACGACGAGCGCGGGCCATTCGACCACTTTCAAGATCGGAATCCAGTCCGGCTTCGACCAGGCGGCGGCGGTGACTTCGCGGCGGACACGGTCGAGGTCGGCGCTCATTCTGGCCCATCTGTCGCCGCAGCGCCGCGTTTTCCTGCTCGACGATGATCCGTTTCGACTCGTTGCTCAGCACCGGCAACGGCTGCGCCGGTCCTCGGCCGGGGAAGAGTTCCTCCATTTCCTCGGCGGTGACACCGTCGACCCTTTTCGCCGGGTCGTACTCGGGCTTGCGCTCGCCCAGTCCCATCAGCGGTCCTCCGATCGGTTGACGAGGTCTCGGGCGAGTTCTCCGAGCAAGAAGCTGACCGACACGCCGCGCCTTCGGGCCTCGCGTTGCACCCTGGCCGCGTCGTCGGCGTCGAGACGGACGCCGAGCGTGACCGTGTGGTCTAAGCGGACTAGCTGTCCGCCCCTCATGCGAACTCCGGGGTCGACTCGACGTTTTCGGGGAGGGCTCGTTCATGGCTCCCTTCAGGGTTTACCGGATCGAGACCCCCCCACCTGGAAGCCGCCTGCGATGCGGGTCAGCGAGCGGCTGCTCCCGCTTGGGCGCGGTTGACCTCGGCCGGGTCAACGGCCATCAGGTGATCGAGGTCCTGATTGCTCAGCGGGACCCGAATCGTCTTCCAGTCCTCGTCGGCGAGGTTCGACGCCACTTCCCAGCGGGTGCCGTTCCCGACGCGGTAGTAGTCACCTTCGAGCCGGTAATACTGACGGCCGTCAGCGGCCGGTGTAGCAGCGGGCATCTTCAGTCCTTTCGCTCGTACTTGCGCCGGATGCGGGGGTCGATCGGCAGGTCGGGGAGATTCGGCGGCGGGGGCGGCGGGGGCGGCGGCTTCGGCCGAACGCTCGGCGCGGCGGCGGGGGCGGCTCGCGCGGGGCGTGCGTCTGCTCGTCCCAGTCGACGTGGGCGAGGCAGTCGTAGTCCTGATTCGAGAGGGCGATCGGGATGACTTTCCAGACCCCCCAGACGTCGAGTTCCCAGGGACCGCCTGTGGCCTTCATCCGGTAGAAGTCGCCGTCCCTGTGCCGGAAGTATTCGTAGCTCGGCGCCGCCGCGGAGGGCGGCTCGAACGGCGGCTTGTCCCCGTTTCCCCTTACAACTCATTTTCCCACTTTCGTTGACGAAGAGCAACGTCGTCCGTGGGAGGATCGCCCGCGACATAGTCACAACGCGGGAGGAAAGATGACCATCACAATCAAGCGCTCGACGGCGGCGGTTCTGCTCT
>CAWDUJ010000014.1:0-14984 GCA_963805455.1 uncultured Solirubrobacterales bacterium
CCAGGACCTGATCCTGAACCCCGAAGAGACCGGCAAGATCACCGAAGTCATCTCCGAGGGCGAGTTCTACGGAATGCGTACCTTCGACCAGGCCCTCCTCCAATACGTGATGGAGGGCAAGATCTCGGAGCAGGTGGCGCTCGATTATGCGTCCAGCCCGCACGACTTCAAATTGATGCTGGCCGCCGGTGGCCAGCGCGCGAGTGGCATCGAGCAGCTCGCCGGCACCCCCACCGAGTAACCGTCCGCATTTCTCAACTCGGGACTCAAGGTCGCGGCATTTCCTGCCGAGACTAAGCGAACATATGAGAGAGAAACTCAACAGTAATCCGCTCGCTCAGGCAGCACTTGTCGGTGTTCTCCTGATCGCCGCCGGGTTCTTTCTGATCTCGACGATGGGCAAAGGCGGCGAAGAAGAAACCGCCGCGCCCGCGACTGAAACGGCCGCTGAAACGGCCGCGCCCGCTCCCGAAGAAGTGGGTGTCGGCACCGTCTCGACCGCACCCGAAGCCGCCGCCGGCTCGACCGCCCTTCCGACCGCCGCCGTCGAAGACGCCCCGCCGCCCCCGAAGCCGGTGCTTGCCGCCTACAACGCAGATCAGACCGTCGTCCTCCTCTTCGTGCGCAACGGCGGCATCGACGACCGGATGGTCGCGAACGCGACCAAGAGCCTCAGCTCTCTCCCCGACGTCAGGACCTTCATCGTCCCCGCCGATCAGATCGCACGCTACGCTTCGATCTCAGAGGGCGTTGCCGTCGACCGCGTTCCGGCGCTGGTCGTCGTCAGGGCCAAGAACCTCAAGGGGGACCTGCCCGTGGCCTCAGTCCACTACGGATTCGCCAGTCACGCGAGCGTCGTTCAGGCGGTAGTCGACGCTGGTTACGAAGGACGCACCCTCGACTATCACCCATAGGCAGATGGAGCAGCGGGACTACGCGACCCATCTGCGACCGGTACCTGACTCGGGCGATGCGGCCGGCGAGGGAACCGACGCGGCGCCGAAAGACGCTCCGGACAAAGAGATAACACCGGAGGCTCCGGCGCCGGAGAACGCCCCGCTGGACGGCTGGGAGATCGACCCGGAGACCGCCGACAAACCTCCGGTCGAGCCGACCGATGTCGAGCCGAACCCCTTCGACACCGACGAGGAGATCGAGGAGATCGATCCCACGCTCGGGGTCACCGAGCCGAAAACGCGGGTCCACTCCGCGGCGTTCGTCACCGACGTGCTGGTCGAGCTCGGCTATGTCAACGAGGAGGTCGTCAAACAGGCGATCGACGCCGCCCGCACCGCGGGGCGGCCCCCGGAGCGGCTCCTGCTCGAGCAGGGGGCGATTAACCCCGACCAGCTCTCGCGTGCGGTCGCCGAGCGCTACGGCCTCGACCACGTCGACCTCTCCGCCTTCAAGGTCGACATGGCAGCGGCAAACCTGATTCCGGTAACCACCGCCCGTCGCTACAACGCGATCCCGGTCGGCTTCGTCGACAACGAGACCCTGCTGGTTGCGATGGCCGACCCGACCAACCTCCTGGCGGTCGACGACATCAAGATCGCGACCGGGCTCGACTGTCGTGCCGCGGTCTCCACCGAGGAAGACATCGAGGCGCTGATGGGGCGCCTCAACACACTCCAGAGCGCGGTCAGCGAGGCAATCGTCGAGGGCGAGGAGGAGCACTCCGAGGAGGAAGCCGCACAGCTCGAAGCCGAAGACTCCGAAGTCGGGGCCGACGACGCGCCGGTGGTCAAGCTCGTCTACAGCATCCTCGGCCAGGCGGTGGGGGAGGGTGCCTCGGATGTCCACTTCGAAGCCGACGAGGGCGAAATGCGGGTCCGGTTCAGGATCGACGGCGTGCTCCGTGAGGCTGCCCACGTGCCGCGCCGGATGATCAGCGCCGTGATCTCGCGGGTGAAGATCATGAGCGACCTGAACATCGCCGAGAAGCGGGTTCCCCAGGATGGCCGCGTCAGCGTCACCGTCGAAGACCATAAGGTCGACCTCCGCGTCACAACGCTCCCGACCCAGAAGGGCGAGGGGGCGACGATCCGCATCCTTGACAAGGACAACGCCAACCGGACCCTCCACGACCTCGGTATGGATGACGCTGCCAGGGAGCGGTTTCAGGAGTCCTTCAGCCAGGCCTATGGCGCCGTACTCGTCACCGGTCCGACCGGCTCGGGGAAGTCGACCACCCTCTACTCGGCCCTGAAGGAGCTCAATAAAGTCGAGAAAAACATCATCACGATCGAGGACCCGGTCGAGTACCAGCTGCAGGGCATCAACCAGATCAACGTCAACCGCAAAGCGGGGCTCGACTTCGCCACCGGGCTGCGCTCGATGCTCCGCGCCGACCCCGACATCGTGATGGTCGGCGAGATCCGAGACGGCGAGACCGCCCGGGTCGCGATCGAGGCCGCCCTCACCGGCCACATGCTGCTCACCACCCTTCACACCAACGACGCCCCCGGCGCGATCACCCGGCTGACGAAGATGGGGATCGAGGCGTTCCTGATCTCCTCCGCGGTCGACTGCGTCGTCGCCCAGCGCCTCGCCCGCAAGCTCTGCAGCCACTGCAAGAAACGGGTGATGGTCCCGCCGCAGTCGATGGCGGAAGCCGGGATCCGGATCGGGGTCGAGGTCGAGGCCTACGAGCCGGTCGGTTGCCCTCGCTGCAGCCACAACGGGTACAAAGGCCGGGTCGGCATCTACTCGGTCATGGTTCTGAGCGACCGGATCAAGGAGATGGTCACCTCCAACGCGACCGAGGCAGAAATCAGGCAGGTCGGCCGCGAAGAGGGAATGATGACCCTCCGCGAGGATGGACTGATCAAGGTCCGGGCCGGCCAGACAAGCCTGGAAGAGATCATCCGCGTCACCACCTGACCCCCGTTACTCGGTTTCGAGTATCGAGGAACTCGGCCAACGGTCGATTTAGGTAGTCATGGACTTCGATTTCTCAGAGGTGCTGCGGCGTATGGTCGAGGCCCGGGCCTCCGACGTCCACCTCACGCCCGGGGTGCCGCCCTGCATCCGCGAAAAGGGAAAGATCGCCCACATGGACGGCTTCCCTGTGCTGTCCAGCCAGGAGACCCGCGACGTCGTCTTCAGCATCCTCAACGAGGACCAGCGGAAACGGTTCGAGAACAACAAACAGCTCGACTTCGCGTACGCGATCCCCAACGTCGCCCGGTTCCGCGTCAACTGCTTCTTCCAGCGCGGCTCGGTCAGCGCCGCCTTCAGGCTCGTCCCGCAGGAGATCCCGCACCTCGACTCGCTCGGGGTGCCGCAGATTCTCCGCGAGCTGACCCAGAAGCCGCGCGGCTTCGTCCTCGTCACCGGCCCAACCGGCTCCGGCAAGAGCACGACCCTGGCGGCGATGCTCGACGTGATCAACTCCGAAAAACCGGACCACATCCTCACGATCGAGGACCCGATCGAGTTCCTGCACGAGCACAAAAAGTCGATCGTCAACCAGCGCGAGGTCGGCGCCGATGCTCCGGACTTCGCCCTCGGTCTCCGCGCGGCCCTCCGAGAGGACCCCGACGTGATCCTGGTCGGCGAGATGCGCGACCTCGAGACGATGGCGACGGCCCTGACCGCGGCTGAGACCGGGCACCTCGTCTTCGCGACCCTGCACACCCAGTCGACCTCGCAGACGGTCGACCGGATCATCGATGTCTTCCCGCCGCAGCAGCAGGGCCAGGTCCGCTCGCAGCTCTCGATCGCGCTGCAGGGGATCGTCACCCAGCAGCTGCTACCCACCCTCGACGGCATGGGCCGGACAGTCGCCTGCGAGGTGCTGGTGCCGACTCCGGCGGTCCGCAACCTGATCCGTGAGGGCAAGACCCACCAGATCTACGCTGCCCTGCAGACCTCGGGCGCGGTCGGGATGCAGACGATGGACGCGGACCTCGTCCGTCTGGTCCGCGAAGGCAAAATCTCGCGCTCGCTGGCCGAGCAGCGCTCCGCCGTCCCGGAGGAGCTCAAACGCCTGCTCGGGTCCTCGACTACCGTCATGCCCAGCCCGAATTCGGGAGACAGGCAGGATTCTTCTCCCGCCGGCGCCCACTCAGCGCCCCCGCCGCCGCCTGGCCCGAGCAGCACACCGCCTCCACCGCCACCGGCCGTGGCGACAAACGGCGCACCGCCCGTCCCTCCCGCCGCGGCAACCCCTCCGCCGGCACCACCCGAGGAAGAGGTCGCGGCGCCCGAGGAGGCTCCGGTGACGGCCAGCACCCCGCCGCCTCCGCCTCCTCCTCCGTCGGTACCGCCCGTCGATGCTCCCCAGGATCCTGAGCCCGTCGCCGAGGAGCCGGTCGCTGAGCCGCCGGCCCCCACGCCTCCGCCTCCCACGCCTCCACCCGCGGTCAACGTCGACGCCCCGGCTGTCACTCCGCCCCCACCCCCGCTGCCGCCCGCGCCGCCGCAGCCGGCGATCGAGCCGCAGCCCGCGGGGATCGAGCGGACCTCGGTCCCGCCGCCCCCGCCCTCCCCGGAGCGCTAGAACATGGCGGGATCGACCACATTCGCGTTTCGCGCCATGGACGTGGCCGGGCTGGCCTCGGCCGGCGAGCTCGTCGCCGACTCGAAGGCACAGGTCACCGAGCAGCTGCGCTCACGTGGCCTGATCGTCATCGACGTCAGCGAGAAGAAGTCCCCGATCGCGATCGAGGACTACTTCAAGCGCTTCAAGAAAGTCGACACCCGCGAGCTCGCGATCTTCTCGCGCCAGTTCGCGACCCTGGTCGCGTCGGGGATGCCGATGCTCCGGACCCTCAGCACGCTCGAGGAGCAGACCCAGGACGAGAAGATCCGCGAGGCCGCCGCCGGCCTCCGCGCCGATGTCGAGGCAGGCAGCACCCTCGAGCAGGCGATGGCGCGCTACCCCGCCGTCTTCGACAAGCTCTACCGGGCCATGATCCGTTCCGGCGAGCAGTCGGGGCGACTCGACGACGTCCTCGACCGGATTGCCTTTCAGGTCGAGAAAGCCGATGCCCTCAAACGCCAGGTCAAATCGGCGATGATGTATCCGGCGTTGGTCTTCAGCTTCGCTGCGGTCGTGCTGCTGATCGTCGTTGCCTTCATCATCCCCGTCTTCGCCAACATCTTTAAGGAACTCGCCGAAGAAAACGAAGAAGTCAGCGCGGCGTTGCCGCTGCCGACTCAGATCTCGGTTTCGGCCTCGGAAGCGATCACCGGTTACTGGTTCATCATCTTCCCGGCGATCGTCGTGCTCACGATTGCCTTCTTCCGCTGGAAGCGGACCGAGACCGGCAAGGCGATGTGGGACCGTTTCAAACTCCGGATCCCGTTCAAAATCGGCGACGTGATCCAGAAAGTGGCGCTCGCCCGCTGGTCGCGGACCTTTGCGGGATCGGTCTCGGCAGGCGTCCCGATGCTTCAGTCGATCAAACTGACCGGCGAAACCTCCGGCAACATCGTTATCGAGGACTCGATGGAGGAGGTCTACGCGACCGCCAAGCGCGGCGGCTCGCTGGCCGGCCCGATCGAGCGCAACCCAATCTTCCCGCCGATGGTCGGCCACATGGTCGCCGTCGGCGAGGAAACCGGCCAGCTCGAGACGATGCTGAGCAAAGTCGCCGATTTCTACGAAACCGAGGTCGACGCCAAGGTCAAGGCGCTGACCGCGTTGATCGAGCCGATCATGATCATCTTCGTCGGCGGCGTCGTCGGCTTCATCGTGATCTCGATGTACCTGCCGATCTTCAGCATCTACGACAAGATCGGCTAGCAGCCTCCTCGGCTCGGCGTTGGTTCTAGCACCTTCTCGGTAGGTGGAATCAGCAATACCTGGCGATCCCCGCCCGGCGTGATTTTTCGGCCCAGGTAGGCCTAATTTCGAGGATCAAGGGATTCGACCGGTGCACCGATGACGGCCCTGTCAATGAATGCCAGCGCCTACCAGTGGCAATCACGGGGCAACGGCGAAACCGAAGTACAGGAACCATAGGAGGTACCTGATGTTTCTCCAGAATCTCCGGGCCAAGGTTGGTGCCCGGCTCAGTGGCAACAGCGAGTCCGGTTTCACACTGATCGAGCTCCTGGTCGTCATGCTCATCCTCGGCATCCTCGCCGCCATCGCCATTCCGGCTTTCTTCAGCCAGAAAGACAAGGCGAATGACGCGGCTGCCAAGGCGATGGCGCGTTCCGCCCAGACCGCGGCCGAGACCCTCTCGACCGACAACGGCGGATCGTACGACGAAGTCGCTCCTACCGCGCTGAAAGAAGTCGAGAACACCATCGTCACCGAAGAAGGCGCCTCGACCTATCTCTCGGCCGCTTCCGGTGAAGGCCAGGAATACGAAGTCACGGCGACCTCGAACAAGACGGGCACGTCGTTCAGCATCGCGCGTGCCGCAGACGGAACCCTCAGCTACACCTGTGCACCCGTAGGTGGCGGTTGCAACAACGGGAACTGGGGCGAATAGTCCCCGGTGATCGCTCCTGAATGAAGGAGCAACGACTGACAACGGGCGGGCCCTCGGGCCCGCCCGTTTCAGTTCGAAATGGACACCCGTCCAACCCTCGATCCGATACCCACTTCTGGCTTTAGTGGACTGGACGGACCGCCGATAGAAATCCGACTCCGACCCCGACCTCACCAGCCAAATGAAAAATAAGTACCAGCCAACAGCAGCGCGCATAGGCTCGGCTTCCGGTGAGGAGGGGTATGTCCTGGTCGAAGTCCTCGTCAGCGCGATCGTGATCACGATCGCCGCGATCGGCGTCTTCACCGCCTTCACCGCTGCCGAGCACTCCACCGCGCAGGAGCGCCATCAGGCCCAGGCCCATGGGCTCGCCCAGGCCGACATCGCGCGCTTGCGGACGATGCGGGTCTCTCAGCTCTCGCCCTCTCTGACCGAAACGACGACGAAGACGATCGAAGGCACTCCCTACACGGTCCTCTCCGACGCGCAATTCATCAACGCGAAAACCGGGACCGACACCTGCGACGAGAAAGAAGCGTCTGCCGACTACATCCGGATCCGGTCGACGATCACCTGGCCGGGGATGGGGACGCGGCCGGCGGTCCAAGAGACGAGCCTGGTCGCACCCCCGAACAGCACCGCCAGGGCCGAAAGCGGCGCCCTGATCGTCCAGGTTCTGAATGGCAAAAATCAGGTGATTCCGGGGATCCCGATCTCCGGCAGCGGCCCGACCCCGTTCAGCCATGACACCGGTGAAAACGGGTGCGCGGTATTCGGCAACCTCCATTACGGCGAATACGAAGTGAGCGCAACCGTGCCCGGGATGGTCGACGCCGACGGAGATGAAAGCGGGACGAAGAAAACCAGCGTCGTCGCCGAGGCCACCAAGACTCTCACGCTCAAGTACGACACGCCCGGAGAACTCACAGCCAAATTCGTGGCCAGGTTTGCCAGCTCGGGCGCATCAGCCACGGCCGCGACAGCCCAGGCGATCACGCTCTTCAACACCGCCATGACCGAACCCCGGTCATTCAAATCGACCGCAGGAGGTCCCCCCGGAGAACCCCTCCCGGAAATCGTAGCCCGGGGTGTCAAAGGGCCGAACCTGTTCCCGTTCGAAGACGGCTACACGGTCTACGCCGGCGCTTGCGATGAGAACAATCCCAATCCCCTTGGGAAAACTCCTTCGGCTGCCGTCGTCCAGTCGATCGTCCCGGCGGGCGGCAAAGCGGAAGCAACGCTCGAACTCCCCGTGCTGAGGCTCACCGTCTACAGGGGAAGCAATGCCAGCAGCGCGAAGGCCCCCGGGGCGGAAGTCGTGGTCCACGACACGAACTGCACATCGGCCGGCCTTCCGGCGCT
Source organism: uncultured Solirubrobacterales bacterium (assembly GCA_963805455.1). Lineage (GTDB taxonomy): Bacteria > Actinomycetota > Thermoleophilia > Solirubrobacterales > 70-9 > VRUE01. The sequence goes on from CAWDUJ010000014.1 coordinate 7,812, forward strand.
GAAGGGAACGACTGGCATCGCAGGCGAAGCTCTTGGAGTCCTCAATATCGCCCTTCCGTTCAGCCAGGATGACACCTCGAGCGTGACCCTCAACGGCTACACCGTCTGCGCCTATGGCAAAGCTGCGAACAACAACAACCGCCGCAGCAAGGAAGAACCGAAAGTCAACGTTCCGAGCAGCGCCACGGACATTCCCGGCGGTCAGTCCCTCAACCTCTTCCTGGAAGGCAGCGGGACCAGCGGGAGCTCGAAATGCGCGCCATGATCCGCGACGAGAGGGGCTTCACTTTGGTCGAGATGCTGGTCGGGATGATGACCTCGCTGATCGTCCTCGGCGCGATCCTGATGCTGGTACAGGTGGCCGTGAAGAACCAGAACCGGACCGCCGAACGGGTCGCCGCCGATCAGCGCGGACGGCCGGCGATGAACAAGATCCTCGACCGACTCCACGCTGCCTGCGTCGCGCCGCTGATGACGCCGGTGAGGGAAGGCAGTGACGGCAACACCCTGGTCCTGCTCTCGAAAGCGGGGTCGGCGGCGCTGATGACCCCGGACCGGTACGTGATCGGGCTCAGTGGAACGGGGCTTTCCGAGTCGGTGTACGCGCCGACCGGCGGCGAACCGCCGGAATGGACCTTCGCCTCGACTCCGGCCTCGACGACGCGGATCGTCAACGGCATCGGCCCGGCGGCGGTCGGCGAACCACCGCAGGTGGTGCCGATCTTCCGTTATTACGCCTATGAAGACGCCGACGAAGACGGGGTGATCGAAACGGTGCCGCTGAAAACGCCGCTAAGCAAAACCGACGCGAGCCGGACGGTGAGGGTCGACGTCGCGTTCACCGTCAATCCCCCCCATAGCGGCCCCCGGGCACCCGAAGCGGCGATCGCCCTCTCCGATTCGGCGACGCTGCGGATCGAACCGGCATCCGAGGACAGTGCCCAGGTGAACATGCCATGCGTCTGATCGCCCGCGTCCGATCCCACTACCGCCGCCTCAGGGATGCCGAGGACGGCTACACGATGATCGCCGCGATCGGCGCGGTCGCCCTGCTTACGGTGCTCTCGGCGGCGGCACTCGCGGCGACGAACGGCGACCTCCACCTGACCCAACGGGACCTCGATCGCAAGGCAGCGTTCGCCGCGGCCCAGGCGGGGATCGCAGACTTCTCCTTCCATCTCAACAACGACAACAGCTATTGGGCCAAGTGCACGAACGTGCCAGAACCTAATGCGATGAACGATGTCGGGTCGACCTCCAACCGCCGAACCTTGTCCGGTGGCGGCGAATACGCGATCGAATCGCTGCCGGCGGCGGGGTTCGCAAAATGCGACACCAAAAACTCGGACTCGATGATCGAGAAAGCGGACGGGGTCCTGGGGACGTTCCGGGTCCGCTCGACCGGATTCGTCGGCGACGAGGAAGTCTCGCTGGTCGCCTCCTACAAGCGCGCGAGCCTCCTCGACTTCATCTACATGACCAACTACGAGACGTCCGATCCGCTGACCTACGGGACGTCTGCGGAAGTCACCGAAGCAAACAACAAATGCAAAAAATACCGCCGTGAAGGCCGACTTTCCCCCCCCTGCAACACGATCGTCTTCAGGACCGGCGACGAAGTCCGGGGGCCGCTCCACACCAATGACGAACTCGCGGTATGCGGCTCGCCGAAATTCGGCCGCGGGCCTACCGACACGATCGAGGTCAGCGCCAAAGACCCGGGATGGTTCGACCAGAAATGCGAAGGATTCGGGACGGGCAAACCCGAATTCGTCGGGCCTCTGAAGACGACCGCCGACACCCTCGAACCGCCGCCGACCAACGCTCAGCTGAAGACGATCGCCGGACCGTCATACACCTTCACATGCGCCACCTCGATCGTCCTCAACGGGACGAAAATGACGGTCGATTCCTACGGGTTCAAAGGGACCAAAACCTTTCCCTCCAACGGTGTCGTATATGTCGCCAACGGCCTTCCGGCCGACTGCAAAGGCGGAGGAAAAGCAAGCGAAGAATGGTCCGCGTGTCCGTCGCTGTCCTCACCGTTCAAAGCGACCTACCCGAAAGAAGTGAAATGCGGCAACGTCTTTGTCAGCGGGAAATACAGCGGCAGGCTGACGATCGCCGCCGACAACGACGTCATCATCAACGGCAATATCCTCCGGGAAGGGTCGGGGATGCTGGGGCTGATCGCCAACAACTTCATCCGGGTCTGGCATCCGTATCCGACCCAGACCGGATCCGGGAGCTGCGGCAGTGGGGCCGGCGCCGAAGGGGTCTCGAACATCCAGGTCGACGCATCTCTGCTGGCGATCGCGCACTCGTTCCTGGTTGATCACTACGACTGCGGCGCGAGCCTCGGGACGCTGACCGTCAACGGCTCGATCTCGCAGAATTTCCGCGGGCCGGTCGGGCTCACGTCCGGCGCCGGATACCTCAAGAACTACACCTACGATGACCGCCTCCGCTACATGGAGCCACCGAACTTCCTCGAACCGGTCAAATCCTCGTGGAGAATCCAGCGCGAGACGTTGGATTACTAAACACACTTCGACTTAGTCGCGCCATTTCGTAGTCGGCGGTCAAGGTTTGGGGCCCCAGCGCCGATTCTTGAGCGATGGTGAGCACCGCTACAGGCACGATCTTCGCCTTTCTCGGCGGCGCGATGTCGGGGAGTTTCCTCAGCGTCGTTGCGCACAGGGTCCCGCGCGGGGAATCGATCGTCGCGCCCCGCTCGCGCTGCTCGAGCTGCGGGGTGACGATCGCCGCCTACGACAACATCCCGATCGTCTCCTGGCTGCTGCTGCGTGGGCGCTGCCGAAGCTGTGGCGTCAGGATCCCGGCGCGCTACCCGCTGGTTGAGATCGCCACCGGTATCGCCTTTGCCACCACCGCTCTCGTCTTCCACGGTGAACCCGGTCAGCTCGTCCTCGGCCTCGCCCTGGTCGCGACGCTGGCGGCGGTCACCCTCACCGACCTCGAGCTGCGGCTGATCCCGAACCGGATCCTGCTCGTCTCCGCGATCGTCGGAGTCGCACTAGCAGCGGCTCTCGACCCCGGCAGCCTGCCCGAACGGGCGATTGCGGCGGTTGCCGCCGGAGGGCTCCTGTTCGCGGTCGCCCTTGCCTATCCGAAGGGGATGGGACTGGGTGACGTCAAGCTCGCTGCGGTGATGGGCCTCTATCTCGGGCGCTGCATAGCCCCGGCGATGCTCGCCGCGTTCATCGTAGGCTCGCTGGTCGGCCTCGCGATAATCGCCCGAGAGGGCTCCTCGGCGCGGAAGATGGCGATCCCGTTCGGGCCGTTCCTCGCGATCGGTGGACTCGTCGGCCTCCTCGCCGGAGAAGTGCTCGTCGATTGGTACCTGACGGCGTTCTGAGCCCTCCCGGAGTCAGGTTCTCCTAAAAATCGGTACTTGCAGGGCGAAAGGTCGACGGCCTTTCTGTCGATTGAGGGAGGGCCTCCCGCCAACGACCGGCGCAGAGACCTCCTCACATGCACTTCCAGCTCACCAACAACAAGAAGCATTCCTCAGTTGTCGGTCTCGATATCGAGGCCGGCAGCATCGCCGCCACCGAGGTCAAGGTGAACGGCTCTGTCGAGATCGTCGGCTCCGCTGTCGGGCCGCTCGATCCCGGCGCTTTCCAGGAGGGCGAGGTCCTCGACGCCGACATCCTCGCCGAAGCGCTGAAGTCCCTCTTCGCCCAGAACAAGCTCTCGAAACAGGTTCGCCTCGGAGTCGGCAACCAGCGGCTCGTCGTGCGGACCCTGCGACTGCCGGCGATCGAGGACCCGAAGGAGATGGATCGGGCGATCGAGTTCCAGGCCCAGGAGCAGATGCCGATGCCGCTGGATCAGGCGGTCCTCGAGCACCAGGTCGTCGGCGGCGTCCCGGCCGAGGAGGGCGCGGCCCCGCAGGTCGACGTCGTCGTCGTCGCCGCCCGCCGCGACATGATCGCCTCCTTCGTCACACCGCTCCGCAGGGCCGGCCTCGAGCCGATCGGGATCGACCTTTCGGTGTTCGGGATGATCCGGGCCCTCTCGGGCGTCTCGACCGCTCCGGAGGGGGAACTGCCCGCCCAGGGCCAGTTCGAGACCGTCCTCTACTGCAACATCGGTGACATCACCAACCTCGCCGTCGCCCACGGCCGGGCCTGCCTCTTTGCCCGTGTCTCGCCGGTCGGCCTCGAGGCCGTCAGCTCCCGCTTCGGGACCACCCACGGGCTCAGCGCCGAGCACGCGAACCAGTGGCTCAATCACGTCGGCCTCGAGCAGCCCCTCGAGCAGATCGAGGGTGACCAGCAGATCGTCGCCGACGCCAGGCGCCACCTCGAAGAGGGTGTTACCACGCTCGCGGACGAGCTCCGCCTCTCGCTCGACTACTACGGCTCGCAGGACGGGACGATCCCGGCGCAGCGGATCGTCGTCTGTGGGCCCGGAACCGCGATTCCCGGGTTCGTCGCCCGGATGGAAGCCGTCCTCTCTTACCCGATCAGCGTCGGCCGCCCGAGTGCGCTGGAGGGCTTCGACCCCGACGTCGCCGCGAGGCTGACCCTACCCCTCGGCCTGGCCCTGGAGCAGTAGCGATGCGGCCGATCAACCTCATCCCGCCCCAGGAACGCCGGGGCTCCCAGGCGCCGCTGCGGTCGGGCCCGCTCGCATACATCCTCGTCGGCGCGCTGGTGCTTCTCCTCGCTGGAGTCACCGCGATGGTCCTGACCGGGAACAAGATCTCCGACCGCGAAGGCGAAGTCGCGACGCTCTCGAGCGAAGACTCGACGGCGGCCGCGGAAGCGGAAAAGCTCTCCTCCTACGTCACCTTCCAGACAACCAGCGAACAGCGGGTTGCAACGGTCGAAACACTCGCCAATAGCCGCTTCGACTGGCAGAGGGTGATGCGAGAACTCTCACTGATCCTCCCCTCCGACGTCTGGCTGGTCGAACTCAGCGCCAGCGCCAGCGGAGAAGTGAACGTCGGCGGCACCGGAGGCCTGCGCAGCTCGATCGCCGGTCCCGCGCTCCAGCTCGAGGGTTGCGCGGCGGGTCAGGACGCGGTCGCGGGATTTGTCCGGGCACTGAAGGACATCGACGGCGTCACGCGGGTGGGTCTCGAATCCTCCGAACTCGGCGAGGAGGCGGAACAGACGAGCGAAGAAGTCACCAGCGACAGTAACTCGACAGGAAGTGGCTCTGACTGCCGGACGAAATCCTTCATCGCGAAGTTTGAAATCACGGTTGCGTTTGACGCCGCCCCGGTCGCCGAACTCGGCGAAGGCGAAGGAGGAGCCGCACCGGCCCCGACGACGCCGCCTCCAGCAAGCGGGGAAACGGGCTCAGGCTCGACCGAATCGACCGAATCGTCCAGCACGAGCGAGACGACCTCGTCCCAGTCGACAGGAGCGGGCGAATGAAACTCGAGATGAATCACTCGAACCGGGCGATCGCCGCCGCCATTCTCGTCGTGCTCGCCGCCGTGATCTTCTGGATGATGGTGCTGAGCCCGAAGCGCGAAGAAGCGTCGAAACTGGGAACCGAAGTCGAAAACATCCAGGCTTCGCTCACCCAGCACGAAGCCGAAATCGATGCCGGCGAAGAAGCCAAGGAGGGATTTGCCAACTCCTACAAACAGCTCGTCGTGCTCGGCAAGGCGACACCTGCGGACGATGAAACGGCATCGCTCCTGGTTCAGGTCAATCACATCGCCCAACAGTCGAAGGTCCGGTTCTCGAACCTGCAGCTGGACGGCTCGGGCGGAAGTTCCGAACCCGAATCTGCCGCGTCAACATCAGGCGAGGAACCGGCGACACCGACCGAGGCCACCGCCTCGTTGATGCCGCTCGGCGCCGAAATCGGCCCCGCCGGTCTCGCGGTGATGCCCTACAGCCTGACCTTCAGCGGAACCTTCTTCCAGCTCGCCGACTTCATCCACGGCCTCGATCAGCTGGTGACGACCGACGACGAAGCGGTCACCGTCGACGGACGGCTGCTGACGATCAACGGGTTCACTCTGAAAGCCGACGCGCAACGGGAATTCCCGCTTCTCGAAGGGGAATTCTCGGTCAGCACCTTCCTGACCCCCCCTGGTGATGGGCTCAGCACCGGGGCGGCCCCCGAAACCGCCGGAGCCACCGCCGAAGCCGCTCCGGCTTCGACGACCACGGGAGGGGCGGCGCAATGAACTGGTTGAAGAAGGGCCCCGAACTGAAGATGCCCTCGTTCGGCCGCTCGAAGAAGAGCGACGGCGGTGGCGGAGGCGGTGGCCCGAAGGCCCCCGACTTCCTCTCTGACCTCTACTACGACATGCGCGAGCGGCGGCTGCTGCCTGTGATTTTGCTCGTCGTCGTCGCGATCGTGGCGGTCCCCTTCCTGCTCGGAAGCTCCGAAGAAGTGACCGCGCCCGAAGCCGGAGCCGGTGCGACCGCGGGATCGTCGGACGTGAACGGCGCGACCCTCGCCGTCGTCGAGGCAAACCCCGGTCTCCGCGATCCGAAGAAGCGGCTCAAGGGCCAGACGGCCACCGATCCCTTCAAGCAGAAATTCACCGGAGGCGGCTCGAGCAGTGAATCCGGTGAAGAAGAAGGCTCTGAAGGAGCGGAAGGATCGTCTGGTGAATCCTCCTCGTTCAGCTCGACCTCCGGCGAAGAATCCGAACCGGTCCGGGTCGAAGTCGAAAAGGAAAACGGCGAAACGGTCACCGTGGAACGCGAAGGCGGGAACGGGGCGCCGGGATCGTCCGGGCCGGTCTCGCCGAACGACCCCCGCCTTCGGTTCTACGGCTTCCGGCCGAATGTCAGGTTCGGGCTGGCCGGCTCGGACAACCTGAAGACCTACCCCGAACTCGAAGTCGGGACCAGGCTGCCGGAGAAGAAGCCGGTCGCGGTCTTCCTCGGTGTCTCCGACGACGGCAAGCGGGCGACCTTCGCCCTCACGCCCGAAGTGATCCTGGTCCAGGGCGAAGGGCAGTGCATCGGCGGCGCCCAGAGCTGCACCCTGCTGACCCTGAAGACGGGAGACGCGGTCTCGCTGGTCACCGGCAATCCCGAACGGACCTTCCGGCTCAACGTCACCAGCATCAAGTGGGTCGAAGTCGACCCGCCGAAGCCCCAGAAGGCTTCGTCCTCCTCACGCAAGCCCTACCTGAACGTTGCCCAAAGCTTCAGTAAGTGAAGCACT
>CAWDUJ010000015.1:0-5000 GCA_963805455.1 uncultured Solirubrobacterales bacterium
TAGGCGACCGGGCTGTCGCCGGGCTCGGGCGCGAGGGTGCCGCTGACGCGGTCGCCGTCGTTGCCGATCGTCGAGTAGGCGTAGGCCCAGCCGAGCGGCGTGACGCCTTCTTTGAGCCCGCCGAGGACCATCGCCGGGTTGGTCGAGATCGGGTCCTTGTAGCCCATCCCGTGGATCGTCGCCGCGATCGAGCGGGTGCGGTCCTCGATCGTCTTGCCCTTCAGGCCTTCGAGCGCCGAGCTGGGCGTAGATCGAGTTGTCGGAGTAGGTCGTCGCGCATACGATGGAGCAGGAGCCGAGGTAGGAGTCTTCGTCGTTGTGGACGACGAAGGCTTCCTTGCCGTGCTTGCCGAAGTGGAATTCCTGCGCCGCCGATTCGAAGCTGGTGTAGGGGGAGATCCCCTCTTCCAGTGCGGTGAGCAGCGTGAACGGCTTGATCGAGGAGCCCGGGCTGGCGGCGCCCCTGGGTGGCGAGGTTGAACGGTTTCGTCTTGAAGTCGGGGCCGCCGACCAGCGCCTTGATCCCCGCGTTGTGGTTGTCGATCACGACGACCGAGGCGGTCGCCGGCAGGTAGCCGAGGTAGGAGGTGACGGTTTCTTCGGCCGCTTCCTGCAGCTGCAGGTCGAGCGTCGACTTGACCTTGAGGCCGCCGAAGAACGCCTTTGCGGCGCCGTAGCGTTCGACCAACTGCTGGCGCAGCCAGGCGGTGAAGTAGGGGGCCTCCGATTCGAAGGTCGGGGGTTCGATGCGGTCGGGGGAGGGCAGCGCGTGCTGCTGCCTTCGTCCATCTGGTTCTGGGTGATGTAGCCCTGTTCGTACATCTTTTCCAGCACCAGGTTGCGGCGCGCCGAGGGCGTTTTCGGGGTAGATCTTCGGGTCGTAGGCGGAGGGCGAGTCGATGATCGCCGGCCAGCGTCGCGGCCTCGTAGGGCTCGAGCACCCAGGCGCAGGGATCGGCTCGGTGCCGCAGCCGGGGTGGGCCTTGCCGAAGTAGGTGCGGGCGGCGGCCTCGATCCCGTAGGCGCCCTCGCCGAAGTAGATCGTGTTGAGGTACTCGGTGAGGATCTTGTCCTTGCTCCAGTGGCGCTCGAGCCGGTAGGCGAGCGCCGCCTCGCGGAACTTCTCCAGGACCGTTCGGCTGCCTTCCGCTTCCAGCGCGTTCTTGACGAACTGCTCGGTGATCGTCGAGGCGCCCTGTGCCGCGCTCTGGCTGAGGATGTCCGTGACCAGGGCGCGGGCGATGCCCTGGAAGTCGACGCCGCTGTGTTCGTAGAAGCGCGCGTCCTCGATCGAGACCACCGCGTTCTTCATGTTCGGCGAGATCTGGCCCGAGGTGAGCAGGATTTTGTTCTGGTCGCTGGTCAGGGTGCCGATCGGTTCGCCGTTGTCGTCGAAGACGTCGCTGTTCTTCGAGGCCTTGTACTGGGCGAAGTTGTAGATCGCCGGCAGGTCCTGCGAGACGGCGGCCATCATCCCGAAGACCATCGAGACGACCGCGAGCACGCCGAGGCCGAGCAAGACGAAGAGGATGCGCAGCTTCTTCAGGCGCGGCTTGGTGCGTTGGGCCGCCGAGCGAACGCGGCAGTCTAGCATTGCCCAGTAATGGATCTGACGCGCAACGCGGTCGATGTGCTGCCTGCGGGGAGGCTGGAGGAGCAGCTCGCCGCGGGCACGCCCCTGCGCGTCAAGCTCGGGATCGACCCGACCACGTCCGACATCCACCTCGGCCACACCGTCGTCCTCGGCAAGCTGCGCGAGTTCCAGGACGCGGGCCACCAGGTGGTTCTGATCGTCGGCGACTTCACCGCCCGGGTCGGCGACCCGAGCGGCCGCTCGAGCCAGCGCCCGATGCCGACGGCCGAGGAGATCACGGCCAACGCCGCGACCTACCAGGAGCAGGCGTTCAAGGTTCTCGATCCCGAGCGGACCGAGGTCCGCTTCAACAGCGAGTGGCTGCGGATGGACCCGAGGAGCTGCTCGGACTGCTCGCGAAGACGACGGTGGCGAGGCTGCTCGAGCGCGACGACTTCCAGAAGCGGATGGGCGCAGGGGCGCCGATCGCAGCCCTCGAGCTGCTCTACCCGCTGCTGCAGGGATATGACTCGGTGGCGATCGACGCCGACATCGAGCTGGGGGGGACCGACCAGAAATTCAACCTGCTCTTCGGCCGCGACATGCAGGCCGCCTACGGCCAGCCGCCGCAATCGATCATGACGATGCCGATCCTGGTCGGGATCGACGGCGACGCAGAAGATGAGCAAGTCGCTCGACAACTACGTCGGCGTCACCGATGCCCCGGAGGAGATGTTCGGCCGGCTGATGCGTGTCCCCGACGCGGCGATGGAGGAGTACTTCCGGCTCCTGCTCGGCGAGGAGGTGCCCGCCGGGCCTCCGAACGAGGCGAAGCGCGAGTTGGCGCGACGCCTCGTCGCCCGGTATCACGGCGAGACGGCGGCGGCCGCGGCCGAGGAGCACTTCAACCGCCTCTTCGTCGACCACGAGGCGCCCGGGCGAGATCGAGGAGGCGAGCCTCGCTCCCTACGCCGGGACGACGGCGGCCAGGTCCATCTGCCGCAGCTGATGGGCGGCCTGTTCGAGATCAGCTCCAGCGAGGCGAGGCGCCTGATCGGGCAGGGAGGGGTCAAGCTCGACGGCGAGACGCTCCCCGCCGGACCCCTCGACTACGATCCGACGCGACCTCGACGGGCGGGTCTTGCAGGTCGGAAAGCGCCGCTTCCGGCGCCTGCGTGCCGACGCCTGAGCCGCCTAGCCAAAGGCCCCCTCGGCGCTATACTCCTCGCGTCCCTCTGGGAAGGGCCCTCGGGCCGACCCGTGCGTAAGAGCGGCGAGTCCCGTCGGAGAGGCGCAGCGGTCTTTGAAAACTGAGCAGCGTGCACTCCGCAGGCCCACGGGTCTGTGGATGTTTGAGCCCGATCCACTCGACTCGTCAGCGTGTCGAGTGGTCTGATTTACCCGTCATGTCGGTTGCCGCGTTTGTGTACTCGGTGACCATAGTCAGGCATGACCACTCTCTGTAAGAAGTACTTTCACGGAGAGTTTGATCCTGGCTCAGGACGAACGCTGGCGGCGTGCTTAACACATGCAAGTGGTGCGACGAACCAGGGCTTGCCCTGGGGCAAAGCCGCGAACGGGTGAGTAACACGTGAGTAACCTGCCCCGATGACCGGGACAACCCGAGGAAACTCGGGCTAATACCGGATGTGGCGCACAGGTCTAAGCCTGTTCGCTAAAGGAAGCTTCGGCCTCCGCATTGGGAGGGGCTCGCGGCCCATTAGCTTGTTGGTGGGGTAACGGCCTACCAAGGCTGCGATGGGTAGCTGGTCTGAGAGGACGATCAGCCACACTGGGACTGAGACACGGCCCAGACTCCTACGGGAGGCAGCAGTGGGGAATCTTGCGCAATGCGCGAAAGCGTGACGCAGCAACGCCGCGTGGGGGAAGACGGCCTTCGGGTTGTAAACCCCTTTCAGGAGGGACGAAGGTTCACCGGTGAATAGCCGTGTGGATTGACGGTACCTCCAGAAGAAGCTCCGGCTAACTACGTGCCAGCAGCCGCGGTAATACGTAGGGAGCAAGCGTTGTCCGGAATCATTGGGCGTAAAGCGCGCGTAGGCGGCCCTGTAAGTCCGTTGTGAAAGTCAAAGGCTCAACCTTTGAAAGCCGATGGATACTGCAGGGCTAGAGTCCGGAAGAGGCGAGTGGAATTCCTGGTGTAGCGGTGGAATGCGCAGATATCAGGAGGAACACCAATAGCGAAGGCAGCTCGCTGGGACGGTACTGACGCTAAGGCGCGAAAGCGTGGGGAGCGAACAGGATTAGATACCCTGGTAGTCCACGCCGTAAACGATGGGCACTAGGTGTGGGAGGTGTCGACTCCTCCCGTGCCGTCGCTAACGCACTAAGTGCCCCGCCTGGGGAGTACGGCCGCAAGGCTAAAACTCAAAGGAATTGACGGGGGCCCGCACAAGCAGCGGAGCATGTGGTTTAATTCGACGCAACGCGAAGAACCTTACCTGGGCTTGACATGTAGGTGACCGCCGTGGAAACACGGTTTTCCTTCGGGACACCTTCACAGGTGGTGCATGGCTGTCGTCAGCTCGTGTCGTGAGATGTTGGGTTAAGTCCCGCAACGAGCGCAACCCCCGTTCCATGTTGCCAGCATTCAGTTGGGGACTCATGGGAGACTGCCGGTGACAAACCGGAGGAAGGTGGGGATGACGTCAAGTCATCATGCCCCTTATGTCCAGGGCTACACACGTGCTACATTGGCGCATACAAAGGGCAGCAATACCGCGAGGTGGAGCGAATCCCAGAAAGTGCGTCTCGGTTCGGATTGGAGGCTGAAACTCGCCTCCATGAAGGTGGAGTTGCTAGTAATCGCGGATCAGCAATGCCGCGGTGAATACGTTCCCGGGCCTTGTACACACCGCCCGTCACACCACGAAAGCAGGCAACACCCGAAGCCGGTGGCCTAACCTTTTGGAGGGAGCCGTCGAAGGTGGGGCTTGTGATTGGGGTGAAGTCGTAACAAGGTAGCCGTAGCGGAAGCTGCGGCTGGATCACCTCCTTTCTAGGGAGATTTCTCTAGAACGTCGACCGGGCTCCCCGATGACACATAGTCATCGGGAACGCTGCTCAGTTTTGAGAGACCGCCGGCGGAATATCTCCGCCGCGTGCGCCTCGGTGGAGCTTGAAAACCGTACAAGGCCAATATTGATGTAAGGGGGGGTAATTTATTCGACCCGTACGTTTCGACGTATGGGTCGCTCACCGTCAAGATAGTAAGGGCTTACGGTGGATGCCTTGGCACCAGGAGTCGATGAAGGACGTGGACGGCTGCGATAAGCCGCGGTAAGGCGCTGAACAGCCATTGACCCGCGGATCTCCGAATGGGGAAACCCGGCGCCGGTAATGCGGCGTCATCCGGTGGTGAATACATAGCCATCGGGAGGCAACCGGGGGAACTGAAACATCTAAG
>CAWDUJ010000015.1:7500-163477 GCA_963805455.1 uncultured Solirubrobacterales bacterium
CCCTATCTGCCGTGGGCGTTGGAGAGTTGAGAGGAGTCGTCCCTAGTACGAGAGGACCGGGATGAACGTGCCTCTGGTGTATCTGTTGTCCTGCCAAGGGCATCGCAGATTAGCTACGCACGGAACGGATAACCGCTGAAGGCATCTAAGCGGGAAGCCGTCCTCGAGATGAGCTCTCCCATCCCCTTGAGGGAGTAAGACCCCTGGTAGACCACCAGGTTGATAGGCCGGCGGTGCAAGTGCAGTGATGCGCTCAGCCGACCGGTACTAATGGGTCGAGGGCTTGACGGATATTTTTACCCTTTGGTCTTGTGCGGTTTTCAAGCTTCACCGGGGGCGGTTTCGCAAAATTCCGGTGGCGCATAGCGAGGGGGAAACACCTCTTCCCATTCCGAACAGAGTAGTTAAGCCCCTCTGCGCCGATGGTACTTGGAGGGCAACCTCCTGGGAGAGTAGGTCGCCGCCGGTTCTTACTTACGACCTGGGCCGCCCTTTGGGCGGTCCTTCGTCGTTCGTGGGCCGTTCAGGAGTGCGCGGCGAAGCGATTGATCGCTGCATTCCATGAGCCTGTGCTCCGAACGGTCCTACGGGTCCGGCTCTCGCACGAGCGGGGGGCCGGGCCGACCGGCTCGAGCCCGTACTCGCCTAGGGTTGCGAAGTCAATGATGAGGTCGACCGTGTCGGCGAGACGTTGGTTGGGTGTTGTTTTCCTCTCGAACATGAGTTCGTAAGTTAGGGCGCTGCCCGGACGCCTTCCTGATTCTGCACACGTTCTTGCAGGTGCTTCCGCTGTTTGGCTCTCTGACTGGTATTCGGAGGCCCGGCAAAGCCCAGGATCAGCTCCGAGGTCAGATTCGGTTCCTCGACGTTGGGCGAGTGCCCGACGCCCTGGATCAGGGTCCCGAAGGCGTTGGGCACGGCTTCCTGGTAGGCGTCCAGCGCCGCCTGCGGATCGGAGATGATCTGCTCTTCGGCGCCCATCAGCACCAGCAGCGGCTTGTGCGTCGCTGCGATCCGGTCCGCAAGTGACTCTTCGGAGGTGTAGTCATCGAGTGCTTCGCGTGACTCCTTGTACGACGTGTATGTCATCTGCCTGACGTCCTCGACGAACCGATCGGGGACGTCGAAGCCGGGAGCGAACGCGACCTCGAGCCCCTTTCTGATCGAGAAGTCGGGCTTGACCCGCCACAACGCCGGCCCGATCACCGGCACGAACGGCAGCTTCGCGAGCGTCCCCAGGCTGCTCTCTTCGTCGGGCGACGCCCGGCTGTCGATGATCACCAGCTTCGAGACCAGCTCCGGCGACTGTTCGGCGAGCGCCGTCGCGACGCCGCCGCCCAGTGAGTGGCCGACGACGATTGCGTTCTTCACGCCCAGGCGGCCGAGCGCCTGGGCGACAAGGTCTGCCTGGTTCGGGATCGAGTAGCCCGAGTCGGGCTTTTCCGAGCCGCCGTGCCCGAGGAGGTCGACCGCGATCACCCGATGGGCCTTGTCGAGCAGCGGCATCACGCCGTCCCACCAGTTGATCGCGCATGAGTAGCAGTGGATGAGAACGATCGGTGACCCGTCGCGCGGACCGCGATCGACGACCTGGAGGTCGCCCCCGGTGAGGTTGAGAATGCGGCCTCCGGGCTCGGTCAACTCGGCCGCCTTGGTTTCCCTGGTGGTGGCGACGTCGTTGAGCACCAGCAGCACGACGAGGGCGGCGATTACCGCGATGAGGATCTTCCAGCCGCGTCTCACCGGAAATTCTCGCGCTTCGCTCGCGGCACGAAGAACCAGATTTCGCTCATTCGGCTCGCTCCGCGCTCATAACGGCCGTTACCCTAGCCGGAACCGATGGAGAAATTCGTCATCCAAGGAGGGACGCCGCTCTGCGGCGAGGTCACCGCTGCGGGCAACAAGAACGCCGCCCTGCCGATCCTCGCTGCCTGCCTTCTCACCGAGGAGGATCTGCTCCTGCACAGGGTTCCGCGGATCCGCGACACCGAGGCCCAGATCGCGCTCCTCGAGCGCCTGGGAGTGGAGGCGGTCTGGGTGGCGGACAACAGCCTCCGCCTCAGCGCCCGAAACGTGACCGAGGTCGAGGTCGACCGCGACCTCTCGAACAGCATTCGCGCCTCCTTCCTCGTCGCCGGGCCGCTCTTGGCCCGCTTCGGCGAGGCGAGGATGCCGCCGCCGGGGGGCGACTTCATCGGCCGCCGCCGGCTCGATGCCCACCTCGACGCCTTCGTCGACCTCGGCGCCAGGGTCGAGGGCGACCGCTGGATCGAGCTGACCGCGCCCAACGGCGGACTCCGCCCCTGCGCGATCTTCATGGACGAGCCCTCGGTGATGGGCACCGAGAACGCCCTGATGGCGGCGGCGCTGACGCCGGGCCCGACGACGATCTCCAACGCCGCCAGCGAGCCCCACGTCCAGGACCTCGCGCGCCTGCTCACCACGATGGGAGCGACGGTCGACGGGATCGGCTCGAACGTGATGACCGTCCACGGCCGCGACCGGCTCGGCGGCGCCGAGCACACGATCTCCCCCGACCACATCGAGGTCGGCAGCTTCATGGCGCTCGCCGCCGCCACCGGCGGCGAACTTCGCGTACGCGGTGCCGAGCCCGCCGACCTGATCATGGTCAGGCGCCAGTTCCGCCGGCTCGGGCTCGAATCCACGCTCGACGGGGAAGACGTCGTCGTCCCCGCCGAGCAGCGGCTGCGGATCCGCTCCGACGTCGGCGACGCGATCCCCAAGGTCGAGGACGGCCCCTGGCCGGCCTTCCCAGCCGACCTGACCTCGATCGCGCTGGCGCTCGCCACCCAGGCGGACGGCGAGATCCTGATCTTCGAGAAGATGTTCGAGAACCGCCTCTTCTTCGTCGACAAGCTGGTTGCGATGGGCGCTCGGATCACGTTGTGCGATCCCCACCGGGCGATCGTCAGCGGTCCGAGCCGGCTTCACGGCGAACGTGTCGAGAGCCCCGACATCCGCGCCGGGATGGCGATGCTCATCGCCGCCCTCGCCGCGGACGGCGTCTCGGAGATCGGCAACATCCGCCAGATCGACCGCGGCTACGAGCGGATCGACGAGCGCCTCCGCGCGCTCGGGGCGAACATCGAGCGCGTCTCGGCCGAGGTCACGGCCTAGTCGAAGCTGCGTCGCCCCCGGACGCGGATTCGAGCGCGGAAGCGAACGAGCGAGGCAACCGGTAATCATGAGCGCGAGTGAGCGAAAGCGCGAGACATTGATCGAGGGCGAGCAACTCAAATGATCGACCGAATCCCCCCGGGAACCCGGGACATCTTGCCCGACGAGATGCGTGAGCTTCGTCGCCTGCACCGGGCGATGATCGACGTCTTCGAAAGCCGGGGCTACGGCGAGGTCGCGACCCCCGCGATCGAGTACGACGACGTCCTCTCCCGCGGCGACGGGCGGACCGCCTCCTCCACCTACCGGTTCTTCGATGAGCGCGGCGACCTCCTCGCCCTGCGCTCCGACATGACGGTCCCGATCGCGAGGCTGGTCGCCACCCGCTATGCGAACTCGGAGATGCCACTGCGGCTCTGCTACCTGGCGAACGCGTTCCGGGCGGTTCGCCCCCAGCGCGGCCAGATGCGGGAGTTCGCCCAGGCCGGGATCGAGCTGATCGGCGCCTCGGCGCCGGACGGGACGGTCGAGGTGGTCGACGTGCTCGAGGCCGCCCTCGACGCGGCGGGCCTCAACCGCGCCGTGATCGGGCTCGGCGACGCCGACCTCTATCGCCAACTGCTGGAAGAGATCGGGATCGAGGGCGAGTCGCGCGACGCCGTCCTCGCCCGCCTTGCCACCCACGACATGGTCGGCCTCGAGGCCGAGCTCTCCGAGATCGAGGGCATCAGCGAGGAGCAGGTCGCCACCTGTGTCGCCCTCTCCCAGCTCCGCGGCGGCAGCGAGGTCCTCGACCTCGCCCGCGAGCTCGGCGGCGAGGCGGTCCAACGGGCCATCGCGAGGCTCGGCGAGACCTACGAGGCGCTCGACGCGCGCGGCGTCGCCGATCGGGTCCAGATCGACCTCGGCCTGCTGCGCGACCTCGGCTACTACAGCGGCGCGATACTCGAGGTCTACGACCCGGCGCTGGGTCACATCCTCGGCGGCGGCGGCCGCTACGACGGCCTTCTGCGCCGGTTCGGCATCGACCTCCCGGCCGCCGGCTTCGCCCTCTACATCGAGCGCGTCCACGTCGCCCAGCTCGAGGAGGAAGACAGGGGGGCCGGGTCGTGACCGGGATCGCCGGGCTGGGCCACGCCAAGGCAGAGGGCCCGCTGAAGCTGGCGGTGCCGCGCGGCGCCCTGTTCGAAGAGACCCTCGACCTCCTCGACGGCGCCGGGATCGATACCGCCGCGGTTCGGGGAGAGTCGCGGGCCCTGATCTTCGAGGCGGGTGAGATCGTGATCGTGACGATGCGCCCCTCCGATGTCCCGACCTACGTCGAGGCGGGCGCCGCGGACGTCGGCATCACCGGCAAGGACGTCCTCCTCGAGCAGGCCGACCGGATGGTCTACGAGCTTCTCGACCTCGGCTACGGCCGCTGCCGGATGGTCCTCGCCGGACGGCGGGGCGACGAGCGGCTCGGAGAATCGGCGCGGCGCCTGGGGATGATGAGGATCGCGACCAAGTACCCGCGGATCGCCGAGCGCCACTTCGAGTCGACCGGGCGCCAGGTCGAGGTGATCGACGTCAAGGGCTCGGTCGAGCTGGCGCCGTTGATCGGGCTCGCCGACGGCATCGTCGACCTCGTCGCCACCGGACGCACCCTCGAAGAGAACCAGCTCGAGGTGAGGGAGGAGATCGTCGAGTGCACCGCCCGCTTCGTCGCCAACCGCGTCGCCCACAAGCTGAGGGGCGAGGAGGTCGATGGCCTCGCAACCCGCCTCCGGGAGGCGAGCCGGCGATGAGGGTCAAACGCTTCGCGTGGGAAGCCCCGGGGGTCACCGCGAATGAGATCAGGCTCTGGCACCTCGAGGAAGGAGCGAGCGTCCCCGACGTCGATGTCGAGGCGATCAAACAGGAGGTACGCGCGGGTGGCGACGAGGCGGTCGCGAGCCTGAACCAGCGGTTCGGCGCCGAGAGCGCCGCGAGCTCGCTACTCGTCGACCCCGGGGAGGCCGATGCCGCCCTCGCCGGCCTCGAGCCCGCGCTTCGGGAGTCTCTGGAGTTGGCGGCCGCCAACATCCGTGCCGTCGCCGAGGCCCAGCTCGAGACGGACAACTGCCCGGTCGACTTACCCCAGGGCCAGACGGTGACGGTCAGGAGCATCCCCGTCGCAGCCGCCGGGATCTACGCACCGGGCGGCCGCGCCTTCTATCCCTCGAGCGTCCTGATGTGCGCGATCCCGGCCCGGGTCGCCGGTGTCCGGCGGGTCGCCCTGGCCTCTCCGCCCGGGCCCGAGGGAGAGCTGCACCCGATCGTCCTCGCCGCCGCCTCCCTCAGCGACGTCGACGAGATTTTCGCCATGGGCGGCGCCCAGGCGATCTTCGCCCTCACCTACGGGACCGAGAGCGTCGCGCCGGTCGACGTGATCGCCGGCCCCGGCAACGCCTGGGTCCAGGACGCCAAGCGTGAGGTTCACGGACTGGTCGGAATCGACTCCTACGCCGGCCCCTCGGAGCTGATGGTGATCGCCGGCCACGATGCCGACCCCGAGTGGGTCGCGCTGGACCTATGCGCCCAGGCCGAGCACGGCGACGAGAGCCCGCTGCTGGTCGCCGCTGTCGAGGCGCGGGTCCTCGATCGGATCGAGTCTGCGGTCATCGCGGCCGCCGAGTCCCGCCCCAGCGTCACCGACGCGCCGCTCGCCCTCGTCCAGGTGCCCGACGCCGAGGCGGCGATCGACCTCGCCAACGCCTACTCGCCCGAGCACCTCGAGCTGATCGAGGAGGACGCGGCCCTGCTCGCCGACAGGGTGACGACCGCCGGCTGTGTGTTCGTCGGCCGGATGGGCGCGACCGCATTCGGCGACTACGTCGCGGGGTCCAACCATGTCTTGCCCACCACCGGTGCCGGGCGCTTCTCCGGCCCGCTTGGCCCCGGCACCTTCCGCCGCAGGATCGCCACGGTCGAGATTCCCGCCGAGGCGGCGGCGAAGCTTGCCCCACACGCCGACCGCATCGCCCGGGCCGAGGGATTCCCGGTCCACGGCGAGTCGGCGATGATTAGGAGCCAACGATGACCCGCACGGCCGAAAAGGAGCGCAGCACCGCCGAGACCCAGGTCCGGCTCTCGATCGACCTCGACGGAGGAGAGTCGAGTGCGCACACCGGCGTCGGCTTCCTCGACCACATGCTCGACCTGCTCGCCCGTCACGGTCGCCTTGGGCTGAGCGTCGAGGCCGATGGCGACCTCGAGACCGGTGCTCACCACACCGTCGAGGACGTCGGCATCGTCCTCGGCCAGGCCCTCGACGAGGCGCTCGGCGACCGGGCCGGAATCCGTCGCTACGGCTCGGCGCTGGTGCCGATGGACGAGTCGCTGGCCGAGTGCGCGATCGACATCTCCGGGCGGCCGCTCTGCGTCTTCGACGCCGACCTCCCCGGGACCTCGATCGCCGGCTTCGACACCGAGCTGACCGAGGAGTTCTTCCGCGCCGTCGCAAACGCGTCGAAGATGACGCTGCACGTATCGGTCCGCTACGGGACCAATGCCCACCACATGATCGAGGCCTGTTTCAAGGCCTTCGCCCGGGCGCTGCGCGTCGCCGTCTCGATCGACCCCGACGAGACCGGCGTGCCGTCGACGAAGGGGACGCTCAGTGAGTGAGGCCACCAAAGCCGCCCCCGGACGCGAGAGCCCGTCCCCGTCCATATCTGATCTTCCGGGGGCGGGCGAAAGCGGAGGAGGCGGCGTCCGTATCTGCATCCTCGACTACGGAATGGGCAATCTGCGCTCGGTCGAGAAGGCGCTCGAGCACGTCGGCGTCACCGAAGTTGCGATCGCAAACGATCCCGCGAGCGTCCGCGGCGCCACCGGCCTGATCCTCCCAGGGGTCGGGGCCTTTCCGCGGGCGATGGAACGGATCCGAGAGCTCGGCATCGACGACCTGATCTTCGAGCGCCGGGAGGCCGGGATCCCGATCCTCGGAATCTGCCTCGGGCTGCAGCTCCTCTTCGACTCGACCACCGAGCTCGGTGGCGCCGCCGGCCTCGGCCTTCTGCCCGGTGAGGTGACCGAGCTCGACGCCGATGGCCTCAAGGTTCCGCACATCGGCTGGGCCGGGGTCAACTGGGCTCGGGACTCGCGACTGACGGAGGGGATCGAGAGCGGGACGCCGTTCTACTTCGTCCACTCCTTCCGCCCGCACCCCGATGGCGGCGACCTCCTCGGAACCGCCGAGTACGGATCAGCGTTTGCCTGCGCGGCAGAGCGCGAAAACGTCTTCGGTGTCCAGTTCCACCCCGAGAAGTCGAGCGGCGCGGGCCTCCGGCTACTGAGGAACTTCGCCGGAGTCTGTGCCCGGGCTCCCGCCACCGCGTGATCCTCTACCCGGCGATCGACATTCGGGGCGGCGGCGCCGTCCGGCTGCTGCAGGGGGACTACGAGCGGGAGACCGCCTACGACACGGACCCGGTCGACGCCGCGCGCCGCTGGTCCAATGAAGGAGCCGAGTACCTCCACGTCGTCGACCTCGACGGCGCCCGCTCCGGCAAGCCGGTGAATCTCGACGTGATCGAGCGGATCATCGCCGCCGTCCCCTGCCCGGTCGAGGTCGGCGGCGGCCTCCGCGACCCCGACTCCGTCGCCGCCGTCCTCCGGGTCGGCGCCAAATGCGCGGTGATCGGGACCGCGGCGCTGCGCGACCCCGGGTTCCTCGACGAGATGGTCGCCCGCCACGGCGACAGGATCGTCGTCTCGGTCGACGCCCGCGGCGGCAACGTCGCCCTGGCGGGTTGGACCGAGGTCAGCGAGAAGAGCGCGGTCGACGCCGTCGCCGAGCTGAGCCGGCGCGGGGCAAGGCGGTTCCTCTGCACGACGATCGAGGTCGACGGGACGATGGAGGGCCCGGCGATCGAGGAGCTGAAGCGGATCGCCGGCGCGACCGATGCCGAGGTCCTGGCCTCCGGCGGGGTCGGGACGATCGCCGATATCGAGGCGCTGGCGGACACGATGCCGCCCAACGTCGCCGGTGTGATCGTCGGCCGCGCCCTCTACGAGGGGAGGTTCACGGTCGCCGAGGGGAACGCCGCTCTGGGCCGTGACTAGGCTGTTTCTGATGGTCCTCAAACGAGTCATCCCCTGTCTCGACGTCGACGCCGGGCGCGTCGTCAAGGGAACCAATTTCGTCGGCCTGCGCGACGCGGGCGACCCCGTCGAGCTCGCAGAACGCTACGACGCCGAGGGCGCCGACGAGCTCGTCTTCCTCGACATCACCGCCTCGCACGAGCGTCGCGAGACGATCGTCGAGCTCGCCCGCCGCACCGCCGACAACGTCTTCATCCCGTTCACGATCGGCGGCGGGATCCGCTCAGTCGAGGATGCCCAGGCCGTGCTCGACGCCGGCGCCGACAAGATCTCGGTCAACTCCGCCGCGCTGGCCCGGCCTGAGCTCCTGACCGAGCTCGCAGACCACTTCGGCGCCCAGTGCGTCGTGGTGGCGATAGACGCGAAGGAACAAATTCCGACCACCTCCTCGGCTCTCGCTCCCTCGCAGAAATCAGATCGTGATGCTCAGTCGCTCCCGCGGTCGGAGGTGGTCGGGTCGGCTGGACCCTGGGACGTTTATGTCAACGGGGGGAGGACGAGGATCGAGGGGCGCGATGCGGTGTCGTGGGCGGTCGAGGCGGTCGAGCGCGGGGCGGGGGAGGTGCTCCTGACCAGCATGGATCGTGACGGGACCACCGACGGCTACGACCTCGAGCTGACCCGGGCGGTCAGCGAGGCGGTCTCGGTCCCGGTGATCGCCTCCGGCGGCGCCGGCAGCCTCGAGCACCTCAGCGCGGCGATCACCGACGGCGCCGCCGACGCCGTCCTCTGCGCCTCGATCTTCCACTATGGGACCTACCGCGTCCGCGACGCGAAGCGCCACATGGCCGAGGCCGGCATTCCGGTGCGAACCTGACCCATGTCTCCGACCCTGACGCCGACAGAGGACCTCGGGAGCGCGATGGCCGACGCCTACCCGGAGCTCACCCCCGTCGGCGCCGCCTCCGGCATCCCCATCTATCTCGTCGGGGGGGCAGTTCGCGACCTGCTGCTCGGACGAGGCCGCGCCGACATCGACCTCGTGGTCGTCGGCGACGCCGCCGAGCTCGCGGCCGCCCTCGGCGCGGAATGGGTCGAGCACGAGCGCTTCGGGACCGCGAAGGCCACCCTCGACGGGCACGAGGTCGACATCGCCGGCGCCCGCGCCGAGTCCTACCCCGAGCCTGGAGCCCTGCCGGTCGTCGAGCCCGCGCCCGGGATCGAGGCCGACCTCTCGAGGCGCGACTTCACGATCAACGCGATGGCGATCCCCCTGCAGGGGGAGCCCCGCCTGATCGACCTCCACGGCGGCCTCGCCGACCTCGAGGCGGGCCTGCTCCGGATCCTCCATCGCGACTCGTTCCGTGACGACCCGACCCGGGCGCTGCGGGCCGCGCGCTACGCGGCGCGGTTCGGGTTCAAGCTCGAGACCGGGACCGAGGCGATGCTGCGCGAGGCCGACCTCGACACCATCTCCGCCGATCGCCGCGAGGCCGAGCTACGCCGCGTTGGCGCCGAGCCCGAGGCCGTCCGCGGCCTCGCCCTGCTCTCGCAGTGGGGTCTGATCGATCTCCGCGACGGGGGTCTCGAGCTCGCCTCCGTCGCCGCCGACCTGCTGGCCGGCCCGCCCTGGGAAGGCGTTGCAGCGCGGGGCGACGCGATCCTCGCCGCCGCCCTCGGCCCGGTCGAGCGGGCCGAGAGCCTCGCCGAGACGAGGCCGCAGCGACCATCGGAGGCGGTCGGTGCCGCCGGCGAATGCGATCAGGTCGACCTCCTCCTCGCCCGCGCGATCGGCGCCCAGTGGCTCGACCGCTACCTGCTCGAGTGGCGCGACGTCTCGCTCGAGATCGACGGAGCCGACCTGATCGCCGCCGGGGTTCCCGAGGGCCCAGCGGTCGGCCGCGGCCTGGCGGCGGCGCTGCGGGAAAAGCTCGACGGCGGCGCTGCCGGCCGCGAGCCGGAGCTCGAGGTGGCGCTCGCGGCGGCGGGAGGGACCGATGGAGTGGCGTGATGAAGGTGAGATCGAGTGGCTCGAAGCGCGGCTGCCGGGCTCCCGGGTCGCGTTCTCGACCCGGGCAGGCGGGGTCAGCGCCGGACCCTTCGCCAGGCTCAACCTCGGCTATCTGACCGATGACGAGACCGGCGCCGTTGCCGAGAACCGGCGCCGGCTCACGTCGGCTCTCGGCCTCGACCCCGATCGGGTCCTGATCGGGCGCCAGGTCCACCGCGCCGATCTCGCGATCCACCTCGAGCCTCAGAACCCGAGCCCGTTCACCGCTCCCGGCACGGAGGTGGCCGAGGTCGACGGCCAGGTCGCCACCGAGGCCGGCCTCGCTCCGCTGGTCTTCACCGCCGACTGCCTCCCGGTCGCCCTCGCGGGCCCGGGCGGGGTCGCGATGCTCCACTGCGGCTGGCGAGGGCTGGCGGCGGGGATGATCGCCCGCGGGGTCGAGTCCGTCGCCGCAACCGACGCCGCGATCGGCCCCGGGATCGGGCCCTGCTGCTACGAGGTCGGAGGGGACGTCCTCGCGACCTTCACCGCGCTCGGGGTCGACGCTCCCGGCCCGTCTCTCGACCTGACCGCGGTTGCGCGGGGGATGCTCGCCGACGCCGGGGTCGCGAGGATCGAGGCGGCAGAGCTCTGCACGAGCTGCGAACGGGCCCGCTTCTTCTCCCATCGCCGCGACAACGGCAGGACCGGGCGCCAGGCCGGCCTGGTTTGGCTTGAGCGCGGAGAAAGCAAGCATCCATCTCTGACTCCTTGCGCAGCGAGCGAAGCGCCATTTTTGCGAAAGGGGAGCTGAGATGGCGGGCCTGATCGAGGGCATCGAGGCCGAGCGCGTCAGGGCCAACCTCGAGCGCATCCGTGAGGTCGCCGGCGACAGGGTCGAGCTGCTGGCGGCGACCAAGTACGTGCGGGTCGAGGAGATGGGCGTCCTCGCCGAGGCCGGTGTGACCCTCGTCGGCGAGAACCGCCAGCAGGAGCTGGCGGCGAAGCACGAGCGATGGGGGGACTCGTTCGCCTGGGACTTCATCGGCGCCCTTCAGAGCCGCAAGGTGAAGCAGCTGCTGCCGGTCTGCCGCCTGATCCACTCGGTGGCCACCGACTCGGCGCTCGAGCAGCTGGGGAAGCACGGGAACCCGGCGACGGAGGTCCTGATCGAGGTCAACGTCGCCGGCGAGGAGGGCAAGGCCGGGATCGCGCCCACCGACCTCGGAGGCTTTATCGAGCGCTGCCCGGTCCGGGTCTCGGGGCTGATGACCATGCCGCCCTTCAGCCAGGACCCGGAGGCGTCGCGCCCGCACTTCGCCCGCCTCGCGGAGCTCGCCGCAGAGCACGACCTCGAGCGGCTCTCAATGGGCACATCACAGGACTGGGAGGTCGCCGTCGCCGAGGGAGCGACAATCGTCAGGCTCGGAACCGTCCTCTACATGTGAGGACTGCTGCATAATTGGCAAAGGAATCGGCCGCTCCGAGCCGAAAGATGCGCTGGTATGGCACTCCGAGACACATGGCACAAAGCGCTCGTCTACTTCGGCCTAGCCGAAGACAATGACTACGGCCCGGAGTACGAGGAGGAATACGTCCCCGACTCCGACGAGGACCTCGACGGCGGCCGCGACTCCGGCCAGGTACGTCGCCTGCCGACCTCTCGCCGCGCCCGTCGTGACGAGATCGACGACATCTTCGCCGACGACGAGCCGATCGCCGCCTCCCGGACCCGGGTCCTGAGGCCCGTCGGCAACGGCGACTCCGACGTCCAGGTCCACCTCGTCATTCCCCGCAACTTCAATGACGCCCAGCAGGTCGCCGACCAGTTCAAGCGCAAGGTGCCGGTGATCCTCAACCTGCAGACGACCGATCACGAGCTCTCGAAGCGGATGATCGACTTCAGCTCCGGTCTCACCTACGCCCTCGACGGCGGCATGCAGCGAATCGCCGAGAAGATCTTCCTGCTGACCCCCCGCAACGTCGAAGTCTCCGCCGAGGAGAAGGCGCGCCTCCTCGACAAAGGCTTCTTCAACCAGTCCTGACCGCGCCCGCCGCCCTCACCACTCTTCGGTGATCGCGATCGGGCCGAGAGGCAGCATCGCCGCGGTGTCTGAGAGGCACTCCTCCTGGCTCCGTGGCCGGTACACGTGGTTGGCGCGCAGGTCGACCAGGAACGCCCTGCCGTAGAGGGTGCCGCTCGTCGTCGTGTCCTTGGTCGCGATCCGCTTGGCGCCGCAGGTGACACCAACCGCTTCGATCAGCGGGTAGCCGCGGATCGATTCAGAGTCATATATGACTTTGAAGGCGCCGACCTCGTCGTTGCTGCCACCGCCGAGGAAGATCTGCACGCCCGGCGCCGAGTAGCCGGGAAAGGGCGACGTGAAGATCGTCGCGTCGGGCGGGGGCGACGGGACGAGCCCCTCGGTGGCATCGACTATTTCGCCCTGTACTTCCGACGCTCTCTGCCAATGGTTCGCGTCTTCGGCCACGCGGACCGTCCAGAAGCCAAGTAGCCCAAAGAAGAGGGCGCCGGCAATGAGACTGCTGACCCACCAGCGGCCGCTTTCGGATAGGCGCGGCACGATCGCGGCGACCATCGACCCGATCGCCGCCACCAGGAACACGACCAGGAGGCAGAACCCGAGGGCGGCGAAGCAGTTCGTCCGATTCAGGATCCCGGCCGAGTAGGGCGGATAGTGGTCGCCGGCCGGGACCAGCATCGCGTATCCGATCGCGACCGCGACGATTGCCAGCACCAGCGGAGCGAACCAGCGGCGTCCCCAGACGTACACGGCGACGAAAATCGCTCCGACGCCCCCGAGTACGAGCCAGCGGGAGACGTCGCGCACGGGAATCAGCGAATAACCGAGGACCGAGATCCCACCGTCCGCGATCAGGCGGGCGTTGTCGAACAGATCGAGGCCATGGGCCGTTTCGCCGTTGCTGAACTTCTGCGTGAAGAAGATCAGGACCAGGACCGTGGGGACCGCGTCCATCAACCACCGCCAGACCGCGCCCCGGCGGTCGATCCATCGGTAGAGGAAGACCGAGAGCAGCACCGCGGGGGCGACGATCTCGTAGCCGGCGACGGCGGTCACGGCAAGGGTCGAGGCGAGGACCTGGATTGCGACTGCGGGAGGCGTCGCCGTCGGCCCGAACCGCCGACGAGCGGCGATCGCGACCACCATCGCGACCAGATAGAGACCGATGAAAAGGTTGATCTGGCTGCCGGTGGCCCAGAGCCGAGTGGAGTCCGAGGAGGGGAATACCAGCAGCAGCGCCGACGCCGCCAGCGCGGGCGTCGTCCCGAGCCCCACCGTCCGCAGAAAGGCGAAGAAGGCGGCGGAGAGGAAGGCCGCGAGCAGGACCGCGAGCACCAGATGCTGACCCATGCGCAGGCCGAGCACGGCGTAGGTGAGTGACACGTAGACCGCTGCGACCGGCCTGCTTGGGGTCTGGTAGTTGTCGACCGCACCCCAGAACCCGCTCCCGGGGTGCTCGTAGTAGCGCCCCGCATTGACCCAGTCGTCGGCGATGAAGCCCCCGTGGAACGCGAACCAGCCGAAGACCGCGAAGGCCATCGCGCTGAAAAGAAGGCTCGCAGCGGCGAGCTCCCGCCAACCCGGCGGGCCGGCGGACGCGAGCACGCGATGGGAGAAGGCGCTGGCAGCGGTCGGCTTCCGGATCGCGGAACTCTCTCAGATTCACGCAATCGTCACGACTCCTAAACGGCTCGTCCACATCGGGCCAGCGGCCAGCAGCACACCGGCGCCGTGGTGCCGGTTCGCGGCTGAGCCGCAGAGCGCCACGTTGCCGATAACCATCGCCGGGATACTCTCCCGGCGATGGTTATCGGCTTCTGTGGCTCGGGCAGCATGGCCGCCGCGATGGCGCGGGGCTGGGTCGGGGCCGTCGACACGATGCTGTTCACGGACGGTGGCTCGGGCCGGGCGGCCGCGCTCGCCGTCGAGGTCGGCGGCCGCGCGGTCGCCTCGAACGCCGATTTGGCCGAGGCGGCCGACGTCGTCGTCCTCGCGGTCAAGCCGGCGCGGCTGCGCGACGCCGCCGCCGAGATCGGAGAATTCACGAAGCCGCTCGTCTCGCTGCTCGGCGCCACCCCGCTGGAGAGCGTCCGCGCCGCCTTCCCGGGCGGCGATGTCTTCCGGGTGATGCCCAACGTCGCGGTCGAGGTGCGGCGGGGTGTGCTGTGTATCGCCGGCGGCGAATCGGCCGAGGTCAGGGGCCTGCTCGAGCTGCTCGGGAGGACGGTCGAGCTGCCCGACTCGGAGTTCGACGCCGCGACGGCGATCATGGGCTGCGCGCCCGCCTATCTCGCGCTCGCTGTCGAGGCGCTGGCCGACGCCGGAGCCGAGGCCGGGCTCGACGAGGAGCTGGCGCGGGAACTCGTGGTCGAGACCACCGCCGGGACGGCAGAGTTGCTGCGGGCCAACCATCCCGCCGACGTCCGCCGGGCGGTCGCCTCGCCGGGGGGCAGCACCGAGGCCGGCCTCGAGGCGCTCGATCGTGAGAACGCCCGCGGCGCCTTCGCCGCCGCGGTCAGGGCATCGCTGGAGAGGATGCAACCTTGAGCGCGATCCCGCTCGCCCTCACCCGCGACGACGTCGCCGAATACGTCAGCGCCCTGTTCCTCGTCTACCTCGTCCTGATCCTGATCAACGTCCTCCTCTCCTGGGTCCCGCGGATGCCGTACAACCGGGCGCTCCGCGCGGTGGTCGACTTCGTGACCGAGACCACGAACCCCTACATCAACCTCTTCAGGCGCATCCTGCCGCCGATCGGCGGTGGCGGTGGATTTGCTCTCGACCTCAGCCCGATCATCGCGATCATCGTCCTCATGATCGTGCGGGCGGTCGTCGTCGGCCTGATCTCAGGGTGAGCGTGGAGCGGGGGAGGGCCTGGCGCCTCGCCGGCGCGCTGTGCGGTCTCGTCGTCGCCCTCGACCAGGGCGCCAAGGCTGTGGTCGAGGCCCACCTCTACCCCGGCGAGCACGTCGACATCCTCGGGCCGATCGGCCTCACCCTGGCCCACAACGAGGGGGTCGCGTTCGGCCTCGCCGGCGACGGCGGCGGCCTCCTGGTCGCCTTCGCCCTCGGCAGCCTGATCTTCATCGGCTGGCTCTTCTCCCGCGACCCGACCCGCCCCTGGATGTGGGTCGCGGTCGGCCTTCTCGCCGGCGGCGCCCTCGGCAACCTCGCCGACCGGATCAGGGCCGAAGCGGTGACCGACTACATCGACATCTTCTCCTGGCCGCCGTTCAATCTTGCCGACGTCTCGATCACCCTGGGCGTGTTCCTGTTGGCCCTCAGCCTCACCGCGGAGCAGAAATGAGCGGCGACGCCGAGCTCCGGATCGTCCACATCGACGACTCGCTCGCTGTCGTCGACAAGCCGGCCGGGCTCGTCGTCCACAAGGCGCCCTCGCACCAGGGGCCGACGCTGGTCGACGAGCTGGGCGAGATCCTCGGCGGCGGCGAGCCGGAGCGGCCGGGCATCGTCCACCGGCTCGACAAGGGAACCAGCGGGCTGATGGTCGTCGCCCGTGACGAGGACGCCCTGCGCGCCCTCCAGGCCCAGGTCCGGCGCCGCGACGTCGAACGGGTCTACCTGGCTCTCGCCGACGGCCGCCTGCCGTCGCGGTCGGGGACGATCGACGCCCCGATCGGGCGTGCCTCCCGCCAGCGCCACCGGATGGCGGTCGCGGGTGCGGCGCCGCGCCAGGCGCGGACCCATTTCGAGGTCGTCGAGCTGCTCCCCCGCGCGACCCTGCTCAAAGCCCGCCTGGAGACCGGCCGCACCCACCAGATCCGCGCCCACTTCGCGGCGATCGACCACCCGCTGCTCGGCGACCCCACCTACGGCGGTGAGCTCCGCCACGGGCTCACACGGCCGTTCCTGCACGCCCACCGCCTCGCCTTCTCGCACCCGGTCACGTTCGAGAGGCTGACCTTCACCTCGGAGCTCCCCGGGGACCTCTCGAAGGCGCTGGAGGCGGCACGTGGAGCCTGATCGCGCTCACCCCTCTACAATCGTTCGCCCTTAAACCAACACCCGCCGTATCGCCCCGGATCCTGATCGGCATCTGCCGAATCCCCGGTAAGAGCGGTGGGGTAGCACCAAGACCAAGGAGATACGCGAAATGCCAGAGGCTGGCCTCAAAGAGCTGCTCGAGGCTGGGGTCCACTTCGGACACCAGACCCGGCGCTGGAACCCGAACATGCGCCGATACATTTTCGGCGAGCTGGACGGGATCCATATCATCGACCTCGTCCAGACCGAGGAGCTGCTGGAGAAAGCCCGCGGCTTTGCCGGCGAGCTCGCCACCGGCGGTGGAACCGTGCTCTTCGTCGGCACCAAGAAGCAGGCTCGCGGCGCCGTCGAGGAGTGGGCCGACCGCTGCAAGATGCCGTACGTGAGCCAGCGCTGGCTCGGCGGCCTGCTGACCAACTACAACACGATCTCGGCGCGGATCGCGCGCCTGCACGAGCTCACCGACTGGCGCGACGAGGGCAAACTCGACCTGCTGCCGACCAAGGAGCGGATGGGGATGCAGGCCGAGCTCGCGAAGCTCGAGTTCAACCTCGGCGGCGTCCGCGACATGGACCGGCTGCCGGACGCAGTCTTTGTCACCGACCTGAAAACGGAGGAGATCGCCGTCCGCGAGGCGGTGCGCCTGCGGATCCCGATCATCGGCCTCGTCGACACCAACTGTGACCCGACCCAGATCGACTTCGTCGTCCCCGGCAACGATGACGCGATCCGCTCCTGCGAGCTCGTGATAGGCACGATCGGCAGCGCGATCGAGACCGGCGCCAGCTCCTGGCGCCAGCAGGAGGAAAAGCGGATCGCCGAGGAAATGGAGCGCCGCCGCAAGGAGGACGAAGAGCGGAAGAAACGCGAGGAGGAAGAGAAAGCCCGCGTCGCCGCCGAGGAGGCCGCGAAAGCCGCGGCGCAGCAGGCCGCCGCGCAGCAGGCCGCCGCGACCCCCACCGCGCCTCCCCAAAACCCGACGACACAGCCGCCCGCGACACCACCGGCGGAGGCCCCGCCGGCAGCAGCGCCGGCACCCGCCCCGGCGAGCGCCGCCCCCGAGGAGGGCTCGAAATGAGCGTCTCGGCGGCGGATGTGAAGGCGCTCCGGGATCGGACGGGGGCGGCGATGATGGACTGCAAAGCTGCCCTCGCCGAGGCCGACGGCGACGCCGAACGCGCGGTCGAGATCCTCCGGGTCAAGGGCCAGGCCTCGGCCGCCAAGCGGGAGGGGCGCGGCACCAACGAGGGCGTCGTCTCCTCCTACATCCATGCCAACGACCGGGTCGGGGCGATGGTCGAAGTCCAGTGCGAGACCGACTTCGTCGCCCGCAACGAGGACTTCAAAGCGTTTGCCTACGAGGTCGCGCTGCATATCGCGGCCACGGCTCCGCAGTACGTCTCATCCGAGGAGATCCCCGAGGAGGAGCGCGAGGCCGAGAAGCGCGTCTTCGAAGAGAAGGCCCGCGAGGACGGCAAACCCGATGACGTCGTCGAGAAAATCGTCGCCGGGCAGCTCTCCAAGTGGGGGAAGGACGTCGCCCTCCTCGACCAGTCCCACGTCAACACGGACAAGCACGACTCGAAGTCGATCGAGGAGCTTCGCCAGGAGATGGCGGCGAAGACCGGCGAGAACATCCGGATCGCCAGGTTCGCCTACTTCCACGTCGGTCAATGAGGCGGAGCGGAGCGAGCGTCACGATCTGACCTCCGCGAGCGGAGCGAAGCCGAAAGTTATGGAGTCGAACCCAAAGTTCTCGCGCATCCTCCTGAAGGTCTCGGGAGAGGCCCTGATGGGGGATCTCGAGTTCGGGACCGACGCCGCTGAGATCCAGAAGATCGCCCGCCAGGTGGCGGCCGTGCGCGAGCGCGGGGTGGAGGTCGCGATCGTGGTCGGCGCCGGCAACATCTTCCGCGGGCTCGAGGCCGCCGCGGCCGGGATGGACCGGGCCACCGGCGACTACATGGGGATGCTCGCCACGGTCCTCAACGCGCTGACCCTCCAGGACGCGCTGGAGCACATCGGCGAGCACACCCGGGTTATGTCGGCGATCGACGTCAAGGAGGTCGCCGAGCCCTACATCCGCCGCCGCGCGATGCGCCACCTCGAGAAAGGCCGAGTCGTGATCTTCGCCGCCGGCACCGGCAACCCGTTCTTCACCACCGACACCGCCGCCGCCCTCCGCGCCCTGGAGATGCGCGCGGAAGCGATCCTGATGGCGAAGAACGGGGTCGAGGGCGTCTACGACTCCGACCCGGCGACCAACCCGGACGCCACGTTCATTCCCGAGATCTCCCACCGCGAGGCGATCGAGCGCGGGCTGAAGGTGATGGACTCGACCGCGCTCTCGCTCTGCATGGACAACGGGCTGCCGATCTACGTCTTCAACATGGGAGACGAGTCGAACATAGATAGGATCGTCCGCGGCGAGAGAGTGGGCACATTGGTCTCCAACGATCCCGCCGTCTAGGAGGGAACCAGTGGAGCTGATCGACGAGCTGCTCAAGGACGCCAAGGACCGGATGACGAAGTCGGTCGAGTCGAGCCGTGGCGAACTGGCGACGGTCCGAACCGGCCGCGCCTCGCCGCACCTGCTCGACCGGATCACGGTCGACTACTACGGCTCGCCCACGCCGCTGAAGCAGCTGGCCAACATCGCCGCCTCCGATGCCCGGCTGCTGACCGTCACCCCCTTCGACAAGTCGTCGATCGAGTCGATCGAGAAGGCGATCCGCGAGTCCGATATCGGCCTCGAGCCGAGCAACGACGGCAGCCTGATCCGGCTCTCGATCCCGGAGCTGACCGAGGAGCGGCGCCGGGAGATGGTCAAGGTGGTCCACGGGGTCGCCGAGGAGGGCAGGGTCGCGGTCCGCAACATCCGCCGCGACACGATGCACGACCTGCGCGAGCTGAAAAAAGAGGGCGAAGCGGGCGAGGACGACGAGCGCCGCGCCGAGACCTCCCTCCAGAAACAGACCGACGACGCGGTCGCCGAGATCGACACCCTCCTCAAGGGAAAGGAAGAGGAGATCCTGGAGGTGTGACCACCTCCGCGCGTTACGTCGCGATCATCACCGACGGCAACGGCCGCTGGGCCCAGCAGAGGGGGCTGCCGGTCGTCGAGGGGCACAAAGCCGGGGCCGACACGGTGAAGGCGCGCCTCCGCGATGCGGTCGAGCTCGGGATCGAGGAGCTGACCGTCTACTCGTTCTCGACCGAGAACTGGTCCCGGCCCCCCGAGGAGGTCAGCGGCCTGATGCAGATGTTCGGGGAACGAATTGCGGCCGAGACGCCCGAGCTGAGCGAGGAGGGCGTGCGGATGCGGTTCATCGGGCGCCGCGAGGGGATCGCGCCGGAGCTGGTCGAGCGCATGAGGTGGTCCGAGGAGACGACCTCCGGCAACGACCGGATCACGCTCTTCGTCGCCTTCAACTACGGCGGCAGAGCCGAGATAGTTGATGCAGCGCGCAGCTTCGAGGGGACCTCCGAGGAGGAGTTCCGCGACCATCTCTACGCGCCCGAGATGCACGATCCCGACCTCCTGATACGAACCAGCGGCGAGCGGCGGGTCTCCAACTATCTGCTCTGGCAGTGCGCCTACTCGGAGCTCGTCTTCCGCGACGAGCTCTGGCCCGACTTCGGTCGCGGGGCCTTCGAGCAGTCACTCGAAGAGTTCGCCGAGCGCCGCCGCCGGTTCGGGGCCCGGTGATGGAGTCCGGACGCGGCGAGGACGGCGAGGGGCGCCACCGCGACTCGGAGTTCGAGCGAGCGGTCGACCACTTCGAGGAACTCGACGACCCGACGGTCGCCAAGGAGAGGGTCGAGAGGCCCGAGGGGCCGCCGCGGGCCAAATCGCGCCGGATGCGCGGCGAGACGATCAGGCGGGTCCTTGTCGCGATCCCCTGGATCGCCTTCGCGATCGCGATCTCCGTCGCCGGGGGGATCCCGTTCTCGCTGGCGATGATCGGGATCGGGCTGCTCTGCACCCGCGAGTTCCTGACGATGTCGGCGCCGATGCGCCCGATCGGCATCGCCGCCTACCTGACGGTCACCGCCCTGGTCGTCGCCGCCCACTTCGGCACCGCCTTCAACGTGCTGCTGGTCCTCGCCGCCTCCTTCCTGGCCCTGTTCGCCTTCGGCGCCGACCGCAAGCGCCGCGACGGGATCACGGTGTCGATGGGAGTCACCCTGCTCGGGATCCTCTGGATAGGCATCCCGCTCGTCCACGCGGTGCTGTTGCGCGACCTGCCCGACCACGGCGCCGCGCTGCTGGTCGACGTCCTCGTCGGGACCTTCGCCAGCGACACCGGCGCCTACGCGACCGGCCGAATGTTCGGCTCGCACCGGATCGCCCCCAGCCTCTCGCCGAACAAGACGATCGAGGGGCTGGTAGGCGGCTTCGTCATCGGCACGATGGCGTTCTGGTTCGCCGGCCTCTACCAGGACTGGCTGACCGGAATCGACGCCCTGGTCATCGGGGCGGCGGTGGCCTTCGTCGCGCCGATCGGCGATCTGTTCGAGTCGATGGTGAAGCGCGACCTCGGCACCAAGGACACCGGCCGCCTGTTCGGCCCCC
The DNA here is from genome assembly GCA_963805455.1 of uncultured Solirubrobacterales bacterium. GTDB lineage: Bacteria > Actinomycetota > Thermoleophilia > Solirubrobacterales > 70-9 > VRUE01. Next base: position 28,322 of record CAWDUJ010000015.1, read on the forward strand.
ACGGCGGCCTCCTCGACCGCCTCGACGCGGTCTTCTTCACGATCGTTGTCGGTTACTACCTCTCGATCCAGTTCGTCTACTGACGTCACTTACGCTGAGCCTGCGATTTCCCTCGATAAGCGATGGAAATCGCAGGGTCGCAGTCTGAGACGGGGCGATCACGGCCGATCGGGGCTCGTACCTACACTTCCTCCCATGAGGAAACTGGTCATTCTCGGCGCGACCGGGTCGATCGGGACCCAGGCGCTGCAGATCGTCGCCGCCTCCGACGACCTCCAGGTCGTCGGCCTGAGCGCGGGAACAAGCTGGGAGCCGCTGCTGCAGGCAGCCCGCCAGCACGGCGTCCCGACGGTGGCGCTCGCCGACCCCGAGGCCGCGAGCCGGGCGCGCTCGGCCTGGGACGGACGGGTGCTAGAGGGCGAGGAAGGAACCAGAGAGCTGATCGCCGTTTCCGGCGCCGACCTGGTCCTGAACGGGATCGTCGGGGCCGCCGGCCTCGGCCCGACGGTCGTCGCCCTCAGCGAGGGGATCGACCTCGCCCTCGCCAACAAGGAGAGCCTGGTGATCGGCGGCGAGCTGACCACCGCGCTTGCCGAAGCGACCGGCGCCAGGCTGCTTCCGGTCGACTCCGAGCACTCGGCGCTGTTCCAGCTGATCGCCGCTGAGCCGCCGGGGACCGTCGACCGCCTGGTCCTGACCGCCTCCGGAGGGCCGTTCCGCGGCCGCACCGACCTCACCGAGGTCAGCGTCGAGGACGCTCTCGCGCACCCGACCTGGCGGATGGGGGGCAGGATCACGGTCGACTCGGCGACGCTGATGAACAAGGGCTTCGAGGCGATCGAGGCCCACCTCCTGTTCGGCGTGCCCTACGAGCGGATCGAGGTCGTGATCCACCCGCAGTCGATCGTCCACTCGCTGATCGACCTCAACGACGGCGCTACTCTCGCGCACCTCGGCTACCCCGACATGAGGGTCCCGATCTCCTACGCGCTGCACTACCCCGAGCGCGCCGACGTCGACGTCCCCCGGCTCGACCTCGCCGCCGTCGGCGAGCTCAGCTTCGAGGAGCCCGACACCGAGACCTTCGCCTGCCTGCGGCTGGCGCTCGAGGCCGGCCGGGCGGGCGGCAGCGCTCCCTGCGTGCTCAACGCTGCCGACGAGGTCGCGGTCGGCGCCTTCCTCGAGGGACGGATCCCGTTCACGGCGATCGCCGCCGCGGTCGAGGGAACACTCAGCGAGATGCCCGCCCAGCCGGTGACCCATTTCCAGGACCTGTTCACCCTCGACGAGGAGGCGCGCCGCCGCACCGAGGAGCAGATCGCGGGGTTTGCAGCGGTATGAACTGGGTCCTGATCTTCCTCGGCTTCTCGGCGCTGATCATCCTCCACGAGGCCGGGCACTTCTTCGCCGCCAAGGCGACCGGGATGCGTGTCGAGCGCTTTTTCCTCTTCTTTCCGCCGAAGCTGGTCTCGTTCAAAAAGGGCGAGACCGAGTACGGGATCGGGGCGATCCCCGCGGGGGGCTTCGTGAAAATCACCGGGATGAACCCCGACGAGGACCTTCCTGACGATGTGGCTCCCCGCGCCTACTACCACCAGCCGGTCTGGAAACGGATCGTCGTCACCGGCGCCGGGCCGGCGGTGAACATCGCGATCGCCCTGGTGATCCTGTTCTTCCTCTTCCTCCAGTACGGGGTGAACACGACGACCCAGAGTGTCGGTGCAATTGAACCCGGTTCCCCGGCGGCGGCGGCCCTGCAGCCCGGAGACGAACTCCTCGCGGTCGACGGGCATCGCCACTCCGATCTGGATTCAATTCCGCGACTCGAAAAGTTCGCCGAAGACATCGCCTCCCATAAGTGCGCCGGTAAGCAGGTCGAGGGCTGTCGGGCAGAAACTCCGGTTGCGCTCACGGTGCGCCGCGACGGCCAGGTGAAAAGGATCTCGCTGACGCCGACCTACGACGCGGAACTGGAACGGACCAGGGTCGGCTTCAGGTACCGGGGCGGCCACACCGACTTTGGGGCCGGAGGGGCAGCCGAAGAAGCGGTCGACAAAACATGGCTCGTGACCAAGGGGACCGTCTCGGTCTTCTCCAGGCTGTTCGAAGAGAAGCAGCGCAAGCAGCTCTCCGGCGTGGTCGGGGTCAGCGACGTCGCCAACGAAAAACTGAATTCGAGCACGCCGGAAACGCTGCTGCTCGTCGCGATCGTCAGCCTCTCACTCGGCCTGATCAACCTCTTCCCGTTCCTGCCGCTCGACGGCGGCCACATCTTCTGGAGCCTGGTCGAGAAGGTCCGTGGCAAGCCGGTCCCGTTCGCGGTCATGGAGCGCGCCGGCGTGATCGGCTTCGTGCTCGTGATCATGCTCTTCTTCGTCGGGCTCTCGAACGACATCGGCCGCATCAGCGGCGGCGGCTTCAACGGCCACTAACCGCCTTCTTCGCAGCGACCACCTTGAAGCTGCAGGACGCCGGCGCCTGCTCGATCAGGCCGCTCGCCACGGCTTTGACCCGGATCCTGTGCCTGCCGGGTTTCAGCGAGGGAGCGGTGAAGGGCGAGCGGCATGCCTTGAACGGCTTGCGGTCGACGCTGCACTGGAAGCTGGAGCCGGCGACCGAGGAGCTGAATTTGATCGTCGGTGTCCGATCACGCGTCTTCGCCGCGGGCTTGGTGGTGATCTTGGTGTCGGGCGGGATCGGAGACGGCGTCGGCAGGGGCGTGGGGGGCGGAGTCGGCCCCGGGGTCGGCGGTGGCGGTGGGGGAGGGGGAGGAGTGGATTCGGTCGTGAAGGTCCCGTCCAGTCCTGAGGTCGTGCCTCCGGCGCTTTTGGCGACGAGCTGGAAGTGGTAGGCGGTGCCCGGGGCGAGGCCGCGTCAGTTGAGAGGAGGCATTGACGTCGGCTGTGCCCGCCCCGACGGATGTTTCCGAGGTTTTCTGCCCGTAGGACGTCGGTGGTTCCGTAGTTGAAGAAGTATTTGGTCGCCTGGCCCTGGGGGTTGACCACGCCTTTCACAGTCGCCGTCGTTTCGCCGATTTCGCTCGCCTGCCCGGTGGCCGCAACGGGGCCGCCGGTGGTCGTGAATGTTTCGTCGGCGCCTTTGACTTCGCCCCCGGCCGCGGCGTTCTTGGCGACGATCTGGAAGTGGTATTCGGTTTCGGGTTCCAGCGCCAGGACCTGTTTCGAGGCGGCGACGTTCGACTGCCCTGCCGCGACCGTCGTTTCGGCCGTTTTCTGGCCGTAGGCTTCGGTTTTCCCGTAGTTGAAGAAGTACCTGGTTTCCAGGCCTTTCGGGTTGACCGTCCCTTTCAGGGTCGCCGAGACGGGGCCGACTTTTTCTGCCGGGCCGGTCGTGGCGGTCGGCGGCGCTCCCGTTTTGAAGGTGCGGTCGATCCCCATGCTCGTCCCGGTCCCGTTTTCGGCGAACATCCGGAAGTGGTATTCGGTTCCCGCGGTCAGGCCGCTGATCAGCGGCGGACCTTCGCGAGCGCGACGGTGCCGGAGCCCGCTGATTCGTGCGTCGTTTCCGACCCGTATGCGTTCGTCAGCCCGTATTTGAACCAATACGTCGTCGCTTCGCCGGAGGGGTTGACCTTGCCGTTGAGCGTCGCTTCGGTGTCCTTGGTGACGGTCGCCGGTTCGGTGGTGACGACCGGGGGTTGGGGACCGACGGCCGCCACATTGATCGTGCCGGTCATTTCGACCGTGTGGAGGGTGCAGTGAAACTTGTATTCGCCCGGTGCGACGAAGGTGCATGTCCCGGCCCAGCTCGCCGTGGCCGTGGTCTGAACACCCGGGCAGCTCGGCGTTTCCGGGTCACCGACGTCCCAGGTGACCCCGTGCGGATTCGCCTGCGTGTTCTTGATTTCCACCGTCTCGCCGGCGTTTATGTTGACCGTTTCCGGCGTCCAGTCGTAGGTGCCGAGGGAGCCCGTCGCTTCGACCGTCCCATTGGCGGCGAAGACGGTGGCCACGCCGATCGCGAGCAGCGCCCCGCCCAGCGCGGAGACCATCAGCAGGTGGATCAGGATGCGGCTGCGGCGCGGGTCAGTCATGCAGCACCACTCCTCTCTTCAGCGTCAACGCCGCCCGACCGGGCGGCGTGACGACGAGCTTCACGGACAGAGACAGCTTTTCCAGGCGGGTCAGCGCCCGGCGGGCGACTCCCCTGAGCGGGACGGCGAACGAGAGCCGACCGGCGTAGAGGGACCTGCTGACGAATTTGCCGACCTGACTCATCCCCTTCCCCCCCTTGGTCGAGAGCGACGCCCGCTTGGCGAACAGCAGCGCTTCGAACTTGCCGCCGGCACTGGCCGGCGAAAGGCTGACCGAGCCCCGCACCGAGGTTCCCCTCTGCCTCCTGGCGAGCTTCAGGGCCTGCGGGATGGTCCCCTGGAGGGGCGATTCTGCTGTGCCTCCCGGGGGCGGGGTCGTGCCCTGCGGCGCTTCGGTGGCGCTGACCGAGATCGACCCTTTCATTTCGGTCGGGTGGACGGGGCAGATGAAGGTGTAGGTGCCGGCCTGGGCGAAGGTGCAGGTCCCCGACCAGTTCGTTTTTTCCCCTTCGATCGGGACGCCGGCGCAGCTCGGTTTCGCCGGACCGCCGGTCCAGGTGAGGCCGTGCGGCACCGTGGAGTTGGTGTTCCTGAAGGCCACGGTCCCGCCGAGGCCGACCGACGCGGTCGAGGGCCGCCAGGAATAGCCGCTTTCGAAATTTCCCGAAGCCTCGATCATCGGATTGTCAGCCGAGCTCGCGCTGACGAGATGAAGCGCGGCGGCGCCGGCCAGGAGCAGGCCAAGCCACAGCCTCCCCCGCCTGCCTGAGCCCTGCGATGCACCCATATGCCCGAGATACGACGATGGGATTGCCCAGGTTCAATCCGTTTATCGCGACCGCGAAGCCACCCGGATACCCTTCCCGTATGGCCTCCAAGCGCCAGATCTTCGTCGGCGGCGTCCCGATCGGTGGCGGTGCCCCGGTCGTGGTCCAGACGATGACCAAGACCGAGACCGCGAACCTCGCGGCGACGATGGAGCAGATCCGCAAGGTCGCCGACGCCGGCGCCGACATCGTCCGCGTCGCGGTGCCGCGCGACGAGGACGTCGAGGCGCTGAAGACGATCGTCCGGGAATCGCCGATCCCGGTGATCGCCGACATCCACTTCAACCACACCCTTGCGCTGAAGGCGATCGACGCCGGCGCCCACTGCATCCGCCTCAACCCCGGCAACATCGGCGGCCGCGAGAAAGTCGCCGAGGTCGCCGAGCGCGCCAATGCCGCCAACGTCCCGATGCGGATCGGGGTCAACTCGGGCTCGCTCCCGAAACACCTGCATGACCTCGAGCGTGAGAGCCCGGTCGAGGCGCTGGTCGGCGCCGCGGTCGAGTTCGTCGAGCTGATGGAGGGCCTCGACTTCACGAACTTCAAGGTCTCGATCAAGTCGACCAACGTCCCGAACACGATCGCCGCCAACCGTCTGCTCTCCGAGAAGATCCCCTATCCGCTGCACCTCGGGATCACCGAGGCGGGGACGAAATGGTCGGGCTCGCTGAAGTCATCGGTCGGGCTCGGCACCCTGCTCGCCGACGGGATCGGCGACACGATCCGGATCAGCCTCTCGACCTTCCACGCCGAGGAGGAGGTCAAGGTCGCCTGGGAGATCCTCAAGGCGCTGCAGCTGCGCGAGCGCGGGCCGGTCCTGATCGCCTGCCCGACCTGCGGCCGGCTCCAGTTCGACATGGACTCGGTCGTCGCCGAAATCGAGCAGCGCCTCGAGGGCTACTCGGAGCCGATCGAGGTCGCCGTTCTCGGCTGCGCGGTGAACGGGATCGGCGAGGCCAGCCACGCTGACTTCGGAATCGCCGGGGCGAAGAACGAGGGCCTGATCTACGCCCACGGCAAACCTCTGCGCAAGGTCCCGCAGGCGACGCTCGTCGACACCCTGTTCGAGGAGATCGACAAATCACTGGACCGGGGCGGGGTCGAGTTCGACGAGAACGAGTCGCGCGAGGGGGCCGCCTGGCTGGCGAAGATCGAGGAGGAGAACGCCGGCGATCTGACCCCGGAGCGGATCGCGAAGATGGAGCACGAAGCTGCTGAAAAGGGGGAGTCCGACCGGGTCCTGCTGGACGAGGACGCCTCCCCGACCGCCGGACGACGGTTCAGCCGCGCCTGATGGCGGTGGACGTCACCAGCGCCGAGGGGAGACCGAAGGCGCTCGACGCGGCGACGATGGCGGAGGCGTTCCAGCTGACCGCCGCCGAGCACGCCGACCAGGTCGCGATCCGGACCAAGGACGACGAGTTCACGATCACCTGGGGCGGCTACGCGGACCGTGTCCGGGAGGTGGCCGCCGGCCTGGCGGCAAAGGGCGTCGGGCGCGGCGACACGGTCGGGATCATGATGACCAACCGCCCCGAGTTCCACTTCATCGACACCGCCGCGCTCCATCTCGGGGCGACTCCGTTCTCGATCTACAACACCTCGACTCCCGAGCAGATCGGGTACCTCCTGGAAGACGCCGGGAACCAGGTCCTGTTCACCGAGCTGGCGCTGCTGGAGACCGTGCTCGCCGCCCGCGACGGCGCCTCCACCGCGGTCGAGCTGATCGTCGTCGTCGACGGTGAGGCCGGCGACGAGGTGATCTCTCTCGCTGATCTCGAACAGAGCGGAGGAGAGGAGTTCGACTTCGAAGCCGCCTGGCGCGCGGTCCAGCCCGACGACCTCCTGACCCTGATCTACACCTCGGGGACGACCGGGCCGCCCAAGGGCGTCCAGCTCAGCCATGCCAACCTGCTCTCCGGGTTCAACTCGGTCGATCACGTGTTCCGACTCTCGACCGGGGGACGGGTCGTCTCCTGGCTGCCGATGGCGCACATTGCCGAGCGCAACGCGAGCCAGTACGTGCCGATGATCTTCGGGCTGCAGACCACCTGCTGCCCGGACCCGCGCCAGGTCGTCGCCTATCTGGTCGAAGTCCGCCCGACCTGGTTCTTCGCGGTGCCGCGGATCTGGGAAAAACTGAAGGCGGCGATGGAGATCGCCTTCGAAGCAGAGTCCGACGTGGTCCGCAAGGAGGCTGTCGTCCGCGCCCTTGAAGTCGGGATGAAGAAGGTCCGCGCCGAACAGGACGGAGCCTCCGCGCCACCCGAGCTCGCCCTCGAATACGCGAAAGCCGACGAAGAGGTCCTCTCCGACCTGCGCGCCCGGATCGGCCTCGACAAGCTGGAGGCGGTCAACGTCGGCGCCGCGCCGTCGCCGCGCGAGGTGCTCGAGTTCTTCCTCGCCCTCGGGATCCCGCTGGCCGAGCTGTGGGGGATGTCCGAGACCTGTGGGATCGCGACCCTCAACCCCCCGGAGCGGATCAAGGTGGGAACGGTCGGCATCCCGGTGCCGGGGGTCGAGCTGAGCCTGGCCGAGGACGGCGAGGTCCTGGTCAGGGGAGGGCTGGTGATGACCGGTTACCGCAACGCCCCCGAGAAGACCGCGGAGACGATCGATTCCGAGGGCTGGCTGCACACCGGCGACGTCGGCGAGATCGACTCCGACGGCTACCTGACGATCGTCGATCGCAAGAAGGAGCTGATCATCAACTCGGCCGGCAAGAACATGTCGCCGGCCAACATCGAGGGGAAGCTGAAGGCAGCCAGCGCCCTGATCGGGCAGGTCTGTGTGATCGGCGACGACCGCCCCTACAACGTCGCGCTGATCGTCCTCGACTCCGACATGGCGCCGGCCTTCGCCCAGCAGGAGGGAATCGAGGACCTCTCGCTGGAGTCGCTGGCGACCGAGGAGGCGGTTCTCGAGGAGGTCGCGGCGGGGGTCGAGCACGGCAACGCCGACCTCTCCCGGGTCGAGCAGGTCAAGCGGTTCAAGGTCCTGCCCACCGACTGGCAGCCGGGGGGCGACGAGCTGACACCGACGATGAAGCTGAAACGGCGCCCGCTGGAGCACAAGTACGCGGCCGAGATCGAGGAGATGTACTCGGAGTAACGAGTAGGTTTCCCCGCGTGACGCGCTTGAGCCAGGCCTTCCTGCCCACCCTCAGGGACGCGCCCGCCGACGCCGAGGCGATCTCGCACAAGCTGATGGTCCGGGCCGGCTTGATCCGCCAGCTCGGGGCCGGGCTCTGGACCTACCTGCCGGCTGGATACCGGTCGATCCGCAAGGTCGAGGCGATCCTGCGTGAGGAGATGGAGGCGATCGGCGCCGAAGAGGTGCTGATGCCGATCCTGCAGCCGGCGCAGCCCTGGGAGGAAACCGGCCGCTACGCGATCGACGAGTTGTTCAAGCTCGAGGACCGCCGGGGCGCCCCGCTGGTCCTGGCGATGACCCACGAGGAGTGCCTGACCTACCACGTCGCCCGCGAGGTCCGCTCCTACCGCGACCTGCCGCTGATGCTGTTCCACATCCAGACCAAGGAGCGCGATGAGCCCCGGCCGCGGGCCGGGGTCCTCCGCACCCGCGAGTTCACGATGAAGGACGCCTACTCCTTCGACCGCGACGAGGACGGCCTTCAGCGCTCCTACGAGCTCCAGGGCGAGGCCTACGGGCGGATCTTCGACCGCTGCGGGCTGCGCTGGTACCGGGTCGAGTCCGACGTCGGGATGATGGGCGGGATCGGCGCCCACGAGTACATGGCCCCCTGCCCCGCCGGTGAGAACGAGGTGGCGCTGGCGCCGGGCTACGCGGCCAACGTCGAGGTTGCCTCGGCCGATCCGAAGCCGGTCGAGCTGCCGTCGTCCCTGCCGGCCCCCGAGGAGGTCGAGACGCCGGGAATGACGACGATCGATGAGGTGTCCGGCCACCTCGACCTGCCCGCCGGGGCGCTGATCAAGGCGCTGCCGGTGATGGTCGAGGAGCGGGGAATGCTGATGATCCTGATCCGCGGCGACCACCGGCTGAACGAGATCAAGCTCCAGAACGCTCTCGGCGCCGAGTTCCGCCCGGCGAGCCCCGAGGAGATCGAGGCCGAGCTCGGCCCTGTCGGGTTCATCGGCCCGGTCGGGGCCGGGATCCCGATCATCAAGGACGCGGCGATCGGCGACGGCTCCTACGTCACCGGCGCGAACAGACCCGACACGCACCTGCGTGGCGTCGAGCCCGGCCGCGACTTCGACTACGAGGAGCTCGACGTCCGCACCGTCGAGGCCGGCGACACCGCACCCGGCGGCGGCGCGATCGAGATCGAGACCGCGATCGAGATCGGCAACATCTTCAAGCTCGGGACCCGCTACTCGGTCCCGCTCGGCGCCACCTTCCTCGACGAGAGCGGGACCGAGCAGCCGATCGTGATGGGGAGCTACGGGATCGGGCCGGCGCGGATCGTCGCCGCCGCGATCGAGCAGGGCGCCGACGAGAAGGGGATCGTCTGGCCGCAGCCGATCGCGCCCTGGCGGGTCCACCTCGTCGCCCTCGGCAAGGAGGGGGAGGCCGAGCGCGAGGCGGCCGACGCCCTCTATGACGAACTGCGCGCCGCCCTCGGCGCCGACGTCCTCTACGACGACCGCGACGCCGGGCCGGGGGAGAAGCTGACCGACGCCGAGCTCCTCGGCTGCCCGGTGCGGCTGCTGGTCGGCCGCCGGGGCCTCGCCGAGGGCGTGGTCGAGGCGACCACCCGCGCCGACGGCGCTGAGCAGAAGCTGCCGCTGGAGGACGCCGCTGCCCGGGTCGTGGAGATGCTCGAGGGTTAGGCCGCCCGCCCGCGACGGACGCGGGAGCGAGCGAGCAAGATAGCCGGTGGAGATGAGTGCGAGCGAGCGAAAGCAGAGTACCCGGGCGGAAGGTGGTTCCCACGCGCCATTCGGAAGGGGCAGGGTCCGGCGCCTGTTCGGCCTCGACCGCAGCGGGCCGCCGCCGCGGCAGACCGAGAAGGGCTCGCCGCTCCACCCCTGGACGATCCCGAACCTGGTCGGCTACCTGCGGATCGCGGCGATCCCGCTCTTCCTCGTCCTCGCGTTCGAATCGGGCGACGGGCGCAGCACCGGGGCGGCGGTCGTCTTCTGGCTGATCGCGGTCGGCGACTACGTCGACGGGTTCCTCGCCCGCGTCACCGGCCAGTACAGCCGCCTCGGGACCCTGCTCGACCCCTTCATCGACCGCCTCACGATCCTCGCCGGCGCCGTCGTCTGCTGGCACTTCGAGCTCCTCCCGCGCTGGGCGCTGGCGCTGTTGGTGGCGCGCGAAGTCGTGATGCTGCTCCTCGCCCAGCAGGCGCTGCGGCGCGGGGTCGAGATCCGGGTCAACTGGCCGGGCAGGATCTCGGTCTTCCCGATCATGGGCGGGATCTTCTTCGCCCTCGTCGTCGACGGCTGGGTCCCGGAAGCGCTGCTGGTCCTCGGCGTCGCCCTGGCGCTGGTCGCGACGGTGCTCTACGCGCGGGCCGGCCTCCAGGCGGTGGGGGCGCAAGACGGTGCCCAATCCGGCTGAACCTTCAACCTGGAGTTGAACCTTCGCGCCCGACCTACCTATACTGGGGCACTCCGGCGGCCAACGGAGGCGAACCGGTCGCACGAAGAAGGAGTGAGATGGAGGACACCTTTCCCGATCTCGGTTCGCTCAGCGATGAAGAGCTGAAGGACCTGATCGACAACCTGACCGAAGAGGAGAACGAGATCTCCTACCGGCGTCGAGTCCTGCACGGCAAGATCGACATCCTCCGCGCCGAGCTCGTCAACCGCCTGCGCCAGAAACGGGAAAGCGGCGACTCGCTGATCTCCGGCGACGACGTCGCCCAGTTGACGGAGATCCTCGCCGGCAAGGCCCAGCCGCAAGCGCCGGAGGACAATCCGGCGGCCTGACCGGCCCGGGAGGCTCAGATGGCAGCTCACTGCCCAGAGTGCGGCGTCGTCAACCCCGAGGGGGCCAACTATTGCCAGAAATGCGGCGCATATCTGGGCGGGCCGACCGAGGGAGGCGAGGAGCCGACGACGATGACCTACACGGTCGACGACACCGGCGACATGCAGCCGATCGACATCGACGATGTGCTGGAGAAAAGCGGCGCGGCGCTGGTGATCCGCAGCGGCGGCGGCCGCGCCGGTGAGAGCTTCACCGTCGACGACGACCGGGTCAGCATCGGCCGCAGCCCCGACGCCGGCGTCTTCCTCGACGACGTCACCGTCTCCCGCAACCACGCCCTCCTCGTCCGCCGTCGTGACGGCCTCTACATCGACGACCTCGGCTCGCTAAACGGCACCTACGTCAACCGGCGCCGGATCGAGTCCCACCGACTCGCCGACGGCGATGAGATCCAGGTCGGCAAGTACAAGCTGAGCTTCCTGGAGAAGTAGATGGCGACCGTCGACAAGACTCCGCGCGCACGCGACTCCGCCAGCCGCCCCCGCAAGGCGCTGACGATCGGCGCCGTCTGCAAGATCCTCGAGGGCGAGTTCGACGACATCTCGATCTCGAAGATCCGCTACCTCGAGGACCAGAAGCTGTTGAGCCCGCGCCGGACCGACGGCGGCTACCGCCTCTACAGCCAGTCCGACGTCGAACGGCTGCGGACGATCCTCCGCCTCCAACGCGACGAGTTCCTGCCGCTGCGGGTGATCCGCCAGGAGCTGGCCGCAGGGGGCGACGTCGAGTACGGCGGCCCGCCCGACCGCAAGCCGGGCGGCGGCTCGGTGCGGAGGGCGATCCTCGTCAACACCTCGAGCGCCTACCTGACCCTCGACGAGCTGGTCGAGGAGACCGGCGCCCGGGCCGAGCTGATCACCGAGCTCGAGGGCTTCGGGATCGTCCACCCGGAGAAGCGCGACGGCCGGACCGTCTACGACGAGACCGACCGCGAGATCGTCCGCTCCGCCAACGAGCTCTCGCGGGTCGGGGTCGCGGCCCGAAACCTGCGGATCTTCCGCTCCTCCGCCGACCGCGAGGCGAACCTGCTCGAGACCCTGCTCGGCCCCTCGCTGCGCTCGCGCAACCCCGAGCGCCGCAAGGAGGCTCTGGAGAGCCTCGAGAGCCTCGCCGCGACCGTCAGCCACCTCAAGCACCTCCTCCTGGTCAGGGACCTGCGGCGGCTCGCCGGGGACTAAGTGCCTCGGGTCACCCGCCGCCGTCACCTATCCGCACCACCCGACCGGGTCTGGGCCCTCGTCTCCGACCCCTACAGCCTGCCCCGCTGGTGGCCGCGGACCGGCCGGGTCGAGAGCGTCGACGTCAAGCCGGGGGGCAAGCGCAGCCAGTGGACCAAGGTGCTGGAGACGGCGGAGGGGCGCGGGGTCCGCGCCGACTTCCGCTGCGTCAGCTCGGCCGAGGGCGAACGCTACGCCTGGGAGCAGCAGCTCGAGGGAACCCCGTTCGCCAAACACCTGAGCAGCTCGAAGGTCGAGATCAACCTCCGCGCCGAGGACGACGGCGGGACCAGGGTCGCGCTGACCTCCGAGCAGACCCTGCGCGGCCTCTCTCGGTTCGGCTCGCCGATGATGCGCGGCGGCCAGGGCCGGATCCTCGACGAGGCGCTCGCCGGCCTCGAGCGGGCGCTGGAGCCCGAGGGGCAATGAGCGCCGAGCCGCGCCGCGACTCGAAGTGGTGGGGGTGGGGCAACCCGGCGGTCGCGCCCGACCTCGATGCCGAGGCCAGGGGGATGCTGCAGGAGTGGGTCGGCGAGCTCGAGCCGTGGCCGCTGGCGAGCGAGATCGATGGCTTCGAGATCCCCGCCGCCGAGCCGCTGCCGCAGGCGCTGATCGACGCTGTCGGCGCCGAGCGCGTCTTCACCTCGAAGGAGGATCGCGTCCGCCACGCCACCGGGTGCGGCTACGCGGACCTCGCCCGGCTGCGCCGGGGCTGCCTCGCGGCGGCGCCCGACGCGGTCCTGCTGCCGGCCGACGGCGCCGCGGTCGCCCGGGTGATCGATGTCTGCGCGGCGGAGGGGATCGCGGTCGTCCCGTTCGGCGGCGGCACCAGCGTCGTCGGCGGGATCGAGCCGATCCGCGGCGCCCACTCGCGGGTGGTCTCGCTCGACCTCGCCTGCCTGCGTGTGGTCGAGGTCGATCGCCGCTCGCTGACCGCCCGCCTCGGCGCCGGCCTGCGCGGGCCGGAGGCGGAGGCCGCGCTCGGCGCCGAGGGGCTGACGATCGGCCACTTCCCACAGTCCTTCCAGTACGCGACGATCGGAGGGTTCGCCGCCACCCGCTCGGCCGGCCAGGCCTCGAGCGGGTACGGCCGCTTCGACGCCCTCGTCAGTTCGGTCCGGCTGCTGACCCCCGGCGGCGAGTTCCACACCCGCGAATCCCCACACACCGCCGCCGGACCCGCCCTGCGCGAGCTCGTGATCGGGTCCGAGGGCGCCTTCGGCGTCATCCCCGACGTCACCGTCAGGGTCCGCCCGGCGCCGAGGGTCCGGCACTTCGAGGCCTGGATCGCGGAGAGCTTCGAGGCCGGTGCCGAGATCGTCCGCCGGATGGCGCAGGGGCCGGGCCTGCCGGACGTGATCCGCGTCTCCGACGAGGAGGAGACCCGCGTCTCGCTCGCCCTCTCGGGCCCCCGGGGCCTCGCCGGCAGCCTCTTCGACGGCTACCTCGGGCTCCGGAAACGCCGCGGCGGCTGCCTGATCGTGGTCGGGATCGACGGCGACGAGGAGTCGGTCGCCCGTCGGCGGGCTCTGGTCGTCCGCAAGCTCCGCGCCGGCGGCGCCGCCTACCTCGGGAAGTCGGCTGGGCGCAGCTGGGACAGGGCCCGCTACGACGGGCCCTACCTGCGCGACACCCTGATGGGGATGGGGGCGATCGTCGAGACGCTCGAGACCTCCCACACCTGGACGAAGCTCGGCGAGGTCCACCGCGCGGTCGGGGAGGCGATCCGCGGTGCCCTCAGCGCCGAGGGCACGCCAGGGCTCGCCTTCTGCCACCTCTCGCACGCCTACCCCGACGGCGCCTCCCTCTACTTCACCTACGTCGCCCGCTCCCGCCACGGCGCCGAGCTCGAGCAGTGGGGCGCGGTCAAGCGCGCGGCCTCGGAGGCGATCGTCGCCACCGGCGCGACGATCACCCACCATCACGCGATCGGCCGCGACCACCTTCCCTACATGGAGGCCGAGATCGGCTCGACCGGGATCGAGGCCCTGCGGGCGGCCAAGGAGCGGTTCGACCCGGCCGGGATCATGAACCCCGGCAAGCTGATCCCCTAGCCGGATTCTTCTTCGGCCGCCTGAATCACCGGTCCGGTCACGGTGCCGCGGAGGACGTCGGTGCCTTCGAACTGCGGAGTCTTCTTCTTCTGCTGGGCCTGGGTTACCGCGACCCTCAGTTCATCGTTGGCGACAAGAGAGACTTCCATTTCGTCAAAGCCGCTGGCGAGCAGCGAGAGGGCCGTCGCCGGGACCTGGAACTGGCCGCTGATCGTCCCCGCCTTCGCCACCTTGGTCGCGGCGATCGGGATCCGTTCGCCGGAGGCGCGGGCGAGCGAGATCGCGTAGGAGCTGCCCTGCGGCGAGGGTGACAGCCCTTTGGCGGCGACGACGAGCAGAACCTGGTCTTTGAGGCGCCCGAAAATCGCCCGCCCTTCGGCGTCGCTGCCGTCGACGCCTTTGAGGATCGCCTGGGTCGGGACTTTCGAGTTCGAGTTCGGGCTGACCGCCGTCGGCGTCGTTTCCGAGCCGCCGGAACCGCCGTCGCCGCTGCCGCCGACGTCGATCACCCCGCTGGCGAACAGGACCAGGAGGAGGACGATCGCGACGCAGCCGCCCACCTGGGCGAGCAGGCGTTTGTTCTGGAGCACCGACCTGGCCGGGGCGGGTTTCGCCTTCGGTCGCTCCGGCACGGGATTGGGCTCCGGTGGTGGCGTGGGAGTGGGGCTCGGGGTGCGAGCGGAGGGAGACGGTGGCTCGAACGTCCCGCCGCCGCCATCGCCATCGAGCTCGGCCAGCGAGTCCCTCACCTTCGAGCGGACCTCGCCGTCGCTGAGGCCCATCAGGGCGCCGATGTCCCCATAGCCCTCCTCGCGCTGGGCGAGCAGGCGCAGCATCGCCTTCTGGTCGTCGCCGGGGTCGCCGCGCTCGAGCGCGGCCAGCGCGTCCTTCACCTTCGAGCGGACCTCGTCGACGCTGAGGCCCATCAGCGCACCGATGTCCTCATACCCCTCCTCGCGCTGCGCGAGCAGGCGCAGCATTGCCTTCTGGTCCTCACTGAGCGCCACGGACCGAGAAGCCTACCCATGCGGATAGGGTCAGCGGACGGTGGCCGAGAACCTTCCCGAGACCTTAGGATTTGCCGAACTGGTCGGAATCGAGTGGCTCGACGACGACCCCGATAACGCCCGGGCGCGGGTCGAGGCCCGCGCCGAGCTGCTACAGCCGTTCGGGCTGATGCACGGCGGCGTCTACTCGACCCTGGTCGAGAGCGTCTGCTCGCGGGCGACGGCGCTCGCCGTCCATCAGCAGGGGAAGGCGGCGATGGGCCAGTCGATCAACGTCAACTTCATGCGGGCGATCCTCGATGGCACGGCGGAGGTGAGGGCGAGGGCCCGCCACCGCGGCAGCACCACCTGGGTCTGGGAGGCGGAGGTCGTCGACTCCGAGGACCGCACCTGCGCGCTGGCGCAGATGACGATCGCGGTCAGGCCTATCCACCGAAGCGATTCGTGATCGGCAGCCGGCGGTCACGGCCGAACGCCTTCGGCGTGATCCGGATACCCGGCGCCGCCTGACGGCGCTTGTACTCGGCCCGGTCGACCATCCGCACGATTTCGTCGACGACCTCTGACGGCAGGCCCGCCGCGACTATTGCCTCGCGGCCCTGGTCGCGCTCGACGTAGGCCTCGAGCACCTGGTCGAGGAGGTCGTACGGCGGCAGCGAGTCGGAGTCGAGCTGGTCGGGGCGGAGCTCGGCCGAGGGCGCCCGCTCGATCACCGAGGCGGGGACGAGCTCTGACCCGGCCTCGCGGTTGCGGTACCTGACCAGCTCGTAGACGAGGGTCTTCGGGACGTCCTTGATCACCGCGAACCCGCCCGCCATGTCGCCGTAGAGGGTTGCGTACCCGACCGACATCTCGCTCTTGTTTCCGGTCGTCAGCACCAGCCAGCCGTGCTCGTTGGAGAGCGCCATCATCATGTTGCCCCTGATCCGCGCCTGGATATTCTCGGCGGCCAGGCCGTGGTTGGCGCCGGCCCCGGTTCCCCTCGCGAGCGCATCCTCGTAGGAGCCCATCGTCGCCTCGATCGGGATCTCGATCAGCTCGGTGCCGAGGTTGGCGGCGATCGCCCGCGCGTCATCCTGGGTCTCGGCGCTGGAGTGGGGGGAGGGCATGACGACGCAGCTGACGTTCTCGGCGCCGAGGGCGTCGGCGGCGAGCAGCGCCACGAGGGCCGAGTCGATCCCGCCCGATAGGGCGATACCGACGTGCCGGAAGCCGTTCTTGCCGACGTAATCGCGCAGTCCGAGGACCAGCGCCCCGTAGACCTCGGCGCTGTCCCCGAGCGGCTCGCGCAGCTCCGCCGGCCCCGAGGACGGGACGTCGCAGAACAGGAGCTCCTCCTCGAACTGGGCGGCCCGGGCGACGACGTTGCCGTCGGGGTCGACGACGAAGCTGTGGCCGTCGAAGACGAGCTCGTCCTGGCCGCCGACGAGGTTGCAGAACGCGAGGTGGGCGCCGTAGGCCCGCGCCCGTTCGGCGAACATCTCTTCCCGCTCGCGGCCCTTGCCGCGGTGGTAGGGAGAGCCCGAGGGGTTGGCGATCAGCCGCGCCCCATCCCCGGCCTCGACCGAGGCCGGGGGCCCCTCGACCCAGACGTCCTCGCAGATCGTCAGCCCCACCGGGGTCCCGGCGACCTCGACCATCTTCGGCTCGTCGACGGGAGCGAAATAGCGCTGCTCGTCGAAGACCGCGTAGTTCGGCAGCCTCCACTTGCGATAGACCTCGCGCACGCCGCCGTCGGCGAGCACCGCCAGCGCATTGTGGGCCTGCCGGTAGCCGTCGCCGCCGCCCGCGGCCGGCTCGGCGAAGCCGACCAGGGCGATGATCCCGGTCACTCCCTCGGCGAGCTCCTGCACGGCGCGGTTGCCGGCCTCGACGAAGTGGCGCTTCAGATAGAGGTCCTCGGCCGGGTAGCCGGGGATCGCGAGCTCGGGAAAGATGACGAGGTCGGCGCCGCCCTCGCGGGCCCTCCCGATCCAATCGGCGATCTTCGCCGCGTTGCCGTCGATGTCCCCGACCGTCGGGTCGATCTGGGCGAGGGCGATGCGCAACTTAGTTGACTGGGACGGCGCCGTTTCCGCTCCGCGCCTTGGCGGAATCGGAGCCGCCGCCCGCACCGGCGGCCTCGACGATTTCGGCGATCGCCGCCTCGAGGTCGAGGCCGAAGCTGTCGAGGTCGGCCATCCCGTCGTAGTCGCCGACGAGGCCGAAGTCGATCGCCCCGTCATAGGACATGATCCCGACGCAGAGTGCCTGGCGGCGGGCGAGCGGGACCAGCGGGAAGATCGATGACATCCGCCGCCCCAGGACATAGAGCGGGAACTGCGGTCCGGGGACGTTGGTGACGACGAGGTTGAAGAATCGCTGGGCGGGCTGTAAGCGCGCCGCCTGCGAGGCGATCGTCGTCGGCGCGAAGTCGGTCAGCCTGGTCAGGATCTCGGCCCCGACCGCCTGGCCGGACCCCTTCAGGTCCCCCATCGTCTCGCTGACGATACGGAGGCGCTCGACCGGGTCCTCGGACCAGACCGGGAGCGGTGCCATCATCGCCGAGATCCGGTTGCCGAGCGCGCCGTGTTCCTCGGCGGCGCGGACGCTGACCGGGACCATCGCCCGCAGCTCGAGGCCCTCGGTCTCGGTCCCGCGGGCGCGCAGGTAATTGCCGAGGGCTCCGGTCACGACCGAGAGGACGACGTCGTTGACCGTGCCGCCGAGGGTGTTCTTGACCTGCTTGAACTCGCCGAGGTCGGCGCGGACGAAGGCGAGTCGGCGGTGGGGGCCGATATCGACGTTGAACGGGGTGCTGGTCGCCGAGACGCCGGCCTCGAGCATCTTCCCGGTGGCGCCGATTCCGCGCAGCACCTGGCGCGGCCCGCGCAGGGCAGCGCGGAAGCCGCGGACGATCTCCGGCGGGCTGGTGAGGCGCTCGCGGATCGCGTCGCTCAGCAGGTCGAGGTCCGAGGGCTCCGGCCTCGGGGCCCATTTCGGCGGCCGCAGCGGCGGTGGCGGGGGGTCCTCCTCGAGGTCGAACAGGACCGTGGTTATGTCCACCCCGGAGACGCCGTCGACCAGCGCGTGGTGGCTCTTGCCGACGATCGCGAACCGGTCGCCCTCGAGGCCCTCGACCAGCCAGAGCTCCCACAGCGGCTTCGAGCGGTCGAGCTGCTGAGAGAAGATCCGGGATGCGAGGTTGCGCAGCTGCTCCTCGGAGCCCGGCGCGGGCAGCGCGGTCTGGCGGACGTGGTACTCGAGGTTGAGGTGAGGGTCGTCGACCCAGACCGGCCGGCCCTGGCCGAAGGGGACGAAGCGGAGCTTCTGGCGGAAGCGCGGGACGAGATGCAGGCGCGACTCGATGTGGTCGCGGAACTCTTCGTGGCTCGGCGGCGAGCCGTCGAAGATGATCACCGAGGCGACGTGCATGTGGGCGCCGCCTCGCTCCATGTGGAGAAATGCCGTGTCGAGTCCGGTCAGCCGATCCGCGCCCATGCAGGCATCTTCGCACGATCCGTGCGTCATGTCGCACTGTGATGCGGCTCACTCCCGCGGGCCGGGCAGACCCCTACGGTGCCGCGTCCACCAAGCAATCCATCTGCCGAGTTTCACCGCGAGCCGCCCCTCGGCGCTCGCCGCGTAGGCAGACGAGAAAGCGGGGATACCTCGAATGCGACACCTCCTGCCAATGACGCTGCTCGCCGCCGTGCTGACAATCAGCTCGGCCACGGCCCTTGCCAAGAAGGGCCACGAGAGGCGAGACCACGGGCGTGTCGGGTCACACATCTCACTCCACGTCTCGACCCACCATGTGCTCGGCGGCCGGCGGATCGTCGTCCGCGGCCGGGTGCGGCCGCGGGGCTCACACCGGGTCAAGGTCGTCATCCGCGGGCCGCGCGGCGCCGTCCTCGGCCAGGCGAGCTCCCGCCACGGGGCGTTCGCGATGCGCTGGCGCCCGCGCCGGGTCGGCAGCTACGGGATCCGGGCCTTCGGCCTCCACGATCGCCGTGTCCGCGCCTCCTCGAGCGCGCTGCGCCGGGTCACGGCCTTCTACCAAGCCGGCGCGTCCTACTACGGGCCCGGGCCTCTACGGCAGCGGGATGGCCTGCGGCGGGACCCTGATGCCAGGGACCCAGGGCGTCGCCCACAAGACGCTGCCCTGCGGGACCAGGGTGACGCTCCGCTACCACGGCCACACGGTCACCGTCCCGGTCGTCGACCGCGGCCCCTACGTCGCCGGGCGCGACTTCGACCTGACCACGGCGACCCGGGACCGGCTCCATTTCCCGGGGGTCGGCACGGTCCTCGCCAGCCGCTGAGCTAGCCGCTGACGCCGAGCTGCATCTGCCCCGGCTCCGGAGCCGGCTCCGGCTCCTCCTCGGCGAACCCCGCCATCCGCACGCCGAGCAGGCGTACGGGGCGGGGCGGGTGCGTAGGCGCGCAGGAGGCCGAGGGCGGCGGGGACGACTACTCCGGGGTCGTTGGTCTCGCGCTCGACCGTGTGGGAGCGGGTGACCGTCGTCCAGTCGTCGAGGCGGACCTTGATCCCGATCGTCCTGCCCTCGAGGGCGCGGGAGCGGAGCCTCCGGCAGAGCTCCTCGGCGAGGTTCCGTATGTGCTCGGCGAGCCTCTCGTGATCGGCGATGTCGGCGTCGAAGGTGATCTCCGTCGATTGCGACTTGGTCCTGTGCGAAACCGCGATCGGGGTCTCGTCCTCGAACCGCGCTCGGGCCCGCAGCCAGCCGCCCATCCGCGGGCCGAAGGCCGCCTCGAGCGCGGCGAGGTCGTACTCGCGCAGGGTCGCGAGGTCGGCGATGCCCATCCGCTCGAGCTTGGCGACCGTTTTCGGCCCGATGCCGGGGACGAGGCCGGGGGACTCGGCGCCGAAGCGCTCGAGCGCCTGCTCGCGGGAGAGGACGACGAGCCCGGCCGGCTTGCCGAGCTCGCTGGTGATCTTCGCCAGCATCCGGTTCTCGGTGATCCCGATCGAGCAGGTGAGTCGGGTCTTCTCCTCGATCTCGGTCGCGATCCGCCGCATCGTCGCCTTCGGCGCGAACAGGCCGGTGAGGTCGACGTAGGCCTCATCGAGGCCGACGACCTCGACCGTCTCGGCGTTGCCGCGCAGGATCGCCATCACCTCGCCCGAGGCCCCGCGGTAGGCGGGGAAGTCGGGCTGGAGGTAGACGGCGTCCGGGAGCCGCCGCCGCGCCGTAGCCGCCGGCATCGCCGAGTGGATCCCGGCCAGCCGCCGCGCCTCATAGCTCGCGGTGGTGACGACCGCCCGCGGCCCGCTGCCACAGACGATCACCGGCTTTCCCTTCAGCTCCGGCCTGCGGCAGAGCTCAACCGACGCGTAGAAGGCGTCCATGTCGAGATGGGCGACGACACGCGGCCAGTCCCTGAAATCCGGTCACAGACGAACGTTACGACCTGACCCGGCGGAAATCCCGGTCGACCCACCGAAGACCTCGTAAGAGCAGCTGCTGCTTGAGGGCCTTGCTTGAGGTCAACGGAGGTCAGCGAAAGGCAGATCGACGCTGTTCGTGACCCTTAGCGTCATAGTTGGCTCTATTAGCGGATAGCGGAGGAGGGACTCGAACCCCCGACACGCGAATATGATCGCGCCCGTGGAGTGTGGGGCAGTGCGTGCTGTTGCGCGTTTGTGCCTTGGGATGCGCCATCGGCGACGGCGCCGGGCCGCCGACTACGCGCCGTATCCGTGGCTTCCGCTGACGCTCTGCTGGCACCGAGGGCGCTCGGTTCGCGATGAACTGGCGTGCGCGGGCTATCTCGTCCGCGTACCGCCCTGATCTCGCAACCTGCGAGAGTTAAGGTGTCTCGTCCTCCGTCCATCGTCCAGGAGGACAAAGTGGAGAGTCGCATTCGCTCGTTCTACCTCGTCGGCCTGCTGACCGCCGTGGTCGCGGTTGCCCTGCCGGCAAGCGCCGGGGCCTACGTCTATTGGCCAAACGATTTCTCGGAAACGATCGGCCGCGCGAACCTCGACGGCTCTGCCATCAATCAGAGTTTTGTTGTCGGCGGTGGAGGGCGCACCGTCGGGGTGGCTGTCGACGGCAGTCACATCTACTGGGCCCACTACGCCAAAGAAGGCACCATCGGGCGCTCGAACCTCGACGGCAGCGAACCCGAACCCAACTTCATCACCGGTGCCAGCTTTCCGACTGGGGTGGCCGTCGACGGCAGTCACGTCTACTGGGCCAACAACTTCGGCAGCACGATCGGGCGCGCAGACCTAAATGGCTCCAACGTCGATCAAAGCTTCATCGCCGCCTCTACCGCCACGGGTGTGGCCGTCGACGGTTCCCACATCTACTGGGCCGAGAACCTGGGAAACAAAATCGGCCGCGCCAAGCTCGACGGGTCTGAAGTCGAACACAACTTCATCACCGGCGTTAACCATCCGTATGGCGTAGCGGTCGACTCCGGCCACGTTTATTGGACCGGCTCGGGAGACGGCT
This sequence comes from uncultured Solirubrobacterales bacterium, assembly GCA_963805455.1. GTDB lineage: Bacteria > Actinomycetota > Thermoleophilia > Solirubrobacterales > 70-9 > VRUE01. The sequence goes on from CAWDUJ010000015.1 coordinate 49,924, forward strand.
CGATCGGGCGGGCAAAACTGAACGGCACGGAACCCGAACTGAGCTTCATCGCCCCGGCGCCCGAAGAAGAAGAAGAAGAAGAAGAAGAAGAAGAAATCGGCGGAGAATCGCGGTACGGCATCGCGGTCGACGCCGGCCACATCTACTGGTCAAACGACTCAGGCGCCGAGATCGGCCGCGCAGATCTCAACGGCTCCGCGGTCGATCCGAGCTTCATCTTCCCGGCCACCGCCTTCGGGGTTGCGGTCGACTCCGGCTCGCCGTCAGCCTCACAGCCGAGCACGACGACGGTGGCCTGCGCGCCGGGCCAGCTGACACTCCCCGGCGCGGTCACCTGCACGGCGACGGTCTCCGGGGTCACCGCCCCTACCGGGGGGGTTGCCTTCAGCTCGAGCGCCGCCGGTGCCTTTGCTCCCGCCACCAGCTGTTCGCTGGTCGTCGGCAGCGCAACCGAGTCGGCGTGCAAACTCACCTTTACCCCGGCCGCAGCGGGCAGCCAGACGATCAGCGCTGCCTATGGCGGAGACGAAGCCGATAGCCCGAGTGGCGATTCCACCACGATCCAGGTCAGCAGCCCCGTCCCACCTCTGTCGCCGATCAGCCCGATCGTCCCCTCGAACGCGATTGTCCTGGCGAAGCCGAAGTACAACAAGAAGGCCGGCACGGCAGCCCTGATCGTGAGCGTGCCGGGCCCCGGTCAGCTCGCTCTCTCGGGTCCGGGCATTCGGAAGTTGACCAAATTCGCAAAAGGCGCTGGCAAGGTGACCGTGGCCGTCAAGCCCTCGTCGAAAACCATCCGGAAGCTGAAGAAAACCGGCAAGGCAAAGGTGATTGCCACGATCACCTTCACTCCGACCGGCGGGACGCCGCACGCGGAGTCCAAAACGCTGACACTCAAAGGCTGAGCCTTCGGCTCCGGAGAAGCAGGTTCCCCAGATCGCCGAAGAGCCGCGGACTACGTCGCCCCCGATGCGGCCCCGGGGCTGAGAGCGGTTCAGCTAGCGCGACTTGTGCCGATGCTTCTGTATCTACGGTGGGTGCTCCGTTGGCCTCCATATGGAGCAAGCGAGCACTCGTCCTCAGGTCCTCCCGGGAGCGGGGTCGACCGGTTCGGTCGCGCTGGCGATCGGCAGCGCGTAATAGAGGGCCACGGCCGCGCAGATCGCCAGGGTCACGTAGGGGGAGACAAACGCGAGCAGCGTCGCCACCGTGTAGGGGATCAGGCCGATCACCGCGAGCCTGAAGGTCCGGCGCCGGGTCGGCTCGTCGATCGATTCGGCGAGGAGGGTGGGACGGTGGAGGAGGATGTGGCGTTGCATCCCGGTGAAGGCCACCGACATCACCAGGAGGGAGCCGCTGTAGATCGCGGCTGCGAGGGCCTCGCCCGAGCTCTCCCTGAGGTAGGCGGCGACCAGCGCCGTCGTGAAGGGCAGGACCGAGACCGTCATCAGCAGGACCAGGTTCCAGATCAGGATCGAGTGGTCGACCATCTGCAGCCGGCGCACCATCGCGTGGTGGTTGATCCAGATGATCCCGATCGTCAGGAAGGAGACGACGTAGGCGGCATAGCTGGGCCACTGGGCCGCCAGCTCGTGGCCGAGGTCGCCGGCCCCGGGCTCCGGGACGTGGATCTCCAGGATCAGAAGGGTGATGGCAATCGCGAAGACCCCGTCGGAGAAGGCCTCCATCCGGTTCGTGCTCATCCTGAGAGATTCGGCGAGAGGCACTAGGCTCCTGGACAGTGGCCGAGATCACCCACAGGAAGGTCGAGGAGATCGACGCGATCGGCGGCGTTCTGCCCGGGATCCAGATGCACAGGGTCGCGGCCGACCTCGATGTCGGCGCCTTCGGCATCTCGATCATCGAGATGGAGCCCGGGGCGGACGCCTACCCTGAGCACGACCACTCGCCCGAGGGCCTCGGCGGCGAGATGTTCGAGAAGCGACCGCAGCAGCTCGGCCAGGAAGAGGTCTACGTCGCCCTGCGCGGCTCCGGAACGCTGGTCGCCGATGGCGAGAGCTACCCGCTCGACCCCGACCACATCGCCAAGGTCCCACCGGAGGTCAAACGGAAGGTGGTCGCCGGTGACGATGGGCTGCGACTGCTCGCGCTCGGAGGCACCGTCGGCCAGGCGTACCTCGAGGGCGGGACCCTCTAAAAGGCTCACTATTTTTGACTGAGTCGCCAGGCCCATCTGCTATACACGGCGGCTGATGATTCGGCGTCAGCGCAAGAAGCGTCGCGGCCGGTTCGCCTGTGCGGGCGGACTCCCGCTGGGGACCCGGGAGACCACGGGCCGATGAGCCCTGCGGCGGATCAGCGCACAAGGTCATGCGCGACTGAGCTGGTCTGCCGAGATTGCGGTCTGCGGCTGCCGCTGACCGACAGGACCTTCAAGTGCCTGCAGTGCGGGCAGGGTCTTGACATCGACTACGACTACGAGCTTGCCGCGTCGCGCCTCGCCGAGCTGCCGACCTCAGAGCGCCCGCTCAACATCTGGCGCTTCGAGGAGCTGCTGCCCATCGTCGACGCCGGGGCCCAGTCCAGGGTCGGGCTCAACAGCGGCAGGACGCCGCTGATCCACGCCGACCGGCTCGGCGCCGAGCTCGGCCTCCGCAAGCTCTATCTCAAGGACGACAGCACCGCCCGCCCGAGCCTCTCCTATAAGGACCGGGTGGTCTCGATGGCGGTAGCCCGCCTGCTCGAGCTCGGCGCGCCGGAGATCGGGTGCGTCTCGACCGGGAACGTCGGCACCGCGGTCGCCTCCCTCGCGGCCAAGGCCGGCGTCGCCGCCTACGTCTTCTACCCGAGCAATCTCGAGTCCGGAAAGGCGCGCGCCTGCAGGGCGCTCGGCGCCGCCGTGATCCAGCTCGACGGCAACTACGACGAGGCGAACCGCGCCTGCCGCGAGCTCGCGCTGGCCACCGGGATCGAGTTCGCCAACATCACCCTGCGCCCGTTCTACGCCGAGGGCGCCAAGACGATGGCCTTCGAGGTCGTCGAGCAGCTCGACTGGGTCTCGCCCGACCACATGGTGATCCCCGCCGCCGGCGGGACGCTCTCCTCGCGGGTCCACAAGGGGCTCGAGGAGCTCGAGACCGTCGGCCTCGCCGAGACCTCGGAGACGAAGATCAGCGTCGCCCAGGCCGACGGCTGCGGGCCGATCGCGACCGCGATCCTCGACGGCAGCGGCGAGCTGAAGCCGCAGAAGCCGCACACGGCGGCGCACTCCCTCGCGATCGGCGCTCCCGGCGACGGCCCGCTGGTGATCGACGCGGTGACCTCGCGCGGCGGCTCGGCGGCGACCGCAAACGACACCGAGATCTTCGAGGCGATCGACCTCCTCGGCGCGACCGAGGGGATCCTCACCGAGCCTGCGGGCGGGACGACGATCGCCTCGACGATGAAGCTGGCGGCCCAGGGCTTCTTCGGGCCCGACGAGACGGTCGTCGCGGTGATCAGCGGCAACGGCTACAAGACACTCGACGAGCATCCCGAGAAGCCCTGGCCCTCGATGGTCGCCTGCGACGTCGAGTCGATGGAGCGGACCCTCGCCGACTTCCGGCGAGCGGGCGCCGGCGCAGCAATCGGTTGAGCGCCGGGCGGGCGCCGGCAAGGACGGGAGTCGTCGCGGCCCTGGTCGGCGGGCTGTTGCTCGGAGGCTGCGGCGGGGGCGGGAGCAGCGACACCGACCGGCAGCAGGCCGAAGCAAAGGTCGAATCCGCGGTCCGCGAGGCTCGAATGAAGGCGATGCTGAGGGTCAAAATCGCCGAACGGAAGCGCCTCGCCGAACACCCGGGGCAGGTCCTTGCCCCGGCCAAGTACACGGGCGTGCTCGCCTCCCGCTACGAATCCGACCGCGAAGTCTGTAAAGCGCTTCCGCCGGAGGAACTGGCCGCCGAACTGGGGCTCGACGAAGGCTCCGACCCCGAAGCGATCGCCGAGGCCTACGCGAAGCCGTTCACCGGCAGGTACCGGGAACCGGCCTTCGAGGGCTGCCTGGCCGGGCTCGAATAGCCCGACTTCCGCGGTCGCTCAGCAGACCAGGGTCAGATCCGCGGCCATTCTCGACGGTTCTTCCTGAAAGAACATGATTACCTCGAGATCGTTTGGACGGGTCGGATCCCTGAAAATCTGAGCGCTCCGCGCCGCCAGGAGCACCGGGTCGGAGGTGCGAAATCCGGGAGTCGCCGTCGCCGAGCAATCCAGAACGCTGGACCCAAAATGCACGGTGCAACCGAAGGCCGCCGTCGTGGTCGAGACGCCGGCCGGGAACGGAGCTGCCGGGCCGCAGTCTTTTGTCATCGCGACGCCGATGACGTTCGAGGCACGAACCCCACCGCTGATGTCGATGGCGCTCAGCGAGCCGTCGGCGATCTTGGCGCCGGTGATCGTGCCGTCGGCGAGGTCGGCGCCGAGGAGGCTGGCGTCCTTGACCTTGGCGCCGGTGATCGCGTCCTTCTTGACCTTGGCGCCGGTGATGGCGTCCTTCTTGACCTTGGCGCCGGTGACGGCGTTCTTCTTCAGCTGCTTGGAGCCGACCGAGTTCTTCGCCAGCTGGCCGGCCGCGAACGCGGTGCCGGCGCCGAGGGCGAGGAACAGGGCCAGGTAGGCGACAACGGTGGTGTGGTTCGGCCTATTCAAGCTTCACGCTCACTTTCGTTCCGGGTGCGAGGATCTTCCCCGCCTTTGGGTTTTGCTTCGCGACCTCGCCGGTCTTCTTGGTCGCGTCACCGAGCAGCTTCACCTTGCCGATCTTGCAATCGGATTTCTTCGCCCGTTTCTTCGCCTGCTTGAGCTTCCTTCTCCTTCAGATTCGGCACCTTGCAACCTTCGTAGGAGAAGACCTGCGCCGCGATGGCGGTGCCCGCCGGCGTCGTGACCGAGAGCGGCACGGACACGATCTTCTTCGATGCCGGCACCACTGCGCTGATTTCGGTGTCGGAGGCGACCACGAAGCTCTTGGCGGCCACGTCGCCGAAGGACACAGCGGTGGTCCGGCTGAGGTCGGTGCCGGTGATCGTCATTTTCGTCCCGCCTTTGACCGAGCCATGTTTTGCGCTTGTGCCGCTCACGACCGGCGCCGGGAGGATCTGGGCATTGAAGCCCACCGTTCGTTTGTTGGTGGGGGCGGGTTTCATCGGCGTCGGCACACCTTCGACCAGGGACGGCAGGCTGAAGGCGTACACCGCGCCTTCGACTTTCTTGAGGCCGATTTCGTCGGACACGTTGGCGTTGTCGAGTCCGATCAACTGACCGGCCTTGATCGGCAGGGCCGAAGCAAACGTCTGGAGCCCGGCTCCCGCCGGAACCCCGGGCGCGCTGGTCCCGACCGCGGTGTAGGTGCCGCCGGCATTCGCCTGAACGACCCGCAGTTTGAACGGCCCGCCTTTCGCGCCGATGACGCTCCAGCTGATCACCGCCCCGTCGACCGGCGAAGACGTGATTCCCTCACCGGTGGGCAGCGAGGTGTTGGCGATCGTCGCGTTGGTTTCCGACGGATTTTCGAAGTCCTCCGATTCGTAGGGTCCGGCAAGCGATGGCCCTATGGTGATCACCGTGGCCTTTGCCGTTTCCGTGAGTCCGGCGCAGGTCGCCGCCACCATCGCGACCACGGCAACGACACAAATGAACGCCGCACGCCCTGGGTGAGTGCCTTCGAAAGCCAGCTGCATCAAGGTTCCTCCGATTCCTCCGTAGGTGGCACAAACCCTATGCGGCCGGGGTGACGCCTTAGTATGGGACCGCCATGGACTGCGCTGCATGCGGGCATGAGAACGGCTCCGACGCGCGGTTCTGTGGAAACTGTGGCGAGCCGCTGAGCGGCACCGTGACCTGCCCGAGCTGCTCGGCGACGAACCCCGCGGGCCAGGGATTCTGCAACGCCTGCGGCGCGGCGCTGAGCGCGCCGGCCGAACGCACCACCGAGCCACCCGAACATCTGGCGGCGAAGATTCGCGCCGGCGGGACTGCGATGGAGGGCGAGCGGAAGCAGGTCACTGTCCTCTTCGCCGACGTAATGGGCTCAATGGAGCTGGCCGAGCGCACCGACTCCGAGGACTGGCGACAGATCATGGATCGCTTTTTCGGGATCCTCTGTGAGGGGGTCCACCTGTTCGAGGGGACCGTCGACAAGTTCACCGGCGACGGGATCATGGCCCTGTTCGGGGCGCCGATCGCCCATGAGGACCATGCCCAGAGGGCGTGCTTCGCGGCCCTCCGCCTGATCGACGAGCTTGCCGGGTTCACCGCCGAGCTGCGCCGGACCAAGGGCCTCAACTTCCTCGTCAGGATGGGTCTCAACTCCGGTGAGGTAGTCGTTGGCGGGATCGGCGAAGACCTCGGGATGGAGTACACCGCGGTCGGCCACACGGTCGGGCTCGCGCAGCGCATGGAGCAGCTGGCGGAGCCTGGCAAGGCCTACCTGACCGAGCACACCGGCGCCCTTGTCCAGGGCTACCTGGCGCTTTCAGATCTCGGCGAATTCGAGGTCAAGGGTTCGAGCCGCCCGGTTCGTGTCCACGAGCTGACCGGGGTCGGCGCTGCGCGTGGCCGCCTCGACATCTCCCGGGCTCGAGGCTTCTCGCGCTTCGTAGGCCGCGGCGACGAGATGAAGGTCCTGGAAAACGCCTTCGAGCAGGCGAAGGAGGGAGAGGCGCAGGTGATCGGCATCGTCGGGGAGCCCGGTGTCGGCAAGAGTCGCATCTGCCACGAGTTCACCCAACGCTGGCGGGCGAGAGGCGTGCCCGTCTACCACACCAGCGGCCTCGCCCACACGCAGTCGGTGCCGCTGATGCCGGTGATGCACCTGATGCGGAGCTACTTCGACATCACCGACCAGGATTCCGACAAGCGGGCGCGGGAGCGGATCGCCGGAAAGCTGCTTCTCCTCGACGAGACCCTGGTCGAGGACCTGCCGCTGATCTTCGACTTCCTGGCGGTCCCCGATCCGGAGCGACCCGCCCCGCGCATCGACCCCGACGCCCGCCGCCGCCAGCTGCTCGCGGTGATCAAGCGCCTGATCCACGCCCAGGGCACGAGCGAACCCGGCATCAGCCTCTACGAGGATCTGCACTGGATCGACCCCGCAACAGAGGAGTTCCTCGCAAACCATGTCGATGCGATCCAGGGGACCAAGGACCTGACGATCGTCAACTTCCGGCCCGAGTATCGGGCCGAGTGGATGTCGAAGGTCTACTACAGCCAGATTGCCCTCGTCCCTCTCGGCCCCGAGGCCGTCGGAGAAATGCTCGACGACCTGCTCGGTTCCGACCCCTCGCTGGCGGAGCTGCCGGAGATGCTGCGAAAGCGGACGGGCGGAAACCCGTTCTTTCTCGAAGAGGTCGTTCTCTCGCTGGCCGAGGCCGGGAACCTCGAGGGCGAACAGGGTGCGTACAAACTCGCCCGCCCGATCGAAGAGGCGGTCGTGCCGGCCAGCGTCCAGGTGATCCTCTCCGCCCGCATGGACCGGCTGAACGGGCGCGAGAAGGGGGTGCTGCAGTCCGCTTCGGTGATCGGCAAGGAATTCCCCCAGTCGGTGCTGGGCAGGGTGACGGAGCTCGAGGAGACCGAACTCGAAGACGCGCTGCGTGAGCTCGTCGCCGCGGGTTTCGTCTATGAGCAGGAGATCTACCCGGAGTCGATCTACACCTTCAAGCACCCCCTGACCCAGGAGGTCGCCTATGGGTCCCAGCTCGGCGACCGACGTGCGGCCGACCACGCGGCGGTGGCGAGGGCGATCGCGGAGCATCACCCCGATCGGCTCGACGAGCGCGCGGCGCTGCTGGCGCAGCACTGGGAGGCTGCTGGAGAGAGGCTCGAGGCGGCGCGCTTCCACGCCCGCGCCGCAAACTGGAGCGGGACCCGGGATCCGATCGAGTCCTCCAGGCATTGGCAGAGGGTCTTCGAGCTCACCAAGGGGCTTCCGGACTCCGAGGAGACGACTGCGCTGGGCCTCGCCGCCAGGTTCTTCCTCCTCCAGTTCGGCTGGCGACTCGGCATGACCCATGAGGAGGCGGAGCGCATCTTCACCGAAGCCGAGGCAATGGCGTCTGCCGCCGGCGACCTGAATACCCGCACCCTCCTGATCGCGAGCTACGCGGCCCTTCGTGGCATCAACGACGGCGACGCGGGGGCGATGGCCGAGCTCGGGTCCCAGGCGCTCGCCCTCGCCGAGGAGACCGAAAACCCGGAGCTGTACATGGCGGTCTCGGGCAACTCGTACGGTTACTTCCTCGTCGGCGAGCACCGGCGGGCGGTGGCGGTGCTCGATCGCGCCATGGAGCTCGTCGGGCACGATCCCGATGTCACCGCGGTCGGTTCCGTGGCCTGCCCCTATGGCTCGGCACTGATCTTCAAGGGCGGCTATCTGGTAGCGCTCGGCGAGCTCGACGAGACTCAGGAGCTGTTCGAGCGCGGAATCGAGCTCTGCCGGGAGAGGGGCGACATCGAGACGATCGGCTGGGCCCACATGTGGTGGTTCTGGCACTGCTACCACGCCGGCGAACCCGATGCTGCCCTTGCCCATGCCCAGCAGGCAGTGGATCTCTCCGACCGCCTGGGGGCAGCGTTCTCAAGGATCTGGTCGTGGACGTTTTTCGGCGGCGCCCAGGTGCTTCAGGGACGTTGGAGCGAGGCGATCGAGTCCCTCGAAAAGGCCCTGGACATGTCGCGCGAGCTGCAGACCTCGGCGGACAGCAGAAGCTGGGCCGAGCTCTGGCTGGCGGAGGCACATGCCGGCCTCGGCGAAGGGCAGAGGGGAGTGGAGCTGGCACGCCGCGCCCTGGAGGAAGCAACCGCTCGGGGTCTGGTCTACGGCGAGGCGGCAGGCCATCTGATCCTGGCGCGGCTCCTGCTGGCGGCATCGGGAGTGGAGGCAGCTGAGGAGATCGAATCCGAGCTCGCCACCGCGGGCGAGCAATCTCGGAGGGGGGAATTCCGCCCGCTCGCTGCCCTGGTTCAGGTGGAGCTCGCCGAGCTCGCGCGGGCGCGGGGGGAAGCGGAGGAGCATCTGAATCGCCTGCGCGAAGCGCACCAGATATTCACCGAGATCGGTGCCGCCGGCCACGCCGAGCGCGTGGCCGGCGAGATGGCGCTCCAAAGCTAAAAAAAAATTCGCGGATGTCCCTCGGCGGGAGCGGAAGTCGCATTGGTCCAAAATGCTTTGCGCGGTTAAACTGGGTTCGTGCGGATTGCTACAGGGGCCCTGCGCGCGTTGTGCCTCGCTGCCTTCTCGGCCGTGCTCGGTGCCGCGCTGCTGAGCCCCTCGGCCACCGTGGCCCGGTCGGCGAAGGTCAAGGTGTTCGACGCCTCGGGCCCCGAGTCGGCCCCCTCGCTGAAGTTCAAGGTCAGGATCAGCGGCAGGACCGAGGCGCCGATCAGGGTGACCTACTCGACCATTGCCGGCACCGCGACGCCGAAGGTGGATTTCAAGGAGGCAAAGGGCCAGCTGAGCTTTCAGCCGAGCAAGAGGGCAAAGGTGATCGTGGTCAAGCTGGTCCCCGACGCGCAGCCGGAGGGCAAGGAGAGGTTCGGCCTCAAGCTCTGGGACCCGCACGGCGCGAAGATCTCGCGCGCCAGGGCGACGGGGACGATCAGGGACGACGACCCGGCCCCGAACCCGACCGCGCATGCCGGTGTCACCAGTGCCCCGCCGTCCCCGCCGAGGGTCGTGATCAACGAGCTGCTGCCCGACCCGGTCGGGGGCGAGTTCAACTACCGCTTCATCGAGCTCCTCAATGCGAGCGGCTCGGCCGTCGACCTCAGCGGCTGGACGATCAATTCCGGCGCCGATTGCGCGCTCTCGGGCATGGTCGGCGCCGGCGAGGCCTTCGTCGTCTCGAACGACCTCCTGGTCCGCGACGCCGCCTGCCCGCTGAACCTGCTGAGCACGGGCGCGACCGTCAGCCTCCGCGACGGGCCCTCGGGCAGGGACGCCGTGGTCGATGCCGTCGACTATGGCGACTTCGCGACCGCGATCGGCGAGAGCCTCAGCCTGGACCCCTCGAGGGCCGACCCCGCACAGAACGACCTGGCGGGGAGCTGGTGCAGGGCGAAGCAAGCCGGTGCTGGGGCCTACGACCCCGAGGGGAACTACGGGACCCCAGGCGCGATCAACGGGGCGTGTTCGAAATAGACTCGCGCTGTGGATGCGTCGACGGTGAGGGCGATGCTCGAGCAGCACTTCGAGCTCCCGGCCAGCGATCCCGAGCGGGCACACGAGATGTACCACGAGGGCGCCGTACGGTCGAATTTCCGCCACGTCCGGGGCGAGGGGATTCCTGGGTGCTCGAGAACATTCGCGGGTCGGCGACGACGGTGGGGCGCCGAGCCTAGGGGTCAGCATCCTCGAGCTCCGCGACGATCGGATCGCTCGCGAGTCGATCTATGTCACCGAACCCTGGGAGGCGCCACGATGGCGCGCCCAGTGGAGGGCCGCTCCCTAGGCCGCCGACGGCTGAGGGAACGGGGTCCAGCGCGATTGCAGCTGCGTCGCGGACGGCCAGACGGTTTCCGCGACCCTGGTGCCGACGCCCGACAGATCTCCGTAGAGGGCCCTGACCAGATCCTCGGCGCCCGCATCGGGGCCGACGACCATGCGGGCGGCGATGTCGAGGAGCTGCTCCTGGGTTAGTGGCGTCGCGGTTCGGTCCCGCGCCGGGATAGCCGCCAGCGCGACCTGGGAGCCTTCGACGCAGAAGGACCCGAGTCGATGGATGTAGGCAAAGATCTCGTCGACCGCGATGTCGGCCTCGTCGATGACGAAATGGGCGTCGTCGAGGCGCCCGAGTCGATAGGGAACCTCGGTCCAGGTCAACTGCGTGGCCTGGGCGGGTGTGGCCCAGACCACGGCCGCCCGCACCGCCGTGCCCGGGCTGGCGAACAGCGCAGCGGGCATGTAGCCGATCGGGGACAGCGTCGGTGCGACCCCGACGTCGAAGTCGTGGAGCTCGCCGGTGAGGACCGAGGACCTCCCGATCCGCCTCCTCGCTGAAATGGGCGAACTTCGTCGCCAGCCAGCTGGGCGCCCCGTTGCCGCCGAAGGAAAGCAGGGGATAGCGATCCTGGGCGAAGTCGGCGACCACCCCCGCGCGATTCCCGGGGTCGATGTCGCCCAGCAATTCGACCTCCTCGCCGCGGAGGATGTACGACGCGCCGGGGCGCTCCCAGGGGTAGCCGAGCGCCCTTTCGAAGGCCGCGGGCTCCAGCTCCCGCGGCTCCGCCGCGCTCCAGTAGCTCTGCATGAGCGCGATGAACTCCTCATCCCCGAGCGCCAGGCGCTCGAGGAGGTCCGGCTCGTTGATCGGCGGCCACCCGCGCACGGGGAGAGTCTAGGACCAGCCCCGTGCGGGCTGACTACGGCTGGACGACGGCTGCGCCCCCGCCCTCATTCATCGGAGGCCCGTATTTGTTGGAGCCCTCGTCGCTCTTCTGCAGGTAGAAGATGAGGAGGACGATGAAGCCGACGATCGGAATCAGCCCGATCAAAATCCACCAGCCGGTGCGGTCGGTGTCGTGCAGGCGACGGATCGCGACTGAGATGTTCGGCAGGATCAGCGCCAGCGCGACGATCAGGTAGATGAAATGGGTGCCGATGATGGCGTCGACGATCTCGGCGGCGATTGCGGCCAGGATCGTGAACAGGAACCACCACCAGAAGGCGGGTCGGTCGGCTCGACCGTCGAACTTCACATAGTGGTCAAATCCAGATTTGACGGCTTCCGAGAAGCTCATTCAGATCCCTCCGATATCCACTCCCTTTGGCGTGCGAGCGCCCGAATGAGGCAGAACATAGTGGAGCGGGCGGCGGATCCGCCCCGCAAACGGACTACTTGCCCACTTCTATCTCCGGCGAACCTAGACTGCGGCCGTGTCGCTATTCGAGCGTCTCGGAATCGAGGTGCCCATCGTCCAGGCTGGAATGGGCGGCGGGCTCAGCCGCCACGAGCTGGCGGCGGCGGTCTCCGAGGCCGGCGGGCTGGGGACAATCGCCGTCAACGGCGCCGACGCGATCCGCCTGGAGCTGGCGGCGGCCAGGGCGCTGACCGGGCGGCCGCTGGCGGTCAACCTGCTGCTCCCGTTCGCGCGGGGCGACTGGTTCGCGGCGGCGAGCGAGGCGGATGTGGTCGTCACCTTCTGGGGGAAGCCCCGACGCCGGACCGCGGGTGTGTGGATGCACCAGTGCGGCTCCCTCGATGAGGCACTCGCCGCCCGGGCCGCTGGCGCCGACGCCCTGATCCTCCAGGGCGTCGAGGCAGGGGGCCATGTGCGGGGAGCGCTCCCGGCCCTCGACCTGCTCTCCAGGGTCAGAAGTGAGGCGCCCACCGAGTACCCGCTGTTGCTGGCCGGCGGCGTCGCCGAATCCGATGACGTGGGCCGGGCGCTCGAGGCCGGCGCCAGCGCCGCCGTCGCCGGCACCCGGTTCCTGCTCTCCGAGGAGAGCCGCGCCCACCCCGGCTACCTCGAACGCCTGCTCGCGGCCGAGGACACCTTCCTCACCGAGCTGTTCGGCGCCGGCTGGCCGGCCCCGCACCGGGTCATCGCCAACGCTGCGACCGAGCACTGGCTGACGGCCGACCGACGCGGCCCGGCGCTGAATCGCTGGCTCAACCGCGTTACGGCGCCAGGGGCGCGCTATATGCCTGCCGGACTGGAAGCACGGATGATTCGCGCCCAGCGGCCGGACGGTCGATTGCTGACCCCGGCCGGGCCCACCGACGACGGCCCCGAGACGCTGCTTGCCGCGGGCCCCCTCTACGCGGGCCAGACCGTGGCGCGGATAACCGACGTCAGGCCGGCCGCGGATCTTGTTCGGGCTCTGGCACCGTGAAGTCCTCGGTGGTGATCAGGATCGCGCCCTCGCCGGTCACGTAGGCCTCCTCGCCGTGTTGGATCACGTCCATGCCGATCGCCTCCTGGTTTTCAGTCGCCCGTAGCGGCATCAGCAGCCCGATCACCTTGAGGAGCACGAAGGTGGCGGTGAAGGCGTAGACGGGAGCCGCCAGCGCTGCCAGCGCCTGGTGCCCGAGTTGAGCCGCGTTGCCGTAGATGAGGCCGTCGGAGACACCGTTCCAGGATGCCTCCGCAAAGACGCCGATGAAAAGGATGCCGAACAGCCCCGCCATCCCGTGGGCGGCGAGGACGTCGAGCGTCTCGTCGACCCGCGTCCGCGTGCGCCAGACGATCACCCCATAGCTGGGGAACGCCGCGAGAGCGCCCAGCGCCATCGCCCAGCCGGGGCTGATGTAGCCGCCGGCCGGGGTGATCGCGACACAGCCGACGACGATCGCCGTCGCCGCCCCGACCGCGGTCGCTTTCCGGCCGCGAATGATGTCGAGGGCGAACCAGACGACGAGCGTGCAGGCCGGGCAGAGCAGGGTGTTGGTGAAGGCGAGGACGCTGGCATTGCCGGTCGAGAAGCCGCTGCCGCCGTTGAAGCCGAACCAACCGAACCAGAGCAGGCCGGCGCCAAGCAGGACGTAGAGCGCGTTGTGGGGGAGCAGGGCCTGGCGCCCGTAGTCCTTGCGGGCGCCGACGACGAGGGCGGCCGCCAGCGCCGAGAATCCGGATCCCATCTCGACCGGCACGCCACCGGCGAAGTCGAGGGTGCCGCCCTCCTGCAGCCAGCCACCGCCGAAGGCCCAGTGGGCGAGGACCGCGTAGACGAGCACCGACCAGAGGGCCGCGAATAGGAGGAAGGAGCCGAACCGCATCCGCTCGACCACCGCCCCGGAGACCAGGGCGACGGTGATGATGCAGAAGGTCGCCTGGAAGGCCATGAAGACGAGCTCGGGGATCGCCGTCCCTTCGCGGGGGGCGAAGTCGACGCCGCTGAGGAACCCGTTACCCAGGCCGCCGATCAGGTCGCCGGTGCCGTCGAAGGCGAGCGAGTAGCCGACCGCCGCCCAGGTGACCGCGGCGACGGCGATCGCGCCGACGCACATCATGAAGGTGTTGAGGGTGTTCTTCGACCGCACCAGGCCGGCGTAGAAGAGGCCGAGCGCCGGGGTCATCATCAGGACCAGCGCCGTCGCGACCAGCATCCAGGCGGTGTCGCCGGCGCTGATTCCCGGGCTCGTCATTTGTCCACCGGGGTGACCGCGCCCATGTCGGTGTCGCCGGTGCGGATGCGGACCGCGTGCTCCAGCGGCAGGACGAAGATCTTGCCGTCGCCGACCTCGCCGGTGCGAGCGCCCTCGCACAGCGCATTGACCGTCGTCTCCACGTACTCGTCGGAGACGGCGATCTCCAGCCTGACCTTGTCGGAGAGGCCCATCTGGACGGTGACACCGCGGTAGGTCTCGACCCGCTCGAGCTCACCCCCGTGTCCCTGCACGCGGCTCATCGAGACCCCCCGCACATCGGCGCGGTAGAGAGCCTCGAGCACATCGTTCGCCTTCTCCGGCCGCACGATGCCGATCACCAGTTTCACGTTCTTCCCTCCTCCCGACTGCCCGACTGGCGGGACGAGCCTATTTGACCTGGGGCCCGAATGAGCCGATAAGGGGTGAATGAAGTTCGGACTCCTCCTCGCTGCCGCGCTCGCGCTGGCCGGTTTGGCGCTGCTCTCGACCGCGCCGGCCGACTCCAAGGCCGCGGACTATGACTGCGCCGACTTCTCCAACCAGGCGCAGGCCCAGACATATCTCCTGCCCGGCGATCCCTATCGGCTCGACGGGGACGGCGACGGGGTCGCCTGTGAGGACCTGCCCTGCCCCTGCTCCTCGTCGAGGCCGGCTCCGGTGGCTCCCGCCCCCGTGGCGCCAACGCCGGCGCCGACCCGGGAAGGGGTCGTCCTCGACCACGTTGTCGACGGCGATACCCTCGAGGTCCGATTCTCCGATGACAGAACCGCCTCGGTCCGGCTGATCGGCATCGATACCCCCGAGAAGTACTACGCGACCGAGTGCGGGTCCGAGCAGGCGTCGGCCGCGATGGAAAGGCGGGTCCAGCCCGGGCGGCGGCTGCGACTGATCTCCGACCCGACCCAGGACCGGGTAGACCAATATGGGCGCCTGCTGCGGTACGTGCGGCTGTTCGGCAGCGGGCGCGACCTGGGACAGGCACAGATCCGATCGGGGTGGGCCAAGATCTACATCTTCGAAACGCCCTTCAGGCGCCTCGGCGCCTACCGGCGGGCCCAGCGAAGCGCCGAGAGAGCCGGGCGGGGGATCTGGTCAGCCTGCGGGGGTCGAAATCACCTGCCGGCGTAGCGCGCGGCTAGGCGGTGACCAGATTCACGATCTCGGCCACCCGCTCCTCAGGCTGGCCCTCGAAGCCACCCTCGACGGGCATGCTCGGCAGCAGCTTCTCCTGGACGAAGCGGTCGGCGTGCTCCTTGGAGTCCCAGACGGCGGCGATGAGGAAGCCCCCATCGGTCGGACCGGCCGCGTGGTAGGTCTGCCCCTCCGGCAGGCCACCGGGCGGGTGAACGACCTCGATCGTCGCCCTGTACTGGTCCTCGGTCGCTCCCGGCCAGAAGTGCGACAGCAGGTAAGCCATGGGTGATCCTTTCGTTGAGGTCGGCCGAGCCTATTCCCCTCTGTGAGAGGCTGGAGCGGTCTTGTCCTCCGTCCACGGATCCAAGGAGGTCATATGAAGACACTGAGCGAGAGGCTTTCCTACGCCAACGTCATCGCGACGCTCGCGCTCTTCCTCGCGTTGGGCGGGGTCGGCATCGCCGCGACCAAGCTGCCGAAGAACTCGGTCGGCACAAAGCAGCTGAAGAAGAACTCCGTCACCGGTGCGAAGGTCAAGAAGCACACGCTGACGGGCAAGAACATCAACCTGTCCAAGCTCGGGACGGTTCCGTCCGCGACCAACGCCGGCACCGCGAGCGCGCTGACGCCGCTCGAACCGTTCCACGCGGTCGGAGCCCCGGGGGAGCCCCTGTTCCTCGACGGGACGGTCACCCGGCCACCCGAACAGGGCGTCAGCTTCCACCCGGTCGGCTTCTACAAGGACCACGAGGGCATCGTCCATCTCGAAGGCCTGGCCAACGTCGGCCCGGGCGAAAGCGGCGAAGAAGGCCTGATCTTCCTCCTGCCTCCCGGGTTCCGCCCAGCGCCCGGAGTCTCGCTCTCGTTCCCGAGCGTCGACTCCGGAACCATCCTCTCCGTCCTCGGCGCCGGCGTGAAATCCAAAACCGGGCAGGACATCTCGGGAGCCGTCCTTGCGTTCGAAGGAAAGGAAACGGTCGCCAGCCTCAACGGGGTCTCCTTCCGCGCCGAAGGCTGAGCTGAGGGGAGCGCCGCGGCCGTGACTTCGGCGGCCGCGGCGGGTGGGGGTGCGAGAATCGCCGGGTGCCCCGCACCCTGCTCATCGTCGACATCCAGAACGACTACTTCCCCGGCGGGGCATTCCCCCTGGTCGAGCCGGAGGCCGCGGCGGCAGCGGCGAGGCGCCTGCTCGACGGATTCCGCGCGGCCGGCGAGCCCGTCGTCCACCTGCACCACGTCTGGGACGCCCCCGATGCCGAGTTCATGCGCCCCGGCACGCCCGGCGTCGAGATCCACCCCGAGGTCGCGCCGGCCGCCGGCGAGCGGGTGATCGAGAAGGCGGAGCCCAACGGCTTCCTCGGCACACCGCTCGAGGAGACCCTGCGGGAACGAGGCGCCGGGCCGCTCGTGATCGCCGGGATGATGACCTGCATCTGCGTCGACGCCACCGCCCGCGCCGCCTCCGACCTCGGCTTCGAGGTGACCGTCGCCGCCGATGCGGTCGCCGCCCCCGACCTCGAGTTCGGCGGCGTCTCGGTCCCCGCCGCCTCGGTCAACGCCGCCTTCCTGGCGGCGCTCGCCGACAGCTACGGCGAGGTCCTCAGCGCTGACGAGATCTCCGCGTAGGGGTCCTACCGACCGGTCCAAGAAAACTCGGGCAGCGAACGGTCGCCCATGGGGGTCGCAAGGAACGGGCGCATCAGGCTCGACCTGCCGGGTGTCGATCGCCTGCCCCCTGGACGACATGTCCTGCATCTGGAGGGAAGAGACGGGGAACGGCCTTCGTCGTGGGGTAGTCGGGATTAGGATGGCATCAGGAGCTTCGGAGTGACGAGTCGATCCGTCGAGACACGACCAGGGGAGAGTCAGACCATGCAAGCGAAGGCAAATTTGGGAAATCCGGTTCTCTGGCCGCTGGCGGCGCTGCTGATCGCGGCCCTGCTGCTGGTCGGTCTGACGAGCTCGGCGTCGGCCGGTAGCGGCGACAAGGGCACGGCCCAGGCTGCGAAGAAGAAATGCAAAAGACATTCGAAAGGGAGCGGCAAGGCCAGCACCAAGAGGAAGAAATGTCATCACAAAAGGCCCGGGTCGAAGCCGACAACCCCGCCGGCCGCGACCGTTCCGGCGGCACCGGCAGTGCTCTCGATCAACCCACCGGGCTTCAACTTCGGCGCCGTCGAACACGGCGGATTCGGCTCCTGCGGGGCCGACCCAGACCCCAACTGCCCGACGCAGGCGTTCACCGTCACCAACATCGGCGCGGCGATGAGCGGGGTGCCCACGGCTTCGTTGGTGGAGACCAAGAACCCGGAAATCGGCGGGGTCGCCGCATTCCAGATCACGTCGAACACCTGCAGCGCGGCCCTGCCTCCCGGCGGGACCTGCAGTCTGACGGTGAAGTTCGCACCCAACAGCAACGCCGGTGACGAGATGTACTCGTCGCGACTGGACGTCACCGCGACTCCCGGAAGCACCGCGACGTCCCTCCTGAGCGGGATGGGCAGTTAGGCGGTGGCGAGGATGAGACGGGAGAAGCTGACCTACGCAAACGTGGTCTCGACCCTGTGCCTGTTCCTGCTGCTCGGCGGCGGGGCCTACGCCGCCACCAGGCTGCCCAAGAACAGCGTCGGCACCAAGCAGCTCAAGAACAACGCGGTGACCGGCGCCAAGATCAAGAAGGGGACGATCACCGGCTCGAAGATCAAGCTCTCCAGTCTCGGCACGGTGCCCTCCGCCACTTCAGCAACCCATGCAGGGTCGGCGGACACCCTGCCCCCAATCGAAGCAATGCACGTCGTTGGTACTCCCGGCGAGCCTCAATTCGAAAACGGGAGCGGAAACGTCTCCGATCCCGGCTTCCCCCTCCAGCCCGTCGCCTTCTACAAGGACCACGAGGGGATCGTCCATCTCGAAGGTATTGCACAGGTCGGCAAAGGAACCACGATCACGGCCGCCTCGATTTTCACCCTCCCTCCCGGATTCAGACCTGCGGCGGGGCAATTGCTGGAATTCGTCCAAAACACGACGGAATCCTTTGTGATCATCGGCGGATCGGAAACCCCGTTCTCTGGTCTCACAATCGGTGGCAATGTCCTTGGAAAGGAAAAAACGGCAGCTCGGTTGAGCGGCATCACATTCCGAGCCGGTAGCTGACCCCATTCGGCCGCCGTCGGAACCTCCGGTTGCGGTCCGAACACCCGACACGCGGTAGGGTCGGCCAAGTTCGCCGCTCCCGGTTGATTGCACGTTTCATCCGTACCGCTCCTTTGACTCAAACCGCTTCGCTGGAGCGGTGCTTGGCAGCGTGAGCGATTGCTCCGCTACTAGACCATCGACGAAGCGACGTGTGCACATGAATCTGGCTCACCAACCAGTGTCGGCGATTGAGTGGATCAGCTAGCGCGACTTGTGCCGATGCTTCTTCTTGTGCTTCTTCACGCACCTGCCGTGCTTGAGCCGCTTGCCCTTCTTGCACTTCTTCTTGGCGGGGGCACTCGGCCCGGATTCCCCGCTCGGGGGAGGCCCGGTGCAGAGACTGCCGACGCAACCGCTCTGGCCTCCGGGTCCACCGATTTCAGCGGTGAGGGCGACCCATTGGTTGGGAATTGTCGATGCTGAGGCACTTTCGCCATCGGCGATCGGAGTGCCCGACACGCAGGTAAGGCAGGCGTATCCCCAGCCCATTCCTTCGACCGCGGGAAGCGAGGCCTCCGCCCCGGGCGAGCTTTTCTTGAAGAGGGTGACCCCGACCATCTGCCCGGCGGCGATCGGAACGCTGACCTGGAAGGTGTGGAGGGCGTTTTTTTTCGCGACGGCGGCTGAAACCGCATCGATCGGCTGCACTGGTCCCGAACCGACGACTTTGTATTCCTGGGCTGTGATGTGGGACAGGACGCGCAACTGGACGGAGGATTCGGCGCTCACTTCGTTGGTGTAGAGCTGCCAACTGGTAATCGTTCCGGATTCCGGCGCGGTTAGCTGCTGGCCGGGGGGTCCGGCGGTTGTGAAGATCAACGACCCGTCCGGCCAGGGGATCGCCTGAATGGTGCTTTCGGGGCCCGGGTTGGTGGGCACCGGGCCGAGGATCGTTGAGGCCTGGGCGAGCCCCGGAGCTACAAGAGCGAGCGCAGTGAGTGTTAGAGCGAGGGCTGTCGAACGTGCGATCGGCAGGCACGGGACGCTACCAGTCGTTCGCACGAGTGCAGGAGATTCGTTAGGCGGAAGTTCGGCGGGCGTGGCCCATCCTGCGAACACTTACGCTGCCACCCCTGCCCCGAACGCCCTGCAGAGCGACACATTTGCCTCTACAACCAGTGCCGGAGGAGGGACTCGAACCCCCGACACGCGGATTATGATTCCGCTGCTCTAACCAGCTGAGCTACTCCGGCGGGGTGCCGGATGGTAACGGCGGGTTAGCCTTGCCCGGTGCCTCCGACACTCCTCGCCGTGCCGAACGTCTCCGAGGGCCGGGACGGTGCCAGCATCGAGGCGATCGGGGAGGCGTTCTCGGCCGGCGTCACTCTGCTCGATCGCCACACCGACGCCGACCACAACCGCACGGTCTTCACCCTCGCGGGCGGGCCCGAGGCGCTCGTCGGCGCACTGGCCTCCGGGGCCGCGGCGGCGATCGAGCGAATCGACATGTCGGCGCACCGGGGCCTGCATCCGGCGATCGGTGCCCTCGATGTCTGCCCGATCGTCTGGCTCGACCCCGGGGATCGCGATGCCGCCCGCGCAGCCGCCGGCGATGTCGCCGCCCGAATCGGCGCCCTCGGCGTCCCCGTCTTCCTCTACGGCGAGCTCGCGACCGCGCCCGACCGCGCCGAGCGGGCCTATTTCCGCAACGGCGGCCTGGCCGAGCTCTGGCTGCGGATGGAGGGGGGAGAGCTGCGCCCCGACCAGGGACCGGAGCTTCCACACCGGAGCGCCGGCGCGACCCTCGTCACCGCCCGACCTCCGCTGGCCGCCTTCAACGTCGAGCTCGACAGCGGCGACGTCGAGATCGCGAAGGCGGTCGCCGCCGGGGTGCGGGAGGCGGGGGGAGGCCCGGCCGGAGTGCGGGCGATCGGCCTCGCGCTCTCCTCCGGACGGGCCCAGGTCTCGACCAACGTCCACGACCCTCTGGCGGTCCCGCTCGGCCGGGTTGTCGAGCTTGTCCGGGAGCTGGCGGCGCCGCTCGGCGCCGTGCCCCTGGAGGCCGAGCTGATCGGGCTGATCCCCGCAGCGGCCCTCGCCGGTTACCCGGATGACGTGCCGATCCGGGGCCTCGACCCCGCCCGGGACACGATCGAGGGCCGCCTCGGCGGTGCCGCCTAGGTAAATTCACCGCAATGGCACAGACGAAGAAGAAGCGCCGCCGCAAGCACCGCGGGACCCAGGGCGGGCGGATCGACCCAAAGCGCCGCACCGGCCGGCCGCAGAGCCGCGAGGAGGCGAAAGCCCGCGCCCGCTCGCGACGCAAGCCCGCCGCCAAAGTCGACGCTCCGCCGACCTGGCGCCAGTCGATAACCCGGGGGCTGATCGCCGCGGCGATCTTCATCGTGATTCTGCTGCTCCTCTTCAAACGCCCGGCCGGCGAGGCGGTCGCCCTCGGCGCCTTCATGCTCGTCTTCTACATCCCGGGCGGCTTCTGGGTCGACACGATGATGTGGCGCAAACGGGAGCGCTCCCGGATCCGCGAAGCCGAAGACCGCAGATGAGCATCGACGTCGAGATGCTGACGGTCGGGCCATTCGGGGAGAACACCTTCCTGCTGCGGAAGGAGGGGTCGGACCGCGTCCTCGTGATCGATCCCGGCGAGGAGCACCAGCGAATCCTCAACGCGGTCGAGGCGAGCGGCGCGACCGTCGAGGCGATCCTGATCACCCATTGCCACATCGACCACATCGGCGCCGTCAAACCGGTGGCCGATGCGACGGGCGCTCCGGTCTACTGCCCCGAGCTCGAAGCAATGCTGCTGTCCGAAATCAACACGATCGTCCAGGTGCCGGGGATGGGGCCCTATGAGAACTACGACCCGGACAAGCTCCTGAGCGGCGGCGAGACACTCGAGCTCGCCGGGCTGACCCTCGACGTCATCGCCACCCCCGGCCACGCGCCCGGCCACATCACCTACTCGGTCCGCGACGAAGACGCGATCTTCTCCGGCGACGTCCTCTTCCAGAGCTCGGTCGGGCGGGTCGACCTGCCTGGCGGTGACGGCCCGACCCTGCTGCGATCGATCCAGAACCTGTTCGAAACTCACCCCGCGGAGACCGATGTCTATCCCGGGCACATGGGGCCGACCACGCTCGGCGCCGAGCAGGCGACCAACCCCTTCCTGACCGAGCTGACGAGGTAGGGGCCGGGCCCCCCGCCCCGGAGGTAAGGTCGCCGATGAGTGCGGAGCGAGCAAGCGTGCATATCTGGTTCTTCGCGCAGCGAGCGAAGCACGATTGGTTGATGTGATGGCGAGCAAATTCCAGGCGCCGCGCGGTACCTCCGACGCGCTCCCCGAGGCCGCCCGCGCCCGCGCCCGGGTCATCGGGGTCACGGCGGCAATCTGCGGGCGGGCCGGCTACGAGCCGATCGCGACCCCGGCCTTCGAGGACACGGAGCTGTTCGAGCGCGGCGTCGGCCGCTCGACCGACATCGTCCGCAAGGAGATGTTCACCTTCGAGGACAAGGGAGGCCGCAGCATCACCCTTCGGCCCGAGGGGACGGCGCCGATCTGCCGCGCCTACCTCGAGCACGGGATGCAGAAACTGGCGCAGCCGGTGAAGCTCTTCTACGCCGGGCCCTTCTTCCGCCACGAGCGCCCCCAGGCCGGGCGCTACCGCCAGTTCCATCAGATCGGGGTCGAGGCGATCGGGACCGACTCGCCGCTCGCCGACGCCGAGGTGATTGCCCTTCTCTCCAACCTCCTGGCCGAGCTCGGGGTCCCCGGGGTCGAGCTGCGTCTCGGCAGCCTCGGGTCGCCGGATGCCCGCCGCAAGTACCTCGAGGAGCTGAAGTCCTTTCTGCACGCAAACGAGGGCGACCTCTCGAAGGACGTCCGCGAGCGGATCGAGATCAACCCGCTGCGCGCCTTCGACGCCGACGACGAGGGGACCCAGGGAGTGATGAAGAGCGCGCCGACGATCGTCGAGCGACTGGATGGGGAAGATGCCGAGCACTTCGCCGAGGTTCGGTCGCTGCTCGAGGCGGCAGGCATCGCCCATGAGATCGACCCGACCCTGGTCCGCGGACTCGACTACTACACGAGGACGATCTTCTCCTTCGTCTGCGAGGGCCTGGGAGCGCAGTCGGAGGTCGGCGGGGGAGGCCGCTACGACGGCCTGATCGAGCAGCTCGGTGGGCCGGCGACGCCGGCGATCGGTTGGGCGGCGGGGATCGAGCGGATCCTGCTGGCGCTCGCCGAGGACGAGGCCGAGCCCGGGCGCGACGCCTTTCTCGCCGCCGCCGACGACGAGCAGCGCCCGCGGGCGCTGGCGCTGGCGACCGAGCTCCGAAACGCCGGCCTCTCCGCCGAGGTCGACCTCGGCGGCCGCGGCCTCAAGGGGCAGCTGAAACACGCGAACCGGATCGGCGCCCGCGCCGTCGTCATCCTCGACGCCGACGGATCGGCGCAGCTCCGCGACATGGAGAGCGGCGAGCAGCGCGAGGTCGACCCCGGCAAGGTCCTGGAGGAGCTCGGAAGGTGAGCGAGACGCCCCCCGCACTGCGCCCGAACGGGTACCGCGACACCTGGTGCGGCCAGGTTCTCGCCGACCGCGTCGACTCCGAGGCCCGCGTCGCCGGCTGGGTCCACCGCCGACGCGACCATGGCGGCCTGATCTTCATCGACCTCCGCGATCGCACCGGGATCGTCCAGCTCGTCTTCCACCCTGACAAATCGGGGGACGCGTTCGCGCTCGGGCACGAGCTCCGCGCCGAGGACGTGTTGAGCGTCGGCGGCACGGTCGTCCGCCGCTCCGACGAAACGGTCAACCCCGACCTGCCGACGGGGGAGTTCGAGATCCAGGTCTCCTCGGCGGAGCGCCTCGCCGACGCCGACACGCCGCCGTTCCAGATCGAGGGCTTCTCGGGCGAGGTGGGGGAGGACTCCCGCCTCCGCCACCGCTACCTCGACCTGCGGCGTGAGCCGATGCGCGAAGCCCTGGCGCTCCGCCACCGGGTGACCGCCGCGATGCGGGAGTTCCTCGACGGCGAGGGCTTTCTCGACATCGAGACGCCGGTCCTGACCCGCTCGACCCCGGAGGGCGCGCGCGACTTCCTCGTCCCCAGCCGCCTCCAGCGCGGCTCCTTCTACGCGCTACCGCAGTCGCCGCAGCTCTTCAAGCAGCTGCTGATGGTCGCCGGCTTCGAGCGCTACTACCAGATCGCCCGCTGCTTCCGCGACGAGGACCTGCGGGCCGACCGCCAGCCCGACTTCACCCAGCTCGACATCGAGATGTCGTTCGTCGACATCGACGACGTCATCGACGTCAACGAGCGTCTGATGGCCCACGTCTTCGAGCGGGTCGGCGGGCCCTCGATCGAGCTCCCGATCGAGCGCCTCCCCTATGACGAGGCGATGTCTCGGTTCGGCACCGACCGGCCTGACATGCGGTTCGGGCTCGAGCTGGTCGACCTAGGCGATGCTCTGGCGGACACCGAGTTCAAGGTCTTCCGCTCGGTGATCGAGTCGGGCGGTGCCGTGCGCGGGCTCAACGTGGGGCGGCGGGAGCTGCCTCGATCCGAGCTCGACGGCCTGATCGCCCGCGCCCAGGAGCTGGGGGCGAAAGGGCTGGTCTGGGCGTTTCGCGAGGGCGACGGCTGGCGTTCGCCGACGGCGAAGTTCCTCACCGAGGCCGAGCTCACAGAGCTCAACCGACGCCTCGGCGCCGAGGAGGGAGACCTGCTGCTGGTCGTCGCCGACCGCCGCCGGGTCGCCGACGCGGTCCTGGGCCAGCTGCGCGTCGATCTCGCCGAGCGCTTCGACCTGATTCCCGCCGGCGAGGACCGCCTCGTCTGGGTGGTCGATTGGCCGCTGCTCGAGTGGAACGTGGAGGCCGAGCGCTGGGACCCGCTCCACCACCCGTTCACCGCCCCGGCGGGTGAGCTCGACCCCGACAACCCGGGTGAGGCCCGGGCGATCGCCTACGACCTGGTCTGGAACGGTCAGGAGATGGGAGGGGGATCGATCCGCATCCATCGCGCCGACGTCCAGCGGGCCCTGTTCGCGGCGCTGGGGATCGACGAGGAGGAAGCGGACGCCCGCTTCGGGTTCCTGCTCGAGGCGCTCCGTTACGGGGCTCCGCCGCACGGCGGCATCGCCTTCGGGCTCGACCGGATCGTCCAGCGTCTGGCCGGAGCCGAGTCGATCCGCGACGTGATCGCCTTTCCGAAGACGGCGTCCGGCGCGGACGCCCTCACCGGCGCCCCGGCCCCGGTCGACGAGATGCAGCTGAAGGAGCTCGGCATCGCGCTGCACCGGCGCGGCCTTGCCGGCCACTGAACGGGGTCCCGGACCGGGCAAAATGTGACCGATGGCCCTGTTCGACCGCATGCGAAACGCCTTCCGCGACCGTCAGCCCGGGCCCGGTAAGACCCCGGTCCAGATCGACGACCCGGCCTACGACAGCTGGGAGGTCGTCCGCGACTTCGGCGACCTGAGGACGGCCCGGGCCTGGCACCAGGCGCTGCAGGAGGCGAGGATCACCGCGGTCCTGACCTCCGACTGGCCGATCGACCGTTACGGCCGCGGCGACATCTCGCTGCGGGTCCGCGGCGAGGACTGGAGCGAGGCGGAGCTGCTGCTGTCCAACCTCGACGCCGAGCTGGACTGAGACCTTCACCGGACCGCGGCCGACGGTGCTACGGTGGGCCCTGAGGCTCGAGTCCGTTCGCGAGCCGCCTCAACGTTTGACCCAACACAAACGGCTTGGGAGCAGATCTCTCCCGCTCCTTTGGGATCGGGAGGAGGCACCCGCCCTTCACTTCAAGGGATCAAAGCCAGAGGCGGTACCGGCGGGTTGGAGCCTCTTTTGTTTGCCCTCCGGCGCACCTGACGCGCCACCCGCGCGCTCCGCATCCGGATGCTCATTCCGTGGATGGGCAACCCAACGACGAAATCCCCAAAACGGGTCATATCGACCCCTTTCGGAGATCTCATGCGGACGGGGTGGACCATCTGATCGCGCGGATCGCCGCCGACCAGGAAGGGGTCGTCGGTCTCAAGCAACTCCTCGAGGTCGGCGTCAGCATTGGTCGCGTCAAGGGCCGGATCAGACGCGGACTTCTGCATCGAGTGCATCGCGGGGTCTACGCCGTCGGTCACCCGACGCTCGGCCAGCGGGGTCGTTGGCGCGCAGCGCTCCTTGCCTGTGGCGAGGGATCGGCCCTCAGCCATCGATCGGCCGCTGAAGCATGGGGTCTGATCTCGATGCGCCGGAGTGCGATCGAGTTGACCAGGGCAAGTGGCTGGCGAGCACCTTCAGGCGTCGTCGCTCACGTCGGCAGGCTTCCTGGCGACGAGCGGACGGAGATCGATGGCATTCCGGTGACCTCGGTCCCGCGGACGTTGCTGGATCTGGCGGCAATGCTGGACAGGAGGAGGCTCGAGCGAGCGCTGAAGGAGGTCGAAGTACGGGGGCTGACCGATGTCCTCTCCCTGCCCGACCTGTTCGACCGCTACCCGCGACGGCCCGGGTCACCGTTGCTCCGGGCGGTGCTGGCGGATCTGAGGGACGGTCGCGGGGCGACGGCCAACGAGTTCGAGGCTCTGTTCGGGGACCTGATCGCCGCCCACAAGCTGCCGGTTCCCAGGTTTAACGCCGACCTCTTCGTCCGCGGGCGCTTCTTCCGGCCGGACGCGCTCTGGGAGCGCGAGAAGGTGGTCGTGGAGCTCGATGGTCGTGCCGTGCACGGAACCGGGATCGCCTTCGAGAGCGACCGCGAGCGGGATCGAATCCTCCTGCTCGACGGTTGGCGCACCGCCCGCGTCACCTGGCTCCAGCTTCGCGACACCCCCGAGGCCGTGGCGCGGGACCTCCGCGAGCTGCTCGGTCTCCCGGCGACTTCTACCCTGTAGGTATGAGCACCGAGCTCTTTGAGCATTTCCTGAGTGACGAGTCGCGCCGCGGGCCCGCCGACGAGCGCGCCTTCACCGGAGCCGCCGGAGGCGCCGCCTGCGGCGACCTGGCACGAATCTCCCTGCTCATCGAGGACGGTCGGGTCGCCTCCGCCACGTTCGACGCCGAGGGGTGCGGCGCCACCCGGGCGGCGACGGCCGCGGTCGCCGAGATGATCGACGCCGAGCCCGTCCTGGCCGCGGCGCGGATCGGCACCGGGGAGGTCGACGAGGCGATCGGCGGCCTCACCCCGGCCAAGCTCCACGCTGCGCAGCTCGCGGCCGATGCGCTCCATCGGGCCCTCGCCGCCGCGGCGGCGAGCGAGGTGCGGCTGGCGCCAGACCAGGAGGGCCGGGTCGCGGTCGCGATGTCCGGCGGGGTCGACAGCGCCGTCGCGGGCCTGCTCGAACGCGAGCGCGGGGCCGACGTGGTCGCGATCACAGTCAAGCTCTGGGCCGACCAGGAGACCGACGGCACCAAGGCCTGCTGCTCGCCAGAGGCGGTGCTGGGCGCCCGCTCCGTCGCCCACTCGATCGGCGTGCCCCACCTCACCCTCGATCTCGAGGAGGACTTCCGCCGCCGGGTGGTCGGCTCCTACCTCTCGGGGCACGCGGCAGGCGCCACTCCGAATCCCTGCATCGTCTGCAATGGCGAGGTCAGGCTGGCGGCGATGGCCGACCTCGCCGAGCGCCTCGGCGCCGAGCGGCTGATCACCGGCCACTACGCGCGTATCGTCGGCGACGAGGACGGCCCGTTGCTCGCCGCCGCCGCCGACTCCGCCAAGGACCAGAGCTACATGCTCGCCGGCCTACCGCCGGCGATGCTGCCCCGCCTCGGGTTCCCGCTGACCGAGCTGACCAAGCCCGAGGTGCGCGAGATAGCTGCCCGCAACAAGCTCTCGATCGCCCGCAAGCCTGAGAGCCAGGACCTCTGCTTCCTCGCCGGCCAGGGCAAGGCGCGGTTCCTGCGCCGCCACGGCGATCTCAGGGACCAGGAGGGCAGCGTCCTCGACCGTTCCGGCCGGGAGATCGGCCGCCACCGCGGCCACCAAAACTTCACCGTCGGTCAGCGCCGGGGGATCGGCGTCTCGGCGCCGGAGCCGCTTTACGTCACCGCTAAGGACGCGGCCGCGAACACAGTCACCGTCGGAACCCGCGAGGACCTCGCCGAGGCCCGGGTGACGATCCGCGACGCGATCCTTCATCGCGATGGCGAGAACGTCGATGCGGTCCGCCTTCGCTACCGCTCGACGCCGGTCCCGGCGAGGATCTCGGCCGCGGCCGGGGCCCACGCCACACTGGACGTCGAGCTGGGCCAAGCGTTCGAGGGGGTCGCGCCGGGCCAGACCGCGGTGCTGCTGCGCGGCGACGCCGTCGTCGGGCACGGCACGATCGTCTAGAGGGGCGGAATAGGCTCCCACCCCGATGAAGGCCCAGGAGATACGCGACACCTACCTCTCGTTCTTCGCCGAGCGGGGTCACAAGATCGTGCCGTCGGCCTCGCTCGTCCCCTCGGTCCACGACCCCTCGGTGCTGCTGACCACCGCGGGGATGCAGCCGTTCAAGCCCTACTTCCTGGGCCGCGAGGAGCCGCCGGCGCCGCGCCTCGCCGACGTCCAGAAATGCTTCCGCACGACCGATGTCGAGGAGGTCGGCAAGACCGCCCGCCACCTCACCTTCTTCGAGATGCTCGGCAACTGGAGCTTCGGCGACTACTTCAAGGCGGAGTCGATCCCGTGGGGGTGGGAGCTATCGACCGAGGGCTTCGGGATGGACCCCGACCGGATCTGGGCGACGGTATTCGGCGGCGACGAGGAGCTGGGCCTCGGACCCGACGAGGAGGCGATCGAGATCTGGCGCTCGGTCGGGATGCCCCAGGAGCGGATCGTCCTCCTCGGCCGCGCCGACAACTTCTGGCAGGCGGGCCCGGCCGGCCCCTGCGGCCCCTGCTCGGAGCTCTACCTCGACCGCGGCGAGGAGTTCGGCGGCCCCGACGAGCGCCCCGGCGACGACACCGACCGATTCCTCGAGTTCTGGAACCACGTCTTCATGACCTACGACCTCGCCGAGGACGGCACTGTCACCGAGCTGCCGATGCGAAACATCGACACGGGAATGGGCCTCGACCGGATGGCGGCGATCCTCCAGGACGTCCCCTCGGTATTCGAGACCGACCTCGTCCGGCCGCTGATCGACCTCGCGGAGGATCTCTCGGGCCGCAGGTACTCGGAGGGCGGCGCGGTCACCCGGGCGATGCGGATCGTCGCCGACCACTCGCGCGGGGCCGCCTTCCTGATCGCCGACGGGGTCGTCCCCTCGAACGAAGACCGCGGCTACATCCTGCGGCGGATCATGCGTAGGGCGATCCAGCAGGGCCGCAGCCTCGGCCTCGAGGCGCCGTGGCTGGGCCGCTTCGCCGAGCGGACGATAGAGACGATGGCCGAGGCCTACCCGGAGCTGGCGGCCGAGCGCGAGACGATCGCCCGCTGGGTCGGCGACGAGGAGGAGAGCTTCGGCCGGACGCTGGAGCGCGGCACCGACCTGCTCGAGCAGCTGGTCGAAGAGGCGAAGGCGCAGGAGACCTCCTGGATCGACGCCGAAGACGCCTTCAAGCTCCACGACACCTACGGCTTCCCCTTCGACCTGACCAGGGAGCTGCTCGCCGAGCGCGGGCTCGCGGTCGATGACGGCGGCTTCGAGGAGCTGATGGAGGAGCAGCGCGAGCGGGCCCGGACCGGCGCCGCGACAGCGCACGGGTCCGAGGACCACCACGAGCGGGTGATCGCCTTCGCCTCGGAGGCCGACCCGACCCGGTTCGTCGGCTACGAGACGCTGCGGACGACGACTGGGGTGGCGGCCGTCGCCGCCGAGAACGGCGGGGCGCTGGTCAAGCTCGAGGAGAGCCCGTTCTACGCCGAGGGAGGCGGCCAGGTTGCCGACTCCGGCGTGCTCCGCTGGGACGGGGGAGAGACGAAGGTCATGGACGTCTACCGCCTCGGTGAGGACCAGGCGCTCGAGGTCGAGGCCGCGATCCCGGAGAGCGGCACCGCGATCGAAGCGCTGGTCGACCACGAGACCCGCCACGCGACGATGCGCAACCACACCGCGACCCATCTCCTGCACGCGGCTCTGCGGGAGCGCCTCGGCGACCACGTCCGCCAGGCCGGCTCCGCCGTGCGCCCCGACAAGCTCCGGTTCGACTTCACCCACGGCAAGGCCCTGGAAGCAGAGGACATCGAGGAGATCGAGGACCGCGTCAACGGCTGGATCAAGGCGAGCCGCCCGGTCCGCTGGCTGGAAATGGCGCGCGGCGAGGCCGAAGCGCTCGGCGCGATGGCCCTGTTCGGCGAGAAATACGGGGAGTGGGTCCGGGTTGTCGAGGTCGACGGCGTCTCCCGCGAGCTCTGCGGCGGGACCCACGTCGCCAACACCGCCGAGATCGGGATCTTCAAAATAGCCTCCGAGGGTTCGAGTGCGGCGAACGTGCGCCGGATCGAGGCCATCAGCGGCCCGGCGGCGATCGACTGGTTCCGTGAGCGCGAGGACAGCCTGCGCGAGGTCGGCGAGCTGCTCGGTACGCCGCAGGACCCCCTGGCCGCCGCCCGCCGGGCGGCCGAGCAGCTGCGCGAGGCGGGGGAGGGCGCCAGGCAGGCGGCGAAACAGCAACTCGGCGCGGAGGCCGAACGGCTCGCCGCCGAGGCCTCGGACATCGGCGGGCTGGCGGTCCTCGCCGCCCGCGCCCCGATCGCCGACCAGAAGACATTGCTCGACCTCGCCGGCCGGATCCAGGGAAAGCTCGGGGAGGAGACGGCGATCGTCCTTGGCGGCGCCGATGGCGAGAGGGTCGCGCTCGTCGCGCTCGTCTCCAAGCCCGCGGTGGCGCGCGGAGTCTCCGCCGCTGACGTCATCGGCGAGGCGGCGCCGGTGGTCGGTGGAGGCGGAGGCGGCCGCGAGGGAATGGCCCAGGCTGGCGGCCGCGAGCCCGCGAAGCTCGACGACGCGCTGGGCGCGGCCCGAGCGGCGATCGAGCGGGCACTGGGGTAGCCATGCGGGTCCTCGCCCTCGATCACGGCACCGCGCGCATCGGCTGCGCCCTCTCGGACCCGAGCGGAACGCTGGCGACGCCGCTGCCGGTGATCGAACCGCCCAACCCACGGGCGGTCGCCGAGCTCGTCGCCGAGTACGAGGTCGAGCAGGTCGTCGTCGGCCTGCCGCTGCACCTCAACGGCAGCGAGGGGACCCAGGCGGCGCTGACCCGGACATTCTGCGGCGAACTCGAGGCGATGCTCCAGATCCCGGTCGAGACCTACGACGAGCGGCTGACGACGCGGATGGCGGAGGCGAGCAGGCGCGAGGGCGCAGCAGCCGCCGCCGACTCCCTTGCCGCCGCCCACCTGCTCCAGGCCTACCTCGCCGCCCAGGAAGCGTCCGCCGGGAACGAGGCCGACCATGAGTGACGACCGGCGCGGCGGGGACCCCTTCGGCCGCGAGGACCCGGGCGCGGCGGAGCGCGAGGCGCGCCGCCTCGAGCGCGAGGCGCGCCGCCGCAAGCGCGAGGAGAAGGAGGCGAAGAATCGCAAGCCGGATCCGGTCGCGGCGCCGCCGCCGCCGGAGCCGCCTCCTCCTCCGCGGACGGCAGAGGAGGAGTTCTGGGATGAGGAGCCCGCCGCAGCCACTCCGGAGCCGGAGCAGGGGCCATCGCCACCACCTCCGCCGACCGGGCCGAAACGCCCGCGCCGCTCGCCCTGGGGCCTGATCCTGGCGGCGATCGCGGTGCTGGCGGCGATCGGGCTCGCGGTCGTCGCCTACGCCTACCTGTCCCGCGACGAACCGCCGCCACCGGAACCGGTGCGGACGATCACGGCGACGATCCCCGAGGGCTACAGCCGCTCCCAGACCGCGCAGCTTGCCCGCGAACTGAAGCTGCGCGGGGACTACGAGAAGGCGACGATCGACTCGCCCCACCTCGACCCGGCCGAATACGGCGGCAAGGACGCCAAAAACCTCGAGGGATTTCTCTTCCCTGACACCTTCGAACTCGACGTCCATGCGCCGGTCGGCGACCTCGTCCGCGATCAACTGCAGGACTTCAAGCGACGCGTCGCGGGCGTCGATATGTCCTATGCGAAGGCGAAAAACCTGACCGTCTACGACGTGGTGACGATCGCTTCGATGGTCGAGGAGGAGGCACAATTGGACAGCGAGCGGAAGCTGATCTCGGCGGTGATCTACAACCGGCTTCGCGACGGGATCCCGCTCGGGATCGACGCCACGACCCGGTTCGCGAACGACAACTACACCGAGCCGCTTACTGAATCCGAACTCGCCTCCGACTCGCCCTACAACACCCGCGTCAACCCGGGGCTGCCGCCGGGCCCGATCTCGAGCCCCGGCCTCGCCTCGATCGAAGCGGCGGCTCACCCGGCCAAGGTCAACTACCTCTTCTACGTCGTCAAGCCGGGGACCTGCGGGGAACATTCCTTCTCATCGACCGATGCCGAATTCGAAGCCGACGTCGCCCGCTACAACGAAGCTCGTGAAGCGGCCGGCGGCAAGTCTCCGGACAGCTGCGGGTGATCGGGCGATGGCCCGCCTAGCCGTCCTCGGCAACCCGGTGGCCCATTCGCGCTCGCCGGCGATGCACGCCGCCGCGCTCGCCGAGCTCGGGCTCTCCGCCGAGTGGACATACGAGGCGATCGACGTCGCCCCCGACGAGTTCGAGGCGCTGGTCCGCAGAATGGCCGAGCAGGGCTTCGCCGGCGCCAATGTCACCGTACCCCACAAGGGCGCGGCGCTGACGGTGGCCGACAACCCCTCCGAGACCGCGCGCGAGATCGGCGCCGCCAACCTTCTGAGCTTCGTCGACGGTGAGGTCAACGCCGACAACACCGACGCACCGGGACTGCTCGACGCCCTGCCGGAGCCTCCCGCCGGGCTCCGGGCCCTGGTCCTCGGGGCCGGCGGCGCCGCCCGCGCCGTGGTCTGGGCGCTGGGCCGGGAGGGGGCCGAGGTCGAGGTCTGGAACCGGACCGAGCTCCGCTCGGCGAACCTCTGTGCCGAGCTCGGGGGCCGGCCGGTCGCCGAGCCCGACCAGGGCGACTACGCGCTGATCGTCAACGCGACGGCGGTCGGGCTCCACGGCGAGCGTCCCTTCGAGGAGCTGCCGCTCCGCGCCGACGGCTTCGCCGCGGGCCAGACCGTCGTCGACATGGTCTACGGCGAAGGGCCCACCGAACTGCTCGAGGCGGCCGCCGAGGGCGGGGCGACCGTCGTCGACGGGATCGAGGTCCTCGTCAGCCAGGGAGTCCACTCGCTGCGGCTCTGGACCGGCCTCGAGCCCTCGGCAGAGGCGATGCGGGCCGCCGCCCGCGGCTGATCGCGCGCCTCCCGCCTATAGCCTTGGAGCGATGAGTGCGGAGCGAGCAAGCATGCATATCTGGTATTTCGCGCCGCGAACGAAGCACGAGACATTGAGATGACCGTATTCCGCTTCACGACCGCCGGCGAGTCGCACGGGCCAGGGCTCGTGGCGATCGTCGAGGGCATCCCGGCCGGGCTCGAGCTCGACCGCGAGGCACTCGACCGCGACATGGCCCGGCGCCAACTCGGCCACGGGCGCGGCGGCCGGATGAAGATCGAGACCGACACCGTCGACGTCCGCTCCGGCCTCCGCCACGGACGGACCCTCGGCAGCCCGATCGCGGTCCTCGTCGCCAATCGCGACTACGCGAATTGGGAGGAGCGGATGAACCCCTGGCCGGTCGAGGCCGAGGTCGACCAGGTCCATCTGCCCCGGCCCGGCCACGCCGACCTCGTCGGCGCCCAGAAATACGGCCACGACGACATCCGCAATGTGCTCGAGCGGGCGAGCGCTCGCGAGACCGCGGCGAGGGTCGCCGCCGGCTCGATCGCCCGCGGCTTTCTCGCCGCGCTCGGGGTCAGCGTCCATAGCCATGTCACCCAGATCGCCTCAATCCACGCAGCACCGCGCGAGGACCTGACGCCGGGGGACTTCGCCGCGGTAGACGAGGACCCGGTCCGCTGTCTCGACCCCGAGGCAAGCGCGGCGATGGTCGAGGAGATCAACCGCCTGCGGAAGGCAAACGAGAGCCTCGGGGGAACCTTCGAGGTGCGCGCGTTCGGTCTCGTACCCGGCCTCGGATCGCACATCTCCTGGGAAGACCGCCTCGACGGGCGGCTCGCCGGAGCCGTCGCCTCGATCCAGTCGATCAAGGGCGTCGCGATCGGGGAGGCGTGGGACGTTGCCGGACGGCCCGGGTCGGAGGCGCACGACGAGATCTTCTGGTCGGAGGACCGTGGCTACCACCGCGAGACCAACCACGCGGGCGGCCTCGAGGGCGGGATGACCAACGGCCAGCCGCTCTCGGTCCGAGCGGCGATCAAGCCGATCTCGACACTGACCAAGCCGCTGCGCTCGGTCGACACCGATACGAAGGAGCCGGCCCAGGCGCTCCGCGAGCGGACCGACTCGACCGTGGTGCCGGCCGCGGCCGTCGTCGCCGAGGCGATGGTCTGCCTGACCCTCGCCCGCTGCTACCGCGAGAAGTTCGGCGGCGACCACATCGACGACGTCCTCGCCGCGCTCGACGCCTACACATCGCGGATAGATTGGCGCGGCTGATGGAGACCGCGCCACCCCCGGACGCTGGAGCGCGGGCGCGCCAATTGGCCAGGTGCGATGAGCGCGTCCGCGGGTGAGCAGAGCAGGCGGCCGGAGGATTCTGGGGCGGCCAGGGGTGCCGTGAAACCGGCAATAGTCTTCGTGGGGTTCATGGGGGCGGGGAAGTCGCAGGCCCTCAAGGCGGCGGCCGCGGGCGGGCTCGAGGCGACCGAGACCGACGAGCTGCTCGAGCGCGAGCTCGGCTCCTCGATCTCGGAGTTCTTCGAGAGCGACGGCGAGGCGGCCTTCAGGGAGCGCGAGGCCGAGATCGTCGGCTCACTGCTCGAGAGCGCCGACGGCGGCGCGATCGCGCTCGGCGGCGGCAGCGTCCTCTCCGAGCGGGTCCGCGACGCACTCGACCGCCACACCGTCGTCTGGCTGCCGGTCGGTGCCGAGGATGCTTGGCGGCGGGCCTCCGGCGGCAATCGCCCCCTGGCCCGCGACGAGGCCGAGTTCAGCCTGCTTCACGCCGAGCGCCTGCCGCTCTACGAGGAGCTTGCCGACGCGGTGATCCTCTCGACGACGCCGCGGGGGACCGCGGCGGCGATTCCCGCGGTCGCGGCCCTGGCCGAACTCCCGGCCGGGACGAGGCTGATCTGGGCCGAAAGCTCCTCCGGTGCCTACCCGATCTACATCGGGCAGGGTCTGCTCGAGTCCGGCTGGTGGCCGCAGCCCGGCCGGCGCTTCTGCGTCACCGACTCGGTCGTCGGCCCGCTCTATGCCGACCGGCTCGAGCCGCTCGCCGCCCGGATCGAGGTCGACCCCGGCGAGGGCGCGAAGACGCTGGCCGGAGCCGAGGCGGTGCTGCGCGAGCTGGCCCGCGTCGGGATGACGCGGGAGGACCACCTCGTCGCCCTCGGCGGCGGCGTGGTCGGTGACCTGGCCGGATTCTGCGCCCACACCTACCAGCGCGGGGTGCCCGTGGTCCAGGTGCCGACGACCCTCGTCGCCCAGGTCGACTCCGCCTACGGCGGCAAGACCGGTGTCGACCTCCCCGAGGGCAAGAACTACGCCGGCGCCTACCATCTGCCGGCGGCCGTGTTTGCCGAGACCGGAACCCTGGCGAGCCTGCCGGCGGAGGAGCTGGCCGCCGGCTTCGTCGAGGCCCTCAAGACCGGGCTGCTGGCTGGGGGGCGGCTCTGGGAGCGGGTCCGCGCGATCGAGTCGATCGACCCCGCCGCGCTCGACGACGTTGTCTTCGACTGCGCCCGTTTCAAGTGCGAGGTCGTCGCCACTGACGAGCGCGACGCCGGCCTCCGCGCCGCGCTCAACCTCGGCCACACCGTGGGGCACGCGATCGAGGCGGCGAACGGCTACTCGCGCTACCGACACGGCGAGGCGATCGGCCTCGGCCTGCTGGCGGCCCTCCGCCTCTCGGACGCCGCCGAGCTCCGCGACGAGATCGAGACGATTCTCGCCCAGCATGGCCTCCCGGTCGCCCTCGCGCCGGAGATCGAGGTCGACGCGGTCCTCGAGGCGCTCGGGCGCGACAAGAAGCGGACCGCCGAGGGCGTCGCCTTCGTGCTGCTCTCGGAGCCCGGCAAACCGAGGGTCGGGGAGCTCCTCGATCAGGCTAGGGTGCGGGCGGCCGTGGAGGAATTACTCGCATGACGGGCGCTCACAACCGCGTCGCCATCCTGCACGGGGTCAACTTCGACATCCTCGACCGTCGCGACCCCGAGATCTACGGCGGCCTCTCGCTCGACGACCTGGAGAGGAAAATCGGCGCCTGGGCGCACGAGCTGGACCTCGAGCCGACCTTCTTCCAGACCAACGCCGAGGGAGAGTTCGTCGAGTACCTGCACCGGCTCCCGGACCTGAGCGACGCGGTCGTGATCAACGCCGGCGCCTGGACCCACTACAGCCGCGCGATCGCCGACGCCCTCGAGGTCGCCCGGATGCCGGCGGTCGAGGTCCACCTCTCCGATGTCGAGTCCCGCGACGACTGGCGGCGGATCTCGGTCTTCGACGGCCTCGTCCTCGAGAAGATCTCGGGCAAGGGGGCGGACGGCTACCGCGACGCGCTCGCCGCCGTCGTGCGCGCCCTGGGCGATCGGAATTGAGCGACGCCCGCGGCGATCGCCTCGCCGACCTCGTAGCCGAGCGCGAGCTCGACCTCACCCTCATAACCCACCTCGTCAACGTCAGCTACCTGACCGGGTTCACCGGCACCAACGGGGTCTGCGTCTGCGGCTCCGAGACCCGCCTCTTCTTCACCGACTTCCGCTATACCGAGCGGGCCGACGCCGAGGTCGAGGGGTGGGAGGTGATCACGATCGAGGACGACTGGCTCGGCGGGATCGCGGCGCGCCTCTCCGGCCGGGTCGGGTTCGAGGACGAGCACCTCGCGGTCCGAACGCTGAAACGTCTCGAGAAGAAACTCCCCGAGGGGGTCGAGCTGATCGCCGCCGGCGGCGACGCGGAAAAGCTGAGGCGGGTCAAGGACAAGGCGGAGCTTGCAGCGATCGCCGCCGCCTCGGAGATGGCCGACGAGGTCTGGCGATGGTCGCTCGAGCGCGGTCTCGGCGGCCGCACTGAGCGCGACGTCGCCCGCGCCGCCGAAGCGCGGATCCGAGAGCTCGGTGGCGATCCCTCGTTCCCGGCGATTGTCGCCGCCGGCGCCAACGGGGCGCTTCCGCACGCCGAGCCGGGCCAGCATCAGATCGCCACGGGCGAGCTGGTCGTCTTCGACATGGGGGCGAAGCTCGGCGGGTACTGCTCCGACGGGACCCGCACCTTCGCCGTCGGCGACCCGGGTGAGGCCGGCCGTGAGGTCTACGAGGTCGTCCGCGAGGCCCAGCAGGCCTCGCTGGACTCGGTCAAGGCCGGGATCGGCGGTGAGGCGCTCGACGAGGTCGCCCGCGAGGTCATCGAGGCTGCCGGGCACGGCGAGCGCTTCGGCCATGGTCTCGGCCACGGCGTCGGCCTCGAGGTCCACGAGGGCCCCCGCGTCTCCCGCCGCTCAGAGGACATCCTCGCGGTCGGGGAAGTGGTGACAATCGAGCCCGGCGTCTATCTGCCGGGCGAGCTCGGGGTCAGGATCGAGGACCTGGTGGTGGTAACCGCCGACGGCCACGACAACCTCAGCAGCCTGCCGAAAGAACTCGAGATCGTCGATTAGTGCTCAGCGGCTGAGGTCCACGGCCTCGACCAGGCTCTCGGCGAAGGCGGCGATCAGGGCGACGGTGGCCTCGACGTCGGCGAGGTCGACCATCTCGACCGGAGAGTGCATGTAACGGAGCGGGATCGAGACGAGCCCGGTCGGGATTCCCGAGCGCGAGATCTGGATCGCATCGGCATCGGTGCCGCTGCTGCGGCCGCTGGCCTCGATCGTGTGCTCGATGTCGGCCTCCTCGGCCACCTTGACGAGGAGCTCGAAGACCTTCGGCGAGAGGGTCGAGCCGCGACCGATCACCGGGCCCGACCCGAGAGAGTGGCTGCCGAGCTGTTTCTCGTCGACGCCTGGGGCATCGGTTGCGTGGGTGACGTCGATCGCGACCGCGAGGTCCGGTCGCACCGTGAAGGCGGCGGTCTTGGCTCCGTTCAGCCCGATCTCCTCCTGGACCCCGGCCACCGCGGCGAAGCTGCCCCGCAGGGTGCCGCGCTCGTGGCAGCGGCGCAGAGCCTCGAGGGCGATGTAGGAGCCGAGCCGGTTGTCCATCGCCCTCGAGACGAGCCTGTCGCCGGCGAGCGTCACCGGCTCTGCAGCGATCACGACCCCGTCGCCGACCCGGACCAGTTCCGCCGCCTCATCGCGATCGGCGGCGCCGACGTCGATGTGCAGGCCCTTCAGCTCGACGGCCTTCTTGCGTTGGTCAGCTTCGAGCAGGTGGATCGGTTTGCGGCCGACGACGCCGGGGACGACCCCGTCGGAGGTCTGGATCTCGATCCGCTGGCCGACCAGAATCTGGGGGTCCCAGCCGCCGATCGAGGTGAACCAGAGAAAGCCCTGCTCGTCGATGTGGGTGATCGCGAGGCCGATCTCGTCGATGTGGCCGACCACCGCCAGAAGCGGGGCTGCATCGCCGACCCTGGCGATCGAGGAGCCGATCCCGTCGGTGGTGACGTCGGCGAATGCCGCCTCCTCGCGCCAGACGGCGGCCGCCGGAGCCTCGTGGCCCGAGGGGGCCGCGGCGCGCAGCAGTCTGTCGAGAAGTTCGGGAGTTCCGGACATCGAGTGGGCCAGTATGCCGAGTCAGAAGACCCGCTGTTTGCAGAAATTTCGAATAGCGTTGATGCGGATGGCTCGAATCCGCACTCCGATCGCCCTCGTCACCGGATCCTCGAGCGGGATCGGCGAGGCGACCGCGCAGCGCCTGGCCCGCGAGCCGGGGGCGGAGCTGGTCCTGGTCGCAAGGCGGGAGGAGAGGCTGCGGGCGCTGGCCGACTCGCTGCCCTGCCCG
Organism: uncultured Solirubrobacterales bacterium; assembly: GCA_963805455.1. Lineage (GTDB taxonomy): Bacteria > Actinomycetota > Thermoleophilia > Solirubrobacterales > 70-9 > VRUE01. The sequence continues at coordinate 88,318 of CAWDUJ010000015.1, forward strand.
GCGACCTACGTCGCAGCCGACCTCACCGACGAGGACGCCCCGTCGAGGGTGCGCGACCATGTCGCCGAGCACCACGACAGCAGGCTGACGCTGCTGGTCAACAACGCCGGCTCCTCCTGGCGGGCCAGCTTCGGCGACGGCGGCCACGCCAACGCCCAGCGCCACATGGAGCTCAATTTCGACGCCGTCCTGCGCCTGACCGAGGCCCTGCTGCCGATCCTGCGCGCCTCGGCCCCGAGCGCGATCGTCAACGTCGCCAGCACCGCCGGCCGCGTCGCCCGCGCCCGCACCGGCTCCTACTCGGCGAGCAAGTTCGCGCTGATCGGCTGGAACGACGCCCTCTACGCCGAGGAGCGGGGCAACGGAGTCCACGTCGGGCTCGTGCTTCCGGGCTTCATCGCGACCGAGGGCTTCCCCGCGACCGAGCTGCGCGAGAGGGCGATCACCCGCTGGGTCGTCTCCAAACCCGAGAAGGTGGCGGAGGCGATCGTCGAGACGGGGCTCGAGGGGAAGGCCGAGCGCTACGTGCCCCGGCCCTACGCGCTGGCGGCGATCGCCCGAATCATCGCGCCGAGCCTGACCAGGCGGGTCCTCTCCGGCGGCGGCGCCGCGACCCTGACGACGAGTACCGGGGCCGAATCCCCGGAATGACTCAGATCAGGTCCCGCTGAAGCGGGCGGGAGTCAGTTTGCAGTACTTGAAGGGGAAGATCGAGCTGACGTTGTTGGCGGCGTTGGCGCTCCGTTCAGCCCGGATCGCTTCGTGATTGGCCTTGACCCGGTTGTCTTGCTTCAATGCCTTGCCGATTTTGCCGAGGTTTTCCTGGACGGTGTCGAGGAACCCGAACCACTTGACGAGCCTCGCGTCGTCGGCCGGCGGCCGGGTGACGGCTTCGAGCTGGGTGATCGTCTTGCCGAAGGCGCTCGAGGCGCGCATGAACTGCTTGCCGGCGGGCGCCAGCTTCCCGGCTTTGACTTTGCCGCGGGCGCCCTTGAGGATCCGCGTGTTGGCCGCGGTGTTGGCCTGGCAGATCGGCTCGACGGCGGCGACGTATTCGGTCCGGGTCGGTTCCGCGGGAAGAATCGGCGTCGCGGCATCGGCGGCGCCCGCGATCAGCATCACGGCTGCGAGCACGGCCAATGTCCCCGACGTTCCTCTCACGTAGACCCCTGCGTGCATAGATTACGTAACACGCGAAATGGACGGTAGGACCAACTACGCCAGGTCGGGCGATCTCAGCATCGCCTACCGAACCTTCGGCGACGGTGGGATCGACCTCGTCGTCGTCCCCGGCTTCGTCTCCCACGTCGAGCTACTTTGGGAGCACCCGACCACGGCCCGCTTCATGCGCCGCCTCTCCTCGTTCGCCCGGGTGATCACCTTCGACAAGCGCGGCCAGGGGCTCTCCGACCGCCCCGCCGTCCCGCCGACGCTCGAAAACTCGATGGACGACCTCCACGCGGTGCTCGACGCGGCGGGGAGCGAGGGGGCGGCCGTTTTCGGAGTCTCGGAGGGCGGGCCGATGTCGATGTTGTTCGCCGCCACCTACCCGGAGCGGGTCTCGTCGCTCATCCTCTATGGGACCTACGCGAAGATGGTTGAGGGGCCCGACTTCCAATCGGGCGTCCCGGACAGCGCCTTCGACCGCTGGGCCGAGTTGCTGCGCCGAGACTGGGGCGGACCGGTCGGCCTGGGAATCTGGGCGCCGACGGTGAAAGGGGACGCCGAGTTCGCCGAGTGGTGGGCGCGCCTCCTGCGACAGGGGACGAGCCCGGCGGGAGCGATCGCGTTGATCGACCTCTACCGCGAGATCGACGTCCGTGGCGTGCTCTCCAGCATCTCGGCGCCGACCCTGATCACGCATCGCAGCGGCGACAGGCTCGTCTTGGTCGACCAGGCCAGGTACCTCGCCGAGCACATTCCTGGCGCCACCTACATCGAGCTGCCGGGCGAGGACCACCTCCCATGGGTCGGCGATCAGGACACGATCATCGACGAGATCGAAGAGTTCCTGACCGGCAGCCACCGCGGCCAGGAGCCCGAACGGGCGCTGGCGACCGTGCTCTTCACCGACATCGTCGGCTCGACCGAAAAGGCGGCGGAGCTCGGCGACAAGCGCTGGCGTGACCTGCTCGAGCGCCACGACGCGATCGTCCGGCGCCAGCTCCAGATTCACCGCGGCCGCGAGGTGAAGACGATGGGCGACGGGTTCCTCGCGACCTTCGACGGCCCGGCGCGGGCGATCCGCTGCGCCGCCGCGGTCCGCGACGAACTGGCCGCGATCGGGATCGAGGTCAGGGTCGGGATCCACACCGGCGAGGTCGAGCTGGTCGGCGACGACGTCAGTGGGATGGCGGTCAACATCGGCGCCAGGATCGGCGCCCTGGCCGACTCCGGCGAGCTGCTCGTCTCCAGCACCGTGCGCGAGCTGGTCGTCGGCTCCGGCCTCGAGTTCGACGACCGCGGCCCGCACAATCTGAAGGGCGCGCCGGGCGAGTGGCGCCTCTTCGCCGTCGCCTAGCGCTCGCAACCTCTGATCGAGTTGACGCCCGCGCCGCCTCTGCAGCGGTCGAACCCGCGACCTCCGCGCAGCCGGTCGGAGCCGCGGCCGCCCTTGAGGACGTCGCTACCGCCTGCGCCCTTGAGGAGGTCGGGACCACCCTGACCGCGCACCCGGTCCCCGCCGGCTCCCGCAAAGACGCGGTCGCTGCCGCTTCCGGCGAGTACACGGTCGCGCCCGCCGCCGGCGCAGACGAGGTCACGGCCCGAGCCCGCGTCGATGAAGTCGCTTCCCCCGAGGGCGACGATCACGTCCGGGCCGGCCGTGCCGGTCAGATGATCGTCGCCCGGCGATCCGGTGACCGTCGCCACAACACCTCTGCAGGTCGGGGCGCCGAGGATCGTGGTCGTGGCGGTCGCCTGATTGTTGGCCCGGACCGGGTCTTTCTGATCGCCGGCCACCGTCGCGGTGTTGCGGAGGGTCCCGGTCTTGCGCGGCACGACCACGATCGTGATGCTGACGGGGGCACCGCCGTAGACGACGCCGGCTGGGTTGAGGGCGCCGATCGCACAGGTCAGCTTGGTCTTCCTGACCGCGCAGGCACCACTGGGCCCGACCGCGGAAACCAGGCTGACGTCATTCGCGAGGTTGTCGGTCACCGTCACCCCGGTCGCTGGTGATGGGCCACGATTTTCGACCCCTATCGCGTAGGTCAGCTGCGCACCCACGCCGACGGGGTCCGGAGCGTCGGACTTCGTGATTCTCAGGTCAGCGGTGGCCGCGACCGGGCGAGGGGCCGCCGACCCGAGGGTGACGAAGAGGAGGGAGGCAGCGATAAGAGCGAGGGCCACGAGGAATCTGTTTCGGATTGTGTGTCTCATTGGGTAGGAAACGCTCTTGTACCCGCTCCGTCAGCGCCTATCTCGTGACGGCACGTCGGTGTCCGTATCACCCCCGGCCTTGAATCCCCCGAACGGGGTCATCTCCAAGACCAGGGGGACCGAGACCCGATCCCGCGCTCGACAGCGCGGGCAGTTCTGCCGGCTGGAAACCCTGATCGGGCTGAAGCTGCTTCCGCAGCGCTCGCACCTGAACATCATCCCCCGAACCTCCTGGTGGCGATCTCGGAGTGCCCGCATCGGCCCTTTTGTCCTGAGAACGCTCGCTGACATGGTTCCCCGATACCGGCCCCGACCAAACCAATCCAGACCCGGCCCGCTACTCTGGCGCCCGTGATTTCGACCAACCAGTTCAAGAACGGCTCCCACATCGAGATCGACGGGAACGTCTTCAAGATCATCGACTTCCAGCATGTGAAGCCGGGCAAGGGCGGAGCCTTCGTCCGCACCAAGCTGCGCAAGATCTCCGACGGGTCGGTGCAGGACAAAACCTTCCGGGCCGGGGAGAAGTTCAGGCCCGTCCGGACCGAGTCGCGGAAGATGCAGTACCTCTACGACTCCGGCGATGACGCGGTCTTCATGGACAACCGCGACTACGAGCAGATCGAGATCCCGGGCGAGCTGGCGGCCGACGCCAAGCGCTGGATGCTTCCCAACGACGAGGTCGACATCCTCTTCGTCGACGACCAGCCGACCGACGTCCAGGTGCCCAGCGCGGTCGAGATGAAGGTTACGACGACCGAGCCCGGGGTCAAGGGCGACACCGCATCCGGCGGCGGCAGCAAGGCCGCGACGCTCGAGTCAGGGGTCACGGTCCAGGTCCCGCTCTTCATCGAAGAGGGCGAATCGGTCCGCGTCGACACCCGCAGCGGCGAGTACGTCTCGCGCGCCTAGCTTGCCGGCGCGGCAGAATAGGCACATATGCGCAGGTCCGATCAACGCCGCGACGCCGTCTTCGCCTGCTACCAGCGCGATGTCACCGGGCGCCCGCTCGAGGATCTGCTCGACGACGCCCGCCCGTTCACGCGGGAACTGGCTCTCGGGGTCGAGTCCCACCGGGAGGGGCTCGACGCGGTGATCTCGCGCCACGCCAAGGGCTGGGACCTCGACCGGATCGCGCCGCTCGAGCGCAATGTGATGCGGGTCGCGCTCTATGAGATCGAGTACAGCGACGACGTCCCGACCGAGGTCGCGATCGACGAGGCGGTCAACATCACGAAGGAGTACTGCGGCAGCGACGCGCCGGGGTTTGTCAATGGGATCCTCGGCGCCGCGGCCCGCGAGGAGGTTCGCTGATGGCGGGCGGGCCGGGGGACGCGAGGCTGCGCGAGATCTCTGATCGCCTGCAGGCGATCGCCGCCGAGCTCGAGGGCGACGTCGCCGACGACGAGCGGGCGTCGGAGCTGGCCCGCGAGGCCGCCGAGCTCTCCAGCGAGGCGGTGGCCGAGGCGAACCGCCGCATCCGCGAGGCCGACGCCAAATCCAACGAGTGATGTACCCGGAGGACCTGCGCTCGCTGGTCGACGCCGAGCTCGAGCGACTGCGGTTCTCCGAGACGGAATCGACCGCCGGGCTCGACGAGGCGATGCGCTACTCGCTGCTGGCCGGCGGCAAGCGGGTGCGCCCGGTCCTCGCCCTTGCCACCGCCCGCGCTCTGGGGGCCGACCCCGAGCAATTCCTGCCGATCGCCACGGCGATCGAGCTGATCCACACCTACTCGCTGATCCACGACGACCTGCCGGCGATGGACGACGACGAGCTCCGTCGCGGACGGCCCACCTCGCACGTCAAGTACGGCGAGGACGTCGCGATCCTCGCCGGCGACGGCCTCTTCGCCGAGGCAATCCGAGTCTTCTGCCGGCAACCCGGAGACCCCGCCCGGGTCCTCGAGGCGCTGCGCGAGCTGGCAGCGGCGACCGGGGTCGGGGGCATGGTCGGCGGCCAGTATGTCGACGTGACCGCGGGGGGGCAGGACGCCAAGGGTCTGCGGGCGCTGCACGCGCTCAAGACCGGCCGGCTGATCGCCGCGGCGGTGGGCGTCGTTCTGACGCTCGAAGACGTCGGCGAACCTGAGACAATTCCGTATCGCCGTTTTGCTGGCGAGCTCGGTGTCCTCTTCCAGATCGTCGATGACATCCTTGACGTGACCGGGAGTGACGAGCAACTCGGAAAGCCCCATGGAAGCGACGAGCGGCACGGAAAAGTCACATACGTCAGCCTTTTCGGGCTCGACCGGGCGCGTGAGCTCGCCGCCGAGTCTCATGGGAAGGCGACCGAGTCCCTGGCCAAGGCACGGGGCGACACCGGGGACCTGAGGCAGATCGCGGACTACATCTTCACCAGGAACGAATGAGCGAACAGAACGAACAGCCCCGGCTCGACTCGATCGACTCCCCGGCCGACCTCCACGGCCTCGACGACGCCCAGCTGCAGCAGGTCGCGCAGGAGATGCGCACCTACATCATCGACACGATCGGGGAGATCGGCGGTCACTTCGGCGCCAACCTCGGCACCTGTGAGCTCGCGGTCGCGCTCCACAGCCTGCTCGACTCGCCCCGCGACAAGATTCTCTGGGACGTCGGCCACCAGGCCTATCCCCACAAGGTCCTGACCGGGCGCCGCGACGCTCTGCCGACGATCCGCAAGCACCAAGGCCTGGCGCCGTTCTGCTCGATCTTCGAGTCCGAGCACGACATCATGGGCGCCGGCCACGCGTCGACCTCGATCGGGTACGCGGTCGGCCTCAAGGAGGCGATGCGCAAGGGGATCGGCGTGGACGGGAAAGTCGCGGCCGTAATAGGCGACGGGGCGCTGACCGGCGGCGTCGCCTACGAGGCGCTGCACGCGGCGGGCGGCCTCCAGACCCCGATCGTGATCGTCCTCAATGACAATGGGATGTCGATCTCGCCCAACGTCGGCGCGATGTCCGGCTATTTCAACCGGGTCCGTCTCAACCCCCGCCTGTACCACGCCCGCGAGGAGGTCGAGGATCGGCTGACCAAACTGCCGCTCGGCCTCGGCAAACGGATCGAACGACTCGGCCCCGAGATCAAGTCGGCGATCAAGGCCTACTGGGCGCCGGGGCTCTTCTTCGAGGAGCTCGACCTCGCCTACATCGGGGTGATCGACGGCCACGACGTGCGGGCGCTGCGCCGCGCGCTACGTGAGGCGTTCGAGGCCGAGCGTCCCGTGGTCCTCCACATCCACACAGTCAAGGGCAAGGGGTTCGCACCTGCCGAGGAGGGCGGCCTCGAGGGGATGGAGAAATGGCACGCGGCGAAGCCGAAGTCGATCGTCGACGGCAAGCCCGCATCGCTGGTCGAGGTCCGGGAGTCGGACTCACCGACCGCGATTGCCCCCGAACGGCTCGAGAAGCCGCCCGAGGCCGATGCGCCGCCCCAGTACACGCAGGTGTTCGCCGACGCGATGGTGGGCGAGGCGCGCCGCGACGACCGGGTGATCGGGATCACGGCGGCGATGGCGGGGGGGACCGGCCTGCAGAAGCTCGCCGAAGAGCTGCCCGAGCACTACTACGACGTCGGGATCGCCGAGCAGAACGCGGTGCTGCTCGCCTCCGGGCTGGCGATCCAGGGCGCGAAACCGGTCTGCGCGATCTACTCGACCTTCCTCCAGCGCGCCTACGACCAGCTGATACACGACGTCTGTCTCCAGGAACTCGACGTCGTCTTCGCGATGGACAGGGCGGGCCTGGTCGGCGACGACGGCCCGACCCACCACGGCGCCTTCGACATCTCCTACATGCGGCCGCTGCCGAACATTGTCGTGATGGCGCCTCGGGACGAGGCGACGCTGGTGAACATGCTGCGGACGGCGATCGCCCACGAGGGCCCGGCGGCCCTGCGCTACCCGCGTGGCGCGGCGGAGGGGGTCGAGCTGCCGCGGCGGCCCGAGGAGATTCCGATCGGAACCGGCGAGCTGCTCGAGAGCGGCGAGCGGGTGGCTTTGCTGGGCTACGGCTATGGGGTAAACGTGGCGCGCGATGCCGCCGAGATCCTCGCCGGCCACGACCTCCGGCCAACCGTCGCCGACGCGCGCTTTGCGAAGCCGATCGACACCGAGCTACTCGAGCGACTGGCGCTGGGCCACGACCTGATCGTCACGATCGAGGAGGGCGTCCTGCCCGGAGGCTTCGGCTCGGCGGCGCTCGAACACCTCGAGGATGCCTTCAGCGACCGGCCCGAGGAGCGCGCCCGGCTCCTCAGGATCGGACTGCCGGACCGCTTCGTGACCCACGGAAAGCCGGCGCTCCTGCGCGAGGAAGTCGGCTTCACCGGGGCCTCGGTCGCCGAGCGCGTTCTCGCCGAGTTGCGCTCCGGAGAACCGGCGCTGCGATGACGGTTGAGGAAGCTTGCACCAAAGCGCTCAATCGGCTAGCCTGCGCGGGCCTCTTGAAGGCAGAGAAGCAATTTCGTTGGGTTAACGAATCGTTTCTGGGGTTTTCAGGGAGAAGAGGCATGTAGCTCTGTATATGCGGATCCGTAGGGAAGCGGTCCGCTTCCCGCGGCCGGCTCTGCCGGCCGCGGCTGTATGTGGGCATGGTCGGCCCTCAGCGCCCGCGCTTGAGCTTGACCGCCAGGGCGGGCCCCGAGCGCTAACCCGTCGAGCGGGTAGATCGTGACCCGTAGACGGCCGCGGCGCAGGGCGCGTGGGATCGTGAGCCGCGGCTTGGCCGTGGTCTGCGTCGTCACGCTGCCGTTGGCCGACTCGAGGACGATCGTGTAGCTCGTCGCCCCGCGCTGGCCGAGCCAGCGCAGGCGCGCGCCGACGCGCTTGACGCCGCGGACGCGCCGCAGCTTGGTCGAGAACCTGAATCGAGCGACGCGGAACGTGTCCCGGGGTAGGTCGCTCTGGACGACCCGAGCCTCGATCGTGCGTCGGGCCGCACCCGCGGTCGGGTTTGGGGTGAACCGCACCCGCCCTTGAGCTTTGCTGGTCGTCGTGATGACCTGAGCGGCGACGGGCCCGCGTTCGACAAAGGTGACCCTCTGGCCGGGAATCGTCCGCAGGCTCCAACCCAGTGTCCGCTTCGCCCCCTTGCCGCTGACGCGGGCGTGGATCCGGATCGGTGGCCGGTTCTCGGCCGTGCTGACGCGAAACGGGCCGGGGCTGGTCGGTACCCCGACCAGTGGGACCAGCCGATAGGTGCCGGCGACCGGCTTGCGCATGATGATTGTCGTCGTGCTGCGGGCGGGATCCTGGTAGAGCGTCGCCGACTTGGTCCTGACCGGATCGGAGCTCAGCGGCGAGCTGATCGAGAAGCCGCCGGGACCGCTCATCGCGACCATTGGCGCGCCCCCGGCGCCGCTCGCCTGGACGGCGAACAGGCTCCGGTTGGGCGGGACGACGATCGTGCCGGCATCGGAGGCCTGGGCGGCGGAGGCCGCCGCCGAGCTGAACGGCCCGAGGTCGCAGAGATCGCCGAACACGTCAGCGGACTGGCCCCAGCGCTTGCCGAACCCGATCCGGCTCTCGCCCTCGCCGATGCAGACCGCGTAGCCGCTCTTCGAGACGACCGCCTCGGCCGTTCCGGCGTTTCCGAAGAGGGAGACGGTGCCGGACGCACCGACGTTGAAGTCGGTCTTCGTGAACCAGGCGTCCCTGATCTCGGCCAGCAGTCCCGTGCCGGCGATCGAGAGATCGAGCTTGCCCTTCAGCTCGACCTGTTTGCCGTTGATGTATTTGAGGCTCGTCTCGGCCACCGGGACCTCGACGATCTCGGCCTCACCCTTGCCCTCGACCGACCACGGCCCGGTTTTCGGGAGCTCCAGGGTCACCGTTCCTTTCAGGCCGAGCGCCTCACCGACGAGGGGCAGGGTCGGCCCGCCCGAGACGCCGACGGTCCCGCTGAATTTGACGCCACCGTCGTCGCCCTCTCCCGTGGCCCCGATTTCCTGGAAGAAGAACGGCGTCGCGCCGATCGGGGCGTTTATGTTCGAGGCGTTGATCGAGGCCTTCCGCAGCGGCCCGAGGAAGCCGCCGGGTCCAACCGCGAGCGCGAGCCCCAGCTTCTTCGATTTGCCGGCTTTGACCGGCGGCCCGAAGGAGATTGCCGCGCCCCCCTCGAACGACGGCCCCTCGGAGTCGAAGCCGAACGAGACGTCCTCGAGCTTCAACAGCCCCAGTAGCCAGGCCTCGTCGACGCTGGCCTTGCCGGTGAAGCTGAACCCGTTCTCGTTCGAGGCGGTTGCGGTGAACTCGGCGCTCAGGCCTTTCGTCTCATCTGGTTTTCCGAGACCGAAGAAGTCATGAGTTGCCAACACCCTGGTCGGCAACCCGAGCTTGAGGCCGATCTCGGTCTTGCCGCCGCCCTGCTCGGTCATCTTCAAAGTCGGTGAGACGGTGAGCGGCAGCCCGGCGACGTCGAATGCCGCGGCGTCGACGTCTTTCTGCAGCTCGTCGAAAAGCGCAAAGGTCTGGGTCGCGGTCGCCGCAATCGCGCTGCCAAATGTGAGTTTGCTCGGCAACCGCCAGGTCCCCGCCGCCCCGAGGTCGATCTTCGCCGGCCCGGTGGTCGCGACCACCGCCTCGACGGCCTCCTGGTGGAGTGTGATCGTTGCCCCCCCTTCGGGTCGGATCAAGAGCCCGTTCCAGGTCACCGGCCCGGCAGAGACATATGTCCGGTGGCCTCCGATCGTCCGCTCGGTGAAGCAGGCGGACGGATCCTCGCGCGCGACCAGCACGAAGGGGCCGACGTGCGCCATCGACGTAGTTCGCGGCGGCGCGCACACAGCCACCGGCGGCACCGTCGTCGCGGCGGCCGATGGAGAGCCGATCGACATCCCCGAAACGGACCAGGAGGCAGCGATCGTGTCCCCCTCGTTGCCGGCCTGATCACGCGGCAACACAGTGAAGGAGTGGGGGCCGTCGCTGAGCCCGACCAGGCGGGTGGGGCTCGCGCACCCCGACGGGTCGGCCCCGTCAAGCGAACAGAGAAACGTCGCCGGCTCGTCGGCGTGGAACTCGATCGTCGCCTCGACGGGGTTGCCGTCCCCAGCGGGCGCGGCATCGAAGGCGGCCACCGGGGCAATCGTGTCGACCGTCCAGCTACGTGACGCGGCGGCGCCGGCCGCCTCGCCGTCCGGGTGGTATCGGACCTCGAACCGTCGCTGGCCCTCGGCGAGGCCGCTGAGGGAGAGCGGCGAGGTGCAGGGGGTGAACGTGGCGGAGTCGAGCCGGCACTCGAAACGGCCCGGGGGCGGGGACGTGTCCAGGGCGACGAACTCGAATTTCGCCGACTTCGAAGCAACTGCGCCCGAGGGCCCGGACGTAATCGCGACCGCGACCTGCGGACCGATGCTGCACTGCGACTGCAGGCTGACCGACGCGTCCCCCTGAAAGTGGCCGCCCCCGGCGTCGGCGGCGGCTCCATATCCGAAGCCCGAGAGATTGATTTCGTGGTTGCCGGGATCGAGCACGAGTTCCCGATGGCCGAACCCATATTCCTGACCATCGACCACCACCTCCACATCACTGCCGACCGGATCGAACGGGCCGTTCTGATCGTCACCCGAACCCGACGCGTCGCAGATCAGGGTGACCGGGCCGTCGTTCACCAGGAAGGACAATCTCAGCTCCGCTGACAGGTTCATCCTCGCTTCGGAGACGACGAAGTTGAAGGCGTCTTCCACCGGGGGAGCGTCCTTGTCGACGTGCACGGATCCGGCCATTGCGGCCGAAATGGTCAGGCCGCCGTCTTCCGTCTCGACGTCGTGATCGGCACTGACGCTGCCATTTGCCGACGCGCTGGCGCCACCGCAGGTGGAAACGGATTCCTGATCGGAGACGCTGAAGGCTTTGACGTACGGACCGGGCCCCGAGGAGGAGTCGGACTTCTGGTCGATGGAAGGCGTGTGGGGCTCTTCGCAGGTTCCTCCTCCCGAAGCCATGGCGTTGGCTTCGGCAATGACGGCGCTCTGGCGCGAGAGGAGGGAGACCGTCCCGTCGGCGGCGACGGCGTCACCTACGGGTCCCGCCGACGTCAACGCGCACAGCGGCGCCAGGGCGACAATCAGGCGGGACGAGCGCCACACGTGAGGACCTACACCCGACGCACGAATTGTGAGATCGGTCAGCTAGGGACTGCTGGGCGCCGGACCGCGACGCAATACCCACATCGGGACGCCGATTAGCAGATAGAGCACGGCGACGCCGGTGAAGAAGAACTTGATCGAGGCGAAGATCGTCGCCAGGACCGGAAAGGCGCTTCCGTGCCCTCCGAGCGTAAGCAGCAGGCAGACGTTCTCGAGGGCGTCGAAGGTGGCTCCGAGCGCGCCGAACCCGGCGATCGCGCCGCCGATCGCCGCCATCTTCCGCCAGCCGAGCTCGCGGGCGCGATCGCGGATGGCAGCGAGGGCGAGGGTGAGGAAGGTCCCGTAGGCGATCAGGAACCCGAAGTCGATGTAGAGCGACTCGCGGGCCGCATCCTGGCCCCTGTCGCCCCATTCGGCCATGATTTCTTCGGCGTGGCCCTGGCTGCCGCTGACCTCGAACGGGACGATGCCCGGACCCCCCGTGTCCTTCATCCGGCCATCCGAGGGCGACATAGCGATTAGCAGGAGGATCGTCGCGATCCCCGATGCGATCAAACCCCGCCGGCGCGTCACGCCGTGATTATGCCCGGCCGGCCCCACAGAAAACGCCCCGCAGGGAAGGCGGGGCGTTTTCTGAATTGCCTCAGGGAGAGAATGCGGCCCCCGCAGGGACGGTGCGGATGACCGCTGTTCTTCTCCGTCCTTTACCCGGTTGAGTGGCTTTAAACCTCGACGGTGGGATCGGTCAACCTGAGACGCGCCGCGACCATCTGAGCAACGCCAACGTCATGGCAACAGTCAGGTCGAACTAGTGGCTGACGATCGCCTGGGCGAACACGCCGCAAGGCGTCGGCGCGTCGCTGAGCATCGAGAAATCGAGCGTAGCGATCGTGACGGGCAAGGCTCGCGTTGCGACTTTCATCCGTATCGCCGTGAATTTTTCGTTCCCGTCGGAAACACCTTCGCCGTCGGGGATCGACGTGGAGTCGACGCCTGCCGGATCTCCCTCGATCCGGCGAATCGCCGGCGCGAGGAGTTGGGCGCGGTCAAGCCGTTTCGCACTCGGGCACACGCATGCTCGGACCGATCACCGGGAACATCGCGTTTTGGCGGTCGGCTGAGTGATTGAGGCCGAGCCAGTGTCCGTACTCGTGGACGACGACGAGGCAGCGCATTCGACGGGTCATGCCCCGGGTAATTTTCATCTCGCATGGTCCGCTCTGGACCGGGTCCGGGATGGTTGCTTCGCCGAGAACGTGTTGCGGGAGCCTGGTAGACGAGACCGATCCAGTCGAGCATCGTGCTGGAACAGCCTGCTGCCAGTACGTCGCGGCGGCACCGAGGTCATCCTGGAGAGTTGCCGGCGCGGGGCCGGAGAGGGCGATGACGGTGCTTGCGAGGGCTGCGGCGAAAATCACGCTGACCCTGCCGATGTTGCGGAATCCATAGGACAGAGAGCACCACAAACGTATGAGAACTTCTCTCATACATAGGTCCGTTTAAGCCATAGTGGCTAAAGTCTCGGACACTCACCGCCCGCAGAGCCGAATCGCAACCACCGCCCGGACGTTTAATGCGGGGTGAGGCTCGACCGCCCAAAGAGGATCCATGCGAGTTTCGCCCCTTCGTCGCTCTATAACGCGAAGGCCAAGGGGGAACTCGATTGGAATTGCCAAGCCCAATTGTCCGAGGAGCAGAGGCTTGGGCGGCCGGAATCGGGATCAGGCTGTTGAAATTCGCAGCGGCGGCCGGACTGGCAGCGGGAAGGCGATCAGCGGGCCAGATCGGGTCGTCATGACCTGATCGTCAGCGGCACCCCGGCGCCAATGCGTCTTGCCAACCAGGTGATCGCCCTGGTGCGCAGCCGAATGCAGCCGTGGGAGACCGCCGTCCCCGGCACGCCGCTGAGATTGTGGGTCCCGTGAATGCCGATTTGCCCCGGGCCTCCCTCGAATTCCTGGAAGACGTTCGACCGGGCGCTGGTGGCAAGAGCGAAGGGCCCGCCGGGCCCGGAGGAGGAGAGCGCGATGGCCTCCTCGATGAAGTAGGAACCCCTCGGCGTCGGCGTCGACGGCTTGCCGACGATCGCTCGAAAGTGGCGTCTGGCGTGGCCGCCGCGGTAGACGGTGACCCACCGCGTAGAGAGTTTGACCACGATCCGCCAAGGGGTGGAGGTGAGTTTCGTCCGATTTGCCGAGATCCAGCCCGCATGCCCATTGGGGCGCCCGGGCAGGCGAACCCGCAGCCATGAGCCGCCGTTGCGACTGGTCGCCTGGCCGAGGACGGGAAGGATGGTCCGCGATCGGGTCAGTGGTCGGCGGGCATCGACGGATTCGACTCGGCCCGAGTGCGCACTCGGCGCGACCCTCGCGACATGGCCGTGGAGGATCACGGCGAGCGACTGACTGGCCGGAACTCCGGAGCCGGCGGCTCCGGCGGGGGCAAGCAGAGCCGCGCCAACTCCAGCAACGATCAGCGCCAACACCAAAGCCGAACCCCTCCGGAAATAACCAGAGGGGTTCGGGGAGGCACTCCCAAGGGTCATCCCGTGAACGTGGATGGGCCGCTGGACGGTGTCAGCAGTGCCGAGGCGCAAGCGCGATACGGGAGGGTCGTCCTCTTATCGCGGGTAGCGTCCTTGAACGTCACGTGGACTCCGACCCGGTGTGCTCCAGGCGCAGCCCGCATCGACATCGCGAACGGGGATCCTCTGCGAGCGCCAATCGTCTTGCCGTCCATGCTGAAGACGACGCGCTTGATCTTGCGGCCGGTGACCGAGGCGCGAAATCCTGACGTGCAGGCATTGCGCGGCGTCGACCGGACGACGGCCGTGCCGTTCCTGGTCCGTTTACCGACCCTCGTCCGGTGTCCGGAGATGGCCCGGCCGGTGGTCGATTTGCCACCTGGCGCGGTGGCGCCTGGCACGGTGGTTGAGACCCCTGGCGTGCCTGATCCTGGCGGAGTAACCGGACCGGGCGGGGTGACCGGGCCGCCGGTTGCGCAAAGCGGCGCGCTGAGAACGTTGTTGATCAGCGTGACCCCGCCGGTGCGGGCCAGCATTCGCCCGACAACGGTCGCGCCGTTTTTCAGCGAGATCGAGGTCAGCGCCATCAGGTTCCCCTGGAAGGCGGTGGTGGTGCCGAGGTCCGCCGAGCTGCCGACCTGCCAATAGACGTTGCACGGTGAGGCTCCGTTGATAAGCGAGACCGAGCTGGCCGACCCGGTCGTCAGTGCCGAAGTGATCTGGAAGACGAATTCCGCGTTCGGGTCACCTTCGGCGTCGAGGGTGAGCGCCCCGTTGAGCAGTGCGTCCGAGGTGTACCTGTAGGCGCCGGGGGCAAGTGTCCTGTTGCCGAGGTCGGTCCCGGTCAGGTCATTGGCGGGCAATAACGGCCTGCCCGGCAGCGACGTTGTAGGCGTTCGTGAGATCGGATTGCGCCTGTGCCGCGACGGCGTCGTTGTTGTGGGTCGCGCCGTTGACCACGGCGGGGAGACCGAAGCCGGTGATCGAGGTTCCGGGTGAAACACCGAGATCGCCGTTGAGCACGGAGGGACCGGTGTTGGTGACTTCTTCACCGCCGAGGACGACGAATGGCTTGACGGTTGCGAGGTTGACCGGGGCGGCCAGTGCGGCCGGCACGGCGAAGAGCACGAGGGCAAAGGCGAGGATGATCCCCGCGATCCCACGCTTGGCGCGAATCGGGGTGGACATAGTGGTCCTTCCATATGAGGAGCGGCCGATTGGTCCCGTGGGCCCCATGGCATACCTCGGCGACGAGGGCTTCCTGAGTGGGGAGCGGCATGCTCCGGTGTCCAACCCTGATCGTCTGGGAAAATCCCGACGCAAAGCTCGCAAGCGGGAGAACCGGACGAATGATTTCTCTTTGAGGCCTCCTCTGTGTGCCCAGGGACGCCTGGGTCAGAAGTTTCGAGCGCGCGGGAGATTGCCGTCTTGGTCTCCTGACGACTCTTGCCCGGTGTCAGTCCGACGGTCCGGTGACACAGCGATATTCAATGGAGGCGTCGGCACCCGAGGCAAACAAGAACAATTCCGATTCTGATCCGAATACATGCGGAGCAACTGATACTCCTTCGTCGATACTCTGCGATCCAGCCCAGTTGTCCACCGACTTATCCACCGGAAGGGTGACCAGGTATGCGGCGAGCTCACCGACCGAGGGCAGACTGCGGCCGGCTCTCGCGCAGGTTTCGACGGCGACTCTGAACTGCGCCGCCGGCCTACTGGCGGTCTCAAAGCAGTCACCGGCAATCAACACGGTTCCGCCGGGACAACGCAGCTTCGAGCTTTGCTCGATCTGATCGGCGCTCATCCCGTCGAGACTTTGGGCGTTCAACGCGCTCGGAACCGTGCCCAGGGTGGAGGTCGTGATTTTCGCGCCGGTCACCGCTCCGTTCTTGATTTTCCCCGTGATCACCGAGTTCGCCTTGAGCTGTTTGCTCCCGACGGAGTTCTTGGGCAGGCCCGCGGCGACCGCTAAGCCACCGAGGGCAACGAACAGGGCCAGGCAGGACGTCACGTTGGCGAACGTGAGCCGGGTCCGCAGAGTCTTCATTTGGCTTCCATTTCGGAGAGAGGGAAAGGACAAGACTGCTGATCGACTATCTCACTCAATGGATGACCATGGCTTCGGCTCCACAACAGAAAACGCCCCGCCGGGGAGGCGAGGCGTTTCTGGGGTTACTACAGGGAGGAGAGATATGTATCTCTATATATGTGGATCGATGGGAGGTAGGTAGGGCCCTTATTGCGTCGCGGGCGCTCATCAAGGGAGTTCGATGGGCACCGTATGGGCGGCGCCAGACCCAACCGGGAAGTTCGTCTAAAGCAAGCCTTTCATCGGTCCTTCTCTGCGAATCCTTGAATCAGAATACGAACATACGTGCGATTTATGTGTGAGCCGAGTCACAGAGCTCTCCGTAGATCCCACGTTCGGCAAGCTAGTACCCAATTC
This sequence comes from uncultured Solirubrobacterales bacterium, assembly GCA_963805455.1. Classification (GTDB taxonomy): domain Bacteria; phylum Actinomycetota; class Thermoleophilia; order Solirubrobacterales; family 70-9; genus VRUE01. The sequence goes on from CAWDUJ010000015.1 coordinate 104,741, forward strand.
TAAGGATTGACTAACCATGGCGCAAGGTTCGCCTAAAAACAGTGGAATCCCTGCAGATCACGGATTTCCCAGTACCGTTGCAGCGGTGAAGAAGGCCCGAATCGACGCCGTGCTTGCTGATCGCGGCCTCTTTCCGTCCCGAACGGCGGCAGCTGGCGCCGTCCGTGCCGGCGCTGTGCGCGTCGGCGGCGACGGCCCCGTCGCGCTGCGCCCGAGCCAGCTGGTCGAGCCCGATGCCGAACTCGTGGTCGATTCGGGCCCCAGATTCGTCTCCCGCGGCGGAATCAAGCTCGACAATGCGTTGAGCGCTCTCGGAATCGACGTCGCCTGCCGTGACTGCATGGATGTCGGCGCCTCGACCGGCGGCTTCACCGATTGCCTCCTGCAGCGCGGCGCGACCCGCGTAATCGCCCTCGATGTCGCCTACGGACAGATCGACCTCGGCCTGAGAGAGGATCCGCGGGTGACCGTGATCGAGCGTCTCAACGCCCGCAGCCTCGAGCCCGCCGACCTGCCGTTCGCGCCCGACCTGGCCACGGTCGACGTCTCGTTCATCTCGCTGACCAAGATCCTGCCCGCGGTCGCGGCCTGCACCGAGACCGGCGCCGAGGTCCTGGCGATGGTCAAGCCGCAGTTCGAGCTCGGCCGCGCGCGCGTCGGCCGGGGCGTCGTCCACGATCCCGCCGACCGGCGCGAGGCGATCCTCACGGTCGCCTCCGCGGCGCGCGGCCTCGGCCTGCCGATTCGGGGCTTTGCCTCATCGGGGCTGGCCGGGCCGAAGGGGAACCTCGAGACCTTCGTCTGGTGCGGGGGAGTGGGCGAGGAGGTCGCCGACCTCGAGGCGGCGGTCGAGGCGGTCGAACCATGAGCCGGGCAGCGGTTGCGGCACTGATCACCCACTCCCACCCGCCGGCGACGACCGACGCGGTCGAGATCGCGATTTCCGCGGCTCTCGCCGGGTCCTGCCGACTGGTCGCGACTCCCGACGAGATCGCGAAGCACGGCGCCGCGGCCGAGGAGATCGAGACCGTAGAGGAGCTGCCGAGCGACGTCGACCTCTGCCTCGTACTCGGCGGCGACGGCTCGATCCTCCACGCGCTGCGGCACTTCGCCCGCACCGGGGTCCCTGTATTCGGGGTCAACTTCGGCACCGTCGGGTTCCTCGCCGCGGTCGAGCGCGACGAGGTCCGTTCGGGAATCGAACGCGCGCTCGCCGGCGAGCTCGAGATGGTCGACCTGCCCGGGCTCGAGGTCGAGATCGACGGCGAGACGCAGATCGCCTTCAACGACGTCAGCTTCATCCGCCGCCCGCACGACCGTGTCGCGGAGCTGACCTACCGGATCGCGGCCGAGGTCGTAGGCGATGTCCGCTGCGACGGCCTCGTGGCCGCGACCCCGGCCGGCTCGACCGGCTACAACCTCGCCAACCAGGGCCCGATCCTGGCCTGGGGCGTCGAGGGCTACGTGGTCAGCTACATCTCGCCGCACTCGTTGACCGCGCGGGCGCTCGTCGTCGCCCCCGACGACGTCCTCCACGTGGGCAACGCCGAGGCGCGTGAGCCGGTCGACGTCTCGGTCGACGGCAACCAGTCGGGGACACTGGGACCGGGCGATGAGCTCGCGGTCCGATTCGCCAATAAAGCCGGCACGCTGGCCCAGCTCCCGGGCTCGAGCTTCTACCAGCGGATCCGCGAGAAGTTCGGCCACCTCGCCGTCTGAGCCGACGGGCACCGTTCTCTAGGGTTTGCCGAGCATGGAGCGCAAATGGTGGACCCTCGTCCTGATCTCGATCGCGACGTTCATGTTGCTGTTGGACATCACGGTCGTGAACGTCGCGTTGCCGGATATCCGCACCGACCTCAACGCGAGCCTCTCCAGCCTGCAATGGGTCGTCGACGCCTACTCCCTGATGCTGGCTTCGATCCTGCTCACGGCGGGCTCGCTCGGTGACCGGCTCGGCCGGCGCCGCGTCTTCACGATCGGATTCGCGATCTTCACCTTTGCCTCGTTCCTCTGCGGGATCGCCGGCGATCCGACCCTGCTGAACCTCGCCCGCGGCCTGCAGGGTGTCGGCGGCGCCGGGATGTTCGCGACCTCGCTGGCTCTGATCGGCCAGGAGTTCCACGGCAAAGACCGGGCGACCGCGTTCGGTGTCTGGGGAGCGACGATCGGCGGCGCGGTCGCGATCGGCCCGCTTGTGGGCGGCGTGATCACCGAGCACCTCGGCTGGGAATGGATCTTCTTCGTCAACATTCCGATCGGGCTGGTGGCGATAGCGCTGACCGAGATGAAGCTGGTCAACGTCGCCGCCCAGGATCCGCAGCCGATCGACTTCCCCGGCCTCGTCACCTTCTCGGTCGCCCTCTTCCTGCTGATCTTCGGCCTGATCCGCGCCAACCCCGAGGGCTGGGGCAGCCCGATGATCGTCGCCTCGCTCGGCGGCGCGGTGGCGCTCCTGCTCGCCTTCGTCGCGATCGAGGCGCGCAGCACCCACCCGATGCTCGACCTCGCTCTGTTCCGCAACCCCGCCTTCAACGGCGTCTCCGCGGTCGCCTTCGGGCTCTCGGGCGGGATGTTCGCGATGTTCCTCTACCTGACGATCTACATGCAGGGCGTCCTCGGCTTCTCGCCGCTCGAGGCCGGGCTGCGGTTCCTGCCGCTGACGTTCCTCTCGTTCATCGCCTCGCCGATCGCGGGCACGCTCTCCAACCGGATCCCGATCCGGGTCCTGCTCGGGCTGGGCCTGGGCCTGGTCGGGGTCGGCCTGCTGCTGATGCACGGGGTCAGCCCCGACTCGGAGTGGACGACGCTGCTGGCCGGCTTCATCGTCGCCGGCGTCGGCATCGGAACCACCAACCCTGGGATCGGCCAGGCGGCGATCGCCGTCGTCCCGGTCGAGAAATCCGGGATGGGATCGGGGATCAACACGACCTTCCGCCAGGTCGGGATCGCCACCGGCGTCGCCGCGCTCGGAGCGATCTTCCAGTCGCGGGTCGACTCGAAGCTCACCAATCTGCTGCCGAACGCCCCGCACGGATTCTCCGAACTCGTCGCCTCGGGGGGCTCCAAAGCCGCGGTCGAAGTCGCGCCGCCGGGGTCACAGGCGGAATACGCCCACGCCTCGACCGTCGCCTTCGTCAGCGGCTTCAACGAGATCATCCTGATCGCCGCCGCCCTCTCGTTCGTCGGCGCCGCGCTCGGCTTCGTCCTCGTCCGCTCGAGGCACTTCGTTCAGGCGACCGGCGCGGAGCCCGAGTCGGTCGCCGAGCCGGTCGCCGCCTAGAAGCCGCCGCAGCGGGTGCTACACAGAGGGCGTGCTCCGAGAGCTGCGAATCGAGAACCTGCTGTTGATCGAGAGGGCCGAGCTCCGGCTCGGCTCCGGCCTCAACGCGATCACCGGTGAGACGGGGGCGGGAAAGACCGTCCTCGCCCACTCGCTCGATCTCCTGATGGGCGGCAGGGCGCGCCCTCAGATCGTCCGCCCGGGAGCCGACGAGGCATGGGTCGAGGGCTGCTTCGACATTCCGGCGGGCCTGCTCGATGAGCCGGAGATGGGCGAGCTCGCCGAGCGCCTGCCGACCGGCGTCGAGGAGGTCGTGCTCGGGCGACGGGTGTCGGCCTCGGGCCGGACCGCGGCGTTCGTCGGCGGCCGGGCCGCCTCGGCGGCGGACCTGAAACTGCTCGGCGGGCGGCTGCTCGCCTTCTACGGCCAGCACGAGCACCGCAAGCTGACGATTTCCTCGGCCCAAACCGAGATCCTCGACGGCTTCGCGGGGACCGATCACCTGGCCCTCCGCGACAAATATCGCGAGTCATTTCGGCGGGCCCTCGCCCTCGAGGCAGAGCTGGCGGAGCTGCGTGAGCGTGACGGCACGCGTGAGCGCGACCTCGACCTACTCCGCTACGAGCTCTCCGAGATCGAGTCCGTCGCCCCGGAGCCGGACGAGCTCGAGGGGCTCGGGGTCGATCGCGAGCGGCTGCGTCATGCCGAGGGCCTTCGCGAGGCCGCCGCCGGAGCGGCGGAGGGAGCGACCGGGGCAGCGGACGGCGACGAGGCCGGCGCCGCGGGCGCGATCGCCGCGGCCGGGGCGCTGCTGACCGGGGTCGGCGGCGTCGATCCAAAGCTCGATGCGATCGGCGAGCGGCTCGCTGCGCTGGCGGTCGAGCTCGACGATGTCGCGGGCGAGCTGCGCGCCTACCTCGACGGGATCGATGCCGATCCCGAGCGTCTGGCCGGGATCGAAGAGCGGCTCGATGCGGTCGACCGCCTAACCCGCAAGCACGGCGGCGACGTCGCCTCGGTACTCGCGCACGCCGAGCATTGTCGGGCCGAGATCGACCGGCTCGAGTCCTCCGAGGTGCAGACCGCCGAGCTCGAGGAGGCCCTGACCAAGGCCACGGCGCAGCGGGCAAAACACGCGAAGCGCCTGAGCAAGGGGCGGAGCAACGCCGCCGGTGCTCTCGGAGAGCGCGTCGCATCCGAGCTCGGCCGCCTCGCGATGCCGGGGGCGACGCTCGAGGTCGTGCTCGAGCCCCATCCCGACGGCTTTGGGCCCAACGGGGCGGAGGGGATCGAGCTACAGCTCGCGCCCAACCCCGGGATCAAGGCCGCGCCACTCCGCGACGCCGCCTCCGGGGGCGAGCTCTCGCGGGTGATGCTCGCCCTGACCGGACTCGGTGCCGCCGCCGGCGCCGGAACCCTGGTCTTCGATGAGATCGACGCCGGGATTGGTGGCAACACCGCCCGCACCGTCGGCGAGCGGCTCAAGGACCTTGGCGAGACCAGGCAGGTCATCTGCATCACCCACCTGCCGCAGGTCGCGTCACTGGCATCGACCCACTTCCGGCTCGAGAAGGACCGCGGCGAGCCGGCGCGGGCGACGGTGCAGCAGCTCGACGGCGACGGCGTCATCGAGGAGATCCGCCGGATGCTCGGTGGAGACGGCGCCGGGGACGCCGCCGAGCGCCACGCCCGAGAGCTGCTCGCAGCGGCCTGAGCGCGCGGAACGAGCAAGCGTGCATATCTGATTCCTCGCGTCGCTGGTGAAGCGATCGATTGTCATTCCCCCGTGCCGAGGCGGGTACTCTCAACCGATGGCTACCGCCAGTCGCCGTCGCTTTCCTGCGCTGCTCACGCGTCGTAACGGGGACTCCGCGGACGGTGCGGTGCGCGGCTCGGCGCGGCTCGGCCGCCGCACAAAGCACCTGGTGAAACGCCTCCGTCCCGGTGAGGTGGCGGTGATCGACCACCGCAACATCGACCGGATCGCCGCCGAGGAGCTGATCGCAACCGGGGCTAGGGCCGTCCTCAACGCCTCCGAGTCAACCGACGGCCGCTATCCGAACGCGGGGCCGCTGATGCTTGCCCGCGCCGGCATCGTCCTCGTCGACTTCCCGGACTCGGACCCGTTCGAGGCGCTCGAGGACGGCGACTCTGTGACGGTCTTCGACGGCACCGTCAGCGTCGCCGGCAAGGTCGTGATCCGCGGCCGTGAACTCGGCACCGAGGAGCTCTCCCGCCGCTTCGACGAGCAGCGCGAGCGGGTCGACGAGGCGCTCGCAGAATTCGCCGAGAACACCGTCGCCCATGTCCGGATGGAGACCGACCTCCTCACCGACAGGGTGGAGTTCCCGCACACGCGGACCTCGTTTCGCGACCGCCAGGTCCTGATCGTCGTCCGCGGCGAGCGCCACCGCCGCGACCTCAAGGCCCTCCGCGCCTACATCCGCGACGTCCGCCCGGTGATCGTCGCCGTCGACGGGGGCGCCGACGGGGTCCTCGCAGAGGGGCTGAAGCCCGACCTGATCCTCGGCGACATGGACTCGGCCGGCGACGAGGCGCTCCGCTGCGGTGCCGAGATCATCGTCCACGCCTACCCCGACGGCCGTGCCCCCGGACGCGAGCGAGTGGTCGAGATGGGGATCGACCACACGATCGTTCCCGCCGCCGGGACCAGCGAGGACGTGGCGATGCTGATGGCCTACGAGAAGGGGGCCGACCTGATCGTCAGCGTCGGCGCCCACTTCAACCTGATCGAGTTCCTCGACCGCAAGCGCGGCGGGATGTCCTCGACCTTCCTCACCAGGCTGCGGATCGGCGAGAAGCTGGTCGACGCCAAGGGCGTCAGCCGCCTCTACAACCCGGGCACGGGTTTCGGTCCGGCGGCGCTGTTCATCGCCGCCTTCGCGATCCTGCTCGCGATCATCGTGATCGCCTCTCCGGCGCTCAGCGACCTCTCCGAACTGGTCTGGCTGAAGATCCGGATTTGGCTGAGCATCTAGTGCCCTAGCCTTTCCAGCCTGATGGGCTATAGCGCGCGCTACCACGCGACCTCGCTGATCGCGATCTTCCTCGCCCTCGCAATCGGGGTCGTGATCGGTGCTGCCCTCGGCGGCAACACGATCGACAACACCCGCAAGGACCTCGAGCACAGCCTGACCGGCAACCTCGAGGATGCCCGCAACCACGCCGAGGAACTGAGTGTGAAGCTCGGCCAGGCGAACGAATTTTCCGACGAGGTCTACCCGGTCCTTGTCCGCAACGACCTGCGGGCGAAGCGGATCGGGGTGGTCGCGATCGGCGGCCTCCCCGGTGAGATCTCGGGGGCGATCGACGACGCGCTGGGGCCGACCGGAGGCAGGCTGGTGGCGGTCGGCGTCATCCGCGAGCCGGTCGACATGCGCTCGCTCGCCGGCGACCTCTCGAAGACCCGCTTCGCCGACCTCGAACAGAACCCCGACGCCCAGACCGAATTCGCGACCGGTGTCGGCCGCCAGCTGGTGCTCGGCGGCAACCTGCTCGAGCGCGTTCGCGGCCACCTCTTCTCGCGCGCCAGCGGCAACTTCCGCGCCCTCGACGGCATGATTGTCGTCCGCGCACAGCCGCAGGACATGGGGCCGGTCCAGCGCTCGACCGCCGGGCGGCTCGAATCGGGGCTGCTCGGCGGGGTCGCCTCGACGCGGGTGCCCGCGGTCGGGGTCGAGGCGTCTGACGCCGAACCCTCCTCGATCTCCTTCTTCGGATCCAACGACCTCGCGAGCGTCGACAACGTCGACCAGAGCGCCGGCAAGCTGTCGACGGTCCTCGCCCTGCTCGGCGCCGAGGGGAGCTTCGGAGTCAAGGGCTCCGCCGACCAGCTGCTCCCCGACCTGCTCGCCCCCCACCAGAAGTGAGCGCGGTGCGAGCAAGCATGCATATCTGGTTCTTTGCGCAGCGAGCGAAGCGGGAACAGGTGCCGTGACCTGGGTCGGGTTTCCGGTCGCGATCGCGGTCGCCCTGTTCGTCGTCCCGGCCGGGATCCGGGGCCTCCGCGACGCCGGCCTCACCCGTGAGAACTACCGCGGCGCGGCGCTCGCCTTCCCGCTCGGCGCGGTCCTCGCCACCGCGGCGCTGGTCGCCCTGGCGCCGCTCGCCTTCCTCAACGACCGCGGCGACCTCGAACTCCTCGAGCCGGGATTGCGCCAGTGGATGCCCTATCTGCTCGGCGTCGCCTTCCTCGGCTTCCTCGACGACTCGCTCGGGCGCGGGGAGGCCACCGACACGCCGCGGGGCTGGCGCGGCCACGCCCGGGCGCTGCGCCAGGGCAGCCTCTCGACCGGGGCGATCAAGGCTCTCGGAGCGCTGGCGCTCGCCGCCTACGTCGTCTCCGGGCGCGGCCTCGAATCGTGGCGCTACATCGCCGACGTCGCTCTCCTGATCCTGGCGACCAACGCCTTCAACCTCTTCGACATGCGGCCGGGCCGGGCCGAGAAGGCGCTGGTGCTACTCGGCGCCGGTCTCTGCCTCGGCGGTTGGACGATCGCGCCCCTGGAGCTGCTCGGCATCTTCGCCGGGCCGGTCCTGGTCGGCGCCTGGTTCACCCTGCGCGAGCGGGCGATGCTCGGCGACACCGGGTCGAACCTGGTCGGCGCGATCGGCGGCGTCTGGCTGCTTACTTCCCTCGACGGTGACGGGCGCCTTATCGCGCTCGCTCTAGTCGCCGGCCTGACCATTTACGGAGAGATGCGATCGATCTCCTCGACGGTCGAGTCGGTTCCGCCATTGCGCTGGTTAGACTCGCTTGGCAGAGAATGAGTAGCGGCAAAAGCGATACGAGATTCATCTTCGTCACCGGCGGAGTGGTCTCGGCTCTCGGCAAGGGAATCGCCGCCGCCTCGATCGGACGCCTCCTCGTCTCGCGCGGCTACCGGGTCCAGCTGCAGAAGTTCGACCCCTACATCAACGTCGACCCGGGGACGATGAGCCCGTTCCAGCACGGCGAGGTCTTCGTCACAGAGGACGGAGCCGAGACCGACCTCGACCTCGGCCATTACGAGCGCTTCACCGATGAAAACACCTCGCGCGCCTCGAACGTCACCGCCGGCTCGGTCTACAACTCGGTGATCAAGCGCGAGCGCCGCGGCGACTACCTCGGCGCGACCGTCCAGGTGATCCCGCACATCACCGACGAGATCAAGAACCGGATCCTGATCGTCGCCGAGTCACAGTCGGTCGACTTCGTCATCACCGAGATCGGCGGCACCGTCGGCGACATCGAGTCGCTGCCCTTCCTCGAGTCGATCCGCCAGCTGTACACCGACATCGGCGCGAAGCGGAGCATGTTCGTCCACCTGACCCTGGTCCCCTACGTCGGGCACGCGGGGGAACTGAAGACGAAGCCGACCCAGCACTCGGTCAACGAGCTGCGCCGGATCGGGATCCAGCCGCACGCGCTGGTCTGCCGTTCAGAAGGCCGTCTCGACCGCGACATCCGCAGCAAGATCGCCCTCTTCGCCAGCCTCCCGGTCGACGCTGTGATCTCGGCCCACGACGTCGACAACATCTACAAGGTGCCGCTCGTCTTCCGCGCCGAAGGCGTCGACGACCTCGTCCTCGACCACTTCGGGATGGAGGCCCCGACCCCCGACCTCGCCGACTGGGAAGGGATGGTGCGCCGCGCCGACGCCGCCGAGGGGCGGGTCAAGATCGCCCTCGTCGGCAAGTACGTCGGCCTCGAAGACGCCTACAAGTCGGTGATCGAGGCGCTCGAGCACGGCGGCTTCCACCATGGGGTGGAGGTCGACGTCGAGCTGGTCGACTCCGAGGACTTCGACCCCGCGCGCCTCGAGGGCGCCGACGGGGTCCTGATCCCCGGCGGGTTCGGCGAGCGCGGCATCGAGGGCAAGGTCTCGGCCGCGAAGCTGGCCCGGGAGCGCGCGATCCCCTATCTCGGGATCTGCCTCGGGATGCAGATCGCGGTCGTCGAGTTCGCCCGCTCCAAGGCCGGAATGGATGGCGCCAACTCCTCCGAGTTCGATCCCGAGACGCCGTTCCCGGTCGTCGACCTCCTGCCCGAGCAGAAGGAGGTCTCAGAGATGGGCGGGACGATGCGGCTCGGCGCCGACCCGGTGAAACTCCACGAGGGGACCCGGGCGCGCGAGATCTACGACGAGGCCGTGATCTACAAGCGCCACCGCCACCGTTACGAGGTGAACGTCCAGCTCCGACGGCGGATCGAAGACGAGGGGCTTGTCTGCGGCGGGACCTCGCCCGACGAGCGCCTGGTCGAGATGATCGAGCTGCCCGACCACCCGTTCTTCGTCGCCTCGCAGTTCCATCCCGAGTTCAACTCGCGTCCGAATCGGCCCGAGCCGCTGTTCCGCGATTTCGTCGGGGCGGCGGCGCGCCACGCGGGCGAGAAGCCGGCCGAAGGGGCGGACCTCGACCGCGAGGATTCCTCGGTCGCCCATTAGTTCGTAGCCTTTCCGACGTGGAGAGGCTGCACGAGAGGTTCGCCAGGCTCTGCGAGATCCGCAGCGTCACCGGCGAGGAGCGCGAGATCGCCGACTCGCTGATCGCCGAGCTGCGGGCGATGGGCCTCGAGGTCAGCGAGGACGACGCCGCCGGGCCGGCGCAGGCCGGGTCGGGCAACATCCTCGCCCGCCTCCCGGGTCGCAGCGATGCCTGGGCGCTGTTCTGCGGCCACATCGACACCGTCCCGCACCCCGGTTTGATCGAGGTCATCGAGGAGGACGGCGTCTTCCGGAGCCGCGGAGAGACGATCCTCGGCGCCGACAACAAGGCCGCCGTCGCGGTCTTCGTCGAGCTCGTCGCCCGCCATGTGGAGGACCCGCCGCCGGTCGGGATCGAGCTGCTGCTCACCGTCGCCGAGGAGCAGGGGCTGCGGGGCGCGAAGGCGGTCGACCCGGCGACCCTGCGCTCGGACTGCGGCTTCATCCTCGACCACGCGAGCGCTGTCGGCGAGGTGATCACGAGCACCCCGACCCAACAGCAGGTTGTCGCCGAGTTCACCGGGGTCGAGGCCCATGCCGGGATCAACCCCGAGGACGGCAGCAGCGCGATCGCCGCGGCGTCGGCGGCGATCTCGCGGATGCAGCTCGGGCGCCTCGACGAGGGAACGACGGCGAACGTCGGGACGATCGAGGGCGGGACGGCGGGCAACGTCGTCCCCGGCCACTGCCGGATCGTCGCCGAGGCGCGCAGCATCGACTCCGGGCGGGCGGCCGAGATCGCGGGGGAGATGGCCGAAGCCTGTGCCTGGGGCGCCGGCGAGCACGAATGCGACGTCGACGTCCAGGCAGAGGAGCTGTTCCGTGGCTACCAGCTGCCGGGGTCATCGCGCTCGCTCGCGGTCGCCGAGGCGGGGATGCGACGGGCCCGGATCGAGCCGGTGCGGACGGCTACCGGCGGCGGCAGCGACGTCAACGCGCTGCTGGTGAACGGGGTCGACTGCGTCCTGCTCGCCAACGGCACCGTGGGCCCGCACACGCCGGACGAGTGCGTCGCCACGCGCCATCTCGACGAGATGCTCGCCGTCTGCGAGGGCATCCTCGTCGAGGCTGCCGCGGCCCCGGCGTGAACGGCCGCCTCAAGCTGAGGCGGGGCGTCATCGTCGACGAGGACCCGCTCACCGTCGAGGTCGACCGGGAGCTGCGGGCGGCCTGGGCCGACACCGCGCTGCTCGGCGAGATGCGCGCCGGCGACGAGGTCGTCGTCAACGTCGCCGCGCTCGACCTCGACCTCGGCTCCGGCGGCTTCGACATCGTCCACGTCAACCTGACCCGGGGACTCGAGGGCGGGGGGGAGGGAGCCGAGCACGTGATGAAGCTCAACTACAGCTCCCTCCAGCATTCGGTCGAGCCGGTCGAGCGACCACTCCAGGGAGCGGGAGCCGAGGGCTCGACCCCGGTCCTCGTACTGCCGCTCCACGGCCACCTGGCGCCGGCGGCCTGGGCGGCCAGCCAGGCCTCGCCGGGGCTCAAGCTCGGCTACGTGCAGACCGGGGGCGGTGCGCTGCCAGGATCGTTCAGCCGCGATGCCGCCGAGCTGCTCGATCGCGATCTCCTCTGCGGCCACATCACCGCCGCCCCGGCCTACGGCGGACGCGAGGAGGCGATCTCGGTCGCAGGCGGCCTCGACGCCGCAGCCAACCGCTTCGGCTGGGACGCGGTCCTTGCCGGGCCCGGTCCCGGGATCATCGGCTCCGAGACAAGACTCGGTCATGGGGGCATCGTCGCTCTCGACACCGCCCATGCGGCGCTTGCGCTGGGGATGCCGACCATGCTCTCGCCGCGACTCTCCAGCGCCGACGCCCGTGCCCGCCACCGCGGGGTCAGCCACCACACGCTCACCGTGATGCAGCTCCTTCTCGGCGCCGTCGAGGTCCCTGTTCCCGCCGGGGAGGCGGTCCCGATCGCCGTCCTCGCCGACGCCTGCGGCTGGCGCCACCGCCTCCACGAGGTACCGGTCGACCTTGCGGGGTACGGCGCCAGCGGCCTTGCCGCGCGGACGATGGGTCGGGGGATCGACGAGGACCCGCTGTTCTTCGCCGCCGCCCTCGCCGCGGGTGGCGCCTTGCGCGGCAAGGGATGAGCCGCGGCCGCCAGAACCTCTTGGCATGGCCAGCGCGCTGCAGGAGAAGCCGGCCGCCGAGAAGGCGGCGATCGACCCTCGCTTCGAGGGCCTGGTCCTCGACTTCCTCTCCTACCTGGAGCTTGAGCGGGGCCTCTCGCGCAACACGCTCAACGCCTACAGGACCGACCTCATGCAGTTCGGCGAGTTCCTCTCTGCACATGAGATCGACGCGCTGACGATCCGGCCGGTCGAGATCTCCGACTTCCTCGCCGAGCTCGCCACCGGCAACGTCCGCCCTCCCTGCTCGGCGGCGACGGTTCACCGCAAGTCCGCCTGCCTGCGCTCCTTCTACAAGCACCTGCGCCGCGACGAGCTGATCGCGGACGACCCGACGGTCGCGATCAGCACCCCGCGCCGGGCGAAGAAACTGCCCCACGTCCTCAACTACGCCGAGGTCCAGAAGCTGCTGGCCTCGCCGCGCGGAGACGAGCCGACGACGCTTCGCGACCGGGCGCTGCTCGAGGTGATGTACGCCTGCGGGCTCCGCGCCTCGGAGACGATCGGCCTCGACGTCGCCGACGTCGACCTCCACGAGGGCTTCCTGCGGGCGCGGGGCAAGGGCTCTAAGGAGCGCCTCGTCCCGCTCGGCCGCCAGGCGATCGCCGCGATCACCGGCTACATGCGCGGGGGCCGGCCGAAGCTGGTCGGGGACCGCCACGAGGCCAAGCTCTTCCTCAACTTCCGCGGCGGCCCGCTGACCCGCCAGGGCCTCTACAAAATCGTCCGGCGCCACGCGCGCGACGCCGGCCTCGCCGGCCAGATGAGCCCCCACACCCTCCGCCACAGCTTCGCCACCCACCTGCTCGCCGGGGGCTGCGACCTCCGCGCGGTGCAGGAGATGCTCGGCCACGCCGACATCGCCACGACCCAGATGTACACGCACCTCTCCGGCGAGCAGCTGAAGGACGTCTACTTCCGCTCGCACCCGCGCGCCAACGCCTGACGCGGTCGAGGTTAGGGTCGTTATCCGCCCCTAAGGTCGACCGCGGTCGGTAGAACTGGGGGATGCCCGAGCTTCCCGAGGTCGAGACCGTCGCCCGCCAGCTCGAGCCCGAGATCGAGGGGCACCGGATCGAGCGGCTCGAGATCTACGACGAGCGCTGGCCGCGGCCGGTGGCTCCGAAACTGATCGAGGAGGCGGTCTCGGGGCGGACGATCGAGGGCCTCGGCCGGCGCGGGAAGTACCTGCTGCTGGGGCTCGACGGAGGGCAGACCCTGGTCATGCACCTGCGGATGACGGGCAATCTGGTTCTTTTCGACGGTGAGCAGACGCTCGACCCCTCCGAGGGGATGCGGCTCTACGAGGGTGAGCGGAGCGCCGAGGAGCGGTTCCTCCGCGCCCGCTTCGTCCTCGACGACGGCCGCGAGCTCTGGTTCACCGACCCGCGCCGGTTCGGCGAGGCGTTCCTGATCGACGATTCCGAGCTCGGCGCCCGCTTCCGGCGGCTCGGACCCGAGCCGCTGTCCGATGAGTTCACCCCGGAGCTATTGGGCGAGGGCGCAGCAGGGCGGACGGCGCCGCTGAAGTCGTTCCTCCTCGACCAGTCGCGGGTCGCCGGGGTCGGCAACATCTACGCGGACGAGGCGCTTTTCCGGGCCCGCCTGCACCCGCTCTCGCCGGCGGGCTCGATGAAGCCCGAGCACCTCGAGGCACTCCACGCCGGGATCGTCTCCGCGCTCGAAGCTGGGATCGACGGCGGCGGCGCCTCGATCGACGACTTCCGCGATGGCCGGGGCGACCGGGGGACGATGCAGGACGAGTTCCTCGTCCACACCCGCGAGGGCGAGGAGTGTCCGCGCTGCGACGGGACGATCGTCCGGATCGTCGTCGGCGGCCGCTCGACCTACTACTGCCCCGGCTGCCAGGTCCGGCTGCGCCGCCGCCCGCGCCGTGCTCGCCGTCCGGTTCGTCGTTCAACGTAGATCGGTCATGCCGGGACAGACCCTGAAGACGGAGGCAATCGTCCTCCGCAGCATCCGCTACGGCGAGGCCGACCGCATCCTCCACCTGTACTCGGCCCAGTACGGCCGGATCGGGGCGATCGCAAAGGGCGCCCGCAAACCCCGCTCGCGCTTCGGCGGCCGGCTCGAGCCGTTCTTCCGCCTCGACCTCCTCCTCCACGAAGGACGCGGCGAGCTCCTGACCGTGACCGGGGTCTCGACGATCGACGGCTACCCGCGCCTGCGCTCCTCCGGCCCGGCGCTCACCGCCGGCGCCCGGGGCTGCGACGCGGTCCTGCGGCTGCTCGACTCGGCCGAGCCGAACCCGCCCGCCTACAACCTGCTCTGCCGCTATCTGGCGCTCCTCGACGACCCCGACGGCGAGCGGGGGGCGGGGTTGGAGACGGCGCTCTCATTCCGGCTCAAGCTGGCGCTGGCGGCGGGGTTCGCGCCGGAACTGGCCTCCTGCGCCCGCTGTGGCGAGGCCGAACACCTGACCGGGTTCTCGGGCGCCGCCGGGGGCGCCGTCTGCTCCGGCTGCGAGGCGGGCTCGTTCGCGCTCTCCGAGGAGGGACACCGGTTCATGGTCGAGGCGATCGCCCAGCCGCTGGCCGAGGTCCCGGAGGCCGAGGCCCCGGCGCTGCGCCAGGCGGAGCGGGCGATAACCGAGACGCTCGAGCACCATGCGCATGTGCAGCTCCGCCCCGCGGCCTGAGGGTCATAGGATCGCCCCATGAGCGCGGAGCGAGCAAGCATCCAAATCTGGCTCTTTGCGCAGCGAGAGAAAGGGGAGCATTTGTGATGGTGGTGACGGCGACTCTCGAGGATCGGGTGCGAGCCTGGGAGGCCGAGTTCCTCTCCGAGCTCGGGACCCCGTCCTACCCGGCCCACCGCCGCGTCGAGGAGGCCGACAGCCCGCTCCGGACCCCCTTCCAGCGCGACCGCGACCGGATCGTCCACTCGAAGTCGTTCCGCCGCCTCAAGCACAAGACCCAGGTCTTCATCGCCCCCGAGGGCGACCATTACCGGACCCGGCTAACCCATACCCTCGAGGCCTGCGGGATTGCCCGCACGGTGGCGCGGGCGCTGGGCCTCAACGAGGACCTGACCGAGGCGATCGGGCTCGGCCATGACCTCGGCCACCCGCCCTTCGGCCACACCGGCGAGAGCGCCCTCGACGCCGCTCTGCGCGAGCGCTGCGACTCCGGCTTCAAGCACAACGTCCACTCGCTGCGGGTCGTCGACGCCCTCGAGCGCGACGGGCAGGGGCTCAACCTGACCGAACAGGTCCGCGACGGGATCCTCAACCACACCGGCTCGGACCGGCCGGCTACCCAGGAGGGGAGGATCGTCAAGCTCGTCGACCGCGTCGCCTACATCAACCACGACATCGACGATGCGCTGCGCGCCGGGATCCTCCGCGAGGAGGACCTGCCGGCCGCCGAGATCGAGCTGCTGGGGCCGACAGGCTCGGCCCGGATCGACACCCTCGTCCGCGACATCGTCGACCACTCGGCCGAGTTCGGCGACATCGGCCAGAGCGAGGAGGTCGGTGGGGCAATGCTGAGGTTGCGGAAGTTCATGTTCGACGAGGTCTACCTCGGCCAGGCCGCTCTCGGAGAGCACGAGAAGGCGCACCGAACCCTGCGAGGCCTGTTCGACCACTACATGGAGCACCCCGATGAGATCCCTTCGAGTGAGCCAGGGGCAGGCGAGTGCCAGCGCGTCGCCGACTACATCGCCGGGATGACCGACCGCTACGCGATCGCCCGCTGGACCGAGCTGACGATCCCCGAGGCGGCGCGCTTCTAGTGGCGTTGATCTCCCCCGACAGCCTCGAGCGGGTGAAGCAGGCGGCCGACATCGTCGAGGTCGTCTCCGCCCATACCGACCTCAAGCGCCAGGGAGCGCGGATGGTCGGCCTCTGCCCGTTCCACGAGGAGCGGACCCCATCGTTCTCGGTCGACCCGCAGGAGAAGCTCTACCACTGCTTCGGCTGCGGGGTCGGCGGCGACACGATCAAATTCGTCGAGGAGAAGGAGGGGCTCGGATTCGCCGAGGCGGTGGAGCTGCTGGCCGACCGCTACGGGGTCGAGCTCGAGCGCGAGCAGGAGGACCCGCAGGCCGAGGCCCGCCGCCAGCAGCGGCGCAAGCTCGGCGAGCTGCTGGACCGCACCGCCTCGTTCTACGGCAGCTACCTCTGGGACTCCGAGGAGGCGGGGAAGGCACGCGCCTACCTTGCCGAGCGCGGCCTCGAGGAGGAGACCCTGAAACGGTTCGGCGTCGGCTACGCGCCGAGTGCCTGGGACACGGTCCTGATCCGCGGCCAGCGGGCGGGCTTCGACGTCGCCGCGCTGCGGGCGGTGGGGCTCGCGCAGAAGGGGCGGGGGGGTGGCGAGTACGACCGCTTCCGGGCCCGGATCATGTTCCCGATCCGCGACCGCCGCGGGCGCACCTTCGGCTTCGGTGGGCGGGCGATGCGCTCCGACCAGGGCGCCAAGTACGTCAACACAGCCGAGACCGAGTTCTTCCACAAGAGCGAGATGCTCTACGGGATCGAGCTCGCCAAGGCCGCGATCGCCAAGGCCGGGCGCGCGGTCGTGGTCGAGGGCTACACCGACGTCCTCGCCCTCCATCAGGCTGGGCTCGAGGAGGCGGTCGGCGTGATGGGGACCGCGATCACGACGAAACAGGTCGCGGCGCTCTCGGGGATGGTCGAGGAGGTGATCCTCGCCCTCGACGCCGACTCGGCCGGGCAGGAGGCGATGCTGAGGACCCAGCAGGTGGCCGCCGACCGCCGGATGCGGCTGCGGGTCGCGGCGATGCCGCCAGGCGAGGACCCGGCGGAGATGGTCGCCGCCGAGGGCGGCGCCGAGCGCTTCCGCAAGCTCGTCGACGCGGCGGTCGAGCTGCCGGTGTTCCAGGTCGGGCTGGTCCTCGACCGGACCGACATGAGCTCGCCCGCCGAGCGCGACCGGGCGCTGGCCGAGGTGGCGCCGATCCTGGCTGCGATGGGGGAGGGGGCGAGCCGCAGCGACCTGGTCCGGGTCGTCGCCGAGCGGCTCGAACTCGAGCCGGCGCTGGTGATGGGTCGGCTGACCGCGGCGCAGCCGCTGAGCGGCGGGACGGAGCCGGAGCCAGATCCGAGGGCCACGGCGCCGCAGCGGCCGCGCGGCGAGCTGACCTCTCGCGAGCGCCGCGAGCGCTCGCTGCTGGCGATGTGCATCGCGCTGCCCGAGGAGGGGAGCGGCTACCTCGAAAGGCTGAACGAGGGCCACCTCTCGAAGTTCGGATCCCGGGCCGCTGCCTGGCTCACCGACAACCTCGAGGACCCGGCGTCGAACCTGCCCCGCGACGACCCCGAGCTCGCCGGGCTGATCGCCGAGCTGGTGATCGTCGCCAACGACGAGCCCGCATCGGCGGATTCGATGGAGCTCAACTTCATGCTGCTCGAGCAGGGCCGGCTCGAGGCCGAGATCGCCGCCGCCGGAGAAGGCGAGGATCCCGAGCGCCGGGCCGAGCTCAGCCGCGAGCGGGCGGCGCTCGTTGAGCAGATCGCCCGGGCCGAGCGGGTCGGGAGCTAACCGGTAAATTCCCCGGGCCTTCCGGGGTAGCTCAATTGGCAGAGCACTCGGCTGTTAACCGAGGGGTTGTGGGTTCGAGTCCCACCCCCGGAGCTTCGAGGTGGCCGCTAGGCGGCCGCCTTCGCGCGGGCCAGCTCCTCGACGAGCTCGGCGCCCCGCTCGGCGCCGTCGTGGGCACGGCCCCAGGCCGCGAGCTCGCCGGCACGGGCCGTGAACCCGGGATCGTCGAGGATCCGCCGCGCCGCCCAGCGCAGCGGCCCCGGCCGGGTCAGCCGCCATGGCAGCGAGAGGCCGACCTTCGCCCAGGCGACCCGCATCGCGGTCTCGCTCATATCGCCGATGAACGGGCAGATCAACAGCGGGGTGCCGGCGCCGATCGCTCGGGCGACCGTGCCGTGGCCGCCGTGGGAGACGACGAGAGAGGCGGCGGGCATCAGCTGGGTGTAGCTGAGCCAGTCGACGAGGATCGCGTTGTCGGGGACCTCGATCGCGCGCTGGGGCACCACCCGGTTCGTCGTCGCCACCACCCGGACCGGCTCGTCGGCGAGCGCGTCCAGTGCGGTGCGTACCAGCCCGTTGTGGGAGTCGTGAGCGGTGCTCGGGGCGACCAGCACCAGCGGCCCATCCCCGGGCGGCAGCTCGATGTCAGGGTGCGGAACCTCGAAGGTCATCGGCCCGGTCACCTCGACTCCTCCCGGCCAGCGGCGTGGGTACTCGAGCTGGGGAAAGGTCCCGACCAAGGCGAGTTCGGGGCTGATCCCGCCGTGGAAGCGCTCGAGCGGCGCCAGCCCGAGCCGCTCGCGCTGGGTGTTCAGGTCCCGCCGGCCGTGCGCCAGGCCGATGTCGAGCAGGCGGTGGCCCTCGCGCCATGCCCGGCGCCCGAGCCCGGTCCGGGGAGGCCGCAGGCCGATCGCGAAGAACGGCAGCCCGGGCTCGACCGCCGGGTAGAGGTGGGGGATGAGGGTCGCCCGGGGGATCCCGGCGACCTCGGCGGCGAGTGCCGGCGCCAGGGTGAGGATGTCGCTGACGACGACGTCGGGGCGCATCTCCTCGAGCAGCGGCACCAGCGCCCGCGCCGCCTCGGCGGCGTGCGTGCCTTCGGCCGAGTCGGGGTCGGGCGGCGGGAACATCCGGTATTCCTCGGCCGCGGCAAAGCCGAGGCCGGCGCCCTCGACGGCGGCGCGGCGCTCCTCCCAGGTCTCGATCGTGACCTCGCCCCCGCGGGCGGCGAGCGCCCGGCCGAGGGCGATCGCGGGAAAGGCGTGGCCGGGGTCGCCGAAAGCGGCGACCAGGTAACGCCTACGGGGTGTCGAGGCCCTCTCCGGGTCGGGTGAAGACGATCTCCGGGACATGGCAGTTCGGCGATGTTCGCAGCAGGAAGCGGACCGCCTCGCCGATGTCCTCGGGGCGGATCATGTCCTCGGCCGGGACCTGCCCCTTGGCGAACTCGGTCATCGGCGTGTCGACGAACCCCGGGGCCAGCGCCGTGCACTGGATCCCGTCGCCGCCGTACTCCCGGTGGGTCGACTGGGTGAAGTTGATCACCGCCGCCTTGGTCGCGGCGTAGATCGAGAGCCACGCCTGGCCGCCCTTGCCCGCGATCGAGGCGGTGTTGACGATCAGCGCCTTGCCGTGCTCGGCGCCGGCCTTGCGCAGCATCGGCAGCCCCTCGCGGGTGCCGATGATCAGGGCCCTGATATTGACCCCGAGCTGCATGTCGAGAAACTTGGTCTGGATCTCCTCCATCGGGGCGCCGATCCCGACCCCGGCGTTGTTGACGAGGACGTCGAGGCGGTCGTATGCCTCGCGATGCTTGGCGAAGAGGCCGACCACGTCCTCCTCCTCGGTCATGTTGGCGGCGACGCTCTGAACCTCGATTCCATCGGCCCGCAGGCTCTCGGCCGCGCCCTCGAGCTTCTCCGGACGGCGCGCCGAGACCGTCAGCGCGTACCCTTCCTCGCCCAGAATGCGAGCGATCGCCAGACCGATCCCGCTCGAGGCACCCGTGATCACTGCCGCTCGCTCCGCCAACTCGCTCTCCTCGCGCTCGATTCCGGTTTAGCTCACCCTAATAACATGCCCTCTCCGATGCCCGCTCGCCCAGCCCGCGTCATATCTGCCTTCGCCTGCGCGCTTGCCGCCGCGGCGCTGCTCGGCGCCTGCGGGAGCTCGGATTCGTCCTCGACCGGAGGCTCGTCCGCGGAAAACAGGCCGGCGCCGCCGAAGAGCGACTTCCCGAGCGCCAAGGGCAAGACGCTGGAAGAGGTCGTCAAAGGGACCTCGGGCCCGACCGAAGTCGTCGTCTCGCCGGCGGCGCTTGTCTTCTACAAGGGCGAGAACCGCTACCCGTTCGGCGTCTTCCACAACGACCGCACCCAGATCTCCGATGCGAAGGTCGCCCTCTACATCGCCAAGGCCCCGCCGCCCAAGAAACCGGAAGGAGCGGCGGCGGAATCGAACAAACAGCGCAAAGGGCCGGCCGCGCGGGCGCGGGAAGAAGGCCTCGAACAGCCCGCGTTCGGGCCGTTCCCGGCCCAGATCGAATCGATGGAAACCCAACCCGCGTTCCGGGCAAAGACGACCTCCGACGACCCCAACGCCGCGACCGCCGTCTACAGCTCGAACATCGACTTCCCCAGCGACGGTGAGTGGCGGATCGCCGCCGTGATCGAAGAATCGCCGGGCAAGTTCACGGCCGGCCTCCTTCCGAGCGCGATCGTCGGCCAGTACAGCGGGATTCCGCGGGTCGGCGACCAGGCACCGGTTATCCACACGCCGACCGCATCCGATTACGGCGGAGACCTCTCGAAAGTGACGACGAGGGTTCCTCCCGACACCCAGAACAAGGTTGACTTCGCGGACGTTGTGGGGAAGGAACCGGTTGCCCTCTTGTTTGCGACCCCTCAGTTCTGCCAGAGTCGGGTATGCGGACCCGTCGTCGACGTCGCCGAGCAGGTCCAGGAAAGCTTCAAGGACCAGGTCAATTTCATCCATATGGAGATCTACAACGAAAACGACCCGAACAAGGACGTGCGGCCCCAGGTCCGCGCCTACCACCTGCCCAGCGAGCCCTGGCTGTTCGTCATCGACCGCAACGGCAAGGTCGCGTCCACCGTCGAGGGTGCCTTCGGCATCGACCTGATGACCAAGGAAGTCGAAAAAGTCGCCGAATGAGGGCGGAGCGAGCAAGCGTGCATCTCTGGTTCCTCGCGCCGCGAGCGAAGCACGAGGCATTGTCATGAGCGAGACGACCGCCCCTGATCCCGAGCTCCTGAAATCGTTCGCCGAAGAGGCGCGCCGCCGCTGCGACGTGATCGCCGCCGGCCTCGCCACCGAGACCGAAGACTTCGAGACCCTGCGGGCGGAAGCCCACGCGCTGCGCGGCACCGCCGGCGCCGTCGGCCTCCGCCGCCTCGCCGAGCTCGCCGGGCTGATGGAATCCGATCTTGCCGAAGCGAAGAAAACCGGGACCATCCGCGGTGGCCGCACCCACCAGATTGCGGATGCCGCCAAGGCCCTCTCCGACGGCGCCGCCGCCGCAGCCGAGGGCAAAGAGGAGCCGCCCGACGTCGGTCGCTCCCTCGCCCAGCTTTTCAGCGCCTGAGCGTCCCGGAGTTAGCCACCGCCCCTGCGAATCAACCGCACGGTCGCCTTGTTGAAGGCCGTCTCGACCTGGTTTCCCTTGAACGGCGGTCCCGGAACTTCGCGCCGTTCCGTCTTCGGTTTGCCGACGTCCGACGAGCGGAGTTTGAGCACGATCACGTGTCTGTGGCCGAAGATTTCCCCGATTCCGAGATGAGCGCGTTCCAGGGGCGGCATGGTGGGCCATGTCATTTCTGATTGGTCGGTGATCCCGGTCTGCGGATCTTGTCCGCATTTGTTCTCTTCGAAAACCGGGGACAGGCCGTTCGAGCGTCCAACGGTGAGCTTGAGGCCGCCGCTTTCGTAGGAGAGCAGCATCTTCCCGTCGTCGTGGAAGGCCTTGCCGCAGTCGCCATTCTGGCCGAGGTCGACAGGAGGGACAGAACAGGGGAGCGGTGGTCGAGCGGGCGTTACCTGACTGCCCCCGGTCGCCTTCCTCGTCTGGCTCAGCTTGACCGCGAGGGAGGAGTCGGTTTTCCGGCCTTTGCGGTGAACCAGGGCCTCAGATCCGTAGCGGTCGAACTCGACCTTGACCCCCCTTCCGCGCTGGTATGTGAGGGTCTCGTCGACCGTCGCGTCCTCGGTGAAGAGACAGGTGCCCGTTTCGCCGGAGAGCGTCGACACGAGGTTGTCAGTCGCCTCCCCCTCGACGATGACGTCGAATATCGCCTTTTCCTGCGGCGCCGGGAGATGAACGTTGATCGGGGGAATGCCGGGGACACTCGGCACGTCGCCAGTCGCCGAGCCGGTTGTGAAGATCGCGGTGACCGCGATCAGCAGGACGAGCACCAGTGCCATCAAGGGCCGCCGGAGCATCGGGCGAATCTAACCAATCTCGATCACAAAGTCGAGCGATCGGGCCCGGGGGATCGAGGCAGCGGCTGCTACGCTCTGCGTGTTCCAAAGACGTTGAAGGTTTAGATACTGGAGTTTTGGACGGGGACCGCCAAGTGCGGTCCCACTCGTTTCCAGGGGGAATGCAGCCGGCTCACTCCTCGTCCGCAGGGGGCGCCGTGCGCATCAGCACGTAGAAGATCAGGCAGCCGGCCAGCAGAACGCCGATCCCGACGTACCAGCCGAGGGAGCCCTCTCCGCTGATCAGTGCGAGCGCGCCGCCGCCCCAGACGCAGGCGACCAGCATGCCGAGCCTCTGTTTGAGCGACCGGGACATCTCGGTTTCGGGATCTTGCCAGCCGCGAGCGTGACCGTCCAACCGACGCGTATCGTTTCGGCCGTATCCGGGGCGGTAGCTCAGTTGGTCAGAGCAGCGGACTCATAATCCGTCGGTCGCTGGTTCGAGTCCAGCCCGCCCCACTATGAAAGTCGCGCTAATCGACAGGTGTTCGACTTTCGGAGCTCGCTGGATTTCCCTGCGCTCCCACGGTGGATCAGGAGCGATGGTGCCTACGTGCCTGCCGCGCCGCTTTTCTTCCCGCCGGGCACTCGATTGGCGAGGCGACCCATCGGCTCTACCACCGCCTGGAGCGTGTCAACGCTCTGGTTCAGCTCGTCGAGCGCCGTCAGGAGCTTCCCCATGGTCTCCGGTAGCTGGGCGAGATTGCGCTGGACCTCAACCAGGACCGGCATCGCCTCCTCGATAGCCGCCATCCGGCCGTCCATTGCCCCTAGAACACTCGTCGCCTTAGCAACGCGCGCCATGTCCTTGCGTATTCCGGGAAGCGCATCGGTGTCCCCGGCAACCTGCTCCAGCGCACGAGCGACGTCGTTCAGCAAGGCCGTGTTCCTGGCGATCTCAGGAATCAGCCGCAGCGCCTTGTTCACACCGACAGGCAGATTTGCCAACCGATCAAACGAGGGGAGGCCGAGTCGGCTCACGGCCCTTGAGCCTATGGCCGAGCATGGGCCCGCGCAAGGCGCCAGCATTCACGAAACTCTCGGGTCGAGTTGGTCGAGGTGGTCTGCCTTGTCCTATCGGAGGCAAGCAACTCCGCGCAGCGGCCTTCTCGGAGGCAGATGGGAGGCAAGGAAATCAACAAACTCGCTTGGCTAGGGGGATTGTCACCCCTTCGTAAGCAATCCGCCCCATGAGCGGGTTGCAGCGCGGGCTATGCCCCGAGGTTAGAGTCACCCGATGAACGCCCAAGGGCCATATTCGCTGCCTGAAGATCCGGCTCTCGCCGATGTGGCAAGGGCGCTGCGCGACACAGGGCACTGGGGATGGATCGTCGACGACCGCTGGAACCTCGTCTATGTGACCAATGAACTGCGCCTCACCTTCGGTGCTGGCATGGGCCTCGCACCCTGGGCGATCGGGGCGCATTTCTTCGGGCCCGAGGCGATCAGCGTAGCCCGGGCCTGGCTGTTCGGCTCGAATACTCCGGAGTTGATCCGCTTGATGCTCCCGGCTGTCGGTGGCTGGGTACTGGTTGACACTCCGGGCGGCGCCGACGAGCTTCGCGAGATCGTTGATCCATCGCTGCGAGACATGGTGGACCAACTCTCTCCCGCAGATCCGGCGGCGGTATCGGTCACGGCGGCAGGGATGGGCTTCGGGGACATACAGGTCAATGTTCCCCTGGTCGGTGTGCGGATCCGCGACGCGGTCGGGAGGCTCGCCGGGACCGCGATCATCACCAAGCCCGCGGCCGGAATGGCGATGCTCGGGGCGATGGCCTCGATGGCCGATCTTGGGCATCTCGAACGGATGCATAGCGTCTCCCGCCCAGCGCGACGCCCCGCTGCCGTCCTCTTCGCCGACCTAGAGGCCTCCTCGCCGCTTGCGCGCCACCTATCCACCGCCAGGTATTTCGCGCTGGGCCGCCGCCTGGTCCGCGCTGCCGACCAGTGCGTGATTGACGAGGGTGGACTGGTCGGTCGCCATGTCGGCGACGGAGTGGCGGCATTCTTCCTGGCCGAGGACGCCGGATCAGAGTCCTCCGCCGCTCGCTCGTGCATCGCCGCGGCGCGCGCACTCAGCACCGCGATGGGCGACGTCGCCGCGCGGAGCGAGCTGCAGCCCGAGGACGTCGTAATGCGCTTCGGGCTGCACTGGGGGTCCACCCTCTACGTCGGCAACATCACCACCGCCGGACGCGGCGAGGTGACCGCGCTCGGCGACGAGGTCAACGAGGCGGCACGGATCGAGGCCTGTGCGAGCGGCGGGCGGGCGCTCGCCTCAAAGGAGCTGATCGAGCGCCTGGAGCCCGAGGCCGCCGCCAGCCTCAATCTCGATCCCGACGGGATTACCTACACCCCGCTCGCGGACCTTGACACCGCCACCGAGAAGGCCCGCCGCGACGCCCCGGCGATCGCGGTCTGCGATGTGTAGCCCGGCCATCATGCAATCGGGGGCAAGCCACTTCCACGCTGCGCCAGCCTCGGAGGCAGAACGGAGGCAAGTCGACTAGTGATTTCGCCTGTCGATGCGGGTTGCCGCCCTTCCGTAACCAATCCGCTCAAATGGCTCTAGGGAGCTGTAAACGTATTCAGGGTCAATGGCTATGACAGAGACCTGGCCGCATCGATGAGGGTTCCGCCAGCCAGCGGGGCGAGCGGACCAAGCTCCCCGCTCCGAAAGGCCACGTCTGCAGCGATTTCGAGATCGCGTGCAAATCGCTCCACCGGAAAGCCGCGACTGCCGAGAACATCGCTGAGCCATTTTGCCTGCTCACTCAGGAGGACGGTGCCGTCCCGGGCGTCCTGAATCGCCCACCCGAATAGGTACTGGTTGTCGTGAAGGCACCACTCAACCCCTGTTTGACCGTAACGTTTCCCTTCGTCCGGGAACTCTTGATGGTAGATATCGCAGACTTCCCGCGCGAGCGCCAACAGATCGATGGGAGTCCCGTCCGAGTGGTAGGCCTCTGTCGGGGGCGGCGCCCCGCTTGGGGGCTCCGGTCGGCTCACTCCGCCACCACCTCGTATGTGTGCAAGTGCTCGAGTGACTCCAGCTCGATCGCATTGGACAGTGAATCAGGAATCCGATCATGGGACTCGCGGTGATCATCGCTCTTCATGTAGGCCTTGAAACAGTCTCGATCATTCCAGCGGCTGACCATCAGGATCTCACCGGCGTCGCGGTCCGATTGCCAGACCTCAAGGTCGTGGAATCCCTCGTGAGCCTCGACCCGGCCGAGCCTCGAGCGGAATGCCGTGATGAGCTGCTCTGCCTGGTCGGGCGGGATGCGTAGGTGGGAAACTGAGACGTACATTCGCGTCACCCTCCGCCGTTTGCCACCTGATTGCGTCCGGCGCGCTTCGCTTGGTAGAGCGCCTTGTCGACCGCCAGGCTTGTCAGTCGGCTGTCATCGGTCAAGTCCGAAACGCCGATGCTCACGGTAAGGGGTGGATCGCGTGGGTCCGTCTCAACGGCTGCTCTGATCCGTTCGGCGAGATCGGTCGCTTCCAGGACGCGCATACCGGGAAGCAGAACCACGAACTCATCGCCACCGAAGCGAGCTCCAAAGTCAGTCGGGCGGATGCTCCTTAGAATCGCATTCCCGACAGCGATGAGGGCTTCGTCGCCGGCTTCGTGACCGTAGCTGTCGTTGACGGACTTGAAGTTGTCCACATCCAGTAGCAGCATCGATCCGTCCGGCTCATCGGACATTTCCAGCAACCTGTCGTCGTAGGCTCGTCGGTTCCAAAGCCCCGTGAGGCCATCGCGAAGGGCTAGTTGCTCGAACCTGAAGGCGTTGCGGGCCGCCTCCCTTGCGGTATCTGCGGCTGCGCCAGCGGTCAGGGAAAACGAACCGGCTACCGACCGTTCGCTGCCGGCTCCAACATTTGCTCGAGATTGGCGTCGTGGTGGAATGCGAGCCGCCAAGGTGGGCCGTATCGCCCGCTGAGGCCCCTGCTGTCCGAACAGGCCCTTGACGACGTCGACGATCTCCTCGCAGCTCTTGATAACGGGAGCATCGAGACCGCTTTGCGTTGACAAGCCCACGGCTCGACCACCGACAAATACGGCGGGCGGACGATCCAGCTTCGCGACTTCCTGGATCTCCAGGACCAGGGTCGGCACGGTCAGTGGCATGCTCGCGGTCAGACCCAGACCCTCAGGCTGGTGGGTGCGGCACGCTTCGAGCAGGGCATCGATGGGGACATCGGCTCCGAGATAGCGAACGTCGAACCCCGCGCCCTCGAGGGTGTCTGCCATCATCCGCAGGCCGAGGACATGCTGCTCACCCTGGGCTGCGGCCAGCAAGACCGTCTGTCGGGAGCGCGACTCACCGTGGAGAAGGCGGGGGAAGAGTCTGGCCATGACTCCTTGGCTAATCGCCGTCGCCAGGTGCTCATCCGCTATTGACGCTTCGTCGTGCTGCCAAAGTCGACCGATCCAGTCCATTGCGGGAGCGATCACTTCGGAATAGATCTCCTCCACCTTGAGACCCTCGCTGAGCGCTTCCTCCGCCACAGCCTCAGCGCCTGCCGGATCGCCTTCGCGTAGGGCGAGCTCAAAGGAACCGCGGAACTTGGCAAGCGGGCTGTCGCTGTCGCTACGACGCCGGCGGGCTCGGGCGTCACTCCCGTCCCCTCGCCTGGGAGATGAAGAGGTGGTCACGCCGCTTCGATGATCTCGGTGCTGGGCAACTCGTCCCCCGATGGTCGCAAATGGCTCGAAGAAACGAAGATTGACTCTCTTGCTCGCTCCGCCAAACCTTAGGACATGCTGCCGTTCCCGTCGTGGCGCGGGCCAACTGCGAGCGCTTCGAGGTTGACGATCCGCGGGTGCTTGCCATCCCCGCTTCAGAACCTTGTCCCGACATCTGTCCCCGACTCCACAGAACGCCACGAACCCCTCAGAATTGCTTCGCTCTAACCTTCCAAAATTGGCTTGCTAGAGCCATTTGAAGCGACTCATAATCCGTCGTCCGCTGGTTCGAGCCCCGCCCCATTCAGCCGCATATCTCGCCTATCTGCGACATGCGGTGTCATGCCATGGCGAGTCGAAAGAATCGACGCGAGTCCGGCGCGCTCGCGAGTCTGAAACCCTTTCTGGATCTCGGATGCGGCTTCGACACGCAAGGATCACGCTCTCGATATGTTCGCCAAGCTGCCTCGGAGCTACGACGAGGTCGCCGCCGCGCTCAGCTTCTTCCAGGACGGGCGCTGGCGCCGCGCCGCGGTCGGGGTGGTCGGGGCGAGGCCCGAGGATCGCGTCCTCGACGTCGCCTGCGGCACCGGACTGGTGAGTGCGGCGCTGGTCGAGCGCTGGGGCTGCAGGGTGGTCGGCCTTGACCAGAGTGGGGCGATGCTGGAACGGGCAAGGTCGAAGGCAGAAGCTAACCCGCGCCTGGCCGCCCGGGCGAGCTTCGTCGAGGGCGAAGCTGAGCGGCTGCCCTTCGCCGCGAATGAGTTCGACCACCTCACCTTCACCTACCTGCTGCGCTACGTGGATCAGCCGGGGGCGACTTTGCGCGAGCTGGCGCGGGTCGTGAAACCCGGCGGCGTTGTCTCCAGCCTTGAGTTCTGCGTTCCCTCCCGCGTGTGGCTCTGGCCCTGGCGCATTTACACCCGGGTGGGCCTGCCGACGCTCGGGCGGCTTGTCTCACGGGGGTGGTATGAAGCTGGGCGCTTCCTAGGACCCAGCATCGAGGGCTTCTACCGCACATATCCGTTGCGGCGGCAGATCGCGCTTTGGGAGGCGGCGGGGATCCGCCAGGTGGTTGTCAGGAGGATGAGTCTCGGCGGTGGAGTTGTGATCTGGGGCACCGTTGCCGCCTGAAATGCGGCCCCGCCCCGCCTTCTACGCCCTCTCCCCGGGGGGTTGGCGGGACCTGGTCACAGTCCTGCACCCGCCCTACACGCTCTGGAACGTCAGCAACGTCGCGATCGGCGCGGCGATCGCGCCACACGTCTATGCCGGCCGCCTTCTGGCTGCGATAGCCGCCTTCTTCCTCGCCGTGGGAGTCGGCGCCCACGCAATGGACGAGCTTCAGGGCCGTCCACTTGGGACCAGGCTTTCGCGGCGCTCGCTGGTCGCGCTTTCAGCCGGCGGCTTGGGCGGGGCGCTCGCAATCGGCGTCGCCGGCGCGATCTTTGTCTCGCCGACGTTGATCCCTCTGATCCTCTTCGGCGGCTTCATTGCCCCCGCTTACAACCTCGAGTGGTTCGGCGGCCGCTTCCACACCGACTTCTGGCTGGCCGCCTCATGGGCCGGATTCTCCTGCTTCACCGGTTGGTGGGTCAACGCCCTAGGGCTCCACTCGGTCGGCGAAGCGATCGCGATCGCCGCTGCCGTTCTCGCCTGCTCCTTCCTCGTCACCGCCCAGCGCCGTCTCTCCACCCCCGTCCGCGAGCTTCGCCGGCGGACCGTCGTCGTCGAGGGCGAGCAGCGCCTCGCCGACGGAACGGTCAAGCCGGTTACTCGCGATCGCCTTATCGCGCCCTTGGACGGCGCCCTGAAGGCCCTCTCGTTGGCAGTGCCGCTGCTCGCGATCGCCCTGCTGGCGATCCGCACCTGAGGATCGGGCGAGCTATCGGAAGCTGAAGATCGCTCGTGTCCAGCCCGGCCCACTTGAGAGTCCGGAGGGCGGCGGATTCAAAGGACGGAGCGCAGGACGAGCATGCCTCGACTCGAGACGAACTGCGCCAGGTCATCCTCCAAGCGTTGGACGTGCTCGCTTCCTTGCTGCTCAAAGCGCTCCACCCCGTGGATCTCCGCAATCAGCACGTAGTCGGCCTGGTCCCTCGACTGTCCGGGCACGTCCGCGGGCCGAGCGAGGTGCCAGTCCGACACGGTGTCCAGCGACCCGGAGACGACGTCGCGATCCCCTGCCATCAGTTGCTCAAAGCCCTCAGCCAAGTCCGGCGAGCGGAGCTGGAACCACATGAGAAGAGTCGCGGGAGGACTCATGCGCGAAGCGTAGTGGGTTGAGTGGCGACTCGCGAGAGCAGTCGAGACGCCTGATTGAACCTTCAAGATGACCCTGTTACGTTCGTCGTCGCTGACGCTTGCCCTCAACGCAAGCGTCAGAGACCCCGCCGGAGACATCCGGATCGTCAGCAGGACGGTCACGCCGAAGCTCAAGAAGTAAGCCGCGCGGATCGTCACAGCCGGGCCTGCCGTCTCGTCTTGTCGAGTAGAGGCAGGCCCAAATAGGGAAGGAGCAGCAGTGGACATCCCAATCGACGATCTTCGAACGCAGCTCAAGGGCGAGCTGATCACGCCGGGCGATCCCAAATACGAGGACGGGCGACAGGTGTTCTTCAAGGGCTTCGACAAGGAGCCGCTCGCGGTCGCGCGGGTCGCCGGCGCCGATGACGTCGCATCTGTCGTCAATGTCGCGCGCGAGGGCGGCATTGAGCTCGCCGTCCGCAGCGGCGGCCACAGCTGGGCCGGATACGGGACCGTCGACGGCGGCCTCGTCATCGACCTCTCCCGGATGGACGGCGTCGAGATCGACTCCGACGACCGTACCGCGTGGGTCGAGACAGGCGCGACGGCGGGCGGGTTCACGCTTGCCACCGCCGAGAAGGGACGCGCGACGGGACTCGGTGACACCGGCTCGGTCGGCGTCGGCGGGATCGCCCTCGCGGGCGGGATCGGGTTCCTTGTGCGGAAGACCGGCCTGACGATCGACAACCTGCTCGCCGCCGAGGTGGTGACCGCCGACGGCAAGGTCGTTGAGACGAGCGAGAGCTCCGAGCCTGACCTCTTCTGGGCGATCCGCGGCGGCGAGGGCAACTTCGGCATCGCCACCCGGCTGAAGCTGGGCCTGGCCGAGATCTCGGAGATCGTCGGCGGCATGCTGGTCCTGCCCGCGTCGCCGCAGGTGATCACCGGATTCCTCGAGGCGGCTGCGGCGGCGCCAGAGGAGCTATCGACGATCGCGAATGTGATGGTGGCCCCGCCGATGCCGTTCCTGCCCAAAGAGGCACACGGCAAGCCGGTGGTGATGGGCCTGTTCGCCTACGTCGGCCCAGTCGACCAGGCCGAGGAGGTGATCGCCCCCTTCCGTGCGCTCGCCGAGCCGCTCGCCGACATGGTGCGGCCGATGCGCTACCCGGAGCTCTACGAGGGCCCCGAGCAGGAGGCACGTTTCGGAGCCGGCAGCAACTTCTTCGCGGATTCGCTCGAGCCGGCGGCCGTCGAGGCGATCTTCGAGCAGCTACCCGAGTCGACGGCGCCGATGGCGGCCGTCCAGCTGCGGGTGCTCGGGGGCGCGTCGGCGCAGGTCCCCAACGACGCCACCGCGTTCGCCCATCGCGACAGGGGGCTGTTCGTGAACGTCGCGGCGATGTACGTGGACGCCGGCGAGAAGGCCACCCACGACGCTTGGGTCAACGGCATGGCGGACGCACTGGGCAGGGACGGCGGGGGAGGCTACGTCGGCTTTTTCGGCGAGGAGGACGAGGCGACGATCCGCGCCGCCTACCCGGGCGCGACCTGGGACCGGCTCCGCGAGCTGAAGCGCCGCTACGACCCCGCCAACCTCTTCCACCTCAACCACAACATCCCGCCGGCGGAAGGATGACGTCTCCTGAAGAAGCCAGGCGATCGCGCAAAGGACTGTTGGCGATCGCCGCCGCGGCCGTTATCTGGCTTGCCGTTGCGATCCCCGGGCTACTGATGCGAATCGAGGGAGAGTCGGGGCCGACGATCGTGTTCTTCGTGCTGACGGTGGCGTTCGCCTATGTGATCACATGGGGCAGCCGGCGAGGCTGGTTTCGGTAGCTACTCGGCCCAGGGGCCGACGCCCCCGACCCGATCGATCGCGATCCGCATCCGAACGCCGGGGGGTGGATCGTCCATCGGCGGGAATCTCACCTCGGGGCCGAGATAGACGTGGGCGAGCTCCTGGAGCAGCTCGGCGGCGCCTCCCTCCTCGATCTCGGCGCGACCGTGCACGACGAGGTACTCCCGCAGACCCGGCGGCCGGATCCGGGTTCCCTCGAAGGAGATCGCGACCCGCGGGTCCCGCCGCACATTCCGGAGCTTGCGCTGACCGGAGTCGAGGTGGGCGGTGAGCAGCTCATCTCCCTCGACCCCCACCCAGATGCCGGTGATCTGCGCAGAGCCGTCGGGGTCGAGGGTCACGAGGTGGCCGATCGCTCCCGCCTCGATCAACTCCCTGGCACTCTCGGGTAGCTCCATCGAGCCGAGTCTAGGGATAGGCTGACCGGGGTCAAATAACGGGGAGGTCGATGTCGGTGAGAGGGTTTCTGGTCGCAGTTGGCTCGGTCGCGGTGCTGGCGGTGGGCTTCGCCGGCTGTGGGGGCGGCGATGACACCACCGAGGTCGAAACGACGGCCGCGCTGAGCAAGTCGGAATTCGTCACCCAGGCGAACCAAATCTGCCGGGAAGGCAACAAGGAAACAGACGCCGCCTTCGAAAACTTCGATAACGAAACGTCGAAGGCCGAAGCCGAAACGGTGATCGAAGACACCTTCGTGCCGTCGGTGCAGCGGCAGATCAACGAAATACGAGACCTCGGCGCACCCGAGGGTGACGAAGCGAAGATCGACCACATGCTCGACCTCGCCCAGGCCGATCTCGACCGAATCGCGGAGGAACCCGGGGTCGTCCTCAACGGCGAAGAAGTCGATCAGTTCGCGGACTTCGCCAAGATCGGCCACCCGTACGGGCTGACGGAATGCGACGCGTCCGAATAGCCCTCCGCGGCTCTCCTCAAATATTTAGCTGGCTCAAAGCTCCGCTGAAGGTGGCGCACCTAGGCTGGGCCGATGAGCCGACCGCTGAGCTACTCCCATGTCCTCGCAAGCTTCGTCGCCGAGGCGGCATACGAGGCCCGGCCCGCGAAGCGCAGCACCCCAGTCGGGCGAGGCGACGGTGAAGCTCTTCCTCGCCCGGCTGGCGTCGAGTCCGGCGGCGCCCGAGTCCCTGACTTCGAACGTGTAGCGGCCAGCCGCGAGGTTCCGGTAGGTCCTCGACGAGCTACAGGGCTTGAAGGAGAGCTTCCTGCGGGATTTCTTCGGTTTCGGCGCGCACTGAAAGCCGCTCGCGACGCCGACCGCACTGAACCTGAAGCTGGCCCTTCGCTTCGTCGAGCTCACCGTCGCCTTGGTGATCTTCGTGTCCGGAACGGTCGCGACCAGGGGTGGGGTGGAGGAGCCGCCTGAGCCACCGCCACCCCCACCGGAATCGGGCGGGGTCCCCGGCGCGTTTATGAGCGAGGGGATCGCCGGCTGACTGAGGTCTGCATGGACGGTGTCTCGCATTCTCCGATGCTTGTGACCGGAATCGCCACCAGGCGCCAGATCCCGTCGGCCGGGATCGGGTCTTTCGTCGCGGTGTCCGCCCCGACCTGGACGACGACGGGGACGCCGGCATCGCCCGGGGACGGCTCGTGCTAGGTGCTTCTCGTTCGCGACCACGAAGATGTCCGACACCGATTTCCCGTTGATGCATTTGCCCGTCGTCACCCACCCGCCGTGACGGGACGAGCGTCCCTCCGCATAGGCCGTTGAGAGCGCCTTTCTCGATGATCAGCACCTGCACGGCCCACGGCCGGCTCGGTTCGTCAGCCGTGGTCCCGCCGATGATCGCCGCGGCGGGGCTGGCGTTCACCACCAGCACCAACAGCGCTCCCAGAACAGCGGGCAGAGCCCGCTTCATCTCACATCCCCAACGACAACACGCGACGAAAATACAAGCCGGGGGAGATACTGAGCCGGTGAGCGCTGAAGACCTGGACAAGGGCCCGATCGGGCACCGGGTTCGAAAGGCCGAGACGGCCGAGGTGACCGGGATCTCCGAATCCCTGGCCGGCGCCTTTGAGGACGACCCGGTGATGAGCTGGCTGATCCCCGACGCCGGGCGCCGCCCGGCGGTTCTGAAGGGATTCTTCGAGCTGCTGCTGAGCCGGATCTGGATGCTCCACGAGGAGACCTACACGACGACAGCCACCGCCGGGGCGGCGATCTGGGATCCGCCCGGAACCTGGAGCGTCGGCGTGGGAGAGCAGATCGCCCTGCTCCCGCGAGCGCTCCGGATCTGGGGCCGCCGACTTCCCCGAGCGCTCCTCACACTTGCCAGGCTCGAAGCCGCCCATCCCAAGGCCGGCCATTTCTACCTCGCCGTCCTCGGGGTCGACCCCGAGAGCCAGGGCCGAGGGTTGGGCTCGGCCCTGATGTTCCCGGTCCTGCAGCGCTGCGACGCCGAGCGCATCCCCGCCTACCTCGAGGCGAGCGCGCCGCGCAATCGCGACCTCTATCTGCGCCACGGGTTCGAGGTGACGAGGGAGTTCAGGGTCGGCTCCGGCGCGCCGCCGATCTGGGGAATGTGGAGGGAGCCGAGCTAGATGGTCGCGCTCGAGGAGGCGACGAAGCTCGAGGGCGGGGACGGCAACTACTCGATCGCCCTCAGCGAGGAGTGGGAGATCTGGGGCCCGAGCGGTGGCTACCTGGCGGCGCTGACGCTGCGCGCGGCGGGTATGCACGCCGAGATTCCTCGCCCGGTCAGCTACTACTGCCACTTCATCAGCCCGCCCGCGTTCGACCGGGTCGAGCTGGCGGTCGAGGTGATCAAAGCGGGTCGCCGCTCGGAGTCCCTCGCCGTGCGGATGACCCAGGGCGGGAGGGAGGTCATGTTCGCGGTGGTGAGGACCGCCGCCGAGGCCCCGGGCTACCGCCACCAGATGGTGGAGGCCCCGAGCGTCGCGTCGCCCGAGGACTCGGAGCCGGTCGAGCGCCGGGCCAAGGACGGTAGCCAGCTCTACGCCTTCTGGGACAACGTCAGCTGCCGCCGCCCGACTGTCGAGGCCGGCGACTCGGAGCCGCGGATCCGCGAGTGGGTCCGCTTCGAGCCGGCCGCGGCATTCGAGGACCCGTTCGTCGACGCCGCCCGGCCGCTGATCCTGCTCGACACCTTCGGTTGGCCGGCGGTCTGGATGAAGCACCGGGGTGCCGGATACGTCGCTCCCAACCTCGACACCGCGGTCTGGTTTCATCACCCGCCGGCAGCGAGCGATTGGCTGCTGGTCGACCACGAATCGCCGGTTGCGGGCGACGGTCTGATCGGCGTCGACGGCCGAATCTGGGAAGGCGAGGGCCGCCTCATCGCCAGCGGCGGCGCCCAGCTCTACTGCATCCCGAAGGAGGGTTGACGGCATGACCGACGCACCCGAGCTCGATCCGTTCGACTCGCTCGTCGCCGACGCGATCGACCGCCTGCCCGAGCAGTTCCAGGAGGTGCTGGCGAGCGTCCCGGTCGTCGTCTCCGACCTCGGGACCCAGGCACGCGCCTACGGCCAGTACTACGGCGACGGGATCGCCCGCGAACGCTACGAGGACCGGATCGTGATCTACCGCGACACCCTGGAACGGGACTTCGGCCACGACCGCGACCTGCTCGCGAAACAGGTCGAGATCACCCTTCGTCACGAGCTCGCCCATCACCTCGGCTGGGACGAGACCGGGGTGGGGGGCCTCGGCCTCTGAAGGCCGAGCTCGGGGGCGGCGCCGGTCGGGCGGCGCAGCATCGAGACCATCGCGACCGAGGCGTCGATCGTCGCCCCCAGGAGCGCCAGGTTGCGGAGCAGGGTGTGCTCGGCCGAGCCCAGGGTCGTGGTGGTGAGGAGCGAGGCGCCGAGCACGATCCAGGCGGGACGCGCCAGCCGGGTCGTCCCCGCGGTGAGGACGACAGCCGCGAGGCCGACCAGCCAGAGCATGAACTGGGGGCTGAGGACGCGGCTGGTCACGACCAGGAGAAGGACGATCGTGAAGATGAAGTCGCGGCTGACCGCGGCATCGGCGAGGTCGGTTCGGCCGTCGTGGATCGCCCTCGCCCGGAACCACCACCACAGAGCGGCAGCCGCGAGCACGGCGACGCTCAGCCACTTGAGCACGTCGGCGATCACATCTCCGGTCGGGCTGGCGATCTCCCAGGACCCGAATCGGAGGACCCGCGGCGCCGGCTCGGTGCTCGTCAGCTCCCGCAGGTCCCAGGGCGCCGCCGCGACCGCTTCCTCCTGCAGACCCCTGCTGTCCTGTTGGTCGAGGAAGGTGAAGAGGTCGCCGAAGGCGATCGCCGCGACGAGGAGCACGAGCGAAACCGTCATCGCCGCCGTCAGGGCCGAGACAAGGAGGCGGCGGCGGTCCCACTCGCCGAATAGGAGGACGATCGGCCAGACCTTGACCGAGGCCCCCAGCCCGGCCAGGGCCCCGAACCACGCCGGGCGGCGATGGATCACGACCAGGGCCGCGATCCCGATCACGGTCGGGACGATGTCGAATCGGAGGATCGAGAAGGTTCCGAGGAAGGGCATCGCGATCAGCCAGACCCAGACGCCGGTGTAGTTGCCGCCCGAGCGGCGCCCGAGGAACGCCAGCAGCCCGAGGCCGACGAGGTCGATGGCCAGCCAGAGGGCGACGAAGGTGGCGCTGTAGCTGGCGGGTCCGATCCGCGGGAGCAGGATCATGAACGCCGCGCCCGGCGGGTATTGCCAGGTGTCCTCGTTCGGGATCATGTGTTCGTTGGCGAGGACTTCCGACCAGCGGTGATAGACGGTGACGTCCTGGAAGTAGATCGGGGTTTCGTGGTGCCAGAAGCCGGCGTTGATAACCAGCAGCGCCCGGGTCGCGAGCCAGACCCCGACCCAGATCCACACAGTGCGGTTTGACAGCACCGATTTCGCCGCACCAGCCATTGAGCGGGTTACCTATCAGAATGGGTGCTGGTTAACCCAGGATCCGCCGACCGAGAGGAGAGTCATGGAGGCCACGGCCCAGCCCGAGCGACTGAACCAGGAGGGCTTCGCCGCCTTTCAGGGGCGTACCGCGGAGAGCAGCCCGATCGTGATGCTCAACCTGTTGCGGTTCAAACCCGACGGAGGCCAGGAGCGCTACGGCGAATACGGAGCCGCCGTCGCCCCGTTGCTGGAGAGGGCCGGCGGCCGGATCGTGTTTGCCGGCGACCCGGCGATGGCCCTGCTCGGCGACGACTCCTGGGACCTGGTGGTCCTGGTCGAATACCCGACGCGGCAGGCGTTCCTCGACATGATCGCCTCGCCCGAGTACCAGGAGGTCGGCCATCTGCGGACCGAGGCGCTGACCAGGGGAGAGCTCCATCCGATGGAAACCGCCGATGTAGGCTGATCAGAGTCGTGAAGCTCGTTCGACCAAGCCACGCGACGATCGTCGCCTACCTGGCACTCTTCGTCGCCCTCGGTGGCAGCGCCGTCGCGGTCACCCACCTCGGCAAGAACAGCGTCGGCCCGAAGCAACTGAGGAAGAACGCCGTTACAACGGTGAAAATCAAGAAGGGAGCGGTCACTGCCGCCAAGGTCAGGGCCGGGAGCCTGACCGGGGCCCAGATCGACTCCGCGACGCTGGGCATTGTCCCGACCGCTCAGACCGCGAACGCGATCGCCACACCGGAGGGCTGGCACCAGATCGGAGCGCCCGGAGAGCCTGGGTTCACATCCTCCTGGTCGAACGCAGGGTCCACCGCATACCCACCGGCGGCGTTCTACAAGGACCATGAAGGGATCGTCCACCTCCGGGGCGTCGTTAAGAACACCGGGACGGGCTCCGTCCCCTTCGTGCTGCCCGCCGGCTATCGCCCTGGCCAGGGCATCGCTTACTACTACCTCATCCTCTGCAGTGGTGGGACGGACTGCACGGGCAAACTCGGCGGTTCCGCGGCGGTGATCGGGCCGGGTTTCCCCGGGGCGGATCCAGGGTCCATCTCACTCCCCGAAGGAGCCTTGGTCAGCCTCTCGGAAATCAGCTTCCGCGCCGAAGCCTGAGGACCGTATGAGGTTTCGCGGCGGCCTGACGACGATCCTGATTGCGCTCTGGGTATGCGCGGTGCCGCTCTGTGCCCCGGCCGCAGTGAAGCTCCATCGCTGCGACCTGGGGGCGGCGCGGCCGCTGCGCTGCGGCCACATTGAGACGCCGATGCGGCGCGGCGACCCATCCCTCGGAACGACCAAGGTCGCGTTTGCGGTCAGGCCCCGCGGCGACCGCTCGCGGCCATCGCTGGGAACGATTCTCGCAACCGACGGCGGCCCCGGGTACGGGTCGACGGCGGCCCCATTCGTCCGCTCGGTCAACGCCGCCCTGGCGCCACTGCTGCGCAGGCGCGAGATCGTCTACGTCGACGCCCGGGGGACCGGCCGCTCGGACGCACTCAACTGCCGCACCCTGCAGCGCGGCCTGATCCTCGAAAGCACCGCGATCGGCGAATGCGCGAACCAGCTCGGCCCGCGCTTCGCCGGCTACACGACCGGGGAAACCGCCGATGACCTCGACGCGGTCCGCAAAGCGCTCGAGCTCGGCAGGGTCTTCTACTACGGCGATTCCTACGGGACCCTGCTCGGCCAGGCCTACGCGGTCCGTCATCCCGGCAGCCTGCGGGGACTGATCCTCGATTCCGCCTACCCGGCCGATGACCCCTACTACCGGACCCTGCTCCCGGCCGGTCTTGACGGCCTCGAGATCGCCTGTCGCCGCGCTCCCGATTGCTCCGGGGACGCGGCCGGGCGCTACTCACGCGTCGTCCGCCGCTTCCATGCCCAGGGACGGCCGACCGACAACCTGCTCAGCTTCCTGCTCCAGTCCGGCACCCTGGCGCCGCGGTCCTACCTCAGCCTCGACGAGGGCGACCGCCGCTACCTCGCCGGCGACCCGCGCCGCCTCAACCGCCTGATCGCGCCGGGCATTCCCGGACACGGCTCGATCCGGGAATTCACCTACGGGCTCGAGATCACCGTCGAGTGCAACGATTATCCGCTGCTCTGGGACCCGTACTCATCGATCGACGACCGGATCCGCCAGCTGTCGACGTCGGTGAAGCGGATCCCCGCCGACAGCTTCGCCCCGTTCGGCGCCCGCGAGTACCTGCTCTCGCCGGCCTCGCACCTGACCAACTGCCTGACCTGGCCGGCGCCGCCGCCCGGAGGCCTGGAGCCGCCTGTGCCCGCCGGCTGGCGTGCCCCGACCAGCTTCCCGACGCTGATTCTCAGCGGCGAGGTCGACGACATCACCTCCGTCACCGAGGCGAAGCAGGTGAAGCGGCGCTTCCCGCGATCGACCCTCAGCATCACACCCGATCGCGGCCATGTATCGAGCCTCTACTTCCCGTTCCGCTCCCCCGCGGTCGGGGTGATCCAGAAGTTCATTCGCACCAACTGACTGCACGTGCGAAGATCGGCCCCGATCGTCAGAAGCCGTCGAATGAGGAGGAGCGAAGGTGTCAGCTGACCTGGTGAAGTGGAGGGGTGGGGGACGGGCCAAAGCGGTGGTCCTCGTCCTTGCGGTGGGACTCGCGGGAGCAGCCTGGGCGGGATGCGGCAGCGACAGCACCTCCAACTCCGTCAACTCGATCCAGGAACAGCTCGAAGAAAAGGCCGACGAAGCCCAGAGCGAACTCGAAAAGAGCAGCGAACAGGTCAAGGAAGGCCTCGAAAAGGGCAGCGAAGAAGCGAAGAAGGGGATCGAAGAAGGCGGCAACACGACCAAGAACGGCATCAAGCAGGCCAAAGAAGAAGCGAAGAAGGCGGTCGAAGAAGGCACCGAACAGGCCGAAAAGGGCTTCGAAAAGGCCAAGAAGCAGGCCGAAAAGGGCATCGAAGAAGCCCAGAACCAGTCGCCCTGAGCTAACGGACCCGGCAGACCCGGGTCAGGGTGGTGCTGAGGCGCTGCCCGTTGTCGAAGTCAAACCTGCCCTTGGCGAAGGCGAAGGGCCCACCGCTGAATCCGGCCGGCGCCGCGCAGCGGGCGCTGAGGAAGCTGCGCGCCTGGCCGCGGTAGCGGTACTGACGGTCGAACTTCAGTGAGAGGTCGGTGACGTAGCCGAGATCGGATGCGATTTCCGGAATCCGGGCGCTGAACACGGTTCCGAATTCGCCCTTGGCCGGGCGGGAGATCTTGAACCGCAGGACTATCGTCGTCTGCGCCGGGCTCGGGCCGTATATATGGAGGAGCAGCCCC
Source organism: uncultured Solirubrobacterales bacterium (assembly GCA_963805455.1). Classification (GTDB taxonomy): domain Bacteria; phylum Actinomycetota; class Thermoleophilia; order Solirubrobacterales; family 70-9; genus VRUE01. The sequence continues at coordinate 143,681 of CAWDUJ010000015.1, forward strand.
GGCTTCTCGGGGCTTCCGCTGTTGAAGGCGAGGATCCGGCCCTCGACCGGGAAATGGTCTTTCGAGAAGTCGACCACCGCCCCGAAATTCCCGGTCCCGACCAGCGCCGGGCCGCAGCGTTCGAGAGCCTCGTCGGTCGAGGTCGATTGCAGAAGCCCCGATTGGCAGCGCGGCAGGCCGCGGGTGTAGACCTTGCTGTAACGGTTGACGGCGATCGAGATATGGCGCAGCCCGGGCGGCCGGCCACCGTTGACGCTCGAAACCGCGCCGCCGATCAGGACGCTGACCGGGGCATCTCGGTCGCGGGGAAGCACTTTAGGCGCGAAGCGGCCGTCGAAGTCGAGCCGCAGGTCTCCGCGCTGGGTGATCTCGGCCTGAGCCAGGCCGGCGCCGAGCAGGACCACGGCGCTCGCCGTGAGGACGAGAAAGCGTCGCATCTTCATTTCAGTCTAGGGGCGTGATAGCAGGGGAATCGTTAGGTCTTGACTAGGCTTCGATTGCTGATGGCGAGCCGAGATGACGTCGACAAATGGATCGCCGCCTACGAGCGGGCCTGGCGGTCGGCGGGCACCGGACAGCTCGCCGACCTCTTCGCAGAGGATGGCAGCTATCGGATGTCGCCTTACGAAGAGCCCGCCCGCGGCCTCGAGCAGATCGCCGCTCTGTGGGAGCGCGAGCGCGAGGGGCCCGACGAGGGATTCGAGATGCGCCACGAGGTGTTGGCGGTCGAGGGCGACACCGCCGTGGTCAGGGTCGAGGTCGAGTACGCGAGGGGGACCGAGTACCGCGACCTCTGGGTGATCCGGCTCGACCCCGAGGGCCGCTGCCGCGACTTCGAGGAGTGGGCCTACTGGCCCGACAAGGACCCGTATCCAAAAGGCGACGAGTGAAGACGCACACCGCGTACATGACCTTCAACATCGCCGAGCGCCGCGCGCTGGTCCGGATCACCGAGGAGGTCCAGGCGGCTGTCGACGAGGCCGGGATCGCGGAGGGAATGGTGCTGGTCTCGGCGATGCACATCACCGCCGGGGTCTGGGTCAACGACGACGAGCCCGGCCTGCACGAGGACACCCTCGAGTGGCTCGACAAGATCGCCCCGCCGAGTTGGAAGCCGGCCGCCAACGAGGTCGCCGAGGAGCTGGTCCCGGACGGCGGCGACTACCGCCACCATCGCGGCGGCGAGGACAACGGCGACGCCCACTTCAAGAACCTCCTGATGCACCACCAGGTGATCGTCCCGATCACCGCCGGCCGCCTCGACCTAGGGCCCTGGCAGCAGGTCTTCTACTGCGAGTTCGACGGCCGCCGGCAGAAGCGGCTGGTGATCAAGGCGATGGGGGAGTGACCTATTTCGGGTCGCGGGTCTCGCCGGGATGAGTGATGCGATCGACGCCCTGCCGAACTTCCTCGGCCGCTTCGCGGGTCGCGGCCAGGGCCTCCTGGGTGACGGCGGCGACGCCCTCGCTCGGCTTGCCGCCGATCATGTCCCGGAACGCGTTCTTGAACTTCTCGGTGCGGCGATCCGGCGCGAAGCGCTGATCCGCCTCCCCCTGCTTGGTCGGGTTCCGGTCGCGGTAGCGGCGCCGGGCCCAGGGTGAGCCAGGCTTGCCGATCCGGATCGCGCCGTAGATCCCGACCGGGGCGAAGAAGAACCCGATCGTCCCGTGCAGGAGCCGCTGCTTGGCAAAGCAGATCGCGACGACGCCGAGCACGACCGCGGCGCTGATCAGGCTGCCGATGGTCTGCTCGAGCGATCCGGTCTCCCAGGTGAAGGGAGTGAGGCCGAGAAGGATCAGGCCCATCGCCGCGACGGCGATCACCGTCGCGTCGATCGAGACCCGGCCCTGCTCGGACCAGTAGACGTCTTCGAGGTAGACCCAGAGCGCGAACTCGTCGATCGTCAGCCCGGCGCCGACGCCGAAGGCGAAGGCGCAGATTTCCGTGTAGGGGCTGTCGCCGAGCACGGTGAACCCGATCGCGCCCGAGATCATCATCGTCACGATCCCGAATACCAGGTGGTGGAGGTGGACGCCGCTCTCGCTGACGACGCTGCCGGGCCACCAGGGGACCTTCGGGCTGCGCATCAGGCGGGTGCTCATCCTGATGAAGCCGAAGGAGAGCAGAAACCCGACGAGGACGAGGAACAGGCCCTGCTTTTCTTCGGCGACGATCTGGTCGTTCCAGAAGTCGGCGAATATCGAGGCGGTGGTCATCGGCCGGGGATCGAGTGTATCCGCGGCCCGGAGCTCTCCTTTTCGCGGATCAGCTCGACGGTGAGGAGCACCGCGGCGACCGCGTAGAACGGCGTCGTCGCCAGATTCGAGAGGACGTCGGCGATCCAGTCGGCGACGAACCGCGTTCCCGATCAGGTCATGGGGGATGTTCGTGAGGAGCTGTGTCAGGCCGTCGCCGATCAGCTCGATCGGCAACAGGACCGCCAGAACCGTCCAGAACCTGCCGCGGACGAGGGCGACACTGCGCCGGAGGGCGGCGCGCACGGTGCCTCCCTCGATCTCGACGATCGGCGCCGCGAGAGCAAGGAAGACGAAGGCGAGGACGCCGGGGGCGAAGAGGAGGAGGAACCCGATCGCGACGACGACGGCGTAGATCACGTCGATCGCGATCAGCCGCCCGTACTCGACCTCACGCGCGATCTCTCCCAGCTTCGGGGGCTCATGGTTCTCGTGCTCTCCGGTCATCAGCGCCGCGACCGCGCCGGTGTAGAAGACCTCGCCCAACAGGCCGGTGATCGCGAGGACGATCAGGGCGAGCGCGGTGCCGAGGATCTCGGCGAAGCTGCCGAATTCGATCGCTCCGTCCTCGACCGTGGCCGCCAGCGCGTGGAGAAGGCCGACGGGTATGAAGACGACCGCGCCGATCAGCAGCAGCCTCGGGGTCCAGCCCAGATACAGACGCCAGATCCCGGCGTAGGCGCCGCGGATGGTGAGGCTGCGGGACACGCTCAGCGGTGCCGTCGCCGGCCGGCGGGCTTGCGGCCCCTCGCCTCGAGCTTCGAGCGCGACGACTCGTTCGCCGGCACCCGATTCAGCTGGCGCAGCTCCGGCACCAGCAGTTCTTCGGCGCAGCGCCGGTGCCAGTGATGGTGCTCGGTGCCGCCGAGCCGGAGCACGTACTGGACGACGACGTGCTCAGAGCCGATCTCGATCTCACCGTGGCAGCCGGGACAGCGGTAGAGCTTCTGCGAGATGTTGCGGATCAGCCATGCCTCGTTGCCTTCGTCGTCGAGGCCGCGCAGGCTCCAGCGAGTGCTGGGCAGCCCGGCGAGGTCGCTCATTGCGCTACTCCCTCGAGGCGAGCCAGGCGAACCCGGCGGCCATCGCGACGTTGGCGACGCCGGCGAGGCGGAGGCCGAGCTTCGCTCCCGGCCGGCTCAGCGCCGGCGAGGCCGACCAGAGGACGTCGGTGGCGATCTCGGTCCCGCGCAGCCAGGCCAGCGCCCACCAGTCGCGCTCCTCGCCGCGCAGGGCGGCGACGGTGTGGGCCGCGGCGAAGGTGAGCCAGACCGGGCCGGAGCGGCGGAATAGGTGTGCCGCGTCGGGGGAGGGCTCGTCGTGACCGAGGACCCGGAGGGTCGCCTCGGGTGCCGCGATCGCCGCCGACCCGAGGGCGAGATCGAAGGCAATCATGTTGCGGTTCGTGATTCGAAGCGCCTGTTCGAACGTCATCTGCAGGCTTCATCCAACCAGATTGGAAGGGAAAGCCTGCGTCCCGGCGAAATGGACCGCCGTGACCAAGACAGCCACCAAATCCCCCCAGCTGACCAGTCTCTCCGAGTACATCCAGGAGCGCTTCGACGAGTTCTCCCGATCCCAGAAAGACGTTGCCCGCTACATCGTCGACCATCTCGACGAGGCGGCCTTCCTCACCGCCGAGGAGCTCGCGAGACGCGCGAGCACCTCATCCTCGACCGTCGTCCGCTTCTCACAGGCGCTCGGATTCGAGGGCTATCCCGAGCTTCAGCAGGCTGCGATCGAGGAGTACCGGACCACCGCGGTGGCCAACAACGGCGCCGCGAACAGCAGCGCCCTCTTCTCCTTCGACCACTCCGAGCTCGAGGGATCGCTCAGCACCGACCACTCGAACCTCGAGGAAACCGCGCGGCACCTGACGCGCGAGCAGGTCGACGGCGCCGTCGCCGCACTCGCCGAAGCGCAGCGCGTCGTGGTCGTCGGGGTCGACCAGATGGCCTTCTTCGCCAGCTACCTGCGGCACATGCTGAGCCTGCTCGACATCCGCGCCGAAATCGTCGCCAGTACCGGGGGCGAGTCGCTGCAGCGACTGGGGCGGATCGACGAGGAGACACTCGTCATCGTCCTCTCGTCGGGCCGCGCCCACCCGCTGCTGCTGCGGGCGATGAAGCTGGCAATGCACCGCCGCGCGCGTACCCTCGCCATCTCCGACGCCTCGATGTCGGAGGTCGGCGAGCACGCCGAGCAGACGCTCTACTTCTCCTCCAACAGCCCCTCCTTCGCGCGCTCCAACACGGCGCTGATGGCGCTCGTCCAGGGCCTGGCCCACGGCCTCTACGCCCGCGACGAAGCCGTGCACAAAGACCGCATCCGCGCCTACAAACTCAAGTAACGCCACGGTCCGCAGAGTGGCGTCAACTGGTTCGCGGGCGCCGATGCGGCGGTCGGGTGCTGGAATATTCCGCCGCCTGCTCCGCCTCCGCGCGGGCGCGCTGATCACAACCGGCTGTCTCGCACCCGCGCTCCGGCGTCCGGGGGTGCGCGGTGCTGGGTGGTCCACCAATTAGCGAGGGTCACGATCTGATTTTCCGCGAGCGGCGCCGATACGGCGCGCAGGCGCCACCCCCGGACGCGAAGCGGAGGAGGTGGCGCTTTATATTGCTGTCATGGCCGAACACGCGACTTTCCGGCTGAAGACGGGCCTCGCCGAGATGCTGAAAGGCGGCGTGATCATGGACGTGGTCACGCCCGAGCAGGCGCGGATCGCGGAGGAGGCGGGGGCCTGCGCGGTGATGGCGCTCGAGCGCGTCCCGGCCGACATCCGCAGGGACGGTGGTGTCGCACGGATGTCGGACCCGGCGATGATCAAGGGGATCCAGGAGGCGGTGACGATTCCGGTCATGGCGAAGGCGAGAATCGGACACTTCGCCGAGGCCCAGGTCCTCGAATCGCTCGAGGTCGACTACATCGACGAGTCCGAGGTGCTGACCCCGGCCGACGAGAGCAACCACATCGACAAGTTCGCCTTCGAGGTCCCGTTTGTCTGCGGCGCGACAACCCTCGGCGAGGCGCTGCGGCGGCTCGGTGAGGGGGCGGCGATGATCCGCTCCAAGGGCGAGGCCGGCACCGGCAACGTCGTCGAGGCGGTCCGCCACATGCGCGAGATCACCGGCGGGATCAAGTGGCTTACACAGCTCCGGCCCGAGGAGCTCGCCGGCGCAGCCAAGCAGCACCAGGCCCCGCTCGAGGTCGTCCGCGCGGTCGCCGAGGCCGGCCGTCTGCCGGTGCCGCTGTTCTGCGCGGGGGGCATCGCAACCCCGGCCGACGCGGCGCTGATGATGCAGCTGGGCGCCGAGGGGAACTTCGTCGGGTCGGGGATCTTCAAGAGCGCCGACCCCGAGCGGATGGCGAAGGCGATCGTCGAGGCGACAACCCACCACAGCGACCCCGAGCGGGTCGCGGCGGCGTCGATCGGGCTCGGCGAGGCGATGCCGGGCCTGGAGATCTCGGAGCTGGCGGCGGCCGACGCTCTCCTTCAGGACCGCGGTGCCTGAGATTGGGATCTGAGCTGCGGATCGGCGTACTCGCGATCCAGGGAGGCTTCGAAGCCCACGTCCGAATGCTGCGCGGTCTCGGCGCCGACGCATCCGAGGTCCGGGTCGAGGCCGAACTGGCCGACCTCGACGGTCTGGTCATCCCCGGCGGCGAGAGCACGGCGATCGTCAAGGGAATCAGGGCCGAGGGCCTCGAGGCCCCGATCCGGGCCCACCACGAGGCGGGACGGGCGATATTCGGCACCTGCGCCGGGATGATCGTCTGCGACGACGCCCACCTCGGGCTGATCGACGCGACCGCACGTCGCAACGCGTTCGGCCGCCAACTCCAGAGCTTCGAGGCCGACCTCGCGATCGAGGGGATCGGCGATGACCCGCTGCGAGCGATATTCATCCGCGCCCCGTGGATCGAGCGCGTCGGCGCCGGGGTCGATGTCCTCGCCGAGTACGACGGTCACCCGGTCGCGGTCCGCGAAGGCGCGGTGATCGCCACCGCGTTCCACCCGGAGCTGACCGACGATTCACGGCTCCACGCACTGTTCATGGCCATCACGACAGAAGCGCGGAAGCGCGCGCACGAGGAGGCAAAGAGTTGAGAGACCCGAGGGCCGAACGTCTGGCAAAGATCCTCGTCGGCTATTCGACGAAGGTGAAGGAGGGTGAGATCGTCGCAATCGACGGCGACTCCGCCGCCGAGCCGCTGCTGCTCGCCGTCTACGAGGAGGTCCTGAAGGCCGGCGGCAACCCGATCATGAACGTCGCGCTGGGAGGGCAGAGCGCCTCCTACTACAAGCACTCGAGCGACGCCCAGCTTGATTGGGTCTCCCCGGTCGCCGAGTTGCTGCTCGAGAACGCCGACGTCCGGATCGCGGTCGGCGCCTCGACCAACACCCGCGAGCTATCGGCGATCCCGCCCGAGCGCCAGACCCGCCGCCAGGCGGCGATGGGCCCGCTGCTCTCGCGGGCGATGGAGCGCAGCGCAAAGGGCGAGTTCCGCTGGGTCTACACGCTGTTCCCGACCAACGCCTATGCCGCCGAGGCCGAGATGAGCCTCGTCGACTACGAGGACTTCTACTACGGCGCCTGCCTCGCCGACGACGGCGACCCCCTCACCGCCTGGGAGCGGGCCTCGGCGGAGACCAAGCGGCTGTCCGAGGTGATCCAGGGGCACGAGGAGGTCCGGGTGATCGCACCGGGGACCGACATCAGGCTCGGGATCGCCGGCCGCACCTTCATTCCCTGCGACGGCGAGCACAACATGCCGGACGGCGAGTTCTTCACCGGGCCGATCGAGGACTCGGTGGAGGGGGAGGTGACCTTCCACCTGCCGGCGACGATCGGGGGTCGCGAGGTGTCCGGCGTCCACCTCAAGTTCGAGTCCGGCAAGGTCGTCGATGCCCACGCCGAGCGCGGCGAGGAGTTCCTGATCCAACTGCTCGACACCGACGACGGCGCCCGGCGCCTCGGCGAGCTGGGGATCGGGACCAACTACGCGATCGACCGCGGCACCCGGGAGGTCCTGCTCGACGAGAAGATCGGCGGGACCGTCCACATGGCGGTCGGCAAGAGCTATCCGGAGTCGGGCGGGGTCAACGAGTCGGCGGTCCACACCGATCTCGTCTGCGACCTCCGGCTCGGCGGCAAACTGATCGTCGACGGCGAGGACTTCCAGGTCGACGGCAAATTCGTGGTCTGAGGTTCAGCAGGAGACGCCGAGCCTGCGTTTTCCGTCGCATAGCGAGGGAAATCGCAGGCTCGGCAAGGTCATCAAACAATTCCGCTTGCGTGCTCTGCTTCCGTGGGGTGCCAGAGAATCAGATATGGACGGCGGTTCCTCCCGCCACCGCAACGAGCGGGGGCTCGCGCTACTGGCTTGGGATCGGGCTTCCCGCGAGGAGGAAGAACCAGCCGACGAAGACGGCGACCGCGAGGAGGACCGAGCCCATCATCGTCGCCTCGACGACGGTGGTGGTGCCGATCGGGGCGTTGGAGTCGCGCATGCTCTTCATCCAGCTCGGCCGCATCGGCGCCAGGCGGTTGGTGCCGGTGATCCGGACGTAGACGTCGTTGAGGATGCCGATCAGCCAGGCGTCGGCGAGAGTCGTGAAGAGGATCCCGATCGCGACGACGGCATAGGGGCCCTCAGCCGGGAACTGGGTCTCGGAGACCTTCGAGCCGATCCAGATCCAGCCGAGCGGTATCGCGGTCCAGAGGCCGAACGCAGCGACGAGCATCAGCACGAAGACGCCGCTGGCCGCCAATCCCTGGACAGCGCTGACGTGATGGTGCCCGTAAAACGATTCCGAAGACATCGCGACTCATAGAATAGGCCCCATGTCGGGGCACTCCAAATGGTCGTCGATCAAACACAAGAAGGCCGCAACAGACGCAAAACGCGGCAAGATGTTCACCAAGCTCGCCCGGGCGATCACCGTTGCGGCCCGCGACGGCGGCGGTGAGCCGGAAAACAACCCGGCGCTGGCGACCGCGGTGCAGAAGGCGCGCGACGCCTCGATGCCCAAGGACAACATCCAGCGGGCGATCGACCGGGGGACGGGAGAGGGCGCCGACGCGGCCGCGATCGAGAGCGTCGTCTTCGAGGGCTACGGGCCCGGCGGCGCCGCGATCCTGGTCGAGGCGCTGACCGACAACCGCAACCGGACCAGCGCCGACGTCCGATTCGCCTTCAGCAAGCACAACGGCAGCCTCGGCGAGCCGGGATCGGTCGCCTGGATCTTCGAGAAACGGGGGGTGATCGCGGTCGACGGCGGCCGCTACACCGAGGACGACCTGATGCCGGCGATCGACGCCGGCGCCGAGGACGTCCGCGACGAGGGAGACCTGCTGCGCGTCCTCTCCGAGCCTGCCGACCTCGCGACCGTGCGCGAGGCGCTGGAGTCCGCCGGGGTCGAGATCGAGTCCGCCGAGGTGACGATGGAGCCGAAAAACACGGTCGAGGTGAAGGGGAACGACGCGAAATCGCTGGTCGGCCTGATCGAGGCGCTCGAAGAGCACGACGACGTCGACAGCGTCCACGCCAACTTCGATATTCCCGAGAGCGTTCTCGAGCAGCTCGCAGCCGCATAGCCGCCACGGATAAAGGCATCCGAGGCGTTTCCCAGAATCAGATCCCATGCAAGTGGTGATCGGGGTCGACCCCGGCGCAGCCAACCTCGGATTCGGATTCGTCCGGGTCGAGGGCAATCGGATGAGCGCGCTCGACGCGGGCGTGGTCGAGACATCGGCGAACCTGCCGATCGAGCGCCGGCTCGAGCACATCCACGCTGAGCTGGAGAAGCTGATCGCCTGGCACGAGCCCAACGCGCTCGCGATCGAGGACATCTACTTCGGCAAGAACGTGCGCTCTGCGATGGCCGTCGGGCAGGCGAGCGGGGTCGCGATGCTCGCCGCGGCGCAGCGCGGCATCTCCTGCACCGCCTACACACCGCAGGCGATCAAGATGGCCGTCTGCGGCGCCGGCTCGGCCGGCAAGCAGCAGGTCCAGCGGATGGTCGGAACCCTGCTCGGCCTCCCGGAGCCGCCCGCGTCCGACCATGCCGCGGACGCGCTCGCGGTTGCGATCTGCCACGGCGCCGGCGCCGGCCGCCGGGCGGCGGTCGAGGCCGCGACGGCGCGGGTCAGCGGATGATCGCCGCGGTTCGCGGCGAGGTGCTCGTCCGCCGTCCCGATCACGTCGTGATCGAGGCCGGAGGCGTCGGCTACCTGCTGACGGTCTCCTCCGAGACCCTGAAATCGGTTCCCGCCACCGGTCGTGAAGCCTTCCTCCACACCCAGCTGATCCCGCGCGACGACGCGCTCGCCCTCTACGGATTCGCCTCCGAGGAGGAGCGCGAGCTGTTCGGAGAGCTGGTCTCGGTCAGCGGCGTCGGGCCGAAGGTCGCGATCGCGACCCTCTCCGGCGGCCCGGCCCGCGAGCTCCTGCGGGCGATCGCCGCCGGGGACGCGAAACGCTTCCAGGCCGTGCCGGGGATCGGGAAAAGGACCTCCGAGCGGATCATCGTCGAGCTGCGAGAGAAGGTCGCCGGCGCCCTCGAGGAGGAGATAGCCGTGGGCGGCGAGCCTGCCGACGACCGCTCCCTCGCCCGCGACGGGCTCGTCAACCTCGGCTACGCGCCGCTCGAAGCCGAGCAGCTCCTTGACGGGATCGAGGGCGAAGACGCCGAGGTCCTGATCGCGACCGCGCTCCGCAAGGCGGGGACAGGACGATCGGCATGAGCGAGGAGCCGGAGATCCGGATTCACGACGCCCGCGCCGACGTCCCCGACGAGGAGCTCGACCGCTCGCTGCGGCCGCCGACGCTCTCGGACTTCGTCAATCAGGCGCAGGTCACCGATCAGCTGGCGATCTTCATCGAGGCCGCGAGCGGCCGCAACGAGTCACTCGACCACGTCCTCCTCGCCGGGCCGCCCGGCCTCGGCAAGACCTCGCTCGCCCACATCGTCGCCTCCGAGATGGGGGTGCCGCTGGTCCAGACCGCGGGTCCGGCGCTCGAGCGCAAGGCCGACGTCGCCTCGTTCCTGACCGCGCTCGAGCCGGGGAGCGTCTTCTTCATCGACGAGATCCACCGGCTCGGCCGCGCGATCGAGGAGACCCTCTACCCGGCGATGGAGGACCACGAGCTGCCGGTCGTGCTCGGCCAGGGCGCCGGCGCCCGCACCGTGACCCTGCCGCTGCCGCCGTTCACCCTGATCGGCGCGACGACCCGCTCGGGGCTGCTGACGACCCCGCTGCGCGACCGCTTCGGCGTCTGCCACCGACTCGAGCATTACGACCCCGACCATCTCGCCGAGATCATCCTCCGCTCGGCGGGGATCCTCGAGGTCGAGATCGATCTCGAGGGGGCGACGACGATCGCGGGTCGTTCGCGCGGCACACCGCGGGTCGCAAACCGCCTGCTGAAGCGCGTTCGGGACTTCGCCCAGGTCAAGGGCGAGGGCGCGATCGACGCCGACGTCGCGATCGCCGCGCTCGAGATGCTCGAGGTCGACGCCGGCGGCCTCGACCGTTCCGACCGCAGCCTGCTGACAACGGTCGCGGAGAAGTTCGCCGGCGGCCCGGTCGGCCTCTCGACCCTGGCGGTGGCGATCGGCGAGGAGCAGGACACGATCGAGGACGTCCTCGAGCCCTATCTCCTCCAGCAGGGTCTGCTCAAGCGCACCCCGCGGGGGCGGGTGCTGACCGAGCGCGCCTACGAGCATCTCGGACTGCCAACCCCCGAAGGAGCGAAAAGCCTGTTCTGAGTAGCCTGTGGGGGGATGCCTTTCTTCATCTGCCCCAACTGCGGGAACAGGGAGCTGAGCGCGGACAGGACCGCCGGTTTCAGCACCCGTCCCAAGGGCTGCTCCAAATGCGGCTTCGGATTCGTGTTCGAGCTGCTCGACGACTACTACCCGGCGCCAAACGCCGCCTTCTTCGTCTGCGACCGCGAGGCGCGGGTGATCGACGCGGGCCGGGGCAGCTTCGAGTTGACCGGCCTCACCGACGAAGACGTGATCGGGCGCCCGGTCAAAGAAGTTCTCGGCCTGCAGTGGCTGCAGCAGGGCGACGGCGGCAAGACCGCCGACCTCGACGGCGACGGCGTCGCCGATCCGATCGAGACCTCGCTCGAGTGGGGGGTGCGCTCGCTCGGCAAGAAAGTGGCCGTCAAGGCCGAGGGCGACATCCCAGCCGAAGCGGTCGCCGATGTCTTCCCTGCCTACGACGACGACGGCGGGCTGCTGCTCGTCCTCACTCCTGACAGCTGAGCCAGTGGTCCATCCGGCAAATCCCGACACCCATTGGGCGGCTGCAAACCGTCGCCCGCCTTTGTCCTCCGTCGTCCGAATAGCGCCCGCTATTCGGCCTCCCTGCGTCCGCGGCGTGCTTGGTTTTCGCTCGCCCTCTCGGCACCGGACTTACCGGATGGACCACTAGATGCAACGGCGCCGCAGCAACATCTTCATCCTCCTCTTCGTGGTGCTGTTGGTCGCCGTCTCGGCGCTGGTGATCGCGGAGAAGGAAACGAAGCTCGGCCTCGACCTCAAGGGCGGCACCGAACTGATCTACCAGGGGACGCCGACCGGCCAGGTCACCGAAGTCAAGGGCAGCGACATCGACCGCTCGATCGAAATCATCCGCCAGCGGATCGACCAGCTCGGCGTCTCCGAGCCAGAGGTCTCGCGGATCGGAACCGACGGGATCTCGGTCAGCCTTCCCGACGTCACCAACGCCCAGCGCGCCGAGGAACAGGTCGGCAGCACGGCACAGCTCTACTTCTACGACTGGGAACCGAACCTGCTCGGGCGCGAGAAGGCGATCGGCGGGAATCCGGGCCAGGAACCCCCCGACTCGGTGATCAACGAAGCGAACAAGGAATGGGAAGAAGCCGGCCGCAAGATCACCGCCCAGGAAAACAAGCAGCTGATCTTCGCCGGTGCCTTCCCGAGCGCCTACGGGGCGGTGAAACTGGCCGAAGAACAGGAACCGAAACCGGACTGTGAAAAATGCTCCAGCAACCGGACCCGGTACTACCTGTTCTCGCCCGACGAAAAGCACAAGCTGATCGCCGGCCCGGAGTTCACAAAGGCCGATCTGCTCATCACCGCGACCGGGAAAAAGCGGGTCGAGGACAAAGAAGTGCGAAAACCTCAAGTCCGGTGGGGAACAGGTGAAGGGATGCCCGATCCTGGGGACGGTCCCGCCGGGGACGGTCGTCGTCTCCGAACTCCCCTCTGACACCGAAGGCAAAGTGATCGAAGACGCCGAACCGGGGTGGTTCGCGCTGAACGACGAACCGGCACTGTCGGGCAAGGAAATCACCAACCCGAAGCAGGAACGCGACGAAGCCGGGCAGCCGAACGTCAACTTCCAGTTCACCAGCAGCGGCCAGGACGCGTTCCAGGAAGTCACCCGCCGGATCGCGCTGCGGGGCCAGGCGCGGGCGATCGGGCCGGTCTCCAACGAAACCGCGGAACAGCTCTCGGGGCGGTTCGCGGTGGTCCTCGACAACGAAGTCAAGACCCGGCCGCTGATCAACTTCCTCGAGAACCCGGACGGGATCGACGGCCGCAACGGCGCCCAGATCTCGGGCGGCTTCCAGAGCATCCAGGAAGCCCAGGACCTCGCGACCTTCCTCCAGATCGGCGCCCTCCCGATCAACCTGAAGCTGATCAGCCAGTCCCAGGTCTCGGCGACGCTCGGCGAACAGGCGCTCAACCAGGGCCTGAAGGCGGGCCTGATCGGCCTCCTGCTGGTGGTCGCCTTCCTGATCCTCTACTACCGCTTCCTCGGCATCGTCGCGACGATTGGCCTCGCCGTCTACGCGGCCTTCTTCTTCGCGCTGATCAAACTGATCCCGATCACGCTGACCCTGCCGGGGATCGCGGGCCTGATCCTGACGATCGGCGTGGCGGCAGACGCCAACATCGTCATCTTCGAGCGGATCAAAGAGGAGGTGCGCGCCGGGCGCAGCGTCAGCGCCGCGATCGGGGTCGGTTACCGAAAAGGGATCGCGACGATCATCGACGCAAACGTGATCACCCTGCTGACCGCGTTCATCCTCTTCGTCCTCGCCACCGCCGGGGTCAAAGGGTTCGCCTTCACCCTCGGCGTCGGCACGATTGTCTCGCTGTTCACCGCGGTGGTCTTCACCCAGGCATTCCTCGGGGTGTTCGGACGTGGCCGACTGCTCTCCTCCGACCGCCTGATCGGCGCCGGTGAGCAGCGGGTCAGGTGGCACTTCAACTTCATCGGCGCCAGCAAATGGTTCTTCTCGATCTCGGGGACGATCCTCGTCGTCGGTGCGCTCTCGCTGGCGATCAACCAACTCAACCTCGGGATCGACTTCGAATCCGGCACAAGGATCAACTTCGCCCCGCAGCAGTCGACCACCGTCGAAGACGTCCGCGAAGTTCTCGACGAAAACGGACTCAGCGACGCCGAGGTCCAGGAAACCGAAGACGAACAGTTCGGCGCCGGGTTCCAGGTCCAGGCCAGCGAGCTGCTGCCGGCGGGGGTCGGCGCGGTGCGAAACGACATCAACAAAGCCTTCGGGATCAAACCGGGCAGCTTCGAAAGCACCAGCGTCGGGCCGACCTTCGGCAAGCAGGTGGCCCGCAGCGCCCTGCTCGCGATCATCTTCTCCCTGCTCCTAATCACCGGCTACGTCGCGTTCAGATTCGACCCCAAGTTCGCGGTGCCGGTTCTGATCGCGGTGTTCCACGACATCCTGATCACGGCGGGGGTCTATTCCCTGACCGGCCGGGAGGTGACGAGCGGTACGGTCGCCGCCTTCCTCACCATCCTTGGTTACTCGCTGTATGACACCGTGATCGTCTTCGACCGGATCCGCGAGAACGTGCCGCGGATGCCGCGCGCGGCCTTCTCGCAGATCGTCAACCGCTCGATGAGCGAGGTGCTGACCCGGTCGCTGATCACCGGCCTCTCCTCCGTCTTCCTGGTCGGGGTCCTGCTCGTGTTCGGCGGCGCCACCCTGCAGGACTTCGCCTTCGCGATGATGGTCGGGATCTTCTCCGGTACCTATTCCTCGATCTTCATCGCCTCGCCGGTGCTGACTGCCTGGAAAGAACGCGAGCCGAGCTACGCGCGGAGGCGCGAGCGCCTGGTCGGCCCGGACGGCAAGGTGCCGGCGTTCGCCGACGAGGTCGAGTTGGCGAAACTGTCGACCGACGACAAACTCGAAGGGGAAGCCGGCTTCGACCAGGCTGCGACCGAGGCCGAGCCTCGCGAGGCCGCGGTCGCGACCGCCGAGGCAAGCGGCCCCGACGGCGGCGGCCCGTCGACCAACGGCGAAACCCCGGCGGTCGACCCCGCCGCTGCCGAGCGGGCAGAACGTAACGAGCGCAGGCGCGAACGCCGCCGCCAGCGCCGCAAACACGGGAGGAATCGATGAGCGGAGCGAGCCAAATGAGCCATATCTGTCTCTTCGCGCCGCGAGCGAAGCGCGAGGTTATGTGCTGATGGCGCTGCTTGTCTGGTTCACAATGGGGATCGCCCTCTGGCACTTCACGGTGTTCCTGCCGGACCGCTTCTGGCAGGGCATCGTCGGCGCCCTCATCGGGGCGACGATCGGCGCCGTGATCTTCGGCGCGGTGGTCCAGATCGCGACCGGCAAAAGCCTCGGCGACACCGATCTGGGGACGGCGCTGATCTCGATTCCGGGCGTCGCGATCGGCCTCGCGGTCGTCTGGGTGATCGGCGTCCGGGCCGAGCAGCAGGCCCAGGCCTGAGCGGCGCCCTCCACTTGACGATCCGGGCGGCAGCACGGACGAGCACGCGGGCGGTATAGGCCGAAAGGCCGCCATTTGCGACCGATGGAGGGCGGATTGCCGTCCAACCCGGCTCCTAGCCTGGGTTCGTGACGGAAACCGTCAACGCATACCGAGCCGATCCATACGACTACGCCGAGGCGCGGGCGCTGGCCGAGGCGCTCGAGCTCAGCGAGCCGGTCGCGATCACCCTCGTCCGGCGCGGCTACCGAACGCCCGAGGCCGCCCGCGCCTTCCTCGATGCCGACGAGAGCCACCCGCCGGGCGACTTCGGCTCGATGGGCGCGATCGTCGAGCAATTAGGCGAGGCGGTACGGGCAGGTAGGAGGATCACGGTCCACGGCGACTTCGACGTCGACGGCGTCTGCGCGACGACAATCATGGTCGCGACGCTGCGCGGGCTCGGCGCCGAGTGCGACTGGCTGATCCCCGACCGCCTCGCCGACGGCTACGGGCTCGACTCGGAGAACATCCGCCGCCTCGCCGAGCGTGAGACCTCGCTGCTGATCACCGTCGATTGCGGGATCACGGCGGTCGAGGAGGTGGCGCTCGCAAAGTCCCTGGGGATCGACGTGATCGTCACCGATCATCACCAGCCCGCCGGCGAGCTGCCGGACTGCCCGATCCTCCATCCCGAGATCGACGGGTACCCCTTCACGGAGCTATGCGGAACGGCGGTGGCCTGGAAACTCGCCACAGCGCTGAGGATGGCATCGGGAATGGGTTCTCCAGGAACTCCCGGCGATAGCCGGCCCGGGGAATCCATTTCCGATGCTGCCCTCGACCTGGACCTCGTGGCGTTGGCGACGGTGGCCGACGTGGTGCCGTTGGTCGGGGAGAACCGGTCGATCGTGCGGAGGGGGTTGGAGGAGATTCGGCGGGCGGAGCGGCCAGGGATCCGCGCCCTGCTGGCTGCGGCCAAAGTCGAGCCGGCGCAGCTCGATGAGGGGGACCTGGCGTTTCGGTTGGCGCCGAGGATCAATGCGGCGGGACGCCTCTACCGGGCCGATGCGGGGGTGGAGCTGTTCCTCACCGAGGACCCGGAGCGGGCGGCCGAGATCGCCACCGAGCTGAGCCGCGCCAACGGCGAGCGACGCGCGACCGAGCAGGAGGTATCCACGGCCGCCGAGGCGGCACGCCGCGACCTCCCCGACCAACTTCGCGAAGCACCGGCGCTGGTGGTGGCGGGGGAGGGCTGGCATCCCGGGGTCGTCGGGATCGTCGCCTCACGCCTCGCCGAGCGCCACCACCGGCCGGCGATCGTGATCTCGCTCGACGGCGAGGGCGGCGGCCGCGGCTCGGGGCGCAGCATCCCCGGCTTCGACCTCCTGGCCGGCCTCGAGGCCTGCGCCTCGCACCTCACCTCATTCGGAGGCCACCGGGCGGCCGCCGGCCTCGAGCTCCCCGCCGACGCGGTCGACGGGTTCCGGGAGGCGTTCTGCGCCCACGCCGCGACCGTGCTCGGGCCGGATGACCTGGTGCGGACGGTCGAGATCGACGCGATGATCGGCGGAGCCGGCCTCGGCCTCGACCTCGCCGAGGAGCTCGAGCGGCTGGCGCCGTTCGGGATGGGCAACCCGGGGGTGCGCCTGCTGGTGCCGTCGGCGCGGGTCGAGGACGTGCGGGCGATGGGGGAGGAGGGAAAGCACTCGCGCTTCAGCCTCCGAAGCGGATCGCACAGTGCCCTCGGAGTCGCCTTCGGGCGCTCTGGGCTCGGCGTCGAGGAGAGTGTCCCGATCGATGCCGCGGTGCGCCTCGAGGTGAACCGGTGGAAGGGGTCGGTCGAGCCGCGGGTCGTGCTGCGCGAGCTCTACCCCCATCCCGGCCAGGCCGACCCCGCCCGGCAATCGGCCGCGTGGTGGCAGCGCTTCGAGTCGGAGCTTCAGGTGGATCCCCACGAGTGGTCGCTGCCCGAGATCGAGCCCGGCGAGAGCCGGGAACGAGTCGAGTTGACGACGGTCAACTCCGGAGCGGCGATGGTCGCCGAGCTCGCCTCCAGCGGGGGCGGCGCGGTCCTCGCCGCGGTCGCCGACACCGAGCGGCGGGCGCCCCTCGCCCGCGAGGGAGTTCGCCTCGCGGACGTCTTCACCCTCGAATCCGAGCCCGAGCTGGCGCGCGAGTTCGAGCACGTCGTCCTCATCGACCCGCCGGCCTGCGAGCGGGTCTCCCGCCTGTTCGCGCTCCCCGGAGCAGGTCAGGGCTATCTCCACGCCGCCTGGGGGGAGTCCGAGCGCGGGTTCTGCATCTCGATCCTCGACCAGCACCTGGCCCGGCGGCCGGCGCTGATCTCGGTCTTCAGGTCGCTTCGCGAGGCCGCCGATTGCAGCGGCGAGCAGCTGCGAGAAGCCCTCGCCGGGCGTGGGACCGATGTGCGCCGCCCGGAGGCGGCGGCGCGCTGCTTCCGGGTTCTGTCCGAGCTCGGGTTGGTGCAGGGGACGCCCGAACGCGGCGACGGCACGGTCGGGGTCGTATCCTCAGATGAGACCGAACTCGAGCGCTCCGGCGCATTTCGTGCCTACAGCGCCCGTTACAAGGAGTGCCTCCGATTCCTCGAGCGACACAGACATCGATAGCGCAGAAAGGGCTCCTCGCCGATCTCTTCGCCGTGGTCGAGGAGTTCGACTCGCCGCCCGAGATCGACCGCGAGGCGGTCAGCCGCGCCTTCGAGTTCGCCTGTGACCGCCACGCCGACCAGGTCCGCCACTCCGGCGACGAGTTCATCACCCACCCGGTCGGCGTCGCCCAGATCTGCGCCCGGATGCGACTCGACACCGAGACCCTCTGCGCGGCCCTGCTCCACGACACGGTCGAGGACACGAGCGCCAGCCTCGACGAGGTGAAGGCCGAATTCGGCGAGGAGATCGCGATCCTGGTCGACGGCGTCACGAAGCTGACCGGGATGACGTTCGAGAGCCGCGACGAGCGCCAGGCCGAGAACTACCGGAAGATGATGGTCGCGATGGCGAGCGACGTCAGGGTGATCCTGATCAAGCTCGCCGACCGCCTCCACAACATGCGCACCCTCGGGGCGCTGCCGAAGCAGAAGCAGCTCGCGAAGTCGCGTGAGACGCTCGAGATCTACGCTCCTCTCGCTCACCGCCTCGGGATCCACGCGATCAAATGGGAGCTCGAGGACCTCTCGTTCGCGACCCTGCACCCACGCAAGTACAAAGAGATCAAACAGCTCGTCTCCCAGCAGCGCGACGAGCGTGAGGTCTACGTCAACGAAGCCGGCGAGTTTCTTTCCAATGAACTCGAGCAGGTCGGGATCGACGCCGAGATCTCCGGCCGGGCCAAGCACTTCTACTCGATCTACACGAAGATGACGAAGAAGGGGCGCGAGTTCAACGAGATCTTCGACCTGACGGCGATGAGGGTGATCGTCGGCTCGGTCAAGGACTGCTACGGGGCGATCGGCGTCATCCACTCGATCTGGAAGCCGCTGCCCGGACGCTTCAAGGACTTCGTCGCGATGCCGAAGGCCAACATGTACCAGGCGCTCCACACCACCGTGATCGGGCCCGAGGGCAAGCCGCTCGAGATCCAAATCCGGACCGGTGAGATGCACAACCTCGCCGAGTACGGTGTCGCCGCCCACGTCGCCTACAAGGAGGGGGGCGCGAAAAGCGATCCCCGCCGCGAGAAGATGACCTGGCTGCGGCAGCTGGTCGAGGCCCAGGGCGACCAGGACCCGACCGAGTTCCTCGAGTCGTTGAAGGTCGACCTGTTCGAGGACGAGGTCTTCGTCTTCACGCCGAAGGGCGAGGTCAAGAACCTCTCGGCGGGCTCGACCCCGCTCGACTTCGCCTACGCCGTCCACACCGACGTCGGCCACCGCTGCGTCGGAGCCAAGGTGAACGGCAACATCGTCCCGCTCCACTACCAGCTGCGCTCGGGCGACATCGTCGAAGTCCTGACCGCGAAGCAGAAGCGCGGCCCGTCCCGAGACTGGTTGAAGCTCGTCCGCACAAGCCGGGCACGGAACAAGATCCGCGCCTTCTTCAAAGAGGAAGGCCGCGAGGACGCCGAGAAGCGCGGCCGCGAAGCGCTCGAGGAGACGCTCCGCAAGCGCGGCCTGCCGATGCAGAAGGTCGCGATGTCGCCACTGCTCGCGGATGTGATCCGCGAGCTGGGCTACCGCAAAGCAACCGACTTCTACATCGCCCTCGGCCAGGGCAAGATCTCGACCAAGGCGGTCGTCAAAAAGCTGATGCAGCGGCTCGAGGTGGGTGAGGCGGTCGAGGAGCACGAGCCGATCGGCAGCCCCGCAAGGCACGACGACAAGGCACGCCGGACCAAGGAGGCATCCAACTACGGGATCAGGGTCAAGGGGGCCGACCAGGTCGCGGTCCGGCTCGCCAAGTGCTGCCGGCCGGTGCCGGGGGACGAGATCGCCGGCTACGTCTCACTCGGCCGCGGGATCACGATCCACCGCACCGACTGCAAGAACCTGAAGGCGCTGAAGCGAGCGCCTGAACGGTTCGTCGACGTCAGCTGGAACGGCGAGAACGAGGCCTCCTACCGGGTCCAGCTCCAGATCGACGCCTACGATCGGACCCGCCTTCTCGAGGACCTCTCGAGGACCTTCTCCGAGGCGGGGATCAACATCATCGAGGCGAGCTGCATGACCCGCCACCCGATGGTGAAAAACACCTTCGTGATCGAGGTCGGAGACCCGGAGCAGCTGAAGCAGTGCCTCTCCCGGCTGCGCAATGTCGAGTCGGTCTTCGACGCCTACCGGAT